>NZ_AP031322.1:1284830-2569661 GCF_041154675.1 Sulfurisphaera javensis
GGATAGGTAGACATGCCTAATATTAATATCTTTATTACCTTAATAAATATGTGTTTACTTGTTCTTGTTTTATTATCTTTACCAACATCATCAATGACTCTAATTAGTCACTATACTTATAATATTCCAGCAACTAATAATATCTTAAATATCTATGTTATCGAAAATTATAAAAATATCCCTCTTAAGATAGACGTTATATTTAATTTAACTTATGTTGCTATATGCATATTTAATAATTCAAAATTAAATATTACATACACAAATAATTCAATATTACAAAAGCCACTCATAAGTGTTTCTAATAACAAAACATTAATCGAAGTAACTTATCTATTCGCATCCAACATGACATTAATCATATCTTCACAATCACAAATGGTAAAGATAATTGGAAATGTAAGTTATATAAACGAATCAGTAGTGTCTTTACCATCTTATATAGATTCTAGTAATTCTTCAAATGATTATAATCTAGCTTATACTGTATATATATTAATATTAATAATTTCAGTGATAATGTTTATTATACTTAGGAGATATAAAGGTCATTAGTATATACGCTTTTATATTTTTGATTTAATGTATTTGTGATGATACTAAAATCGGAACTAAGGAAAAATCTTGAAGAAGGACTTCCAGTGCTAATATATGATTTCGATGGAAGAGAAGAAGAAGTTGATATGATGTTTTATGGTGGAAAAATAACGTGGAAAAGTATAAACTTGTTAAGAAAAGACGCTGGGGGACTAATATGTTACGTTACTACAGAAAATTACGGCAAAAAATTAGGCTTAGACTTTATGGTTAATATAGTTAAAGAAAAATATCCTAATTTAGCTAAAAAACCAGTTTATGGTGATGAGCCAGCCTTTTCACTTTGGGTCAATCATGTAGCAACAAGAACTGGGATAAATGATTATGATAGGGCGAAAACAATTAATGAACTTCATAATGTTATTTCACTTATAAACCAAGATGAAACCTTAGCTAGAGAAAAATTTGAAAAGGAGTTTTATTCACCAGGCCATGTGCCGATTTTGCTTTCTAGAGGTTTAAATAAGAGAAAAGGTCATACGGAGTTAAGTATATCTCTGCTTGAGTATGTAGGGCTAGAAAAAAGTGCAGTCATTGCAGAAATGCTTGATGATGGAAAAAGCATGAGTAAGGAGAAAGCATTAAGATACGCAAAATATAATGGATTTCTATTCATTGAAGGAAATGAAATTCTAAAAGAGGTGTCATTATGAGGAAATATGGAGTTGTTGATACTACGTTTTCAAGGGTAGATATGGGGAGTATAGCAATTAAAGTTATAAGATCTGAGGATCCAGATGCCGAAATAATTAGGTACACAGTACCTGGAATTAAAGATATGCCAGTAGCTGCTAAAAGGTTATTAGATGAGGGTTGTGACGGTGTTATAACATTAGGTTGGGTAGGAAAGACTATGTTAGATAAATATAGTTACTTAGCTACGAGTATTGGGCTTATCATGACTCAAATATTAACTTCTAGACATATAATAGATGTTACAGTTCATGAGGATGAAGTTGATGATGAAGAGAAACTTAAGGAGTTAGCCATAGATAGAACTACAAAACATGCTAAAAACTTAGTTAGATTAGTGAGAGATGGAAAAAATGCTTTAACTCCTTATGCTGGGAAAGGTTTGAGGCAGGGTTATGAAAATGCAGGACCAATCGATTAATCTAGGAATAGTAGTTGCTGAATTTAATTATGACATAACATATTTAATGCTACAACGAGCAATATCTCATGCTAAATTTTTAGGAGCTAATATTAGGATAGTGTTCAAAGTACCAGGAAGTTATGATATGGCTATAGCAGTAAAAGAATTATTAAAAAGGGATGATATTGATGCTGTTGTTACATTAGGTGCAGTAATTAAAGGTGAAACTAAGCATGATGAAATAGTGGCTACTCAAGCTGCGAGAAAATTGCTAGATTTATCAGTAGAATTTGGTAAGCCAGTTACCTTAGGTATTATAGGTCATGGTGTTACTCATGAACAAGCAGTAGAAAGGATAGAGGAGTATTCTACTAGAGCTGTAGAGTCAGCAATAAAATTAGCCAAAAGATTGAGAATGTTGCATAATTTACAAATATCTAGAGAAGAGATGGTGATAATAGAATGAAAATAGCTGAGATAAACCTAGAAGGATATAAAGAATGGACTGAAAGTTTAGGTTATGATAGGGAGTGGAAAATACAAAGTTTTCAACATAATTTTTTATCTGAATTAACGCAGCTAGCTTCAGAGATAAACTCCTTTGCTGTTACTTATAGATACGATTCCTACATATTACTTTTAGACGGCGCCGAAATAAGCAAAATAGATCAAGTCATAAGCAAAATAAGAGATCTTTCGCCAGTACCAATCAAAGTATGCTATGGATACGGAAAAACTTTCTTAGAGGCTGAGAAAAATTGTGAACATGGAGAGAAAATAAGCGATTTTAACGATGAAAAAATACTAGTCGCTCATTTTGATTTAGATGGTTTTACAAGGAGGAGATATTTGTTTGATGCGTATCTAGAAATATTTGAAGTTTATAACAAGATATTCAATATTATGCAAAATCTAGGGGGTTTGGCCTATTATTTTGGAGGAGATAATATTGGCGCATTTTTAAATGTAGAAATGTTAAATCATGTTAAAGACATTGTAGAAAGTATATCTGGGCTAAAAGTTGGAGTAGGAATCGGTAATAATCCAAGAGAAGGCTTAAAAAACGCAGCTAAAGCATTACACATTATTAGATTATATAGAGATAGGAAGATTGAAATTGTCCAATCTTAGAATAAATCTAGGAGGAATTCTTTTAGGTGAAGAGTTAGAATTAAAAGAGAACGTAAACGTTGAATTAAGTGAAAATAACGAAATTCTACATGTGGGTAATGGTTATGATTCAAGTGCAATAGACATGAGACAATTTATAATGCTACCCCCTTTAATAAATGCTCATACTCATATAGCTGATTTTACTTTTCCAGAAATTGGAATAGATAAAAGCATAAAGGAGTTGGTAGGTGATCCTAACAGTGAAAAATATAAGTATCTAAAAATCTATTCTAATAAGATTATTGATGGTATAAAGAATTTTGTAATTAAATCATTAAAGTTTGGAATTGTGGGATTAATAGATTTTCGTGAAGAAGGAATTATCGGTATAGTAAAAGCCAAAAATGCATTGAAAGAGTTCGTGAATATAAGATATTATGCTCTAGGTAGATTAGATTCTTTCGACGAAAAAGAATTAGATAAGTTATCAAAGATAGCTGATGGATATGGTTTACCTGATTTAAAATATCACAATGAAAAAGAGTTAACAAAAATATATCAATATTTTTCTGTAAAAATAAGAGCTGTTCATGTAGCTGAAACTAAAAAACAGTATATAAGAGATAATATCGAGAATTTAATTTCAATTTATTCTCCGAATCTTGTGATTCATGGCACCCACTTCACCGAAGATGAGTTTAATAGCCTCAAGGAGAAAGAAATACCCATAGTATTTTGCCCTAGGAGTAATCTTTGGTTTGGTGTTGGAGTACCTAATATTGCATTAGCTTATGATTCTGGGGTTAGTGTACTTTTTGGTAGTGATAACGGAAGCTGGATATCTCCAAATCTTTGGAAAGATTTAGAGCTGGCTTTACTTATAACGAGAATACAAAGACCAGGTAGCAACTATGCAAAAAATATTCTTTTATCGGTAACTGTAAACTCTTATAAATTACTTAATATTGATCTTAGCATAAAAGAAGGCAATAGGACTTATCCTATTTTGATTAAAGGAGAAGAAATTTTTCAAGCTCACGAAAAATATGTAGCGATAATAAAAAGAGCTTCAGATAATGGTATTTACAGTCTAGGAGCTATCCAAAATATTAGCTGACCTCCAGAATCAGTAGGAACTTCTATTTTCATCGGTATATTATTTCCAAATCCAACAGTCACGTTTTGAGAAATAGAACTCACTTTAAGTACGTCTTTTAATACTTCTATACTATATACTGCTTTTGACTGTGATTCTATATTTAGAGATTTTAAAGGTTTGTCTTGTCTCAAAACTGATCTGTAAGTTTTCCCAGACTCTTCTACGTAAAATACGATACTATCTTCTTCTGCAGATATCTGTACCTCTTCACCAATCAAACTCAAGTCTCTAGCAATATCTTTTAATACATCACCGTCAGTTGTAAAAGAAGCACTCAAATTTACTTTTGGTTCAGTAAGTTGATCTATTGACACTTTCTCCCCTTTTATGTATATGTTGCTTCTTGTACCAGTCTTTTCATCCCTTACAGTTACCTTTAATCCTGCTTCTGTTTCTTCAAAAGTAACTGTTGCACTTTTCGACTTAGCTTTCCCAAGAATTTTCTTTAAATCATCTATTTTAATCTTTATTCCTTGTGGTTTATCTATCGTATAATCATCAAGAAATTCCTTTGAAATCTTCAGTATAACCATTAGTACTTTGTCTTCTGTTAAATACCTTGAAAAAATACTATCTTCAGAGAAATTTAATACAATCTCGTCTGTAACTTTAAGTAACCCAGATAATAAGGAGTAAAAATCTTTCGCATTGGGATATGTTGCTTTAATCATTCTTCTTCATTTGATTTTTGTTGCTTAACTTTTTTAGTCTTTTTTGCTACCTTTTTCCTTTTCTTCCTATCAGATGCAGAATAATGAGAGGCTAACTCTTCAAACATCTTTTTGGCTTCTTCAATACTAATCTTACCATTAAGTAGATTATCCCAGATTTCGGTATTCTTCATTAAAAGTTCTATATCAGCTACACTTAATGCTGGAAGTTCTTCTTCTTCTGTCTCAGCTTCAATTTTCTCTTCTTGCTCTTCTTCTTTTGGTGTAAGTTCTTCTTCTGTCTCAGTTTCTGTAGATTCCTCTTCTTCTTTTTCTTTGTCATTTTCTTCCTCATCAAACATTATAAATCACCATATGCTAAGTTTAGTAGATATAAATCACCCCTTAATAAATCTCTAGTTACGCAAAGCCCCCTTGGTAATTTTTGTAATGTTTCGTAGATTGCTGAATAGATATGCGAATCATAACCACCTATTAATTTGCTAGCATAATCCAATTCTTTTGGATCTATAAGGTTAAAGACAAAAATGTAACTCGAGTTATTTATTAACTCTTTTATATACTCACTTGTCTGTGAAATTAAAATAAAACCAAATCCAAATTTTCTTCCTTCAGCAAAAAGTCTCTCAATTAGATTTTTGCCTGATTCTTTAGATAGAATAAATGGAGCTTCATCTATAACAATAATTTTCTTTAACTTTGATATACCAGAAATATACATGAAACTTTGTATAGATTTCAATAATGTTTCAATAATTATATATTTTATTTCATTAGTTGGAACTTTAGAGAAATCTATTATAAAATTTTCCTTAAATATATTTGACAAATCAATGTTCGAGTTACTGAAAATAGAAGAAGTGAGAAATTGAATATAAGGTTCAATAGACTGATATTTTGATAAATCTTGTGTTGTTGTAGCTAATTTCTTTTTCTTTTCTAATAATAAAAGAACATCTCTAAAAGTAGGTGGAGTATTACTCCAACTTGTTTGGTTGTCTTCATCTATTCCTTTTTCCGCATAAGCTTCAAGTATAAGATTCGTTAATTCCATTGTTTGAATATTGCCTAAATTAAAGAGACTTTTTAACATCAATGATATTTCTAATGCTCTTTCTTTTGGACTTCTTCCAAACAAACTTAATGGATTTATAGTAATCTGAGAAGCATCAATTCTTTTCGCATTGTTTATTTCATATTCTCCATGAACATCGAAGACTAAATAAGATACATTTAGAGAATTAAGTATCTTTTTAGCTAATGTTGACTTTCCTACACCGCTAGTTCCCAATATTATAACATTATAATTTTTACTAAAAGAGAAATCAAGGTAATACATACTATTATATCTTATCCACTTATAGTTAGGATCGCTAGTTAAAAACACAGTGTCTACTGCAGTAGCTTTACCTAATTTTCCTATAATTTTTCCAATTATAATACCGTTTTTACTTGTTATACTATTTTTAGGAATGACTAAGTAAGGAAATATAATCCAGCTTAAGGTTACTAAAGGTAGCTCATAATTAGATCCATAGAGAGATAAAGTAATACCTGCCAATATACTTCCTACAAGCAAGAAGGGATTATAATACAAATACCAATAGAGTAGGATTGAAATAATCATGCTTATAGCAAGTTTTAAAGGAGAAAAAGAGATTTTATTTTTCCTTAATTCGTCCCAAAGAAAATCATAAAAATTTCTTTTTACAAGTGAGTAAAGAAAGAAAATAAATAATGAAATTATAAAATAATATGGAGCATAATAACTTATTAGAAGAATTGTCTCATAAAAATCCAATTTGAAGAATATACTATAAATTGCAAAGAAAGTAGGCATTGATAATATGGATAAAGTTATAGAATTAAAAAGGATGAAAGCCAATACCCCATCTGCAATAATAAATATCATCATTAGCATAAAATAATATAGAGAATTTTGAATAATATATAGAGTTCCCATCTCGATAAATAATATAAGTATAAAAATTATGTAAGCCCTCACTTATATTAATCCCAAAAACTTATTATTATTGGCTAAATGATAAGTGTTTCTAATGATTTTGTATCAAAGCTTAAGGAATTAGGTTATGTTAGTCTTACTCCCATACAAAAGTTAGCTATACCAATAATTCTAAAAGGAAAAAACACGTTAGTTATTGCCCCTACTGGGTATGGAAAAACGGAAACTGCTATTTTCCCTGTTTTTTACGAAATTTACTTAGAAAATTCATTACCTATTTCTGCTTTATATTTAACCCCACTGAGAGCACTAAATAGAGACATAGAAATAAGGTTAAAAAAACTAGGAGAAGCGTTAGGGATTAAAGTTGCTGTAAGACATGGTGATTCTACCGAAAGTGAAAGAAGAAGGATAATTAATGATCCACCTAAACTTCTTTTGACTACACCAGAAACACTACTTTATTTATTGGTTAATAATAAATATCGAGAGCTATTTTCTAATCTAAAATGGATAATAATTGATGAATTGCAAGAAATGTTAGATGAGAAAAGAGGTTATGAATTATTATTAGCATTAGAGCGAGTAAAGAGGATTAGTAAAAATAAAATTCAATTTATTGGCTTATCAGCAACTATAGGAGATATAGATATTGCTAAAAAGTTTTTAGGAGATGAAGTTGAAGTAGCAAAAATTGACGCAAGAAAAAATATGGAAATATCTCTCATAATTCCAGAGTTAAAAGATGAGTATACTGACCTATCTTTAAAATTTGGTTTAAATCCAGAGGTAATCGCTAGATTTAAAGAAATAGAAGAAATAATTAAAAAGGAAAAGCCAGTTTTAATCTTTACTAACGTCAGAGAAACTACTGAGTTTATAGCAAACGAACTTTCAAAAATTACTCAACTTAAGGTTTTAACTCATCATGGTTCCTTATCTAGAGAAGTTAGAATTGAAGCAGAGAAAGAATTTAGAGAAGGGAAAATTGACGCATTAGTTGCAACATCAAGTCTAGAATTAGGAATTGACATAGGTAAAATTAACGCTGTTATTCAGTACATGTCGCCTAGGCAAGTTTTAAGATTAGTACAAAGAATTGGTAGGAGTGGGCATTCAATAAATAAACTGTCTAGAGGATATGTAATACCTTCAAATGACATTTATGATATTTTAGAATGTAAAGCTATAATTGATAAACTGAAAGAAGGATATTTAGAGAAGCCGTTAGTTGAAAGAAAGCCATATGATGTTATTGCACATGAGATTGCTGGATTAGTTTTGGAAGGTTATACTGATATTAATGAGATTTACAGTATTATCAAAAGTGTATTTTTATTCAATGATTTATCCATAGAAGAGTTCGATAACATATTAAGTATGTTAGAATCAGCAAAAATAATAAAAAGAAATAAAGATAAAGTTTCTCCTTCATTCAGACTTTGGAGATATTACTATGAAACTAATATGATACCAGATTCGTTAAAGGATTACTTAGTAATTGACTACGTTACTAACTCAAAAATTGGGACTTTAGATGAGGAATTCATTTCAGCCTTAGATGAAAACACCGTTTTTGTATTGGGAGGAAAACTTTGGAAAGTAGTTACTATTGAAGATGGAAAAGTTTACGTAGAGCAAGCCCAGTTAAAAAGCGGTATATTACCTAGCTGGTTTGGAGAATCTATTCCAGTTGAAAAAGAAGTCGCACTGAAGGTATATGAGTATATTGAAAAGGTAAAAAGAGGTGAAGATATTGATCTTCCAGCTCATATAGTTCAAAAATTGCGAGAAATAATAGAAACCCAAGAAAAAAGAGGGTATCCATTACCTTCAAGTAAAGAGATTTTAATAGAAATTAATCATGATCTAATAGTCATTCATTCAGCCTTTGGTACCAGAGGTAATAACACATTAGGTGCTTTAATTTCTGTATTGTTATCTCAAGTAAAAGGAATAAAAGCTAATTATAGATCCGATTCTTATCACATAGCTATTGCTACAATAATTCCAGTATATAAGAGTGATATGGAAAAGGTAATTAATTTATTAGTTTCCATGAAGGAAGAAGAGTTAATAGAATTGTTAAAGGTTGCTATTAAAGAAAGTCCTCAATTTAAATGGAAATTGCTAGTGGAAGCAGAAAGATTTGGGGTAATAGACAAGGAAAAAGACATTGATGTAACGTCTACTCTTTTAAGACCATTTATAGATACTGTTGTTGGGGAAGAGGCAATTAAAGAACTATTAACGAAAAACTATGATTTGGATTTAATAAGAAATGATTTACAAAGAGTGACTTGGAAAATTATAGAAGTGCCTAGTTTTTCTCCTCTAGCTAAAGAATTTTTAGATAAACTTCTAGTATTTCATTCTAGTGAAGACAAGCCAGTTATGATAGAGGTCTATAAGAGAAAACTAATGTCAAAAGAAGTTAAAATAATATGTATGGTCTGTGGTTGGAGTAGTAACTATCGTGCAAATGAGGTACCATCAAAATGTCCAAAGTGCAGTTCAGTTTTCTTGACCGTAACCAGTCCAGAAGATAATGATAGTATTCAGATAATAAAGAAGGCCTTAAAAGGTGAAAAAATTCCTAGAAAAGATATGAAAAAGTTAGAGGAATTAAAACGTATATCCTCTTATTACTCTCAATACAATAAGTATGTTGCAATAGGCTTATCTGCCCCTGGTGTAGGTGTTTCAAATATAGCTAAAGCATTAGAAAAATTAAGAGAAGGAGAGGACAAATATTATGAGGCTTTACTTGACTTAGAAAGGAAATTCATAAGAACGCGTAAATACTGGCACTAAGTTTAAATTTTTATTAATACGTTTTTTCATAGGTAATAACCATGCCTGCAATAGAGGTCGGAAGAATATGTGTCAAAACTAGAGGGAGAGAAGCCGGTAAAAAATGTGTTATTGTAGATATTATAGATGAAAACTTCGTTCTAGTAACGGGTCCCAAAGACATTAATAAAGTCAAAAGGAGAAGAGTAAATATTTTACATCTAGAACCAACTGATAAGAAGATAGATATAAATAAAGGAGCTAGTGACGATGAAGTTAAAAAGAAATTAGAAGAAGCAGGGCTTATCGAATTTATGAAACAAGATGTGAAACCCAGAATACCTGTGATTTGATATGCAACTATACGATTTTATTTATAAAATAGATTCTTTTTGTGATTATAATAATAATTGGAATATTATGAAAGATTTATCTACTGATGAGAAATACGGTTATTTTGCTGATAAAAGACCGATTGATATTTTGATTAAAAATTCTATTATAAATATTGATAAACCTCCAGGTCCAACAAGTCATGAGGTTGCTTATTGGATAAAACAAATGTTTAAAGTTTCAAAAGCTGGACATGGTGGAACCCTAGAGCCTTGAGGGTCAAACCCTCAGGCGGGGAGATCCTAAAGTAAGTGGAGTTTTACCAATAGGCTTAGAAAATGCTACAAAATTAATGAATTATATTAGTTCGTCAGGCAAGGAATATGTATGTCTAATGCAAGTTCATTGTCACTTTGATTTTAAAGAACTAGAAAATATACTAAAAAAGTTTATTGGAACAATATATCAGAAACCGCCTGTAAGATCTTCAGTAAAAAGAAGGACAAGAAAAAGAAATGTCTATAACATTGAGATATTAGATCATGAAGGAAAATTTGTTCTGCTTAAAATCTCTTCAGATCCTGGTACGTATATGAGAAAAATTTGTCATGATGTAGGTATTATCTTAGGTTGTGGAGCTCATATGAGAGAATTAAGAAGAATAAGATCTGGTATCTTTACGGAAAAAAACTTAGTTACATTACAGGAAGTATCTGAGGCTTTATACATGTGGAAGAATTGTAAGGATGAGACTGACTTAAGAAAATTGCTTTTGCCAGAAGAGTTTGCCACTTGCGGAATTCCAAAAGTTATAATTGACGATAACGCGGTAAATGCGATAACTTATGGAGCTATGCTTACAGCCCCTGGTATAGTGGCATTTCAGAATTTCAAAAGTAAAGATAATGTGGCTATACTAACTTTAAAAGGAGAACTAGTCGCTATAGGAGAAGCTGAAGTAAACTCAAGTCAAATATTAAATATGAAAAAAGGAATTGTTATAAGACCTAAAAGAGTTATTATGCCCCGAGATATATATCCTAGATCTTGGAAGAAACATGAGCAGTGAATTCATAGTTAATGATGTAGTTAACGGAATTCCATTATCTTTAGTTAGCAGTCGTGGAGTGTTTTCAAAAACTAAGTTAGATTTAGGTACAAAGGTTCTTCTTGAGAACTTAATTTTACCAGAAAAAGGGATTGTATCAGATATAGGTTGTGGATATGGACCTATTGGCATTTACATTGCATTAAAAAATCCTAATCTAAACGTTATTATGATAGATATTGATGAAAAAGCTGTTTATTTAGCTGAAAAAAATGTAAAAAGATATAAACTAGAAAATAGAGTAAAAGTAATAAAAAATAACATCTTAGAAAATATAGATATAAAATTTAATGGAATATATTCAAATCCACCGTTAAAGGCTGGAAAAGCCTTTATAGAGAAAATGTCTGAACAAAGCTATCAAAGGCTTGAAACTAATGGAATAGTTGAAGTGGTAGTTTATAAAGGCGAAGAAAATGTGATTAACCTTTTCAGAAGATATTTTAATGAAGTCAAGGTCCTAAAAAGGATCAAAGGGTATTCGATTATAATGGCGGTTAAAAATTAATAGTAATTATTCATATAATAATATTGCCGGGGTGCCCGAGCGGACTAAGGGGCTGGCCTTGAGAGCCAGTGGGGATTTCCCCGCGCGGGTCCGAATCCCGCCCCCGGCGCTGAAGGGGGGTACCCCCTTCAACCCCATTTTCAAATTTACGTAAGATTTTACGACGTCATCTAAAGGACCAACGTAATGTTCCTTTCCGTCACTACTCGACGTTTTCGATAAATAGACATAATACTTACTTTTAACTTCACGTATGATTATATCGCCAAACGTATAAGTCCTTTGTTTTTGCGTCATTTTTTCGTCAATATTACGCTTAACAAAAAACTATTTTTAAGCTTTGTTAACACGTTAAAAGTTATCAGAATTATCAGTAAATTGAAAGAAAGCGTTAACTGTTCCACACCGGCGAGAAAAAATGAAAAAAGTTATCCCGTTAAAAGATACGTGACCATTTACTCGTGCTCTTTAGCTCTTTTCTTCTTAGCCGTGACTAAGTAGACCGAAAAGAGGAAATCGCCAAAAAATCCCAAAGCTAATAAAGGTTCAATAGCTAACGATATTCCTATACTCATGCCCGACATTAGCGATATTACGAATTCCTTACGTAATCTTAATGATGGCATTAATCAGACTCACCTCTTTTTGTCCTTCGTTTTTGATACTTAAGATTAATATACGTTTTAAATTAGGTCGTTAAACGCTAATATTCCCGGGAAATTTTTAGTTTCTATTTGGTTAGGAAGATACAGAGAATAGGCTAAAAACTTTCTTGGTTTAGTAATGGTTACACTATTAATTACGGAAAGTCTTTAGACAAGTAAAATCAAAAAATTTGTGTTATGCAAAGACTTTCTGGAAACAGTAGCGTTATTTTTTGTTAAATTTTAATTCATATTATAGTTACTAAAAAGAGTTTATTAGAAAATGACAACTACAAAAGGTTGTAAAAAGGCAAATATGACAAACGCAAAGACAATGAAAATTCCTTAGTTCTTAATTAAAGATTTAAAAACAAGATAAACAATAAAGACATATCGTTTTATTAAATGTTCTTTCTTATCAATACTAAATTTATCTAAGAGTTAAGCTTGCTACCATTAGGTAATCTCTTAATTCTCTTGTAATTAAGAAGTTCTTTCTCACATGTTCTCTTCCATTTTTGCCTAATCTTTCTCTGACTTCTTTATTTCTAAGTAAATATAAAGCATAATGTGCGGCTTCTTCTGGGGTACTAACTAAATATCCTGTTATATTATTAATTACTTGCAATGGAATTCCTCCAGTATTACCTCCTATGACTGGTCTTTCTTTCCATAAAGCTTCACTAACAGTTAGTCCAAATCCTTCTTTTATTGACTTTTGCATTACTATAGTTGCTCCGCGTTGAAATGCATTTATTTCAAGATCACTATTAGGAGGAAGCATAAGTAATTTGATATCATTATCATTCCCAGCAGCTTGTAAAGTCTCTTTGTATACTATTTCTCCTTCAGGATCATCAGTGGCAGGACTTCCTACATAAACAAGCTGTACATCAGTGTGTCTCTTTACTAATTTATATGATTTGATGACTCCTAGTGGATCTTTAGCTCTATCAAACCTTGATACTTGGGTGATTATAGGTCTATCTGGATCTATATCAAATTTGTATAATATTCTTTTGATAGTTATTTCTGGAATTGGTCTGTTCTTTATGCTTAAAGGATCTATCGATGGAGGTACAACGTATTGAGGCTTCAGTAAATCATCTCTTCCAAATACTGGTGAAGAGATTATTATGCTATCATAGTTTTGTACATATTGTTTTAAGAAATTCCATACTGGTTCATAAGGATTTGAGATATCTATATGACATCTCCAAATCCATTTTCCTTTTTTCTTAAACTTAATTAATCCTGCAGGCTGAGGATCATGAATGAAAATTATGTCATAATCTAAGTCTAATTCATTCCCATTAATTTCTTGCCATTTATTATATGTTTCAAATGCGCCCTGAGGAAGTTCACCATAGCCATTTTGCAAAGAATTATGAAAAGATTTTGTTACTGTGAAGAAGTCCTTATCTCCTCTGATTACTTTCCAATCAGTGTTAATTCCCAATTCTCTCATTAGTGGTACTAATTTACTTAATATTTCAGCTACTCCTCCACCTGCGGGAGTAGAATTAACGTGAAGAACTGACATTCCTTTCAATTTTTCAGCAATTCTTATAATACTATCTAGCTCTTCTTCTCCTATTATCTCTGCATATTTCTCTATCATTTGAACATAACCTCCTCTATTTTTCTTATTATATCTTCTCTTAATTTTTCCTCATCTGTATAAGTTTGTGGATCTATTGATGATAAAGAATCAGATATATCCTTTAAACCATAATTTTCTTCTATCCATAATGAAAAGTCATTTTTTGTAGAGTACCCCATCACCCTTTTAAATATGAAATGATAAGCAATTGATCTAATTGATATTGTTGCTATAGTATCAAAGAACTCTCCTAAATTTCTAGCTACTTTTCCGGTCTTATAAATAACTGGAGAGCAAGATACAAAGTAAAATGGTCTTGTAGCTCTTCCACTCACTTTATTTTCGCTTAAAATTTTTATAAGATCTTCTCTAACATCTTCTACTGTTCTAGGTTCCTTTCCTTCAATATCAGAAATTATTTGGGCTAATTCTAAGTTATGTAATTCATCTCTTATCCATACAGCAAAGTCGTTATGCATATCCTCTGGAATAACATGACTAGAAAAGAGAGGATGAAATATATGATAGAAAATAGATAATCCATCTACTTTCTTTATTCCTTCTATTAGTTCATCAACTGTATATGCCTTTAATCCAGCATATCTTGGTGGATAATAAGCTGCTTCAAATTCAAATGGAGTTTGTGCTGGTTTATCAAGTAACTCCTTATTCATAAAATTACTATTATATACAAAAATATTTAAAACATCTTTGCTCAGATTTTCCAGCGAAAATCATCAATCTTTCGACCCTCTTTTCATCATCAAAAATTTATTATCTTGTTATTTAAAATATATATTGCGGCCGTCGTCTAGCCTGGATTAGGACGCTGGCCTCCCAAGGCTAGACGAAGAAAGCCAGTAATCCCGGGTTCAAATCCCGGCGGCCGCATAATTGTTCTCTATGTTGGGACCTCTGGAGACCCTATCTCATCGAACCCGTTTTGGGTATCTCGATAGAGTGTCGCCAGGTCCCTACATAAAAAATAACCATTAAACCTTTAAATTCATGTATCATAATATTATATGCCGCCGTAGCTCAGCCCGGGAGAGCGCCCGGCTGAAGTAATGCACGCAGTGACCGGGTTGTCCGGGGTTCAAGTCCCCGCGGCGGCACTTATTAAAACAGGTGTTTCTATTGTATAAAGTGCTTATAGTAAAACTCACGAATATTGATAAAAATGTGATAAATGAAATTGTAAATCATCTCTCAAATCTTGGCTTTCATGTAGATGTTCTCGGTGAAATAAATCATATTAATATAACCTATTTTGATTGGGAAAGATCTCAGTTTAAGGCTGAAAAAATATTAGAATTTATATCAAATAAATTCAAGAACTTTCCTTATGATTCTATTATAGCTATTGGGGAAATTGATGCATATGCAAATGGTTTAAACTTTGTGTTCGGATTGTCTACTAAAAAATTTGGCACTGTTTATTTATCTAGGTTAAAAAATGAATTTTATAGGAAAGAATGTGATATTCAATTATTTATAAACAGAGCAAAAAAAGAAGTAACTCATGAGTTGGGTCATACATTAGGTCTTTCTCATTGTTCTAATCCTAATTGTGTGATGAACTTTAGTAATTCTGTTCAAGATGTTGATAAGAAATCTGCATATTTTTGTGAAGAATGTAGACTGAAATTAAATATCAACAACAAACGTTAAAATATAATATCCATTTTCATTTTCTATGTTCATCTCATGATAAGTCATTGCTTTGACAACGGTTCTTCTTTCATGTTTATCTGGATTGAATTTTTCTCCCCAAGCTTTTGCTTCAAGGGTTAAGTTTTTTTCATCGATATTTACATCAAACTTACTAAATAATAATAATTCTGAATCATAATAAACTAATAAACTTTCTATCCATCTATATAGTAAGTTTTCAAGATCGTATCCGTCTACTTTAATTTCTCTCATTTCCTTAGGCTCTACTTTACTAGTGTCTGTCATTACTTCAAATACAGCTAAAGCAGCATTTTCAAAAGCTTCATTAAGGTCTTTTCCGTAAGCTCTAATACCAATATCTGCAGTATGATCAAAGAACTCAAACTTTTGCATAAATTATAAAAGGCTGTAGAGATTTTATTTTTAATTGAGCAAAAGTGGGAGGAAGACAAAAGACTACATTATTTATGACAAAGGAAGTAAAAAAGGAAGCTAAAAAAGGTGTAACTACGCAACAAACTTCTCAAAAATAAACTTTATCCCAAAAAGTATTGATAACCCTATTATGATACCTAAAGCTAAATATTCTATGTTTTTTAAATATAGGTAAACTAATATTGAGTCAAATATAATAAGATACGAAACTAACTCATAGCTTTTCATTTTTATCACACGATGTCTACTAAGAATGGTACTCTACTTCCATAGCCACCAATAGCATTTCCAAGACCTATGCTCAGACCGCTTAAAAGTATTATATAGCTTGTAGGTGCTAGTAGATTGGCGATAAAGATTTGAGGAATTTCATATTGTAATACTATAGATATATTGGGATTAGGCGGCAAATTCATTTTGAGTATATTTAGATCTAACTGAGTTAAGAAAGTAGGCAAATACGGTAACCCAATGTAGAACACTATTGATGCTGCAATAAATGAAGCCCCTATTGATCTCCCAATTCTAAAAGGCAATGCCATAAGTAAAATCCCCATTGCAATAAAAAGCCCAGAATACTGATATATCATTTGAGATATTATTGTTAAGAATTCTATAAATGACGTGGCCATCGATAAAAGAAATGAAAACATCATAAAGGGTGCAAAGGCTCCGGCAATATACTGTATTGAGTCTAATATTCCTTTAACTATCTCATATTGTAAAATATCATAGTTTTCTACTGTATATAACCATTGAAAATATGAAGGCCATGATGCTCCTAACATATCTAGTAGTTGTTGCATAAATGCTAAAACTGCTGTATAAATTGTAACCCAGACTATGACATAAATTGAATCTGTAATTAGTTTAGGACCCCATTTCTTTACTCCATATACTGGAATTGGCAATGCATAAAACAATGAACCAAGAGTATATGTTAGTGAGGCTAAGATTTGTGCATAGAATAAAAAGTCAAATACACTCCACATATCTTACACCTGTGATGCTATGTAAGATATAACATAAAATATAGTACTACCAATTGCTAAGAAAAATGCTGCTATAATAGCATCTTCTATTAAATCTTGTCCTCCTCTTTTGATTCTAAATATTGGTATAGGTGAGCCTCTTAAGGCCCAACCTACTGCCCACGCTAGTACAAATACACTCCAAGCAATTTCTGTTACAGTAGAGTTTAAATTTTCTATGAAGCTCAAAAGTGTCATTTCACATCTATTTTTTAAAATGTGCTAAATAATAGAGACTCTCTAGCGAATATTTTTTGATAATGAAAGAATGTAAGTTTCAATTATTTTTGCTATATCGTCCGGTGAAAGAAAGTTCGTATTTATAACTAGATCGAAAACAGATAAATCAAACAAATCTATTCCATAGTAAGAAAGAAATCTCTTTCTATGACTTTCTTCTCTTTCAATTATTTGTTCTAAAGCTTCTGAAAAAGGTATATTATCTCTCTTTGATATTCTTTGTGCTCTAACTTCTAAATCTGCGTTTAGATAGACAGATAAATCAGAAAGGCCTTTTAATAACCATCCGCCAATATGTGATTCTATTACTAAATTTTTCTCATCTTTTACTAGTCTAAGTATTTCGTAATCTATTTTCCTATCAATATCAAAGATTACTTCTGCTTTCTTATTAAGTTCTAATAAACTTAACCCTTCAGACTCAGCCAATTTTCTAAAAATTGAACCTGCTGATATATATTGTAAAGAAAATTTTTTCGATAAAATTTTTGCTACTGTAGATTTTCCACTCCCAGGAGGACCACTGATAACAAGAATCATGAGCTTCCTCTCAAGCTTTGCTTAATTAGAATTTCAAGGCAATGATGACAAATATAACCTCCATATATCCTTTCTGGTCTTTTTTCTGTTTTACTATATTTTGAAAGGAAGTTAGTTTTTACACCTTTTAATGGTTTTTTACATATTGCACACTTAGCTACATTATTTTTTCTTCTCTCATAATGTATAGTTGATTTGCTTGATGGCAATCTTACGTGAATCTTTCTATATGAAGTTGATCGGTAGTGAGGGTTAGGCATATATAAAAATTATAAGTAGGTTTTAAATAGTCTTCGGTCTTCTTAACGATAAAGGAGTAAATAAAAGGAATGAAATAATATAGATAAATAAATTACTTATTATAAACTTTCCATGATAACTAATTGTCAAAGGTGTATTATAAGGAAAATATACGGGCAAATTTATGTAATCAATAACTATAAAGAGTCCTATCATATACACAAAAATCAAAGTTAATGACTGAATAAACATATAATTTCTTAGTTTAGCCGTATAATAATCTACGTCTTTTGATATCTTTTTCATTGTTTTGTCTCTCCTTTTAGGAGAAGAAATTTTAACAACCCTATCTTCATATTCTTTTATTTTTTCTATCGCTAGATTCATTTTGTTCAATAGATATAATTTATACTCAATATATAATAAGAAATTTAATAAAAAAGATAATCCAATTATATAAAAAATACCTAAGTTCATACGATCACAGCATAGAGGAAATTATTTCATTAGCTGCTATTGAAGGGTCTCCCTCAACATTAATTATGATCTTTACAGTAGCGCCAACAAGAACAGCTGATGCCATAGCTGCATATCTAGCAAAATTTATTGTTTCTAATATTACTTTTTCATCACTATAATCGCTTCTACTTCTTGTGGTATCCCTTTTTTGTCTATCAAGAATTATTTTTGGATCAGCTTCTAGTAAGAAAATAACTTTAGGATTTATTTCTTCGATTACATACTTAGGTAAACCGGGAAGATAACCAGAAGGAGTTCTAATTACTGCATGCGTATCAATGAAAAATAGTCCTTCTCCTCCTTCACTTGCTTCTTTAGCTATTCCTCTAGCTGCTTCAATTTGCAGTTGTTTTTGCTTTTCTACTGGTAATTTTCTCATCTCATCTCTATTATTTACATAACCTAATTTTACAGCCGTCATTAACATATAATCTCCGTAATTTACTATTTTATTATTAATTTTCTTTTCCTCCAATATTTCTTTTACCTTTCCTAAAACAGTAGTTTTACCTACACCCGGAATTCCAGTTACAATACCTATTTTCATTTTTACTCACCGATTATTCTCTTTAATAGTGGGTACATCTCTAACGTTCTCTCATAAGCTAATAAATTATAGTACTGAATAGCTATTGTTACTGCTAATAAAATTCCTACTCCAGTTCCATACACTCCTAGAAATGTTGCTAATACAGCGATCACTCCAACAATGAGTGAGCTATAGAATCCTAATGGATAAATATACTTGGCTAATATAGCCTCAATTACTCTAGGATTATTTCTCATTCCTGGAATTTCCATTCCAGCCTCTACCATTTGCTGTGCTTGTGTAGCTGGATCTAATCCAGCAACATCTATCCATAAGATTCCGAAAATAATAGATAGGCCTATAAATACTAAGGCATAAATTGCTGCCCCTACAGGGTCAATAACTAATGCGAAAACACTGTGAGGAACATTAGCTGGAGGGAAGAAGAATGCATTAGCAATATCTGTTAAGATTGATGATGCTGGAGATGAAATATATGAAGCTAAAGAAGCAAATAATTGGAAATCAGCTCCTAATACACTTACAAAGATAACTGGGATGCTACTTACATATAGGAAGTTTAATGGTATAGTAGTTTTTATCCCTCTTAATCTTTGTGTAGTTACTGGTATTTGTATGTTTATATTAGTTAAATAAATAATTAGAAGTATCAGAGCAATAGTAGATATAAGACCTATTAAGTCTGGTTGATATGGAGTAGTAGTGCTAGTGTTAACTATTAATGAAAGGATGTTCTTTCCACTTACTATATCGGATACCAAGACTGGGAAGAATCCAACTGGCAAATTCTGATTTGAAACAGCAGCTATACCAAACATATCCCAGAACATAATTTTAGTAACACCAGCTAAAATGAACAAGCTTATTCCAGAACCAAGTCCCCAGCCTTTTTGTATCATTTCATCTAATAATAAGATAATGTAAGTTGCAATAATGAGCTGTGCAGTAACAATCGCTGACAACATAATATTACCTGCAGTTCTTGTAAATACATAACCAAATAGTGCTGACTCCACCAAAATAAATATGAAAGCTAAACCTTTTTCTGCTTCAGTGAATCTTGCTTGATCTTCTTCCTTAGCTAAATCCATTTGTATAAGTTTTGATCCAACTAATATTTGCATGATTAAACCAGAAGTAATAATTGGACCTATACCTAACTGAGCTAAAGTACCTTGTGTTGAGGCAAATATTATCTCTTCAGCTAAGAAGTTACTTAAAAATGAATTAGATGAAGTTACCCCATACAAAGGGATTGAAGCCATTACTAAATAAATTATAACAGCAATAAATGACCAAAGTAACTTAGATGATAAAGAAGGTCTTTCTTTAGGTTTAGTTATAGCTGGTAAATATTCTCCTAGTGTAGCAAGAAAATCTACAAAACCCATACTACTCTAAAAAGCCTATTCACTTGTGGTTAATATAATTTCTCCTCCTAATTCCTTAATTTTTTCCATTGCTTTTTTACTAGCTTTGTCAACCTTAATGATTAGTGGTGTTTTTAAACCACTGCTCCCAATAAGTTTATCATAGCCTAATTCAGTTAAATCCACAATCTTCTTGCCATTTTCTTCCTTAACTTTGACTATACCTTTATCTAATAATTCTTGTAATTTTCTCATTGTTATTACATTATAGATTTTTGATGTTGGATTTACAAAACCGTGCTTACCATACCATCCTTCTCCATATTTTACTAGCCATGACCATTTTTCCTTATGCATTCCTATTTGTCTACTTCCCTGTGCGCCTCTATCTCTATGCTGTCCTTTAGTACCCCAGCCATGAGTCCTATAACCTCTATATTTTCTACTTTTTTTCTCTCTCCTAACTGTCATTTAGACCATCCTCTTAATTAGTTCATTTATCTTTTCTCCTCTATAACCAAATTCACCTTTAACATTAAAAGGTCTATTTATTTTACCCTTGAATCCACCACTTGGTGGATGAAGTCTGATCGGTAATTTAAAGTAGTCATCGAGCTTATGCAACTTTAGTTCTCCAGTCATTATCTTTTTTACAAAACTATCATATCCATCTATTTTTAATTGTGTCTTGAGAATTTCATCTGTAATTCTCTTATGACCTATTTTAGTTTCTAATCTGGTCAAAAGTAATTTTAAGCTTTCTTCGTTTAATTCTCCCCATGTTACATATGGTTCTGCTACTTTAAGCATTCCTCTTATAGAAGGAGTATCTTCATAAATCATAGCATTAAATCTTCTTGGCAATCTTAGCAATTTTAAAGTATCTTGTATGTACCAAGGTGTACCTGCATAACCTCTAATTCTTATAATTCCTAAAAGCGTTACCATTTTATTTCCTCCTCATCCAATCTATTGGAGTAACAAATTTGTAAGTATTATAAAGTGCATTATATCCAGCCTTTATAAAGTTCTCTGTAGTATAAGTTGATCCTCTAGTTAGAGACCAAGCGTCTTTTATCCCAGCATAAGTTAACAAAGTCTTTAACGCAGGACCTACAACCAACCCAGTACCTTTGGGAGCTGGCATTAATAGTACTTCAACACTCCCTGCCTTTCCATAAACTTTGAAAGGCAAACTATGCGGTTCACCACAAGTACATTCCCAACTTCCACATCCTCTTCTTACTGGTATAATATTCATTTTGGCATCCTTTATTGCTTTTTGTATAGCAACTCTTAGCTGCTTAGCTTTTCCTGTACCGTAACTAACATAACCATCCATGTTACCCATAACAATTAAGACTTTATACTTAGAGATCTCACCGGCATCTGTCTGTTTTTGTACAATCTTTATATCCATCACTTCATATTTTAATTTAGGTAATAATACATCTACTATTTCCGGTTCAGTAATAGGATAATTCTTCTCAAATAGTTCTTTCATTGACGTTATTTTTCCTTCTTTAACTAACTGCCCTATCTTAGTTCTGGGTTTCCATTCTTCTGGATTTATTACAGGTACTTCTTCTGCCATTATGCACCACCGGATTTTATTTTATTTAAAACTTCTTGAAAGTGAGAAGGGAGATCTTTTGGATGAAGTCCTCTTTCTAAATATTTAGAAAATAATCTTTTGAATAATTCAGGGTTTTCTGATTCTAGCTTTTGAGCATATGTTGCAATATGAAGACCCTTAATTCTATCTTCACTAACTCCAATTTCGCCTACTGGAACTTGTAGTCCTGCATCTATAGTTCCTTTTATTACAGTGAAAATTCTGCCTCCTTTTACTGGTACAAACAATCCAATGTCAGTTACTGCTTCCTTTATTCCAGCTTTTAAAGCTCTAACCCCTAATAAGTAGCCAGTAAGGTATGCTGCAGGTGTGTTGTTTGTATCACCTTTCCAACCGAACTTTTTAGCTAGTTCTATTGAGTGTGCGGCAGCAATAACTACATCGCCTTTAGGGTTAAATTTGACTATTTGAGCTATAATGTATTTATTTGTTATTCGAACAACTAACCTAGTTGCATTATTTATGACATAAGTATATCTTTTGTAGTAATTCGTTTTACCTTCTCTTCTTCTTCTATATTTTACCTTATAATTAGGACCGTGAGCCATGAGTTATTCCACCTTTACACCCAGTTGTCTTAGGTAATTTTTAAGATCTGACAAACTTCTAAAAGAGTTACCTTTTGCTTTCCTATATGCTAATCTATATACTTTTTTGTCAATTATGTCATTATCTCTTAGATATTTTAGATATATTCTTAATTTTCTTATTTTTGTTACCCATTGTTCTTTTTTGCCTCTTCTTGCACCAGCAGTTCCTTTTCTGCTTCCACTTTTTCTTTTTTCTCCCCTCTTTCTTCTTTTTTCTCTTTTTTCTTTTAATCTTCCTCCACTAATACCTTTTTTCTTCTCTATAATTATTTTTCCTTCTTTTATCAATTTTCTAATTTCGTCCCTAGTTATTGCACTTGTTATATCTTCTAGGAATTCTGTGTTAAATTTAACATTATTTTCACCTACATTACTTAGCTCAGCTGCTAATCTTCTTTGGAGAGCAAATTCTGGCATTCGATATCACCCATTAGCTAATTTTAATCCCATTTTTTTAGCCTCTTCAATTAACTCTAATCTCTTTTTTAAACCTAACTTTGAGGAAAGAATAACAATTACTTTTTCTTTCATTTGTGAAGCTTTCTCTAAGTCTTTTTTATTAGAGACATAGAAAGGTATAAGACCAGATGGATGTAAGCCTCTTATATCTTTTGGAGATCTAAATCCTATTTTTACTTTTGGTTGATAGCCTTTAAGTTCTAATCTCATTGGATTGTCTATCCCTTTAGGCTTTCTCCATGTTTCTTGCCTTCCTATTCTATAGAACTTGTCCCAATCATATCGTAAAAACTCTAGTTTATTTTCTCTTATTTTCTTTATTTTCTCTTGGATTTTTCTAATATTCTTATTCTGTTGACTCACTACCTATCACCTCTTTTTTATATATGTAAATTCCATCTGCAAAAACTCTTCTATCATAACCAGTAATTTTAGTAGCTAACTCAATATTAGCTGCTGTTTGACTAACGTTTTCAATATCTTGACCTTCTACGATTATATCTTCTCCTTTAACAGTAACTTTAACTCCAGGAAGTATCTTGGCTTTTCTTATGTTTTTTTCTCCTATTAGGTTTTGTATTTGTACCTCGTTACTACTTACTTTTACAGTAACTGGGAAGTGAGTATAAATTATCTTAAGATAATATCTATAGCCTTTTGTTACACCAGTAAACATATTTTCAATATGAGCAATTATTGAATAGAATTGTGCTTTCTTTCTCCTATCAGCAAAAGTAGTTTCTACTATTATTTTATTATCTTCTTTTTTTAGTTCAATACTACTTATATGGCTAAAATCCTTTTCTATTTCTCCTTTAGGTCCTTTTACTTTAACTTTCATGCCATCTATGTTAACTGTTATTCCTTGCGGAATTTCTATTTCTTCATATAAATGAACAGCTTTCATAAGGATCACCCTAATAAACGTAACCTAATGCTACTCCTCCTGTTCTTTCCTTTATTGCATCTTTATGTGTCATAATTCCTTTTGGAGTTGAAATTATTAATACTCCTATTTCTTTAGAAGGTAAATATCTTCTAACATAATCGGGTAAAGTTAGTAAGTCTTTATATTTTAAGGGGTATCTTGGTGTAATTGGACCACATTTGTTTATTCTTCCTAATAACTGAACTACTATTTTTCCAGATCTACCATCATCTATAAACTCAAATTCTCCTATATATCCTTCCTTTTGCATAGTCCTAAGGACGTTAATTATTAATTTTGATGCTGGCATGATTATTGCTTGCCTATTTCTTCTCATTTCATTATTGTAGATTGTTGTTAAGGCATTTGCTAAAGGATTTAAATTAACCATAATTTTTTCACCTCGTTTTCTTAAATCCCATTTCATAAGCTACTTCTCTAAAGCATTGTCTACATAAATATAAACCATATTTTTGTATTACTGAGTCCCTACTTCCGCATCTTCTACAAACTTGTACTCCTTTTCCATATTTTCTTTCGGCTGGTGGCTTATATTTACCCATTTCTTTTACCCCTCTATAATCGTAACATTAAAGTTTTGCTTTAGAAATTCCATTGCTTCTTCTTTATTTATCATTCTATGTCTCTTAGGAATATGTGCCTTCTTTCTTTTTCTTCTCATTACTCTGTAGCCAGCTCTAACTAATGTAATTGCTACATCCATACCGAATATTCCTATTTCTGGATCATACCTAGTTCCAGGAATCAAGACGTGTTCAGATATTCCAAAACTTATATTTCCATAATCATCGAAGCTTGATGCCTTTATCCTATGCCCAACAGCAGCTAGTACTTTATTCAAGAACTCAACAGCTTTCTTCCCTCTAAGAGTTACCTTTACTCCAATTGGTGCTCCTTTTCTTACTCCAAATTCTCTGATTGACTTTTTGGCTATAGTATAAACTGGCTTTACACCAGTCAGTTCTTGTAATAGTTGGTATGCCTTTTGTAATCTTTCCCCAGCTTCTCCTACTCCAATGTTCACAGTTACTTTTTCTAGTTTTACTTTTTTCATTGGATTTATTGTAGTTTGAGTTACGGCCATTTACTTTACCCCCACATTAGGATCAATTTCATTCTCTCCAATTGCCATAACGTTTTGAAGATTAGTTTCAACAATCTCTCCATTCTTTTGCTCTATAGCTACAATGCTATACTTCCTTTTCTTGTAGTTTGCATATTGTATTGATTTAATTATTCCATGTAGTCCTACGTTTCTTCCACCGATTACTATAGCATATTTTCCTTCTTTAATTTCATAAGTTTTCACTATGCTCTGTGAAGGAGTTTCAATTTTTAATGTAGTTAATGTAGGATAATTCATTTCAGGTATTTTTTCTTTGGGAATTAAAATATTTCTACCATCTTCAAGATTTAATTGTAAATTTCCGTTCTTATTTGTCGTCTTATTAATTATTCTAACGAACTTATATTTGGCATCTTCTTTTGAAATTTTAACTGGGAATAGATATTTTACATTATCAGGAACTATTCTAAAGTAAAGATCAGAAGAAGGAATAGCTACAACATCCATTAATCCAACAGGGTATTTATAATCTTTTCTAACTCTCCCATCAACTGTTATCTTTCCGTCGAAAATTAGCCTCTTAGCTTCTCTAGTAGTTTCTGCAACATTAAGGTAATGTTTTAGTAGTAAGGCTAAAGGAATACTCTCAGATAATTTATGAGGACCAGCATTTGCTCTAATTGTCCATTTGTATTCCTTTTTACTTAAGTTTAAGAACCAGGGAGCTTCGAATCGAGTTATGTGAGCCAATTTACTTCGCCTCCGTTGTTTGTTCTTTCTTCTTTAAATATTCTTCTCTTGCTTTTCTTTTTCTTTCAATTATCTCTTTTCTCTTAGGATCAGATAAATCCAATTTTGTAATCATAACTTTAGAAGCATGAATCCATCTGTAAACTGGGGTTCCATCAGCTTTCTTTCTAGTTAATCCCTCAATTGCTATTCTTCCTTTTTTTCTATCTACTTGTATTACTTTTCCTTCAAAATTAAATATATCCTTATCTCCTCTCATTACCTTAACAGTATCTCCCTTCCTTATCGGTAATCTTTTTATTCCATACTGTTGTTGTAATTCATCTGATAGTTTGGCTGTTAATAATTTATGTCTCTGATGATTAGGTAAGTTATATAATAATAATCTTTGCTTGGAGGGTTTATGTGAGGTCATTCATATCACCATTGTAGCTATACTAGCTACTTTTGGCCATCTTTCTGCTGCTTCTTTAGCAATAGGTCCTCTTATTTCAGTGCCTTTAGGTGTCCCATCTGGGTTTACAATTACTACAGCATTATCTTCGAAAGAAATCCATGTCCCGTCTGGTCTTCTAAATGGCATTCTTTGCCTTACTATCACGGCCTTAAATTTCTGTTTTCTAACCTCTGGTGTTCCTTTTCTTACAGAAACCATGACTAGATCTGCAACATTAGCAAAGGGTATTCTTCTTAGAACTCCTTTGTATCCATATATCCCAATTATGACAGCTTCCTTCGCTCCACTGTTATCTGCAACAGTAACAGTAGTATAATGCTGCAAACCAGGTGTGAGCCCTTTTCTACTTCCTAATACTTGAAGTTTTTCCGGCATTCACATCACCTTTTACCTATAACTACAAATGAAACTGACTTAGCTATTGGTCTGCATTCAGCAATTATAACGTTATCTCCTTCTTTAACATCTAAACATGGAGGAATATGCGCATGGATTCTGCTTCTACGTCTTTCATATCTTTTATATTTTACGTCGTAGAAAAGATATTCTCTTTCAACTACTCCAGTTTTTTCAGCTCTATATTTAATTAGCTTACCTTCTATTAAAATTCCTCTTACTCTTAAACTTCCATGAAATGGACAGTTTTTATCGTCACACGTTTTTGAGGGAGGAGTTATTCCCTCTATTCCAACATTTTTAACTAATGCACCTTTTTTACCCATTATAACCACCTTTTTTCCAATTTACCTACTAATTTAGAGCCAGGTAGGACTATACTCCTACCATTTAAATAAAATTCAAAAATTCCATTATCTTTGAGAACTCTTATTCTTTTACTACCGGCTTGAATTAGAAAAGTCTTCCTAGATTCATAGATAACTATTCCTTCCCTTCCTATTAAAGAAGGATCAGAATGACCTAAAATTTTAATTCTAGTTCCAATCAAATCTATCATTTCTTGCTCTCCTTCTTTTTCTTTTCTATTTCTTTATTTAATAAAGAAAGAGCTGTCAACACTCTAGCTATATCTTTTCTCAAATTTCTAATTGAGGCAGTATTCTTTAAAGTTCCCATTCTAGCTTCTACTCTTCTCTTTAATAATTCTTGTTGCAACTCTTTCAGTTTATTCAATAATTCTTTCTTTTTTTCTAATAACTGTTCAAGATTCTGATTGCTTATATCTTTCACTTCATAACCCAATATCTCGTTCATTTTCATTGTTGTCCACCACTAGATTTTTGGGATTCGTCTATAAAGCTCACATTAGTAACGGTTACCATACTCTCTCCACCACCTCCTTTAGGTTGCTCTCTTATCTCAATTTTATCTACGCTCTTTATTGGTTTTGTAATTAGTATCTCAACACCATAAACACCCGGTTTTAGCATTGCAGCAGCTATAGCTCTATCTACAATTTTATCTAAATAAGCCCCACTTTTATACACAACACCTTCTTTTAGTTTTTCATATTTTGCTCTTTCAGATGTTAATTTTCCGCTTATAATGACTTCAGCACCTAATGCTCCAGCATTCATAATTCTTCTGATTGTGATAAATGCTGCCCTTCTGAAATGATAGCCCTTCTCTAACGCAACAGCCAGTCTGAATGCCATAACTCTTGCATTTAATTCTGGATTGTCTATAGTAGTTACTGTAATTTGAGGATTATCAAGTCCAAAGTATCTTTCAAGCATTTGTGCTAATTGTTTTATTGTTTTTCCTCCTTTACCAATAATTAATGCTGGCCTACCAGCATATATAACGACTCTAGTACCTATTGGTGTTTTTAAGATTTCTACTCCTGCATATTCAGCATTATAGAATTGCTTCGCTAGATACTCATCTACCATGACTTTTGTCATTGATTTTTGAAGGAAATATTTCTTAATAAGAACCATAATCTTACACCTCCGCTAAAACTACTTCAATATTTGATGTGTATCTATATTTTCTTGTTGACCTCCCAAAGGCTCTAGGCATAAATCTCTTAATAGTTATTCCCTTGTGAGCTGCAATATGAACTATTTTCACATTGTCCATATCTAATCCTTTGGAATTTGCATTATTTTCAGCATTTTCCAGGACTTTTAATACGTACTTTATAGCTTTTTTAGGGTATCTACCACTTTTTACTTTCCATTTTGGTGAAATATTTGATTTGTGCGAAGCTCCATGAGAGTGTCTCCAAAATGGAAGAGCGTCCTTTTCATCTAATACATCATATAAAAATCTCTTTGCATCATTAAGTTTCATTCCTCTTATTGCTTTGCAAACATTATAGAGGTCTCTAATGGAAGCTGGAACATTTCTTATGACAGCTTTTGCTATTTTTGTATCATCTATATTTAAAATAGGATAAGTCCAGTGAGCCATTGTTCATCCCTTCATGGCTAAGAATAAGCTTGATCTAGTAGCTTTCAAACCTGGTTCACCATGTTCTACTTTCTTTGTAGTTATCGAGAATTCTCCTAAATAATGTCCAATCATTTCTGGTACAACTTGGAATTCTACGAATTCTTTTCCGTTATATACTGCAAATTTTAGTCCAACCATTTCTGGTAAAATTACCATATCTCTAACATGAGTTCTTATAGTTTTATTATATTTTCCTTCTCTTATATATTTTCTTACTTTCTCTAATAATCTTCTTTGCCTATCTGAAAATCCTTTTTTCAAGGATCTCCTTTGCCTAGCGGGTAATAACTTAATAAACTCGTCCATAGGCATATTTAATAATTCATCTAAGGTTTTTCCTCTATATCTAAACTTTTTCCATTCCGGTGGAAATTCCATGGACATTATATCACCTTAAACATATATATACAAATTTAAAAATTCATGCACCTTCTTTCCTTCCCGTTCTTCTGGCCGCAATGTGACCAACTTTTCTACCTGGTGGTGCATTTCTTGAGACAGTTGATGGCCTACTAACACTTTGATGTAATCCGCCACCGTGAGGATGAGATACTGCATTCATTGCTACCCCTCTTACATGGGGCCATTTCTTTGCTTTAACCTTATATTTCCAGTAGTTGTTCCCAGCTTTAAGGAGTGGTTTTTCTGTAACTCCACCGCCTGCAACAATTCCTACTATCGCTCTAGCATTACTACTAACTTGAGCTATTTTTTCTGAAGACAATTTAACTAAGACTTTGTCTCCACTCTTTCCAACTACTATGCCGTATGTGCCTGCTGATCGTGCAAATTTTCCTCCATCTCCTCTAATTTTTTCTATATTAGAAATTATAGTTCCTTCAGGCACATTTCCTACTTCTACTATGTTACCATTACTAATTGATGCATTTTTGCCAATCTGTATTTTTTGACCAACTATTAATCCTTGAACTGATGGAACATAAAACTTAGTTCCGTCATCTAATTTTATTAATGCTAAAGGGGCATTTGTACCTGGATTATGAACTATGTCTATAACTTTTCCAACGTGTTCCCCTTCTATTGGTGGTATTCTGGCTTTGCCTACTCTTCTCCAACTTGGACTTCTGAAATTTATTCCTCCTCTTCCTGCTCTTTGTTGTAATAACCTTTTACCCATAACTTTCACCTCATAGAATTCCTAATTTATGGGCTATATCAGTAGCATTAGATTCCTTTGATAGCTTAACATATGCTTTCTTTTCTCCTTTGTTAGTTATTAACGTATTAACTTTTTCTACTTTAACATTAAACATGGTTTCAATTTCTTTCTTAATATCAACCTTAGTTGCTCCTTTTTCTACTATAACTGTTAAAGTGTTTTGAGATTCAATTAATCTAATAGCTTTTTCGGTAGTTAAAAATTCTTTAATTATCATAATACTAACCTCCCATCAAATCTTTTACGTAGTACATCAATAGCTGATTTAGTATAAATGGTTAATCTGCCAGGGTGACCACCTGGGGCCAAATGTATAACACTTAGGTCTTTAGCTAAGATAGTGTCTACCCCAGCTAAATTTGAAGACGCTTTAATAAATTGGGGATCATATTCATGAATTACAATTAGAGGACCTTTTGGCTCTTTGTATCTCCTTCCTCTCATTTTTCCTTTCCCTGACCGTATTTTAGTCTTTTCTTTTACTCTTTCAATATCTTCTGATACCTTTAAAGACTCTAATGTTTCCAGTATATCACTACTCTTAGATATCTTCACAATATCATCACTAACGATTATAGGAAGTGTTTCGGCAGAAAAAACATGTCCTCTACTTTTTACTAAATTAATATCAGTGGTAGCACTTAATGCACTTATTATAGCTAATCTTTTCTCTTTTTTATTGATTTCTTCCTCAAGCCTCTTTTCTACTTTAGGAGGAAATGCTAATCTACCGCCAACTGTATTTGGTGCTAAGGCAGCTTCTCCAGTAGTTTTAACTCTTGGAACTCTTGCTAATCCTAAGTTAATACCAAAGCTTACTGCTGATGTTCTCTTTCCTGCCATTGGATCTCTTCCTTTAGGTTGTAAGGATTTTGTAAATTCTGATAAAAAAGCTCTTCTTATTAGATCTTTCCTTACTGGATAACTAAAGAAAATAGGTAATTCTATCTCTTCTATCTTATTTCCTTTAAGATCAAAAACTTGAGTTTTTTTAGCTTGTAATTCAAGATACATGGATATTTCACCCTTGCTGACTGTATAAATTAACATATGTTAGCTTAGGAACTGACTGTGGATTCCAACTTGGTCTTATTGGATATCTCAAGAACAATGGTCTTTTCTTAGCGCCAATTACTGAGCCCTCAATTATAAGATAAGTGTTCTTAACTAATCCATAATTCACAAAGCCACCTTTTGGATTTATTTCGTCTGGATTATCCGATATCTTTAGTATTCTTTTGTTATATTCTGTTCTTCTATGGAATCCCATTTGTCCCGGTTGTGGAACGTAACTTGGCGTAGAGAATGAAGGTCCTCTTGCTCCAACTTTTCTGCTTCCTTTTCTGTGTTTGTGCCATCTAGGTAGCTCTACAACACCATATCTTTTAATAACTCCTTGGAATCCTTTACCTTTTGTTACACCAATTATGTCTATTAACTGACCTTCTTTAAATACGTCCTTTACACTTAAAGGTTTACCTAGAATATTTAATGCATAGTTTAATTGAGCCTTTATATCTCCTCCACCTAATTGTATTTCGACTATTTCAGGTTTTTTCTTACCTAATGCAGGAACCAACTTTGGCTGAGTTGTAATTAAAACTCTTAAATATAAGATGTCATTTATCCTAGAATTTAATGTATCTAATTTTCCTTTCATTTTCTCTTTATCTAGTTTGAGTCTAGCAATCTTTCTTGTTTGTAATGTTTTAAGAACGTCTTCTGGCAGTTCTCCCCAATATTCTGATAAAGTTGTAGGTTCTCCTTTAGGTCCCATAACGTATGCTCTTAGTGCTAATGGTATAATAGGGGGAGTTTCAATTATGCTCACTGGAACATAAATTTCTTTCCCGTAATTAGGAGAAGTAGGTTTATCATCAATCATGAAAATATGAGTCATGCCAACTTTGTAACCTACAAATCCTAATAATTTTGGTTCATTTAATTGAATAGTCGGCCAACTTCTAGGTGTAGGCAAAATTTCGCTAGCTCTTTTTCTCGGTCTTACACCAGCCGAACCTCTCCTTGGCGAAGCAAGCTTACGATGACCCATTAATTTTCCCTCGTTCCCTTCATTTTAAAAAATCTCCGTATAAAAATGTATCTATCCTAAGATGAAATTAAGAATCGATAAGGAAGAGACCAATGCTTCCTCAGCTCTAATATCTTTAACTCCTTGATTTGGTATAAAGTTATATATATGTTCAAAACTTTTTACTTCTTTTTTTAATAAACCTCCTTGTGGTGGCCCTATTAGTAATGAGATACCTTCTCTTTCGTAGAGTGATCTAATCTCATTGGCAAATTCCAGTGGATTTTTGCCAGATCTACTTGCAATGATTAAATTATTAAAATCTCGTAATTTCTCGTAATCAATAAAATGCATTTTAAAACCTAAATAATAAGGATAAAAAGTGTATTCTTTAACTTGTAGTGGTTTTGTATTAGTAATTAAAATAATTCTAGCGTTGGTCTTTAACTTATTTTTAAGTCCAAAAATCCCTTTTTTACCTAATCTATATTCTCCTTCAATTGGCTCTTTTGATACTATATGAGAGGGAATATTTATAGGATTTAAAAGTCCTACTTTCTTTAGATTTTTCTTTATTGGTATCTCCTTTTTTAAATAAGGGGGCAATAAGGCATAATCTATTATATCCGAAATTATATCTATTATTTTTTTATTCTTATAATCACTAATCCAGTACAAATTTGAAACTCTAAAAATTGCTAGAATTCTTATTATATAAGACAATTTAATCGTAATTTCAGCTAAACTTTTCTCAGTAGAAAAAATTGATGTAAATAAAATAATATTTAAATCTTTTCTTCTAGGATATGGGAAAATCAAGCCTTGCTTACTCCAATTGTATATTCTTCGTCTTCAATTTCCCATGTGGATACAAGATCTCCTTTACTTTCTCCTATAATTAGTTCTTTAGCTCTAGTTTCATTCTTTATATAATCGCTCCACTTCTTAATCATATTTGTTCTATCTTCTGGTGGTTTAATATATAAAGTTATATAGTCGTTTATTTGAACGTTTAGTTGTTTTCTCATAAATTGTATTCTTCTTACAATGTCTCTAACAATTCCTTCCTCTTCCTCTTCTTCATTTATTTCTTTTCTTAATACAACTACACCTCTATCAAATCTGGCTGAAACATATCCTTCTTCTGTTTCTTCAAGTATATTAACATGATTAACTTTTATTTGGATAGGTTCTCCGTTTATTATTACTTCATGATATCCTTTAGATATAATATCAGCAGCTACTTTTTCTGAATTATTTTCAATATATTCAATTATTTTACTACTGAGTCTCTTAAAATCGGGTCCAATTGTTCCCTTATTAGGTAAAGCTTTTACTTTGCTAAATCTCTTATAACCTTCAATGCCCCCTATTTCTACATCCTTAGAATTAAGCAAGAATTTGATTACATCTTTTACTGCACTAGCCATTTTTACATCGATGTCTGAAACGAGGAATACATATGCATTCTTAATTGGCCATCTTAATTTTATTCCAGCTTTAGCCCTTGCATTTAAGCCAGCTTCCGCTATTTCCTTACTTAGTTCGAATTCTCTTTCTATTTCTTCATTTATATATTCTTCTTCTACTTCTGGCAAACTCTCCATACTTACAGAGTCTTTCTTATCTACAACAAAATCTTGATATATTTTTTCTGCGGTAAACGGAATTACTGTTGACAAGATTGATAATGATCCCTTCAGTACCTTATATAATACATAGTACATAGTTATTTTGTCTGGGTCATTACTCTCATTCCATGCTCTTTTTCTAACTAATCTTAAGTAAAATCTACTAATATCATCTATTATAAAGCTTGTAATCTTATTAGCTAATTCATGTACTTTAAAGTCCTTCATTGCTTCTTTAACTTCCTTTATCATCTTATTGTATCTAGATAATAACCAAAGATCCTCTAATTTAAGATATTTTTTAAGCAAATCTAAAGTGTATTGTCTGGGATCAAAGTTATCTAAATTCATATAAGTAGAGGCAAAGACATAAACATTCCATATTATGTTAAGGTCTCTCTTTGTTTGGTCCATTGATTTCCATGAGAATTTCGCATCTTCCCAAGTAGTATTTCTTAATAGCCATAGCCTTAATACATCTCTACCATACTTCTCAATAACTTGTGAAGGTTCAATATAGTTTCCAAGGCTTTTATGCATCTCTCTTCCTTGTTCATCTAACATAAAACCGTGAACTAATACAGCGTTATATGGTGCTTTATCAAGTAGTATTACTCCAGCTCTCAATAAACTAAAGAACCAACCTCTTAATTGATCATGTCCCTCCAAAACTAAGTCTACTGGTCCTATCTCTTTCCACTTGTTTTCCCAATCTTTGCCAAGGCTAGCAAAGAAAGCTACTCCACTATCAAACCATACGTCAGCAACATCAGATACTCTATAGGCCTCTCCACCACATTTATCACATCTCACTACTACTTGATCTATCCAAGGTCTGTGCAGATCATCAGGAACTTTATTTAATGCAACTTTTTCTAATTCTTCTCTACTACCAACAACAATGATGTTACCACAATTCTTACATATCCATATAGGTAGTGGTGTTCCCCAGAACCTTTGCCTACTAATTACCCAATCTCTAATTTCTTTAACCATATTACCTATTCTTGTTTTTCCCCATTCCGGTATCCATTTTACGTTATCAATCTCTCTTAGTAATTCATCTTTCAATTTTGAAACTCCTATAAACCATTGTTCTATTGCCCTTAGAATTAAAGGAGTTTTACATCTCCAACATACTGGGTATCTGTGAACTATCTTACCACTATAAAGTAATGCATTTCTTTGCTTTAGATCAGCAATTATTTCATTTGCTGATTCTCTAACGTTTTTGCCAGCATACTTACCAGCTTCTGGTAAAAATTCACCTCTATCATTGACTAACATAACTACTGGAGCGTTAATTTTCTTACCTATTTCAAAGTCTACATCACCATGTCCTGGAGCAGAATGAACTAATCCAGTACCTTCAGTTAAGGTTACGTTCTCTCCAGCATCAACTACTATATGATAGTTATCTAATCCTTTTTGGGCAGGAACTATATCAGCTAGGGGATGTATATATTGCTTTCCAAGTAGCTCTTCTCCTTTAAAAGTTCTTAGGATCTTATAATTCTTTATCCTGGCTTCTTTCATCACATCATCTACTCTATCTTTGGCAATTATCAATACCTCTCCACTAACCTCAACTTCTGCATACTCATAATCCTTATTTATCATTACAAACACATTTGCTGGTAAAGTCCAAGGCGTGGTTGTCCAGATAACTAGGTACTTGTTATCTTCATTTTTGAGTTTGAACTTAACATAAATTGAAGGGTCTTCTAAATCCCTATATTCTGAAACCTCATAGTCAGCCAAAGTTGTCTCACATCTAGGACACCAGTGTAAAACGTGGACACCTTTATATAGCAAACCTCTTTCATAAGCTTTCTTCACAAGTCTCCACGAATTTGATATGTAATAGTCATGTAATGTCATATAAGGGTTATTCCAATCCATGAAAACTCCTACGTTCTTAAAGTTTTGCGTTAGAGAATTAGCGTTATTTATAGCAAACTCTTTACATTTGGTCACAAAAGTATCTACACCGATTTTTTCTACTACATCAGATTTTTTCTGAACACCTAATTGCTTCTCCATAGCAACTTCTATTGGTAATCCATGAGTATCATAACCTGGCTGATCATAAGTTCTATATCCCGCTAGTCTCTCATATCTAAGAATACAGTCTTTTATTACCTTATTCCAGATAGTGCCTATGTGTGGAACTGGACTTGAGGGATACGGTGGTCCATCAATAAAGAGGAATTTCTTTTCAAACTTGCTATTATATTCTTTTAATTTTTCATATATTTTATTCTCTTCCCAGAATTCAAGTATTTCCTTCTCGATAGAGAGTGGATCGAATTTAGGAGACAAGGGCCTTATTGTAGGATAAGATAATTTAGACCACCTTATTAATACATAAAGCTGAGGTTTAAAAACCTTTTAACTTATCTTATTGTAAATTTCGTTTATAATATCGTCAGTAGTTGAATTGCCTCCAACATCTGGCGTTAATGCCTTCTTCTCCTTATATACTAAATAAATTGCGTTTTCTAATGCTCTTGATGCTTTCAAATATCTATCATCATTAGAAAGTTCGTACATTCTTTCATACATTAAACTCACAGAGAGCAAGAATGCAGTAGGATTAACAATATTTTTACCCGCAATGTCAAAAGCTGCACCATGAACTGGTTCAAATAATGCCTTTTTATCACCAATGTTTGCTGATGGAGCTATGCCTAAACTCCCAGCAATTTGACTTGCCTCATCACTTAATATATCACCATATACATTCTCAGTTACAATAACATCGAACATTTGCGGATTTCTCACTAAATTTGCTGCTGCAGCATCAACATACATTTCTGAATAATCAACTTTTCCCTTAAGTACTGATCTACAAGCTTCGGCAAATAAACCGTCCGTTATTCTCATTACATTAGCCTTATGAACACAAGTTACTTTTTTACGTCTTCTTAATGCGAAATTTAAACCTACTTTTGCTATTCTCTCCGAAGCAAACCTTGTAATAACTTTCATTCCTACTGCCACACCATCTGTTACAACATATTCAAAGCCCTTATACAGATCTTCAGTGTTCTCTCTTACTATTAAAATGTCAACATTGCCATATTTAGTATCAATTCCAGGCAGGGATTTTGCTGGCCTAATATTGGCATACATATCATACATTTGCCTTAATTTAACTACTACATCAGCCGCTGATTCGCCAACTGGACCTTTTAGAATTATATCTGCTTTATCAATAACTTTTAAGCTCTCCTTTGGTAATGCTTCACCAAATCTAGCTAAAGCTCTATCACCTGCTTCTACTTCAATATATTCAATTGGTAACGAGTAAAGTTCATTTATTTTTGCTAATATTCTCTTAGATTTAGATACAATTTCAGGACCTACACCATCTCCTTGTATTAGTGCTACAGTAAAGGCCATGATAGGTTTTAAATTGTTTAAATTTTTAACCCTTTCTGTGTAAGCAAATCTATTAATTTTTCAACATTTTTAAAACTATTAGGCATTGTTTTTCTTATTATTTCGATTTCATACTTGATAATAGGTAAATATTTTTCAAGATCTTCTTTAGTATAAATATCAAGCCTAGAGAAGTGAACTAATAAGTCTATTAGCATAGAATTTCCTCTATTAAAGGCTGGGTAAATATCGCTATTTTTTCTATAAAAATAAATTTTATAAAAGAAATATGAAGGATCATCTAGTTTTTCGTAATAACAATTTGCTAGTAATGTATATCCTTGATTTATTATTGGTAAATCTTCAAGAAAAGTATTAGGTTTTAACTCATCGAAGAAGGCATTAAAGAACAAATTGGAATCACTAACTATATTTATGCTACATTTTGGAAATTTTAGTAAATTAGAAAATGTAATTGTATTTCTATATATCTTTGATTTTAGCACATTTCCACTTTTTATGATTCCTATAGGTGCTAAGTTTGGTTTTTCTCCATTTGTTCCAAGGATAACCTCATATATACCATCATATGGGAAAACAAGATTTATGATATCAGTTATGTAGTCCATATTATGAATTTAACAAACAAAGTAAAAGAGTTATCAAAGTATGGAGAACTAATTGCTGGTGATAAGAAAGAAAAGTTTGTTGTAGACAAAATAAAAGCATACTTTGAGGAGAAGAAAATAGATATTTACATATATCCTCAAGAAGTCTTAAATTGGAAGGAAAATGAAATAGAAATAGAATGTGATGGAAAAAAGATAGACGCTATATCCTTTCCTTATTCTCCATCAATAGATATTGAAACAAATGATTATAAAGTAATAAAAGTAAATAATATATTAGAAGTAAATAAATATTATAAAAATACTGACGTAATATCAATATTTACTATGGATGATTATTTTAGAAAAATTGTCATAAAAGATGGCAAACTATTATCTCACTTACCTCAAAAACCACCAAGTATACCAGCTTTCTATGTAAGATCAAGAGATGTGAATAAGATTCATGGGAAATGTCGATTTTATTTAAAGACTTCATTTACTCCATCCATAGGTTACACCATAGAGGGTATAATCCCTGGAAAAACAAATGAAAGTATTTACGTAACTGCACATCACGATCACTGGTTCTCCGGCGAGCATGATAACCTTATTTCAGTTGTTATCTTACCAGAATTAAGTAGTAAATACGAATTACATTTAGTTTCCTTTACAGCAGAAGAAAGTGGATGTTATTTCAGTAGTTTTTCATGGGCATGCGGTTCTCACGCCTTTGTAAGGGAGAGTAACATTTCTCCTTTAATTACTATTAGTTTAGACAATCTAACTACTAATCCTCAATATTTTGTTACACCCGGTCTATTAAAATATTTTGAAAATAACATTTCAAGTCCTTCACCTTATACAGATTCTTATAACTTTTTGAAACTCGGAATTCCAACTATTTCTGTTTCTGATATAAATTACTATTATTATCACTCGGAAAGAGATATAATCGATGAAAAAGAAAATTTTGATGAAATAATTCACAAATTAAATAAATTCTTGGCAACAGATATTCAAATTAACAAATATGAACTTATAAACAATATTTTTAATTTACCTCTTCCAATTGAGATAAAAACCTTAGCATTTAATTTAATAGAAAAGGGAAAGTATAATGAACTTCTAAAATTTTATGGAAGCGTGTTAGAGCTTAATAGTGGCCTAATGGAAGCGTGTGAGTTTTATAAATTAGTAGGTCTTAAAAAAGCATATTCTACTGCTATAGCAATAGAAGATTTTGATGAAATTAAAAACAATTGTGAAAGTAGTGAATGTCAAGAATTGTTTGATAAATATCTATCTTATTTACAAAGAGAAACAACTAAAGAATATATTAAGGTTCTAAAAAATCTCTTCTAGCTGTTTTAAGTTTTGAATTACAAAATCAGCATATAATTCTGCAAACTTTACTTTTCCTTCTCTATCTACTAAGATTGAATAGAGTCCGGCTTTTTTAGCAGCTAAGCAATCTTTAATTGGATCATCCCCTACCATAAGACATTGGCTAACTGAAAGATTAAGTTTCTCACAAGATAAGATAAAAGGTTGTACATTTGGTTTAGGTTTAATATTATTTTCTCCACTTATAGTAATCACATCAAAATACGAGATTAGCGGGAACTTATTTAGTCTTTGTCTTTTGTCTCCCCACTCGCCATCACTATTAGTTATTATACCTAATTTGAAACCCTTTCTTTTCAGATACTCTATTGCGTCTAAACTATCTTCATAAGGAGTATTATTTCCAGCAATACTCCAATATATTTGAGTCCATTCATATAAATCTTCCATCTCAGCATTTATATTATATCTCTTTAGTAATTCTTCCCACCATACTCTTCTATCGTAAATTCCTTCCTCATCAAGTTTCTTTGAAATCTCAATAAGATTTTTCGTCAACTCCTCTTTTGTTGTGTTAACATTAGGATAATTCTCCTCGATAAAATTTAAAATATCTTCAGCAACTTTAACTAAAGCTTCGTTAGAAAGCTTATCAAAAGAAACTAAAGTATTATCAAAATCAAAAAATATAGCCTTAACATCCTTAAAAATATTAAACTCTTCCATGAAATTCACGCTAAGAAATCTTCTACTTTTGGTAATTCCTTAGGTAATCCTTTTCTCTCTCTTATCTTCATTATAGCATCAACTAATAAGCTATCTGGAATTGGGGCCCATCTACTAAACTCAGTCCCCCAGAAAGCTCTTCCAGCACTAGCTGCTCTAAGTTCGCTCGCAAGTTCAAACGATTCTGAAACTGGAATCTCAGCAGTGATCCTTGCGATGCTTCCCATTTGAGTCATATTAAGTATTTTACCTCTTTTTCTAGTTATAACGCCAGTCACGTTTCCAACGAAGTCCATAGGAACTCTAATATCCAATTTTTGTAATGGCTCAAGTAATGTTGGCTTTGACGTTAAGAAACCTGCAAATATAGCGTTTCTAACTGCAGGATATAATTGGGCTGGACCTCTATGTGCAGGATCTTCATGTATAACAGCGTCATGTAGAACAACTTTCAATCCTCTAATAGGTTCATGAGCTAATGGTCCTTCTTTCATTGCTAATCTAAATCCTTGAAGTATAGTATCCATGACTTCCCTTAAGTGTTGCACACCGCTAGTTGCATTGACAAAGACATTTATGTTTTCATCGATTGCTATTATTTTCTTAGCCTCATCGTAGTCCCAGTCTGCCTGATCCTTAAGTATTCTAGCCATTTCTTTAGAGTCCATGTCTTCTCTAACAGTACCATTTGCTATCAGTTCTATTGTTTGTTCATTTAATGGTTCAACACTAATGTATAATTTGTTATGCTTATTGGGTGATTTTCCTTCAAATACTTGGCTTTTTGTTCTTATACTTTCTCTATAAACAACAATTGGTGGAGATGTTACTACATCAACACCGTAATTCTCTTTGAGCAATTGTAAAGATACTTCTAAGTGTAAGAATCCCATTCCAGAAAGTAAATATTCACCAGTTTCTTCATTAATTTTGACTAATAAGTTAGGATCTTCAATACTTAACTTCCTTAAAGCATCAATCATTTTGTTAAGATCTTTAGGATTCTTTGGCTCAACTGATATAGTTACAACTGGTTCTGAAACATAATGTAAAGACTCGAAGGATCCCACATTTGCATCCTTATATTTAACGTCAATTGCAGTCTCTCCAGATCTAGCTTGATCTAGTCCCAAAGCAGCAGCTATGTTACCAGCAGGGATTTCTTCAGCTAATTCTCTAGTTGGCCCCATGTAAAGGCTAACTTGTAACACTCTTTGTTGCCTTTTAGCATTAACTAACCAAATTTCTTCACCAGCTCTTAATGTACCAGAGAAGACTCTGCCAGTAGCTACTAAACCAGCGTGAGGATCAACTTTCATATCACTGATCATAAGTACTATAGGACCATTGGGATCTGCATTCATCATAGCTTTAGCGATATCACTATCTAAATCTCCCTTCCAGATTTTTGGAATTCTATATTTCTGAGCTTCTTTTGGATTAGGTACAAATTTGATTACTGTTTCTAATAATGCTTCATGTATAGGAGCTCTATTAGCTAATTCTTCGACTTTAGATTTATCACCACTTGAATACGCATTAACCACATCACTGAACTTTATACCTTTCTTTTGTGCGATTGGTACGCTAAATCCCCATTTGTCTTTGGCCGATCCAAACACAACGTTTCCTAGTTCTGGTCTAATCCTCCAAGCTTCTTTATATTCTGGTTCAGCATACATCTCTATTAGATTGTTAATTTCCATAATCATATCAATTAATTTTTTCTGTACTTCTTGTGGACTAAGTTTTAATTCTTTAACTAATCTATCTACTTTATTTATGAAAAGAATTGGCCTTACTCTTTCTTCTAAGCTTTGCCTTAGAACTGTTTCTGTTTGTGTCATAACTCCTTCTACGGCATCAACAACAACTATTGAGCCATCTAATATTCTAAGGCTTCTTGTTACTCTTCCGCTAAAGTCAACGTGACCAGGTGTATCAATTAAGTTGATTACGTAACCTTTCCCTTCAATTTCATGGTACAAGCTTATATTTGCTGCTTTTACAGTTATACCTCTTTGCTGTTCTACTGAAAGGTAATCTAAGGCTAATGCTTCACCAGCTACTTTCTGTGAAATTATTCCTGCAGCGGCTAGTAATGTATCACTTGTAGTGGTTTTTCCGTGATCTACATGTGCAATTATTCCTATATTTCTAACTCTAGTAATATCTTTCATTAAGCTAAGAACTTGCTCAACTGTCTTATATCGAGGCAAGGTTTAAATCACCATTTTGTATTTAGTAACTTAACTTCAGAATATTAAAGTGTAATGGATATCCGTAGTCCTTTTTATAAGAGCATTAGCATTTATAAAAATAACTTTTTATCATAAGAATTAAAATAAGTAAATATGCAACAAGAATTTGTTAATAATGAAATATATGACGTCGTAATTGTTGGAGCTGGAATCGCTGGATTAAGTGCAGCATTATACGCTTCAAGACAAAGGATGAAAACACTGGTTGTAGCTAAAGATTTAGGAGGGCAGCTAACGTTAACAGACTTGATAGAAAATTATCCAGCAGTAGATTCAATTGGTGGATTGGGTTTAATAAGGAAAGTTGAAAACCAAGCTAAGAGATTTGGAGCAAAGTTTGTTTATGGTGAAGAGATCAATGAAATACATAAAGAAGGAGATCTTTTCAAGTTAAAAGGAATACTAGGAGAGTATATAGCTAGAACTGTAATTTTAGCTTTCGGAAAAACTCCTAGAGAACTTAACGTTCCAGGCGAAAAAGAGCTTAAAGGTAGAGGAGTATCTTACTGTGCAATTTGTGATGCTGCTTTCTTTAAGGATAAACCAGCTGTTGTGGTTGGAGAAGGAGAACCGGGGGTTGAAGCGATAGAACTTCTTTCAAGATATGCTAAACCAGCATATTATGTATCATTATCTCAGCAACTAGTCAGCGAAGATGAAGCTACAATAAAATCCCTTTTATCAAATCCTAATATTAAAATGTTCTTAGGATATAGAGTTACTAAAATTATTGGAAATTCCAAAGTGGAGGGAGTAGTTATTCAAAATATAAAAACAAAAGAAGAAATAACTCTTAATGTTGATGGAATAATCATAGAAATGGGATATATTTTACGTACAGATTTTCTAAGAGATTTAGTGAAATTAAATGAAAAAGGAGAGATTATAGTGGATGAGCTAGGTAGGACAAGTATGGAGGGAATTTTTGCTGCTGGTGATGTAACAAATACGCCTTATAAGCAAGCAGTAGTAGCTGCTGCTGAGGGCGTAAAGGCAGCGCTTTCCGCATTCAACTATTTAAGAAGCAAATCTGGTTTACCACCAGTTAGTGTAGATTGGAAAGCTGAAAAGAAGAAAGCTGTAGTCTCATTTAGGCTCTAGGAAATCAAGTAATGAAGTCTTGTTATTTTTCTCATTACTAGTTTTATTAGTAGAATAAGAAGTATGAATTACTTTATATATTTCTTCTGCTTTTTTCCTGCTTTCTAAAACCTTTTCTAACTCTGATACACTTGCACTACAAATCTTTTCTATACTTCCAAATCTTTCTAATAGCCTTTCAGCTAATTTACTTCCTATTTGAGGAAAAGCTTCAACTACATATAATTGTATTTCTCTTAAATTCTCGAATTTAGGTTTCTCATGTAAATTTAGACTTCTCTTTGCTTGTATAGAACTTTTCTCAGCAATTTTATAAATAATTTCTGCTGACTCCCTTCTATTGCTAGAGTAGATAACTCTTAAATCAAATTCCACTATAGCTGATATTAGAGCTGCATTTATTGCCTTCCATTTTGAGGTAATCTTTCTAATTTTTTCAGTATCACCCTCTATTAAAATAAATGGTTTAGAATAGGCTTCGCTTAATCTTCTTAGTTGGTCAAAAAATCTTTTATCAAAAACTGAACTAACAAAATCTTCTACACTCTTTCTCTCTATTGCTATGTTATCAGATATAATGTAGTCTCCCACAGATAGGTTATCAAAAATTACCAATGCACCTAATTCCTTAATTATATCTGGTACTCCGCTGTTCTTTTCACGATAATCAGCGTAAATTCTAAGCATCAAATAATAGATTTCGTAGAATCTTATTAAAAATGCTTGGTTCAAAAAATGTTATGCCTTTACAGCTCCTCCGCTTTGGGGATAATATTTGGCTATGAGTTCATTTACTTTCTTTTGTAAATCTTCTAGTTGAGTTCTCAATAGATTTTCTTGTTTTTGATATGTTCTAGATCTTAATTCTAATATTTCTTTTCTATCATCCAATTCTTTCTGAATTGTCTCTTTGTCTGTTTTAACTAACAAATTGCCTACTATTTTATATACAGTGGTTCCTGCAGGTAGTTGAGATAATTCTTGAAGTATCTTATTAACTTCTCTAAGTTCGCTATCGATAACATTCTTTTCAGTTAAAAGCCTATTAAGCTGATCTTGTAACTGTTGTAACTTTACTAATTGTGTTTGTAATTCAGGAGGAATTCTTTCTGTCATTTTTACTCACCTTTTTTATTGTCTCCATTATTGTGTATATCCAAGATATATAAGAGTTCATTATAGCTCTTCCCTTGTTTAATGTATTAGCTCTTATCACAATTTCAGCCTTTTCTTTGTTTATACTAACCGATTTATTATCAATATTTTCAAGCAATATAGAATTAAATATTATATCTTTTTCCTCATTATTAGCATCAATTAAAATTTTTATTTCTATCATACAGTAAAAATCTTATAATAGGACCTAAAATTTTGTTATCTTTCGTGAATTTCAATTCATATATAGAAGAGTTTTCTAAATATTCTCCGTTTGCATAAGCATCGCAATTTTCCAGATATAAATATCCTAAATCTATTAGCATATTTTTGATGGATTCTTCTTCAATTCTTCCTATACAACCTCTTTTTATAATAGTTCTAGGTAATTTTAATTCTGTAAGTAAAGTCACACCATATATTATGAAATTATACTTTACTGTTCTATTCGTTAAATCGTATACTTTAAATCTTCCAGGGTTACCTTTTCTAATATTAATAAGAATTAAATATTTAGCTCTAAGATAAATTGATTTAGAAATAATTTCATTTAAACTTTGTCTACCTCTATTTATCTTGATAGAATTAGGAAAAATATAAGTTAATTCATTTAAAAAAGTTCTAACTCTTAAAGGCGCATCACGACTAGAAGTAAAAACAACCTCAATATGGGGTATAAGCAAGTCCTGCCCACTTAGCACCACACTTTTTACAATACCATACACCAGAAGCGATTCTTACTACTTTACCAGTAGTTTTACACACTGGGCACTGATGATCCTGATATCTTTTTTCCATTATTTCTTTCCATTTTTTCCTAACAGATGAACCATATCTAGCGCCAAACCTGCCATCAATTCCAGTGACTTTTCCCATTTTCAATCACCATAATTACATAATAATTTGCTTTTTAAGCTCTTCGAACAATTTTTGTGAGGCTGCTCTTGCTAAGCTTTCTGCATTATCAACCTCTTGCAAGCTTAAACTACCAAAGTTACTCTTTTGCATACCTACTATTCTTCCATCTGGAGTATATGAGAATGAAATCTTTACATCAGCAATACTTTCCTCATCAAGGTTGGGGTCAACAACTAAGAATTTTCCAATCTTTGCCACAGTCACAGTTGCTACTGGATAATTTATTGGAGTTATATCTGTTTTTTCTTCTTTTAAAATCTTTATATTTTCCCCTTCAATTTCAACTTTAGGAAGCTTGGTATTATATAGTGCGGCCACTGCAGCTAATGTACAAGCATCCAATACATTTCCGCCATAATCTAAAACATAAACATCAACCCATGCAGTCCAAACTTTTTTACCTGGTGCAATGACTAACCTAGAAAGGTCTACAGCTTTAGAATCTCTAAGACTTCTATCCACAACTCTGGCTAGTTCAATTGCATTCTCATCTGGTGGCCCTGGTTCAAAAGTTTCATAAGCTAGTGGAAGAAGCTCAACATTTACAATTAAATTTCCTTGATTAGGAGTATCTGGAAAAGGTTCTTCTTCTTCTAACTTAACCCCTGCTAATACCATTGTATCTCCTAGCTTTACTAAAGCAGATCCCTCAGCTTTCTTAGCATAATTTAACGTTATTGACAAAGGTCTGTAATCAATGTTCTTTCTTCCGTCTAATCTGATGCCTCTCTCCAAAGAATTTAGTATACTTTCTTTCTTGAGCAACGACATAATGTTCTGATTAGATGGGGTAATGGACATACTTATTCCTCCTTATATTCTGCGTATTTGCTCCTTATTGCTTCCTTTTCAAGGTTATATATTGTCTCAATACCTTTTTGGGCCATTTCTAATCCTTGTCTAAACTCTTGTGGTGTCATATTTCCATTTAATTGCAATAAAGCTACTTGCTTTAAGGATGGCATCATGGCAATTGGCATATCTGCTTCACCCCACATATCTTCTGGTTCATTTAAATCTAAGACTAAAACACCATCAGCTTTGCCTACAGCTACACCTGCTATTAAATCTCTCATTGGAATACCAGCATCAGCGAGCGCCATCGATGCAGCCATCAAAGAGACTAATCTTGTTCCAGCATCAGCTTGTAGTACCTCCATAAAGATATCTATAACAGTCCTTGGAAATAACTCTACTAAAATTGTTGACTCTAAAGCTTCTCTAATTACCTTTGAAAGCTCAATTTCTCTTCTACTGGGAGCTGGATTTTTTCTCTCATCTGTGGAAAACGGTGTCATGTGATAACGAACTCTAAGAACTGCTCTATCTGGCAAAGCTAAATGTCTAGGATGCATTTCTTTAGGTCCATAGACTGCTGCTATGACTTTAGTGTTTCCCATTTCAAAAATTGCAGAACCGTCAGCATTTTTTAAGACACCTAATTCTATTCTTATTGGTCTCATTTCATCGGGTCTTCTTCCGTCTAATCTTAGTCCGTTATCAAGTATTAGCTTCGGTTTTTGCAGTTGAATCATTTTTAATCTCACCCAATTTTTCTTTCAGAAACTTTCTTATTTTTTCCGTTAGACCTTTAATGTGGGATTCTCTTTCTATTATTTGAATAGCCTCAATTAACACTTCCTCTATTGTCTTAGTTGCGCAATTAGCATGAATTCTTCCGTTCTGGGCAACTAAAATTTCGCACCCGGTTTCATTAGTTAAAGTATCTAACATACTCTTATTTTTTCCAATAACTCTAGGGACTTTTATAGGTGGTATATCTATTACAATGCCATTTGCGATTCTTCCAAGTCCTTTTCCTTTAATAGATAGGATTGGGTTAATGGTTCTATCATAAGTTTCTATTTTTGCAATCACGTAGTCACCAATATTTAAATATCTACGCAAATCTTCCCCTGGCGTTACAGGTCTTCCTAGAAAAGTTGACGCAGGAAGGTATGCTGAATAAGGAGATTTTATGTCTAATATCCATCCATAAATCTCTATATCCTCAACGAGACCAATTACAGTATCTCCTATTTTTGGAAAATATCTATGTCCTTCTAAAGGAACTATTTCAAATAAATTTTCTTTAACTTCTATCAAACCAGTTATTGCTGAGTAGTATTTATTCCCTATCTTATAATAATAAGGTGACCAAGGTATTTGAAAGTCTCCTTCTGCTATTAAGTCACCAGGAGTCACTATGCTTCTGTCTTCAAAATATATCTTATTAGCAGACATCTCATCTCACTTTACTTGAAGTATTTTCACTTCCACTTCTCCTTTTGTCAAAGAATTAAGCTTATCTATAACTTCTTGTTGCATTCCTGCAGGTATTTCTATTTCCGCTATCAAAGTTCCATCGCCTAACCAATTAGTCTTCTTTACTTCGCCTAAGTTATGAAGTTGTGATTTTACTCTCGCACTATACTTTGGATCAACTTTTATCTCCATTAACGCTTTAGCAACCTTAATTGGAATTATTTTTGTAATTTCCTTAATTATTTGCATTGCTTGTCCTTCAATGTCTTTGTTTGGATCTATCTGAACTCTTGCTTGTTCCATCGCCATTTCGATTCTAGTTCTTGGTATAGGTAAATGAGTCTTAGGATCAATTGCGTTTCGTGATATGTAATCAATTATCTGTTTCTTTTTATTCTCTATCATTTCTTTCCTTTGCTCAGCAGTAACTTGGATTTCTCCTTTTAGTATTATTTGTCGTGCAATTTCTTCAAAGTCTGTAGTTCCAAAAACTTTCTTTAAAGCAGAAGGAGAGGCTTTTAGACCCTTCTTCACATCTTTATATATTTCATCAGATACTACAACATCAGATAAACTTATACTTTTACCGCTCTTTAACTCACTTGCCTCTTTTGGTTTAACTAGTATTTCAAATCTTTCACCACCATGCTCATATCTAGCAATAACATATTCTTCTTTTTTCGTCATGAAATAATTTTCACCCCAATCATAATTTTTGTAGAATTTCAGCTCTCTCAGAGAAGCTCATTTTTCTAAACATACCAGAATCAACATCTGCATAACCAACTTCAATATTTGAAGGACCAAGTTTTTCTCCTGGTTTAAGAGTTGATGCTAACGCTCTAATCCCCAGAAGTATGGTATCTTGCATGTTTAAGTCCTCCCTATAGTTTTTCTCAAAGAATTCTGTTGCAGTATATCCTCCCTGACCTATTGCAACAGCGTAATATGGCATAAATTGACCACTTGGTTCAGTCATTAATAATTTAGGCACTTTACCTCTGTCAATTCCCCCTATGATTAAGGCTACGCCAAAAGGTCTTACACCGCCATGTTGTGTATACATTTGTTTTACATCAGAAACTACCTTTGTAAGGTAGTCAATGTTGATTGGTTCATCATAAATTAACCTATGTTGTAATGCTTGTGATCTAGCATAATCTATTAAGACTCTCCCATCTGAAGCCAAACCAGCAAAACTACATCCTACGTGATCGTCTAAGATAAAGACTTTTTCAATACTGTCAATATCTAGTAGTTGTGTTGCTTTCCTTTTTTCTCCTATAAGAACTACTCCAGATTTTGTTTTTACACCTAATGTTGTCCAACCCTTTTTGACCGCCTCAAAGGCGTAATCAACTTGGTACAATGAACCATCTGGTGAGAATATTGTTATAGCTCTATCATATCCCATTGCTGCTGGTCCGAATGCCAAATTTGTTCTCCCAATATCTGTAGATATAATAAGTGTTAAAAAGTGTTATCAGCTCGTCGCGTGTTCATCATAATACAGACTGGAGCGGCATCATCACTTAATTCCTATTAGTCTTTTAGCCCTTTTTAAACTTCCTGTAGTCCTTCTTGGAACTAAAAGAATTTCTTTATTTCCTATATTTTTTACTAAAGGTAAGCTAGCAATAACTATTTTGTATCCAGCTCTATTAGTTGATATTATCCCATGATTTTCATAAATCAAAATGACTTTTGGATTTGAAATATCTAACCAAAGCTTTCCTCCTAACTCTTTTACTGATAATCTAATGGCGTTTTCAAGATCTTTTAACTCGAAGTTATCTTCGCTTATTATATCGAAAATTATATATCTTTTAGTTCTTATATCTCTTTTATTCTTTATTTTTTTTATATAGATGATTTTAGTTCTATAAGAGAAGATTACTAAGACGCTTAAAATTGATAGCCAAATGATTACTATAATGTTAAATATGTTCATTTCTTGAGAATAGCTTTTGTGGTAAGAAATAAATCCATCCTATAGCCTCTTCTTCATCAGCTCCATGTACAACAAGTAAATCAATTTTAGATAAAGGAGGCCAAATTTCGTTAAAGGTTCTTGCACAAGACGATAAAATTGGGGTTGAGATCCACTTATACGACCATGTCACAAGTTTCCTTATCACATACGAGTTAAAATTACGTAGTTGTACTTCTACTGGTTTGTCATATTGTCTAATTAAGTTTAGCATAGTTTTCTTAAATAAATGAATATTATCTTGTGCAAGAATTATTCCAGTTATTTTGTCGTTTATAATAGAATACTTTAATGCGTCAATACTCATTGGTTTTACGAAAATAAAACCTTTAGGATTTGATTTTAAAAAATTTGTAATACTCTTTGAGTTCTTTGCTAATATACTAAATCTTCTAGGCCCCATTAGATTATCTTCTGATAAAAAATAATCATAACCAACCTTCTTAAGAAAATAATAAAGGTTTGAGTTAAGAACGCATGGCTCCAGAAGCAATTCTTTTCAGCTCTTCTTTAAGTTCATCAGATATTTTCCCTTTAAAACTCATAACTATTTTTATTATATCATCACCATCTTTAAGACTAATTTTTTTCTCTGCAATTAACCTTTGTTTATCTATTCTTAAATGCAGTTTATTCCCTTCCATTCTTTCATCTAAAGTAGAAAGTAACAATATTAAATCAGCATAATCAAAAGAGTTAAACACTTTATTAGCCATCTCATTAGCGATTTTACCAGAAATTCTGTACTCAATTATTTCTATTTTATTACCATAATGTCCTTCAGCCTTAGTCTCATGAATCTCAGATGAATTAAGAAGAGTTCCGAAAAAATCTGATAACGCTAATATTATCTTATCTCTGTTCTCTGTTTCATGACAAAATATCGTTATAGATAAACTTGAGAGTTTCATTTCCCTGGTATTTTATCAAAGTTTTGAAGCCTATAGTACTTACTAGCTTCGTGTCTCTTCTTTTGTTCCCTCTCTTTCTGTTTTTTCTTCCATTTATGTTGTACTGTTCCTTTAAGTCCTCTACTTTTAAGTAATCCTCTTGCTTTCTTTCCAGCTGATGTTAGACCTCTAAACACCCTTCTCCTATTTGCTGGATCCTGTAACCATTTAAGATTAGGATCTGATTTAATTACTGGATGATTTGGATCTACCATTATGATTTCATAGTACTTATACATTCCATCTTCTCCTACATAATAGCTTCCAAGAACTTCTAAGTTAGGGAACTTTCTGGCAGCTCTTTCTTCAGCTATCCATCTATAGCCTTTAGCTGGGGAATAACCATAAACTCCCATTCTTTTTGGTCTTCTACCACTATTAGGTCTCGGTTTATTCATTCCTCCTCTTCTTACTCTAACCCTTACAACTACAAATCCTTGTTTTGCCTTATACCCTATAGATCTAGCTCGGTTAAGTCTAGTTGGTTTCTCTAATCTTATAATAGCTGGCTCTTTTCTCCATTGAATCAACTTTTGTCTAAGTAACTTTTTATACTCGTCAGATTGCCAAGTTTGTTCTATATAACTATACATTGATGTTGCCATTATTCTTCTAATGTTTAAATGAGCAACTACTTAATAAATGTGTTTCTCTACTTTATCATGAATGATAACAATAGGATTAATTGGAAAAACTAATGTAGGCAAAAGTACGTTTTTCTCTGCTGCAACATTAATAGACGTACCTATAGCGAATAGACCCTTCGTTACTATAGAGCCCAACGTAGGCATAGCTTACGTTAAGAAAAAATGTGTTCATGTAGAATTAGGTGTAAAGTGTAATCCAAGAAATTCGATATGTATGGGAGATTATAGATTTATTCCAGTGAAATTAGTGGATGTAGCTGGATTAATCCCTGGAGCACATGAGGGAAGAGGTTTAGGCAATAAGTTTCTAGATGATTTAAGAAAAGCAGATGTTCTTATTCATGTAATTGACGCTAGCGGTTCTACAAATGAAGAAGGTGTACCAGTACCTCCAGGAAATAGAGATCCCGAAGAGGATGTAGCTTTTATAGAAAAGGAAATAGAAGAGTGGTTCTACTCAATTATCAGTAAAGATTGGTCTAAATTTGCGAGAACTGTTGACCTTTCAAGTAAAGATCCAATAGATGAATTGTTAGCAAAACTCTCTGGTTTGTCTATTAATAAATATCATATAATAGAAACACTTAGAGAGACTAAACTAGAAAATTTAAAACTAATGCAATGGACTGAAGAAGATTTAAGAATGTTTTCAAAAAAATTAAGAGAAATTTCAAAGCCAATAATTATTGCAGCAAACAAAGCTGACATTCCGGAGGCCAAGAAGTTTATAGAAAAAATGAAGAATAAATATAAATATATTGTCCCAACCAGTGCTGAAGCCGAATTAGCTCTTAGGAAGGCAAGCAAGGCTGGTTTAATAGAATATATTCCCGGAGAAAAAGAATTTAAGATCCTTAAAGAATTAAGTGGAAAACAAAAGGAGGCATTAGATTATATAAAGAAAAATGTTCTTGATATTTATGGAAGTACTGGAGTACAAGAGGCATTGAATATGGCAGTGTTTGGGGCCTTATCAATGATTGTTGTGTATCCAGTAGAAGACGAGAAAAAGTTAACTGACCATAATGGTAATGTATTGCCGGATGCTATATTAATAAAAAAAGGTTCCACGCCCAAGGATTTAGCTAGTGTGATACATTCAGAGTTAGCTAAAGGATTTCTCTTTGCTATAAACGTGAAGAAAAAAGTGAGAGTAGGTGAAGAGTATGAACTTCAAGATGGCGATGTGATTAAGATTGTATCTTCAACTGCTAGGCCTTGAAGAACTCTCCATAACCTACATCTCTATTAACTACTGCACCAGGGTAAATTCTTGCATAGGCTCCTATTTTTATCCCGGGCAAAATTGTCACGTTAATTCCAGTCCTTACGTGACCTCCAATAAATGCTCCTAATTTTTTCCTTCCACTGCTAACTCTTTTTCCCTTTATATTAACCTTAACATCTTTCTCATCAAACCTAAGATTTGCAATTAATGTGCCTGCACCAAGATTTACATCTTCAGCGATTACAGAATCACCTACATAACTTAAGTGAGGTACTTTAGATCCTTCCATTATCACGCTTTCCTTAATTTCAACTGATGCACCAACTTTTACTTTTTCAGTGAGTACTGTATAAGGTCTTATGTAAGAATTAGGCCCAATTTCACTTTTCCTTCCAATATATACCGGTCCTTCTATGTATGTACCGGATTTTATCTCAACATCCTCTTCTATTATGGCTTTTCCTTTAATTTTTACATTATCTTCCACGTTTCCTAGATTTTTACTAAATTCTAGGTTATCTAAAGCCCATTTATTAACATCTATAATGTTCCAAGGTCTACCAATATCATACCAAAAGCCTTCATATTGTATAACTTTTATTGTTCTCTCTTTTGCCATAAGAGTTAATGCGTCAGTAAGTTCTAATTCTCCTCTTTCTGAGACTTTGGTTTTATCTAGATAAGAAAAAATATCTGAAGACAATTTGTAGATTCCCCCATTAATGAGATTTGAAGGCGGATTTTCTGGTTTTTCAATTATTTCCGTTAGATTTCCCTCATTGTTTGTAACTAAGACTCCATATTCTTTAGGATTCTCTACTTTTACTCCTAGTATAGCGTTATCTTTTTGCAGTAAAAATTTACATATAATATCTTCGCTAGGAATAAATACATCACCGTAAATTATAAGAGCTTCATCATCAAACTTTGTTGACTTCAAAGCAGCACCAGTACCTTTTAAGTCTTCTTGTTGAGTAACAAAACTAACGTTAGATAAGTGTTTTTCAAAATATTCTTTATGTTTAGGCGATATAACTATAGTAATATCCTTAATCCCGCATTTATGTAAATATTCAATGTGATATTTAATAAGAGGTTTAGAGAGAATAGGAACAAAAACTTTAGGTCTAGTATGTGTTATAGGCTCTAATCTTTCTCCAGCGCCAGCTGCAAATATGAAAGCTTTCATTATGATAGGATATCAAACAGCATTATATAAACTGAAGCCATAGATTGTGTTTCTTATGAATTATGCATTTTGCATACTCTGTAGCTCTTATTAATCTTGTAAAGACGTGAATAGTTACTCTTCAAATTAGGTGTCATTTTATAGCTAGGTTTTCTTATATAACGATAATTGGTTTTTGGTAATGATAAAGTCTAAAGGCTAATAATTAATTAAAAAGTTTAAATAATCACTACTAAGTCCTATAAGTTTTTAGCCTATTCTCTTCATTTTCAACACCTAAGACAATTTAAAACTTTCCGGAAATACTAACGCTTAAGTCAACTTCTTTTTAGTTTACTTAAAAAAATAAGTTTTCATTTTTATTTATAATAATCAATAACATCAAAAAAATATAAGCTAGTAATTTAATAGTTTAATTTAAGAGTGGTAATGATGAGAAGAAAAGGTATTCTTATTATGTTAGCTCTATTAGTTTCTTTCATTGTAATGATTTCCTTATTATATTATCCAGAAATTGATTTAGTGATTAGTAAATATTTGGATCCTCCAGTTATAAAGGTTTATTTTGCTAAAGGTTTGCAGTTTATAAGAAATGTTTCAGTGTCATTATATGCATTCTATCCTACAAGTAATGGCACTGTTATAACCAAAATTTTCCAAGGAAATAACTTAAAATGTTTAATAATTCCTCTCTCTAACTTAACAACTTACGCAAAACACTGGATTAAGCATTATGGTTATTCAGTAGTACCCTCATTAATAGGTTTTGTATCGTATTATGTAAATGAAAGTAATGGGAGTATAGTAGTTTATACTCAACCATTTTCAATTAGAGTGTCACCTTATAACATAACACATGGAATAGGAAAGGTTGAAATAAAAGAATTTATAAACCCAATAGCCCATGTACGTAAACATGTAAACAAAAATAATAAATCAGTTATGGCAAACACGGTAACTACGACCACTACTACTGTACCACCAACTTATACGTCTCCTTATCCCTCATTTGAAATAGGTTCACAATTAGATGCTATATGGTATTATCCATCAAGCAATAGCTTCGGTCCATTACCATTATCAGTAGTGTACATAACAGATTCAAACTTTTGTGACTATGAAGGGGATATAGAGCTAACTGAGCAGTCTGCAACTAGCAGTGGTTTTGAGATCTCTTTTGGAATTACAGTTTTAGGTGCAATAAATATAGGCGTTAATGGTGTATCTATAACCACACAAAGTAGTAATATAAGAGTAAATTCTGAAGTCCAATATGGTAAGGAAGTACAATCCCAATTTGCTGAAATATTTACATGTGGTCAATTTGCTGTAGTAAATTATACTGTTTACTGTTGTGTAGGATATGGATTTGGAGGTTGGAATTATACTGTTACTGAAGTGTTTTTAACCGGTTTAGAAATAAATGGTAGCAATTCAAATTACGTTCCAGCATTATATACTGTAAATTCACCTTTACCTACTTTAACACCATTAAAATATTTTGAGGATATTTCTAACAACGAAACATACATAGGTTCTGTTCACTGTGGCTCATGGACTTACAATACATATAACTTAGAGTTTGCGACATGTGAAGGTTATATAGGTGGTTCAGTACCAGTTGGTCTTATTATAAGTGCATTACCAATAGGAGAAGTTCCTACATGGGTTACTTTAGTTGTATCGCCATATATTAGTATAGTGCCATTTACCTCAAATACAGAAGTATATAGTTCGGTAATAGGTCTAACTGGATTGACTAACACATATATTTATCATGTATACATGTTATATTCTAACGTTACTTATTCTATTGGATCTAAAAACTATAATATTCCCTATTATTTCTACTACATAAACTATACTAACTTTAATTAATAAAGGATCTTAATAAAAATAAGTTACGATGGAGTTTTTAATACTTTAGTTTTTTCTATTTCTACTTTTCTTAATGGGTATATTTTCTTTGCTTGTTGGAATATATCATTAGAAAGTTTACCAAATACAACATCTTGTACAAATTCATCAAATGAACTTTCTGAAGCCTTTTTTGATAATATATCCCATATTATTTTTCTAATCTCAGTCTTTTGAGATACATGAGCCCTATATGTAGTTAATGCTAACCCTTTTACTCTAATGAGGTATCCATCTTTTGTAGTAACGTCAGTAATTGCATCAATTTTAGAGCTCTTTCTCCTAACTAATGATCTAATATAATCTCTAGATAATTCATGGCCAGCGAATCTAGTTACTAATCTATCCCCTTCAATACCAACTATTTTGAAATATAAATGAACGTAGACTAAACTATAATCCCCAGTTAAATCATAAAGCGTTGTCTCGACTTTTCTATTTAAAGCTTGATTTGAATCATATGCTGGTGTTGTTCCTAAGACTACTTCTCCGAACGTTTTTGGAGCTAATATAGTAAACCATTTCTTTAACTTCCACTTGTCCTTAATCGCTGTCTTTGACGACATGCTAATCAACTTACTACATACTTTTATAAAAAGTTCACTACTCAAATTTCTTTGTTAATTTAACGTAAAGTTTTCTCAGCAATCTAATAACTGTCCTTGCTTCTTCCTCATCTAATACTCCTTTTATTAAAGCCCTTTTCAAAGCTATATACATTGCTTCATCTTCTTCATTATTTTTAATTAAATTAACTAAATCTCTCGAATATTTATCTATCAAAGATATTGACTCGCTGCTTACTGTTGGCCTATTTTCTCCTTTACTTTTCCAAATCTCATAAAGCACTATTCCTACTGCATGAGAAAGATTAAGCACTGGATACTCTGGATTCCCTGGGATAAATAAGAGTAAATCAGATTTAGCTATTTCCTCTCTAGTTAGACCTACGCTTTCTCTTCCAAAAATTAAAGCTATTCTTTTCCCTTCTATTAATTTAGGTAATTCCCATGGTCTAATAGATTTTCTGAGAATATCACCCCTATTATCTGCAATACTTGAGGTGGCAATTTTCAGATCAACATCTTTTATTGCCTCATCAAAACTATTAACAATTTTAGCTCTTTCAAGGTACTCTATTCCTTTAGCAGAAAACCTCTTTGCTTCTTCTAAGTCACAATGGGGATTAACTATATATAATTCATCAACTAGAAAATTTTTGGCTAATCTTGATATGAAACCAACATTATATGAGCCTTCAGGTTCAACTATTACTAATCTTATCATTGTAGATCTCCAATGCCGTAAGAGTTTCGAATCCTATAGTTCTTTCTTTTTTTGATACTATTCTAAACTTTAATTTTTTTATCACACTCATTAAATACTCCTCATCTCCGAGAGAGGAATACAAAGTGTAAACTCTTTTTGCTTTAATCATGTGTAAAAATTTAACTAAAATATCTACTCCACTTTTTCCGCCTGACCAGCTATATCCTATCCATTTATCATATTCCTCATAAGGTAAATAGGGAGGATTAAATATAGCTATATCGAACTCGAAGTCTCTGATACAATTTATAAGGTCACAATTTATAACATGATAATTCGTAAAAGAGTACATTTTTAATGTACAAAGAGTAGCTTCTGTTGCATAAGGGTTTATATCTACAAAAAACACTTCTTTAGCTCCTAACGAAAGAGAGTGAAGTCCTAAAATGCCACTTCCACTACCTACGTCTATGACAATTTCCCCTTTATTTACTCTTAATATATCTAAAAGTAATTCAGTATCATCAGAAGGTTCGTAAGTTTCATCATTTATACATAATTTGTATTTATTAAACTTAATAATTCTAAAACTTGACACGGCTTATAGTCTCTCACTCTTTTGTTAAAAATATCTTTATTTTTAATATTTGTAGCACCACATAATTCTAAAGCGTTAACAATTTTCTTATTTCTATATCTACTTATGCATTTTAATAACTCATTGACTTTATTTGTGTTAGTCCTTATCCTTTGAAAGATTACTATCGAGGAGAAGACTTTTGGTCTAGGTTTAAAAAACCAAGGAGGTAAGACATCTTTTATCTCTATTTTAAAGTAATAATTTAACAAATAAGAGATGTAAGTAGGCTCATTTACAACTTTTTTAATAAAATCAAGTTGCAAAATTAGGCTTAACCTTTTGATTCCGTCTAATTTAACGATTTCTTCAAAGAAATCAAAGGTAATGTAGTAAGGTAAAGAAGAAACTATTTGACCTCTTATAACTGGTAAATACCTAGCATCAGCAATTACTAGATTTTTAAGGTAATTGGAAAATCGTTCATCTAATTCTATTATGATGTCAGGATTTAAGTGTTTAGTTATATTTCCTTTTCCACCACCTATTTCAATTAAAGGTCTTATAGATAAATCCACATAAGAAACAAATTTCTTTATAGTTTCCTCATTGACTAGAAAGTGTTGACCCAGCCTCATTCTGTTTGCCCAACTTTTCTAAATACCCTATGTAAACTGAATGTTCTCCAAGTTTTTTGTTCTTCTCATCAAACAAGGGATAGACAAATAAGTAGTACTTCTCTCCACCTTGAATTTCTTTTATTATCCTCTCTGTTAAAATTCCAACGACATCTTTTATACCAACCCTTGTTTCAATATCTTTAAAATCTGTAAATGGCTGCTTCTTTCTTTCCTCTAATATTATTCTCAAAGTCTTTTTCCCAATACCCGGTAAAAGCTCTAACGCATGCAATTTAAGAGTTAAGGGTTCAGCTTTGTTAAAGAAATCAATAAATATAGATGATTTATCTTCTGTAATTATTTTTCTTACTACTTTTACTAACTCGTCTTTTGCTACTGTAGTTAGATCCTCATACGTAATATGAAAATCAATTTTAATGGGTGAATTATCTAGTTCTAACTTCTGTTCTATTTGAAAATCAATATTAGGAGTTAAAGGTACAGCCTCCATAAGCATAAAATAATCGGTTCCAACTAATTGCATAACAGGCCTATTCTTATGTTGGGGGTGTTTATCTAATGGATTCCCTTGTCTCATATAGTCTAGAATATACACTATCTTTTCCATTCTTTCCCTTACATTCTTTCGTCTCTGCATACACATTATATTTGTTTTAAAAAGTAAAAATCTCAACTCTCCATATGTGACTTTACTATACTTATTATTTTCTGTATTTGATCCGTAGTATAAGTTTTTCCCGAATCTAGTACAAGAATAGATCTAACTTCTTCTATTGTAGTAGGACATATACTAGCAATTATAGCCCTAATATCTTCTCTTGGAATTATGTCTTTTAATTCTTCCATAATTTTTAATGACACATCACTATCGCATTTAGAAACTGTATTTAAATACTCAAAAGTCCTCTGAAGAATATTTGAAGAAGAACCAGAAGATATAACATCTTGAAGAATTTTTTTTGCATAAGAGTAAGGTACATAATGCTCCTCCTCAACCTTAAGAGAAAAAGACAAACACTTCACCCTGACTTAATTCCATTAAATCTAACCAAGTGCTCTGGCCTTACTATGATTATTTTTTCCTTGTCTCCTAGGTTAACTTTTACAATGTATGCTTTTCCTCTCTTACCTTGAACTATACCAACCTTGCCGTGGTATCTTCTATGAGGCATACCTTTATGAATTGATGGATTTATTTTAATTACTACATAATCTCCTTCTTTAAATTCCTCCATAAGTAAGCTTAACCTAGGTACTCCTCCTCTTTCTCTTACATCCTTTGTTAATAATTTTCTTGTTCTTGTTCTATAGCCTTTTGAGTGAGTAACCATGTTTAATCCTTATCAAACTAATTTCTAAGAACCAATTAAGATTTTTGTTTTCCTTTTAACGGCATACTTCTTCTAATAACTTAGTAGAAAACATTATAAGGGATAGTTTAACACATAATTTTTGGGCAAAGCGGGGGTGCCCGAGCTGGTCAAAGGGGGCGGACTTAAGACCCCCAGTAAGTGATCCGCTGGCGAAGGCCTGCGTGGGTTCAAATCCCACCCCCCGCATTTTATTACAATACTATTTATTTTTCATAGAAGAACAAAATGCAATATTAGAATTAGAAATGTCAATGAAATTTTTATATTTATCTTTATAAATGAAATTTTTGACTAGAAAATATGTAAAATACTTCTAAGTTAAAAACATTAGCAAAAACCCTTTGCTAAAATGAAAGAAAATGCATTACTATCTATCCTAATTTTTAATGAGTTAGCATTCTATTCCTTGACTTTCAAGATAGTTATTCATTATCAGATATTAATAGTCCAATTAATTCATCTTCATCAGCTTTCGCATTCATATAATTCATTAATCCGTTTAAATACTGTCGTGCTTGCTGTTCATACATTATTTTCGCATTCCTTGGTAAATTTGGTTGTGCTTCTATACAAGAGTTCACTTGAGAAAGTACTTCATTATGGTTGTATGTATCATAATTTCCTGTTACTAAGCATTTTGCTTCTTCCTCTAATTGTAAAGCATATTGTTCTGATAATTGTTTTGATGCTATAGCCTCAACTAATAATGAATAATAATTTGTATAATAAGCATATTTGTACAATTCTTCTAGTTGAATGTATTGTCTAATATATGATTGTATCACGTACTCATATCCAGCTGAATTATCTGCTTTAACACCTGCTCTTGAGAAGACATATATTATACTATCCTTTAACTTTTCATAAAAATTCTCATAGAAGAATTCAAGTAAAATTTCTAGGAATTATAGTAGGCTATTCAATTATATAATTACTTTTTATTCTAATGTTATGCTATCTATATTAAAAACTCTGATAAGAATTAATTGGCATTTAATTTCTTGAAGGTAATTCTATTAACTAAGAATTTTAGATCTATTAAGTTTTATATCAATTTAGTTCTTCTATGAAAAATAAATAGTATTGTAATAAAATGCGGGGGGTGGGACTTGAACCCACGCAGGCCTATGCCATCGGGGCTCTTACCATTAAGGTCCTAAGCCCGACCCCTTTGACCTTGCTCGGGCACCCCCGCACAGTTAAAAAATTTATGTGTAAGAATAAAAAGCTTAGCTCAGTCTTTTACGGTTTCTAACATTGAAACTACGTTCCAAATTGAAATTCTAGTGTGAGTAGGCATATTTGGATCTTGACTTATTTCCTCGAGTATTCCTATTGCATTTGCAGCTCTTACTCCGGGACTTAACGAGGGATCTTGCAAATTTCTTATAGCATCAGTAGCTGCTCTTCTGATATTTCTAGGAACACTGGTATCATTTACAATTTTCTGTAACATAATTATTGCTTGTTTAATTTTTGCTTCGTTGTCATAAAGGGATGCCATATTCTAATCACCGTATCATATTTATTATACTTTGGTTTTTTAGTTTATACATGATAGTGAAATGAGCAAAGAAGAAGCTGGTGTAAAAAAAGCTGCTGAATTATTGAGACAAGGAGCTACAATGTTAGATATGGCATGTCCTATATGTCACATGCCCTTGTTTAAGTTAAAAAATGGTGATATTGTGTGTCCTAATCATGGAAAAGTTTATGTCGTAAAAGATGAGGAAGAGGAAAAGAAAATCACGATTTCTATGTCATTAGATACCTTAGAGGAGACTTTGTTTAAGAGTATGACTTCAGTGGTAGAAAAACTGAAAAACGAGCCTATGGACAGTGATGCTTTAATGCAGATAATTAGATATTTAGATGCTATTGAAAGAATCAGAAGAATTAAGAGCATTTCAAAAGAGAGCAAATAGTATTATTTACTTTTTGCGTAATATTTTCTATTGTGTCATTCGCATTCAAAACTATAAAATTATATTTTATAGACAATTCCAAGTATTTTTTCCTTACTTTATCCAATGTGACTATTTTCTCTTTAAAATTAAATTTATCATCTTTTCTTATCCTTTTTAATGCATTTTCAACTTCAATATCAAGTAAAAATACAATATCTGGTTTAGGGAATTTAGAATTAACTTCTTCTATCCATTTCTCATCAACTCCTAAAACACTTTGATATGCAATAGTGGAGTGAATATAACGATCCATTATTACAATGTCTGGGTTTTGTTGTAATAACCATTTTATATGGAAAGCCCTATCTGCTGAGAACAATAATGTTAATAGAACTGGATCATTCCACCCTGCCTTTCCTATTAGTTTTGTTATTTCTTCTGTGAATGGTTCTTGTGTAAGTATTACATTATATCCTTTTTCTTGTAGAAACATGTGAAGATTTTTAGCTATTGTTGTTTTTCCAGCGCCATCGATTCCCTCAAATGATATTAACTTGAACATTTTTTTATCTTTACTCTTCTTTCCTCAAAATTCTCATTTAAGCTTATATAACCCATTAATGCACCGTCAACATCTTTTTCTGGTGTTTTTATAGTTACATAATCTTTATTTATATTAGAAATTATTCCTGCTCCCACAATTTTTCCTTTTGACGTTAATCCAAGTAATAACCCCTTTACGTCTTGGACATAATATCCTTCACAAGGTTCTTCGTCACTTATTTGTAATAAGTCTCCTCCCCAACTTATAAATAGATTATTTGTTACTGGTATTCCAAATATTTTTTCTGTTCTGATTTGAATCTCATTTGCTCTAGTGAAATATTCCTTGTAAAGTGATTGTCGATATTTTTTTCTTTCATTTCTATCTCTCCAATTTCCTAAAGGGAATCTCTTTATATGTATGATTTTTTTATTTAGATCATTTGGGAGAGGGAGTTTTTCTTCATTTTCAAAGATAACAATATAATCTGGGTCTATAAGATAAATTAGTTCAAGTTTATGTTTAAATGCAAAAAATCCTGAAACCCATCCATCCGTGTCAACTATTATATTATTTTGCAATAGTTTTGTAATTAAAGCAATGTGATATGAAGGGTTTATTGTAGGACTTTTATCTCCAAAGAATTCAAGTTTACTATATCCTTTTTCTCTAGGGTTCAATGTTTGCTTAATGTTAGATAATGCTATGAAAGTTGGAATGAATAATGATGATTGCCCTACATCTGCATCAAGAATAGGAATATTTTTAAGATTTGAAACTAAGTTTGAAAAATAAGATTTACCAGAGTTTTCATTACCTAAAACTAGAATTTTTCCGCCTAGTTCTTTTCCAATTTTTTGCCATGATAATGTAGGAAATTTTGAAACGATATTACAATCCATATTTAAATCTGTTTCTTTTAAAGTTGTTAAAGTATAAGTTTTTGCGTCTTTAATTTCTATTTCGTCATTGATTTCAATACCAGAAATATCGATTAAACCTTGTTTTACTTTTATTTTACAAGGTCCTTTTATTACTATGTCTATGTCTTTTTCAAACATAATTTTTACCTTAATGTTGATCTTAGTGCTATTGCATAAGCTGCTCTAATGTCTCTATCTTTGATATTTATAAAAGGATTTTTACTACTAGTTTTACTTTCATTTACTATTTTTGTTTCTGGGAATTTTATCTTTAGAATTCTGTAGACAAGTTCTCCTATTTTGTTTCCTCCTCCTACCCCGATATATAGTTTTTTATGAGGAAATAGTGACACTAAATATTCTATTTTTTCTTCTATATCCATTAGGTTACTATTATCTACGTATAAGATCTCTCCGTCACCGATAATTACTATAGTGAGTTTTTCTTCTTTATTTGTATCGATACCTATTAATAATTCATTAAATCTATCTTTATTTCTTGATTTACAAACAATATAACCTATGAGAGAATTGAAGTTCATTTTTTCTACTAAATTATCGTTAATAACTATTTCTCCTTCTTCAGATATGGAGATATTGAATTTTTTTAAAGTATTTATTAAGTAATAAGTTACTTTTGGGTCACTAACTTTCAGTGCTACTTTTTTTACCACATTTTTATTTATATTCTCAGTGGAATTTAAACCTTGAAAATATCAGAGTTTGTTTTTGAAAAAGGGAGAATAGTGTCTCTATATGGTGCTTCTGGAAGTGGGAAGACTAATATTATTCTTCAAGTTATTACTGAAATTACTCCCAGTTTATATATTTCTACTGAAGGTAAATCATACTACGCTAGGATAGAGAACCTAAAAGCAAAGAAGGATGTATACTATACTGAATCTAATAGTGTGTATGAATTGATATTATCTATAATAAAATCTGCAAATCTAAACTTGAAGTTAATTGCTGTTGATACAATAAATAGATTTTATAGGGAAACTAGAAAAGAAAAAGATATCGAGTACCCTTTAATTCTTTTATCAGCATGGGCATATGAGAATAACATTAAGGTTTTATTAAGTTGGCAAGTATCTGGCAATAATAGAGTGAGCGGAGAAAAATTTATGCGAAAGGTATCTGAAGATGTCTTAAGGGTTACTAAAAATTATATCATCGGCAACTTAAGAGTGTGCAAATTTAAGATAGTTAGTAGTGGTGTTGAAGGATGTCTTTAATAATCTATATTGCTTTAGGAATTTTATATTATTTGCCAGCATTAGTAGCAAATGGAAGTGCTCCTTTCGTTAAAAATGGAACACCAATTGATTTTAAAAGAAACTTTATAGACGGAAGAAGAATACTTGGTGATGGTAAATCTTTTGAAGGTCTCTTAGTAGCATTAACTTTTGGTACTACTGTTGGAGTAATTTTATCTAAGTTTTTAGGAATTGAGTGGATTATAGTTAGTTTTGTTGAATCTTTTTTTGCAATGATTGGTGATATGATAGGAGCATTTATTAAGAGGAGGTTAGGATTAGAAAGGGGTGCTAGAGCATTAGGCTTAGATCAACTAGATTTTGTTTTAGGTGCTACTTTAGGTTTATTTTTAGCTAAAATTCAAGTTAATATTTATGAATTTTTAAGTATAGTTATTATAGCGTTTGTCCTACACATCTTAACTAATAATATAGCGTACCGATTAAAAATAAAAAGTGTTCCTTGGTAATTTTCTATTATGCCAAAAACTTCAAAATCAGATAAGGTTTACGGTCTATTAAACAATGTTTACGTTTTAATAATCCTTATAGTAGTTATGGCAATTGGAATATTAGGAGCTATTGCTTTCCCATACTATATTTCTCCTATTACCTATTCTAATGGTGGTGTACCTCAAGCTGGAGGAATTGCTTTTCTAGCTACTCTACTGATAGCCGGACTTTTAATAGGTACTTATCTTCTAGAGAATAAAAACCACGAATTAGGTGCCACTTTCCTAATAGCAGTTCTACTAATTTTAATGGCTTATGTGTGGTTAGCCTATGGTTCTTCGGCGATTAAATTTTTATTTAATATAAGCTGAAGTAAGATGAGGAATATGGATCAAATTAAGATAAAACTTTCAACGGGTAGAGAAGTTGTATTAGACGATGAGGCTATTAAGGCTTTGAATGAATATGTAAGGACACAATTAACGTTAGAACAATTAGCTAAGAGGCTAGGTTTAAGTGGATGGGAAGAAGCTTATGAGCTAATTAAACAAGTACCAGCATGGGTAATGTGGACTCCATTACCTATATATAAAAAGTTAATAAGCTAAACTTTTCTATAGCATTCGGGTTTGGATTCATACACTAATCCTTGTTTTCTCATATCAGACAATAGTTTTTCAACACTCGGCTTATCAATACCTATCCCTTCAGCCTCTTTTATTATATCTTTAATTTTAGCACATTCATTGTTTCCTGCTAATGTGTCAATAATTTCGAGAATTTTAGCCATCTTTTCTCTAGCACTTTTAGGTTTGCCAGTCATAATAGTGTCTATATCAATTTTTCCAGATTCAACATCTAAACCAACGTTTTCGAGGAAAATTCTCATAATATTTATTGCTCTTTCAGCATCTTCTCTATCAACTTCATTCTTAAGTGCCATTCTTGCATATGCTTCTGAAATTCTAATTAGTGCTTCTAACTGCCTAGGTGTAATGATTATTGGAGAGTCAGGAGATTCAGAGCTTTTCTTTCTCATCTCTACAAAGAAGTCCTGAAGCAAGTTTTTTGCTTCTTCACTTAATTTAGGGAACACGTTTTTTCTGGCATATGCTATATATTTCTTTAATGTATCTACATCTATAATTTGATTATCTTTAGTTTTTCCTGCATGAACGTTTAGTATGTGAGATGCAAGCAATTGATCTTCAATCCCTGGCTTATCTATTAATATGAAGATTAAATCAAATCTTGACAAAATGGTTGGCGGTAGGTTAATGTTTTCAGCTAATCCTCTTTCTGCAATATATCTTCCTAACTTTGGATTTCCTGCTGCTATAACAGTAGCTCTGGCATTAAGTTTTGCCACTATTCCAGCCTTAGCTATAGAGACTGTTTGTTGCTCCATTGCTTCGTGAATCGCTACTCTATCTTCATCTCTCATTTTATCAATCTCATCAATAACAGCTATTCCACCATCAGCTAATACTAAAGCTCCAGCTTCTAAATAATAATCGCCAGTGTTTTTATCTCTTGTAACTGTGGCTGTTAGTCCTGCTGCTGTAGATCCTTTTCCAGTAGTATAAACTGCCCTTGGTGCTACTCTTGCTGCAAATTGCAGAATTTGAGATTTAGCAGTACCTGGATCACCTATAATTAGAACATGTATATCTCCTCTAATTCTTGTACCATCTTCCATAATTTTTGGTATTCCTCCAAATAACGCTAAGGCTATAGCTTCTTTTATTTCCCAGTGTCCGTATATTGATGGCGCAATTGAACTTATTATTCTCTCTCTTATCCAAGGGTCTTTAGAAAGTTCTTTTATTTTTTTCTCATCTTCTTCTGAGATTTTTACTTCATCCAAAACTTTTTGGGAAATTTCTATACTATTAACTTTTAAGTAAAAGTCAAATATCGCTTTGCTTCCTCTTTTAATTTGCGAATCTTTCTTTATTTCTAATATTCCAACAATTTTTACTCTATCTCCTGGTCTAGCAGAATCAACTAAGTCATCTTCGAATACTATTTCCAATTGTCTAGGTAATTGTCCAGGTGGAATCTCCTCTGGTCTTTCTTGGATTACAGCTTTTTGCCAATCTATAAATTCAGATTTATCCTCAATAAGTTTAAACTGTCCAGATTTTCCACAAACCGGGCAAGTTGTAGGTAATTCAATAATTTCGTCAAACTCCCCTTCTGGAGGCCATACGAATTCTTGCATACAATCTGGATTAAGATGTCTAAATACTGATTTACTAAGTCTTTCTTTAACTGGTGTTGCTTTTACTAATATACCTTCAACAGTTATTAATTTTCCACTATCATTGCTTCTTATTTTTCTTAACTCAACTACTCTAGGAACATTAGTTATTCTTAAATGTATCTTCTTTATTTCATCTTGAAAAGATGGATCTTTTTCTATAATATATTCATAAATTCTGTTTTCAAGAATAGGAAGAAGTTCTTTTGGATTATTAATAATTTGAGTAGCTAGTTGTTCATTAAAGTTAAATAAATCACTAAAATTTGCAATAAAACTTCTCTTTCTATATGCTATAATTTCATTAATTTGATTTAGATAAATGGGTTTTCCTTTATTATCTCTATAAGTATTTATGAATTCTAATATTAAATCTCCGTAATCAGCTTGTTGTATAGCCAATAATATCACCTATGTTGTGCTCAATAGTATATTTTATATTTCTGTAGACTAAAATCTCTTCTGCTGTTAATTTATCAAGTATATTTTGGTCGGAGATTTTCAAAAATGCCAGTTGTATTATCTTTCTAATTCTTATTGAAACAATCTCCTCAAGTAATTGTCTTGCTTTTCTTAGCTGTTCTAATGCTTCTAAGCTATTCTCTTTCTTTAAATCTTCTAATAATACGGAGATTCTATAGTAAAAATCTTTTGGTACTTTTACCAATGAGGCTGGTGTGTTAATGTTTTGTCTTTCCTGAAATAGTATCCTTCCTAGCTCATCCAACGATATACTCTCGCTTATTTTGACTAAAGAGTTTTTTTGAAGTTCCTTGGCTAACCAAAATCTTACCTCATCTTCACTACCTTTAGATAAGCTGATTTCCTCAAATCCATCATCAAATGGCCCCCAATCTTCTAATACCATGATTTTTTTCTTAATTAGCATGTTAACTCTTGATAAAGCCTTAAGCTGAATGCTTAGTAATGACACAGATTAAAAATTAATTCGTAAAAAATAAAAGCATAAGTAGTAATGGAAGAACCTAAGCTTATCTTAACAGTAAAAAATAATAAAAATAATAAATGTATAATAGAGATTTTAAATAGGTTATTCTTGAAAGATATAAATTCTAGAGCAGAAGAAGTAGTTAAAAATGTGATACTAGTTTACACTTCTTTATCACCGATCATAGCCTATGGATTAATTATTTCAGCACCTCCATCGTGTGTTTCTAAAATTTATCCCATAGATTTTTCCGTTAATACTATAAATGAGCAAGATATTATAACGTATTTTGTTAAATATATAAAAGAAAAGAACGGTACATTTAAAACGTTCTATGTAGATTGTTATGATAGAGGAGTAAAAGTCAACTGTAGAGAAATAGAAATAGGTATTGGTATAGGATTGAAAGATTTAGCGAAAGTGAATTTTGAAAAACCGGATAAAGTAATAGTGGTGAATGTAGTTAAGGATTCAGCGTATCTATCAATAATAAATAAGGGTCAAGAAAAAGTTTCGGTTAACTCTCTCCGTTAAAATATATAGTATTACTTACATAAAAAAGATTAAGGTGAAAGTTTTGGACTCACTTAAAGATGTTATTGAAGATGCAATTCATGGTACTACTGTATTTGAGAGAATAAACGCATTAAATCCAGATTATATACCCAAGAACTTACCTCATAGAGAGATACAGATTAGAGAATTGACAGTGAACTTCAGAGATATACTTATTAATCCGGGTAGCACTTCTGTCAGAGTAGTTATTACTGGTAAGACCGGAACTGGAAAAACAGTTACAGCAAAGAAATTCGGTGAAATATTTAGTGAAATAGCAAAAGAAAAAGGTTTAAAGATATTTTATTTGCATATAAACTGTCATAGACAAAGAACACTATATTTGATTCTAATGGAGATAGCAAGGCAATTAAATTTACAAATACCTAATAGAGGCCTTTCTTCACAAGAGACATTTAAGTTGATATATGACTATTTAGATAAGAGAAACATTCAACTTATACTAGCTTTAGATGAATTTGACTATTTTATAAGTACATCTCCAGTAGAAGACATTTATTTCTTAGTGAGAATCTATGATGAGTTAAATGCTTTAGTAAAAAGAATTCATTATATATTCATTTTAAGAGAGATGTCAAGCTTAGCAAGTCTTGATAAAAGTATCAAAGATCACGTTATAAAGAATATAATAGAATTTCATCCTTATACTTCTAGTGATCTTTTTGATATTTTGGATGATAGAATAAAAACAGAAAAAGCTTTCAGAGAAGGAGCAGTTCCAGAAGAGACTATCAAATTTATTGCTGACATTTATGGAGTAGACAAGGGTGGTAATGGAAATGCAAGATTAGCTATAGAGACTTTAGAGTTAGCCGGTAAGATAGCTGATACTGAAGGTTCACCTCAAGTTAGTATAGATCATGCTAAAAAAGCCAATTCAAAAATAAATCCGGAGTTGAGTATAATAATAGATACAATAAAAGATCTAGATTTGCATCAATTACTAGTAGTTAAAGCAATAATGAATCTACATAAGAAAGAAGGTGTAGATTTCTTCCCAATGGGCAGAGTTGAAGAAGAATATAATTTAGTAAGTAGAGAACTAGGAGCACCCCCAAGAAAACATACTCAGCTTTTTGAATATATAAGGAAACTAAAGCTAATGGGACTAATAGTTGCAAGACAGAGTGGAAAAGGAATGAGAGGTAGAACAACTCTAATATCTTTATCTGTTCCTTTATCAACTGAATTTGAAGATTTAATAAATAATGAAATAAGGGATAAGCTATTACAGCAAAACAATTATTAACTCCTACAATATTAAAAATACTCTATGTCTTATTTAAACAAGGAGATATGAATATAACTAAATTAGCTAAGGAGACTGGAATCAAATATCAGACTCTTCTTAAAAACATCGAATTCTTAGAACAAAAGAAAATAATTGAAGTTATTAAGGGGGAAAAAAGTAAAATAATCAGACTAAACTACTCTAACCCTAAAGTAATAATTTTAAAAAATTTGTTTGAGGAATTAGAAGATATATGACTGAAGCAAAAATCGTAGACATATCCTCAAAAGATATTGTTTTGAGAGAGGCTACAGCAGAGGGATTTATAAAATTAAGGAAAGAAACAATAGAAAAAATAAAAAATAAGGAGATAGAAAAAGGAGATGTTATTGCAATAGCTAAAACAGCTGGAATATTAGCTGCAAAGAGAACTCCAGAACTTATTCCAATGTGTCATCCTATTCCGTTAGAATATGTAGATATAGATATACAAATTGAAGAGGAAGGATTAAGAGTTATAACTACTGTTAAAGCTCATTATAAAACTGGAGTTGAAATGGAGGCTCTAACAGCTACATCTATTGCTTTGTTAACAATCTGGGATATGGTAAAGAAATATGAAAAAGATGAAAAAGGACAATATCCCAATACTGAAATTTCATCAATACGTGTAGTAAATAAAATTAAGATTTCTTCCTACGATAATAAGTAGATCTTTTTCTTTCAGTAGTTTCTTTTCTCTCCTCTTCCTTTGGCTGTTCGGTTATTCCTTCATATAAAGAGGATAACATTTTTATAACGTCTTTCTCTTTTTCAGTTAATTCTAATTCTTTATCTAGTTTATCATGAAACTTTTTGTAATAAATTACAAATAATGGAAGAAAATCGTTTAATGTTTTATCTTTCGAGGCATGAATAATCACACCTATTTTCCTTAAAAGACTATCTAAGGCATCTCTAGTCTCTTTGGTCTTAGCTAGCTGTTGGATATATTGGGGGAATTGGTATTTCACCCATTTTGCCTTATAAGTAGGCTTTTTCTTTTCGAATGAGGCAAATGCAACTCCGGGCCCCATTAGATCAAAAGTATACGACAATAAGTCCCACCCAACTAATTTAGCTCTATTTAAGAAGATAGAAGCTCTTGATAGAGCATCATATGCTCTCCAAACGTCTTCCATGTCAGTGTATTGAAGTGGAATATTTTCATCGAGCCAACGCAATAACAATTCATAATCAATCTGTGTATCTGTAACAGCACTTTTAGCTTGCCAGTAATATTTAGCCCAGAAAACGCTTCTCAATGCTTCAAATGGATCTAGCTCTCTATCTTTTTTCCTAACTAAGTTCTTTGCCATATCTATTGTAACTCTACCATAGCCCTCAGCTACTCCTTGTAACATATTAATTGCATATCTTGCATCTCCTTCTGATTGGTCAATTATAAAATCTAATGCCTCATCTTCACAAACTATTTTTTCTGCTTCACAAATTTTTTTAAGTATTCTCTTTAACGGATATTTAGTTAGTCTTTTTAATTCTATCATCTTTGCTGCATTCCTTAACGGTCTGAGAGAGGGATCCCAAGGATCATTAGCCGTTAATATGATAGGATATTTTGTCTTGTTTATAAGTTCTATAATAGCATCAATAGCTCCAGCGTCAGCTCTTGCGTTTAAACCATCGACTTCGTCTAGTAAAATTAGCTTTCCCTTAATCCCAAATAGGGTTCCAGTAACTGATGCTCTCTCTGCCATACTTCTTATGTCGTTTAAGTTTCTTGAATCACTTGCATTCATTTCAAATAATTCTAGTTTATAGTCTCTAGCTAAAGCTTCTGCTAAAGTAGTTTTTCCTACTCCTGGCGGGCCGTATAGCAAAACAGCTTTATAACTGGGATTTCCTTTTAACCAACTTTCAATCCATTCAGTTAACTCTTTTTTTGCTTCATCTTCATTTTCAACTTCATTTAAAGATTTGGGCCTATATTTTAAAAACCACTGTAAAGGCAATTTACTTCCCTTTAAGGTATTTTTCTCCGTAAACAGCTAATTTAGCTAATAATGCACTTAACTGTATTTCATCGTCAGCTCCTTCCATAATTCTATATTCTACTTCTCCTATATAATCAACTAGCAATACTTTCAAATCATCTGGTATGTTGATTTCATTTCCAGTTATTTCTCTGTGAACTTGCTTTATTATATCTTCACCTGATAGTCCATAGTTAACGAGTAATTCTCTCAATTTCTCTCTAGCTTTTAAAAAGTTGCCTTGAAGTGCTGTCATAATCATATCTCTAATCTCTTTAGGTTGAGCTAAACCTAGAACTTTATAAACAGCCTCAACAGTAACTTTACCGTAAACTGAAGAAGCTTGAAGAATATTGATGGATTTTCTCATGTCTCCTTGAGTAATATCATAAATCGTTTCTAATGCTTTTTGATCAACTTCCACTTTTTCATTCTTTGCTATGTACATTAACCTAGCTACTACATCTTCTTTTTTGAGTGGGTAAAATCTAAATAATGCTGTTCTTGATTGAATAGGTTCAATAATTTTACTTAAATAATTACAAGCTAAAATAAATCTAGTAGTTTCTGTATATAATTCCATTGTTCTTCTAAGCGCTTGCTGGGCATCTGCTGTCATATTGTCTGCTTCATCTAGCAATACTACTTTAAATGGAACGTTGCCACCAGCAACTGTTCTAGCGAACTCTTTGACTTTATTTCGTATAACATCAATACCCCTCTCATCACTGGCGTTCAGTTCTAAAAAATATTGCCTATAATTTTCACCATATAGATCATGAACTAAAGCAAGAGCAGCAGTAGTTTTTCCCGTACCCGGAGGGCCAGAAAAGAGTAAATGTGGCATGTTTTTTTCCTTAACAAATTTCTTTAATCTTTCTACGATATCTTTCTGATTAACTATATCGTCAAGAGATTTAGGCCTATATTTTTCAGTCCAAAGTATTTCTTCTTCAACTGACATACAAAATTACCCTTAATTATAACATATTAGAAAAATAGTTAAAAGAACTTACCTTCTTTTATACTTACCCATAATTACTCCTTTGTCAATTATATGGCCTTCCATCATACTTTTTAAATCATCTGCAGTTACTCCAGATTTAACTGGGAATTCAATGTCCAAAGCATAAACATTAAAGAAATATCTATGCGGAGGATGAGTTCTTGGAGGGCAAGGTCCTCCATAACCAACTTCGCCAAAATCATTCACTCCTTGTATACCATAATCTGTTTTTTCTGTTTTCTTAATATTTTCTGGTAATTTGTTCGTTTTTACATTATAAATCACCCAATGAATAAAAGTTCCGCCCGGAGCATCAGGATCTTCAACAATTATAGCATAGGTTTTAGCATTAGGCACTTCATCCCATTGAAGATCTGGAGATACATTAGATCCATCACATGTATATTTTACTGGGATAAAATCCTCATGCTTAAAAGCAGAAGACCTAACATTCATAATTACAAAATCTCTAACAAGAATAAAAATTTTTATATTTTCCTTTCTGGGTAATACTCTTTCTCTTCATGTCCATTTTTAGTTATCTTTGCAACTATAACTCCAGTCCCTGTATAAGGATCCCTTTTTATTGACGAGAAAATAGCTCTTCTAGCTAAATCTGCAGCTTCATCTAGTGTCATATCTGGTCTGTATTCATCTTCAATAACTCCTATAGCTTCGACAGAACCTGAGCCAGTAGCTGTATAATCTTCTTCTGTTATATCTCCCACATAATCTAAATTATAAAGTTTGGGTTGATCATCAACTCCACCAATTAGTATTTGAACTAAATAAGGAAGATACTTTGACGAAGAAAGAATATTTGCAAGATAAGTAGCTAGTGCTTTAATTGTTGTTGGTCTCATGCCAGTAATGAGATTGTAATGATAAATGTTCTTTAGAATTTCATAAATGAATTGAAGATCTGCGACGCTTCCTGCTGTAGTTATGCCAATATGAGGAGCTATGTACAAAACTTTCCTAACATATTTATGCGCTACATAAAGTCCAGCACTAGCTCTTCTATCAGCAGCCAGTACAACTCCATCCTTTACTTTAATACCCACTGTGGTAGTACCTGTTTTTAAGATCTTCAACTTTGGAGAATCCATCATAAAATCTTAATGTAAAACTACTTAATAAAACCAACAATTCCTAAGATCTCTTCTGCTAAATCTAAAATCGATCCATCTTTGAAAGGTTCTCCACTTATCATCAAACCTACTGGCAAGCCATTAAGCGACGTGACTGGTAATGAGATCGATGGAGCCCCAACAGTATTAAATATTTCAGTGTTTGCAATTAATGAATCTCTATATTTTAGTTCATTACCTATAACTTCTGAGATTTTAGGAGCTACAATCCTTGTTGTAGGTGATAGAAGCGCGTCAACTTTTTTGAATATCCTGAAATATTCTTCTATAAGTATTTTGCGTAATCTTAATGCATTTACGTAATCTACTGCGGATATTTGAAAACCACTTTCAATTAATTTTCTGACATCATTAAAGTATTCATCTTTATATTCTTTGTAATATTTGAGGTGATATGAGGAACCTTCAGCTAATGCAATATTTTTTCTTACTTCTCCCGAATATTTTGTTATCATGTCATTCTTTATTTCAATTATATCAAAGTATGACGATAGTTTGTTAATTGTCGAGTTCAAGGCTCTCGAAGTTTCATAGTCCTCAAAGAGGAAAAGTCCTAAAGTGGGTCTTCTTTTGTTATGGGTTACTAGCGGTATTTTATTTTCAGTCACAGCTTCCATAACTTTTCTTATTTTGTTTATATCTTTGGCTAGAAATCCTACAGTATCAAAAGTCCAACTGAAGGGTATTATGCCATCCGTTGGTAATAATCCAGTAGTAGGTTTGAAACCTATAACTCCACATAGAGCAGCTGGAATTCTTATAGATCCACCAGTATCTGTTCCTATACCTATATCAACTAAATCTAATGCCACTGCAACTGCTGATCCTCCGCTAGAACCTCCACTTATTCTTTCTGGGTCGATAGGATTTTTTGCAGGACCAATTAAAGATGAAGTATTAGTTGCTCCCATAGCAAACTCATGAGTATTAGTTTTTCCTACTATTTCTCCTCCTTCTTCTAGGATTTTATTTACAATGTATGCATTTTCATTAGGGATGAAATCCTTTAGTATTTTTGAACCTGCAGTAGTTCTGATACCCCTTGTCATTATTACGTCTTTTACGCCAAACTTTAGACCATGCAGTTTACCTTTATCTCTAATTTTCATTTTTGCTATCGTTACAAAAATATTGTATTTTGAATTTAATTCTTCTAATGACATCTTCATTCACGCAATATAAAGGCTCACTTAATCTTTCTAAGATGTAATCTTCCAAGTTCATTTAGTATTACCTTTATAAAATTTTCTAACTCCTCCTTATTAATATCTCTTTCCTTAGCAATAGAGAAAACTATCTCTTCAACTTTCGAGTAATTTTTGTATTCTTCGTTTAATCTTCTCCACGGTATTCCTTTTAATGCTCTTGCTATCTTTTCATTAAAGGGCAACTTTTTCATTAACATAAGACAAGCTATGATAGGATATCCTATATAATTTCTATACATAGTCCCATTATCTGTGCTATTAACTAAATTTTCTTTTATAATAACTTTATATACACGATCTCCCTCTGAGGAGACAACTTCACATTCATTTTCATTAATAATCTTAACTCTATTATCAGCAATAGCACCTAATGCTTCAAGAACTTTAATTCTAGGTGGATTTTTTAAGTACATATAATTAAAAACGAGTCAAAGGTAATAAGCTAATAAAAAATTTATACTATATAAACAGTATAAGCAATTAATGAAAGCTATAGTAGTTCCAGGGCCAAAACAAGGTTACAAACTCCAAGAAGTTCCTGATCCTAAACCTAATAAAGATGAAGTAGTAATAAGAGTAGATAGAGCTGCTCTCTGTTATAGAGATTTGTTACAACTTCAAGGATATTATCCAAGAATGAAATACCCAGTAATACTAGGACATGAAGTAGTTGGTACAATTGAAGAAGTTGGTGAAAATGTAAAAGATTTTGAAGTTGGTGATAAAGTAATTTCATTACTTTATGCCCCTGACGGAACATGTGAATATTGTAAAATGGGAGAGGAGGCTTATTGCCACAGTAGGCTTGGATACTCAGAAGAATTAGATGGCTTTTTTGCTGAAAAAGCTAAAATTAAGGTTACAAGTTTAGTTAAAGTGCCAAAAGGAACACCAGACGAAGGAGCAGTTTTAGTTCCATGTGTAACTGGGATGATATATAGGGGAATAAGAAGAGCCGGAGGTATTAGGCAAAACGAATTAGTATTAGTTACTGGTGCAAGCGGAGGCGTTGGGATTCACGCTATCCAAGTTGCAAAGGCATTAGGTGCAAAAGTAATAGGTGTAACTACTTCTGAAGAAAAAGCTAAGGTGATAAAACAATATGCAGACTATGTAATAGTCGGTACTAAATTCTCAGAAGAGGCTAAAAAGATAGGTGATGTAACAATGGTAATAGATACTGTTGGGACACCAACTTTTGATGAAAGTCTTAGATCTTTATGGATGGGAGGAAGAATAGTACAAATAGGTAATGTTGATCCTTCACAGATATATAATTTAAGGCTAGGATATATAATTCTAAAAGATATAAAAATAGTTGGACATGCTTCTGCCACTAAAAAGGATGCTGAAGAAACATTAAAGCTTACACAAGAAGGTAAAATAAAGCCAATAATAGCTGGGACTGTAAGTCTTGATAACATAGATTATGGATATCAACTGATCAAGGATAAAAACAAGATAGGAAAAGTCTTAGTAAAACCATAAATTTCTAATTATGTAATAAGTATGTGTGAAGGTAAAATTTTCATCAATTGAAATTAAAGGCGATTTATTACCACATACAAAGGATGATGTAAATCAGTATAAGGAAATAGCCTCATTTATTTTAGACGCTATTGGAGAAACACCTATAACGGAAATTACAATTGATGATAAGCTTCTATATTTTTCATCTTTTCTTACAACAAAACTAATTGAAGGAATATTAGATAATGTTTATGCTTACACATCAGAAATAAAAGGTCCAAAATATTTATCTGGAGACGTGTCTATGATAATAAGTGAAGCAATAACTTATGCAACTTTAAATGCATTATATGATGTAAAGCTTACTAATATAATTCCATTTAGAAGTGTAAAATATTTAGGCACTATAGTAGATGCCATGATTGATTTAAACTATGAAGAGAAGCTTAGCAAATTTATTGGTTCAAAGGGGGGAGTACTATTTGTTAACATACGATCTTCTATGAATCCTCGTTCTTATTATCTTATAGATAAACTAGCTAAAAGTTTAATAAATTTAGAAATCGTTCGATATCCAGACAATTATGGTTTAATCTCTATGGTGATAAAGGATAAAAACCTAAAAGAAATCTTCATATTCATTAAACCGTGATTAAAATGAGTTGTGATAGAATATCTGAGGCGTTAATATATTTATGGATAGGAGAATCAAAAGAAGCTGAAAATATCTCCAAAGAATGTCTTCAGAGTCTAAGAGATAGTATCTCAAAAATCAGAGAAAAAATCAAGGAGATAAAAGCAAATGTTGAAGAAGAATATATATTGCCTTTCTATTTGAGAGAAAAAGGAATAGAAACTGAAGATTTGATAAAATTAGCACTTTATGAGCTATCTAGGCGTATTAACATGTTTCCTGGTAATTCTTCATCAAAGAATTTTGATGGTGTTAAATACAACGTGTTTTATAGTGGTCAAAAAACAATAATAAGAGGTTATTGTAAAGATTGTAAAGGATATAAATTTGAAGATATAGATAGAGGATTTCTGATAAAACTTGATGGACTTATTTATGGTGAAATATTAGGAAGTATTAAGGAAGATAGTGAAATAAAGAAATTAATAAGTGAATTAATAAAGTAGTTTTATATCAATTTAGTTCTTCTCTGAAAAATAAATAGTATTGTAATAAAATGCGGGGGGTGGGACTTGAACCCACGCAGGCCTACGCCAGCGGAGCCTCAGTCCGCCCCCTTTGACCTTGCTCGGGCACCCCCGCACAACAAATATATTAATTCATAGGGCTAAAAATGTTTTCTTTAACCAAAGACCTTTATATTAAAATGCCAAATTGAAGTACTCAGTGCAAGAAAGAGAAATATAAAACCTTAATAAGTTAAAGAGATTATTGTCTTTCTATTAACGAGCACTGAAAACTGTTTCATAAATCTGTAAATTTATATGTTTTCAATTTAATTTATTTCTAGAATCCTAACTAAACAGAAATGATAATTCACGAATAGTGGTAGAAAATGGAAAAGATGTTTTCTCGTAGTAAGTTGAGGTGGTTTCCACAAAAGTAATGAAGAAGAATGATATGGTTTGTAGTAGTCTAGTGACCTATTTGTATAAACAAATAGTTACCTATTAAACCTATAGCAAGCTTTATTAGGCAATTGAAGCTAAATTAAATATCAGATTAGGGATGAGTCTTTGATAAATATCAAATAAATAAACAAGAATTGAAAGTTCTAATAAGAGAATTAAAAAAATGGTCTGCTCCAGCAACGGTTCTTCTATCATTATATATTCCTCCGGGTAGACCTATACCTGATGTTCTTAATCTTTTAAGACAAGAATATTCAATAGCTCAAAACATAAAATTGAAAAGGACAAGAGATGCAGTTACATCAGCAATTCAATCTGCTATCGATAGATTAACGCAAATACCAAAAGTACCGGAAAATGGATTAGTAATATTTTGCGGAGAAAATTTTGAAACTGAAGAATCAAAGTGTTTCGTGTTTTCGCCACCAGAAAAAGTCACAATATTCTTTTATAGAACAGATAAGTATTTTCACGTTGAGTTTCTGGAAGATATGATTGAAGAAACTGATGTATTTGGGTTGATTCTAGTTGAAAGAGATTATGCTACTATTGGAGTATTAAAAGGGACCAGAATCGAAGTATTAGATGAGTTTGAGGGTTTTGTGCCAGGGAAGCATATGATGGGTGGGCAATCTCAGAGGCGTATTGATAGAATAATAGAAGAAATGTATGCAAATTTCCTTAAAGAAGTTGGAGAAAAAGCTAATGCATATCTGCTTCCTTACCTAGAGAGTCAAAAATTGAAGGGAATATTATTAGGTGGCCCTGGATATGCAAAGAAGGATTTCTATGACGGCGATTACTTAGATTATAGATTAAAGAAGTTAGTACTTCAACCACTTTATGATATTCCTGATCAAGGAGATGCTGGATTAAAGGAGTTAGTTATGAAAGCACAAGATATATTAAAAAATCAAAAATATGTGCAGGTTCAGAATCTTTTGGAGGAATTAAAATATCATATTGCTAAAGATGATGGATTAGTTATTTATGGAATTGAAGAAATAAGGAAAGCTTTACAAATGGGTGCTGTAGATTCTTTAGTAGTTTATGATGAGCCAAATACTGAATTAGAAAAATTAGCACAAGAGGCTGAGAATTATGGTACAAAAGTGTATGTTGTTGGTGATGAATTACCTGATGCAGAATGGGTTAAAAAAACGTTTGGTGGAGCTATAGGTAAGTTAAGATACAAAATATATTAATCATCAAATAATTTTTCTTCTTTTCATCTCATTAAGAATTTTTTCTATTGCTATAGGTGGTTCTACACCATAGCTTTCTACGAATTTTTTCTTTAATATATTTGGCTCTAAATCTTTAAATTTTTCCTCAGCAATAATTTTCCTAATCAAATTAATTTCATCCTCCCAGTAATTCCAAGGATACATAAACCAAGACCAATCTTTTATTACAAGAGCATAATAATCTGGTCTAATTTTAGCGCTTTGTTCAATAATTTGCATTGTAGCAGTTTTAACTTCTTTAGGATTAAATGAGTCCATTACATATTTTCTGGCTAGTTCTACACTATCACCAGTGTCAGTAATATCATCTACTATTAAAACTCTTTTACCTTGAAGATCAACTTTATATGGATATTTAACTTTAGCTTCCGGTGTGTGAGAAGCTGTTTCTATCCAATGTTCTATCTTTATGGAGAGCATGTCTATTACTCCAAGAACATCGGCTACAATTCTTGCTGGCACTAAGCCACCACGAGCGATTGCTATTATTATATCTGGGTTGTATTCAGATTCTTTAATTTTTTCTGCTAATAGAGTAGACCATTCAGCTACTTCTTCCCATTTAACAACCTTAACTGGTATTTTTGGCAATTTAAATTCCCAAATGCTCTTGATATAAAACTTTATCAATTTTTTGGTTTATACTTTTATACTTAATTGATAAGAATTGTATGATGATAGAACCTAAAGAAAAGGCTTCGATAGGAATAATTGGTGGATCTGGACTATATGATCCACAAATATTAACTAACATAAAAGAAATTAAAGTGTATACACCGTATGGAGAACCAAGCGATTATATAATTTTAGGGGAACTTGAAGGCAAAAAAGTCGCCTTTTTACCAAGACATGGAAGGGGTCACAGAATTCCTCCACATAAAATAAATTATAGAGCAAATATCTGGGCATTAAAAAGTCTGGGAGTTAAATGGCTTATAGGTGTTTCTGCTGTAGGTAGTTTAAGACTTGATTATAAGCCGGGAGATTTTGTAGTTCCAAATCAATTCATAGATATGACAAAAGGAAGAGAATATACATTCTTTGATGGTCCTATAGTTGCTCACGTCTCTATGGCTGATCCGTTTTGTGAACATTTAAGATCTATAATTATTGAAGCCTCAAAGGATTTAGGAATAACAACACATGATAAGGGAACTTATATATGTATTGAGGGTCCTAGATTTTCAACAAGAGCTGAGAGTATAGTCTGGAAAGAGGTCTTTAAAGCAGACATTATAGGAATGACCCTAGTACCTGAAGTAAATTTAGCATGTGAGGCTGAAATGTGTTATAGTGTTATAGGAATGATTACTGATTACGATGTTTTTGCAGATATTCCAGTTACTGCTGAAGAAGTAACAAAAGTTATGGCTGAAAATACGGCTAAAGTGAAAAAATTATTATATGAAGTGATTAAAAGACTACCAGAAAAACCTGATGAAAGGAAGTGTTCATGTTGTCAAGCATTAAAGACAGCTTTAGTATAAGTAAGATGATAAAAATTTACGATGTACCTATTGATTTCTCTGAAAGTGTTTCATTAATTTATGATGAAGATACAGAATTAGAGGCAATTACTCTAGAAAGAAGCTTAATAGCATTAAAGAGTACCTTCGTTAAGTCTGTAAACATTTATGATTTTTCATTTCTTGAAAATCCATATTCTGGAAACTTTAAAGACGTAATAATTTTTGTGAATGATGAAAATAAGGCTAAAATAATATTAGATAATGTTTGGGCTCTAGAAAATAAAGGATACTTAATTACATGTAATAGTAAAATTAAAGGGAAAGGACAAGTAAATGTATTGCATTTTTCTCCTGATGAGTTATGTGAAGTAAATGTATCTTTGTCGTTGTTGAAGAAAGTTTCTTCTTTCATAAATAATGAAAGGAGTAAAGATCTTCTGAGAGAGTTAAACAGTTTAGATAACTTAAACGAGTGGATATTATCAAAAGTAAAAGAAATTAACTTTAATAGTGAAATATTTTTGTCACCAGTATTCTTTCCAGCAATAACTTTAATGAGTAAAATCTTAGATAAAAATGTAAAAAGGTTTTATGAAAAACCTTCATCTAAAGACGTGATTTTTATTACTACTGGAGTTGATGCAATAGTAGTTAGGAAAAGAGAATTTGAATTAAGAAATTCTAATTTAAACGTAAAAGAAATTCTGTTAGATATCGATCCTCTTCTAGCACCAATTTATTTAATTCTTATGACATATTTATTTAAGCGAGTTAATGGAGAATAATAAAGTGGACTTACTTTCTTATTGGAAAAAAAGCAAGGAAATTATTGATAAGCTTATTAATGATTACTTAGCTGACATTAAAGATTGGGAATTATTAGAAGTCAGTAAGTATATACTAAAAGATGGAAAAAGATTTAGGGGAACTTTAACTTTCTTATTTACTGAAGCTCTAAAAGGTGAAATTAAAGATGCATATAAGGCAGCTTTGGCGTCAGAAATATTACATTCTGCCTCACTAGCTTTAGACGATATAGTGGATTATGACCTTATAAGGCGAGGTGGACAAGCTGCCTGGGCTATTTATACTAATAGAAAAGTTATATTTATTACAAATTATCTAATACCTTCTGCATTAAATATTATATCTTCTTATGGCGAAAAAGCACTAAAACTTAGTATTGAGTTATGGAAAGATACTGCTATAGGTGCGTTAAAGGATATATTTGGTTCTCCCTCTGAATATCTTATTACTATTGAACTTAAAACTGCAAGTTTATTCAAGTTATCTACCATGTTGGCATCGTTTGCAGCAAAAAGAGAAGAATTAGTAGAGGAATCATTAAATCTAGGTAAATACATAGGAATTGCTTATCAATTAATCGATGATTATATAGACTGTATAAAATATGAGAGAGGAGAATTAAAAGAATTAACGGGAAGTGCTAAACAGTTATATGATTTAAAGGGTTACTCATATAAGGATTTTGTTAAAAAAGAATATGAAAATGCTTTAACAAATTATATTTACACTGTCAAAAAAATGGAAATAGACCAAGAATTTAGCGAGGCAATTATATCTTTGCCATCGTTTTTGACTATGGGACTATTAAACGAAGCTGGGCTGGATAAATTATAAAAAGTCTTCTATCAAGTGTTCAATTGGTGAATCAACATTAAATTAGCAGTTATACATGAATCTCAGAAAATTACTGAATCAGCAAAGCAGCTTTTATTAGAAATTAAGAATAGTGGGCACACTCCTATTTATGTAAGAATATCTAGACTTAATCCAGTAATATCTAAGGATGGCCTAGAATTTAATTATGGTGGTAAGAAAATTGAATTAGACGGAGGTATAGTTAGAAATTTAGGTTTTATTTCTTCTACGGAACAGTTAATGAAAAGATTTGATTCTTTAAAAGGGTTAGAAAGTAATGGAATAACACTTATCAACTCTCCAGATTCTATGTTTATAGCTAGAGACAAGTTCAATAGTCTCATGAAATTAAAAATGGCGAAAATTCCAGTTCCAGATACTACTGTAGTAGAAGATCCATTTGAGGTAATGAGACTAGTAAACGAATGGAAAGATGTAGTTATTAAACCTGTCATTGGTAGTTTAGGATTAGGTTCTGTTAGGGTTTCTGATCCAGATGTAGCGTTTAGAGTAGCAAAAGCAATTTTATCGGTTAATCAACCAGTTTATGTTCAGAAATATATTAATAAACCAGAGAGAGATATAAGAGTTTTCGTTGTAGGTACTACTGTACTAGGAAGCATATATAGGGTTAATAGATCCTCATGGAAGACAAACGTTGCACAGGGCTCATTGACACAAGTGCTTTTACCCAATGAAGAACTTCAAGAGATTTCTTTGAAAGTAGTTAAAGCATTAAAGCTAGATTATGCTGGAATTGATATAGTTGAAGACGAAGATGGTAGTTATAAGGTTATCGAAGTAAATGCGGCTCCTCTTTGGAAAGGTTTCTATGAGGCTACACACATAAATCCAGCAAAATATATAGTTGAGCATCTTATTAGAAAGATAAAGAAATGAAGAATAATAAACCGGCTGAACAATGATGAGGAGCTTTCGCCCGGATTATGAGAAATCTATAGTTTTCATCTCTTTTATCGTTCTCAACACAAACATTGTATAAGTTGATGTAACCCCTTCCATATTGCCTATTTTATCAAGAATAGTGGCTAATTCTTCTCTACTTTTCACTCTTACTTTTAATAATGCATAATATTCTCCAGTAACGTCAAATATTTCGTATACTTCCTTAAATTCATAAATTTTCTTTAATATTTGCTCATATTTTTTAGGATCAGCTTTTATAAGAACGAAGGCTATAACATTATACCCAATTTTTTCTGGGTCTACATCAACATAAAATCCTTTAATAACCCCATTTTCCTTAAGTCTTTTGATTCGTATATGGATCGTTGATTCGCTTAAATTTAGCATTTTCGCTATTTTAGAAAATGGTGTCCTAGCATCTTCTTGTAATATTTTAAGTATTTTTTTGTCTATGTCATCAAGGAAGTATGTCATATTATCATCCTCCCAAACAATTTTATCGCATCTGTTAAATCAAAATCTCCAATAGCCACCTTTAAGACTAGATTAGGATCACTTTTAGTCATAATCCTAGAAAGACCTTTTAAACTCATATATCCCTTTTTAACTCCGTGAACTACTTTAGCTTGCATTTGAATTGCCCAATATAGTTTGCTTTTTTTGAATTCTTTTTCAAATTTTTTTCCATTAAGTATTGAATCAGCTAAAATTTTTGCTGACAAAATAGATGGCCTAATTCCCTCTCCGGTTAATGGGAAAACTGTACCTAAGGCTTCACCTATATATTTTCCATTTAGTCTCTCTTCTAGTACACCATAGTCAGAGACTCTAGCTCCATGAAATGTTAAAACTTTCCCTTTAAGAATCTTTTTCACTCTTTCTTTAAGGAAAGATACGTCAGCCCATCCTCCAATTCCAATCTTACTTCCTTTTTCATCTGGGAATACCCATGCATAACCTAAAAGATCACTATAAAAATAAAATTCTACGATTTCTTTATCTATCTGATAATCAGTTATATATTGAATTGCTGGAATTGTAGTATCTTTAGGTAGAGAATAGTGACCATTAGCATAAATAATATAATCATCTGTTATTTTTTCACCTTCGGTAGTAAAATATTGTCCATTTTTTTCTACTACTTTAGTGTTAAATTTTACTTCTATTTTTTCGGCTAGGCTTTTTAAAAAAACGGGTTTATTAATAATATAACCTAGCTTGTTGCTGGTCCTTATATCATGAACTAGTTTATCATCAAGATATATTCTAAAACCTTTTATTTCACTAATTATTGCTTCTTTAGATATAGGAATTAAGTTCTCAATTCCAGAAATCAATCCCCAAGCACAAGGTTTAAGTCCTACATCATTTAGCCCTTCATAGACAGTAACTTCATGTCTAGTTCCTTTAAGGAACCATGCAAGAGATAAACCAGCTGGGCCTGCTCCGATAACACTTATTTTCATTCAATTTCACTTCCTTAAATAAAGTAATATTAATATTCCTATTAAAATAGTTCCAGAATACAACACAATAAATTGATAAAAGTTTGCAAGAAATCTGCCTATAATTGCCCCTATTATAAGTACTAATAAGAAGGCTACATAACCATTGCCAAATCCAAGGAAATTCTTTGAAATAATTTTAGCTATAAAGGGTTTTATTGAAATTATAAATTGGAATATGAATGGAAGTACATATATTAGTCCAATCTCAGCGAATAATCTTGGTTTTATTGGTAATGCGAAAAATATACCTAAAGTAATTCCTAAAGCAAAAACACCGGAGAAATAAAGGCCTATTATTCTACTCTTTAATGTTGTCCACGTTTTATAAGTTATCATCAAATATAGAACTATCACTAAATCTACAGTTGATAGTGCGACAAAAACTGGGAAATTTAGTAGGTATGCTGGAATTACTGGTAAAGCTATTAGTAAAATGGAAATTGCAACTAATGTGCTAGTATTCAACTTATCTCATAACTATACCTTAATATTAAATATAAAATTCTAATGCTAATGGTTGCGACAAAAAGATAATATATTATGTGAACTTAATTATCTAAGGTGAATAGTAATTGAAGTTATTAGTTATGGGAAATATTAGATTTCCAGAGCCTCATGTAGAAAGTACATTATCATCAATAATAAAAAAGGAAGAACCAGAAACAATTGTTTTAGATGGTGACACAACACAATGCTATTGGGATTATGAGTGTCCAAGAGTAATTGATGTCTTATATGTAATTAGAAGTTTGGCACCATGGGCCCAAATAGTTTATATTCAAGGTGATATGGATCCGCATGCAATAAAATGTATTATGGCTGAACCAAGATATAGAGAAGAAATAATAGCAACTACAACTTATATAGCTGAAGTATCCTCTACAAAATACTTCATTTTGCATGGTCATCAAGGCGATATTGATCAACTTAGAAGAAGTATTTCTGCAGGTCCGTGGGATTGGTTGGTTATAGCACAACATAAAAGATTAGAAATAGATAAATTAGCCAGAGTAATTTACGTTGGTGGAGTGACAAGAGAGTTTCCACCAGAAGCCAGAGGTTATTTAGTTATAACTGATTCAAGTCATTATATTAGACAAATTAAGAGCTGACTCCTATAATGGCTCCTTTTACTAGTTCATAAATTTTAACATCGTAGAATCCTTCTATTATATTCTCTTTACTTTCACCTTTCTCCCAAATCTTATATGAATCAATTATAATCTCGTTCTTTCTAGATTTAGAGAAAAATATCTCTTTTTCTCCTTTTAATCCTCTTAAGATTTTCACAACTGATAACAACTCCTTATCTATTTTGTCATACAAAACTTGAATTATCACAATAAAATTATTGTGTTAAACTAAATATATGCCATTTTAAGTTATACTTAGTATTTTCTTATCCAAGCGAAAATCACTAATACTTACCATTTCTACATAATTATATGCCTTACAAAAATATTCTTACTATTATATCTGTAAATAATGATAATTTTGAAAGTTATTTTAGAAAAATATTTTCTGATGTTAGGGCTAGTGGAAGTAAGAAAACGATCATAAATGTATTTACTGATTTACAATACTATGAACTAGTTACACTAATAAGAGAAGCGTTATTGGATAATATTGATATAGGATATGAGCTATATCTGTGGAAAAAAGATCAAGTTGATTATTTCTTTAAAAATTTAGAAAAACAAGAATACGATGGTTTGTTAATTTATTGTGATGAAGAAAACAAGAACTATATATCTAAAATTGTGGAGAGCCTTCCCAATTCTATTAAAAGGAACTTAATAAAAGACTCTTGTAAAAGAATTAGTTAAATGTATAATTCGTAGATAGTTTTTTAATTATTAATGGAGAGTATAAATAGCGATTAGTTTGAAGGAACTAAAATACGATGTTCTTATTGTTGGAGGCGGTTTTGCGGGAGCCTCTACAGCATTTCATCTTGCTGGCAAAGGGTTAAAAGTATTATTAATCGATAGCAAACCTTGGAATAGAATAGGAGATAAGCCTTGTGGAGATGCTGTAAGTAAAGCTCATTTTGATAGACTTGGAATGCCTTATCCACAAGGTGAAGAACTAGAAAACAAGATTAGTGGAATAAAGCTTTATAGCCCGGATATGAAAACTGTCTGGACTGTTAATGGAGAAGGATTTGAGCTTAACGCACCATTATATAATCAAAAAATACTAAGAATAGCTGAAAGTAAAGGAGTTGAAATTTGGGATCAAACTACTGCTATGAAACCAATATTTGAGGATGGTTATGTAAAAGGAGCTGTTCTATATAATAGAAGGACAAACGAAGAGGTTACTATTTATTCAAAAATACTAGTTGATGCAACAGGGTACTCAAGGAGTGTAAGGAGTAAATTACCACCAGAATTGCCAATCGCTGAAGATCTTGATGAGAAAGATGCAGATATTGCTTATAGAGAAGTTTTGCTAACTAAAGATGATATAGAAGATCACGATTATTTAAGAATATTTGTAACTCAAAAAGCGTCCCCAGGCGGTTACTGGTGGTATTTCCCTAAGGGGAAAAACAAAGTAAATGTAGGATTAGGTATCCAGGGAGGAATGGGCTATCCGAGCGTGCATTTATTCTATCAAAAATATCTGGATTCGTATGCACCAGATGTAGATAAATCTAAATTATTAGTTAAGGGAGGAGCATTAGTACCTACAAGGAGACCTTTGTATACAATGGTATGGAACGGAATAATTGCTGTAGGTGATTCAGCATATACAGTAAATCCAGTTCATGGAGGAGGAAAAGGATCAGCTATGATTTCTGGTTATTGTGCCGCGAAAACAATTTTGAATGCTTTTGAGAAAGGAGAGTTCTCTGTACAGGGACTCTGGGATATGAATATTTGTTATATTAATGAATATGGAGCTAAGCAAGCAAGTTTAGATATATTTAGGAGATTTTTGCAAAAATTAAGTGATGACGATATTAATTATGGGATGAACAAAAAAGTCCTTAAAGAAGAAGACTTATTAGAAGCAAGTGAAAAAGGAGACCTTCATCTTTCTGTAGCTGAAAAAGCGATGAGAATTATTGCAGGATTAGGTAGACCTTCATTACTTATGAAATTGAAGACAGTTGCCGAATATATGAAAAATATAAAGCAACTTTATCTCAGCTATCCTAGATCTCCATCTGGATTACAACCATGGAAGAGCCAAGTAGACAGCTTAATAACTGAATTTAATATGAATATTAGCAAGTAAAACAAATAGTATTGTTAGGATAAAAGGCATCACTAGAGGTATCCAAAAAGTTCTCATAGCATAACTCCCAACCTCTTCCAAAGCATTAACCATCAAAGAGATGAAGGAACCAAGAACCTTAACTCCTTTCACTTCAATTTTTTTAAACGAAACTTCTCCTTTTTTAGCATTCTTCTTTGCCTTAAGCGTTAGTTCATAAGCTTTTTCTACTAAGGATTCGCAAGGTTGTGCAGGAGTGTAAAGATCACCAACAACAGTTCCAGTGCAACTGTGATCATCTGGAGTTACAAGAATTGGATAATCCACAACATTCCTTAGTTTTTCTCTTATTTTATTAGTTAATAAGGGGTCTGCATTATTTGAATAGATGTAAATTATTGCTGCATCTTTCTCTCCATCCGAAATATAAGTCACTCTTATCTTATTATTACATAATCCTTCACAATTTTCTATTCTATCATCTTCATATCCAATAATAAGCGGTTTCTCTTTTTTGTTGGATAAGGATTTCAAAATTCCATTAGTTATACAACTAAAGGTATTAAATGGTAGTTCTTGCGATAAATACTCGTTATGGCAGTCGACTATATAATTTCCAGATTTTATTGTAAAATCCCACAATTTAATTGGCAAATCATCTATTCCATAATTAGGTCTTTGAATAAATGATAGAGATTTTTCACCGAAATTGAGCGTTATACCAAAGAATTGGCCACAATTCCATTCACTTATTCCATAAAATGACAATTTAGTCCAACCATCATTTTTCATCTCTTCTTCTGCAACTAATTTTGCTATTTTTGCTGATTGCGAGGAAGATGCTATATCAATCTCATGACTACCTGGACCATGAAAGGCTATGTTTAGTGAGTTCTCGTTTTCAAGTTGGTATATGAATTTGCTACTTCCGATATCACCAGAAATTCCGTAATGTATTTTAGGTATAACAAAGTAAATATTGCCAATTTTAAATACACCTATATGAACTACTGTTTTCATGGATATATCTTCTAGAAATTTCTCCAGGGATTTTGAATCCTTCTTTGTTACATTAATTATAAAAGGTCTAAGAATCTGAAGTGATTTTAAACCAGTTATTTTTTCTCCTTTTTTGTTAATTATATGAATATAATAATAGAATATAAACGAAATTATGAAAGAGTATAATACAATCAAAATGTTGATATATAAAATTGTTGAAATTAAATTTATTAAAAATATATAAATAGACGATCTCACTTCACTGTGCTTTGGAAGTAATACATATCCTAAAAGGGGAGTAAACAATGTTAAAGAAAAATAGTAAAAGTGAGATAGAATGAAAGAAAATACGAGGTAAAAAAATGCTGTTATATCTGTGAAAAAGAATATAAGCTTCTTGTCCGTAAAAAGCACTAATGAAACAACTATCATATAGATTATAAAAGAGAATATATACACAAAACCAATTTCTAAGCTTCTTAATACTACTAGCGCTGATTCAAATGTTGCTATACTTGAAAGGATCTTCATATCTGGTAAGCTTTTTAATTTAGAGTAGTACTTTCTCGTAATAGCTTCCGAATTCACGATTAAAATAAAGTTATGGGGGGTTTAAATGCTATTGACAAATGAAATTTTAAATGCTAGCAAAGTTATCAGATATAAGAAAGAAGATTGTGAGATATATCTAGTAGAAAAAGAAGGCGAAAATTATTTAATAGGAATATATCAAGGTAAAAATACTACCTATGCGAAAGTTACGTTATCTTATGCAAAATGGGATTGTGATAACATTCTTTATTATCCCTTTGGCTATTTTGCTTTTGCTCTGAATGAGAATGAATTAATAGAGAAAATAAAAGTCAAAATAGATGAGTTGAAGAGGAATGTTATTAGATGATTACGATTTAATAATAAGTGATGTAGACGGCGTGCTTGTAAGAGAAGGAGAACCTATTTGGAGTAATCTAGTTGCAGTGAAAAAAATAATAGAAAATGGAAAAAAGGTATTATTAATAACTAATAATTCTGGCTTTAGTCGCGTACTTCTGTCTAGACAACTTAATTATTTGGGATTAAAAATAGATCCTAAAGATATTATTACAAGTGGCACAGCAGCTGCAATATATCTAAAGGAAAAGACAAATGTAAAATCAGTTTTCGTAGTGGGAGAAGAAGGATTAATTGAAGAACTAAAAAATTTTAATTTTAGGGTTCTAAATTCTAACGAAGTAGAAGAAGAAGTACCGGATGCAGTTGTAATAGGTTTAGATAGATTGAGTACTTATGAAAAACTTTCCACAGCTATGAGGTGTATTTATAAAGGGTCAAAATTTATAGTAACTAACATGGATAGACTATGGCCATCTAAAGATGGACTAAAATTAGGTGCTGGAGCTTTAGCATCGGCAATAATTTATGCCTTACAACGAGAGCCGGATTTTATAGCCGGAAAGCCGAACACTTGGATAGTAGAAATAGCATTAAAAATATCTGGTATAAATAAACTAGAAAAAGCTGTAATAATAGGGGATCAATTAGAGACTGATATAAGAATGGGTATTAATGCTGGCATTGATACGATTTTAGTCTTGACTGGAATTTCGACTAAAAAAGATCTAGAGAAAAGTAATATTAAACCAAAATTTGTTGTAAATTCTTTAAATGAAATTGTGAAATAAAGGTTTTTTAGTGAATATATGGACTTATTCATGTGGAGAAAGTTTCATATGATGCAGTAGTTGTTGGAGCCGGATTAGCAGGTTTAATGGCTGCACATGAAATAGCTTCTGCTGGATATAATGTTGCTGTTATCTCAAAAGTTTTCCCAACTAGATCTCATTCAGCAGCTGCTGAAGGGGGTATAGCAGCCTATATTGATGGAAACTCAGATCCTAATGATAACCCAGAATATATGGCATATGATACTATAAAAGGAGGAGATTATTTAGTTGATCAAGATGCCGCGGAGCTTCTTGCCTACAAATCCGGAGAAATAGTAATGTTATTAGAGAGATGGGGTACATTATTTAACAGACAACCAGATGGGAGAGTTGCTGTAAGATATTTTGGCGGTCAGACTTATCCTAGAACAAGGTTTGTAGGAGATAAAACTGGGATGGCTTTACTTCACACTGTTTATGAGAAAACTTCCGGCTTAGGCAATGTAGATTTTTATTTTGAATGGTTTACCTGGGAATTAGTTAGGGATGATAGCAGAGTAAGAGGAGTAATAGCTTTTGACATGAGAAATATGTTACCAGTCTTTTTCAAAGCTAAGGCAGTAGTTATGGCCTCTGGCGGTATGGGAATGTTATATAGGCACTCTACTAATAGCTATATAAATACTGGTGATGGTTATGCAATGGCATTAAGAGCTAAAGTTGCAATCAAAGATCCAGAATTTGTTCAGTTTCATCCTACCGCTTTATATCCCTCAGATATTCTAATTAGTGAAGCAGCTAGAGGAGAAGGAGCTATATTAAGGAATGCAAAAGGAGAGAGATTCATGGCTAGGTACGCTCCTAAAAAATTAGATCTAGCTCCCAGGGACATAGTATCAAGAGCAATTCTTACTGAAGTAAAAGAAGGTAGAGGTTTCCCAGGCGGTTACGTAGGTTTAGACTTGACTCATTTGGGAGAAGATTACATCAAGGAAAGGTTAGCCTTAGCTTATGAAGCTGCTAAAAGTTTTGCTGGTATAGATGCAACAAAAGAAATGATTCCAGTAAGACCAGCACAACATTATTATATGGGTGGTATTGATGTTGATATAACTGGTAGAAATCCAGATTTAATTGGACTCTTTGCAGCTGGTGAAGCGGCTTGTGTTTCAGTACATGGTGCAAATAGACTAGGTTCTAATTCACTTCTTGAAACCTTAGTCTTTGGCAGAGAGACGGGAAGAAGTGTTGTAGAATTCTTAAAGAATTATACTGAACCTTCATCAGATATTGACAATGAAGCTGAAAAGATGGCTAATTCAGCTTACGATATAGTAAAAAGTGAGAGTGGAGTTCATTTTGGTGAAATATTAGAGAAGCTTAGAGATGTGATGTGGGATTATGTTGGAGTATTTAGAGATGAAAACGGTCTAAAAACCGCACTATCAGAAATTATTAAGCTCAGAGAAGATATGAAAAAAATGTATGTTTTAGACAAGTCTAAAGTATATAATACTGAATTCTATAACGCTCTTGAACTTAAAAATATGTTGGATTTAGCATTAGTGATAGCTCATTCAGCTTTAAATAGGAAAGAGTCAAGGGGTGCTCATTATAGATTAGATTACCCAGAAAGAGATGATCAGAATTGGTTGAAACATACTATAGCTTACTTAAGAGGAAATACAGTAGAAATAACCTATAAGCCAGTTAAAATTACAAAGTGGAAGCCAGAAGCTAGGGTGTATTAAAATGTCCCTCCAGAATGAAGAAATGGAAGTGGTTTTAAAAATAAAAAGATATTCACAAGATAAAGGATATTGGTGGCAAGAATACAAGTTAAAAGTAGATAGGTTTACTCAATTTACTGAGGCGTTAAGGAGAATAAAGAGCGAGCAAGATCCCACTTTAGCATATAGGGCTTCATGCCATATGGCTGTTTGTGGAAGTTGCGGAATGAAAATCAATGGAGAACCTAGATTAGCCTGCAAGACTTTAGTCATTGATGTTGCGAAGAAGTACGGCTCTAACATCATTACAATAGAGCCTATGGATTATTACAAGCCAGTAAAAGATCTCATTGTAGATCTAGATGATTTCTATCAGAGAATGTATAAAGTTAAACCAAGATTATATCCGCATAAAGACGTAATTGAAGGCAAGGCTGAACAAAGACTCAAACCAGAAGACCAAAGAGAACTTTGGAAATTTGCTCAATGCATTTGGTGTGGATTATGTGTTTCAGCATGTCCTAGTGTAAAAATGGATCCAGAATTTTTAGGCCCAGCTGCACATGCAAAGGGTTATAGATTCTTAGCTGATCCAAGGGATACAATAACTGAGGAAAGACTAAAGATACTTATAGATAGTTCATGGAGGTGTACTTATTGTTACATGTGTTATAATGTTTGTCCTAGAGATATAGAGCCAGTTACTGCAATAAAGAAAACTAGAGCATACAGCAAATTAACTAAAGATAAGACGCCAGTAATATTAACTGGAGAAAAGCATTCAGAAGCAATATTCAATTCTCTAGTTGAAACTGGAAAGATTGAAGAGGCTAAAGTTTATTTAAATACTTATGGGCTGTTAGGTTCTATAAGAGATTTTATATATCTGTTCCAAACTGGTAAGATTAAATATGCTTTAGTAAAAGAGAAACCAGTTGAAAATATAAGTGAGATCAGGAAAATTCTAAGTGGTGATAATAAATGAGTTATGCATATTACCCTGGTTGTGCAACACATGGTCTTTCTAAAGACGTTGATATAGCGACAAGAAAAGTATTTGAAACTTTAGGTATAAAGCTAGAAGAAGTTAAAGATTGGAATTGTTGCGGTGGTGGTTTTTACGATGAATACGATGAAGTAGGACATATAGCTTTGAACTTGAGAAACTTGTCTATTGTGGAGAAAATGGGATATAATAAGATGATTACACCTTGTAGCGTTTGCTTACATAGTCATAGACTAGCTACCCATAAATATAAAGAAAATAAAGATCTAAGGAAGAAAGTACAAGAGAGAACTAAGGGCACAAACATCAATTATTCGGGGAAAGCAGAGGCAGAACATATAGTTTGGATATTAGTGAGAGATATAGGAATACAAAAAATTAAAGAAAAAGTCAAAAAACCACTAACTGGTTTAAGGGTAGCAGCATATTATGGATGTCAAATGTTAAGACCAGAAGAAATAATGGGATTTGAACCAGCTTTTAACCCACATAGCATGGAAGATTTAATAGCCGCTACTGGGGCAACTCCAGTAACATTTCCTTCCTCAAGATCTTGTTGTGGATTTCCGTTAATGGGAAGTAATCCTAATGTAGGAATAAAAATGGCTTATAATGTTTTAAAGGGTGCAAAAGATCAAGGGGCCGATATATTAGTTCACCCATGTAGTTTATGCCATCTCCAATTAGATTCCTTACAGTTGAAAATTAAGGCAGAATTTAATATTAATTGGACTCTTCCAGCTATTTATATAACTCAGCTTTTGGGATTAGCCTTTGGATTTTCTGCTGATGAGCTTGGAATAAGTAACTTGGCAAAACAAGTTTTAGCACTAAAGGGTGTTATATAATGTCATTCGAGGATAGAATAAGTGATATTTTAACTAAAATTGGTGCTACTATAACAAAGGGATGGTATACTGTAAGTGAAAGGCCAGAAAAACCACCATTTGGAAAAGAGCTTGAATACAAAGTTGGAGAACTATTTTGGGGTAAAGTACATTTAAGAAATGAAGGAGACTTATACATTTTAGTGATTTCCAAGGATGTTTTTAATTGGAAAGATAAAATATCTCAATTAAAAATTAGCGGAGAAGTAGAAGATGCTGCTGGAGGTCTGTTATGGATTAAAGAAAATTTAGACAAATTAGAAAGCGATCTGAAGTTTATCAAAGAATTCTTATCTTCACTTAAAAAATAATTTTTTATTTTGTTATTAGATACTTTATTTGGCCATGCCCAGCTGACACCCAATTATGGCTGGTATGAGGCTGGGGCCTCCTCCTCATGCTTCTACGACTTTTAATAAATCTTCATGGTCAAGTTTATATACTACTAAATATTGATCTGAAACTCTTCTTAAATCTGCATTATCTCCTCTAATCATTACACTAATTAAAGTGGAGTTAGCTTCTTTTAATGATCTTCTAACCGTTGTTTCAGCTATTTTATCTTCTCCATCAGTTAATAATATAATTTCACTAACTCCTTTAACATGCCCTTCCTTTATATCTTCGCAAGCTGAAATCACAGATCTACTAATATCTGTACCTCCCCCACCTCTAATTTTACCTATATATTCAATCATTTTGATTACATCTTTGCTTTTAGCATTCTTAGGAACTTTAATTAAAGGATAAGGAATATTATCAAAGAATCTTATATAGAAATCTCTATTTTCTCTTCTTGCTCTACTGTACAAGGCTAGAGCTACAGCCTTAGCCCATATAATCTTTTCTCCATCCATACTTCCGGATTTATCTAATAGTAAATATATTGGACCTAAAACTTCTTTTATTCTTTTTTGATAAAGCAAAAGCTGTGACTCAGCTAGTTTTACATAAAATAATTCTTCTGGTAAAGCTAATTCTGATGATACAATCCTTTCTAAATCCGAACCTTCTTCATATCCGTAAAGCTCTCCTCTTGAGAATCTTGTGGTTCTCTTTTTAGTAAAGCTACCTAATCTTGGCATACCGCTTAGAAATTCAAGGATCTTCTTTATTTCTGTGTTTCTTGCTAATCTCAAGACTTCATGTATTTCCCCTTCAAAATTAAGGATAGATCCAGTTCCAGCACCATTACCACCAATAATTTTCTGTAAGTTTCTAACAGACTCAGAATCCTCTATTGCTTTACTTAATGCTTTATCATTAACTTGTTTCATCATTTTCTCCATTTGTTGCATATCTTGTTGTTGCTGTTGTTTTTGCCCCTCTTTACTTCCGCTTCCTTTCATTAATCCGTTTAATATTTGTTCAGCCATTTGTCTTTCTTCTTGGGATTGTGAGGTTCTTTTTATTCTTTCTAACTCTTCAACTAGGTTTTGTACATAACTAACGGATAAAGCCATACTAACAGCTGAGTTAACCATTGAATAATTTCTGTTTTCTTCAACTAGAGGTGAATTCATCATCATGTCTATGAATTTGTACATTATTTCTTTTCCTTTAGGTATATCTTCTTTTGTTTTTGGTATTGGCATTGGTAAATAATGAATATAGTATGTATCAATTAGGAAATTTTCATCTAATTGTAAATCTCTTCCGCTCAGCTTCTTTAAGGTATAGTTTATTCTTTCACCACGGTAACGTACTAAAGGATCAGAGTAATCTATTCCTCTTAAAAAACCTTCTTCCTCTTCACTCATGTATATATCCCCAACTTTCTAGCCACTTTTTCTAATAACACGTCAATTTCCTTTACAACCTCCTTTGAAAACTCTTCAACTTTTTCATCTCCACTTTCTTTTCCTAAGGCAAGCACTCTATCTCTTGTAGCTCTTAAACTTCTTATTAATTCAATTAACCTTGGATCTGAATCATTAGCAGCATCTACATATTTACTTGCTTCTTTAATGTTAGAGTAAATTTCATTTAATTCTTTCATGTATTTTATAGGAGTCTTTAACTCTTCTGATAATAACGCTGATACTTTTTCGAAATCATCGATTTCTTTTGGAGCAATATACTTTAAAACAATCAAATCTTCTTCTATAGCTTTTATTCTACCATTTAAAATTGCATGAGCAGATACGATCTTTAATACTTTACCTTTTCTTCTATCTGTTAAATGAATTCCTTTTTCTTCAAGCATTGCATAAAGTTTTAGTAATTTACTTTTAACAGCTGATAGATCAACTTGTGGTATTAAATTATATAATTCATCTAACTGTTTAACACTCATAAATGGTTCTTTAACAATCCATTTATTAGAGAACTCGTAATCCCATGCAGAATTTATTAAATCTTTCCACAAATCTTCACTTACTGGCTTAGCATAATGTCTTAACAAAAGTCTATCATACAGTGCATCTAGTTCTGGCTCATCTGGAACTCTATTGCTGGCTGAGATTAACGTTCTTAAGGGGACTTTTATAACATTGTAACCGTCATAAATTACTCTCTCGTTTAATAGGGAAAGTAGTGCGTTTAGTATAGCGGAATTGGCATTAAATATCTCGTCTAAAAAAGCAATTTCACTTTCTGGTAATCTATCTTTAGTAATTCTTTTATATAGACCTTGTTTTAATGCGTTAATGTCTAAAGCTCCAAAGAGTTCAGCTGGCTCAGTATATTTTGTTAATAAATACATAAAGAATTTTGCATTTAATAGTTCAGCGGCTCTTCTTGCTAAGGCTGACTTTGCTGTTCCAGGTTCTCCTATTAATATAACGTGTTCTTTGGATAGCAAAGCTAGTGTAATGACTTTTGCTTCTTCTTCTCTTCCTATGAATGGTGCTGCTAGTAATTCAACAAATTTTTTAGGATATTCTAATAATTGTTGATTGCTACTCACACTTATTCCCAAAGATAATTATAACTGTATAGCTTAAAAACAAATCTTAACAACAATAACACGTTACTTTAAAACATACAAAAAATATAGGTTGAACAATTTAATCATAAATTACCCAAACTTCACGATAAATTAATGTTCTTTTACGTTATGACAAGAATTTTTATACTTGGGAACTAAGGTTTATCTAACAAATCTCGTGAGTCGAGTCGAATGGGAGAAGAAAAAATAAATAATCTAAAACCTGGAATGGAAAATGTAAACGTAGTTGTAAGAGTTTTAGAGGCATCAGAGGCTAAAGTAATACAAACAAAGAATGGTGCAAGAACGATAAGTGAAGCGATTGTTGGAGACGATACTGGAAGAATAAAATTAACTTTATGGGGTAAATTAGCTGGTTCAATAAAAGAAGGAATGGTTGTAAAGATCGATAATGCGTGGACAACTGCATATAAGGGTAAAGTACAATTAAATGCTGGAAGTAAGTCTCAAATTTCTGAAGTAAATGATAATTCATTTCCACAAGCAGATCAAATTCCTGAAAATACTCCTTCTGCAGGTGAGTATAAGAGACCCTTTAGGGGTGGAAGAAGACAAGGTAGAGGTGGAAGGAGACCAAGATTTGAGGAGGAAGGTGGTGAAGAAGAATGAATTTTGAAGAGGTAAAAGATTTAAAACCTCAAAAAATTGGTGAATTTCTAGATAAAAGTGAAGATGGGGAAGGCTATATAGTTAAGGTTTCAGAAGATAAAGTTTACGAGTTAGCTCCTATAGCTTATTATGTATGGGATTTATGTGATGGGAATAAGACCGTAGATCAGATTGTAACTCAAATTAGTCAAGAGGCAAACTTATCAGTTGATCAAGTTCGTGACCCAATATTAATGGTTTTAGACGAATTGAAGAAGGCATCACTTATAAGTATGTAAAGTTATAAGCTTTCTTTTTTATTTTCTTTTATGCGAGCTATTTTAGATGATAAAAATTTACTTTCAGCTGAAGAAGCTTTAAAAATTTACATAAATTCTACTTTACCTAGACCATTAGGAGAGGAAGAAGTTGATATATTAAATGCCTTAAACAGAGTTTCTGCTGAAGATATTCTATCACCTATTGACTTACCTCCTTTTTCTCGATCTACAGTGGATGGATATGCTGTAAGAGATTCTGAAACTCCAGGGGAATTTAAACTAATTGGTAAGATTAGCATTGGTGAGTATAAAGAAGTAAGAATAAAAGAAAAAGAGGCGGTTGAGGTTGATACTGGTGCTATTATACCAGATAATGCTTCTGCTGTAGTTAAAGTTGAAGAAACCGAGAAAAATGGAGATATAATTGTTGTAAAGAAAAAGATGAGGTTTGGGGAAAATATAGGATGGTTAGGTAGTGATATTCCAAGAGGTTTTGAAATTTTAAGGAAGGGTGAAATTATAACCCCAGAAAAAATCGCATTACTTGCGGCAGTAGGAATTAGGAAAGTAAAAGTCTTCAAAAAGCCTAAGATTTTCATTATAACCACTGGAGACGAACTTATTGAACCTGGTCTTCCTCTTGCGAAAGGCAAGATTTACGAGTCCAATTCATTCTATTTATATGCCAAATTGATGTCAGAAGGATATGATGTTATTGGATATACGCATGTTAAGGATGATAAGAGTGCAATTAAAAGCGAACTTGAAAAGGCTTTACAGAAGGCTGATATAGTTATTCTTACTGGTGGCACTAGTGCTGGAGAAAAAGATTATGTTCATCAAGTAATAAGAGAATTAGGAAAAATAATAGTTCATGGATTGAAGTTCAAGCCAGGGAAGCCAACTATCTTAGCAACTGTGAATAATAAGCCAGTTATAGGCTTGCCCGGAAATATAGTGTCAACAATTATGATAACAGAGAGAGTCATTATTAAGTACTTATCCATTTTAGCCGGAAAGGAATTTGCAGATCAATATCAAGTTAAGGCTACTTTAATGAATGATGTTAAAGCTGATAAGAATCGTTATACTTATGTTCCAGTCTATTTATTTATAAAGAATGATAAATATTATGCATTAAGTGTTCCTTTTGATAGTTATATGATAGGAACTTTTGCTTCAGCTGATGGTTACATAGGTTTAGAACCTGGTAAAGAACTTAAAGAGGGAGAGGAAGTTTTAGTCTATATAAAGAGAATTGATTTACGTCCAGTTTATATTGGTGAGGAGGAACCAACTATTTTGAAAGAACTTAAGGAATTCAGAAAAATACCGTTAGGATCTTTTCCAGCATTAAAAGCACTTAAATATGGAATTGGTGACATAGTAGTAATCAGTAAGCTTTATGAGTCTTCAGTTGCTGGAGATTTCACTTTTACTAGAAAGATACTTCAAAACGGAGAAGGCGATAAGATAGGTTATCATGAGTGGATAGGGTTAAGTAAACTTATTGATTCTCCTTCGATAAGATTACGGTATATTTCTCTATCAGTAAACTTTCTTGGTAGAGCTACTGTAATTGCTCCTGCTACTGTAATTAATGAAGGAAAAGAAATAACAAAAGAAGAATTAGTAATAATAGTTAGTAAAAATGAATATAAGTCAAAGCTTAAAACTTTCTTTGAGTAATATCCGATTGTGATTGTTAAAGCATTCTCCTCATCAGCAAATTTGGGTGCTGGTTACGATATATTAGCATTAGCTCATAATGCCTTTGAAGATACAATAGAAATTGAGGCTAAAAACTCTTCTGAACTAGATATTAAAGTGGAAGGAGAAGGAGTTCCTTTAGCTGTAGAAAAAAATTCTGCTAGTTACGCTCTATACGAACTTCTAAGAGAGTATAATGTAAGAGCTAAAGTTAGACTAAAGGTAATAAAAGGTATTCCAGCTGGCTTAGGCTTAGGTAGCAGTGGAGCTTCTGCTGCTGCAGCAGTATATGGTGCTAATGAGTTATTTAAACTTGGTTTAAGTAGGCAAGAATTAGTTAAATTTGCTATGAAAGGCGAGATAGCTTCTTCCGGGTCACCTCATCCTGATAATGTTGCAGCTAGCTTAATTGGTGGTGTAATAAGTGTTGTAAATCCTAACTCTATTAAGGTTGAGCAAGTCCCTATAAATTTAGATTTTGAACTTATTCTAATAATTCCGTTAGTTAAGATTGAGGCTAAAACTAAAAAAGCGAGAGAAATGGTACCAAAACAAATAGAGATATCTAAATATGTTGCTAACGCTAGGTATCTTTCCTCTCTAATCTTAGGGTTTATAAAAGGAGATAGAGAATTAATAAGGTTAGGTTTAAATGATGATATTGTAGAAAAATCCAGAGAACCTCTATTTCCTTATTATCCTAAGATCAAAGAAGTTTCACTTTTAAATAATGCAATTGGTGCATGTGTAAGTGGAGCCGGACCTACTATAGCAATTTTTGTTGATTCTATGTCAGATAAAAATAAAATAATTGATGAGTCATTAAAAGTTTGTAAGGCTTATGGATATGAATGCATATATAAATTAGCTAAAGTGTCTGGAGGTGCTTGGATTGAGAGAAGGGACTAAGGTAACAATTGAAGGTTTCGATGAGGAAACAGGAGCAATAACTACTCCAATTTATCAGACTACTTCATATGTTTACCCTCTGGGTGAAAAATATAGATATAGCAGAGAAGTAAATCCAACTGTCCTTAAATTGGGAGAGAAAATTGCTGAATTAGAAGAGGCCGAAATGGGCGTAGCTTTTTCCTCTGGTATGGGGGCGATTTCTTCAACTTTACTTACATTAACTAGACCAGGTAGTAAAGTCCTAATTCACAGAGATATGTTCGGAAGAACATATAAATTTTTCACAGATTTTCTACGCAGTCTAGGAATTGAAGTTGATGTAGCAAACCCTGGAGAAATAGTGGAAAAAGCTAAAGTTAAAAAATATGATGTAGTTTACGTAGAAACAATTTCTAACCCTTTATTGAGAGTTGTAGATATACCGGAACTTTCTAAGATATGTAAAGAAAATGGAAGTATACTGATAACAGATGCAACATTTTCTACTCCAATTAATCAGAAGCCTATAGTTCAAGGTGCAGATGTTGTTTTACATAGTGCTTCAAAATTCATAGCAGGGCATAATGATGTAATAGCCGGATTAGGAGCTGGAAGTAAAGAATTAATGACAAAGATTGATTTAATGAGAAGAACTTTGGGAACATCATTAGATCCTCATGCTGCTTACTTAGTCATAAGAGGATTTAAAACTTTAAAAATAAGAATGGACGTAATTAATTCTAATGCTCAAAAGATAGCTGAATATTTGCAAGAACATCAGAAGATAAAGGCCGTGTATTATCCCGGATTAAAGTCACATCCAGATTATGAAATAGCTAAACGTGTATTAAAAGGATTTGGTGGGGTTGTGACTTTTGATATAAAAGGAAGCATGAATGATGCATTAAATGTAATGACAAAACTAAAAGTTATTTTACCAGCGCAAACTCTTGGTGGTGTAAATTCAACTATCTCACATCCAGCAACTATGACTCATAGGACTCTAACTCCAGAAGAGAGAAAAATTGTCGGTATTTCAGACTCGATGCTTAGATTGTCAGTAGGAATAGAAGATGTAAATGATTTAATAGAAGATTTAGATAAAGCTTTATCTTCTATTTAAGAGAGTCTTCTATTAAATAATGGCTTTTATCTCGTTCTTCAATTCTTCCTCTAACATTGTCTTTATTTCATTTCTATGTAGCCTTATTAGATGTAAATATAATCCTCTTTTAGTGAAGGGTCCCTTATTACAAAGTTTACAATATAGTAAGGAATTCCTAGATTCAGAGAGCCAAAAAGATACTCTTTCTACTGATTTTTTTGCAATGCTAAACGAAGATATACCAACAATTTTCTCTATTTCTCTATCTTCTACTTTTATTTTACTTGCTACTCTAGCTGTTATATCTATTAATTTCTCTGCTGTTATTGATATCCCACTATCCATTTTGGGTCCCATACTGCAGATATTCCTATAGCTATAGCTAATATGGAAACTAGTCTTACTAATCTTTTGTGTAAATCAACGTTTAAAAATGCTTTTACATCGTTCAAATCTATACCTAGACTTCTTAGGACTTTTTCTACTCTCACTTCAAATTCTTTATAAAATGAAGGTATTTCATTATTATCTAACGATTTTTTCATATCTATCGTTAATTCTAGTGTTTCAGCTAGCTCATCTTCTGTTAAATCTGGGAATATCTGAGTTATTTTCTTATTGATTTTACTACCTATAACTTCTGCCATTCCAGGAAGATACTCAATTGGTACTAAGTATGATATCCACGCATCTACATATCTTCTTACAGTTTCTCTTACTTCTGGCAAATCACCTTCTAGTTCTTCAACAATTGAAGCTGCTGCAATAATATGTGCTGTAGCTTCTCCAATTTTTAAATCAATGAATTCAAATTGTGAATTCGAATAATCTATTATATCACTCATTTAGTAACACTATATAATAACTACCAAGTCTCATGTTTAAAGATGCTAAACAGATAATACGAGACAATAAACGGTATAGCTTATCATCACTTAGTATTTAAATTTACTAAGTATAAAGTGACTAAAAGGTTAAATATGAAAGCCTTTGTTTTTGGGTTAGGCGGAGGAGGAGATGTAGCGTCAACTTACATAGCTTCTAAGTATCTTGAACTAAGGAACATTTCAAGTATCATAGGCGCAGTTACATGGGAGAGATATGTTGAAGATCCTTTACCTGGACCAATATGTAAAGAGGATTTAGTAAATGCAAACCCAGTAAATAACATAATAACTGAAATATACCCGTCTTCTTATGCTATAAGGAAAAACGTTAAAGTAATACCGCAATTGGTTAGATATATTAAAGCTTTAAAAATAGAAAGAGGATATTCAATTTGTATTAAAGAAGGACCAGTTGCTATAGCTGATGGAATTGAAGATTTTTCAGTTAAAAATAACATAAAAATGATTATAGGTGTGGATGCTGGTGGGGATGTATTAGCTAAAGGATGCGAGGAAAGTCTAGGAAGTCCTTTGATTGATTTTATTATGTTATCCTCTTTAGTTGAATTAAAAAAGAAAGGATTTGAAGTAATTTTAGCTACCATAGGATCTGGTAGTGATGGAGAACTTGATCAAGAGTATATAATGCAAAGAATAGCTGAAATCGCTAGACAAGATGGACTAATTGACGCAAAAGGAATAGACAAGTCGATGGAAAAAGATCTAAATCTCATTTTTTCAAGTGTTGTGACAGAGGCTTCAAAAATTCCTTTTGATGCTTTTAAAGGACTATATGGTGAGGTTCAAATAAGAAATGGTTTAAGAAAAGTGAAAGTTTCCCCTATTTCCTCGATTATGTTCTTCTTAGACCCAGAAATAGTAGCTAAAACCTCTCCCCTTTATGCTGTGATAAAGGATAGTACTTCATTAGAAGATGCTGATAGAAGATTAAATGAAGTAGGAATCTATACAGAATATGATTTCGAGAAGGACTTATACGAGAAGTTTGGATTATATGCCAAAAAAAGAAATATATCTGAAATAATAAAAATAAGAGAAGAAGGAAAAACTAAGTTAGGAAAGCTGAAGCTAAAATGTTAATTTTTCTATAATATTTTTTATTATGTGTAGCATAATTTATAACCTTTTATGCAATTATATTAGCTGTGAAAATACTTGATGACTTAAAAGCTACTTATGGTCTTTCTGAGCAAGATATTGAATACGCTTTGGAAAAAGCTAAGGGCATAATTTTAGGATTTGCCATGGAATATAAAGCGATAAGAGTTTTAGAAGATATGGATTTTAAAAACGTAAAATATGTTGATTTGCCTACTCATGATCTTGAAGCTGAAAAGTGTGGGAAAAAATATTATATTGAGGTTAAAGCATCCAGTAAATCTCCTACTAAAGAATATACTGCACATAAATTAGCAATGATAGCGATGTTAGATGGTACGCATTTAACTTTAGTAATGAAACCCTCTCCTCATCTTTTTAGTACTGAGGAGATATTAAGTGCTCCTAAAAAAGTCCTCTTGAATTTCTTTAGATATGCATATCGTGGAGAAGTAGAGAATCTTAAGACTCTCCTTAGTGATGATAAAGCAAGGGAAATACTTCAAAGTTATGAGAGAATTATAAAAATATATACTAGCAAATATAGTGAGAACAGTTTAAGTATTATTCAATCCTTCTTTTAATGCTCTATTAATTTTAAATAAGTAGAGATCTCTTTCAGCTCTATCTAAATACTTATAAACTGTAGAATGCTCTCTCCCTTTAATTAGCATCTCTATAGCTCTTTTAGCAATATCGGCTTGTTCTACGTTTCCAAGAATTCCTACATAATGGTCTGTAATAATTATATTTACTCCAGTGTACTCTTGAATTATTTTCTTAGTCTTTCCCTTTTCGCCTATTATTCTTCCTTTAATCCTCTTTAGATCGTCCGGTCCATTACTTACATCTTTCAAATCTATTATTTCTAAAATATAATCATCTTTCATAAGTTTCATTGCATCTTCTGGATCAAAACCTACACCAATAGCTTTTATAATAGATATTACCTTCATCGCGTCATAAGCGTTATTATTTAAAGGAGTTACATTAATAGATTTAGTTCTTTCATTAAGTTCTATTTTAGTATTGCTTATTTCTTCTAGCCTAGGTATAATAGATTTTATTAAATTAATCTTCTCATCAGGTACAGTAATGTACATCAATTTTGATCCTCATTCTGATATATCTTCAGTCTCCTTAATATTTCCTCAGTTTCAATCACTTGGATTCCCTTACTTTCAAAAAACGCGTTAATATTATCTATATCTCTCTTAACTAATTCTAGTGCATTAGGGTGATTTATATCTATTGCTTGACTTACATCGATAATGTAGCATTTATCTTCCCAGACCATAATATTGTACTCACTTAAATCACCATGTACTAGCTCTGCTTTATTAACCATTTTTTCTATCTGATCAATAATGTCAGTATACAAATTTTCGTTTATTTCTTCATCTAGAAGTTCTTTCAAGAGTGGTGCTCTAACTCCATTCTCTCCTATAAATTGCATTACTAATATATTTTCTAGTACGTAAATTGGCTCTGGAACTCTAACATCGTTCTTGTACAATCTATTCAAATTTTTGAATTCTTTTCTTGCCCATACACTAATTAATTGCTTGGTATTATTTACCTTAATGTCTTCAAATCTTGGATCTCCAAAAGTATATTTTTCTAAAGCTCTTTTACTCTGAGCAGTTGAAACATAGTATATTTTTAATGCATACCATTTTCCATCTTCCGTTACAGCAGGATAGACTTTAGCTTCTTTTCCAGCAGAAATAGAACCATAAATATTTTTTAGTTTTAATCTTCTTGATAATTGAAAAAGTAGATAATATGTCCTTGTATCTAAAGTTGAATCAACTACTTTAAAAAGATCTTCATCTTTTCTCCTTTTCTCTTCTTTTTTCCCCTTTCTTTCCAAAAAATCATCCTCTTAGCTGTTCTATTACATCTGCAGAAACTACTTGTTCCTCTTCAAGTCTTCTAACTTCACTCTCAGAGTACTTATATATAATATCACATTTATTTGGCTGAAAATCCCAAGGGGCAGCTAAGACTACATCCCCTTCTTTTACCCACATTTTCTTTCTCATTTTGCCAGGAATTCTTCCCAATCTTTCTTTTCCATCTAAACACACCACTTGTACATGTTCTGCTCCAAGCATTTTCTTAACAACGCAAATAACTTCTCCTTCAGCTGGTTTAGGAACTTCTCTTACAGAAGATTGCTCATTTGATTTCTTTTTTGCCAATCACTTAGCCACCATTTGACATATTATTTTTTGTACCTAAAAAGTTATAGAGGCCTTAATAACTCAATTGCAATTGCTGTACTTCCTCCAGTTCCATGACAAATACTAGCTATTCCTCTCTTACCATCTAAAGTTGATAAAACATTTATAAGAGTTGTAATTATTCTCGCTCCACTAGCCCCAATAGGATGCCCTAATGCAATAGCGCCACCAAATACGTTAAGCTTATCGTAAGGAACTCCTAAGTATCTATTATATAGAACATTATTCACAGCAAAGGCCTCATTGTTTTCGAAATAATCAAACTGAGAAATATCCATATTCAATTTCTGAAGCAATTTCTTTACAGCAAATATAGGAGCTTCTGTAAATCTCCAGCTTTCTATTCCTACCCAGCTATATCCTAAAATCTTAGCAATTGGTTCTACTTTATATTCTTTGACCGCTTTTTCACTCATTAATATTAATGCTGAAGCTCCATCAGATATTTGAGACGAGTTGCCAGCAGTATGAACACCATCTGGATTAAAAGCTGGCTTTAATTGGGACAATTTCTCAATTGAGGTATCCCTTCTTATTCCTTCGTCTTGTGTTATTTCTTTTCCATCTACTTTAACTGGAACTATTTCTTTGCTAAAATATCCTTTGTCGGTAGCGGTAGCTGCTCTTTTATGACTTTCATAAGCAACCTCATCAAGCTCTCTTCTAGTAATATTATGAGCCTTAGCAACCATGTCAGCTTCTTGTCCCATTAATTTCATATTGAACGGGTCAGTTAGACCATCCATTAACATTGTATCAATAAACTCTAATTTTTTACCTAACAACATTTTTATACCCCATCTTGAGTCACTTTTTATTGCTAACATAGCTTGACTCATACTTTCCATTCCTCCAGCTACTATTATGTCAGCGTCCCCACTCTTTATCATCTGTGTTGCATTTATTGCACTAATCATCCCAGAAGAACAAACCATATCTACGCAGTATCCGTCTATTTCCATCGGTATACCAGCCTTAATTGCTGCTTGTCTAGCAAGATCTTGGCCGTGACCAGCCCTTAATATGTTTCCCATAATTGTTATATCAACTTTTGAAGGATCTATATTAGCTCTTCTTAAAGCTTCTTTAATAGCTATTGCCCCTAATTCATATGGGGGAATATCTTTAAACACTCCTCCAAATCTACCTATTGGAGTCCTTACAGCAGAAACAATATATACGTCCATATAAATCACTTTGTTTAAACTATTTTAAATTTTTATGCATTCGAATTTATCTAATCATTGAATTAATTGCCCTCTTAGGTCAAAAAATGAAGCCTCAGTTATTTTTACATTAATCCAATCTCCAAGTTTATTATAGTCCTTCACTATTACTGGAATATAATTTATTGTTCTTCCTATTATTGAGCCTTTTTTACCATATTCTGTAGTAATGACTAAGGAATTAGATCCTATGTATTCTGAGTGAACGGAATATGCTACGTCTTCATATACTTTATTTGCTATTCTCATTCTCTCCTTTTTAACGGGATCAGGGACCTGAGGCATCAAAGCACTTTTTGTGTTTGGCCTTATAGAATACATTGCTAAATGAATTCTCTCGAATTTTAGTTCTTTTATGAGTCCTAAGGTGTTATTAAAAGCTTCTTCGTCTTCTCCTGGATGGCCTATTATAATATCAGTTGTGATATTTACTAATGGAATTTTATTTCTTATTTCTTTAATAAGTTGCTTATATTCATCAACAGTATATTTTCTATTCATTAGTTTTAATACTCTGTCATCTCCGCTTTGTACAGGTAAATGTAAGAATTTATATACTCGTCTATCTTTCATAATTTCTATTATATCGTCTATTTCTTTCATTGCAAGTTCTGGTGTCATCATACCAATTCTTATCATATAGTTTCCTTCGATTTCTAATACATCTTTAATTAGTTCTGGCAAACTATAATTAATATCTAACCCATATGCTGCAGTATCTTGAGCTGTAAGTTCTATTTCAACTGCTCCATTCGTTATAGCTTCTTTGACTGCATTGACTATGCTTCTAGGAGGATAACTCCTAAGTTTTTTTCTTGCAAGTTTAGTAATACAGAAATTACAATCACCCGCACATCCATCTGCAATTGGAATGATAGAAATTTTTCCCTCAAATACTCTTGGTGTAATGAGTTCTTTACTATCTTCCAAGAAAATTCTTCTTGTTGGACTTTCAACAGCTTCAACTATCTTATCTACACTTTGAGCTCCAACTAAACTGCTTTCGGGGGCTAAATTCATAACTAGAGCTGGTTCTGAACTCACTAAACAACCAGCTATTACTAGTTTCTTTCCTATTTTTCTTAGCTCTTTGATTCTTTGTTTCATCCTCTCCTCAGTTTCTAATCTAACCGCACAAGTATTTAGTATAATAGCGTCAGCTTGAGAATAATTTTCAACTATTTCATGCCCACTCTCTTTTAGCAATGTCATCATTATATATGAGTCTCCTTTATTTAATGCGCAACCATAAGTTTCAATGTAAACCTTCAAAATTAATCATAAGTAATTTATACTTCAACCTCTTAAGATTACTTGTGGCTACAGAAGAGGAATACGTTAAATTATTAGATAGGCTTTATGCAAAACTTCCTGAAAGAGTCCAAAAAGTTAGTGGTCAAGCTCTACCTAATTTAATTATATTATCCATTGGGAATAGTACAATTATAAAGAATTTTAGTGAATATTGTGATAGAATAAGAAGGGAAGATAAACTTTGTGCAAAATATTTGCTTAAAGAACTAGCCGCTCCAGGGAATATTGATGAAAACGGACAACTTGTAATTCAAGGTAAGTTCTCTTCTGCTAGTATAAACAAAATCATGGATAGATTCCTAAAGACTTATGTACAATGTAGTACATGTAAGAGCTTAGATACGGTTTTAGTAAAAGAAAAGAAAGCATGGTATATTTCATGTTTAGCTTGTGGTGCAAAGACTCCAGTAAAACCGTTGTGATTAATATGAAAGTTAGTCTAAATGTAATTAGAAGAGATGGATATGTTTTCGTTAATATTTGTGAATTAGAACTTCTTGGGAAAACATTTAAAGAAGGAGATATTAACTTAGTTATAAATAAGGAGTTCTATGAGGGGCAAGAAGTTTCAATTGATTATGCTTTCTCCTTACTTAATGAAGCTAGCGTAGTAAGCATGGTAGGAAATAAAGTAGTCGATGAAGCTTTAAAAAGAGGGCTTATAAAAGAAGAAGGTGTGATTTCGGTTCAAGGTATAAAGTTCGCACAAATATATAATATGTGAGTATAATGACAAGAAAATTTTGTGTAGTTTGTGGAAGGGAAGATGGTGAATTTATAGGACCTTTATGTGTAGACTGTTATATAAAAACCAAGGATTTAGTTAAAATGCCTAGAAAAATACAAGGAAAATATTGTAAAATATGTGGTGCTGAATGGGCCAATGGAAAATGGATAAGAAGCAGAGATAAAACGCTTTCTCCCATAGAGTCTATTATTTATAGAGAAATTGGTAAGAATGTTGAAGTCGATCCTAATGTTGAGGAAATAAACTATCAAATAGAAAACATTTGGAAAGATGTTAATGGTCATAATTTTGTTACCATTAACGTATCTGGTAAAATAAAAGGAAAAGAATTCAGTATTTCTAAGATAGTTAATTTAGACATAGAAAAAACTATATGTTCTTCCTGTATAAAGAAAAAGTCAAGGTATTATGAAGCTATTGTGCAGTTAAGATTTAAGGAAGGAGAAATTGATTCAAAAAAGAGGACTATATTCGAATCTTTCTTCACAGACGATATAATTGATAATCTATCAGATGTTGTAGAAGGGAAAGAAGGAGTGGATTATTATTTTATTAACAAGACTATTGCAAAAAGACTTGTATCGAACTTTACCTCAATGGTGAAAGACGTTAAGATTGTAGAAAGTTATCAAAATGAAACTATCAAAAACGGTAAAAAATTTGCCAAATTAGTTATATCAGTAAGAGTATGATTGTTATTGGAATTGATGAGGCTGGAAGAGGATCATTAATAGGTCCTATGATAGTCGCTGGAGTAGCCATAGATGAAAATAAATTAAATTTTTTGAAAAAAACTGGAGTAAAAGATAGCAAGCAGTTAACTAGGAACAGAAGAAACGAGTTATTTGGAATAATTACTTTGCATGCTGAAGCATTTACTGTAGTAAAAGTATATCCAAATGAGATAGATAATGAAAATCTTAATGAATTAACTTATAAAGCAATGATAAAGATTATTCATTCCCTTATGTCATTTAATCCACGAAAGATAACTATAGACAAGGTTGGAAACACTAAAGTTGTAGAGGAAGAAATATTAAAAATGGGTGTAGAACCAAACATCGTTACAAATGCTGATGTAAACTTTGTTGAAGCGAGTGCTGCAAGTATTATTGCTAAGGTAATAAGGGATAATATTATTGATGAATTAAAACTCATTTATGGTGATTTTGGTAGCGGTTATCCAGCAGACCCTAGAACGGTTGAGTGGGTTAAAAAAGTTTATGGCTCTTATTCTTCTCCTCCTCCTATAATAAGGAGAAGTTGGAAAATTTTACAAGAGATTGCTCCCAAATATTATATTAGGAAATGGTAACAAACTTACCAGCTGAGGCAAAAGCTAAATGGCTAAAATATATGGATGCTAAAACTACTGAAGAGAAAATTAAAGCATTGCAAGAATTTCTAAGTGCAGTTCCAAAACATAAAGGAACTGAAAATTTAGTATATTGGGCTAAAAGACGGTTAGCTGAATTAAAAGAGGAAGCACAGCTAGAAAGAAAGAAGTCGTCTTCACTAGGTAAAGGGCTACAATTCTTCATAGAGAAAGAGGGGGCTGGCCAAGTTGTTCTAATAGGAAATAACGAACTTAGAAATAAGTTAATGAAAATACTGACTAATGTTAGGAGCGATCCTAAAGAGCTTCCTATCCCCGGAATGATGCAGTATCAAGATGTAAAGATACAACTAGTAAATCCTCCGCCTCTGATATTTGAAGCTAGAGCACTAGTAGGAAGAATATTAGGTTTAATAAAGAATGCTGATTCTTTACTTATTGTAGTTAATGGCAAGGAGGAATTCAATAATATAAAGGACTTCCTAGAAAATAATGGAGTATATCTTAAGAAACCTAAGGGTAAAGTAATAATAGATAGAAGCAGATATGGGAATAGTGGTATAAGGATAGTAGTTCTAGGTAAATTAGTTAATACATCAGAAGTAGAAGTTAAAAATTATCTAGAAAGTTTTGGAATAAAGAGTGCTCTAGTGAAGATTTTAGGAGAAGTTACCCTAGATGACATAGAAAAAGAAGTATTTGAAACAGCGTTTTATAAGCAAGCTGTTGTTACTACAAATGAAGCTTTCTCAGTGGATGAAGATGCAATAACAGTTGTAAGATTAAGCGAAATAGAAAAATTAAAAGAGGCTATATTTAAGTCACTTGACGTTATCAGAGTCTATACTAAAGAACCTGGAGAAAAACCAACCTTAGAGCCATTAACGGTTAAACGAGGAACTACGGTGATTGAAGTAGCTAGGAAATTGCATAATGACCTAGCTGAGAACTTTAAATATGCAAGAGTTTGGGGTAAATCAGTTAAGTTTCAAGGTCAAAAAGTAGGTGCTGATTATGTATTAGAAGACGGAGACATAGTAGAGATACATGCCAGATAAAAGCTTATATTAATAGAATTAAAATATATTTTATGGCTATTACTTCTAGTAAGAAAAAAGAACAAAATGAAAATAGTGTGAAAATTTCACAAATTGATTTATTATTTTATAAATCTCCTTTAGTCGAGCCTTTATCTAAATCTCTTGATAAGAAACTTAAGCAAGCTGGGCTTTCAGATGATCCAAAACTTTATGCTTCCAGGATACTATTTTTCTTATTATTTAGTATAATTGTAGGAATAATATTAATTTTCTTCGGTTTAATATTTATAAGAGAATTTGAAATAACTAGACTTTCTAAATACGCAGTTGTTGGAATTATGGGTCTTTTATTTGGTATAATAATCCCAGTAGTAACTTATTTAGCGTTAATATCAAATGTCTCCCAAAAAGTTGATAGTAGGAGAATCGGAATTGAGGCAGAAACTCCAGCATTTTCAGCTTTGTTCCTAGTATTCCTAAGAAGTGGCCTTTCACCGAGATTATTATTTGAAAACTTAGCTAAGACAAGAGCTTTTAATCATATGAACCAAGTCTCTAAATATATTGTAAAAAGGATTAACTTCTTAGGAGAATCAGTAGAAACAGCGATAAACAGTTCTATAAAAATTGTTCCATCTAAACTTTATGATGATTTGATGACCACTTATGTAACTGCAATAAGAACTGGTGCACCAGTTTTTGAGACAATGCAATCAAAAATTAAAGATATATTAAGGAATATGGAATTAGCAGCATCGAAAGCAGCTGACAATCTTTCAGGTGTTGGTGAAGGTTATGTAACATGGTTAGCTTCTGGTTTTATAAGCTTCTTTTTAATTCTTATATTAGAAGCAGTATTTCCTCAGTTACATGTTTTACCAATAGGACTTTTAGGAGCTTTTGCAGTCCTTGGTATTCCATTAGTTAATATTCTGTTTGTTTGGGTTGTTGATCAAACGCAATATAAGTTCCCAGAGAAGCAATTAAAAGCTGATAAAATGTTTCTAATGTTATTTCCCGTTGGTATTGTTTTAGGAATTATATTCATGATAATTTTAGAGCCAATAATAGCAAAAATTATGCATGAAACTCCAATAGCCCCAAAATTTATGTTAATAGGTTTATTTACTTTATCTGGTAATTTAAATTATATTCCAGCAACAGTTATAGGTTTAACTTTAGGTTTAATTATATCAGTGATTCCTCCTTATGTTATTGCAAGAAGAGAATTGAAAGAAGGTACAGGGTATGATATTTATGTAGCAAGATTCCTTAGGGCTATTGGTGAAGGTACTAGGGCTGGTTTATCTCCAGAAACTGTCATTAAAAATTTGAAAGATTCCAAAGAACTAGGAAAATTACAAATAATACTAAAAAGAGTTTATGCCTATATTAATTTAGGAATTCCAATAAAAGATGCTTTCAGAAAGGCTGCTGACATAATAATAGATTTCTCTACAAAAATAGCCTTTACCTCTCTTGCTGACATGATAGAGATAGGAAGTTTAACACCAGAATCAGTTGAAACTCTTGCAGATCAGCTTGATTCCCAAATAAGAATAAGGAGAGAGTACTATGCGAAAATTAAAATTTTACTCTATATGCCTTATGTAGGTTCAATTCTTGCACTAATAGCTACTATAATACTTTCGTCAGCTATAATATCTCTCTTAAGTTCAAGTAGTTTTATAACTAGTTACGGTCCTTTAGCTGCTGCTCAAGCTTTGGTACCGAGGGCAGTATATATTGCTTCATTATCATCAGTATTTAATGCTTATACTGCTGGACTATTAGTGGGAAAATTAGCTTCTGGAAGAATTGCTAATGGATATTTGCACTCTGCAATACTTCTGGTAATAACTATGATTCTAGTATTAATAACTCTTTCAATAAAGTTTTCATTTGTGTCACCAGTAGCACCTAGCCTATAAAAGCTTATATAGAAGATAATTGTAATAAAAGGTGATAGATAATGAATTTTAAACTTAATCTCTTCGGTAAATCAACTAGTAACAATAAGGCTAAAGAAACATTAGAATTAGATTTACCATATTCACTATATCCTTTATACGTTACATCAGCCTCCTTTGAAGGAGAGGTTCAAGCGGATTATGATATTGATCTAGTTTCAATTATACCAGATTATATAGCTAAAGATTTCGAGAAATATAAAATTGAACTGTCAATAGCCAAGCCTCATGTATTTATAACTTACGATGAAGAAAAGGGAATATATAGATATAATCTAGTGGAACCCCCATTGGATATTAGTACATTTAAGATTTACACAACTTTAATCTCTGAAATAGAAAGAAACTTACTCAGTAATGCTGATTACGTAGAGTTAGGCAAAATATTAGATGAATTAAGTATAAAGAGAAAAGATCTAAATGTTTTCCAGGGTAAAATAGGTGAATTTAGGCAACTTTCTACACCCTTTAAAGTATCTTTGTACTATACACTAAGAAACATGTTTGGCTACAATATAATTACACCATTATTGTTAGATACAAAAATTGAGGATATTTCTGTGAGTGGAATAAACTTACCTATATATGTCTATCATAGAGAGTTTGAATATACTCCTACAAATATAATATTTACTAAAAACATGAGTATGTTTGGTAAGATAATTGATGGTGAGCAAGTAATAGATGAATTAGTATTAAGGTTAATATCATTATCTAATAAAACGATATCAGTAGCTAATCCGATTATGGATGGTATATTGCCTAAAGGAGATAGAATAGCTGCCACTTTTAGAAGAGAAGTATCCGCTAATGGTTCATCTTTCGTAATAAGAAGATTCTCTGAAAGTCCCATAACAATATTAGACTTGATTAATTCAAAAGTCTTATCCCCTCAAGCTGCAGCCTATTTATGGTATGCGATAGATATGAAACTATCCTTTATGGTTATAGGAGTTACTGGAGCTGGTAAGACTACAGTCCTAGGATCTATATTAAATCTTGTAAAAGAGTCCATGAAGATATTAACTATTGAGGATATTCCAGAGTTAAGACTTGCACAAGATAATTGGGTCCAACTTTATGCAAGGCCTGCATATGGAGGCATGGGTAAAGAAATCACGTTAATGGACTTACTAAAGTTAGCGTTAAGATATAGACCAGATATAATAGTAGTCGGAGAGATAAGAGGTGAAGAAGCTTATGTGCTATTTCAAGCTATTTCTACTGGACATGGTGGTGCTACGACTTTCCACGCTTATGATAGTGAAAGTGCTATAAAGAGGTTGATGAATGAACCATTAAATATACCTAAAGAATGGATTCCTATGATGAATATAATCGTTACAGTTAGAAGATTACCAGTTTATGTTGGTGATAAAATACTATTAAGAAGAAGAGCTGTAGCTATCGATGAGATTGTTTCGTATAATGATTTAAGGAGAACTGTTAGATGGGATCCAGCTACCGATAGTCACATATTAGATTATGAGGCTATGCAAGTATTAAGGGCTAGAATTGAGGAAGCTGGTAAAAATTTTGACGAAGTTAAAGCTGAAATAGAGAGGAGAGCTGAATATCTAAAATTATTAGCATCAGCTAGACCTATTGTTCAAAGTAAGGAGAGTTATAAGTTATTAAAGAAATATATAATAAAGTATAGCCTAAGACCAGTAGAAGCAATGAGAGAAGTACAAGCTATGATTGGTACTAGACAACAGCTTCCATGAAAGCAAAAAGTAATAAAATAGCCGTAGGAAAAATATTTCCAAAAGTTATATTTATGTAGGAAAATATAAGTAAAATTGGTAACAGAATATTAGTATTATTTTCAGTGTTCTTTTTCTCTTTAATCTTAGGAGTAATTTTCCATTTAAAAGGCATTCTAAATAGCCCTTTTATATACCCAGAAATAGATGCATTTAAGATAGTTAGAGGTAATCTTATATCATTTACTTTCTGAGCAAAAACAACAGAGTATACAGCTAGAGATATCCCATATATCAGGATTGCTAAAAGAAATGACAAAATGGGTATTTTAAGAATAAAATCTAATGCAGAAAACAAAAGTAAAATAAATATGAAAAGTCCGTATATTCCCCATTGTTGTGCATAAAACACTCCCTCAAGTCCTATAATACCTCTTCTAATCATTTTAATAGATTCAAAAAATAGTTGAGCTGAGCCATAAGACCATCTTTGAATTTGATTATAAAGATCATTTAATGTGTAAGGTGCTAAAGAATAAACTATAACATCATCGATATATTTTATTTTGTAACCCTGCAGGAACGCTCTAATACCTAATTCTAAGTCTTCTGTTATTATATTTTCTTTCCAACCTCCAAGTTTAATCAGAATATCCTTATTTATACAAAATGCAGAACCATTAGGAAATATTGGAAGACCTAGAATATAGCGTGATTTAAATAATGAATCCATAACTTTTTCAGTAAATTCTTCATAATATTTCTGTATAATTGTTTCAGACTTATAAATTCTAATTCTATATGCAGTGATATCAAAATCATATTTTGATAATTTTTTTAAAAAATCTTTATCAACTCTTCCATCAGCATCAAGGAAAACTAAGTAATTATATTTAGCATATTTTAGTGCATAATTTAATGCTCCAGCTTTACCCCCTTTAGGATTTACTCTATTAATTATTTTTAATTTTTCACTTTCTTTAAAATCTTTATATTTTTTATTAAATAATTCTGGTGGATCATCCGAAACTATAATAATTTCATAATCATCATAATCTAGTTCGAGTAAATTATTTATTAACTCTTTTATGACGCTGACATCTTCATTCTTTTCAGCGACAATGATGCTAAATTTTTTCTTAGAATTTGTCAAAGGATAAATATTAGATGGTACTTTTCTTGTAATATAATATACTTGAAGAAAATTCCAAATTGCAGGAATTAAAGAAGAAAGGATTAGAAGTAGTGAAAAAATCATTTAGCGTTTGCCCTTTTAATAGCTTCATTTATTCTAGCTTTTGCTTCAGTTACTCCTCCCCAACCGGATATTTTAACCCATTTACCTGGTTCTAATTCCTTATAATGTTCAAAGAAGTGATTGATTTTATTCTTAACAGATTGAGGTAGGTCTATAATATCTTTTATATTAGAGTATGTAGGGTCTACTTTATCTTTAGGTACTGCAATAATTTTAGCATCTTCACCTTCTTCATCTCTCATATATAGTATCCCAATAGGTCTCACTTCTATCGCTGTTCCGGGTAATAAAGAATAATCGCTTATTACTAAAACGTCTAATGGATCACCATCTTCTTCTAGTGTGCCGGGAATAAATCCGTAATTAAAAGGATAAACCATTGAAGTGTATAACACTCTATCAACCTTTACTACTTCGGCTTCCTCATCATATTCATATTTTATATTTGATCCTAAGGGTATTTCAATAAATACATTAACCTCATCTGGTGCTTTCTTCCCTGGACCTAATTTCATCTTTCTTCAAAAAATGATTATATCAGTCGTTTATATTCTTTATCAAGTTATTGATTTCCTCACTGATAAGGCTTATTTTCTCATCTCTTAGAAATTTTTCAATCTCTTTCTCATATGTTTGAATAATTTCCTTAACATCATAACCTAGACTAGCATATCTTTTTGCTTGTAAATAAGTTGATAATCTATCACATAATTTAGCTATTTTCCCTTCTAAAGTCTTACCCTCTTTATATTCCTGAAATAACTCTTCATCAAGGCCTAGTTCATTAAAGGCTTCAACTTCAAGGTCTTCTTTTTGATTAATTCTATCAGAGGTCCATTTAGGTAAATCTCCTACAATACTTTCAGCTGAATCATGAAATAAGGCTATTACCGAAGCTCTTTCTGGATTAATCTCTATTCCCTTCTCTTTTAATTTTTTTGCAAGAAAATATGCTAATACAGCAGCTTCCCAGCTGTGTTGGGAGACAGTTTCTCCCATTGCTGGTGGTATACCTCTTTGCATCCAACCAGTTCTTACTAGGTTTTTACACCCTACTATGACTCTTTCCAAATTCATGAGTGAAAAATAAGAAAATCAGTTTATATTTTTACACACGTAGTTAAGTAAATCTATTAATGAATCTATATCTTCTGTCCAAATCCTTATCATGGCTTCTTTTCCTTTCATACCCTTATCGAAAATTACATTAGGAATGTTATGAGAAATCTCGTATACGTAATCTATTATCCATTGCATACTTTTTCCCTCAATATTATATTCTGGTTCTTTTTCTCTATCTACTTCTATTATATCTAATCCATATTTACCTAGAAGTTTGATTATATTCTCATCATACCTTATATTAATGAGTGATGTCGCCCTTTTACCTTTTTGTATTATAGCATATAATAACCTTGCAGTATGTGTAGGTTTGCCAAAAACTATAGGAAATCCTATATTGACTTTATTGTCCCAGTTTTTTACTATCCTATTCTTAAATGTAGCAATATCATTAAGGTCTTTAACATAAGAAGAAGGTATAGAATGAGCTAAATTCGATTGAACCTCTGGTATTAACTTATAAAAGTTGGCAGTAGATTGAACAAAATCAGCAAATTTATTCATATCTTCAATAACTTGGTATTTAAAAGAGTTCTTTTCCAAAAAAATTAGAGGATCAATAGGTCCTATCCCTTTTCCAATATCTAGTCCGTATTCTATTGAAACTTGAAGGATATCTCTTGCAATCCTAAATGCGTTTTCCACACTATTCCCCTTTGTAATTTCAGCAGATAGTATTGTCGAAAAAACGCTTCCAGTACCATGAGTATTCTTTTGATTTATTCTCTTATAGCCTAAAATTAGATAATTATCTTTCATAGAATTATAAAGAACATCTAAACTAAATTCCTCATTTAAATGGCCTCCCTTAATTATAACATAAGGGATGTTATATTTTTCTGAAATAATTTTAGATGCTTTTTTCGCGTCATTTATCGTATTAATCTTCATTTCTGAGAAATAAGACGCCTCTACTGCATTAGGTGTTAAAACCGAAGTTATAGGTAATATTATCCTTTTATAATCATCAACATCTTTAATTAGTTGTGTTCCATCTTTAGCAAATAAAACTGGATCAGTGACGATTATTTTTCCATCCAAGTATTTCTTTACTATTTCATATTGATCCTTATTATAAATCATACCTATTTTCACGTTATTAATATTAAAATCTTCTAGGATTACTTTCATTTGTTTTTCGAAGAATTCCTTGTTTACAACAAGTATATCTTTCACTCCAGTAGTATTTTGTGCTGTAATTGCTGTAATGACCAAAGTTCCATGAACCCCTAACATTTCATAAACTTTTATATCAGTTTCTGCTCCAGCTCCGTTTCCTGTATCAATTCCAGCTATACTAAGAGCTGTTGGTTTTCTCATTTTTTCTCACCCTTGTATTACCTGCTACAACCCAAAATTCTCCGTCATCTCTTATTTCTAATTTCCATATGCCAGTAGTGTTTTTGACCAATTCTAGGGTTTCCTCAACGGCATGTATTGCATCTTTTCTCCCTTTTCCAAGTGCCATAATGAGTAGAACGTTCTCTCCAGGTTTCATGTTGTCAATTACATGAAGAATCTTTAGATCAATTAGATCACTATATTTTTTCTTCATTTCTTCAATTATTTCGTTAAATCTTCTTCTTGTATACTCTTCGTAAGCTTCATACCTTAATTCGTAAACTTTATGCCCCTCTACAATACCTTTTACAAATCCTAAATATACTACTAGTGAACCTGCCTCAGGCGGAGCTTTTTCTCTGAACTTACGTATTTCTTCTAACAGATCGAATCTTTTTGATAGATAAAGTTCTCCTCCAGAAGGTGGGGGTAAAAATGCGATCTCATCACCTTCATGAATTTCCGAAATTCCGTTCTTACCATTAACTAATATAGTAACTTTTATACTCCCTAGCCCATTTTTAACTACTTTAAGAAATTCACTTCCATAAATAGAAGACAATTGATTAAGTAAACAATCTATGGTTTTACAATTAGTTTCTATTTCTTCAAAGTTTTTATTTGTAAAGTCTTGCAAGAAAGAGAAATATCTAATCTTTATTTTCATCTTTCTCTCCCTTTATTTAACAACAAAAATATAGTATGGATAAAGAGTTATTAAATTTCTTATTAAGTGGGGAACAACAAAAAAACTTTAAAGAAAAAGATGATAGAATGTTTGAAATATTGAATAAACTAAATGAAATTGATAGTAAATTACAATTACTACTTAAGTCAAAACCAAATAAAACATTATGTGAGCAAATATTAGAGAAGACTTATATTATAGTCTCTCACAAAGATGTGGATCCAAAGCTTAATCCTTCCTTGTTTATATTAGATTTAGACGGAGATAAGGCGTTAGTAACGTTTAAAGATACAATAGAGCTTCTTCAAATATATTTTAAGACGTATAAGGAAGAAGTAGAAATGAAATTACCAAGAAGACTAATGCCTTTATTTTCATTCTTGAAAAAGAATGGACTTATTTATTTAGATCATGAAGATAAGACATATAAGTTTATTTAAGAATAAATTATCTCCTTGAAGATTCTCTCAATCAACTTTGTAGTTATAGCTCTTTTAGCTATTTCAATTAAAGCTTTTATCATTTCTTCGCTATTGACTATATCCTTAGCTGTATACTCAAGCTTACTTGAGTTCAATATTCTTGTTTTTAACTCAGTAATGGTAGAAGTATAGTCTTGCCCTCTTAAATAATCTGCTATTAGTGATGTTTTAGATTCTAACATGCTCGGATCATTCACTACGCTATTTAGATATTTAACTATATCATTTTTCCTTTCATTATTAGAAATTTTTTGTTCAAATATATTTTTGAATTTATTTCCAACAATAGGATAAGATATTAAGACAAAATATTCTTTTCCACCTAAATTCCATAATCCAACTTTCTCAGCTATGTCATCAGCAGAAGAAAGAAGTGCCTCTGTAATTGACTCTGAAGCTAAATTAAGTAATAAATTATCTAGATCTTTTGATCCTTCTATTACTCCTGCTGTCTGTATTCCAGTATAAAACATAGAATAAACTGAAATGCTTCCAAATTTCCACGTAGAAAATGGACATATAGTTATTACATCTTTCTTTTTGTATGGCATTGGTGCTCCTTTATATGTTGTAAAATTTAATCCTGCACATTCATCATCATCTCCTCTTATCCCAAGTTTCTTCGCCCAACAACCTGCATGAACCTTTCCCTTTATGTCACCTTTAACTACCTCATATGCTAATATTCCTTTATCCCCAGAAAGATTATTGTAAACATAAAGAGCTTCTGGACATAAGAAGTATATTCCTTGAGCCCCTTTATTTTTCTTTAATTCAAAAATTTTACTTACTTTTTCTCTAGCTGCTTGAATATTTCCTCCTATAAAGTCATCAAATCCACAACAATCATTAATTATTTCAACTCTAGGAGAGAATTCAACAGGTAGGGAGTTCCCTTTATTTAAAAGATATGTTAGAAAGCCCCTAACTCCGTTTATATCATATTTTGAAGCACATCCTATAAAAAGCAAATAAAGAGGTTTATTTCTATAAGTATCCTGAAGTTTCTTTGCTAAGTTTGTTACATCTGCAGGTAAGGGTTGCAGATCAATTTTTATTCTTTCAGGAGACAGTGTGTTTATTCCTTCTGTGTTTAATTTGCTTATAGGAATATTTATTGGACAGACTTCTTCATCTTTTACACAACCGAAACAAGTCTCAAATTCTTTTTCTTCAAAGACAAGTCTTCCAATTTTACCTACGGGGCTATAAATTGGATTTTTAGTAAACTCATAAGCCTTACATGCATTTAAGCATAATCCACAATTTATACATTTTAAAGCTTCAGCATACAAACTAATAATGTTCTTATATTCTTTAGGAGATTTAACCTTTTTCTTCGCTTTATCGAGTATTTCCAAATGTAATTTATCATATTCTGAAAGGGAAGGAAAAGGGATAACATCTCTGTTCTTTTTAAGAAAAGAAGCTAAATTATCTATATCTTCAAATCTAATTCTTCCAAGAGTTATATAATACCTTTCTGGTGAATTATAATTTACTATATACCCTATAATTTTCTCGAATACTTTTAATTGTTCTAATTTAGAATAAGAGGCTACAGTAGTTCTTAGCATTACTGGGATATAATCCCTTTTAAAACTCTGAACCACAATTTTGTTAATATCGTTGATAAGTGAATAAGTGTCTATACTATTTCCAGAAATTCCTTCTAATTTGGCGTAACTAGGAGGAAGATAATATCTTTCTTTACCATCAATTATGAAGGCACTCCAAGCAAATTTACTCTCTTTTTCACTCTCAACTACTTCAGAATAATTTGCAGTCATCACTTTAGCTATATTATCATTAAGTGTATGAACTTCTTTTTTACCCTTTACGAAACCAAACTTATAACTACCAAACCCAGAACCATTTGTAGCAATAAAACCACCAACACTTCCTTGCAAATATATAGGGAAAAGGACAGGAACCCTAGAATATTTCTTAAGTTCAGTTATAAGTTCTTCAAATGTAATACCTGGTGCTACTTTAAATATAGAATAGACAGAAGAAGAATTATTTTCTTCTTCAATTATATTTCCAGAAGGTAATTTAGTAGGAGAAGGGATTAATTTGGGATTAGAGTACTTGATTATTTCTCCATTCATAGAAGTAAGTCTCCCAACAATAATTTCTTTTTCTTCTTTTATGAAGTATTTTTCTAGGTCTTTTATCTCAATTGTACTCAAAGCCCTGCTAAAAATAGATGCGTCAGTAAGTCTCATCCATCTAAATTAAAAATATAAAGTAATAAATGTTTTCCTTACTATGTGACAGATATTGAAATTATAGTTCCGATAAATATTTCTGGAATTTGGTATCCTATTTATGATTATGATATACGAAAGAGAGGATCTATTGGGCTTTCACTAGTTCTAAATCCATCTATATTAGTTATTCCTAGTAAGAAAGAAGAGTCAAAAATTATTTTTAATGGAAATGAAATACACAATTTCCCAAATTTAGAATACTTAAGAAAACTTGGAAAAATTCAATTAAATATAAAATCTGAAATTCCATTAGGTTTTGGCTATGGTATGAGTGGTGCCATAAGTTTAGCATATGCATTAGCATCTCATGAACTATATAACATAAATTTACAAGAAGCCTTAATAACAGCCCATGTAAGCGAGGTATTAAGCAATAATGGGCTAGGGGATGTAATAGCTGAATATTACGGAGGTGGATTAGTATATAGAAAAAAACCTGGAGCTCCAGGGTATGGAGAGGTAGAAAAGATTTCTGTTGATTGGGATGTTATATGTAGTAAACCAATTTCTAAAGAATCAACAGAAATCCTTATAAAAACGAAAAATGAAAACGCTTTGCGTTATATTAGTGAATTTTTGTCAAATAAAACCTTAAAAAATTTCTTCTTTCTTTCTAGAAAATTTACTGAAGAACTAGGTTTTTATTCCCCCTATCCTAACTCATTCAGAAAGAAAGGCTTAATACTTAGGTTAAAGGAATGTGATGAAGGATGGATAAAACACACACCAGCAATGAATGGAGCATCCGTTCATTAATTCCTGAAAATCATCCTAGAAGACAATCGTTAATAATAAGAGAAAAAATTGTTGATGCATTATTAGATGGTTATTTAGCTCCACAAGGTCTTATAGCTCACGGAAGAGGAGAGTGTTTTGATTATTTAATTGGAGAAAAAACACAAGATTTTGCAATAAAAGCTATGAAAGCTGCAATAGCAACTATGTTGTTAGCTAGACATCCAGTAATTTCTGTTAATGGCAATATGGCTGCATTAGTACCAGAAGAAATTGTTAAACTTGCTGAAGTTTTAAATGCTAAAATAGAAGTTAATTTATTTTATAGAACTAAACAAAGGGAAATAAAAATAGCTGAAATATTGAAAAAATATGGGGCTAAAAAAGTTTTGGGTGTAGGTGAAGACGCATCAGCAACAATTCCAGAATTATTTAGTGAAAGGAGAAGAGTTAGTCCAGAAGGTATTTATATTGCAGATGTTGTCCTTCTTGCATTAGAGGATGGAGATAGGACTGAGGCATTAGTTAAGATGGGAAAGAAAGTTATAGCTATAGATTTAAATCCTTTGTCAAGAACTGCTCAGAAAGCCAATATTACTATAGTAGATAATATAGTAAGGGCTTTTCCAAAAATGATTGAAATAGCTTATGAGCTTAAAAATGCAAACAAGGAAGATCTAGAGAAAATTGTACGAGAATATGACAATAAAAAGATACTAGCTGAAAGTATTAAATTCATTAGTGAGTATCTCAATCAACTTTCTTTAAGTTTATAATTTTCTCTACTAGGAAATTTACTTTCTTTAACATCAATAATATAATCTTCTATGGCTTTTCTAATTATTTCCTTCAGATCGACATACTTCTTAGCAAAATAGGGAGAGAAGTCGGATAACCCTAAAAGATCATGAATAACCAATATTTGCCCGTCACAATATGGCCCGGCACCTATGCATATTGTAGGAATACTAACACTTTCAGTAATTTTCTTCGCTACATCTGCATAAGTATTCTCAATTACTATGGCGAAAACTCCTACTTCTTCTAATGCTTTTGCATCTCTAATTAATTGTTCTTCTTCTTTTTCTCTTTTCCCTAAAATTCTAAATCCTCCTATCCTTAAAAATCTTTGAGGAGTTAAACCTATATGTCCCATTACTGGTATGCCAGCCCTAATAATGCCTTTAATCACATCTACCATTTCTTCTCCTCCTTCTAATTTTACCGCATCCGCACCATGTCTGGCAAGTATTCCAGCGTTTCTTATTCCATCCTTTACCGACGTTTCATAGCTCAAAAAAGGCATATCTGCAACTACAAGTTGTGGAGGATTCGCTTTTACCACGGCATCTAGATGTATAAGCATTTCTTTCATTGTTACTTTTAACGTATTCTCTTTTCCCAAAACAACCATTCCTAAAGAATCTCCAACTAAGATCCCGTCAAGACTTGTCTGAGAAATAATTTTCGCTATAGGGTAATCGTATGCTGTTAACATCGTGATTTTCTCCTTCTTTTCCTTTTTCTTCAGAAAGTCCCTTATTGTAGCCTTTGCCATACACTTTCCTAGCTATAATTGATGCTAAGGTTAATATTCTCTTAACTTTATCAGCTATAACTAGTGTTTCTTCATACTGTGAAGCTTCTTCATAAATCTCAGCAAGTTTTGATAATTCATCAAATACCATCAATCTGAAAGTCTTTTTATCTACTTCAGTTAACACAGTTTTCTTTGACATTAATTCTAACTTTCTTTCAATTTTCTGAGGTTCAAGAGAATAAAATTTAATTTTTATCAATTCTACCCTAGGGTCATTTTCTTTATTCTCGTTTATAACGTTCTCAACTTGTTCCTTATCAATAAATTTCCACCAGTGTTGGTTATTACTTTTATACGTTGTCTCTATTATTCCGTAGTCTTTTTCTAATGCACGTAAAATCATTTTAGGATCAAATGAGTATCCTAGATCTTGTAATTTTTGAACAATATCCTTATAGCTGAAATCCCCTAACTCATTCTTCTCGTTCTCATATGAACAATCTAAAGCTGTTTGCAGGACTATCCTTCCTCTATCACCAAACTTCAATAAGAACTCTACAGTTCTGTCACTAACACTACCATTTACCACATTTTATTTTATTCGAATGCTTTTTTATTCTAATATTTCGAAAATCATGGTATAATGAGTGAAGAAATTGCCGTGAGTGTTATTAATCTTAAAAAGAGATTTGGTAATTTCGAAGCATTAAAAAACATAACTTTCACTGTGAAAAAAGGTGAAGTATTTGGCCTTATTGGTCCTAATGGGGCTGGCAAAACTACAACACTTAGAGTAATTGCTGGCATAATTAGAAAATATGAGGGAAAAGTTGAGGTATTTAACTTATCTCCAGTAGAAGCTAAGAATAAAGGTTATATATCGTATATGCCTGAAGATGCCTTTCCTTATGAGAAGTTAACCGGTATTGAAAATCTTAGATTCTTTGCTGAATTATATGCTAGTGGTGATAAAAAGAAAATCGAAGAATTCGTTGAATTAGGTATTAAAATTGCAAATTTAGGGGATAAGATATATGAGCAAACTTCAACTTACAGCAGAGGAATGAAAAGAAGGCTCATCATTGCTAGGACTCTAATGGTTATGCCTAAATTAGCGATTTTAGATGAACCAACATCGGCTTTAGACGTGGAGTCTGCTGTAAGAGTAAGGAATATCATCGTAGATATGGCTAAAAAATATGGAATAACTATAATTCTTTCTTCTCATAACATGTTAGAAGTTCAATATATGTGCGATAATGTTGCAATGGTAAATGATGGAAAAATAGTAATTACTGGAAGTCCTAAAAATATCATAAATACTTTAAGAGTAAGTAATCTTGAAGAGGCTTTTATAAAGGTGATCTCAAATGCTTAAAACATTTCTAATGAAAGAGATAACTGAGATAAAGAGAGACAAAAAGTTATTACTTTCAACTATCTTATTACCTTTTATACTTCTCCCCCTTATCGGCATAATTCTATATGCATCAGTGGCTGCACAACCTCCAGTTATCGCTATACTAAATAACAATACTGCAAATACACCCTATGTGAATATAGTTGCCAATTATATTAGACAAAATGGAGGAGTAGTTGTTACAAATTCAACACAAGACGCAGATATAGTAATAGTTTTTCCTAGTAATTTTTATCAGAATGTAAGTAATATATCCAGACAAGCTTTTGTGTATTTTTATGTTCTAATTTCTTCTAATCAAAACGCTGAAAACCTAGCAGATAATGCTTTATATAAACTGTTACTGAACATTTCTGATCAAAGAATAGATTATCTGAAAAGCTTAGCTCATGTTAATGTTTCTTCTTCCTCAGTAAGAGATCCTATCTATATAGTTTTAGGTTATAGATCGATAACTGGAAAAGCAGTTTCTGCTGGAGTTAGCCAATTGGCTAGTTTTGCTAGGATTATAGCTTTAATATTATTCCCAAGTGCGACACCAGTAGTATTTTATTTACTAGAAGGGATTACTGGAGAAAGAGAAAGAAAAACATTAGAATCCTTACTTGCAACTCCATTATCTGTAAGGTCTTTCATAATTTCAAAATTAGCAGTAGCCTCAATTTTAGGTATTTTTTCATCCTTAGGAGATATAATAGGGACATTATTTTTCATAACAATCTCTTCATACGCATTTAACATAACAATTTCGCTTACTCTTTCGTTACTAGTGATTATATTTTTTGTATATTTAATCTCAATATTTTTAACAGGGGCATTAAGCTTAATATTTCTATTTATTCTAGGTGGATCTACAAGAAATATACAGGTGATTAATTTCATAATAATATCGTTTGGAATGATAGCCTCATTTGTAGCACTCTTTATAAATCCTAGCCAATTAACATTTCCATTGTTATTAATCTATGGTATCCCTTATGTTCAATTAAGTCTTGGGTTACTCCTATATGTATTCGGATCAATACAAGAATCCATATTCTCTTTATTAATAACATTTATTGTCTCTGTATTCCTAATTTTAGTAATCTCTAAGTACTTTAATTCCGAAAGGCTTCTCTTAAAATAAAAAATATATTTTTGAACACCAATTATATCTTATGCCAGTAAAAGCATATATTCTAGTTGTGACTGCAGTAGGAAAGGAAACAGATGTTGCTAATTCAATAAGAAAAATTAATGGAGTAAAAGAAGCAAACTCAGTATATGGAGAATACGATGTTGTAGCAGAAATCTTAGCTGAGAGCTTAGATGAACTTAATAAAATAATATCTCAGATAAGAAGAGATCCTTCTATTTTAAGGACAGTAACCTTAATAGTAATGTAATCAGAACGAGGAATTTTTTCCTCATTTTTTAATCAGTACGTCCCTACTACATCATAATAATAAAGGTGACCCTCCTATGCTCATTTAGCTCCCGGGACACGGGAGCATAATCACATAGGCCCAAAATTAACTCTTTTCTTCCTTATTTATAACTTCTACTTCTTCTTCTTCGCTTTCTTTCTCTAACAATTTTTGAACTAATTCTTCCACTAACGTATCAAGCTGAGCTACTTTTGCTTCAAGATAAGCGACACTTTCTTCTAATTTTTCGTATCTATCCTCTGTTTCTTCTTTTTTCTTGTTTTCCTTTTCCTCCAATCCTTGTCTAATGTAAAACTTTACTAAATCTGTTATTTGTACTCCTAAGTCCTCAGCTTTTCTTTTAAGTTCTTCATAAAGTGATTCTGGTAATGACAAATGTATAGTAGGCAATGTGTATACTCCTCATGATAAAAATATATTATTACTAATATATTAATCTTCATCATAATATACTCCTCTTGTAAGCAGAAGATGGAAATACCGCTCCAGAAAATACTTAAACCTTAGTATGAAGAATAATAATATCGGATAAAAGATGAGAGTTGTAACATTTAAAGTGGAAGAAGATTTACTGGAATTATTAGACAGATACGCAATAAGATACGGTTTAAATAGAAGTGAAGCTATTAGGAAAGCTATTGAAAGCTTAGTAAAAACAGAAATAGATAAGGAAACTGTGCCAGTAGCAAAAGTAGAGAAAGTTAGACTTTAAAAATAATAACTGTTCCCTTTTCTAAAGTACTTTCATCAACTTCTTTTTCCTTTATCTCTACTATTTTTCTATTTATCTTGTTTAAGAATGGTTCAATAGGATCTAAAGGCATTAAATGCCCTTTAATCCAATAATGCATTGGTATAACAATTTTTGGACTAACTCTGTTTATTATCTCTATTGCTTCATTAGCATTTATTGTTATGACTCCTCCTACTGGGATCATTAATAAATCTGGATTTTTTATTTTTTCAATAATTTCATCAGAAGGAATATGACCAATGTCACCCATATGAACTATTGTTTTTCCCTTTGAGTCTGTGACTTTGTAAATTGCCGTTTCTCCTCTTCTCTTTCCTTTTTCTTTATCATGATAAGCTTTAATTCCTTCAATAATATAGGAATCATAACTTATTTCTCCATACTGTTTAATTTTTACTTCTTTATGTGGAATGATTTCATAAGCATTATGATCATAATGATTATGAGTAATAAGGATTAAATCAGCCTTAACATCTGGTCTAGGTAATCCTATACTTCCACCATCATGAGGATCAAATAGTATAGTATTATCTAGAAGAAAAGAGGAATGATATAAAAACTTAATCATACTTTTATTTTCTTACTACTAACTTTAATAGCTATCTCTTTAGCTGTCTCTACTGACACTTTTTGTCCATTCTCAGCAAGTCTCTTTATTTCATTCAATACTTCTCTTAATTCAGCTTCATCTAAGTAAATCCCTTGGTCTTCTAATAATTTCTTTAGTCCATGAATACCACTATGTTTTCCTAATGCGAGCCTTCTAAAGTTGCCCACTTCTTCTGGGGAAATAGGTTCATATGTTAATGGGTTTTCAATTACACCGTGAACATGAATACCAGATTCATGGCCAAAAGCATTATCTCCTACTATTGCTTTAAAGTAAGGTACCGGAACTCCAGTTAATTCAGATACCAATCTACTCGTTTCATATAATTTGTATGTCTTAACGTTAACTTCATAACCTAATAATTTCTTTAAAGCCATTACAACTTCTTCTAATGCAGCATTTCCAGCTCTTTCTCCAATTCCATTAACTGTTACGTGAACTTGCCTAGCTCCAGCCATTACACCAGCGATAGAATTGGCGGTTGCTAAGCCAAAATCATTATGGCAATGCACACTAACTATTTTATCTTTAGTAACACTTACAACGTCCTTTATAAGGTCATAGAATTTAAATGGATGCATTACTCCTACAGTATCTGGGATATTTATTCTATCTGCACCAGCTTCTATTGCTGTACTTACAGCTTTTAATAGAAATTCTTTATCAGTTCTAGTCGCATCTTCTGGTGAATATTCTACTATAAGTCCATGATCTTTAGCATATCTAACAGATTCATAAATTCTATCTAAAACTTGTTCCCTTGTCATTTTTAATTTATATTGTAAATGAATGTCTGATGTTGCGATAAAAATATGAATACTAGATATACCAGAATCTATTGTTTTATCAATATCTTGCTTATTAGCCCTTGATAATCCTATTACTTCTACTTGATCTCCAACTTCATCTAATATTCTCTTTGTAGCTTCAAACTCTCCTTCCGATGCTGCTGGAAATCCAGCTTCTATTACGTCAACTCCTAACTCTGCTAGTTTCCTAGCTATTTTTACTTTCTGATCTATCGTCAAGTCTATTCCTGGAGCCTGCTCACCATCCCTTAGGGTTGTATCAAATATTCTAACTTTTTTGGAATTAACCGAGAATTGACATCCCAAAATATCTGTTGCTTAAAAAATTATAAATCTTTGCTTAAAACTTGTTCAATTATTTGCTTCGCTATTTTCAGTTTGTTTTTCTTTATCCAGCTTGCAGGTAAATTTTGTTTATAATAAGGTTTAGAATATCTTCCTACAATACCCGAAGTAAAATCCATCCCATAAAGGTGAATTTCCTTTGCATCAAATAATAATGCTATAATTACAGCCCTATCTCCATCAGTAAATCCACCAAATAAATGTAATTTTCCAAATGGATATACTTGTACTGAACCGATAACTTTGCTCATGTAATTGATCTTATATAATTTATCAATATTGTTTCCATGAGCATGAACCACATATATGGAATCTCTCGGGTAAACATTTATTCCATCCAAATCTGTTATTACAATGTCTGGAGAGATACCTTTCTCAAAAAGATAATTTGTAGCACCATCAGCTGATATTATAATATCTTCATTTAATTCGTTTATCTCTTCTATATTCGGACCAGCACCAATAATTGCAACTTTTTTATTTCTGATTATATTTAACTCTTCAACTAAATCATCTTTAAGTTTCATGTTTAATAATAAAGCCGAATAGTAGTCATCTTTTTCAGAATATCCAAAAATTCCTCTAATTTTCGAATATAGATTTAACCAGTAGAAAGGATCTTGAAATATATTATATCACCTTCATCTTTGATTATATTTATTTTAAAATTTTCTTTTATATACTGAAAAAAGGGATTATTTTTAGATATTTTATATATTATTCTTTCATTTGGAAACAAAGCATCAATAACGTCAGATCCACAAATGTCCTTATCCAAATCAACTATGAAACTCATCAAATACACTATTAGCTAGTTCAAATATTTCTTCTAATTCCTTAATTAATCCCTTTGCTTCAAAATTCCTTATGAGTACACTATCTTTAAAAGACGCTTCATCAATTAAGGTTAATGGGTAAAGTCTCTGTTCAAGAAGTTGTAATTTTCTTACAAGAGTAAGTTCTTTTTCAGATAATTTATATAGAATAATGTTTAATCTCTGAGCATTATGAGGAGAAATTGAATAAAATCCATAAAGAGCTAGAATAGCTTTACTTAAATTTTCTATGAAAGAATACGCATTATCTATGGTTCCTAAAAGGTCACCTTCTTCTAATGAACTCTTAGCTTGTTTAAGTAATCTGAATGATTTACTCAAATATTCAGAAGCTAATGCACTATTATTCATACTTCTATCACTTCTCCTTTATTAATATCTGCTATTTTAACTACTCCACTTACTATTTGAGCGTTTATCTTTTTTCTTTCGTTTTCTATTATTTTTTCTCTATCGAATAATATCTTACCTTTGCTTAATAAATAAAGAATAATAGGATTATGAAATTCAATTTCGGTAGGATCTATAACTATGAAGTACAAAAGAGGTCGATGTCCATACTTTTTAACGTACTCAAAATAAACGTCAGTTGGTTCGATTTTCTTAGTAAAATATTCAGCTATTTCTTGTCTTGCATAGAACGAGATTTTATGTGTCTTATCTAAAACAACTAAGACAAGAAGTGGTTTTTCCTCATCTAATGAATCTATTGCCTCTCCTCCAATAACAATTCCCTTTAGTATATTTCCATAGTGCAAAAGAGTTCCTTCAGCATACTCTTCAATAATGCTTAACAAAGACTTCATGCTTATTACTTACAAATGCAAAACTTAAGTTTGTGTATGAATTGATAAATGAATACTTGAATTATGCTCCCTACGAGACTTTACCTATCCTAGAATTAAGAATACCTTGTAGCACTGAATGCATTACAAAATCTAAATATAAGGAGTTATTACAAATAGAATCATTTAAGTCACAATTAGAAGTCGTAGATAGTTTAAAAGATCTGATTAATTATAAGATTAGTAATTTGCTGGAGGAAATTTCAGTAAAAATAAAAAATCTAGAAAATATTAACATTGGAAATCTAGCTTATTCTATCTATAAAATTATAGAGTTCGGCGGAGACTATCAGATTGGCTATGATACTATTAAATATGAAGATAAACTTATTTTTACGGGAAATTTTAATGAAATAATGAATTTAAATAAAAAAATTGAAAAAATTTTATCCGATCAAAATGTTAAATCTATATGTGACGAGATTAAATACTTAGTAGAATCCTTATGGGAGCATTTTGATAAAAATATAAGGAGGTCATTAAATGAAAGTCAAAGTAGGGCTTGAAGGATTTTCGTTCGATTCTGCACATTATACACTATCATCTGAAGGAAATCAACAAATTCATGGTCATACGTATAGAGTAAACGTCGAAATTGAAGGAGATTCAATAGATGAGAATACGGGATTTGTCATAGATTTTGATATAATAAAGAAAATAGTAGCTGAAATAATTAGAGATTGGGATCACAAACTTATAGTTCCAAATGAAGATTATGACAATATTTACTTTAAGGGCCCATTTAAATTAGAAATAAAGAGAATCCCCTATAGATATCCGACTGCAGAATACATCGGTTTAGATATAGCTAAATCAATTTATGAGAAGTTAAACCGAAAATATAAGGTAACTGTAAAAATATATGAAGGAGAAGGTAACTATGCAATTATAGAATATCCTTGAGTTATTTTATTATAAAACGTAATCCAACATTATCAACAAATCTACTGTCTTTTTCCTTGTTTTTTATAAAACATATAGTTCCGTTATCAAAAGTATAACAGTTATATGGATTTTCAAGAAATCTATTTATTTCAAACTCTATTCCTTTATCGCTTTCTTTAAAATAGCCTTCTAATTCAATTCTCTTAAAAATTGAGTTCTTGCTTATTACTATGCCACCATATATGATAGCAAAACACTCTGCCATATTTTTTCCATCACAAGCTTCTTCTACATCAAAAGTCTCCTTAAGTTTTTCAAGAAAATCATCTTCAGTCTCTAGGGGAAAAGTAGAAATATAAAGCGTTATATCATTTTTTTTCATTTTTACTATCCTTGGGTGGGATGTTATAATATCCACGTTTAAAGAGGGGTTCATCTTGTATATAATTTTTATCTATTTTTAGTGCTATTTCAGCCTTTGCTAATTCATATCCTATGTAAAGTGCATGCTCATTATTTATGTCTTTGACTTGTTCAAGTAATTTTCTTCCAATGCTTAATCCGTCTAAACCAGATATCTTAACTCTTTCTTTTCCTATCCATTCTAAGTATATTTTATCATCAACTTTAATTCTTACATATCCTTTATCCATCCTTTTAGGTTCAATATGCTCATTTATCTCAAAGTACTTTTCCTTTTCTTCTATTTTGTCTTTTACTTTCTTTTTGTCTTTTAATATGAGAAGATCTATTCCCAAGTCTTTAGGTAGACTTTTCTCTTTCAAAGCAATACTTATCATCTTAGTTGCTGTATTAACTTCATAAGAGCTCCATCTTGTTTTATTATGATCCATAATTAGTAAGTTTCCAACACCTAGTTCTCCAGCTATAGAAGTTAAAAGTGCGTTTACACCTACACTATCTGCATCAATTAACTCTGTTGCATTAAGAATACCCATTAGCATTGGTGCATCAGTTAACTCTCTTAATTTCTTATACTCTATAATACTGTTGACTAAGCCTACAATTGGGGGCGAAAGAATAGGATCTAATATTAGTTTTTCAAATCCTTTCTCTACAGCTTTCTTATATATTTGTAATGTAACCTCAGCCCTATTTTCTATGGATAAAGGGGCAATCACGAATGCATGATTCTTAATTACGTCTAATTTCTCTATGTTCTCTTCATTCAAATTAAATATAAAATCAGCACCACTCTTTGCCCCTTCTATTAGCTCTTTTGTGGAAGAGGAATCAATTCCAACAATATAACCTTCATCTTTAAGTTTTATTATCTTATTTTTTACTTCATCAATATCTTCATGTCCGTTTGGGAATCCAAGAACTATCACATTAACATAACTTGAGACCCTTTTTGCTTCACTAAGAATGAAATTTACATCTTTGCTAGCATTTATTTCAATAAATATTCTAAAAGGTGGAGGATATCTAGGGATTTTTAAACCATCTATTTCAAAAGCATAATTTCCTTCTTTTTCTATTTCATCTAATTTTTCATCAATATTCTTTAGTTTTTCCTTACCTAATATCTGGTCAGCAGGGAGAACATATGATAAGGATAAACCTTTTAGCAACGCATCAACAGCTAAAGGAATATCTCTATAATCCTCTGTTCCTTTAAAAGTTTTAACCTTAGTTACTTCTTCTATCTTTTTTGCATCGCCACTTACTAAACCTGGAATTAATATATAATCATATTCGCTCAACGTTAGCTCCTTAAGCTTTTCAGCAATATAATCTACAGTCATAAGAGAAGCAATGGGATAATTTAATACTAACACATCAGCTTCAACATTTTTTAATTGCTTAGCTATTTCTTTCACATTATCTGACGCTAGTCTACCTGTTATGAGTAATATTTTCACATTTAACTATATCTATTCTAGGATTAAAAATACGTTATTAGAAACTCTTTTATTTACTCTGTCATTATATATTTACTGATGAGTCTTTTACCTAGGGCGTTTGATGTAAAGCCTGGAGAGAAGTTTGACGTCATTATAATAGGTATGGGGCCAGCTGCGTACAGTGCAGCATTATATAGTGCAAGATTCATGTTAAAGACTTTAGTTATTGGAGAAACGCCAGGTGGACAATTAACTGAGGCTGGAGAAGTTGATGATTACTTAGGGTTAATTGGAATACAAGCTGCTGATATGATAAAGCTCTTTAATAAACACATTGAAAAATACAATGTTCCTGCAATAATGGATACTGTTGAAAGCTTTAGAAAAGATGGAAATGAATTCGTAGTAAAAACTAAAAGAAGAGGTGAATTTAAAGCAGATGCAATTATTGTAGCTGTTGGCGTTAAAAGAAGGAAATTAAACGTTCCTGGCGAAGTAGAATTTACTGGAAAAGGTGTATCTTATTGTTCAGTATGTGATGCACCTCTATTTAAAAATAGACCAGTAGTTGTAGTTGGAGGAGGAGATTCAGCACTAGAAGGTGCTGAAATTTTATCACGTTATGCTACAAAAGTTTATTTAGTTCATAGAAGGGATGAATTTAAGGCTCAACCTATTTATGTTGAAAGTGTAAAACAAAAGTCTAATGTTGAAATAATTCTCAACTCGGTAGTAAAAGAAATAAAAGGAGATAAAATAGTTAGGAAAGTAATTATACAAAATAATAAAACAGGAGAAATTAAAGAATTAGATGTTAATGGAGTATTTGTAGAAATTGGATTTGATCCACCAACTGATTTTGCTAGACAAAATGGATTAGAAGTAGATTCTCACGGATATATTAAGGTTGATGAGTGGATGAGAACAAATATTGATGGCGTTTATGCAGCTGGTGACTGTACTGGGATGTGGCTAGGATTTAGACAGATTATCACTTCTGCAGCACAAGGTGCTGTAGCTGCTCATAGTGCTTTCAATTACCTAACTGAAAAGAAGAGGAAAAAGTGATGAGAGAAGTCTTAACAAAAATTGCTAGAGAGGTAATATCATTTTTATATGAGGAAAAGGATAAGCAAGGAATAGATAAAATTATAGGAAAACATGAAAACGATGTGACTAGGGTCATTGATAAGAAATCTGAAGAACTTATATTTGATAGGCTTGAACATTCAGGTTATAAATTCATGTTTGTTTCTGAAGAAGCTGGTGTTATTAATAAGGGAAATTATGAGTATATAGCAGTTATTGATCCTTTAGATGGAAGCACAAATTATCTATCTGGTATTCCATGGTCTTCCGTTTCTATTGCTATTTATAGAAGAGAGGAGAATAATTTATTATCCTCTTTAAGCGGAGTTGTTGGTAACATTTTTACAAATAAAATCTATTCTTATGATGATAATTTTGCATATATTGATGAATTAAAGGTGAGTGAAAAAATAAAACCTCCTGAAAAGTTACTATTGTTAGCTTACTTTTCTAGATCTAAACTACCTTTAATTAAAAACTTTCTTGATAAATTAAATGCTGATTATAAGATAAGAAGTTTAGGTAGTGCTTCGTTAGATATGATTTTGGTATGCACTGGTAAAGCTTCAATGTATTTTGATGTTAGAGGAAAACTTAGAAATGTAGACATAGCTGCTTCATCAAACTTTTGTAAAAGATTAGGTATTATTCCACTTAATTCTAAATTAGAAGAACTAAAAGTAGGAATAAAAAACGTGGAACAAATCCAAGAAGTTATACTCTCTTCTGATCAGAATCTGTTGAATTTGATGTCTCAGACTTTACAGAAGGCTTAATTTTTGCTATAGCTTCAATCAAGTCTTCATAAGTTAGTTTTCTATCTTTATTTCCCCTTATTATTTCTTTTAATACTTTCATCTTAGCTTCTCTAGTTACTGCTGCTATATCAGCCCCACTATATCCTTCAGTTATTTCAGCTAGTTTCTCACAATTAACTTGTTCGCAAATATCTTTCCCAAGATATTTTTCAAATATATCTTTTCTTTCTTCCTTATTAGGTAATGGCATAAATATTATTCTGTCAAATCTTCCAGGTCTTTTTAATGCAGGATCAATATCTTCAAGTCTATTAGTAGTTCCTATTACTACTACTTCCTTTAGGCTTCTAATGCCATCCATTTCTGTTAGCAATTGGTTTACAATTTTTGCTGCTTCAGACTTTTGGTTTTCACGCTTAGGTGCAATAGCATCTAATTCATCAAGTAATAAAATCGACGGTTTATTTTCTCTTGCTCTATTAAAAACCTCTTTTACAGCGGCAACTGCGCCTTCATATCCTTTATATAAAATTTCGGCTCCGCTTAGCATTATTAACTTTACCCCTAAAGTTTTAGCTAATGCCTTAGCCATCATAGTTTTTCCTACACCTGGAGGACCATAAAGCAAGATTCCTCTAATTGATGGTATTTTCATCTGTTCCATTAAATGATAATATTTAAATTGCATTTCTAATAAATCGTATAATTCTTTCTTTATCTCATTATAACCTCCAATATCATCTAAGGTTATTTTTTCAACATCATCTGACTCCGGTATCTCTGGTCCTCTAAACTTTCTTTCATAATCTAATCTGAATTTTTCGTACTCATCTAACATTTGCAAAGTTACACTAGGCTTATATCTCTTAATTATAGTCGTAAAATCTTGCATAGTTATTTTTCTTTCAATACCTTTTTCTAGTGACTCAACTGCAGCTAATCTAGCTACTTCTTGACATACATTTGCTATATCAGCCCCAGTAAATCTTTCTGTCATTTCAGCAAGCTTATCAAAGTCAACATCATCAGCTAATGGCATATTCTTACAATGAATTTGGAAGATTTCTTTTCTAGATTTTTTATCTGGTACACCTATATAAATTAACTTATCAAAACGTCCAGCTCTTAGTAGCGCTTTATCTAAAAGTTGTGGAACATTTGTCGAACCCACAATAATAACTCCTTCTTCGCTTTGCAGTCCATCTATTTCGGAAAGCATCAAAGATAGTAGTCTTGGAGTTACTGAATCCCCAGTATGGCTTTCTCTTTTAACACCTATAGTGTCTATTTCGTCAAAGAATAAGATACAAGGAGCATTTTTTCTTGCATTAGCGAATAGTTCTCTCAGTCTAGCTTCACTTTCTCCATACCATTTGCTCATAATATCACTAACATTAACATAAATGAAATTTATCTTGGCTTCATTTGCCAATGCTCTCATCATTAAGCTCTTTCCACAACCAGGAGGGCCGAAAAGCAATATTCCTTTAGGAGGACGTAGTCCATATTTTCTTGCTACATCTTTATATTTTAAAGGTAGTTCTATGTATTCTTTTATTTCTTTCTTTACATCTTCATATCCACCTATCATGTCCCATGTTATTTTCTCTTTTACTTCTTCTTTTTTCTTTTGAGATTTTTGTTGTATTTGTAATGCCTTATCTGATAAAATAAATTTCTGAGTTTGTTTTCTAAACAGTAAGACTAAAAGCGTTATTGTTACTCCTAATGCACCTAATACCTCTATTAATGGAATAATTTGAGTAAATCCCATGTTCAAAAAACATTATGGATTTGCAAATATTTAAATTATAGTTAATGTTTAATGTCTTTCAAAATCTCCTTTGCTGCATTATAACCAGGAGCTCCAGTAACGCCTCCTCCTGGATGAGTTCCAGATCCGCATAGATATAAGTTCTTTATAGGTGTTCTATAGTCTGAATACCCGATTATTGGCCTAAAGAAGTATAATTGATCTGGAGTCATATCAAGGTGGAAAATGTTGCCTCCCCAAATTCCAAATCTTCTTTCGATATCTAAAGGAGTAAGTATTTCATACTTAATTGGCTTAAAGTTAGGCGCGTATTCTCTTACTTTTTCAATTGTGATTTCAGCAATTTTATCTTTTAAATTGTCTAGGTCACTACTATAAGGAACGTATTGTCCAAAGATCGTAAAAACAAATTTCCCCTGAGGAGCTAAAGTTGGATCTACAGTAGATGGAATATTTATTGATAGCCAAGGTTCTTTAGAATAACCAAAAACTTTTGAATCTATATAAGCCTTTTCAACATAATCTACGTTGGGAATTATTAACTCCGAGGCAATATGCTCTGGTCTTAAAGAAGTTCCATAGCCAAAATCCGGTAATTCTTCAAGATATCCATTAATTTTAAATGAAACACCAGTAGTTTTTAATGATTTTATTTTCTTTATAAACTCTTCTTCCAATTCTACATTTTTAAGTAATTTCAGGAAAGTCGTTTTTGGATCAGCATTAGATACGACAATTTTACTTTCAATAACTTTTCCATTTTTTAATTTAATGCCTTTAGCCTCATTATTCTTCACTATAATCTCATCAACTTCAGAATTTGTAAATATTTCAGCACTGTAATATTCAGCTACTTTCCTTAATGCATTTGATACACTACCCATTCCTCCTTCTACATAACCCCAAGCTCCCTTTATACCATTGATCTCTCCAAAATTGTGATGAAGCAAAACATATGCAGTTCCAGGGGTTGAAGGAGAAGCATAAGTACCTACTACAGCATCTTCAATTAATGCTGATTTAACTTCTTCACTTTCAAAAAATTCATCAAGGAATGATCTACCATCTTGGAAGAACATTCTAGCAATTGTAAGCGCAGTATTTTCATCTATGTTTAATCCTCTGAAGACCTTGAAAAGCTCCTCTACTTCACTAAAACTTAAAGGTCTATTTAATATTAGAAAATCAGCAATATCAGAAAAAGTATCTAATATCTTAGAAAATCTTTCATAAGCTATAGCGTCTTTTTTAGAAAATTTTTCAATCTCTTTTTGTGTTTTCTTCACTGAGGTCCAAATAGTTATGCTTTTCCCATTTCCGAATGGAACAAACAAACCTGGATCTTTTAAATATACTTTAAGACCAAAATTGTATAGCTTTAGATCATCAATAATTTTTTTCCTAAATAGACTAAAAACATAAGAGGCAGTAGAAACTTTTATCCCTGGCCATAGTTCTTCAGTTACAGCAGCTCCTCCAATTATGTGCCTTCTCTCGAATACAGCGACTTTTAGTCCTTCTTTTGCTAAATATGAAGCAGTAACTAATCCGTTATGTCCTCCACCTATAATTATAACATCGTAAATTTTATTCACCTCTTCTAATTCTAAACACTATTGCTAGTATTGCCCCTAATACTGATATTGCAATTGCTGTATACGCGAAAACCAGTAACATTTCAGTTGGATTCATTTAGGATAACTTAATTAACTTAAATAAAACTTTAGTGGTATGAGTATAACTTACCCAGATTATAATGGAAATAGTATTTATAATTTAGCTTGTGGAATTGCTGATTTCCTTGGTGTAAAGAGAGAATGCAAGGGGAATAAAATAAATATTGCTGGTAAAAAATTAGCTTTAGTACTTCTAGATGGGCTAGGATACAATATGCTTAGGAGTGTCGGCTATGAAGTAGAGAATAAGATAACTACAGTATTTCCCTCAACGACATCAACAGTTATAACTACTTTATTTACAGCCTTACTCCCAGCGGAGCATGGAATACTTGGTTATAATACTTTTTCAAAGAGGTTAGGAGGAATAGCTAATGCTTTAAAGTACACTTACCCAGCAATAGGAGATCGAGATGCTGTTAGTGAAAATATTAAGTTTTCAAATGCTTTTCCATCAGTTAAGAGCTATCTTTCTGAAGTTAAAGATAAAAAGACAGCATCTGTGGTCCCTAAAGGAATTGAAAACACTGAATTTACAATGGCTACACATGGAAAAGTTAGCACAACAAAGATATACTCTACTTACTGGGACGCACTTTACGAATTCTCAAACATTTTGACTGATTATGATTTTGTATATTTTTACTTACCAGATATCGATACCTTAGCCCATAAATATGGTCCTTCAAGCATTCCAGTTAAGCAAGCTATCAGAGATATATTTGAAGGAGTAAGGCAAATAGCTTATAGTCACAAGGATTACACTTTTATAATAGTTGCAGATCACGGTCATGTCGATGTATCTTCTCACGTTTTACTAAACAATGATTCTGAACTACTGGATATGCTATATCTTCCACCATATGGTGATTCGAGGGCTTTGTTTTTCTTAACTAAATACGAGCTAAAAACTTATCTTTATCATAAATATCCAGAACTAAAAGTATTTGATAAAAATGATTTCGAAAAGTTAGTAGGAGGAGATAAGATAAATGCTGATTATATAGCTGTTCCCCTAGATAATAAGGCTTATATTTATTCCTTTAGAGACCAAACTGATGACTACGCAAAATTAAAAGGTCACCATGGTGGTTTATCTGAAGATGAAATGTATATTCCAATGGTGGTAATAAATGGTTGAATATTTTATACCAAAATGGGAGGAAATAGAGGAAGGGATACTTTATATAGTAGAGAAGATGGTTAATGATAATTTCATTCCAGATGCTATTATAGCAGTACTTACTGGTGGTGTTATTCCAGCAAAGTTAATTGCTGATGCTTTAGGAGTCAGAAACATAAAGTATATTGATATAAAATTCTATAAAGGAATTGAATCAAGAGAGAGAAAACCAGTGATAAAAGCAGTTTATGTTGATAATATAGAGAATAAAAAGGTTCTTATAATTGATGATGTAGCTGATACTGGTGAAACGTTAGATGCTGTTAGTAACATTATAACTATGTATAATCCTTCTCTTGTAAGATTAGCAACTGTATACGTAAAACCTTGGTCTAGAAAATATCCTGATTATTATTATAAGATCTTAGATAAATGGATAATATTCCCATGGGATAAATGGGAAGTAGTTAGAGAAAATAGTCAAGCACCAGTTGATAAAAAAGAGAAATATCTAGAAATTTTAAGTAAACTTAAAAGATAGCTGGTTCTTTATACTCTCCCCATATTTCTCTTAGAGTTCCACTGATTTCTCCAACAGTAGCCCCAGCTTTAATTGCATTTAGTATGTATGGGAATAAGTTTTCATTTTCTTTTTCGGCAGCTTTTCTTAATGCATTTAGGGAGTCTCTCCACTTTATCTCATCTCTTTCACTCCTATACTTCTTTAAACGTTCTATCACCCTATTTCTAACTTCTGGGTTTACTCTGAATACTTCTGTTGTTCCAATCCAATCTGGTTCATAGAACATATTTACCCCAACTTTAACCATGTCTCCGCTTTCAATCTTCTTTTGAAGTCTGTAAGCACTTTCAGCAATTTCAGCCTGCGGATAGCCTTTTTCTATTGCTTTCATCATTCCTCCCATATTTTCAATTTTTTCAATTATCTTCCATGCTTTATCTTCAATTTCATCTGTTAATGCTTCAATGAAATATGAGCCAGCCAAGGGGTCAATAGTGTCTGCTGCACCACTTTCATAAGCTATTATTTGTTGAACCCTTATTGCAATCTTTGCAGCTTTCTCACTTGGTAAAGCTAAAGCTTCATCATAAGAATTTACGTGCAAGCTCTGAGTTCCTCCTAAGACTGCAGCTAAAGCTTGTAATGTAGTTCTTATTATGTTTATTTCTGGTTGTTGAGCTGTTAACTCTGCCCCACCAGTTTGTGTATGAAATCTAAGCATCATAGACTCTTGCTTCTTTGCTCCAAACCACTCTTTCATAATCTTTGCCCACATTCTTCTTGCTGCTCTAAACTTTGCTACTTCTTCAAATATGTTAGTATAACCAGCAAAGAAGAAAGAGAGTTTTGGAGCAAAATCGTCAACTGGAATTCCCCTTTCCATTGTCTTCCTAACGTATTCTATTCCGTCTGCTAATGTAAATGCTACTTCTAATACTGCATCAGCACCGGCTTCTCTTATGTGGTAACCGCTAATACTAATTGGGTACCATTTAGGAATATTCTTTGCAGAATACTCAATTAAGTCAATAGCATATCTCATTGATGGTTCTGGTGGATAAATAAAGTTCTTTCTTGCAATATATTCTTTAAGAATATCGTTTTGTACTGTACCATCTAGGACTTTTCTATCTATTCCTCTAGATTCTGCTGTGGCCACATACATTGAGAGTAATTCAATTGCTGTTGCATTTATTGTCATTGAAGTTGTTACTTTGTCTAATGGAATTCCGTTCATTACAATGTCCATCTCTTTCCAATGAAACATCGAAACTCCAACAACACCTACTTCTGTAAATGCTAATATGTGATCTGGATCTAGTCCTAATTGTGTAGGTAGGTCAAAAGCCATACTTAAACCAGTCTGACCAGCTTGTAATAATTTTCTAAATCTATCATTTGTATCTTCTGCTGATCCAAAACCAGCATATTGTCTAATTGTCCATAATCTTCCCCTATACATTGTAGGGTAAATTCCTCTTGTGAATGGATACTGACCGGGGTATCCTATCTTCTCTTCATACGATCCTCTAAGGTCAAGAGGAGTATACAATCTTTTTACTTCAATACCAGAGGGGGTGGTAAAAGTCTGTTTCCTCTCTGCTCTCTTGCTCAACCATGGTTTTAATACTTTTTCTTCCCATTGTTGATAACTGTCTTTAATTTTATCCTCTATATCCAAGCTAAGCCCCGTATTTATATAGGTTTAAACACTTAAAACTTTTGCTTTTTTAAACAAACTTTTAAGTCAAAAATGTAAAAATATAATTGATGGAGACACAAAATATTGATCATATAGGTATAGCTGTTGAAAACATAGAAGAAGCAATAAAGTTTTATACAGAGAAATTAGGCATGAAGCTTGTACATAGAGAAACGTTGGAAGACAGAGGATTAAAGGTAGCATTTTTAACTGGAAAAGATGGTGAGACAGCAATTGAACTACTTGAGCCAATAAATCATGAAGATATGAATAACACTGTGGCGAAGTTTATAAAAAATAGGGGGCAAGGATTACATCATTTGGCTGTAAGAGTAGAAAATATCGAAGCTTCACTTAAAGAATTAGAATCGCAAGGTATTCAATTAGTTGATAAAAAGCCTAGACCCGGAGCGAGAGGTCATTTAGTTGCTTTTGTCCATCCAAAAAGCGTGATGGGAGTTTTATTAGAGTTGGTCCAACCAAGAGAATAATTGATTTTTTAACCACTAATTCATAATTATTTATGGGATCTACAATGTCCAAGAAGTATAGAGATCCATTTGATTTATTTGATGAGTTATTTAGAGAGATAGAAGAAGAATTTGAAAGGTTTGAAAAAGAATTTATGAGGCTCGGGAAAGAAGAAGGAGCAAAAGTTTATGGACCTTATGTTTATGGCTTTAGAATTACTGTAGGTCCAGATGGTAAACCTAAGATTGAGGAATTTGGCAATGTTAAGAATTTTAAAGGACAACCGATAATAAGTGAAGAAAGAGAACCATTAGTAGATGTTATAGAGAAGAACGATGAAGTAAGAGTAATTGCTGAAGTGCCTGGTGTAAATAAAGATCAAATTAAAGTAAGAGTGTCTGGAAATAAGTTAATAATTCAAGCACAAGGTGAAGATAGAAAGTATTATAAAGAAGTTGAGCTTCCGACTGACGTTGATGAAAAGAGTGCTAAAGCAACTTATAATAACGGAGTACTTCAAGTAGTTATGAAAAAGAAGCCACAACAAGAGACAGGTACTGAAGTTAAGATTGAATAGATTCCTCAAGTTTTTTTATTATTACTTTGTCACTTTGTATAAAGCTTAATCCACTTGGATCTTCTATTATTAAAGTGAATTTTCTTTTTCCTTCCTTGGCTTCAAATAATTCTTTGCAAGTTTCTTCATTACATTCTTCTATTTGATCTATTATGATTTCAAGGATTCCTTCTATGGTAGATAATACACCCTGATATGCTGTGCTAGCTGTTATTTCAACTCCTAATTCTGGAATAAACACATTAGCAAAAGCAGATCTATAAATAATAGTATTTAAGTCCTCTTCTTTTTCCACTTTGTACTCTAGTCTAATTGGGGAAAGAAATTCTATGGGTTTTACATCTCTAACTCTAAAGCCACAATTTTCGCATTCCCAAACAGAAAGTTCTAATTTTCCTACTTTAGGGGCATCATATGCATATTCTCTGATTATTAAGGTTTCTTTATGACACATTGGGCAAACATGTTTTCCTTCATAAAGTAATTTAGGTTCACTCATTTATCCTCAATTATAAAATTTAAACCCAAGTACAAATTATTAATTGATAAAAGTGGTGAGATGAACTATCCTAAAGAAAGTGAAGATGGAAAGATAGAGTATAAGCTTATCCTCAGTAGTAAAGATGAAAATAGGTTACAAGAATTAGCTTCTCAAATGAAATATAGACTTGAAGAAGGTGGTGGTGAAGCCTTTTACATTATTGGAGTAAGTGATAATGGAGAGGTTTTAGGCTTAACAGAAAATGAACTTGATAAAAGCTTACAGATATTGTCTAAAATAGCTTCAATTATAAATGCTAAAATAGTTCATGTTAGAAAAGTTGAAGCTAAGAAAGGAAAGTTCATTGCTGAAGTCTTAATAAGAATTCATAGGGATAAAATTCCAGTTCAGGTAAACATAGCTGTTATGGGTCATGTGAATGCTGGTAAAAGTACGTTAACTGGTGCTCTTATCTTTGGAAAATTAGATGATGGAAATGGAACCTTAAGAGCCTTAGTTGCTAAGCATGTACATGAAGTTATAACTGGAAGAACATCTTCTATTACATTAAGAGTTTTAGGCTTAAAAGATAATGGTGAGGTAGTAAATTGGAATTTAAGAGATCCTTTAGATGAAGCAGATGTTACAATAAATAGTTCTAAGATAATTCGTCTAGTTGATTTGGGAGGTCACGAAAGATATTTGAGGACTACATTAAAGGGATTATTAGGTTATGAAATAAATTACGTTATGTTAGTTGTTGGTGCAGATGATGGCTTATCAGCTATGGGAAAAGAACATTTAGCAGTAGCTTCTATTTTACGTTTTCCTATATTTATTGTGATAACTAAAGTTGATAAATATGGTAAAGAGAGAATTAATGAAATAGTTAACGATATTAAAAATGTTCTTAGAATCCCTGGTATAAATAGATTAGTTATGGAAGTGGAAGGAGAAGAAGACATTCTAAACGCAATTTTAGCTATGAGGACGGGAAGAGTTGTACCAATATTTAAAGTTTCTAATGTAACTGGTGAAGGATTAGGTTTACTCGTTAAATTCCTTAACATGTTACCACCAAAGAATAAAATTGAAAAAATGAATAATTCTCAACCTCCTTTAGTTTATATTGATGAGATATACAATGTTAGTGGTGTTGGTACAGTGGTCTTAGGTTCTGTTATAAGGGGAAGTATATCAGCAAATGAAACCTATTACGTAGGTCCTACAAAGTTTGGTGAATTTAAACCTGTAAAAGTTAAGTCTATTCAGCTTAATAGAATATTCGTTGATAGTGTAAATCCTGGAAGCATAGCAACTTTTGCTATTCAAGGTGTTGAGAAAGATGTATTAAGAAAAGGAATGGTTTTAGTTAAAGGAGAGACAAAGGCTTATAGGAAATTTAAAGCAAAGGTCATTGTATTGCATCATCCTACAACGATTAGGGAGGGATATGTTGCAACGTTACATTTATATACTATAAGGCAGGCTGTAAAGTTTGAAAAGATTTCTAAGAAGTATTTAAGAACAGGAGATTCCTCAGAAGTAATCCTTTCCTTCTTATACAGGCCAGAATATATTGAAAAAGATCAGATATTCGTATTTAGAGAAGGAAGAACAAGAGGACTTGGTATAATAACTGAGTTAATTGATTAAGATACTGCTTGAGCTGTGCATTCTAAAATTTGTTTTGTTAATTGGGAGACTTGCTTTTCTACGAAATTTTTTAAAGCTGGAATTTGAACGTCAACATCATAGTCAACGTCATAGACTAATTCATGGTCTTGAATTTTAACTAAACTTCTAACTATAGCTTTAACACCAGCACCAATAATTTCTATTACAGTTTCTGACCAATTATCCCCTTTGTTAAAGGCCTTTACTTCGCCATCAGTTTCAATAGTCAAAAAACCTATTTTACTTTTTGCAGTAAACCTATTTCCATCAATTTCTTTTACTCCAGGTACACAACGTAACAAGTTATGATAACTCGAAATAAAATCTTCAGCCTTACTTATGTCATTTATTTTTATTTTTCCTTGTAATTTCATTCACTACTCGCCTTTGTTTTAATACATTCAAATAGATCATTTAAAATTTTGTTAACAGCAGAATCCATTAATCTAGCTCCTACAGAAGCTAGTATACCGCTAATCTTCACATCTGCAGTATATTTAAGTCTTGTTGGATTATCTAAAACGTTAATTGTAGCATTAATATCAACATTACTATTTAATCCGTTTCCCTTTGCAATTAAACCTACAGTTCTTGTCTTATCGTCTATTTGAGAGAATTTTACAGAAGCTTTATAGTCCCCCTTTATAAATCCTATACCAGTTGTACCTACAACTTTATATTCATCTCCCTCTTTTGAAAAATTCTTTAAACCAGGAAAGCAAGAAGCTATTTTTTCCGGCTGTGTAATATATTCCCATAATTTATCAGAAGTAATAGGGACTTGTACTTCTCCTTCAAACTTCATAAGGTTATATTAGAGTACAAATATTTATGAGAATTGGTGCTGTTATACTTGCTGCTGGAGAAGCTAAAAGATTTGGAAAAAATAAGTTGATTCAGCAATTCTTAGGAAAACCAATACTAATTAGGGTTATAGAAGCGGTTAATTTCTTAGATAGGGTCGTAATAGTAGGAAAGTATGCTAATGAACTATTACCATTATTAGAAAATGAAATAGTGATTTATAATCCTAAATGGATGCTGGGTATAAGCGAATCAATAAAATTGGGAGTAAGATTTTTTCAAGATTATGATGGTATTCTTATTTTGCTAGGAGATATGCCATTGTTAACAAAAGAAACCATACAAAAAATAATATCAAGTTTTAAAGAATCTTGTTCAGCGGTTATTCCTGTTTATCAAAACGCTAGAGGTAATCCCGTACTTATTTCTAAAAAACTTTATGGAGATTTAATGTCATTAAGTGGTGATATTGGAGCAAGAGAAATACTGAAAAAACGAAATGACGTGTGCTTGATCGAATGTGGAAAAGAAGTCATTATTGATGTGGATACGGAGTCTGACTTAATTTCTCTGCAGCAGCCTTAATTGCTTTCACAATATTTTGATAACCAGTACATCTACAAAGATTCCCAGATATTCCTTCTCTTATTTCTTCCTCCGTAGGGTTAGGCTTTTCTTTTAACAACCAGTAAGCCTCCATTATCATCCCTGGCGTACAGTAACCGCATTGTAATGCGTGGTTTTCCCAGAAAGCTTCTTGAATGGGGTGAAGTTTTCCATCTTTTGCTAATCCTTCAACTGTTAATATCTCAGCTCCATCGGCTTCAACGGCTAATACTGTACAAGATTTTACAGATTTTCCATTCATTATAATTGTGCATGCTCCACAGTTCGAAGTATCACACCCTATATGTACTCCAGTGAATCCTAATTCTCTGAGAACATGAACTAATAACCTTCTAGGTTCTACCTCAGTCTCATATTTTTCTCCGTTAATTTTCAAAGTAATTTTAACTTTTTCATCAGAATTTATCACTTTCATTTCTTTCACCTCTTTAATGCGTTAAGAATAGCTCTCTTAGTTAAAACTTTTACCATTTTCTTTTTGTATTCAGCAGAACCTCTTAAATCTGAAGCTGGATTTGCACTTTCCATGGCTCTGGTAGATGCTTTTTCTATTACTTCGTCAGTTAATCTTTTTCCCAAAAGTTCTTCTTCTGCGCCTTTAGCCCTAACAGCAACGTTATTAACAGCGGTTAAGCCAATTCTAACATCATCAACCACATCGCCAGAAAGTTTAAGGAGCAAAGCCACTCCTACTATTGCAAAATCTCCGGCTCTTCTTTCTAATTTTTGATAAGAGAATTTGTATCCTTCAAATAAGGGTACTTGAATTTCAGTAACTAATTCTCCCGGATTAATGTCTGGAGAAAACATATCTTTTGCAAAGGATTTAAAATCAACTACTCTTTCTCCTTTTCTTCCAGTAATTTTGACTTTTGCATCCATAGCAATTAAAGCTGCAGGATAATCAGCAGAAGGATCAAGATGAGATATACTTCCACCAATTGTTCCCATGTTTCTAACTTGTGGATCTCCAATTTTACTTGCTGTTTCACTTAATAATGGAATTGAAGAATTCATGATCTGATAGTGGGTAGTTAAAGCTCCGATCTTGTAAACGTTTCCCTCTTTTGTAATATAACTAAGATTCTGAAGCCTTCGTATTTCTACTAAATATGATGGTCTAATTAATCTTAGTTTTAGCATTGGTATTAAACTATGACCACCAGCTAAAGGCCTAGCATCTTGATGCTCTTCTAAGAACTCTAACGCTTCATTTAAACTATCTGGAATTACATATCCAAACTTTGGCGGGTACACAGAAATTAGGTAACAAACTCATTTAATATATTTTTCTGGTCTTTTTTTGAACTCAGCCATACACATAGGGCTACAGAAATAGTACGTTTTCCCCTTATATGAAAACTTATAAGGAGTCGTGTCATCAACATCCATTCCACAAACAGGATCTTTAACCTTCATAAGTAGACTTCCGTTAAACAAAGATTTTAAGTTAACTTCCATAATCTGTCTCTAAGTTTAACAACATCACCAACAACAATTATAGCCGGGGATTTAACATTGTTTTCTTCTACTAATTTTGATAACTGGTCTAAAGTTCCAATGAAAACCCTTTGATTTTCTGTTGTTCCATTTTCAATAATAGCTATCTTCTCTTTAGGATCTCTTATCGAAAGTAGGACTTTTTCGAGCTCTTTAATTACGTGTATTCCCATAAGAATAACTAATGTTCCTTTTTTAGGAATGTAATCTTTATCAATTATTTTATTATAGGCTCTAGTAGCGGTGATTACAGTAAAACTGGAAGCCGAAACTAATCTACTAGTTACTGGAATTCCAGCATAAGCAGGGACAGCAATAGCACTAGTGATCCCAGGTACAACTTCGCATTCTATTCCATTACTCATTACATAAATGCATTCTTCTTCCCCTCTACCAAAAATGTAAGGATCTCCACCTTTTAAACGAACAACAATATCTTTTACTTTAGCTTTTTCTACTAGAAGGTTATTTATATAGTCTTGTAGTTCTGAATCTCCTATTTCCTTTCCTACATAAATTAATTCAGCATTTGTATTCTGCAATAATTTTTTAGAAATAAGCCTATCATAAATAATGACATCAGCCTTTTTAATTAAATTATAAGCTTTTAATGTAATTAAATCTGGATCTCCGGGTCCAGCACCTATAATATAAACTTTTCCCATCAAATTGCCTTTACTTTTTTTACTATATAAAGGCCAAACAATATACCTTCTGGGAATTTCAATCCAAATACCAGAAGAAGAATGTAGTTAACAATTATAGTTTCTGGTATACCGAATAGGTTAGCAGCATCATAAACTATAAAGAAATATAAAATATCCGCTACAAAACCCAAGCTATATATCAAAACTTTCTCTATAAATTTAAATGATGAGATAAAGTAACCCATGATAAATCCAGCAATCGCCATTGATATAAATGAACCAGCAAATAAGATCTGATTCTCCTCTTCAATTTTAAACATAAGTGGAGTTAGCCAAGGTATAACAAGAGCTAAACTTAAGACAAATGATAAGATAGCATATTTCCTTATTGCAATAGATACAACTGGAACTCTTTCGCCTTGCTCATCTTCAACATATTTATCCTTACTTGCTGAATTAAGTGTATACCATCCTAAAACTCCACCTCCTAATACTGGTCCTTGGTAAGAAAGTAACTTAGTTATTGGATCCCCGAAGACATAAACTATTACTGATACTAGAAGAATAACTATACTTGTGTACTTTGCTAATACTAAATAATTCATAATTATTAATTAGCTTATAGATCCAATTATATTTTACGTTTATTTTTGGTCTTTAATTTCTAATGACAACAATTCTATTTGTTTAATTTATTTTTTAAAAATAAATAAAAGAAACTATAGTTATGGAAGATATACTTTATATACTATCTTGTCTCCTTCATCTGACTTTGACAATATCTTAACTCCTTTTTCTTTCATGGCTTCGGCCCACATTTCAACTTGATCAGCTTGTAATCCCTTTAATGCTATAATTTCTATTTCCTGACCTCCTCCTTCACTAAGCCAGAATCTCATAATACTTAATGCTGGTGAGTTACTTCCGCATTTAGTATCACTTTGCCTTAAATCTAATACTTTCATCAATATATCATCTCAGAACTAATATTTAGGATCTTTTTATCTTCGAGGAAATATATTCTATTCCATCTCTCTCTTTTCATTTTTTCGATTAAGGAAAGAAGAATCACTTTAGTATTACAGAAAGCTCCTCTACACGAAGTTTTCTCTATCTCAGTATAATCAATTTTCTCTTTTAGTTTGTTTTCTCTTTCATCGCCAGAAGATAAAATTATTATTTGTCTATTTCTAGTGGAAAATATCGGAGAATGAACAAATAATTCTAACTTTTCATAACTAGAAGGGCTTCCAAAAATTTCGGCCATCTTTAATGTACTAAAATAAGCTACACCGTAATTTTCTCCTTTCCCTAAGAAGAAAGGATTATCTTTAATGTTTAAAATTTCTTTAGGATTTTCCTTATCTTCTTCTAGTCTAAAAATAGAATATAAAGCTGATAAAGACATAAGAAAAGACAAGAAGCCTGGTAATTGTGCTTTTGGTTTATATGGTAATATAACTAAATCATTAACTTCTTTTGCTAGTGGCGAGTCTTGATTAGCTGTAACTACTATCACTTTAACTCCTTTATTTTTCAGTCTTTTTGCTAATATTACATTATACTTAGTTTTTCCAGATACTGATAAAATAACTGTGGGCTTGTCTATATTAAAATCAAGAGCCTCATAAGGATCTAGAACAATAATTTTCTTGTAGCTTTTCTCTTGTACTATTAAACCAGCAGCGTATGAATCACCTGCACCTATAACATAGGCTTGATCAAGCTGAATTGGAGAATCGACTTTATAGTTAGTGTTTAATTCCTCTTCAAGTAAAGTGATATAGTCCATAATATTATAAGGTGTTGTTTGGATGAAAAGTATTATTAGAGCTGGGATAGCATTAGGTGCTGATAATCCATTAAAGAAAGTATATGTAGGAATAAATGAAGGTAAAATAGAAGTAATTAGCAATGAAGAGCCAGCTGGATATGAAGATGCTGAGTTAGATATTGGAGGATGGGACAGGTTACTTTCACCTGGTTTTATTTCAATTCATACGTTCATTACACTTTATCCATTTAGATATAGAATATTTTATGGGAAAACTAACGCAAATGACCTTCTTTCAGTTATCAGCAATAATGATGTCTATCATTTGGCTACCTTAGGAGCTTATCATTTATTAAGATTTGGTGTTACTACAACTGTTTTTAGTGATAAGTATTCAGATATCGTAGCAAGAGCTATAGCCAATGTAGGGTTAAAACCAATAATAGCTATTCCAGTTGGTTGTAACAATTCCCCAGATGATTGGGAAAAGGAGTTTAAGGCCATGTACAATAGATGGTCTTATTCAGGTGGAAACAACGTAATACTAAAGGTTTGTGAACACGATTTAGCTAGGGAAGTCTTTGACCTAGCTAAGGAATATAATGTTGCTGTTCTGGTTGAAAGGACAGTAAACTTTTCTCAGTTTAGAAAAGAAGATTTGCCTAAAACTGTAATTGGATTAGGAGGAGGATCAAGGTTAGATTTGAATTATATAAAGAAATATGGACTATATCTTGCTTTCACTCCTTCCTTTGAGGTATCTAGATTTCCACTCAGTGAATATAAGCCTTCATTAGCTTTAGATTTAGTTCCTTCATTTGACATTAGACAAGAAATGGCTTTTGCAAGTACAAGATTAATGCTATCTCCAGAAGAAGCTTTTAGATCAGTGACATTATGGGGTCATCAACAATTAGGATTAAATTCTGGTTATTTAGGAGTTGAAGGTATTGCTGATTTAGTGCTATATGAATATCGTGAACCACCAGCCTTTCCTTTGGATGCTTTCTCTCCTTATGAAAGTCTGATTTACTCTGGTTATTCTGTTGAAACAGTTTTTGTAAATGGAGAAAGCGTATTAGATGGAGGAGTCCCATTAAATGTAGGATTAAAAGATGTCGAGGAAGGGTTAAAAAGGGTGGAGGAAATTGATAAAAGAGCTAGCGAAAGAATTAGGACTATGGAAAAGAGTAGAAATAGTGGGTGATATTGCAGTAGTAGGAATACCATTTGAAAAAGATATTGAAGAAGTAAGAAAATTCGCGTATGAGATACTTCAAAAGATTCCTTATATAAAAGCAGTATGGGGAAGATATAGAGATACAAAAGGAGATTACAGATTATCAACTTTTGTTCACCTAGCAGGTGAAAAAAGAAGTGAAACAATATATAAAGAGCATGGATGCAAATATTTTCTTGATATAACAAAAGTGTTTTTCTCTTCAAAACTATCTTATGAACATTTAAGAGTCGCTAAACAAGTTAGACAAGGAGAAATAATAATTAATATGTTTGCCGGATTTGGTCCTTTTTCAGTTCTTTCCTATGTTTTAGGAAAACCGAAAGTAGTTTATTCAATTGACATAAACCCTTATGCATACTATTATATGATGGCTAATGTGGATCTAAACAAGGCGTATGGGGTTATTCCTATATATGGGGACGCTTTTGAAAAAATAAAGTATTTACCCTTAGCTGATAGGATCATTTCTCCTTTACCAGAAAAGGCTAATGAAGCGTTTAATGTTGCTTGGGACCACGTAAAAGAAGGCGGAATAATCCATTTATTTACTGAAATTGAAGGAGAAGATCCTATTAACATTTCAAAAAATAAATATCCAAATGTTATTTTTGCCAGAATAGTTAGAAGTGTAAAACCAAAAGTTTATCATGTTGTTGTAGATATAAAGAAATAATGGATATTTACACAATTATGATTTTAGGCTATGAAGTTTCACAGAAGAAAGTAATAAACGCTGGAATTTACACAATTAAATTTCACAGAAGAAAGAGAAAAAATGAATATATTTATATTGTTGAGCTTCAATCAGGCGGAAAAGTAATCGAAAGAGGAATCTTTAGTGAATATTCGAATGCCGTATTATATGCTGGACAAATATTTAGTCGTTTTCGCTAATGCTTATAAATTGAGTGGTTTAATTAGTGGTGAGAAAATTGCTTAGAGACGAAGTGCTTGAAATTCTTAAAAGTGGAAGAGTAGACTACGTAAGAGTAGTTTTCACGGATATCCTAGGGAACTCAAGAGGCAGATCACTGAGAAGAATAGAATTTGAAAAAGCATTAGACAAAGGTGTAGAATACTCTGAATCGCTTCTTTATTTAGATTATAAGGATATACCAATAAAACCGAGGTATGGAGATGTATTTGCTGTTCCAGATATTAGCACCTTCGTTATAATACCCTATTTAGAGAGAACAGCTAGAGTGCTATCTTACGTTACTACCCAAGATAATTCTCCTCATCCATTGTGTACTAGATCTTTATTAGCTAGAGCTATAGATAAATTAAGCGAATTAGGTTACAATTTGAAAGTTGCTTTCGAGCCTACTTTCTATTTGATTAACTTTAAAGACGGAAAGCCTGTACCAGCTGACGAAGCTAGAGCTTTTTCATCTGAAGGCTTAATGGAACAACAGAATTTTCTTAGAGATTTGATAAAGTACTTAGAAAGCGTTAATATACAAGTTCAATATATAAATAAGCATTATGGTCCTGGTCAATATGAAATTACATTTAGTATGGGAGATGCAATAGAGGGTGCTGATTCGTTAATAACATCAAGAGAAATTATTAGAGATACGGCAAGAATATATCGCATGTATTCTACTTTTATGCCGAAGCCTTTTAAAGAATATCCAAGCAGTAGTATGGATATTTACATTAAGCTTGTAGACCTTTCAAATAAATCTGTTGGTGTTGATACATCAGATCCAAAAGGCTTAGGTTTAAGTAAAGTTTTGTATTCCTTTTTAGCTGGAATATTAGAACATATTTCATCAATTTTAGCTATTGCTTCTCCCACAATAAACTCTTACAAAAGATATACTGAGATTGTGACACCTAATATTGCTGGAATAGGGAATGAAAGACACTATGTAATTAGAATACCATCGACTTACAGAGATGTTGGTGTATTTGAGTTCAGATTAGCTGACCCATTAGCTAATCCTTACTTATTATTATCTTCAATGATATTTGCTGGTATTGATGGTATTGAAAGAGGACTTGACGTTGATGTTAACTATGAGGTAACTATTTTACCTAAAAACCTTAAAGATGCAATACACAAACTTGACAATGATACTAAACTTAAGTATTATATGGGGAAAGAGCTAATTGATACATTCATTGACTTGAAGAAAAAAGAAATAGATGAATATGAAAAAGAGATTACTGAGTGGGAAATAAACTCTTATTTAAAATCCGGCTGGTAATAATGAAAGCAGCCGTATTTAAGGAGATTGGCAAACCGCTTAGCATAGAAGATGTTCCGATACCTAAATTAGAAAATGAAAAAGAAGTTTTACTAAAAGTTAAAGCTACTGGAGTATGCCATGGCGACTTACACGTTATCATGGGCGATTGGAAGTATGAAGTACCAGTAACTACTCCAATTATCTTAGGGCATGAGATAGTTGGAGAGGTAGTAGAAGGTGGTACTAGATTTAAGAAGGGAGATTTAGTAATGGTTTACAATGCTTTTGGATGCAAAGAATGCAAACATTGCAAAGCTGGTTACTATCAATTCTGTGAAAGGGTTAAAGTATTAGGAGTTCATTTAAATGGTGGTTATGCTGAGTACGTTAAAGTTCCAGATGAGGATTTTCTGATAAAGGTTGATGGTAATCCTATCCAGTTAGCTCCTTTGGCTGATGCTGGAGTAACAGCTTATAGTGCAACTAAGGGTATTCAGGCTGGTGATAAGGTTTTAGTTGTAGGCACAGGGTCTGTAGCTTTGCTTGCTATACAAATACTTAAGAGTTTAGGGGCTGAAGTGAGTGTAGTTAGTAGAAGTCCAGCAAGATTATCAAAAGCTGAGGAATTAGGGGCCGATCACGTTTATTATAGAAAGAAAACTTATCCATCACTTTATACTTCAATTGTAGGAAAGAAGTTTGATTATATTTTGGATTTTGTTGGATCAGATGAAACTTTAGATGATGTTACTTGGCTTTTAGATAGAAGAGGAGAATTGAGAATTATTGGTGAATTTGGTGGTCAACTTAATGTGCCAGAACAATTACTTGTACTTAGAGGGCTTAGGATTAAAGGAATTTTGTATGGAACTATGGAAGATATGATAAACGTTATTAAGCTCTTTAAAGATGGAAAGCTTAAAACCTTACCAGTTCCTTATTACTTAGACGAAATAAATGATGCATTAAACGATTTAATGCAAGAGAGAATTCTTGGTAGGGCTGTCATAATTCCTTCCTAGCCTTAAAGAAGAAGGGTTTCTCACCTTTTATTTCAATTTCAACGTTTAAGAACTTTTTAATAATCTCAGCATTAGTCTTTGCATGCATTGTTAAGATAGAACCTATGTATTCGCCAGAAAATAATGAAGCATACAACATTAACATATCTCCCATGTGCTTATCAACAGTTGCATTACTTTTTATTTCTTCAAAAAGTAGCTTTGCTGCTTCTTCGCCTACAGTTTCAGCTCTTTTCCCTTTTTCACCTAAAGAATCCGATCCTAAATAAGTATTTTCATATATTGCAGTTAATGTAATACCAGATCCTTTACTTATTTCTTTTTCTCTTATATCAAGATCGATATCTATTGGTACATTTAATTTTGATTGAAGGTATTCTTTAGCTGATTTGGCTTGTCTTTCAGCAATATGAGATGGTAATGATGAAACGTGAGATATTCCTTTTATTTTAATTAGTTTGCCAGTTTGTAGTAAAGAAAACCGAGAAGGATTTCCGACAACTTGTGAAACTCTTATTTCACCTCCTCCTTCTGGGTAATGTCCCCTTTTAATCAGATCTAAAGAAACTTTAATACCTATTTTCTCTAGCAAGGGGAGAAAAGTTAATCTAATATAATCTATAGACGGGGATTTCGGTACATCTGTACCTCCCCTAATAGTCACTTTTACCTTTCTATTTAATAAAAGAGGTAAAATTGTTTGTAAAATTAATGTAACACTTCCAGCTGTTCCTACATCGAACATAAATTCTCCTTCTTCAATTATATTTTGAGGTTCAAAAATAACTTCTGTAGAACCTAATTTATCCCCCTTAACTTTTGCATTAGTAAGAATTTTAACAGCCTCGAGTGCAGTTAGATGTTGTCTCTGTAACCCTGGATTAGGTCTATTTGCTCTAATTTTATAAATTTTGAAAGGTTTTTTTGTTAATGCTGAAAGTGTTAATGAGGTTCTTAAGATCTGTCCTCCTCCTTCTCCAAAAGAACCATCTATTTCAATCATTTCTGGTGATTATAAAATGCGTGTAAAAATAAATCCTCTTATTAATATAATAGGAACAGAAGAACTTATTATTTTACCTATAACAAGAAAAGAAGATTTTTTATTAGCTTTAAACTTCTATGAAGATACTTTAGGTGGAAGATTAGCGAGATTTATCTTAGTTTTAGACAAGTATAGAGAAATTAACTATGAAGAGACGATAATTAAAGGCGATAAGGGAGTGGTTGAGGCTGAAGGTGTAGAAGAGGATTTCAAAAAACTTAGTAACTTAATAAAAATTGAGAAATATTTGAGAAGCAATAGATTACCACTCTTTATAAACATAGAAATTTTGAAGGACGCAGATGTAAATGAAAGAGGTGTGAGAGGATTTATTAATTATATTTCAAAATACGGTAAAATAGACATAGAGAGAATTAAGGACAAAATAGAACTTATTATTGAATAAAATCCTCGAGACCCTTAGATTTAAAGATATTATCAAACTTTACTCCTACTCTCCTAACTAGTCTTTTGTCTTTTTCTAATATAGCCTTAAGTAATTCTAAAGATTCTTTATATGCTTTGTCTTTACTTATTCCCCCTTTAAAAGTTTTACTCTTACTTATAATATCTAAATCTTGCATAATTGTAACAACAGTTATTCTTCTGGGTATTCCATCAATTTTTTTGTAAGCTTCGTCTATAGCCTTGATCAAATAAGGTTCAATAATTTTTAGATCTCTAGTATTTTTAGGCAGTGTTAAATATCTTCCGTGAGGTACTCTTTCTTTATTAACAACAGGTTCAAAGTAAGTGTTTGTCGCTAATTTATAAAGATAATGAGCTTTTGCTTCACCAATTTCTTTCTTCAGAGTATCAAAAGGTACATGTAGTATGTCAATTAATTTGTTTATTCCTATCTTATGAAGTTTTTCAGATATCACTTTTCCTACGCCGGGTATTTCATCAATATCCAAGTTTCTTATGAAATCTGATACTTCCTCTGGTTTTAAAATACCTAAACCGTTTGGTTTAACTTTGTCGGCAATAATCTTAGCAAATACCTTGTTAGGTGCTATTCCAATACTTACAGTTATCTTTTCTTTCTGATAAATTTCTTCCTTTAATCTTTTTCCTAACTTCAAAGCCTCGTCAAAATCTTTAACTTTATCTGTTATGTCAATGTAAGCTTCATCAATGCTAGCTATCTCCATTTTATCTGAGTATTTTCTTATTATTTCCATAATCCTCTTAGAAACTTTACTATAAACTTCTTTTCTCATTGGCAAAAATATAGCGTTAGGTGCCAATTCCATCGCCTTAGAAATAGGGATTCCTGCCTTTACTCCTAACTTTCTTGCCTCATAATTTGCTGTAGCTACTGCACCACTTCTTTCACTTCTTCCAGAGTAAACACATACAACTAAAGGTTTTCCCTTATATTGAGGATTAAGAACCTCTTCTACTTGAGCAAAGAAATAATCAAAATCTATGAAAAGTACTATCATTTACATTCTACTTTTGGTGTGTAAGTTTTTAACGCTTCTTTTATTTCGTTTAATGTAGGGGAATTAATACCTCCTAATCTTTGTACTTTTAACGCTGAGGATGTAACAGCCAATTTTAAGCTTTCTTCTATACTTAAACCTTCTGCTATAGAATAATTGAAAGTAGCATCAAATACGTCTCCAGCTCCAGTGGTATCCAGTACGTTGTTAATTTTATAAGCCTCAGCATAACATTCTTGGCTTTCAGTAATAACTTTAGCCCCCTTTTCTCCCATTTTTATAACTATAATCTTAGCCCTTACTTTGCTTAGGTCTATTAGATTACTTTCCTTCTCATTTAAGTAAAGAACATCCACATCGACCTCATTTACATCTTTACTAAAAGGACCAGGATCATAGGAAATTAACCTAGCCATAGGATCTCTGATGACTACATTTGAGGGAATTGAAGCAAAGTGAATTACATCAAATAGACCAAAATATTTCTTTACATCTTCAGCAGTTATTAAGGTTGAAGCCCCTAACTTTCTTACCATCGAAATTTTACCATTCTTTCTTAAAAATATTAAGGCCATACTCTGTGGTCCATTAACTTCTTCAACATAATCAAGTCCAACACCAATTTCTGCTATGCTTTCCATTAAGCTTTGAGTTAAGGGGCTTTTACCAACTTTTGCTAAAAGCTTACTACTATGGCCAAGTTTAACAATAGTCACAGCGTAATTTACTGCAGCTCCTCCTGGTAAAATTTCAAGTAAATCAGTAGTCATAAATTCATCAACATCTGGCAATCTTTCTATATTAGCTATTATATCTATGTTGAATCTACCTACTGAAAGGTGAATAGGTTTCATACTTAAAACCTCAGACAGCCGCCACTTCAGCACTACTCAGTTCCAAAGGTCTTCATCACTATTAAATATTCTTTGATAGTCATTTAAAAGGATAATCTCAAAAATTCACTTATATATATTATTAATGACTATGGCAGAGATCAGAGAGATAAGAAAAATAGAGAGAGAAAAGGCGAGCATTCACAGTCATATAACTGGATTAGGATTAGATGAGAAAGGAAAAGCCAAGTTTAAGGCTGATGGGCTTGTGGGCCAAGTCGAAGCGAGAGAAGCTGCTGGAATCGTAGTTCAGTTAATTAAACAAGGTAAAATGGCAGGTAAAGGAGTGCTCTTTGTTGGTCCTCCTGGTACTGGTAAAACAGCATTAGCTGTTGCAATAGCCAAAGAACTTGGAGAAGATACACCATTTACTACAATGAACGCATCAGAAATATATTCAACAGAGCTTAAGAAAACTGAAATATTAACTCAAGCTATAAGAAAATCAATAGGCGTTAGAATTAAGCAAAGAAGGACAGTTTATGAAGGAGTTGTTAAAGACATTAAATTAAAAGTGGCAAGGAGTAGATTAAATCCTTATTCTGTTATGCCTAGAGAAGCACAAATAGTTTTAGCTACTAAAGATGAGGAAAAAACTTTTACTGTTGGAGATAGCATTGCAGAGCAACTTGTTCAATTAAACGTAAGAAAAGGAGATGTAATTTGGATTGATGCACAAACTGGTGAAGTAAGTAAAATTGGCAAAGCGAAAAGCTTTGAGGGAGCAAAAAGCTATGACATTGAAACGGTTAGACAAGTAGAAATACCATCAGGACCAATAAAGAAAGATAAGGAAACAACAATAACAGTCACTTTACATGATTTAGATTTAAATGTAGCCGCTAGGAATATTTCAATAACTGCATTATTTAGCTTCTTTAGTGAGAGAGAAATAAATAGTGAAATAAGGGAAAGCGTAGATAAATGGGTTAAAGATATTATAAGCAAAGGTGAAGGAGAGTTAGTACCTGGCGTTTTATTTATAGACGATGCTCATATGTTAGATATTGAAGCTTTTTCCTTCTTAACTAAAGCTTTAGAAGCTGATTTAGCCCCTATATTAATTTTAGCTACTAATAGAGGGATAACTAAAATTAGAGGAACGGACGTAGAATCTCCTCACGGAATGCCATTAGATTTGTTAGACAGATTATTAATAATCCCAACAAGGCCTTATAATGCTGACGAGATAAGAGAAATTCTAAAAATTAGAGCTGATGAAATAGATGTCCATTTAGAGGATAAGGCGTTAGAAACGCTTACAAAATTAGGTGTTGAGTTTAGTTTAAGATATGCAGTACAATTGCTTGAGCCATCATTCATCATAGCACAAAGGAACGGAAGAAATATAATTAAGGAAGAAGATGTAATAGAGGCATCAAAATTATTCACAGATTTCAGAAGAAGTGTAGAATATGTAAAGGAATATGAGAAACTATTGTTAAAGTGATGAAAGGCAACGGCACTGAGCTATGATGTATTGTTGCCTGACTGAACACATTTTTCATACAGTTTTTTATCAATTATATCTCTAATAATTCTATATGTCATACCCCATATCCTATAACCATCATAGTAAAAAGCCTCATCGTTACCTTTTTGAAGTTTACTAATTTCAGCCCAGAAAGCCTTCTCAACTTCTTCCTTTTGTATTTTTGGAGTTATTTCACTCTCAATACAACTTAAAAATGCTTTCACTGTCATTGATGGCATGTTATGAGGGGAATAAATACCTATTTCTATTAGATTGCAAGGCTTTATTCCAACCTCTTCTAAACATTCTCTTATTGCTGTATAACTACATTCTTCATCTCCTTCTCTTCTTCCACCGGGTAGTGCAATATGACCACTCCAAGGATCATTCTTATTTTCCTTTCTCTTTATTAGAAGAATTTTCCCAGATTTCGAAATCAAAGCAACAACTGCAGCCTTGCACTCAATCATAATAATGTAATCTACTCAAAGCTTTTATTTTTAAAAGCATAAAACTTTATGTGAAAATTGCCGTAATTTACTTTGGAGGTCAATATAATCATTTGATAGTAAAAGACTTAAAATATCTAGGAATAAACGCTATTCCTATTACTCCAGATAAACCAGTAGAGATTTTAAAAGACTTTGACTGTATTATTTATGGTGGAGGTCCATATTCTGTAGTTACTGAGTTAGATAAAATGGGAAATGCTGTTGATTATGTATTAAAAACGACACAACCAAAATTAGGTATATGTCTTGGTCATCAACTAATAGCTAAAGTCCTCGGCGGAGAAGTTACTAAGGCCTCTTCTCCAGAATATGGACTTGTAAAAGTCAATATACATGATGAGGACACAATATTAAGGGGTTTATCTCCAACTATTAATGCATGGGAAAGTCATTCTGATGAGGTTGTAAATCCTCCAGCTGGATTTAGGGTATTAGCAGAGAGTGAAAACGCTAAAGTTCAAGCTATGGTAAATAAAGATAATACAATATTTGGAGTTCAATTTCACCCAGAAGTAAAACACACTGAAAAAGGAATTGAAGTATTTAAGAACTTTATAGAAGCTTGTAAAAAATAGACTTACTCAATTTTGTTGTTTTCATTTGTTTCTTTAATTTTTTGCATAACTTTTTGGGGTAAAGCATAATCTTCTCTTCTTTCGTTTAGTTTTCCTAAAAGCACAATTCCTTTGCCGGGTTTAATATCAATCTCCCAAACGTACTTATCATGATTAGTTTGCCTCATTTTTTCTATCAAAACATATCTGTGTAACATTCCATCTTTTATAGCTCTTCTAAATCTTATTATTCCATCAGCTACGTGTTCCACACCAAAACCAAAGGCTTGTGATGTAGTTATTGCATATTGCGAAGTTGCATAAATTGTGAACTTCCATTTATTTAACACTCTTTTCAAGTAATAACTAATTTTTCTTGCCATTGCTGGTTTATCTAAAAATAAGGCACTAACAGAATCGATTACTAATCTTGCTCTTCCTTGTCCTAATCTTTGTTTAGCTTCAATTACCTTATTTACTAATTCTTCGGGTGTAAGTTCAGTTAAGCTCCATTCATCTTCTTTTTCCTTCATTAAAGCATCTATAATTATTAATTTTTTCTCCATATATTCCTCAAAATCCCAATTAAACTGTTTTGCTTGTCTAATTATTGAATCCCTACTTTCCTCAGTAGTTACATAAATGCAATTGTCTCCTTCTTTTAGTCCTTGAGCAATAAAATGCAAAGAAAATATAGTTTTTCCGGTTCCAGGTTCACCAGTAAGCGCAACAAAGAAGCCTTGCGGAATTCCCCCTTCTATCAGCTTATCAAAATCTGGTATACCAGTTGAAAGCCTTATCATAATTTTAAAATTTGAGTATAACCTAATAAAATATGATGAAGAACAGCGGATCTGCTGAGTGATGAATGATGTACTGGGTAAGAAGAGGAATTATAGGCGGATCACCTATTCCATACACTGAAGATGAAATAGATGAATGGAAAAAGAATGGGGTAAAACGTGTATTAGTTTTACCAGAAGAATGGGAAATAGAAGAGGCTTGGGGCTCATCTGTGTATTACTTCACTTTATTAAAAGAAAAAGGATTTGAATTTCTTCATATACCTATACCCGATGGTTACCCACCAACATTTGATCAGATGCTAGAGATTTTCAAATGGTTAAAGAAAGATAATGGAAATTTGGTTCATTGTGTAGGTGGAATAGGTAGAACTGGCACTGTAATTGCTGCCTATTTAATACTTGAGGAAGATTTAGATAGTGGTGAAGCCATTGAAGAGGTTAGAAATCATAGGCCTGGAGCTGTTCAGACGTATGAGCAACAGTTGTTTTTATTACAGTTAGAGAAGATGAAAGAAAAATGGAGAAATATATTTTAGATTTTTTAATTAAATTTCAGCAATTAATAGCAAAAAATGTTAAAATTGAGCATTTTGGCTTAGAAAAAGCAAAAAGTATTTGTGGCGTAGATATTGCATATAAAGGAAATATAGGATACGCAGTTGCAGTAAAGGAAGAAAACGGAAATTATGAATATAATTTAGTTAAAGGTGACGTATTTTTCCCTTATATACCTACTTTTCTCTTTATGAGGGAAGCTCCGTTAATGATAAAAGCAGTAGAAAAATATGAGTGTGACTTAATCTTAGTTGATGGTCATGGTTTAACTCACCCTAGGAAGAGCGGGATAGCAACTGTTATAGGCGTACTTCTTGATAAACCAACTATAGGAGTAGCGAAATCAAGGTTAACTGGGGAATATCTAATGGAAAATGGAATAACGTACGTCATCGTTAACGGGGAAAAGTTAGGGGTGAAAGTAGGAAAATATTTCTATAGTATAGGTAATAAAACTGACTTGGATGACATTATCTCACTATCAAGACTAGGTTATCCTACAGTTCTAAAGATGGCAGATAAACTCTCAAAAGAGTTGAAGAAAAAAGAATAATAAACTTGTGTTCGTATTATAAATTATGAAGGTTGAAGTTCCACAAATTCCAGAAGAGAAAGAAGTTTTGCTCTCTCCATCAGACACAGCTTTACTTATTGTAGACATGCAAAATGATTTTGTTAGAAAAGAAGGAAAGTTATATGTTCCAACTGCTGAAGCAACAATACCTTCAATTAAAAAATTGATTGATAAAGCTAGGAGTGCTAATGCTTTAATAATTTACACACAAGACTGGCATATGAAAGATGATCCAGAGTTTAAAATATGGGGGGAACATGCATTAGCTGGAACTTGGGGAGCCGAAATAGTAGACGAATTAAAACCAGAAAAAGATGATTTTATAGTCAAAAAATACCGTTATGATGCATTTTTTGAAACCCCCCTAGATTACATTTTAAGGGTTAAAGGAATAAAGAATGTCGTAGTTACTGGAACAGTAGCTAACATTTGTGTTTTGCATACAGCAGGAAGTGCTGCATTAAGGTGGTATAACGTAATAATGATAAAAGATGGAATATCAGCGGTTACAGATTTTGACTATTACGCTACATTAAGACAAGTGGACTTTCTATATAAAGGCAAAATTACAGATTCCTCTGGAGTAAAATTTATTACTAGAATATAAGGTTTTTATCCTATGGATTATTACGCCATAGTACACAATGATTTTGACGGCACAGCCTCAGCAGCAGTTTATGCTAGAGCAGTAAACAGTTTACCTAAGAAAACCTTCTTTACTGAACCTACAAAGATTCATGACCTATTAGGAAAACTTGAGTTAAGAGGAGTAAATAACATAATGATAGCTGATATAGGGATTAATGCATCGACTCTTGAGACGACCCTTAAGAATCTAAAAAGATTAATTTCTGAGGGAGCAAAAGTCCAATGGTTTGATCATCATGTATGGAAAGAAGATTGGAAAAAGAAACTAAATGAAATTGGAGTTGAAGTCTATCATGATACATCAACTTGTGGAGCTGGTGTAATTGTAAAATATCTAATCCCTAATGACGAGTTTTCGAAAAAGCTAGCTAGTGCTGATTGTTCAGTTGATATATGGCTTCATGATGATCCGATGGGTGAAAAACTTAGAAGAGTAGTTGAATCTAATAGAGATTATAGTTGGAAAGAATATCTAATAAAAAAATTCTATCAAGGCATATTATGGGATGAGGAATTCGAGAAGATACTTATAGATCAAGTAGACAAGGAGTTAAAGGGTTATGAAAAACTTCAGAAATACGTTAGATTATTAGAAATAGATGGAAAAAAAGTAGTAGTTGCTGTAAGATGGAAAGGTCCCCCAGATATAAGCTATGCTTCACAGTTTTTAATGAATAGATATAATGCAATTGTTTTTGCATCGGTTAATGGTAAAGCAATTTCGTTTAGAAGCAATATTATAGAAGTTAGAAAATATGCTGAAAAATTAGGAGGAGGTGGGCATCCATTAGCGGCAGGTGCAGGTTTAAAAGCACCATTTTGGAGATTTTTCCTTCATAGATTAGGTTATAGAAAACCGATGCTTGATTGGGTAAGTAATATAGTTAAGAATGTAATAAATGATATAGGTTTTGTCCCCTACCAGAAAAAAGATGTACCAATGTAAAAATACTATCTTGAAAGAATGATTTATAAGCTCATCTATTAACTTTCATTTAAAAATAATTTAAAAACTTGAAAAGATACTAACTTATAGTGATTCTAAATGGTAAAGCTATACTCCAAGTTTCCAGATACTCAAGTATTAACAACTAAAGGTCCAATAGACTTTTACAAAGATATATTCGGAAAAGGGAAGTGGCTATTCCTATTTGCTCATCCAGCAGACTTTACTCCAGTATGCACTACGGAATTTGTTGCCTTTTCTCAAAAATATGAAGAGTTCAAAAAACTCGGTGTTGAATTAGTGGGAATGAGTGTTGATAGTGTTTATTCTCATATTCAATGGTTAATGGATATAGAGCAAAGGTATGGTATTAAGGTACCATTCCCAGTAATTGCAGACCCAGACAAGAAGTTGGCTAGAATGCTAGATGCCTTAGATGAAGCATCAGGGCAAACAATTAGAATTGTTGTGTTAGCCTCACCTGATGGAATAATCAGATTTGTTGCTCAATATCCATTAGAATTTGGTAGAAACATTGATGAACTACTCAGAATAACCAAGGCAGCAATAGTTAATTATAAAGCAAAAGTAGTATTACCGGCAAACTGGCAACCTGGACAAGATGTTATAGTTCCGCCACCAGCAATATTTGATGAGGCAGAAATGAGGATAAAATTACCAAATGCAAAAGCTTGGTACTTACTATTTAAGAAATACGAAGAATTACCACAAGATCAAAGAGTCTGAATCAATACTATTTTTTTATTTGCTGGTAAAGCTACATTATACACTCTTACATTTCTTACTATACTGAAAGTTATTTTTGCATAATGAGCATGACCATGAATTGCAATATGTGGTAAGCATTCGGCTTCTTCAATTATTCTATCTCCTAGTTGAGGATAAGCTGACTTTCTTTCTCCAACAACTGTGGCAAAGCTTGAAGCATAATGTGTTAGTAAGATCTTTATATCCCCATCTTCACATAACATTTTCATTATTTTTTCTTTTCTCTCTCTATAGAAAGTTTCATCCATACCATTAAGTCTTTGCCATTTTGTAGGTTCTTCTAATACTCCTTCACTTCCTATTATAGTTACTGTTTTATTATCTATATTTAACTTTATTGAATTATCTTCTACCCAAATTATCTTATCAAAGTACTTTTTGTAATATTCTCTCTTTTCATAAAAGTCTTCATTTCCAAAGACAGCAACAGTAGTATACTTTTTTAATACTTCATATATGGGATAGAAGTGGTTATATTCTCCTTCATTTACTAGATCACCAGCTAAAAGAAATAGATCTATTTTTACGTTTCTAATACTATTAAATGCCATAAAGAACTGTGTGAGGTACTTAGGTGAGTGGATATCAGAGGTAGCAGCTATTAGCATAATTTAAATTCTTCTTTGTGTATAAGAAATTTAATTGTGAAGTTAGAAGGAATTGCTGATTTACCTTTACATACGGGTCATGTTCCTCCATGGCTAGCTCAGATTATGAAAAGACTTAGCAAAGCAATTATAGATATTATGGTAATTGAATGGGGTCCAGAAAAAGTAGTTGAAAGATTATCAAACCCCCTTTGGTTTCAAGGGTTTAACAATATAATTGGCATGGATTGGGATTCCTCTGGTTCAACAACTGTAACATTAGGAATACTTAAAGAAGTGATAAGACCAGAAGAAGAGGGATTAGCTATATTAGGTGGTAAAGGAAAGAATGCCATTAAGGTCCCAGAAGAATTATACTCTTTCTCTCAAAAGTACGATTTAGATTATCAAAGGTTAATTAAAGCAAGTAAACTAGTGGCAAAAGTAGATAGTGTCCTTATTCAAGATTCTCACACATTATATCATCATTCTTTCTTGGTAACTACTTCAGGAAAATGGGGGATAATACAGCAAGGTATGAATGTAGAAACAAGGTTCGCAAGGCGATATCATTGGAAAGAAACTGATAACTTTATCATTGAACCTCATGATGGAATTGCTGGTATAAAACAAAATATTGCAGTGAATGTGATAGAAAAAGATAAGGATAAAACTAGAAAATTAATCGTTGACCTAGTAAAAGAAAGGCCAACAAATGTTATTGGGCAAATAAAGAAAGCATTAGCCGTTTTAAAAGGTCAATCTACTTTAGATTCTTTTGGGAAGGCATTTAATGTTGTTATTTCTCCAGAGGCTAAAATAGTTTATATGAAGCCAATTGATGTTAATAAAATACAAACTGTTTTACAGCAACTATATGAATATAATCCTTCTAATTTAGAAGAAGTTCTTCTTAACGGCCTTGGACCCTCTACAGCAAGAGCCTTATATTTAGTTGCTGATTTAATATATAATGAGCCACCTTCATATAATGATCCAGTAAATTATCCATACGATCCATTTAAATATGCGTTTGCCAGTGGTGGAAAAGATGGAGTTCCTTATCCAGTAAATAGAAAAGTTGCGTGGGAAGTGATATATACTTTGGAAGATATTATAGAAAAAGCAAAGTTAGAAAGGAAGGATAAAGATTTTGCTTTAAACAAATTAAAAGAGTTGGTAAAGAATGGAAATAAAGAAGGGCCTTGAGGATGTTTATGTTAAAGAGACAGAGATAACATATATTGATGGAGAATTAGGTAGATTGTATTATAGAGGTTATTCCATTTATGATTTAGCAGAATTTTCCAATTTTGAAGAGGTAAGTTATCTTATTCTTTATGGAAAATTACCAAACAAGGAAGAGCTAAGCTGGTTTCAAGAGAAACTAAGGGAAGAAAGATATCTACCAGATTTTATAGTTAAATTTCTTAAGGAAGTTAGAAAAGATGCTCAACCTATGGATGTTTTAAGAACAGCTGTAAGTCTTTTAGGAATAGAAGATAGTAAAAATGATGAACCATTAGATGTAAAGGGAATAAAATTAATCTCAAAGTTTCCAACTATTGTAGCAAATTACGCTAGATTAAGAAAAGGGTTAGAGGTAATTGATCCCGATCCAAAATTATCTCATGCTGAGAATTTCTTATACATGCTTTACGGAAATAAACCAAATGAAATAAAAGCTAAAACCATGGATGTAGCACTTATTTTGCATATAGATCATGAAATGAATGCATCAACTTTTGCTTCATTAGTAGTCGCATCAACTCTTTCAGATATATACTCATCAATTATTGCTGGAATTTCAGCATTAAAGGGTCCATTACATGGAGGAGCTAATTATGAAGCCTTAAAAATGTTCAAAGAAATAGGTTCTCCAGAAAATGTAAACGATTACATACTTAATAAATTATCTAACAAGCAAAGGATAATGGGATTTGGACATAGAGTGTATAAGACTTATGATCCAAGAGCTAGAATATTAAAACAATATGCAAAATTATTGGCTGAAAAAGAAGGAGGAGAGATAAACACATTGTATTCAATTGCTGAAAAAGTAGAGGAAATAGGAATAAAATATTTAGGCTCAAGAGGAATATATCCAAATGTTGACTTCTTCTCTAGTATAGTATTCTATGCTTTAGGATTCGAACCTGATTTATTTCCAGCTGTTTTTGCTTCAGCAAGAGTAGTAGGATGGGTTGCTCACATTATAGAGTATATAAAAGATAATAAGATAATTAGACCTAAAGCATACTATAAAGGGGAAATAGGAAAGAAATATATTCCAATCGACAGTAGGTAATCTAAATTGATTAAAATTAGAATAAATAAAGAAGAGGAACTGTTTGGGAAGTTAGTAAAGATGGGAGAAGATATAAAAGTAGCTTGCGATACGTTAAAACAGTTAGTTCAAGGTGTAATTTATAATAATGATGATGCCATAAATAGTAATTTAGTTAAAATAAAGACAATAACGGAAAAAATCGCTATGAATAGGGAAGAAGTTCTTGAATTACTTTATAGTGGTGCATTTTTACCAGACTTTAAAGAAGCAATGGTTATGTTAACTCAAGCCCTATATCATACTGGAACTTCAATAAAAGATTCTGCAAGATCCTTAGCATCTAGAAAACCATCAGAGAAATGTGTAATTAGTGTAAAGGAGAGCATATTATCTTATTTATCCATCATACAAGAAGCATCAGAGAAAATGATTACAATGTTATCTACGTTATCTAGAGATATGCAAGAGGCATTAAAGATAGGAAGAGAAATACAGATGTTAGAGAGAGCTGGAGATGATATGAAAGATACATTAATTACCAAGCTATATGAGTTAGAGAAAGAAATAGACTTAATAACAATATTACAAATGAGAGATGTAATATTCTTTTTAGATGACATATTGGACTCAATGGAAGAAGCAACTTTGAGCGTTGAGATTCTTTATGCAACCTTAAAGGCCTAAAATACTTTTTAAAACCCCATATGTTGCTAAAGTAACGATTATTGCTAAAACAGGAGAAATTGTCCAACCTCTTGCAATTTGAAGTAATTGCCTTTTTATATCAAAACCAAAACTTCTAAAGCTTAAACCAATTATTCCTCCCATAATTGTTTGTGTTATAGATATTGGTACACCTAGAACTGTAAAAATTTCAGAAATTATATCACTTCCAATGAGTGCTGATGATGCAGCAATATATCCTAGTCGTGTTATTCTAAACCCTACAGTTATTGCTGCTCTTTGAGAACCTAGATAAAGGCCTAAAACAGCAGCTATTGCATAAATTAGAGAAGTTATATAATAAGGTTCTGCTAGTATGCCAGCAGAAATTATAATTCCTATAGCATTTGCTCCAGTTACATAAGAAGTAAAAATTGAGGCTATAATTAAAGAATATTTATAATATTTAATTTGTTTTATAAAGTTTATGTTTCTATTTCTGAAAGCACTTACTAAACCAAAGTACATAGAGAGAGAAGTAATTATTGCTATTAATGGGGATATACCCCAGGAGGCTACGGTAAACCAAAATTTTTCCCAATCAAAGCTAATAAATCCTCTTGATATTAAAACCAAAACAGCTATAGAAGGGTATATCATTTGACTCAATGAAGCAGGAATGCCTCTTTGATTCAAATAATAAAAAGTAGTAGTTGAAGATAAAAGAATAGAAGATAAAAGAATTTCCAATAAAATTTCTTCCTCAGATTTTAAGATACCATAAATACTGTTAATCATAGTATAACTTCCTAAAAACGCGCCAATAAACAAAGAAATGGCATTTATTGCGTATGACTGTTTTCTTTTAAGTACATTGGTTGAAAGAAGGATACCTAAAGCTACAGCAGAATTATTTCCACCTACACTAAAAGATGCTAATAATCCTACTATGAAAATGAGTAATAATAAAAGATTCATACTTTCTTCTTTTCCTCTTTTTCTATGCTCTTTAAGTAATTAATATATTCTATTATTGCATCTCTAATTAAATCGCTCCTATTAGTATAACCTAGCATTTTTGCTTTTTCATCAATTTCTCTCAAAAAATCTTCTTCTAGTTTAAATGAAATTGTCTTTACTTCACCTAAATCTATTTCAAACATAGTTTCATCCACTTTTCGTATAGTTGCCATAAGTATCAAAAAGAAATTGTAAGGACCTATAAAAAATCTTTTCTGAGAAATCTCTTTTTGATAAGGTTTATATAAGGCTATATTATATGCTGAAGCATACTACATATTTAAAGGCAGATGGATAATAAGGGAAAATACTTTTAAGGCTAAATATAATAAGGAAATAGTTTTAAAATGGAGACAATAACTGTTGACAAGTTACCGTTAGATGAAAAAATTATCCTAATTTTAAAGAAAAGGGGAATTAGAACTTTAAATCCTCCACAAGCCGAAGCAATTAAGAAAGGACTTTTAGAAGGTAAAAGATTATTGGTTACTTCGCCTACGGCCTCTGGTAAAACACTAATAGCTGAATTAGGAATGGTTAATTATCTTTTATCGAAAGGTGGAAAAGCAATTTATATAACCCCTTTGAGGGCTCTAACAAACGAAAAATATAATACATTTAAGGATTGGGAAAGTTTAGGCTTAAAAATAGGAATGTCAAGTGGAGATTATGATACAGACGACTCTTGGTTAGAAAACTATGATATAATAGTTACGACTTATGAAAAGTTAGACTCGCTATGGAGACATAAAGCAAAATGGTTGAATGATGTGTCTTATTTTGTTCTAGATGAATTTCATTATTTAAATGACCCTGAAAGAGGACCAACAGTGGAATCTGTAGCCATAAGAGCAAAAAGGAAAGGGGTTGTGTTGGGATTAAGTGCTACAATTAGTAATGGAAATGAAATAGCAAAATGGCTTAATGCTGAATTAGTTGCTACTAATTGGAGGCCCGTTCCCTTAAAGGAAGGAATAATATACCCAGAAAAAAAAGATTTCATAATAGTTTATAAAGACAATTCAACTAGAAAAGTCTATGGAGACGACCCTATAATAGCCTACACTATAGATATAGTATCAAAAGGAGGACAAGTACTAGTTTTTAGATCTTCTAGGAAATTAGCCGAATCCACGGCAAGAAAAATAGCCCAATATATGAATTTTATAAAGTTAGAAGATAAAAAACTACTTGACATAGGGAGAGAAATAAAAGAAGTTGATGATGCTGGAACAAATGAGAAAGAAGATCTATATAATTTAATAATAAAAGGAGTATCTTATCATCATGCAGGTTTATCTAAAAAGTTGAGGGATATAATTGAGTCTTCATTTAGAGAAAGAATATTGAAAGTTATTGTTGCGACTCCAACGCTAGCCGCAGGAGTAAACTTACCAGCAAGGGCAGTAATAATTGGAGATATTTACAGATATAATAGGAAAGTCGTTGGTTATATGGATCTTATTCCAGTCATGGATTATAAGCAAATGAGTGGAAGAGCTGGTAGACCAGGATTTGATGAAAATGGAGAAGCTGTAATTGTGGTTCGATCAAAAAGAGAAGCACAAAAAGTCTTTGAAAGATATTTGATGTCTGATGTAGAGCCAATTGAATCTAAGTTAGGATCTGAAAGTGCATTTTATTCATTTCTTATAAGTATAATTGCCTCAGAAGGAGAAAAAACAGAGAGAGAATTATTAGAATATGTAAAAGAGACACTATTGCCCAAGGAGTTAGCAAAGAAATATTTTAAGTCTGGGTTAAACTGGTTATTAGATCATGATATTTTCATCAAAATAGAGGATAAAATTAAGCTTTCTCGTTTTGGAAGCAGAATTTCAGATCTTTATATTAATCCATTTACTGCAGTGACTATAAGAGAAGCATTAGAAAAAAGTGAAAAAAGCTGTGAAATTGCGTATCTTCATTTACTTGCATATACACCAGATGGTCCAACAATAAGTGTAAGCAAATCTGAGGAAGAAGCGCTAATAGATGAACTTAACTGCGAGTTATTAGTAGATGAGCCGGAGGATGAATATGAATTTTCTAATTATATCTCTGCATTAAAAGTTGCTTTCATAGTTTATGATTGGATAAATGAGATTGATGAAGATACAATTTTGGGAAAATATGGTATAGGTTCAGGTGATTTAAGGGCTATAATTGATACTATGGATTGGTTAACTTATTCTGGTTTTCATGTAGCATCAGTATTAGAACTGAAAGATCACAAAGAAGTATTAGAAGAACTTCATATGAGAGTTAAAGATGGAATTAAGCCAGAACTAATAGAATTAGTTAAAGTTCCTGGAATAGGAAGAGCCAGAGCTCGATTACTGTATCAACACGATATTAAAAGACCAGAAGATATAGTAATGAACCCAGAAAAAGTAAAACGATTATTAGGTCCAAATCTTGGGGAGAAAATTGTCAGAGAAGCTGCAAGAATTATTGCTTAAATATATACTAGAAGAGAAAAATGAGTTTGTAATTCAATGTAAAGAGTTAGAAAGAGTAAAAAAACTGTTTTTAGCCTTAGGTCGAAACATAATAGTGAAGGAAAAGAAAAATGAAGAAGAATGTGTTATAATGGTATATTCCCATGCTTTTTAGGATATCTATATTCTCTCTTAGTCTTTAACATTTCTAATCCAGCAGCTATCACTCTTCTTGTGTCTTTTGGTTCAATTACATCATCTACTAATCCTTTTTCAGCAGCCCAGTATGGATTTGCAAATAGTTTCCTATATTCAGCTATTCTTTGTTTTAGCACATCGTCTGGATTAGTTGCTTGTTGTATTTCTTTTCTATATAAAATTCTTACAGCACCTTCTGGCCCAGTTACAGCAATTTCAGCTGTTGGCCATGCGTAAACTAAATCTGCACCTAAGCTCTTAATACTCATTGCTATATGAGCTCCCCCATAAGATTTCCTTATAATTACCGTAATCTTTGGAACTGTAGCTTCAGCGAATGCATATAGCATCTTTGCTCCATGCCTAATTATTCCCTTATATTCTTGTTCTGTTCCGGGTACATAACCTGGGGTATCTACTAAGCTAATTAAAGGAATATTAAATGCGTCACAGAACCTTATAAATCTGGCAGCTTTATCTGCTGCATCTATATCAATTGAACCACCAAACTCTTCTGGGTTATTTGCAACAATGCCTACAACATTACCAGCGATTCTAGCAAATCCAACGATTATATTTTGTGCCCAATGTCTGTGTACTTCAAGGAACTCTCCGTTATCTACAATCTTATATATTATTTCCCTCATGTTATATGGTTTTGCTGCATCATTAGGAACTATTTGTTCAACCCCAGCTGCATCTCTATCTGCTGGGTCACCAGTATCAATATAAGGTGGTTCTTCCATGTTATTTGAAGGCAAATATGATAGCAACCTCTTAGTTAAGTTAATTGCTTCTTGCTCGTTATCAACCATAAAGTGTACTACACCAGATTTCGTTGCGTGTACAACTGCTCCGCCCAAGTCTTGGAATGATACTTCTTCTCCAAGTACTACTTTAGTAATCTCTGGACCAGTTACAAACATGTAATATGCATCTCCTTTGATCATTATTATGAAGTCCGTTAATGCTGGTGAATATACTGCTCCTCCAGCTGCAGGACCTGCCATAATTGTTATTTGTGGAATAACTCCAGATGCCATAACGTTCATTTTAAATACAGCACCATATCCTTCTAATGACATTGCACCTTCTTGTATTCTAGCTCCGCCAGAGTCATTAATACCAACTACTGGTGCACCTACTTTTAATGCTAATTCATATACTCTTACAATTTTATTTGCATGCGTCTCTCCTAAGCTTCCTCCTAAAACAGTGAAATCTTGTGCGTAAGCAAATACAGTTCTTCCATCAACTTTTCCCCATCCAGTTACTACACCATCTCCATAGAATCTTTGCTTATCTAAACCAAATTCAGTAGCCCTAGTAGTTGCGAATGTCATTATCTCATTATATTTTCCATCATCGAATAGTAATGCTAATCTTTCTCTTGCAGTTAACTTACCTTTACTGTGCTGGAATTGTATTCTTTCGTCTCCTCCACCCTTATATGCTTTTTCTTTTAATTGTCTTAATTCTTCAATTAATTTTTCAACTGGGGGTTTTTCGTATATGGACATTTTTACCACCTAATTACATGGGAACTATAATGCTTTACAAGAAGAAAAATCATTTAATTATAAGAAGCAAATCACCTTTCTTTACACCTTGTCCAGGCTTTACTAATATCTTTTGTACAACTCCGGCTACTGGTGCTGAAATAATAGTTTCGCTCTTCATTGCTTCGATAGACAATAATGGTTGGCCTTTGTTTACAGCATCTCCTTCTTTCACCCTTATTTGCACTATTCTTCCCTGCATTGGAGATAATATCTCTCCTTCTTTTCCTTTTATTAATTCCTCAATCGACTTTCCTTGTTCTATCGGAGTTTCTGTTATTCTATCTACCTTAAAGATTGTTTCATCGTCAATAATTATATATCCTTGATCGACGTAGACCCTGTGAACTTCTCCATTTATTTTAAATAGTAATTCTCCTTCTCTCCAGCCTGGTCCAATATATTCTATTTTAAATTCATTATCCTCAAACTTTATTATATCCTCATTTCCTTTCTGATCATAAGTCATTACATAATTATCTCCTAAATCTGATGAAATCCTTAGTAACTTCATTACCACATCACCCTATATGAAGATTGTTGTAATAATCCATAAGTCTTCCAGTTTGACTTTCTTTGTGTATTTTGTGAAGTCTGTTGTGTAATTGCTGTTGCTTTCTTATAGTATCCTCTCTGATAGAGTGTTGCAGCTAAAGCAGCTTTCATTTGCTCCTTAGCTTTTAAGTACTTTACAAATTGCTCCCTTTTTTCACTAATGTAAGCTGTTGAGAACTTTCCTTTCTGGAAATCTTCTTCTTGTGAAATCCATTTATATAATTCAATAGTTGTTCTTACTCCACCAATCTTATAATCGTTTAATGCTCTAATACCAGCTTGAATTGCTGTTGGCCTATCTGGCCCATAAACAATAAGTTTTGAAACTAAAGAATCATAGAATGGAGGAACATAACTACCTAAAGTAACACCACTATCAACTCTTACTCCAGGACCAGTAGGTTCTTTATAATAAGTTATAAATCCAGAGCTGCCAGTGAAGTCATTTAATGGGTCTTCTGCATTGATTCTATATTCTATTGCATGTCCTCTTACTCTTTTATTTAATTCTTCTTGCGTGAATGGTAGTGGTTGATCTGCTACTATGTTTATTTGCAGTTTTACTAGATCTAGTCTGAATATCAGTTCTGTTATTGGGTGTTCTACTTGTAGTCTTTTGTTTAATTCAAGGAAGTAGAAATCTCTTGTTGTGTCTGAAAATACTGTTTCGAATGTTCCTAAAGTATAATAGTGTATTAGTTGACCAAATTTAATTATTGGCTCAAACATTGACTCTCTTTCTTCCATTTTTAATGCGGGAGAGGGTGCTTCTTCAATTAATTTTTGATTTCTTCTTTGTATAGTACATTCTCTTTCCCATGCTACCACATAATTACCATATTTGTCACCAATCAATTGGAACTCTATATGTCTTGGATTTACTGCAGCTTTTTCTATATATAAATCTGCTTTTCCAAATGCTTGATAAGCTAATCTTTTGTTTCTCTCCCATACTTCCACTAATTGATCTGGATTATCAACTCTTGTTATTCCAGTACCTCCTCCACCGAATGCCGCCTTTACCATTATCGGGTAACCAATTTTTTCGGCTAATTTTAATGCCTCATCTAGGGACTCAATTGGTCCATCTGAGCCAGGGGAAATTGGGACACCAGCCTGTTTTGCTATTCTTTTACCATCTAATTTGCTTTTTATTGCTCTCATAGCATCTACTGGCGGGCCGATCCAAGTTATTCCAGCTTTAACTACTGCTTCAGCGAAGTCTGCATTTTCAGACAAAAACCCGTAACCGGGATGTATTGCATCTGCATGTGCTTTTTCTGCTGCATCAATTATTGCCTGAATATTTAGGTAGCTTTGTAATGCTGGTGCTGGACCAATATAGTAGGCTTCATCAGCATACTTTACGTGCAAAGCATATTTATCTGCTTCAGAATATACTGCAACAGCTTTCATTCCCATTTCTTTAACAGCTTTCATTACTCTTACAGCAATTTCTCCTCTGTTAGCAACGAGTACTTTTCCAAAAGGTGGCATTTTTGTTCTACTTATAATAGAGTATTTATGGTTTAAAAAGTTTTAATCTTACAGTTTTAATCATACAGATTAAAAAAAGAATATAATTATAATCTCAAATTATTCATTTAATAAAATTTATTAAGAAAATAAGGAATGAACATAGTGACTAAAGATATTAAATTTAGTTTTATCCTCATAGGAAGAACGAGTCTTAACAAGAATCTAAAAAAATAAAAGATCAGTGCTCGCGCATGTCATCACAGTCAGTTCCCGGATTCCACATCATGCAAGATAAATTCCTTCCTCTGCAATATATTTCTTTCTTGCCAAATCCATTAATTTTCTCGTAAATAAGATTGAGTATATTATTACTATTATCCCGAAGAGTAATGAGACCCATGAAGCTAATACTATATTACCATTAGCCGTAGCTACATCTATTAACTTCATCATTCCAGTACGTACTTCTAAGTTATAGTTTTGTATAATATCTGGCCAATATTCTCCAATAGCTAAACCTCCCCATGCGCTGTTTATAGTACTAGATAAACCTGCAATAATATAAGGAAAAGTTCCAGGTAAAATTACATATCTCATTTTTTGCCAGAATGTAAATCCATAGTTTTTCATGATTTCCCAATACTGTTCTGGCAAATTTTTAACTCCCATCCAGAAGCTATAAAAGACGTAATAGAACGTTGATATAAAACCTAGAAGTAAAACGTAAAACTCATTAGTAAATGGTCCAAAGATATTATGTGTAAATGAGAGAGTAACTAAAAAGAGCAAAGGAAAGTAAGCTGGAGCCGGCAAAGATGCGTAAGCTTGGATTAATGGTGTAATTATTTTGTCTGCATTTTCATGAGTAGCTACGTAATACCCTAAAAATATAGCAAAAAGTAAAGAGATAGTAGCAATTATTGTGACTCTCAAATAGTCTACTCCTATTGCTACAAGATCTGAAGGTAAAGTTGAAATTAGATAATTCCATGTAGAAGGAGAAACTGATAGGATAGTAGTTATTGCACCATAAAGTATTAGAGCTAGCAGAAATACACCAACAACTATACCACTAATTTTCCATAGGTATTTATGTTCTTTCTCTTCCTCTTCCGTTTCCTCAGGCTTTCTAAGTTTGGCTGGTGTGGGAAAAACTTTAGACAATTTAGCTGGAACTGAAAGAGTACTTGAAAGTCTTGTAGTATAACCGAAATGAATTCTTCCTCTCTTCTTAACTGATATCTCAGTATCAAGTCCATATCTTTCAACGCTATATCTCGCAAACTCTCTCAGAAGTAAAGTTATAGCAGTAGAGAAAATTCCTATAACAGCAACACCGATCAAAGCGTCACCATAATCATTTTCGCTCACCAAATTAGCAATAACAGTTCCTATTCCAAAAACTTGATAGGTATGTAGACCCACTGAAAATACCTCACTAACTGTTATGTAAAAAAGACCATCAGCAAAACTAGGAATTAAATTTGCAGCTATTCTAGGAATTGAGAATGGTATGTAAACTCTAGTCATAGTTCCCCAGAATCTAAATCTATAATTTTCAGCTACTTCAAGTAAATCTTGGGGAACTGTTTTAAAAGCTTGATATTCGCCCATCCAGATATTCCATACTGTAGCTGTGAAAACTAAGAAGAGAACTGCAAATTCGACCCCTAAACTTCCTCCAATATCATAGATGAAGAAGATTAAAACTATAGGGAAAAAGCTGAATACTGGAACTGATTCGAAAACCTCGATTAAACTTACGTAAATATTTTCAAATACTCTATTTTTTACACTAGCATAAGCTAAGAACCAACCTGTTACAATAGCAAATAATATAGTAATCCAAACTCTTCCTATACTAGCCAGAGAGGCTAAAATCATAGTGATTAATAGAGATAAATTCATTTTTTATCATCTTCATTTACTTTTACTTTTTTACTCACTGGTGTTAATAATTTATATAAGGTATCTAGGTATTCTGCAAATTTAGGATCTCTCGGATCTCTAGGCCTTTCTAGTTCTACTTTTATTTCCCCCACAACTCTAGCTGGGCTTTCATTTAAAACGTAAATCCTATCAGATAATTCAACAACTTCATTTAAATTATGAGAGACTAGAACAGCTGCTCTAAGGTTTGTCTCTGGCGAGAATATCATTTGATATATTTCTTGTCTCAGACCTTCAGCAGTTAACTCATCTAAATGAGAAAAGGGTTCATCCATTAGAAGTACAATTGGTTCAGCTGCTAATGCTCTAGCAATAGCAATTCTTTGTCTCATACCCCCACTAAGTTGTTTAGGATATAAGTTTTCAAAACCAGATAGTCCTACAATTTCTAACATTTTTCTAGCTATTTTATCCTCTTCTTCTTTTGATAATTTTCTGTATTTTAAACCAAGTTTCACATTTTCCAGGGCTGTCATCCAGGGAAATGTTGCAATTGATTGATGAACTAAAGCAATTTTTGGAGTTGGTTTAGTTATTTTCTTTCCAAGTAGTCTAACTTCTCCTTCTTTAGGTTGAATAAATCCTCCTAATATTCTTAATAAAGTTGACTTTCCTATGCCAGAAGGACCTACAATAGTTATTAATTCTTTATCAAATGCTGTTATGTTAACTCCTTTGAACACAAAGTTATCATCTATATAAGCGTAGGCTAAATTTATTCCTTCTAAGATTCTTCCATCTGACCACCGGGATTAAGTTTTTCAAAATACTTATAAGCTTTTCTATTTTCTTAATCATAAGGCTATACTATTTAATATCATGAGTGTAAGTAATTAAATTTAAATTTCGTTAAACTCCGTTCAAAATGCAAAATCTAAAGAATATATGTATAAATATATCAATTTCAAAAGATCGAAAGCAAAGTTTATTAGAAAGTAATGTGTAATTTTAAATGATAAAAATGGCTTTCACAGTAACGGATACGGCGTTATTAATAGTCGTTGCAATAATATTGATATTTGGAGCCTCTAAGCTGCCAGATATTTTTAGAAACTTAGGAAGAGCTACTGGAGAATTTAAGAAGGGGCAGTTAGAGGCTCAAATGGAATTAGCACAGCTACAACAAATGCAACAACCACAGCAACAACAAGCTAGAGAGAAAGAATTACAGAGTAAAATTGATGAATTACAAAAACAATTAGAAGAATTAAAGAAACAACAACAATCACAAAATAAGTGATTTTCTTTTTTCTTAAGGTGATTTAAATGATTGGAAGTTTAGATGATTTTTTAATTGTTGTTCTTGTAGGAATATTATTATTTGCAGGAGATAAAAATTCTGTTAATTCTATTAAGAGTGTCCTAAAAGGATATAATGAATTTAAGAAGAGAAGGGATGAATTAGTAGCTGAACTAAGAAGAGAGATTAATGATATAGCAGAAGAATCTTCTACTCCCATTAGAGATGTTTCTCAACATTTTAAGCAAGGAGTAGAGAGCTTAAATAATAGTTATTTACAAGCTAGAAATAATTTCCAAGATATGAAAGTTAAACTTCTTGAAGAGAGAATAAAGGAACTTGAGGAAGAAATAGAGAAACTTAAAAAACAGACAAAAAGTGATACTAAATGAGTTTTCAAAAACCTACTACTGATAAAGAGGCTCCACTAATAGAACATTTAAAGGAGTTAGGTATTAGAATTAGAAATGCTATTATTTATATTTCAATATTTTTCGTAATTTATTTCGCATTTGGAATTTCTACGACAAAAATTGGTTCTTATACAGTTCCTATTATATATCCTACGATTTATCATAGTATTGCAATACAATTCACTGATACTTTTTTAGAAAGAGAAAAACCAGTTGGTTTACATCTAATTACTCTTAATCCTTTTGATCCTCTATATGCTTCAATGTACGTTTCATTTCTTTTAGCGCTAATTACTACTTTTCCCCTAGTTTTTAGAGAATTTTGGGCTTTTGTAGCCCCAGGATTATATGAGCATGAAAAAAGAACCATAAGGAGAGTATTATTACCAGCTACTGTTCTTTTTTTGGCTGGAGCTTCCTTTGCTTATTTTATAATAATACCTTTTATGATGCTATTCGTATATAGGCTAGATTTAATGTTAGGAGTTGAGCCTACATTAAGTTTAAGGTCTTATGTAAGCACAATAGTTAACTTAATGATAGCTGTAGGTGGTTCATTCGAGTTTCCTCTGGTTATGACATCTTTAACTCAGTTAGGTTTAGTAAAAGCAAAAACGTGGAGAGATAACTGGAGGTGGGGCGTTTTAGTCTCTTTTATAATAGCGTGGATCGTTTCTCCTGGAACTACAGGAGGTCTAATAGAAACAACAATTGCAGTAACTCTGTCAACTTTATATTTTGTAGGAGTTCTAGTTTCGTCAATTATCGAAAAAAGAAGGTCGAATAAAGAAAAAGAGTTACTAGTGAAATAACAAAAATCGAACATATTTTAAAATAATATTTATTTTCTTCTTTTCCTTCTTATAATTCGTGCCTCAAACATTAACTGAAAAAATTTTAAGCAGAGCTGCTGGGAAATCAGTCAGTCCGGGTGATGTAGTAGAAATAAATGTAGATATAGCCGCATTCCATGACTTGACTGGTTATCATGTTATAGAAGTAATGGAAAAAGCTGGAATGCTAAAAGTTTTTGATAAGCAAAAAATAGTTATTGCTTTTGATCATTTAGCACCACCACCTGATGTTAGAAGTGCAGAAATACAAACCCAAATAAGAAAGTTTGTTAAACAATTAAGTATACCTAATTTTCATGATATAAACGTAGGAATTCTACATCAAATATTATTAGAAAAATATGCAAACCCTGGATATGTTATAGTTGCAGCTGATAGCCATACAACTACTTCTGGAGCTGTTGGTGCATTTGCGCAAGGATTAGGTGCAAGCGATGTTGCAGCTGCTGTGATAACTGGCAAAACATGGATAATGGTTCCTCAACCTTTCAAGATAACATTAGAGGGTAAACCCGGTAAATGGATAAATGGTAAAGATGTTTCCTTAAAAATTCTTGGAGACTTTAAGGCTGATTACTTTAATGGAATGAGCATTGAAGTTTTTGTTAAAGAACCTTCAGCATTTCCAATGGACTTTAGGGCTACTGTCTCTAATATGGGAATTGAAATGAATGCTGATGCGTTAATGTTTGTACCAGATGAAGAAACTATAAACTATATAAAAACTAACAGAGGTTACGAACCACCAACAATTAGACCGGATGAAGAGGCTAAATATGTTGATGAATACACAATTGAGCTTAATAAATTAGAGCCTTTAGTTGCTGCCCCTCATAGTGTCGATAATGTTAAAACTGTAAATGAAGTTGAAGGATTAGATGTGGATCAAGTTTACATTGGTTCTTGCACAAATGGTAGGTTAAGTGATTTTGAAATGGCAGCCAAAATATTGAAAGGTAAAAGAGTTAAAACTAGATGCATAGCGATTCCAGCCTCATATGATTTATTTAAGAAAGCGATGGATTTAGGCTATATCGAGATTTTAGTAAATGCTGGATGTGTAGTAACTTATGGTACATGTGGTCCTTGTTTAGGTGGGCACTTTGGTGTTGCTGGTCCTGGTGAAACTATTGTTTCGACAAGCTCAAGAAACTTTAAAGGAAGAATGGGAAGTAATGATTCAAAAGTATATTTATCTGGTCCAGCCGTTGCTGCGGCAACAGCTTTAGAGGGTAAAATAACTGATCCGAGGAGATTCTCATGATAGTCGAAGGAAAAGTATTGAAATTTGGAGATAAAATAGATACTGATATTATAATACCTGCAAGGTATTTAAAATATACTGATCCTCAGTATTTAGCTCAACATGCGATGGAGCCGTTAGACCCAGAATTTTATAAGAAAGCATCAGCTGGAGTAATATTAGTAGCTGGTAAAGTATTTGGAATGGGATCTTCAAGAGAACAAGCAGCCATTGCGTTAAAGGCTGCTGGAGTTAAGGCGATTATTGCTGAATCTTTTGCTAGAATATTTTACAGAAATGCTATTAATAATGGATTACCCGCAATCGTTTTGCCAGATGCGACAAAGTTAATAAATCAAGATGATTATGTTAAGGTTAACGTAGAAACTGGAGAAATAATTGTAAATAACCAGAAAGTGTATAAAGGAAGAGGAATAACTGGAATGCCATTAAAAATTCTTGAAAGCGGCGGATTATTAGATTATTTGAAGAAAGTTTCAGTAAAGGGTTAGAGAGTTCTCCGAAATAAAAAAGCTTTTTTATGATCTTATCTATTTTAATATATGAAAATTACTTTCGTTATACTCTCTCTCATTTTTATGTTAATTGATGAACCAATTGCTCTCTTAACTTTAGAAAGAATTTACGGTTATAAAGTGTATTCCCTTGCATTATCTTTATGGTTCTTAATTCCATATTCTTTACTCATATTCTTTATAGAGTATATGATAGTTAGTAGCTTATCTTTAATATTAGCTAAATTTTTGCATTTCTTAAAACATTTAAGAGCCTTTCATTAGGTTTATTATTCCACTGATTTTCAAAAACTAGTTCCTCGAGCGGCAATCTCTTATTCCATCCTTTTTCTTCTAGTTCTGGAACTTCTGGAAATTTTGTAACATAACAAAGTGTCAGATATGCAATTAATTCTACGTTATCTGGAATTCCAAGAATTTTCTTCACATCCTCTTTTTTGAAGAAGCTAACCCACCCAACTCCTATTCCTTCTGCTGTTGCAGCTAACCATAAATTTTCTATTGCTAAAACTGTAGAATAATTACATGTTTCTGGAATAGTACGTCTTCCTAAAACATGAGGTCCAAATCTGTTGAAATCGCAAGTAACAGCCAAATTTATTGGCGATTCCATTATTGCATCAATTTTTATATTATCAAAAATTTTCTTTCTACTTTCATCTAAAAGATTCTTAAATTCTTCTCTTTCTTTATCAACTAGTTCCTTTATTCTTCTCTTTATTTTCTCATCTTTAATTATAATGAAATTCCATGGCTGAGAGTAACCTACAGAAGGACCTAAATGGGCTGAAAGCAAAAGCTTTGCCAAAACTTCATCTGGTATGGGATCGCCTTTACAGTAACTTCTTACATCTCTTCTCTTTTTTATTGCTTCATATAAATCCATGGATAAGTTATCCACATATTAGAATAAAAATTATTTAGCTAAATAAAGTTGTGTAGCTTTTACTCCTTCTCCTAGCTTTATATCTTCTCCTAACCTTTTTAGTGCCCTTTCAATCGATGCTATTGTAGAAATTGCATCATTTTCTGTTACCCATCCCATATGACCTATTCTAAAGTACTTGCCTTGTAATGCTGGATGTACGCCCGGAGCAAGTTCAATTCCTTCAGAAATTACTTCTGAAAGTACATTTCCTGCATTTACTTTCTTAACCAAAACACCAGTAACAGTATTACTATATGCCTCTGGTTTTCTAGCTACAATATCTAAACCCATTCCTTCAACTCCAGCCCTTATTGCCCCTGCGATTTTTTCATGCCTTTTTATTCTATTATCTAATCCTTCTTCGTCTATGATTATCTTTAAGGCCTCAGCTAACATTAAAATTGTGTGAACTGGAGGAGTTGAGAAGTAAGATGCTTTTCCATCTTCCATGTTAGTCATTACTGGCAACCAGTTTCTTAGATCTAAATAATAGCCAGCAACGCTTTTCTCCTCTTTTAATTTTTCTATTGCATTGCTCGAAAGAACTAACAATCCCATCCCTGGTGGGACTCCTATAGCTTTTTGGCTAGCAGTTAAATAGACGTCAACATTCCAATCTTTTGCTTTAACCTCTTCTGCTCCAACACTAGAAACTCCATCCACGACTACTAAATCCACATAGTCCCTTACAGCTTTTACGCTTTCCCTTATAGGTTGTCTAACTCCAGTGCTTGTCTCTACATGTGTGAATGTTACTAATTTATACTTTTCCCTCTTTACCTCTTTTTCTACTGTTTCTGGTTCTACATAATATCCAGGTTCAGCTTTTAATACATTTACCTGGACTGGATATTTTTTAAATATGTTTATCCATCTATCACCGAATACACCATTAGTAACTACTAATACTTTTTCTCCTTCCTTTAGAAGGGAAGTAACGCTTTCCATTGCTGATGTTCCGCCACCAGGTATAATGAATGGTTGATACGTTTTATCTACTTGAAATAATTCTCTAATTTTCTTTAGAGAAAACTGAAATGCTTGGACAAATTCTGGTGATGTAAAGCCCACGTTATTTTTTAACCCTGCGTAAAGGATTCTATCCAGAATGTTTACTGGACCCACATGCATCAAAATTCGTTTTTCTTTTTGTATCATGAGATACATGACGTGAATTGGTATTTATTCTTTTTATTCTCTCGGAAAGGAAACTTTTTGCTAAAAATCTATTTTTAATTCAAGTATTATCTTGGTGTCTTTATTTGATAATACTGACTAATATATTAAACATGATTGACTTAGCTAATTATACTGTTCTAAGAAGGACTTATGAGAATTTTAGGTCAGAACTCTCTAGCTGTATAAACATTAAAGAACTAAAATTAAAAGTTCAGAAGTTCTTGTCTTTTATATCTTCTATTGAAGCAGAAGAAAACTTAATAGAGTTTATTACAAAACAAAAGGAGATTGCTAAAAGATTACTTCTAGTAATAAATATTCGTTATGTTATATTCTTCTTATATAGGTATTTGGTACATAAACTTCTATCAGAGCTCCTATCTTTAATCAATAGGGCCTTATCTATTTTAAACTATAGATGATCTAATACATTCTTCAATTTTTTTCACATCTTCTTCTGGTATTGGTCTTTTTAAATTTGCTGGGACATTTCTCAAATACTTAGAGAATTGAAATTTGTCCTCTATGAAGGATAGAGATCTTATTAAGTCTTTCGAATCGCATTCACCAACTAAGATAGGTTCGAGTTTAATTCTATAAACTTCAACTGCTTTCCCTACTAGTTTTTCATTAGGAAATAAGACTGTTTCGTCGTAATACCAATCCGATATTACTTTAAATATTCCTACAAATTTTCCTCCATACTTTTTAGCATAATATTTTCCTACGTAGAAAATGATGTAATCTCCAGGCTTGATATACTTTTGTGGTGATTCTCTTCTAAATCCAAACACGTGAGTTTTGAGAATAGTCTCCCACATGTCTTCTTGTACTGGTATAATCCAGTAAGCCATCAATATTAAAACTTCGTTAATAGAATATTTAAAGGTATTGTAATGGTACCGCTTGAAAACTAGAGGTTAAATAAGGGGTATGAATAAGGGTAAATTTATTAGTTCTAAGATTAGAGTAATCATGTGAAAAAGCTATTTCTGTTTGTTACTCCTAAAAGACATTCTTCTATTGAGGATTACGAGCTTGATATGCTATACAAGATTTCCGATAAGTTTGATTTAGGCGACTTAACAGAATATAGTAGATGGAGTGAAGGAAACGTAAATTTTATTTATGCTAGATTTAAAGGTGGATCAGTTAAAATTAGATATATCGAAGGAAAAGAAGGAATAGCACTCATTAGAATAAAAAAACATTACTTAAATAAGAACAAGGATTTCAGCTAACATAATTGCAAATAAACCAGACATAAATATTCCATCAAACGTTCCCATGCCTCCTATACTTACTAACTGAGGACTTGAGTCAATAATCTTTTTAAGATTAAGTAAGTCTGCTCCAATCAAAGATCCTAACACACTACTTATATATGCAGAGATGGGAACTAAATAACTTACCTTGAAAAAGAGAACGTAACTGAAAAGTGCTGAAAATAATGGAGCTATTAAGGGGTTCATAACAACTCCAACACCGTTTACAACCCTAGAAAATATATTACATATTACAATTAAAATTACTAAATCTAATAATAGGAAAATAATGTAAAATCCGTGAAAGGCTAATGCGATTAAAGTTAATGAAAGTAAAGTAGGAATTACTGCTCCTCCTATATTTATAGCTACTAAGGTTTTTCTTATTTGGTATGAAAGTCTAGGGACATAAAAAGGGATACCGAAAACATATACTACGTCAACTTCTGGAGCTAATGCTGGTTTGTTAATTTCTTTGATTACCACGTTTACTGGGCTTAGAATTAGGCTAAAAAGAGCTAATTCAAATGCTAAAAAGTAACTTAACATTGTATTTATTCCAACTATTTTAAGCAAAGTCGAAAAATAACCTATTGAAACAACGAAAATTATTAACCCTAAAAAACCATAGCCTATTGCATATATTCCTCTAAAGGGAGTAAATATTAGTATTCTTTTAGCCACTTGTTATATTCCATGCTCTTACATAAATTTTTAACATTCAAATAATCTGATAAGGTATTCACATTAATGATCTCTTTCTCGAAATATACGTTTTCGTACTCATTAAACTTAAATTCTTTCCATAAGCTAATTCCTACATAACCAGATTTAGTTAGAAGACTACATATAGGTTTTTCGCAATTAAAGAGCTTATACATAGCTTCTTCTGGAATAAATGGGGTATCAGAAGGTACAATTATTACTGGAAAACCAACTTTTTTTATAGCTTCAATGACGTCATATTCATACCCTTTTCCTTCTGTTATGACTTTTCGAAACTCTGAAAATATTAAAGGGCTATAAGGTGTTATTGCAAGATAGATTTCATTTGTAAAGTTTAATAAATTTCTATAAACCCAATAATACATAGGATAACCGCATAAGTCTAAAAGAGGTTTAAAAGGAGATAACCTAGTGCCCTTACCCCCAGCCATAATAATTGCTTTCAAACCTGACAAGCTCTTCATAGAAATCCTCCTTGAAGACTCCTTCTCCCTCAACTTCTAATACGTCTTCTCCCTCAACTATTTTTCCTATTATCTCTCCTCCAAGCTCCTCAATCTTCTTAGGTTTATCTGTTATTACAATAAAAGCACCAGAGGAAATTAACGTATAAGGATTTATTCTCAAAGCTTTTGTTATTTCCAAGGTTTCTTCTAACATTCTAGGCTTTTTGTTTATTACTACTTTATTTTTACTAGCCTTCGCCACTTCTAATAACGCTTGATAAACTCCTCCCTCTGTTGCATCATGCATTGCAATTACATAGTCTTTTACTCTTAACGCTTTATCTTGAACTGAAATAAAATTTCTGAGTTGTTTAGCTTTCTCTATAGTTTCTTTTTTAATTCCTCTTTTTAGAAGCTCATCCTCAAATTCATTTGCTAAAATCCATGTTCCTTCTAAACCAGTATATCCAAAAAACCCTATGTAATGCCCTGCTTTTGCATCTGATAATTTCATAATTTTGTTACTAAAAGATAATGCAGTAGTAGTTACTATGTCTTGATTTAATCCCCTTGTTACTTCAGTGTGTCCTCCAATTACTGAACAACCTATTATTCTACAAGCTTCATTTATTCCTTCAATTACTTTATCAAGGTTTTCCTTTTTGGATAGAAGTATAGTAGTCAATACCCACTTACAAGGTACTCCTTTCATATTTACATCATTACAAGCCACAGTAACTGATAAGAAACCAGCATCTTTTCCAGCTTCAGTTATTGGATCAGAATGAATAACTAGATATTCCCCTTCAGTCTTAATCATTGCATCATCTTCACCTATTGAGGGACAAACATCACAATTTCCGGTCTGAATTTTACTTAGGAAGTCTTTAACTGGAATTTTTCCAAAAAGCATAAATTTTATACGTACGAGAGGGTAAATATGCATTTAATTGAGGTTGAAGATCTTTGGAAAATTTATAAGAATGGCGTTGAAGCACTAAAGGGAATTTCCTTCACAGTTGATGAAGGAGAAGTATTTACATTTCTTGGTCCAAATGGTGCTGGTAAAACTACTACAATTAAAATTCTTTCTTGTGTTTTAAAACCAACGAAAGGTAAAGTAGTTATTTCTGGCTATTCTTCCCCTAAAGAGTGTGACAAAATCAGAAGAGTAGTCACTACTGTACCCCAGGAATTTCAAGGGTTTTCAGATTTAACAGTGAGGGAAAACATAGAGTATTTTGCAAAGCTTTACGATACAGTAGATAAAGTTGATGAAATAATAGAGAAATTGGATTTAAAAGAGCATGAAAGGAAAAGATTCAAAGAATTATCGGGCGGTTTGAAAAGAAGAGTTGCAATTGCTTGCGGATTAGTTGGAGATCCTAGAGTAATTTTTCTTGATGAGCCTACAATAGGTCTTGATCCAAAAGCTAGAAGAAATCTCTGGAAATTAATAGAGACTTTAAAACATATGAAAATTACAGTTTTTCTAGCAACTCATTATTTGGATGAGGCTGAAAAATTAGCAGATAAAGTAGGAGTAATATATAAGGGTAAGATAATCAAAATTTCTTCACCTTCAGAACTTATGGAAGAATTTAAAAAAGAAAATTTAGAAGATGCTTATCTTTCGTTAATGGAACAGTTAAAAAGTGAGGAAGAATGAAAAATATAATTCCAACAACAATTGCAATAATAAAAGATAACTTAAGAAGTCCAATTACAGTATTCTTTATCCTATTTTTCCCTTTAGTTTTAGCAATAATATTCTCTCTTATAACAATAGCACCACAACCTCACATAATGGTTTATGTCAGTGGTGAGAATGCTACTAAAATTGCCAGTTATTTGAATGAAAGCAAACTGTTTATAGGAGTAGTAGGAGGAAACCCAACTGTTGTAAAGCTTAATCAAAATGTTATGTTTTATAATTCAACAAGTAAAGAAGTTTATTACAATCAATTGGAAGCTAATTACGTAACAGTGTTTGAATCTTACTTAATGGCAATGAACAAAAAAGATTTTTTCATTTCACAAGAACTAATAACTAGAAATACTCCATTGGCCTATGAAATTTCTGGTGTAATTGGTGTAATTTCTCTTTCAAATGGAATTTTAGGAATTACTGGAGTTGGAAGTGGATATTATAGGGATAAACTTATTGAGAGATTAGCTTCTTCTCCAATCAAGGACTATGAGTGGGTTGTCTCTTTAATGATTTACGAAGTACTAATTACCGTAATGTCAACTATTGTAGTCTTGATCTTTGGTATAATTTTTGGGTTTCTGCCTATAATCAGTCTTTCCTTCATTGGAATATTAGCATTAGCAACATTAATGTTTTCTGGTTTAGGGGCAATAATTTTTGGTTTATCCCCTAAAGATAAAATTGCTATATCAAACACTGTTGCTACAGTCATAGTTTTTCCCTTAATGTTCATAAGCAACGCCTTCTTTTACGTTAATGAATTTCCATGGTTTATAAGAGCTTTCGTTAACTATCAACCAGTTTCTATTGTAAATGATATGGTAAGAGACGTATTAATTTATAACAGCTTACCAACTCCTATTTACTTTCTCATTATTCTCTTTTTAACAATAATATTCATTGCCATAGGAAGTAGGTTATTAAGGCTCAGAGAATAGACCATTTCGGCTTTGATTTTGTCAAGAACGCTGAAATCCCTTGCCTTCCATCTTCAGTTAGAACTTGATCAATTAAATCTGAAAATGCATCTTCAACTTCTTTTTCGTATTTTTTATATAAGTGTTGCCTCATCACCGTAATTGATGAAGGAGCCATCTGCTTAAGTTCTTTTATTAAATTAAGGTTCGCTTCATCGAAATTGTCATTTATTTCATAAACTAGTCCAGCTTCCTTTGCCTCATTAGCGTTTAATTCTCTGCCTAGGAATGCCATTTTGAAAACCGTATTCCAGCCTAACTTGTATTTACCTAAAGTTATAAGAACTGGAGGATAAACGCCAATTTTTCCACCGGGGGCAGCAAATTTAGCATTATTAGAAGCAATAACGAAATCGGTAGCTAGAAGAATTTCCATTGAAGCACCATAAGCTATTCCTTCAACGTTAGATATTAATACTTTTGAAAAATTTAGTAAAGTTCTAAACATCTCGAACATTGTGGAAAAGAAGCTTGTTGCATATTCTCTATTTTCCGACGCTTTCCTAAGTTCTCCTATATCTGCTCCAGCACCAAAATTTTTTATTCCTCTTATTATTACAAATCTTATTTCTTTATCTTTATCTAGTAATCTTAAGGAATCTATAAGTGAATGCATAAAATTTATGTTCACTAGATTGTATTTTCCTTCTTCATTACTTATTAGCATTTTAGCTGTATAACCCTCCTTTTGAACTAATATTTTAGTCATTGATTAGTCAGTGTAAATGGACTTTATAACCTTTTCTTAATTTTAATGGGTTATTTAGGAACAAAATAATAAACAAAATTAAAGATTTCTTTTAAATTGTTTTATACTTGTTTATTAGGTTTATGAAAATACATTTAAGTCAGAAAAAATAAAAAATAGTTAATCTGATTGGGTGAAACCCATGAGCGCCTCTGATTTTATACGAGGATTGGGCAAAGCTATAGTTTTAGGATTATATTTTGGTGTCAACTTCACTTTGGCTAAAGTATCTGATTTTGTTAATGCTATATTTCAGTTAGATAAGGACTGGATAACAAGAGCTACGATGGGAATGATAGTTCTTAGCCTAATTTGGGGTATATTAGGTATAATTGATGCTTTAATGGTAAGAATCCAGGAAGCTGCGTGGGGAATAGCACAAGCACTGCCATTAACTGCCCAAGAGTATGAAGCATCAATTACATTACATGGAATGAGAGACTTATTTGGTTTTGCTCAGCAATTAATTCTTGCTGTCTTTATATACTTTACATTTAAGATGTTAAATATTCAGCCAAGATTAAAGTGGATGTTTAACTTAGGTTTCGTATTATTTAACATTTCTTTTATGTTATTTGAAGGGCCAATTATAATAACTACTCAATCTGGTTTTGATAATTACTTTTCCGCTACTGGTTGGTACTATTTAGCACCAATAGGTGTAAATGGCTATTCATTATACGTAGTGAGCCCATTATGGTACATAGGATGGATCTTACTTGAAATTGGTATTTATCTAATGACTGGCTGGTATGTCTATCACTTCTATTTAGCATCCAAGAACTTAAAGGAAAAATTACCAATTTTCTTAGTATTCGGATTAGTCGTAGGTATCTTAATACTTGAAAGCTATTCCGGTTCATTCATCACTGCAGCTTGGGACTTATTGGCCTATTACCATGTGGTGGGATATAATATCATAGCAGATCAAATCTCATTTGTAACCTTATGGCATGGTATAGTTTATATAGCGTGGTTCCCTGCTGTTGGAGCCATGTATTTGTTAATACCTATGTTAGCCAATAAACCACTTTATAGCGATAGAATGGGAAGAATTTCAGCTTTATTATATTTAGTCTTTGCTACTGGTCCATTAGGAATTCATCACCTTTACATGGTTGACTTACCAGTTGCTGTAAAAATAGTAACCGAAGTTCTAACTGACGGTATTATAGTACCTTCAATGATGACGTTCTTTAACCTATGGGCTACAGCTAAGGGGGCTAACATTCAATGGAACATATTAGCTGGATTAACTGCAATGTCTTTTGCTGGTTCAGTTTACGCTGGAGTCATGGGAATATCTAACTCTGTAATTACTTACGATGCTATAGTTCATGAAGGATATTACGTGGTAGCTCACTTTCATGCATTTATATTATTCTCTATAGTTCCAGCCGGATTTGCTGCTTTATATTTAATGGTACCAATGATGACAAAAAGAATGTGGTATTCCGCAAAAATGTCATGGATACACTTCTGGGGATATATGATAGGCGTAATAATGGTAGTGATGGGATTCTCGTATTTAGGTGTAACTGGACTAATAAGGAAGGAAATGATATATCCAATATCATCTACTTTTGTTACTGGCCAGTTAATTGCTACTGCTGGTGCTATTATTGCTGATTTAGCTACTGTAGTCTGGTTAATTAATGTTGTTCTAACATTAGTTAAAGGAAAAGTTATGGAAACAGAAGGATTAAGCTTAGGGGAATTAACTACTACAATTGCTATGGCTTTAAATGGAAACTCCGATATAGTATCTAATAGTTTCATAAAAGGAATAAACTTTGTAAAGGCAGAGATTCAAGATTTGATAAAAGTTAAGAAGTTATAACTTTTTTACTTATTTCTTTTAAAATTTCTTCATGTTCTGGGAATCTTTTCTGTTCGTATCTAGAGAATATTAAATTTCCATCCAGGTAGATATCAAATATTCCATTCTTACCTTGTTCTAGAGTTACTTCAACATTATCAAAATAAGTAAGAATATCTTTTGCTAAGTTTAGTGCTCTATCTAAATACCCACAAGGTCTACAATAAACAATTTTAACGGAGTGCATATGAATCGTTATTTTTATCACTTAATATATTTTTCTTTATAATATTTTGTTGGTTATGTAATAATGACTTTATAAAATTGTTTTCCTAAACTTTTTATAAACTTATAATTTAAGTTACAAGTTCGTTTACTAACTGAACTAAAATGAGAATAGTTGTAACATATGATAAAGAATTTAATTTAAAACCATTAGATGAAGCAGAAATAATTGGTTTAATAGATGAGGAAAAGAAAGAAGTTGAACAATATGAGAATCCGGGAATTGGCAGCAAAGAGATGACTATGGATGCTATCCTAAGTTTAAGTCCAGATGCTATCGTAGTTAGTAAGGGTTTCTTATGTCCAGGATCATATATGATGTCTTATGGAAGAATAAAGTACATACCAACAGAATATAAAAACTTAAATGAAGTATTAAATCATTTAGATGAGTTAAAAAAGAACATTAGGGATGAATTAGAAGAAGATATGTACGCTGAGGAGCATATGCACCATTATCGTTTCTAACTCTGAAGTTCTTCAATCCATTTTTCCCAAAGTTTTCCGTTTTCGTCAATTCCTGTAGTTACTTCATAACCCATGCTCATCCATCCCGCCATTCCTCCTATCATGTAATATACTTTTTTACCTTTCCACAAATCTGGCATGCCATAAGTTGCATATCTAGCCCTATTTCCATGTTCGCAAATTACTGCTATTTCTTTGTGTGGTATTTTTTGTATTAATACATCTAAATAATCAAGAGGCACTAAGATAGCTCCGGGAATATGATGATCTTCGTATTCCATTGGTGTTCTAATATCGAGTAACAAGACTTGGTTCTTTTTCCATAGTTTCCTTACTACTGAGGGAAATACATCAATAATATGTGGATAAAATGGTGAGGTGTATTGTTCAATTACTTCCATTTCTAATCTATCTTTAACACTGTTAAAGTAGCTTAAATTTTTTTCTTTTAAAAGAATTTAACTCAATTAGTTTGTTTTCAATAAAAGAAACAAACTATAACTTGTATTGATTATTCTAAATTATTATTAAATTACATAATTACTATATTTAGTAATATTTGTACATATAAAATAAAGTTTTAAGAAATTGCATTTAGCGTAATATTTAAATATTGTATTATATATGAATATATTAAGGGTTGTTATATGAGTCAACTCAAGATATATAAAGAACTAGATCTAACAAGTTCCTCATGTGCCGGGCCAATCGGAGAACTCTCTGGAGTATTAGAAGAGATTAGAGAGGGAGAAGCTGTAAAGGTAATTTTAGGAGATGAAGCTACAAAAAAAGATGTTGAAGCTTTCGTGAAAAAGAAAGGATACAAAATAGCTCAATCCACTCAAGAGGGAAAGAATTTCGTATTATTAATAACAAAAGGGTGAAAGAATGAAAAGGATTATAATTGCAGGAGGAAACATTGCGGGAACTATAGTTGCAAATAGGTTAGCTAAAAAGTTAGATGAAGAACTTGATAAAGGCGAAGTGGAAATAGTAGTATTAAACCCAACCGATGAGCATACTTACTTACCTGGGCAATTGTTAGTAGCTTACGGCCTCGAAAACCCTGTAGAGCTGAAAAGAAAAGAGAGTGAATTACTTGATCCAAGAATAAAATTCTTACATGGTCAAAAAGGAACTATTACGAAAATTGATGTAGCAAATCATTCAGTAATTACTGCTGATGGCCTATCTCATTCATATGACTATTTAGTCATAACAACTGGAGTAGATTACACATGGGATGAAGTACCAGGTTATAGAGCCGCTGCATTATCGCCTTATGAATATGATGGAGCACTAAAGATGAGAGAAGCTTTAGAGAAATTCCAAGGAGGGACTATTGTAGTTAATGTTGCAAAGTTGCCTCACAGATGTCCAGTAGCACCTTTGGAAATGACATTAATACTTGATGACTACTTGAGAAAAAGAGGAATTAGGGATAAGACAAAGATAATTTACACTTATCCAACGCAAGGGGTATTTGGTAGACCAATTACAAATAAGTTTATGTTAAAGTTATTCGAAGAAAGAGGAATTGAAGTTCATTCGCCATTTAATGTTACTAAAGTTGATCCTAATGAGAAAGTAATTGAGTCCCAGGAAGGAGGAAAGTTAAAGTTTGACTTACTATTAGGAGTCCCACCAAATATGGGTGCTAAGGTAATTGAAGATTCTGGAATTGGTGACAGAAGAAGATGGGTCCCAACTGATAAATTTACGTTAAGGATGAAGGATCAGTCAAATGTTTATGTTATGGGTGACGCAACTGACTTACCAGTGTCTAAAGCAGGTTCTACAGCAGATTTTGAGTCATATATTGTAGCTCATAATATAGCTAACGACATTAAAGGAAATATGGGAGTAAAGCACTATGGTGGGGATGTCTTATGTTATATTGCAACTGGTACTGACACTGCAACTTATATTAGGTTTAGTTATACAATGAATGAGAATCCACCACCACCATCATACGTACACTGGTGGGGTAAGATAGGGTATAACAAACTATACTGGACTGTAACTGCTAAAGCTGTGGTGTAAAATGGCAAAAGTAGGAATAGTGCTTGGTACTAATGAGCTTTCAAAAGTCCTCTATACAGGAATGTGGGCTGTAATATCGACGTCAATGGGAGATGAAGTAATAATTTTTGCAACAATGGATGGTGTAAAGGTATTTTTAAAGGAAAATCCAGATTTAAAGGTAACTGATGAAGCATCAAAGAAAGTATTAGAAGCAAAAGAAGATATTTTATCTTACTATAGAAAAGCCAAGAAAACTGGAAAATTAAAAATTTATGCGTGCTCTTATGCAACAAAATTATTTGGGTTAGAAAAAGGAAATTATGATGATTTAATTGACGATATAGTTGGTATAACAACCTTTCAAATGGAATTAGAGGGAGCTCAAATTCTATCAATTTGGTGATTAAATGCAAGAGCTTAACTTGGAGAAATTAATGGAAAAACTTGATAATAAAAAGATTGAAGAACTTTCAGAGATACTTGATCAACTTCCTACTTTAAATGAAACTTTAAAGACTGTTTCACAACTTAAAGAGACTGGAGCACTTGATGCATTAGTAAATTTATCATATTCAGCTAAAGTATTAAGAGATATGTTGACAGATGACGCTATTGAAAACACGGTTGAAATGCTTGGTGGACTGATGGAACTATCAGAAATAATTTCGGAAAATGGAAATAAATTCGCAGAGTTTGTAAAGCATTTAGATTTAATGGATGATTTACTTCATACTATTCATCAATTAAAAGAATCCGGTGCATTAGATGCTGTTGTTGATGCTACATATTTCTTAAAGACTATGAAAGATATGTTAAACGATGAAGCTATAAGTAACTTAGCTTCTTCCATATCTGGTATCCTAGAATTTTCCACTGTATTCTTAGATAACTATGATAAAATAAATGAAACTATAAGGCACATAGGAGTAGTCAACGATTTATTAGTAAAAATGAAAGAGTTAAACGAGTCTGGTGCATTAAATGCATTAATGGATTCTGCATATATGCTTAAGACATTACGCGATATGTTAAACGACGAAGCTATAAGTAATATTGCTAGTTCTATTTCTGGTTTATTAGAGCTCTCTTCTACATTTTATGATAATTATGATCATGTAATGAAAGTAATAAAGAACATTGATATAGTAGGAGAGCTTTTAGATAAAATGAAAGAACTAAAATCTAGTGGAGCTTTAGATGCTGTTGTTGATGCTACATATTTCTTAAAGACCATGAAAGATATGTTAAACGATGAAGCTATAGCTAATATAACTACTACGCTTTCCTTAACTTTAGATTTTCTACCTAGGGGTATTGAATTTCTTAATCATGCAATGCATCCAGTGTTTTATAATATGGTAACTACTTTAACCTCTCCGGAAGCTCAGAAACTCCTTTCAAATCCACCTAAGGTAACTTTAGGTGGATTAGTTGCAGCATTTAGAGATGAAGACATACAACGTGGAGTTGGTGTTTTACTAACTATTTTGAAAATTTTGGGTAAAAACTACAAAATCAATTTATCGTAGAAAAGTTTTAAAGTGATCTTTTTTATATCTTTTTTTGGTGTATTCAAATATGGACATATTTACGAAATTTAGGGAGAATTTGGAAGTTTATAAGAGTATGGGATTAAATCCTTTGTCTCTTGCGACTGGTTGTGCAGTAAAAGTTGATTTGATAGATACAGTATATCCAGCACTTGAAAAAATAAGAAAGATCCTTGAAGAAAGAAACATTACTATACTTCCAAGAGAAGATGCTGATATTTTTATAACAAAAGAAAAAATGGAAATGAAAAGGATTATAAATGGAGGAGAATTTGATGCCGATAGGGCAATAAGTTTAATTCAAGTTAATCAAGAAACAGCTGGAAATCCTGAGGCTTTTTCAAATTTTCTTATAAGAGTGTATACTTCAGTGAAAACTAAGCGGAAATTAACTATAGGTAAAGGACATTCTATTGTTACTACTAAAAAAGATGGTGAGGTAGCGGTATTAGACCTCTTTAGATTAGATGGTAAAGAGGAGAAATCATATACAGTTGCAAATAATGATACAATACAGATAGTTGACCCTCTTGATAACCCTGGTTCTCAAACGCAAGTCGACGTTGCTATATCAAATTCGTTAAATGATTTATTTACTAAAGGTGCTTATCAAGACTTAATTATAGTTCCAGTAGTTGATGCACCGAATGAAAAACTAAAAGAGATTTTGTTGTCAAATTATGAAAACTTTACGAAAAAGTATAATATGAGCTTAAAACATGATATTCAGCCTTCTGTGGGTACTTTAATGATGGGAGCTACGGTAATTGGAAAGAGTGATCATGAATTACCAACCTTTTACGATAAAGTAGACGAGGATATGGTAATTATAGCTAATAGATTCTTTGGTGAGTTAACACCAATTAACGTTCATCTTTGGGCATTAGCTGTTCCGGAATTAATTGAAATAATGGAAAGTAAAGGAATTCGGTTCTCTAGAGTAGAGGAAGTTAAAGCAAAGGCTTTAGAAATTATGAGAAGACCGAATATTCACGTAGCTAAAGTTATTTATTCTTATTTGCCAGAGTTTGGAAAACCTTTTGATAAAAACTCTCATATTGCTATGACTACTGACGTTACTGGTCCTGGAATATTTGTAATTAAAGAGTTTGCTGAGAAAGCTGGTGTAGACGTTGAATTAACAAATATTCCGGTAATAGATAGAGATATATGCGAATTTGCTACTGAGAACTTCATAATTCCTAATTCAACTATTGGAACTAATGGTGCAATAGTCATTTTTGCTAGCAAAAAGATAGCTGATGATATAATGGAGGACTTAACTAAAGTTGGTGAAAAACCAGAAATTGTTGGTTATGTTAAAGGTAAAGGAAATGGTACAGTATATGCTCCAAAAGATGTTATTAAGCTAATAAGAAGGGATAATGTATTAAAACAGTTTAAAATAAAAGAATGAGTTTTTAATAATTAGATAACAAACTTTATTTCTTACCTTTTTAATTACGTCTTATGCGTATTGGTTTAGCTGGACTTGGTGTAATGGGTTATAGAATTGCTGGGAATTTAGCTAAAGCTGGTAAATTAGATATAGTGTATAATAGAACATTAAGTAAGGCTGAGCAGTTTAGTAAGGAATACGGTGTAAAACATGTTACTGATCCTAAGGAGCTTATTAAGTCAGTTGACTTATTAATTACAATGCTTGCTGATGATAATTCTGTTTCCTCATTTTTAATGCCATTAGCTCCTTATGCTAAGGATAAGATTATTGTTGATATGTCAACTATTTCACCTTCAGTCTCTATTAGCATAGCTAATGAGGTTATGAAAAATGGGGGGATCATGTATGATGCTCCAGTAATTGGGACGTCGATATTTGCGGAACAAAAGAAGTTGACAGTGCTTTTAGGTGGACCAGAGTCTCATGTAAGCACTGTTACTGAAGTGTTAAAAGAGACAGCTTCAACTATTCTTTACATGGGTAAAAATGGTATGGGATTGTATGCTAAATTAGTAAATAACTTAATGGTTGGTGTTTATGTTGCTGCTTTAGCTGAAGCTTATAACTTTGGTATTTCTGCTGGGTTAAAACCAGAAGATGTTCATAAGGTTCTAGCATTATATGGAAGTGCAAAATCACCTACATCTGAACTAAAAGTTCCAAAGATGATGACTTCTGATTACTCAACACAATTTGCAACTAAGCATATGAGAAAAGATTTAGAGATTATAACTAAAGAAGCCCAAAATCTTCACGTAATAAATCCATTATCCTCATTAGCCTTACAATTTTATAAGTTTGCTGAAGCCTTAGGTTATTCAGAGTCTGACTATGTTTCAGTATTAGAAGTTTATAAGAAAGCCAACTTAAGCAAATGATAAAATATCTTCTTTTCCACTAATCTTTTTTCTACCTCTAAAACCTTCTTCTGCGTAATGCCAGAACTCTATGTCTTTTTCATCTATTTTCCAACAAAAGTAAGCTGGCCTATCATTTATTACTGCTGGAAAATCTACCAGACCTATGTCTGGATCTCTAATAATTACACCTTTCTGAGTTATCTCTTTAACTATTCTGTCTATTTGTATAGTATATTGAAGTAAGGCTTGTTTATCTCCTTTCATTAATGCCTCTTCAGTAAGATACTTTATTCTCTTCATTTCTATAAGCTTCGTTCTAAGCCATGGCAAAAGCTGTCTAGCTGTATTTAGATCAAAATATGGATATTCCACACTATATATTTGTTTTTTATGAATAAAAACTTTGAATAGTCAACTGTCTATTACTCCCTCTGGCTAAGGTTAAAAAGTTACCGAGTGAATCATTTACTTGATCAAAAATGATATACAGAGAAATAGATTTAGATGAATATTTAACTTTAGTAGCACTAGGATTTTATTAATGAGATTAGCAGAACAGTACATAAAGTCAGCACTTTCTCTCTGTTATGAAATGTTATTACAAAGTGATGCAAGTAAAGCTGGAAAAGTATGGGAAAACGTTATAAAAGCTATTGTAGCTTTTGCTCAAGAGAAAAGTGGAAAGGACGTTTTAGCTTATGCTTTAGCTTTTTCCTCTTTTCAAGGTGAATTTAAAACGGGTGATTATATTCCAATAGTTAAAGAAACATTAAAAGTTGCAGAAAAAATTGGAATTCAAGATAAGGAAACTTTAGAAATCTACGAAAAAGTAAAGGATCAGTTAAGTCGGAGGTCTTCATAGTTCCGTGGGTTCTGAGTTCATCACCAGTCACTTTCATTAGTTGCAATAACTATTCTGCTTTTTGAATCATTTAACCATTTTTTTACTAAATTCCTTTCTTCCTCATCTAAGTGGGCTTCCGGATCTTCTATTATGATTAACTCTTTTTCACTTCCTCTAGTTAAATATATTTTTAATGCAAGTAGGCTTAATAGGTCAGATGTAGCATTATATAATATACTATCATCTACATAAACGTAATTGTCTTCCGTGTTTACCCATATCTTATGTCCGTTGATTGTATCATTAAACCCTTGTGGCAATAGCATTGAATTAATGAATTCAGCAGCAATTCCAAAAGCTTTTGGTATTCCTGGAGCTCCTTCATATTGATAAACTAAGAATTTTGAGAATGCATATAAAAGACCAGCCCTAGAAGAAGGAATAATGTATGGTTTTATCTTTTCTAATTTAGAAAAGTAAAATGAATCGACTTGAAAGTTTCCTTGTATACCTTGAGATATATTTTCTGGTTTTTCTTTTATATTTAATTTAACAGAAATATTTAGGTTATCAATCTTTCCAGATAACGAAACACTTTCTTGTTCTATTTCAAAACTTGCCTTAAAGTAAGTAGAAGATATTTCTAAGTCTGATTTAAGGAGTTGAATGAAGTATTTTTCATAATTTTCCTTCCAACTCTCAATCGGTTCTCCCTTAAGGTAACCGTAAAGTCTAGGTATATTATATTGACTTTTAAGTAAATAATAAAGGAGCCTTACAGTATAATATTTTTCTTCTCCTTTCTCGTTCAATATAATTTTCTTATTGTTGTTTAAATCAAACGTTTTTTCGTATCCTTTAGTACTTATTTTTACTAACATCACTAAAGGGTAGATTTATAGGTATATATTTTTCATATTCAATATGGTCTCTATTGATAAGTACGAGATTTTCCTTGATTTTGATTTTGAAAAGCTAAAATATATTGGTAATGAGAAAATTTACTTAACCACTGAAGAAGAGTTAGTATTAGATAATGTAGGAATTAACATAATTTCTGTTAAGGCTGATGGAAGGAATATTCCTTTTGAGGTAAAGAATAATCAAGTTAGGATTAAAACTGGAAAGTTTGAGGGAATAATAGAAATAGAATTTGAGGGTAAAGTTAAGGAAAGAGGGCTAGTAGGAATTTATAAAGCACCTTACGATAATAGTTACATAATTACAACACAATTTGAATCAGTACATGCTCGAGAATTTATCCCTTGTGTTGATCATCCAGCATATAAAGCAAAATTTAAACTTTCTGTAAAAGTCAATAAAGATCTTGATGTAATCTCAAATATGCCAATAGAAGAGGTTAAAGAAGAGGGAGATAAGAAGATCGTTGTATTTAAGGAAACCCCAAGAATGTCAACATATTTACTTTATTTAGGAATAGGAAAATTCGAAGAAATCAAAGATAAATTAGGTGATACAGAAATAATAGTAGCGACAATACCTGGAAAAATTAATAAAGGAAAATTTGCACTAGACGTGGCTAAGAAATCTATTGCATTTTATGAAAACTATTTCGGAATAAAATATCAACTTCCTAAAGAGCATTTAATTGCAGTCCCAGAATTTGCCTTTGGTGCAATGGAAAATTGGGGTGCAATAACGTTCAGAGAGACTGCATTATTAGCTGACGAGTCTTCTTCAATAAGTCAAAAAATGAGAGTTGCTTCAGTAATAGCTCATGAATTAGCTCATCAATGGTTTGGAGATTTAGTAACAATGAAATGGTGGGATGATTTATGGTTAAATGAAAGCTTTGCAACTTTCATGAGTCATAAGGCTATCGCTGAGCTTTATAAAGAATGGGACTTCTGGGGAACTTTTATAAATAGTGAAACGGCTGGAGCTTTATTTAGAGATTCTTTAACTACTACCCATCCTATTGAGGCTCATGTTACGTCTCCAGAAGAGATTGAGCAGTTGTTTGATGATATTAGTTATGGCAAGGGTGCCAGTATTTTGAGGATGATTGAGGCCTACCTTGGCGAAGAAGATTTTAGAAAAGGTATTCAAATTTACTTAAATACTTATAAATATTCTAACGCTAGTGGAGATGATTTTTGGAATAGCCTTGAGAAAGGTTCTGGTAAACCAGTGTCTGATTTAGTTAGGGATTGGATAACAAAGGACGGTTATCCTGTTGTTTATGTTTCAGTAAATGGAAGCAAGATCAATCTTAGACAAGAAAGGTTTTATTTAAAGGGAATTGGAGATAAAAGAACACTTTACAAGATACCTTTAACTTTAGAAATTAATGGTAAAAGAATGACTTATTTACTAGATAAGGAGAGTGAAAATATTGATGTGGGAAGTGAGGTTAAGTCCTTAAAAATAAACGTAAATAGAACTGGATTTTACAGGGTTTATTATGATGATCTTAGTCTCGTTTATCAGTCTAATTTATCACATTTAGATAAGTGGGGTTTATTAAACGATTACTTTAACTTCTTCTTATCAGGAAGAGTTTCGTATTCAACCTATGAGTCTGTAGTAAAGCAGTTCATGAAAGATAATAACTATCTAGTTGTTAATGAAATGACATATGAGTTATATTATCTATGGCGTGTTAATAGGGAAAAATACAAATTACTTTATGAACTTTTGGAGTATCAAACAAGAAGATTTGCTAAGAAAAAGGATGAACTATCTAGAATGATATATGGATATCTTTTAAGTACTTATGCTTTTGTTGATGAAAAATTCGCTAGTGGTTTAGCGGTTGCTTTTGATAATTATGATTCTCTAGACCCTAATGTAAAAGAAGCTGTAGCAATTGCTTATGCTGTAGCGTATGGTGAAAATGGATATGATGATTTAATATACAAATATAGAAATGAAAAATTTGATGAAGAGAAAACAAGATTACTTTATGCAATGCTTAGTTTTAGGGAGCCATACCTTGTTGTAAATACAATGAGCTTAGCTTTAACAGGAGAGATAAAAAGGCAAGATGTTGCCAGAATATTACCATTTGCAAGTTATAATCCATTCTCGCGTTCTGCACTGTGGAAGTGGATAAAGACTCATATGGAGTTCCTCAGAAGCATATATGCAGGGACTGGAATATTAGGAAGGGCAATGAGAAGTGCAATTCCGTTTCTAGGCCTAAATAATCAAGAGGTTGTAGATTTCTTCACTGTTAACTCTTTCCCAGAAATGGAAATAGAGATCAAAAGCGGTTTAGAGATGTTAGAAATATTAAGAAGAATTATCTAACTTTTTGAATATTTCTTGTATTTTTTCTTCATTGAGTTCATCAAAAAATGTAATTTCTTGTATATTTTCTTTATTACATAATCTTAAGGGAGTAATAATTCCTTTTCCATCAACAATGATAACTGTAAAACCTACTTTCTTATTAACTTTTACAGTAAGATTCTTTTGGATTTCCTGTCTAATGTTATCTATTTCGGTTTGTCTTTGATCTATCATAGTCTTAAGAACGCCTAATTGATTATCAAAACTTTTTATTTTTTTACTTAAAAGATAAATAGTGAGTCCAGAAATTATTATCCCAGGTAAAATTGGTAACCATATCAATTTAAATGAGAAAAAAATAAATCCAATTATTAAAGTTACACCTATGAAAAGTATTGGAAGTATAATTTCTAATAACTTATATGATTGTGCTTTCTCTGTATTTTCTTTAAGTTCTTTTACATAATTTTGAATTTCCTCCATACCATAAGAGTTCTTTTTACTTTCTAACCAGTCAGCCCAATTTGTATCCTTTGTAATGACATTTACTTTAATTCCTTTTGATGCTTTCATTAATAATATTTCAGCAATTTCGTCACTTAACTCTTTAGTAATCACAGTTACAACTCTTTCAGCAGATGTTAGCATATCTTTGATCTTAGTATATAAATCTAGAGATTCTATTAACTGCATAGTATCACTTATAGTATTGCAATCCCAGGTTTATATGGTAATGCTAACTCTTTCTTTCCCATGATATTAGGTACTTTCTCATCAGTAGAAGTATATACTACAATCTCACTTACATCTAACTTACTCAATAGGAATTGAATATTTTGTACTATTACTTCTTCTTCATCTATATCATTTTGTACTATTAAATCCTTCATTAGAGGTGGCAAGATATTTGCAAGTTCATAAACTTTCTTTGCAATCTTTTCATCTACGTTATTTTCAAGTATAAAGTCTCTTAATGACTTTCTACCTTTTATTGCTATTATTGCTTTTTTAAGTAAATCTTTTAATTTTTCATCATCATTAACATATATGATTACCTTTTCTGCTTCTTTTCCTAATTCATTTGACAATGTTCTAACATCATCTATTATGTTTCTTAAATATTCAACTTTTAACAAAGATTTCTCATCACATTCAATTTCGTCCGGGGACGGGAATTTTTCAGTCACAATAAAAGAGTTATTAAATTTATGCCATAACTCTTCAGCTAAATGTGGAGTTATTGGTGCCATTAATTTTAACCATAATGAAACAGTTTTTCTTATTGTGTCTTTATTTACTTTACCGTTAGTTAATTCTATGTAGTCTCTCATTGTTTCGTATAGTGTGTAATATACTGTTATATAAACTGAACGTAAATCTAAATTCTCGTATGCCTTATCTACTTCCTCCACGTACTTTTTAAATATTGAAAGTAACCATAAATCTGCATCTCTTTTTTCATTTACACCATCGACTTCTAAAATCCTTGATATAAAGTCATGAATCCTTTTTAATTGTTCGATTATACTCTTTGCAATATTAGCGTTAAATTCAATATCATCAGAAATAGAGGATGTTGAAGTTAAGGCTATTCTAACTGTATCAACTCCGTATTCATTTATAGCCCTATTCAGAGGATAAATATTCCCGAAACTTTTGCTCATTTTCTTCCCCCCAACTCTGATAAAACCATTAGTGACAATTTGTTTAGGCAATAACATATCTCCAAATATTGCAATATGATGGTAAATATAGTAGGGTAAATGATTTTGAATTAAATCTCTCCCGCTATGTCTTGAATCTACTGGATACCAATATAAAAATTCATTTCTAATTTCTTCTAGTTGATCTTTCGGTATTCCTAGAGTCTTAGATAATTCTTCTGGATTTCCTCTGCCTAACAGTATATAATCCCAGAAGTTATCATTAAGTAATGCTGCAGGATATTTAAGCTTGTGAATAATAGTGTAAAAAGCTGTGTAAATTGTCGAATCGCTTAAACTATCAATTATTTCTTTCTCGTCCCATGGTAATCTAACACCTAATCCCCTAGATCTTGTAAATGGTCTATGGTGTAAATTAAATATAACTTTTTCCATCTCTTTTCTAGCATCTGCAGGAATAAAATGAATCTTATCAAGTGACTTTAATGCTGAAGCCTTCCATAAAGGATTAGAATAATCAATAAACCATTGTCCTTTAATAACTTTAACAACAATTTCAGCTCCACATCTACAGTAAACTGGTCCATTTGTTATTTCATAAATGGTTTCTCTTGAATTTAATTTATCAAGAAGTTCTCTAGTTCTATCCCTTGCATCTTTAACTGGTTTATTAGCAATTTTATCCTTTACGAATTCCTTCATGAAATCAGGGACTAAGTCAACTAAATCATCTCTCATTACTCCCTTATGATATTCTAAGCGATATATAGTATCAATATAGTCTTTTAACTCTGCAGGATTTTTAGTTTGTGCCAATCCTACTGCTTCAACTCCCGGTAATTCTCCTAATTCATCAGTTTTTATTACCGGTATTAATTCAAATTCTTCTTTCAATTCAGTTAAGGCTAAATAGTGCATTGGTTCATGGGATGGGACAGCCATTACAACTCCAGTCCCCATTTTTGGATCTACATATTTGCTAGGTAATACTTTCATGTCTTTTAGTGTGATTGGATTCTTTGCTATTAATCCAATAAACTCTTTGCCCTTCTTCTCATCTTCTTTTTTTATTTCCAACTGGAACTTTAACTTTTCAAACGCTTGTTTTGAGATAACTATTTTTCTATTTAATTTATCAATAGCTATAATGTAATCAGCTTCTGGGTTAATTAATATTGCAATAGCGCCAAATATTGTTTCTGGTCTTGGAGTAGCTGCAACAAAGAACAAATTATTCGAGGGGAAGTAAATAGCATCGACATCACTTATTTCGGGTTCAATATCCCCTTTTGTATCATGCATTCCTACTGGAAATTCGTCTCTGGGACAATAAGGAACTGGCGAATCTTCTCTCTTTATGTAACCTAGATCCATCAGCCTTTTATATTGCCACTGGATGAATCTTTCAAAGATAGAATCAACCGTAGTGAATTCTCTTCTCCAATCGATACTTAATCCTAGTCTCCTTGCTGTATTTTTCATATCATTTTTGAAATATTCAGCAAGATAGTTAGGATCTGAGAACTTTTCGATCTCTTCTTGTGGAATTTGATAAATGTTGACAAAGGTTGAAATTATATCTTCGTCTTTTCTTTGTATTGCTTCAGAGATAGAAAGTATTGGTGTTCCGGTAAATTGAAATGCAAATGGAAATAAAACGTTATATCCTTTCATCCTTAGGTATCTGGCGTAAATATCTGCTGTTATGTATGTTCTTCCATGACCTATATGTAATGGGCTATTAGTATAAGGAAAAGCAACTGTAATAAATTTCTTTTCCTTTGTGGGATCCGGATTTGCTTCAAAGAGTTTATTGTTTTCCCATTCCTTTTGCCATTTGGATGCTATCTCGTTAAAGAAATTTGCCAAACTCACACTTATCTTTAATAAAAACAAATATATTAAGGTATAACCTCAGTAGAATCCTCTGTAGGATCGTAGTACAAGTCACTTAGCTTTATAATACCTTGTTTAACTAGTTCATTTATTTCAGGGACTATAGATAAAACGCTTTTTAAATACTCTTTTGTAACGTCATCCACGGCTTTAAATCCCTCTTCTCCCCAGTACTTTTCTTTTATAGCATAAAGACACCTACCACCACAATAATCTTTATATTCGCAACTTCTACATTCTTCTGGTAAAGGTTCATCTAAAAGTTTAAAGGAATCTAATGTGCCCAATTCAGCCCATTTTTCTCTAACAGCTATAGGGCAAGATAATATTCTTCCATCTGTAGATATTGAAACACTTTCATAACCTGCACCACAAGCTACTCCTCTATACTTTTTAAAGAAATGAGCACTTAATACTCCTAAGAATGGAACAATCTTTACTACCTTACCTTGTTTTAGTTGAGATAAAAAGTAATCTAATAGTCTCCTTATCCCGGGTAAATAAGATTTATATGCCCATTCTTCAAAGTTCCATCTTTCGCTCCAGATAACGTTTAACTGCCAGTGAACCTTATCAAAAACGCCGAGAGAAAGTAGATGCATGACTTCTTCATAAATATCTGAATCTTCAGTTACAGCCATTCTGGCTATAGTTTCTACTCCTAACTCTTTCAAGTATTTGGCATGTTTTACTACAACTTTATAAACTCCTTTACCTCTATGCTTGTCGGTAATTTCTTCTCTACCGTCTATGGAGAGTAAAGCCACATTCATTCTTTTCCAGTATCTTTCTGGCAGAAGCTTTACTGCAATACCGTTAGTCTGAATTCCCCATCTTTTAACTTTAATATTATCCATGACTTGCATTATGAATTTAGGATTCATTAAGGGCTCTCCACCGTAAAATATAACTGTAGCATTTTGGTCTTTCTCAATTGTTTGCTTTAGTTTTTGTATATCATATTTTACATTCCATGGTACTACGTGATTAGGAAAAGAACCCCCACAATAATCGCATGATAAGTTACATTTTCCAGTAGTTAACAAGAGCCATAACATTTAGATTACCTTTAATAACTCTTTCATCCATTGGATTCCTTTATAATAATCTTCAACAAAGATGTTTTCATTAAAGGAGTGAATATTTGAGCCATAATAATCAACTCCTACACCATCAGCAATTTGATTTAGCTTAAGATATCTAGCTATCATTTCCATTGGACCAGTCCCTGGACTATTAGGTAAAACTACAGGATCTTGAGAATACACAGTTTTAGCTGATTTGATTAACGCTTGTGCTATCTCACTATTTATAGAGGTTCTATACGGTTTTACTTTTCCATGAACTATTAGTTCAACATCATATGGCGAAACATATTCCTCTAAGTGTTTAAGTATTTCGTCTGGATCTTGATCTGGGACTAGTCTAAAGTCTAATTTTACAAATGCATAAGATGGAATAACTGTTTTAGATCCTTCTCCAGTATATCCAGCATATATGCCGTTAATATTACAAGTAGGTTCAGAGACCAATTTTATCATTGCGTTGTCTTCCTTAATTTGTTGACTTATTGCATCTTCTAAGTATTTTTTGTCTACATTTAAGTACTTTTTCTCTTCTTCTGTTAACCACTTGACTTTATCGTAAAAGTGTGGGATTAGGACTTTTCCATCTTCAGTCCTTAATGATCTTAATAGATAGACAAGATCCCATGTAGGATTTTTAGCTATAGGGGCATACATTGAATGAAGATCTTTTGCTGTTCTCTTTCTCAACTCTACATACAATAAACCTTTAACTCCTAATACTATCTGAGGAGCATTATTAGGTGCTCTTCCAGAACCTTCCCAAAGAACATAATCAGCCTTCAGCCTTTCAGAATAATCTTTAAGAAAATCTTCCATATTTGGACTTCCGATTTCTTCCTCCCCTTCGTATAAGAACTTTATATTCACTTTCAGTTTCCCTTCTTTTATTATGTCAATAATTGCCTGAAGTCTTGCCATTAAAGTTCCCTTGTCATCACCAGCTCCTCTAGCAAAAATTTTCCCATCTTTAACAGTTGGGTTAAAGGGATCTGTTTGCCATTTATCTAAAGGTTCAACTGGTTGAACATCATAGTGATTATAAATAAGCAAAGTTTTGTCAGCCTTTACATTGATTTCTCCATAAACATAAGGGTTCTTTGCTTTATGTTTGATTAATTCAGCTTGTATTCCATGATCCCTCATATAATCAACTAGAAATTTTGCTCCTTCTTCTCCTTTTCCTTTAGCAGAAGTTGTGTCTATTTTTAGGAACTCAAAGAGGTCTTGCAAATAGTCCATAAGGTTTTTAATGAAAAGGAGTAAATTAATTTATGCTTAAGTATGTTGAATATACAAGGCATACAATGGCTGAACCATTAATGACAGTAAATATTTATAAAAAAGTGGAAGATGGCAAGGTAATTTCTACCTTTAAAATTCTCGTTTATAAAAATATGAGTATAACAGTATTTGAAACTGATAAGTTAGAAGGAGGTCAAGTAATAGAAATGACTTCTGAGAAAATTGATTCTGTGCTAAAAATTATTTATAAGTATTACGATGAGAAAACTGATGATATAACAATATTAGGAGAAGAAAAATTAGTAGATGAGTTAGTCGAAAAATTGAAGTGATGAAAAAACTGGGACATCAGATTGATGAAGAACCATTCATGCGCTGATTAACCAAATATGAATTTACCCCATTTATGTCTAAATACTGCTCCTATAGCAAGGAATACTACGGCCATAGGAACTGCTATATAAGGTACCAATTGCCAACCTGGCACTTGTTCTAGTTGATCAGCAACCCATATTGTAATGGCTAGGAAAACTACTAAAGGACCAACAACAACAAACCATGTAGTTGCACTCCACTTTTTAGAAGTCATAATAAACTGTTTGATGTTTATAAATTTAAGTTTATTTATTTAAAACTTTAGATATGTATGAATACATTTCCTTATCTTTCTCTTCTATTCTCTTTAAAGTCCAAGGTTTTAATCCTTTTGATTTAACTCCCCTTACAACTGATTTAAGCCAAGATTCATATACTTTTCCTCCTCCTTTCTTATAGTAGAACTCTTCCAATTTTTTCACGGCTTCATCTTCTGATAAGCCTTTAATATTAATTAAATATCTACTTCCAACGTAAAGTATAAACCTTTTTCTACAATCCTCGAGTCCTTCATTTAATACTTTTTCAATCCAATCATAATTTACTTTTCTAGGCTTGGGTGGAAAAATTCCTTCAGTTTCAAAAAGAAAATTTCCGTTCTCGTCATAAACCTTTGATGTTTTTCCGTCAAATATAACATAACCTGCTGGTGTATCGTCTGGATAATGTAAAAATATTTTAATTTTCATCTAACATTAACTTTTTCTCCAGTCATTTTTAACCTTACGGCACAAAAAGAGCAAATCTCCCTTCCTTTTGTTGTTGGTCTTCCACATATTTTGCACTTCCCTAATTCTTCTTCCTTAATGTACTTTTCTTTCAAAGCTGGTTGTATTTTATTTATGAAATTTTCAACTAGCATTAACATATAACCAGGAATAGCTTCTTCCATTTCCTCTAATTTTCTCCTAATAGTGTCTTGCGTTACTCCACCAACTCTGAATGTATGAGGACAAGAATCATAAAGGAATGGAATTCCTTTGACTATTGCATACGTTAATATTTCTTTTTCGTACATGAGAAAGAGAGGTTTAACTTTCTTTACTTTATATCCTTTTTCTGGTGGTGTAATTACATCTAGTCTTGCCAGGTCTTGTACATCACCGCTGAAATATCCAGACATAATAAATTGAGCCATATCGTTCAAATTATGCCCAGTTACTATTGTATCAGCATTTTCCTCTTCTGCTATTTCAGTTAGTGTGTATCTTTTAACTAAACCGCAAGTGCTACAGATTGGTCTTCTAATTTTATGTTTTGTCTCATCGATTGTAAAACCATATCTTTCCTTAATTTTTACTACTCGATATTTTACTCCTAATATTTCAAAATTTTTAACAGCATACTCTGTACTCTTGGAAGAGTAAGCTTTCCCCATATCTATGCCTAGGTCAATGTTAATTCCTATTATCTCTAAACCTCTATTATCGCCAAGTTTTTTCATTAGATGAAGTAAAGTAGTACTATCTTTTCCTCCAGAAACTGCTACAGCTATCCTTTTTGATCCTTCGAACATCTTATACTTATCAACAATTCTTTCAAATCTTCTTTCAAACCATTCTATAAAGTGATCCTTACATAATGCTATGTTAGCATAAGGTATCTTAATAATTGCCTTATTTTCGCACTTGCTACATTTCATAATGCTTAATAATACTTTTATACCTTTTAAGTTAATGATGGAAATTTTAGCAGAACTACACCCAAAAAGTAAGAGGGAAAAGATAGAAAAAGAAATTAAAGAGCTTGAAAGCTTTGACGGTTTTGATATTCCAGATTCTCCGATAGGTTTGCCATCTCCTTTACCTTCAGTAATTGCTACAATTATCAGGGGAAAATATGCAGATAAAAGAATTATTGTTAATCAACGGCTTTTAGATGTTAACGAATTGTTTTTAGCTTCTCTTTCCTTAACTTCAAAGCTGATAGATTTTGATATCGCATTTACTAGAGGAGATAAACCAAAGATAGGGAAAGAAGTAGGATATTTGACTTCGGAACAAGCAATTTTGTTATCAAAAAAATTTAACAAAGATCTTAAGGTAGGCTTGATGATAAGTCTCAGAAAGGAGAAAGAAGATATTATAAGGAGGCTAAACTTTGAGCCTGCAGATTTCTTCCTAGTTCTCCGTTTAGAAAGTGATACTCAGCTTGATGGATTACCAACTTCAAAGCTGATTCCTTATGTTATCATTAGAACTGAAAAAAATAAAGAAATAGCTAATACTTTATCTCAACCAGTTATTGATGAAAACAAAGCTTTAGATTTCATCTATAAGCTTGAAGAAAGAAAAGTTCAAGGAGTATTATTATCAGCATTAGGAGACAATGAAGCTTTAAACAGAATTATAATAAGATATTAAAGAGTGATGAGACTCCTTTTTCGGAATTATGAAGAGCGGTGTAGGGTCTGATTCTTTATATAATTAACAACGCATGGAAGGAACTCCTCTACTCTTTCCCTAACTACTATATCAGCAATACTATCTAATGGGGTTTCTTCAGCATTTAGAATTATTAATTTTCCTCCATTTTCTTTTACAGTTAACGGGATTAGATTAGCTGGATATACAGTTAATGAACTTCCTATAGAAAGAACTAAATCAGATTCTCTAGCTATTTGTATTGCTTCTGAAATGTTATATACTGGTTCTCCGAAAAGAACTACATCTGGTCTAATAACTCCTCCACATTCACATTTAGGAGGTAATTCTCCTTCGTCAATTCTCTTTAAAATTTGTTGACTATCATAAGTTTTTAAACATCTTACACAATAACATTTCCTCATTGTTCCATGAAGTTCTATTACGTTCTTAGACCCAGCTAATTGATGTAATCCATCTATATTTTGAGTTATTATAGCTTTAATTAATCCTAATTTTTCAAGCTCAGCTAATGCATAATGAGCTTTATTTGGCAAAGCTGTAAAAAGTCCTCTCATTCTTAAGGAATAAAATTCCCAAAATCCCTTAGGATCTTTGTTAAAATAATCTATTGTTGCTAATTCTGGTGAGTATTTTTTCCATAATCCATTTGGTCCTCTAAAATCTGGAATTCCGGAAGCTGTACTTATGCCAGCTCCAGTGAAGGCTATTGCAAAAGTTGAGGTTAAAATCATATCACCAACTTTATCACATTCCATGAGTGTATATTATAAGAGGAGAAATAAAAATGATGAATTTGCCGAGTACAGATAGGTGATGAACAAAACTCATCTGATATAGCAAATAGTCGTTTCATTATATTCTATTTTATCACACTCTATTCTGCTTAATCCCACTAATTGAGAGAGTTCTTTTCTTAATTCTGGAGTAATGTACAAAACTCTATAAGCTGTTAGCATGTACCAAGGATCTCTCTGGTTAATTAATATCAAGCTTGGATTAAGATTTTTTAGTGATTTTAATTCTTCGTCGAAATTTTTTGTTGAACCCACAACTCTATACTCCTTCATTACCACTTCTCCGTTAATCTCGCATACAGAGATCCCGTCTACGTAAACAGTTAACAATGCACTATTCTCTAAAAGAACTCTCATATCTTTATTCTCTATTTCTAAATTGTACTTAACAATGTAATTTTTCCATCTTTCTAATTTTCTACCCCTTAGCTTCTTATTAATAATTGATTGAAAGCTAAATGATTGTAAAACATCTTGTGGAGTAATTAAAATATAATCTGGGTCTCTAAATATTAAAGATCCTTTACATTCCGTTTGTCTAATTTCCCCGTTACAAATATAAGAATATTCTGGAAGAGGAGGAACTAATAGTTCCTCAACATTCCTTGTTTTTAATTTGACCACATATAAATATATGACGTTAAGTATTATATTCTTATAGAATCATGAAAAGAAATAAAGTTTGCATAATATTTATATTATTTTTTTCCTTTATAAAGAAGTAGAAGATCAAATGTATATTATATTATCAAAAAGAATGAAAAAATAGATTAGTAACGGAAGATTGGGATATAAACTTTTTAAGTAACATAAGGAGTTTTATTTTTTGATCTCAAATGAAACAAAAATATTACATTGCAATATTTGTGGCTTTCCTTGTAGATATAATCCTATACTCTCTGTTCCCAATTTATAATACAGCCACAACAAGTTTAGGAGGACTACCATTCTTCTATGTATATCAAATAATAATGTTAGCAGTGACCACAGTAATCTATCTTATAGCAGCATTTATAAAGGGGTGAGGGAAAGATGAATCCTTATGGATTAAACATAGATGATGTTACAGTAGCTGTATTTATTGCACTATTTGCTGTTTTCACTTTCTTAGGATTTTATGGAATGAAATGGAGAAAAGGAGATCTAAGTAGACTTGATGAATGGGGATTAGGAGGAAGAAGGCTTGGGTGGCTATTAATTTGGTTCTTACTAGGGGCTGATTTATTTACAGCATACACATTCATTGCTGTTCCATCAGCATTTTATTCAACCGGGTCATTATACTTCTTTGCTGTTCCTTATGTAGCATGGGGTTTCGGTTTAGCAATGCTTACGATGCCGAGATTATGGACAGTAGCTAGAAACAAGGGTTATATTACAGCTGCAGATTATGTTAAAGACAGATTTAATAGTAAAGCCTTAGCTGTTGCAGTAGCAATAACTGGTGCTGTTGCAGAATTGCCATACATAGCTTTACAAATAATAGGTATGCAAGCAGTATTAACAGTTCTATTCATAGGTCTTGGAATACCGATTAAAGGTACATTAACGAGTGACTTAGCTTTACTTCTTGCCTTCATAGTTTTAGCAGCATTCACTTTTGTTAGTGGATTAAGAGGAGCTGCATTAAGCGGAGTTTTTAAGGACATCCTAGTTTGGATAACAGTCTTGACTACTATAGCTGTAGTCTTAACTCACTATGGTAACTTTCAAGCAGCACTCTTAGTGTCACATAAGGTAGAACCAAAAGTAGATTTCCTCGATCTTCCACCAAAGCTATTTATGGCTTATTGGAGCTTAGCGTTAGGAAGTACTTTCGCATTATATTTATATCCACATGCTATTAACGGTTCATTATCTTCAGAAAATAGAGAAAGATTAAAGATAGGCACTGCATTATTACCTGTTTACGGAATAGGATTAGCGTTAATAACATTATTCGGATTACTTATTTTCATAGTACCTAATGCGTTAGAAGTAGTTACTAAAACTGGAAATGGAGCATTGACAGTGCCAGCATTGATAGCAGCAACAACGCCAGACTGGTTTACTGGTTTAGCGTTTTTAGCTATATTTATAGGTGGTCTAGTACCAGCCGCAATAATGGCAATAGGAGTTGCAAACTTGTTAACTAGAAATGTAATAGGAGAATTTACTCAACTATCTCCTACTAACGAAGCTAGATTAGCGAAGATATTATCTACAGTATTTAAGTTTGTAGCACTACTTTTTGTCTTTGTAGTACCAGCGACTTATGCAATTCAGTTACAGCTACTAGGTGGTATAATTGTTTCTCAAACATTACCCGCTGTATTCTTATCACTCTTTACAAATAAATTAGAGAAGAACTCAACACTAGCAGGATGGGCTGCAGGAGTATTAACTGGAGTAGGATTAGTATTATATGTTAACTTAGCAGTATATCATTTCGGACAACTAAAAACTTCATTATTTACAACTCCATTAGGGCCTATGTATATAGCCTTAATAGCTTTAGGAGTTAATTTACTAGTAACATTAGTGGGTTCTACAATAGCTTATAGTGTGGGATGGAGACCTTATAATACTATAACCTCAAAAGATTTTGAATTAGAAAAGCCTGAGATTACAAAACAAGAAAAATAATATTTTTTATTCACATATTATTGAATATATCAAATAATAACATATCTTCTAACATCATTGTTTCTATTAACGATAATGTCATTAATAAGGGAAGTAAGTCTACATAATCTTCTGGTATTTCTCCTTCTTCTTGAATTATTTGCTGTAATTCATTTGCTTTTTCTTTAACTTTCTCATAGGCTTTTTCAGCTTCTACTAAACCACTTGGAGTGAGTTCATAAATTGTTCTCTTCTTTATTAATCCTTTTTCGCTCTTTCTAACTAATTTTTCGTTTTCTAATACCCTAAGTGTAGCTTGAACGTAATCACTATCTTCCTTTAAATCGTTAGCAATTTCCTCAACTGTAGCACTCTTTTTGTCATAAAGATAAGCTAATACTTTATCTCTTAGGTTCACAAACATATATATGGCACAAAAGTTAAAAAATGCTTATCTTTCAAGGATTATGTAATTCTCTCCTTCTTTCTTTATTTTCATATCTTTAAGGATTTCCGGGACTTTTGGTTTCTTTTCTTCAACTAAAACAATCTTTTCAAAATTATTTTTCACTTTTTCAAGCAAACTGTTAACGAATTCTTGATTATAAACTGCTTGTATAGCTTCAAATTTGTAATAGTTTCCTTCTTCAAAATATTTTTTAAAATCCTCTCTCCATACATCAATTATTTTTCCATTTTTCTTAGCTGGTGAAGATATCAAGGGAATTACTGCAACTTTTCCTTTTAGATCATTTGTGAAGTTTAGTCCCTCGAAATATTCATCTATAACTTCAAAGAACTTCTTCATATAGTATGTAGCAACTTCAACCACATAGACCTTATCTTTATCGTACTTGGTATGAAATTCACTATAAATCTGATTATAAGCTTCTATTATTTCATCTCTTCTATTCCTTATTAAGTCATAATACCTAGCGTGAGGCACTCTTATTCCCATACCTATTACAGTTACCTCATCTTCATTCAAGTCTAAGGTTGGTTTGAGATCCGCTAAAGGTTCTGCAGCAATTCCATAAATAACTCCTTCGCTATACTCAGTAGTTGAATAAAATACAATTCTATAATGGTCAAGGAATGTTGCGTCTGGATACCACTGTTTATATTCATTATATCCTTCATTTTTAATTTCCTCAATAGTTTCATAAATTTTTTCAAATGCTTTCTCGTAATCATCAAACTTTCCGTTTAATTCACCATAAGGTATGAATATTGGTTCACCATATCTTGGTACAAGGTATTTAAGCCCGTAATACTTAGCAACATCGTGAAGATTCACATCCATAACTGTCTTCAATGTGATTCTCATTTTCTCTGGTAAATGATCTATATGATAAATCTTTTCTTTTCCTCTCTTTAAAATGGGCATTACGAATATGTAACAAATTATAAAAATAAAATTACGCTATTTGAATCATGTGAATACTAGTGATATTGTAGTTCTAACTCTTTTAGAGCTCTCAATCCTTCTAACTGCCTCACAAACTGTTAGATTATTTACTCAGAAGTATTATTTACCTTCTATTTTTGCTGAGATAATTGTCGGAATATTATTAAGCCCTTATGCTATTGGAGGAGTTATAAATAATTTATTTCACGTTCCTTTATTCGAAATAAATTCTTATTTAGATTTATTTGCTAACTTTTCAGTAATCCTTTTAGTCTTTGCGGCTGGATTGTCTCACGGTTTTAAAAACTTAAAATCATCAGGTCTATTAGGTTTCTTAGCAGCAACTTTTGGTGCTGTAATTCCCACTGTCTTGGTTTACTTTACTTTTAGTATTGTTTATCCTTCTCAAGTTTCCGCCTTAATGGGAGCAGCAAGTGCAGCAACAAGTCTTGCGGCAACTTCAACAATCATAGAGGATTTTAAACTTTATAAGAGAAAATTTTCTAGGATAGTAATTTCTGCTGCAGCACTTGATGACGTAGTTTCTTTAATTATTCTCTCTGTTGTACTAGAAATTGAAAGTATTAAAATCCTTTCTTTTTTAAATATTTTATATAATATAACAATTACTGTAATTTCTTGGCTAATTATTCTTTTTTTAGCTGTGTTTATAATACCAAGAGTTTTAGAATATGTTAGAGATGATCTTATTAATGATGTTTCTTTAGTAATTCTTTTTTCTGTAGTCTTTTTGATGCTTTTACTCGGGTTTGAACCTATAATTGCCTCATTTATCGTTGGTATAGCTATTGCAGAAAGCATAAAATCAAGCAAAATTTCATCCTTTACATCAGCTTTATTATCTATATTTGGACCTATATTCTTTATCTATGTAGGAATGGAAACTCCCATAAAGATTTTCATAAACGCAAATGACGTTCTTTTAGGATTATTAATGTCCTTCTTAGCAATTATAGGGAAAATTGCTGGTATCTTTCCTTTTGCTTTTATTTATACTAAGGACTTGAAAGAATCTTTCTTAGCCTCTGTCGGTATGTTACCTAGAGGAGAAGTAGGTCTAATTGTTGCTACATTAGGTTTGTCTTCAGCTATAATAGATATAAATCAATTTTCTCAGATAATAATTATGGCTTTACTTACAACTATTATAGGAGGTACTCTATTTACCTTTCTTATAAAGAGATGGATATTAAAACAGTCAGCTTAAAGGAATTTCCTCACCAATCAGATACGGTCGCTCACATCATTAAGTTATTTATTTTCGTTAACATATTAAAACCTAATGATTGCTTGTACAAGAGACTGTTATGATACTTGTATCTTTGACTTAAATTATAAACCTTTGAATATTTTTCCTGTAAATGGCTTTACTTGTTCTAGGGGAATAACTGATTTAAAGAGGAATAAAATGAACAGAATTGATTCTGCTTATATTGAAGGTAAACAAGTTGCAATAGAGGAGGCAATAAAATATGTTGTAAAGAAGCTTAAGGAATACAAAAAAGAAGAAATATTACACGTTGATTATGATGGAAATCAAGGTCTTTTAACATGGTACTATCCAGCAAGGTTTTGGAATGCGATAGGTTCAGCATCAACAGATTATTCTATATGCTCTGCTGAAGGACATGAGGCAATAAAACTACATTATGGTACCTCTTTTGGTGCTCTACCAGAAGAATTTGAAAAATATAATGCAGTAGTTTTCTGGGGATCTGAAGCAGTTTTCTCATTTATTCATGGCTGGAGAATTTTATCGAAAAAGTATAAAATAACAATTGATGTAAGAGTGAGCGAGACTGCAAAGAGAAGTGAGAAGTTTTATATAATTAATCCAAGCTCTGATGCATTTCTTGCAATTGGCATAATTAAAGTTCTGTTATATGAAGGTTTATACGAAGAATCCCTTTTAGATGATTTAGACTCTCTTAGGCAATATGTTAATCAATATGATTTTTCTCTCATCGAAGATGTCACTGGTTTAAGTGAAGATCAGATAGAAGAATTAGCTGAACTTTACTATTATTATAAACCATTAACAATTATAGGTTTTGCATTAGGGAGAACATTTCAAGGAGGGTATGCAATATCTTTAATTTCTCTAATTCCAGCTCTCTTAGGATTAAAAAGAGGATTTTATTATTCAAATAGCCAAGGATGGGGAATTGATTTCTCTTACTTAAGGGGCTTTCACATTTCTAAACCTAGTAGAATAGTTGGTATGGCTGAAGTTGGAAAAGAGGTTGAAAAAGGAAATGTAAAGTTCTTATTTACGTGGAACTCTAATCCTATACATTCTTTACCTGGATCAGATAAGATTAAAGAGGCAGTTGAAGAAGGTAGGCTGTTTTTAGTATCTCATGACCCCTTTTGGAATGAAACTACAAAATTAGCTAACGTTGTTATTCCAGCCCCCACTTTTTTAGAAAAATATGACGTGGTTTATGGTTACTGGCATGACTACCTAGTCTTTAACGAACCAATATCTCCTTCCCACGGAATAACCGAAGTTGAATTAAATAAAATGTTAGCTAAAGAGTATGGGATTTCATCTCATCCATTAATTGAAGAGGACGAATGGACAGCAATAAACATAGCAATAAAAGGGACGGGGATTTCTCTTAAAGAATTGAAAGAAAAGAAAGTAGTAAAAATAAATAGGAAAATTGAAATTGAGAAAGTTAAAGTAAAACCATTACCAAATCTCTCACTCCCTCCAAAGGGCAAATATTTAGTATTCTCTTCTCACCCTAATTATACTAATTCACAATTTAAAGAGGTATATCCTCAGCTTCCTATAGCTTATACTAAAGATGTTGAAGGAATAGGCTACATTGAAAACTCAAATGGAAAAGTAAAAGTGATATTCAAGAAGGATGAAAGCATCCCAGACAACGTTGTCTTTATGTATAAGAGTAGTTTAATTGATTTAAATGGTAAACCCATTAACTCTCTAATAGGAAGTGAGAAGGGAAAATATAGTGGAACTCCTTTACTTAACGGAACTATTGTTAAAATCACTCTGTTGAAATAAATGTTATACTAATGACTAATTATTATAATGTATTACCAAAAATAAAAGGATAATCTTAATAAATTACTGTTTACACACATAATCTTGACCAGAAATGGTAACAGTAAAGTTCAAGTATAAGGGAGAGGAAAAAGAAGTAGACATTTCAAAGATAAAGAAGGTTTGGAGAGTAGGAAAAATGATATCATTCACTTATGACGACAATGGTAAAACTGGCAGAGGTGCTGTAAGCGAAAAAGATGCACCAAAAGAACTAATACAAATGTTAGAAAAATCTGGAAAGAAATAAATTTTAAACAATTTATAAAATTTTTTGTTCTCCCTCTCCTTCTCCTTTTTCTGATTTAAATAAGCACTTAAACAATCCGCCTTCTCCTCTTAATAAAATTCTATGTCCAGGATTTTTGCCACTGCTTAATTTAATTTCCTTAAGTCTACCTTCTCTTAACACAGTAAGTACCATAGAGTCTTTAACTTCAAGAGATTTCTTTACACCATCAATAGCAACTATTTCGTCTCCAATATTAAGTCCAGCCAAGTATGCTGGTGAATCATCTTCAATAAATGTTATTATATTATTTTCTACTTTTATTCCGTAGTAAGGCTTATGTTTATCGGTAAATTTTATCTCAAGATAATGTCCTAGAAGATCAAATAGTGGTGGATTTCTTTTATAAACTACTTCATCTAAAAAGTCTATCCCAAATTTTTCTGCTATTCTCTTTACATCACTATATGTATATCTTTTTACTTTATATAACTCTCTCATGAAATTTACTATGCTTTTTTCACATTTACTTCTTTCTCGTATTGTAAAATCCATCAAAAGGCCTATAATAAATCCTGCATCATAGTAAGAAATTCCAATATTCAAGTAGTTTTCGTCTTTTTTATATAGTTTTATCCATGTAAATTTAGATGATTCAGCTACGCTCATTTTCTTAAAACCCGGAAAGGTAAGATTTTGTAGGATATTGGCTATAGATTTTAGGGCTTCATTAGAACTAATCACTTCGCTGTCTATCAAAGAAAGAAAAGCAATATAATCTGTTAATCCTTCAGCGACCCAAAGTAAGTCCGTATAAGTTTCTGATTCGTAATTAATCTCAAGATCTTTAGGTTTCATTCTTTTTACATTCCATCTGTGAAAGTATTCATGGGCAAATAGCCATAAAAGGTCTTTCCTATCCCAATTAACTACTATGGCTGAGGAATCCTTATGCTCTATTCCTCCAAAATTTTTATCACTCCTCCTAAAAAAGAAAATATAATTTTCCACTTTATCTTCCATGTAATTATCTAATGTATTTAGTATTCTTTGTAGTTTTTCTATTTCATTAAAGTCATCTATAGTAGAAATAAAATGAGATTCATCAATTTTTATTAATTTTAAATAAGGCGATGATTGAATCGGTGCGTCAGCAAATTCATCATAATTTTCTGCACAGAACCATTCTCCTTCTCTTTTTAGGGTAGTATGTATAGGCCAATTTATATTTATCTTTACGCAATACTTCTCATTAAGGTCTTGAAATGGAAATAAAGAAACTGGATTTATAAACAGATAGTCTGATAAGGAAATTACTTCTCTTTGATCTTTTGAATTAGCGTAATAAACGTATTTGAACTTTCCATTAATCCAAAACTTATTTTTTGATAATGGATAACCATCATAAAAAATTACATTTCTTTCTGGTTCCCTTATAAAATAAGACCCTGGTACCCACGTTGGAAAAGTTACTACTCCTTCTTTACCCTCTCCCTCTACTTCAAGATATCTGTGTCTTGGTGTTACAACAAATCTCATGACTTAAGATACTCTGGACAAATTAAGAGTTTTAATGTCTTTTCAATACCAGCTATACACGAATTACCTAGTTCTATTTGATAATTTAATAAACTGCTAAGGTAATTAGAAATCATAGGATTATGCCCTACTAGCATTACTCCATCATAGGAAAAAGACTTTAACATTGAAGGATCCTTCTCTGGTCTTAAGACGTCCAGAATTACTACTTTAGCCCCAGTGTATTTGCTAAATATTTCTGCTGTTTGTTTAGCTCTAGGTAATGGAGAAGAATATATTATTGTAGGAGAGATTTTTATCTTACTGGCGATAAGCTCGGTCTCTTTTATACCTTCTTCAGTTAAGACAGCATTCTCATCCTTGCCAGTAGCTTTTCCATGTCTTACAATATATAGCATGAGAAAATAGTAGAAAGGAAATTTTTAAGCAATTTTCCTCCTTGTCGATATAAATACGAATAAAAGGCTTATTACCCCTATTAATCCGCACAGTAGTGTGTAAATTTCAGAAAATGTTAATCCTATCTGATAAATTATCGCAAAAACAACACTTCCTAAAGCTCCTCCTAATGCTTTGCCAGTGTATAATATTCCACTATTTACAGTAGAAAATCTTGTACCGAATATTTCGCCAGCTACGTTAAAATATAGTGTAATCATTGACCCGCCAGCAAATCCTATAAGGATTGTTGAAGCTGGCAATTCGTTTATAAGTAATAATCCTGCCCCTAATGTTATAATAACGTTAAGTAACAATGTAGTTTTAAGTATTCCAAGTCTATCAGCAATAAAACCAAAGAATGGTCTTAAACCTCCACTTAATAAAGGTAAAATGGATATCAAAAGAATAAGTTCTTGTTGAGGTAAATTCTTTCCTAAAACTGGTAGTTCAGAAGACATTACTGTTAAGGGTACTACAGCTCCAACAAAGGATACATAAATTAACCAGAATTTAAGAGAGAGAATAACTTGCTTTGGTGCTTGGCCAGTTAACTTTGGGGGATATTGTGATAAAGAGAGAAGTGCCGGAAGTAAAATTATTTCAGTTAATCCTATCACAAGAGTTACTATCTTATAATTTCCAGCCATAGCGATGAAAGGATTTGCTATGGCAGAACCTAATCCAAATCCCATTGAAACTATTCCAGTAGCAAATCCCATTCTGTCTCTAAACCATTTCATAGCTAAATTAGCTGCAATACCATAAAGAATTCCTTCTCCTATACTTCCTAATGACCATACGAAATAGAAGAAATAAATGTTAGGTGAGAAATACGTTCCTAAGAAACCTATTGCTGAAAGTATTGCTGAAATTAAACCAATTTTTCTCGGTCCTTGCTTATCTGCAAAATGTCCTCCAATTGGTTGAAATGCTGAGGAAAAGATACTAAATAAAGTAAAACCTAAAGCTATTTGAACTAAACTTACGTTAAATCCAGACTTTAGTAATGGTTCTAAGGCATTCCATGAGTACTGATATAATGAGTTAAACCCCATTACTAATAGTCCAATGGCTAAGAACTTGTTTCTGTTCATATAAGATAATATATTGGTTAGTTAAAAAACTTATTATTTATAACGCTCAAAAATAGAGAAAGAAACACCTATTTCACTTCTTGAAGATTTATATAAAAGAAGTTAAAAGAGAGTATATGCCACAATATCAAATATTTGGGAATGATCTGCAATATCTAAAAGTTGTTTTAGCACCAGGAGAAGGAATATATGCTGATGCTGGACATATGGTAGCTAAACAATCTACAGTTACTATGCAAACTAAACTTAGGGGTGGTCTTTTAGCTGGTATAAAAAGAGCATTAACTGGTGGATCATTTTTTGTTACAGAATTTTACGGTCCTGGAGAGCTTTATCTTTCTGGGATTTTTCCTGGGAAAATACTCCAAATACCATTGAATGGTGGTGGAATTTTAGCTGAAGCTCACACATTTCTAGCAGCGGAAACTACAGTCAATTATGAAGCCCAGTTAGCTAGATTAACTGCTGGGTGGTTAGGTGGAGAAGGATTATTTTTAGCAAAGTTTAATGGCTTTGGTAATGTATTTTTACATTCATATGGAGACGTTATAATAAAGGACCTAGCGCCAGGTGAAATTCTTCAAGTAGAAGCTTCTCATTTAATGGCTTTTCAACAAGGGATGAATTATGATGTTCAATTAGTGGGTGGATTAAGATCCATATTCTTCTCTCATGAAGGTTTATTCTTTGTGACAATTCAAGGCCCTGGAAGAGTATGGTTACATACGCTAACAGCTGAACAACTTGCCTCTGCTCTAATTCCTTATTTACCACAAGGCCAGCAAGGAGGAATTCAACTACCATTTTAGCTTTTTATTTTTCTTTACTATCTTATTTGTTTAATGAAAGTTGCAATTATAGGCGTAGGCAAAATTGGTTACGCAATTCTAAAAGGTGTAAAATCACTTAATGCAGAAATAATTGGAACTGGCAGAAGCGAAATCACTATAGAGAGAATTAAAAAAGAAGGAGTGGAGGCTACTAAAGATAATGACTATGCTGTTAGAAAAAGTGAAATAGTTATATTAGCAGTGAAACCTCAACATTTTAATTCAGTGCTAAGAGAAGTTAGCAAAACAGCCTGGAATGGTAAAAAAATTGTTTCTATAATGGCTGGTATTAAAATTTCTACTTTAGTTAGACTTACTGGAGCTAAAGTATATAGGGCTATGCCAAATATTAATGCTATAGTTGGGAAAGCAACTACAGCATTAGCTGAAGAGAAAGATGAAGAAATAGAAAAGATATTCAAAACGCTAGGAAGTGTTTATTGGGTTTCTGAGGAATTACTTGATGCTTGGACTGCAATTATAGGTAGTGGTCCAGCTTTTATTGCTGAAATTATTGATGCATTTGCCTTAGGTGCAGTAGCCTGTGGAATGCCAAGAGATCTAGCATATGAAGCAATTTTGGATATGGTAGAGGGAACTGTAACAACTTTAAAAAGAGAAAAAACTCATCCAGTTCTTTTGAGAGACCAAGTTACTACACCAGCAGGTACTACAATTAGGGGGTTAATGACTATGGAAAGTGAGGGAATAAAATCTGCAATTATAAAAACCATTGAAGCTGCGTATCAACGTTCTGCTACTATAGGTAAAGAAATAGATAAAATGTTTGAAAACACTGAGTAAATTTTCCTTTGATTAACGTTATGTAATTATTAAGGTATAAAATTAAGATAACTATATGAATATCAAACGAAAATTTATTGCTAAAAAATCTATAATAAAAATTATAGAAATAATTTATATTAATAGCGTCACGCATACACCCAACCAAATATAAATTTATTACTTATAAAAGTGAGTATTACCTTATGATAATTATATCTTCACTATTAGATAAAAGAATGAGTGATCATGGGGTTAATGCTAAAGATGTTCTCGACGAAATTTTACCTAAACTTCTTGAATCCGTTCATTTATTCAGAAGCAAGGGTAGAATTTACTCAGCAATATTTACAAATAAATATATATGGACTATGAGAGTCAATATCGAATTATTTTCAATTGAAATTTGTAAGTACAAATACAAGTACTGGGAGTTGCCAGACTTAAATATTGAAAAAGTCGAATGTTATAAATTAATGGGTGAAGTACTAGATTATGTGAAACAAAAAATGAGTTCAGTAATCACTCTTAGCTACATCTCTTAATCTTTCATCTCCTTTTATTTCCTTTATAAATTCATAAACGCTCTTTGGAACTAACTCACTCCACTTATTATCATTTTCTATCATTAATTTCCTTATTTTTGTTGCATTATAAAGATCCCTATTAAACATTGGGGGTAAATCTACTATATATCCAGCTTCTTTAGCATTAGTTACGACTAAGGGATTCCCGCTAACAATTACGTCAAACTTAGGTGAATATTGTTCTATTATTCTAATCCATAAACCACCAGTGAAGGATTCTAATATGGGAAAGAATATAACTCTTTTGAAATCCATATTATATTCCTTTAGCCCATTTCTAATCATAACCATTCTTTCTCCAGCAGTAAACGGGTTATAAATTGAGTGACTATCTTTTCCACTTCCTATGACTACTATTATTTCATCATACTTTGTAAGTAACCATTCTATTACCGCTAAATGACCTAAATGAAATGGTTGAAATCTCCCTGGAAATAATGCCCTCATTTCTTTTCCCACGTATTATAAGCTAATTCCACATACTTATTAGGGTTCATAATTCCGTAAGGGTCTATTAAATCTTTAATTCCTTTCATTATCCTTAACACTTCTTCTCCATTGTGAGATACTATTTGCTCTGCAAGTAATTTAGCTTTTTGAAATCCAATTCCGTGTTCACCAGAAATTGATCCACCAAGCTCAATTGCTATCCTAGCAACTTCCTCAAATATTTTTTCAGCTAAGCTTATATCATCAAGCATAATGTTAGGGTGAAGATTTCCGTCACCTATATGAGCAATAACTGGCATTCTAATTCGATATTTTCTTTCAATTTCCTTGAGTTTTCTAATTGCTTCAATAAGCTTTGAGACTGGAACAACAATGTCCTCAACAAACATATACTTACTTTCCGCCCTTAACGCAATAGCTGCTTGAGCCCTAATCGAATAAATTCTTTCAGCCTCTTCTTCTTCAGTTATTATAAATTCTCTTCCTTTTAGTATTTCCTTTATTTCAGTTAAGTAATCATCCTCGATAGAAATAATAAATGCCCCTCCTTCCGATTCTTTCAAATTAGCGTTTAAATGCTTATTTAGGGCCTTAATCACATCAACGTCCATATACTCAGAGATTTCTGGTAATATCCTTTTTCTCCTTAATTCGACTATAGTTTCTGCTGTATCTTCTAAACTGTTCATGTAGGCTAATATTGTATACACTTTCCTTTTTGGTAAGGGAGTTATTCTTAACCAAATTTCAGTTATTATTCCAAGTGTTCCTTCACTTCCTACAAATAAATGTACTAAATCATAACCACCACGATTCTTTCGTAAAGGTTCTCCTACCTTTACAATCTTACCATTTGGAAGTACAACCTTAAGTGCCAGAATCCAATCTCTAAAAGTCCCATATTTAACTCCTCTCATTCCTCCAGAGGAATTAGCTGTAGCTCCTCCTACTGTGCAAAGAAAGAAACTAGCAGGATCGGGAGGAAAGAAGAAACCTTTTTCCATTAATTTCTTGTTTAAAAATTCTAGGTTTACACCTGGTTGAACTCTTGCATACCAATCAATATCGTTAATTTCTAGGATTTTGTTCATATATTTGCTGACGTCAAGTAAAATACATCCTTCACACATCAAATGTCCAGAAAGACTTGTGCCAGCACCCCAAACCACTATTGGCGTTTTAGTTTCTCTAGCATAATTTACTACTTTTACTACATCATTCTCATCTTTAGGATAAACTATTATCTTCGGTCTAACCTTAAACCCTACAAAATCCTCTCTTTCTGTCCCCTCTGTAAATTCAACTCCTTCTAACACAACTAATTATCATTATTGTTTATAATAATTCTTTTGATCGTTTCAATGCTCTTTTCTAATTCTTCTTTTTTAGGTTGCTTCTCGTAGAAGGAATAGACTATTGTTAAGTATTGTTTTAAACCAATTTTTTCAGCAACTTTTTCTGTTATGGTTGGAGTCCATCTCCCGTTTGCTTCGCTTTCTACAGCCTCTTTTATACCTTTTGACAATGCTATAGATCTCACTATGAGTTCAACGGATTTACACAACTTATCAATAGCCTCATCGTAATTTCCTTGTTTTAGAAATTCACAAGATCTTTCCAGTGTTATTTTGCTTAATTCAGAATAGATCTTTGGTTTCAAAGCTTCATTAACGTTAAAAGTACTTAAAATAATTTCAGTAATATCAGCCTCATCGATATTCATCTTCATTAGCTCATTAATGAGTGTTGGCGGTAGCTTCACAAAAAATATGAACTTAGAATGAAATAAAAAGATTTTCACAAATTATTAAAATGTTAATGAGGCATGGTATGGAACATTAAATGCACTATTAACTAATAATCTGCTGTAAATTTTCTTTATCAAAACGTAAGTTCGGTTGAAGTCAAGAAGGGCTTTAATTCCTTCTTTTCCTTTATCAAATCTTAAAATTCCTCCATCATCTCCTCCTTCCATTATGCAAAGTACTCCTTGCGAATAATAATTTTTATTAAGTTTTAATAAATGTGTGACTGCATTTTCCGCTGAAATCATTGCACTCCTAGCTGTCTTAGCTGGCATCATTCCTTTTGCTAAATCTCCTGCAGCATAAATGTTCTCGTTGTAAATAAAAAATGGTAATTTAACTGGAACAAATCCAGATTCATCTGTTAATCCAGCCTTTCTTACAACTTCTGGAGCAGATAAGGTAGGTAAAACTGATATTATATCTGCCTCAATTTCTTGATCATTTCCTAAAATAACTTTTCCTTTTCGAATTTCCTTAACATAAGTACCTTTTATAATCTTTATTCCTCTCTTTCTCTCGAAATAATAATTAGCCTTTTCTGATATCTGGTTTACTGGTAAAATACCAAAAACCCCTTTATCACTTTGAGTAGCTAAATATACTTCTCCCCTAATTCCTTTTTTCCTTAATATGTATTCTGAAATTAATGCAACTTGATATGAAGGTCCCTCAATGGGACTGTTTCTTGCATTCCCTACAAATACTTTAACTCCATCTTCAGCTTTCTCTAACGCTTTCTTTAAGCCTAGAAAACCTTCGAGTGTGTGATGCATAAAAGCATGCTCATGTCCAGGGATCTTTTCGAAATTTTCTTCATAAGCTCCTCCTAGAGCTATAAAAAGATAATCGTAATCGAACGTTCCCTTTGAAGTTTTTACCTCGTTAGACTGTGGACTAATTTCAATTACGTCAGCTTCAACAAACTCTATACCTTTCCTTTTTAAGGCTTCCTCAGCGTTAAATTCAGTATCTTTTACGTTTATTTCATCTGTTAGTAATAAAGGGAATATTGTGTTCTCTCGCACTATTTTACTCTTAGAAATTACTGTAATTTCAGCATTTGAGTATTCTCTAATTCTATGCACAACTGTTAGTCCAGCATAACCAGCTCCTAGGACGAGTATTTTCATAGTTTAATTACTTTTTATAATAGTTATAAATTAAACGATATAGTAAGGTCTTTGGCAAAAGTTTAAATTAGTTAGGGTGAATAACAATTCATGGATAAACGATCAATCATAATACTTTCAATTCTTGTAATAGGAATAATTGCCGGTACAATAATTTATACGATGGGAAAATTCAATGTGGCAAAAGCAAATAATTCTTCTTTTCAAATAAACTATAGTGTAATTGGCACTGTAAAAATATACAATACTTCAGCTTTAATACCCTTCTTATCATCTTACATAAACACTACTTATGTAAAGTTAGTTAATAGTGTTGTAAAATATGGTATAATCAATTTCATTAAAATTAACAATACTAAAGGAATAATAGGTTACTTCAAAGGTGGACCATTATCTTCATTAGCATTTTATCAAATTAACTCAACTTTAACCTCTCATGGTTTTAAATATGCTGAATATCAAACCTTACTTTACGATTATAATACTACTACAGCAATAGGATTTGATGGTAATTACTTCTATGTTGTTCATCAAAACTCTACCAATCAGAACTTAACTATAACTTTACTTTACTATTTATATACCAGTAACAAGACATTTACAGTAACATCTCTGACAAATATAATAGTTACTGGAAGTTTTAGACATAGTAATTTCACAGCTTATTCAGAAAACTCCAACATAATAGTAAAGGGTTATTTTAAAGGAAACTTTAATAATTTTACGAAATTCTTAAGATACTTCAACTTTACTACAACTAACTTTACTATTGCTGGAAAAGTAATTTTTAAAAATTCTACAGTAGAAATTTTCTCTTTATCCTCTATGTATGAGAACTACACTGTTTATGCAATGATTGGACTAAAGGAAATAAGCTCTAACACTATTTATGCTGTAGGTATAGTATCGCAAAGCCAAATTAGTGAAAGTGAAGTTTTAAATCTATTATAGCATTTTATTTTAATCACTTTTTTGAATATATAATTGTGAAGTTCAAAGTCATTAAATATTTTATTTTATCTAGATTTACAAAGGCTTTTGTTTTAGGTACACTAGTATTTTTATTATTTATGATTCTAATTTATTTATCATTAGCTGGAAGTGTCTTTGCTCCTAGAATATTGAATGGAATAAAAATAAACTTTGCCGAATTCGTGACATTTTTTGTTATCTTTAGTGGTTTTTCTTCAACAGTTCAAAAAGCAGACTATGATTTCCTTTTAACCTCTCCACTCAGAAAGGAAGAAATATCTTTTCTTTATATGATATCTTCAATGCTCTTGGGTGGAGGCTATTTTATAATTTTAGGCATAATATTCCTCTTCCTTTATCCCTTTCCTTTAGGATTTTTAACATTGTTTTCATTTTCATTGTTCGGTGTTGCTGTAAGTAGTTTATCGTTAGTAAAGGAGAAATTTTACATCATTATATTTACCGCAATATGGGTGTGGTTTCCTTTCTTTGGGATTCCTTATTCTCCCACCTCAGTACTTTTTGGAAAACCTCTAGTAGGAATTATCTCAATTCTAATTTATTCTATTCCAGTTATTTATAGAGCATTAATGGATCCCCAAATTCAAATTACGTCAAAAAGAGAAGGAGAAGTTAAAAGTAAAGTAAAATATGGAGGAAAGAATTTCCTCATGAAATATTTTCTAACTATGTATGAGTTCGCTTGGGGTTATGGTAGTTCGTTATCTGGAAGAAGATTATTTTATTATGTTCTTTCATTTCCAAAAGTGATCTTAACTTCTACGTTTGTAGCTTTAATTTACTATATAATATTTCATTTTATAGATTTCAATTTTTATAGTATAATGGCCCCTTCAGTAGTTATTTTAGCTTTTCTAATGAGCATGGGGATATATGCAGTTTCCCAAGAAAGACCATGGATTATTTTCGTAACGTTAGATAGAGGTTATTATCTCTCGAGAAAGATACTATTTAAATCCGTACAAAACGCTCTAATTTCATTACCTTTTTGTATCGCGAATGTTCTCTTAGGAATGCCATCCTTAGGAGTTTCTCTATTTTTTGGTTCCTTGATAGGTTATGCTTTAACTTCCTATTTGAGTAGCAAATTAAATCCAATACAATTCAGGGGTGAAGTATATAATTATAGAGCTGGGAGCGGAATGCTATTGATAATATTTTCAGAATACCTAATTATGGGAATAACGGCTCTTTCAGCATTATTTATAATTTCTTCTTTCATGTTCGCAATTATATCACTAATTATATTTCTGTTAATAATTAGAAAGAAAAATTGGGAAAAAATAGCGTATCAACTAGTTGAGAAAGGTTTTGTATAACTATATAAACTATATATAAATATATAGTCTCTATAGTCTATTTATGAAAGTCTATTTAGCTGTTAAAGAAACTTTAAAGGGAAGGTATAAAAGATTAAAGTATCAAACTATATCTTATGACAAAAGTTCTTTTTTTAACTAAAGATAAAAAGTTCTATTATGATGACGGTAAAATAAAAGAGGTAAAAAACATAAAAGATCTTAACGGAGTTGAAATTAGGTTTGCTAGGGCTATGTTAGTATATGATACTGATTTACCCTTATCTTATTTTGTAGAGGAATTAGGAAATGTTACAATTGGTAATTATACTCTTTCACAACTTACTCAATTACTTTACTTTAGAAATTCAATTGTTTTCGTAGATCATGAAAAGAAGAAAATACAAATTTTCTTAGAAAAGAAGGAAATAATTGAATTACCCTATTCCTCACTTGATTTTCTCAGATATTATTTTGCTAAGATAGGAAGAATATTATTAGAGAGTGTTTCATTCGACTACTTCGAGGCTCTTTCCGACTCCGAAATCAATAAATCTATCTTTACTAACAAGACTTTTAGCCAAGTTTCCACTACAATGAGCAGGCCCAATTTTAACAGCCTCAGAAGAAAGCTTATTAATAACATCATTAACGTGCTGAGCTTCGGAAGAAAGCAAATGAAATCCACCTAATACAGCATATATCTTATTTACTCCAGTAATCTCTTTAGCATGGTTTATTATATTTAAAACGTTTGAATGTCCACAACCAGTTAGAATAACTAAACCTTTTACTGAATTTATAAAAAGTGCTGCATCATCATAAAGGTGGTCTGATTCAATACCCTCTTCTTCAGACTTAAATAATCCAGAATTATATTCCGGGTAACCATATCTTTTTACCTCACCACTAAAAATTATGCCTTTCGCAAATTCTAATGGTTTCCTTGTAAGTATAAGATTAAAGTTTCTCTCTATTTCTTCTCTAGTTAAAGGTAAACCAATATATTGTAACTTTCCGCCCCAATTAAGGAATTTCTTCTCAAATATTGATGGATGGGCTATAATAGTTTTTCCTTTTAAAATGTCTAAAAGTTCTTTATTTCCTAGACCTCCAGTATGATCTGAGTGGCCATGACTTAAAACTATGTAATCAACTTTAGATAAATCTATCCCTAAAAGTTTAGAATTATGAAGGACTGGCAAACCTGAATTTCCTACATCATATAAAATCCTCGTATCGTCAGCCTCTATATATGCAGAAAAACCCCACTCTCCAATTAATGGTGGTATTATTGTACTAGTGAAGTTATCACTTAGGACAGTTATTTTAAGCTTTTTAACTTGTTCCATAAGTTAGAAGATCTTTTTATAATTATAAACTTTAGCTTAACGAATCGATAACTATAGAGGAAGTATCTAACTCCTTTATTTTTCTATCTAAAGTAAGGAACTTAAGAGAGTAATATTTAGCTGTGAAATAAAGTAGTAAATCGATAAAGTCAGAATGTTTCTCTTTTAATTTGTATGCGTTAACATATGCATTGAAGGGTATCTTAACTAATTTAAATAATCTTAAACTTCTAAGTCCTTCTTTTACTCTTTTCATATCTATTTTCGTTTTCTTCTCTATTCTCTTTATTACCCAAAAACTTTCAAGAATGGAAATTTCTGTGTAATAAATCTCGTGGGAAGGAAATTTCTTTATTTCATCTTCTACTCCTTCAACTTCAATTCCTAAAATTGGTAAAATAAATGAAGTATCAATTAGTACTTTCATACTCTTTTTGTTCCTCCTCACTTATTTTCTCTATTTCATCAAGTGAAATCTTAGCAAACTTTTTACCATTAATAGCTAGCCAAATTGGATCTCTTATTACTTTAAGGATAATTTTATCCTCTTTTGCAATTAACAGCAATCTATCTCCTTCATGAATGTTTAACTCTTCAGCAATTCCTTTAGGAATCCTTATTGTTAATTTTTTCCCTACTTTTATTTCAGTCTTCACAATTAAATATAATTCTGACTCATATATTAAGCTAAAATCCTGGTAAATTTGCCTTAATTTTCAATTTACTTAAGGCTCCCCACATAGATGCTACATTTTCAGATATTATTGGCATACCTAAATCTTCATGTAGATATTGTACTGCTTCAAATGTTGATAGTGCTGTACAAGCAATGTATACAGCATCAGCCTTAAGAACCTCATCTAAATGTCTCTTAACTAACCTATATATTGTAAATATTGGCGTATTTGAAATATCTATTCCTCTAATTTTTCCTAATCCATCATAACCAACTACTTCAAAACCTTTCTCCTTCCACCATTCAACCTCTTCTAATGTTCTTTCTTTCACATAAGGAGTACCTATCCATAATTTCTTTACATTCAGTTTTTTAAGTAGTTCATATGCAGATTCTTCTGGTATAATTACATCTTTAATCACTTTCTTTATCACATGAGCATGTTTGTGAGTACCATAAGTCCTTCCGTAAATGATAACGTCAGAGACTTCTTCAAGTAATGAATATGTTTGTTTAAGTTCTTTTTCAAATTCCTCAACGTTTTCTGGTTCGCAACCTCTTGTTGGTCTCATTCTTGTTGAGTGGACAGTTACTCCTTCTGGAGCCATTTTCCATAAATCATATTCCATTCCTGCATTATTTGCTGGTAGGATTAAGCCTATTCTACCTCTTCCTCCTGGCATTGCAACTTTTAATTATCTTTATCTTATAAAACTTCTGTGAGTATAAAGACAAAAATTAGAAAAGCAATAAAGGATTTTTTTCAATACGAAAAAGAAGGAGATAAAAAATTACTGAAAAAAATCCTATCAAAGGTGAAAATTGAGGATAATTATGTAATTATTAGGGAAGAGAGAGTTAAAGTAGAAAAAGAAGATGATGCTGTTGGTGTATTCTTAGCTAATATTCCTTATATTATAATTGGAAAAGGGGAACTACATTGGGATTTACCAGAGAAAGTAGTAAAAGTACAAAGAGGTGCATTAAGACTTCTTGACTGCGGAATAAATGATGTTGCAACCTTAGAAATTTACTTAGTTATGGAAATGGCCTTACGATCTTTATACTCAGAGTACGTTAAACAAGGAGTTATTATTCAGTATAAAGATAAGAAAGTTAAACTAAAAGATTATGACTATCGCCGTATAAAATTATATATTAGAAGAAAAGGATGGAGTCAATATAAGGTTAAGGTTAACGGTGAAACTTTTCCTTTTTCTCAAGGTTCATTATTAAGTTGGGCTGAGAAATTTATGGATAAGGAGGAGAGTTTAGCTTTTAGACTTTCTCTAAACGTTAGGAACCTTTTAGCTCATGGGGAAGTAGAATGGGATTTGTTTCCTACATTAAAAAGTCTTGAATCAGCTTCTTACATTTCATGGTTGCTCTTTCAACGAATGAAGAAATATGAAGTGTCTTAAGTATTTTGTAAATTATATCTTTCTAATCATATTTTAGAATCATTATAAATAACTTTGTTTTTTACTTACTTATATTCTATTTTAAAAATCGTAGTACCATTCTCTTGTTTGTATATAACGTTAATTGATAAAAAAGAGTTTCTGTGAAACTCCTTTTGTAAGCCTACTGGTTTAGAAGTAAAATTTATAAGATTCTTTTGATTATTAGTATTTGATGACAGAAGCCCAAGTTGGAAGAAAAAAGAGGACAAGGTATGAAATAATACATGATATACTATCTCAATGCGAGAATGGTGCAAAGAAAACTTGGTTAATGTATAAGGCAAATTTAAGCTATGAACTAACAAACAACTACATTAACAAGTTAGTAGAGAAAGAGCTAATAGTACAAAAAGATGGTCTATATTATTTAACTGATAAAGGAAGAAAACTACTCGATTTGTTGAAGGACTATAAGGAGAAGAAATCTGGATTAGACAAAGTAGTAGCTCAGATAAAGGAAATATACGGAGAAGACTAAAATCTTTTTAAACCAAACCTTTTATTTTTTCTTTCCTTCATTATTTTATGAATATAGTTATATTTGCTTCAAGTAGAGAGGCAGAAATGGAAGAACCAGTTTTTTGCGATAGAGATAGTGTAAGAGTTGATATTTCTAAATGTTCTGGTAAAAGCATCTCTGTTGCACCATTTATTGCAAAATATCTTAAAGATTTGGGATTTTATGTGACTGTTGTTGATCCTTTTGCTGATGATACCTCCTATGATGCTGATAAAATAATAAAAGGTACAAGCTTTCAAGTACCTGATGAAATTGTAAAGGATTCTTATGTTATAGTAGCAACTAGACATGTTTATGATACATGGGCAATTATGAAATCAATTTTAGGAGGAGCAAAGGAAATAGCTGTTATTATGAGTATAAAAAGGGCTAAAGTGATTATGCAAAGATTATTACAAGCAGGAATATCTAAGGAACAATTGAAGAAGCTTAGAATTCCTGCTGGTTTAGATATTGGGGCAAAAAGTGAAAAAGAAATTGCGTTAAGCATTGTAGCAGAAATTTTAGCAGTAACTAGAAATGCTACTGGAAGACCTCTCTCTGAGGTAAAAGAATTTTATAAAGTGGTAGAAGATCTAAAATAACTTTGTTCCACAGTTTAAACAGAATTTAGCACCAGGGGGATTTAAATAGCCACACTGAGGACATTTTATTCCTTGTTGCATTTGTGGCATACTCATCTGTGGAGAAGGTGTTTGTTGTGGCATCATTTGTTGCATTGACTGTTGCATAGGCATTGGCATATCATACATTCCGTCGCTTATTTGTTTATCAATAGTTCCAATAAGTCTATGATTAATTAGATCTCTTCCTAAGGGTCCTATATGTTCTTCCTCAACGATAATAGAGAATTCATTAGGATATCCCCTAATTCTAACTATAACTTCTTCAACATGATGAAGGTGACCTTTTTTCATTGCCCTAATTTCATAATCATAGTATTGTGGCATTCCAGGTTGCATCATTGGTGTAGATAATTGCATTGTCTGGCTTTCCCATCCTTCACTTAAGAAGAGATTATTAATTTCTTGCGCTAAAAGTGGAATATTAACATATCTTCCAGTATATGTTTTCTGCATAAATAAAATTCTAACATGTTATAAATAAACCTTTCTCTTTTTTATAAGTATATATTTGCTTATACTTTACTATCAGAATATTTTTAATTATAACATTTGAAATAAAAAAAGATTAGAGTTAGCGTGCAAATTATAATTACTGATTATGAAACTGTTTCTTTTAGTTACGTTAAAAAACTAAAAAGTTTTAATGAAAATATCAAAAATGCTTATAACCAATTTAGAGTTAAATGGTTAGCGATGATAATCCAAAAAGCCTTCCCTCAAACGAACCTTAAGTTAACACTAATACTAATTAGTTTTTCCATACTACTAATCTTATCATTGCATTCATATGCACAATCCTCATCAAATATAACTGCAGAAATTCAAAGCTTAAATCAAAGTATACTAGCATTAGAAAATCATACAGCTGATTATCCTTCTGCTGCAGTTCCTAGTTGGTTAGATACAGGAAGCAATGCATGGATGCTTACGGCAGCGACTTTTGTGGGATTACAAAGTGTTCCTGGTGTTGCTCTCTATTATGCTGGACTTTCGAAGAAAAAATACGCAGTAAATTCTGCATTAATGGTATTTTATGCTTTTGCTGCTGTTTTAATAGTTTGGATGATTGCTGGCTATAATGCTGGATTTGGCTATCCCGCTGCAATAAGTATAGGTAAGTATGGTATTTTAGGTTATCCATTGCCTGCTTGGTTAGGACATTATGAGGCTAGTCAAACAATTTACGGTCCATCTGGTTCTCCTTTAGATATACCAACATCTACTTACATATTCTTCCAGTTTGTCTTCGCTGCAATAACCCCAGTATTATTAGCTGGTGGTGTATTGGAAAGAATGAACTTCAAAGCATGGATGATATTTGTTCCGTTCTGGAGCTTATTAGTTTATAGCCCAGTAGCATATTGGTTATTTGCAGGAGGTTGGTTAAATCAATTAGGTGCTGTAGACTTTAGTGGAGGTTATGTAATACATGTGGATGCTGGAGTAGGTGCATTAGCTGCTGCATTAGCTGTAGGACCAAGGTTAGCATCTGAAAGAAAATTAGAAGCTCATAGCTTACCATTAGTCTTAGCCGGTGCAGGTTTAATATGGTTGGGATGGGATGGTTTTAATGGTGGTGACCCTGGAGGTGCTACAATTGATGCAGCAATAGCAGTGTTAAATACTAATATTGCTACTGCTGCAAGTGCAATAACTTGGATGTTAATGGATATGGCCTTCTTCAAGAAACCGACATTAGTTGGTGCTACAAGTGGTGCTATAACTGGGTTAGTAGCTATAACGCCAGCAGCAGGATATGTGAATGGTTGGGAAGCAATATTAATAGGAATAGCTTCTGGGTCTATTCCATGGATATCTCTATATAAGTTCGAACCAAGGTTAAAGGTAGATGATACTCTAGGAGTATTCTCTACCCATGGTATTGCAGGAATAGTTGGTGGGTTATTAACTGGAGTGTTTGCAGATCCAGCAGTCACTAAATATATTGATCCAGGGTTAACTGGTGCTCTATATGGTAACTGGTATCAGTTAGGAATTCAAGCATTAGCAGCGGCTGTAGTATTTATATACGATTTTGCAATAACTTTTGGTTTGCTAAAATTAATTGGCCTATTCATACCATTACAAGCACCTCCAGATACATTAGCAATTGGTGACTATGCAATGCACGGTGAAGTGGCTTATTCTGAATTATTAGCAACTTTACCAGAATCTGTAGTAAAGAAGGAAGAAGTTACTGAAGAAACGACAGAAGAAGAAAAAGATCCTAAAGAGAAAGGTAAAAAGAGCTAAATTGTAATTTTTTCTTCTTTTCTAGCTCTTTCTAAAAATAGTAATATAATCATTGTAATTAAAGTTAATATTGATATACTTTTTATGCTATTACTAAAAACTATAGGTATTATTGTTCCTCCAATAGCAGCAATATTTAATGCTATTCCCGCATTTAATGGATTTGCGCCGTATCTTTGTGCTATTGTTGGGGCAATAGCATTAATTCCAAGCCCTAAAGCTGTAAATATGAATAATGCTTCTGAAATATTGAAATAAAAGAAAAGTATTCCTGATACTATAATACCTACAAGCAGCATACTAAGAAATCTCTCAAGTTTTGCACCCAATAAATATATGGGGATTGATAAAGAATAGCTTATTATCATGTATACTAAAACATCGTCCCCAAGTTTTTCTAATACGTAAGGAGCTAAAGTCAATGCGAATGCTGGTTCAAATGCTAGGAAATAAGTTAAAATAGCTAGTAAAGGAGGAAATTGATATCTTACATTACTTGTCTTTATGTTACTTTTATAAGTCAACGTAAATGGTAAAGTTATAAGGCCACTTATTGCTATTAATTCCCAATAATGGAGCAAGGCATAAGCTATACTTCCACCCATCCATCCTACAGCCCAGCCACTCATCGTTAAGCTGGTAATAAATTTACTTCTTGTTAATAATGCCTCATTTATTGCTATAGATGTAGATATACCGAAGAACACACCTATTAAAAATCTTGAAATTAAAAGATAAATTGCATTATGAAATATTCCGTCTGTTGCTGATAGAATACCCAAAGATGAAAATGACAAATAAATTACTATTCTAGATCCTAGAATTTTGAGCAAGTATTGATAAATTAAAGCACCAGCAATTCTTCCACTAAAAGGTATAGACGCTATTGTAAAAGCAATCCATGTAGGTAAGTTTAGTTGGTTAATTACGAATGTTGGTAAAACAAGAATGTATGTAGGCAAAGTATAGGCTAAGAAAGATTCTATTGCATTAGATTTTTGTTCCATCATTTTTGTTGTCATATTTATATCTTCCAATTTTAATTTAAGCATTTTTACATAAGTATAAGAAGTATATAATGAGAATTTAAATTTCCAAACAATGTTAATGATTATAATGATAAATTCACTGGCATAATTAAACAAGTTTATTTAATCCTATAACAATTTCACTTTATGGAACTTTCACAAATACTCAAGCGATTTAATGATTTTAAATATGTTGAAACTAGGAAGCATTCTATATCAAGAACGGAGTTTTACATTATAAACGGAGAGCCTGCTGGTATTGAAAATTTAGAGATTTCTGGTTATAGTGTTAGAGCTTATAAAGAGAATGAAATGTACTTCACTTCAGCATCTAATCCAGAGGAACTTTCACCCTTATCATTTTCTGCAAAGGAGTGGGAAAAGGGGTATTCATCAGATTCAAGAACTAATGGAGAATATTCAGCTTACGAAGTGGAAAAAATAGAAAACTTATCGATACAAGATAAGCTAAATTTACTAGCAGAAATCTCTAAAAATCTTCTTTCGCTTAAAATTAACTCTAAAATTATATCCCTTAATGCTTTTTATTCTGAGTCTGTAGAAGAGAAAGAGATATTATTTGAAGATGGAACTGAGGTTAAAGGTAGAGTGCCTAGAATATATGTCTCTTTTTCAGTAACTTTGAAAGGCGAAAAAGCTAGTTCCACTTTTTATGAAGAGTTTGGTGGAGGTGGTGGGTTAGAATTACTTAAGTTATGGAACTTAGAGAAAACTCTTGAAGAAAAGATAAGGTCAGTTGATGAAGTATTAAATAAAGGTAAATCTCCAACCCAAGGCAAAAAAGATGTTATAATGAGTAATTTGCTTTCTGGAATCATGGCCCATGAATCTGTAGGGCATCCTTTTGAGGCAGATAGAATTTTAGGAAGAGAATCTGCACAAGCTGGTTTAAGTTATTTAGTTGGTAGAAAAATTGGAGAAAAAATTGGATCTGATGTTGTAAATTTAGTAGACGATCCTACATTAGAAAACAGTGCAGGGTTTTACTTGATAGATGATGAAGGGATTAAAGCTAGAGAAAAATTCCTTATAAAGAATGGAGTTATAAATGAACTTTTGCAAGACCGTTTTTCAGCTTACAAATTCGGAACTTTAAGTAACGGTTCGGCAAGAGCTTCTAGGTTTGATAGGGAGCCGTTAGTTAGAATGTCAAATACTTTCTTCTTACCTGGAAATTATACATTTGATGAACTTTTGGAAGATGTTAAAGACGGAGTTTACTTAAAATCTTATATGGAATGGAATATTGACGATTTAAGGATTGGACAAAGATATGTAGGTCTAGAGGCGTATGAGATTAAAAATGGTGAAATTGGTGAACCACTTCTTTTCCCAATAATTGAAGGAACAACTTTTGATTTTCTATCCTCAATAGATGCTGTTGACAATACTTTGAAATTCTATTATGGAACTTGTGGTAAAGGTGACCCAGATCAAGGTATTCCAGTTTGGATGGGAGGACCAAATATGAGGATAAGAAATGTATCAATAAAGGTGAGAGGAAATGAATGAAGATCTTCAAAAGATATTAGATAATTTAAAAGAACATGAAGAAGTCGCTGTAGGAAAATTTAGAGTAAGAAGATTGTTAATAAAATTCGTATATAGTGAGATCGTTGAAGTGCAAAGATTGATCGAAGAGAACATAGGAATATTAGTAAGGAAAGGAAGCAAGTTTGTTGTCTTATTCTTTACTGGAAAAGTCGATGTAAATAAAATTAAGGAAACTTTTAATGTTGTTAAGGAATCATCAATTTATCCCATTATTAGCGATAACGATAGGGAGATAAAATCAATTTCTTCCTCTCCATTGAAAGATGTCATAGAGAAAGGAGAAATATCTACAGTAACAAATGAGATTTATTCTTCAGAATATCCTATCTCTGGGATAATCAGCGTAAATGAGAACACTATCTCTTTAGTTACCTCTAAAGGCTTTAATGGACTAACCGTAACTTATTCTGCTGATGGTTATGTAAGAGCATTTAACAAAAATTATAGTGGGCAATGGGCATTTTATTCTGACTCTTTATCTCCATTAAAAGAAAGTATAAAGCAAGCTAATATTTTAGCTTCTATAGATGGTGAGGTAAAAATAAGTGATGGAAAGTATAACGTTGTATTATCTCCTTTGGTTGTAGGTAATTTAATGAGTGATTTCGCTTACTTTTCTTCAGCATTTAGTGTTTTTACTGGTTCATCCTTTTTATATAATGTAAAAGTTGGTGATAAAGTTGCTAATGAAAAAGTCAGCATTTATGATGTCCCAAGAAAGTTAAATGCTAGGGAATTTGATGACGAGGCAACCTTTACATATGATAAGCCAATTGTAGAAAATGGAGAGTTTAAGACATTACTTTACAATAACGAAATGGCTAAAATGATGAATGCTAAAACTACTGGCAATGCTGGAATTATAAATCCAGTATCTTTTGGAATTGAAGTTAAGAACGGCGATATATCTTTTGAATCATTACTATCTGGTAATGTTATCTTCATAAATAACAATTGGTATACTAGGTACCAGAATTACTTAGAGGGAGCATTTTCTACAGTATGTAGGGATGCTGTTATTGTATATAAAGATGGTAAACCAATAGGAAACGCTGGCAGAATAAGAATTTCCGATTATTTACCTAGGATTCTGAAAAATGTGGAAGAGGTATCTAAAGAGAGCTTTTCAGTAAAATGGTGGGATTCTCCTTTACCAACAATTGCTCCCTATATCTTTGTTAAAGATGTTAATATAACTAAGGCATGAGTTATATTGTATTTTTTTAATTATTCATATCCGAAATACTTATTAAATTTTGCTGAGAGACTATTTTATGGATAAAAGGAATCTAGTTCTATCAATTGTAGTCCTTGGAACTATGATGGCTGCTGTCGATAGCACAATAGTTATATTAGCTTTGCCAGTTATTGTGCAAGATTTACACACTGATTTCTTTACAGCTATCTGGATAATAATTCTTTACATCTTCGTTGTTCTTGTGTTAACTACTCAATTAGGTAGACTAGGAGATAGAGTTGGGAGAGATAAAGTGTATAACTGGGGATTTGTTGTTTTCACAATTGGTTCGGCATTATGTGGTGCTTCTCCTTCAATAGGATCATTAATAGCATTTAGAGGTTTACAGTCTTTAGGAGGAGCCATGATGCAGTCTACTGGTGGAGCAGTAATTGCAGATACTTTTCCACCAAATCAAAGGGGTAAAGCTTATGGTTATACTTCAATTGGTTGGAATGTTGGTGCAATATTGGGAATAATTTTGGGAGGTATAATAACAACGTTCATCGGCTGGAGATATATATTTTACATTAATGTACCTATCGGAATTATAGCATCAATACTTAGTTTTAGATACATAAAATCCACACAAACCATAAAGCAACAGTTTGATATAGTAGGTACAATATTACTAACAATATCGCTTTCTCTTATAAGTTATGGTGCAGCGGATATAGCTGGAGAAGGATTAGTACTGAAGAACGAGATATTAATAATTTTAGGTCTAATAGTATTTGTTAGTTTTATATTTAGTGAGAGAAAAGCCAAAAATCCAATTATTGACTTTACAATATTTCAAAATAGAGTTTTAACATATTCGTTATTTGCATCATTCTTTCAAAGTCTAGGTTATTTGTCAGTTGCATTTATTATAATAATGTATCTTCAAGGAGTTAGAGGATTAAGTCCATTTGAAGCATCATTATTGTTAGTTCCAGGTTATGTAATAGCTAGTATGATAGCCCCTTTTACTGGAAGACTTTCAGATAAAATAGGTGCAAGAATACCAGCTACTTTAGGAATGGCTTTTATGCTTTTAGCAATCTTTGTTTACATAACTATTGCTACTGGAGTAAACACACCATTAGTTAATATAATAATAGCAAGTGTAATAGGAGGAATCGGTTCATCTTTATTTTATCCAGCTAACAATAGTGCAATTATGGCAAATGCAAGAAAAGGAATTTATGGGGGAGTTTCTGGGTTACAAAGGACATTAGCTAATATGGGCTTACTTTTAAGTTATGTTATAGCTATAGCTATATCTTCCTTAACTGTTCCAAGATATGTAGCATTTGAAGTCTTTTTAGGTACTTATAATGGTAAAATACCCGCTCAGTTTATTTCTGGTATCCATTCTGCTCTTTTACTGGGATCATTTATATTAGCAATAGGTTTAGTGCTTTCAGCGTTAAGAGGAAAAGAAGTAAGGAGTGAAGTTAGCTAATCTTCTTACCCATTTCTAAACATATAAGTCTTTACCTTATCTCCCTCAAGAACTAGATAAAGAGAGTGAAGAATACCTTCACTATATTCACTTCCAGGGTTAAATACCATTGTTCTTCCTATCTTATCAAATCCTCTCGATTCATGGATATGGCCATGAAGACCTACTAAAGGTTGAAACTCCTCAATTATTTTTCTCACACTAACTGATCCTACATGAGTAAATACTATTTCTCCTCCTTTTACAACTGGTTTAAGGTTTTCATCCAATAACGGTGCATTATCTAAATGGGTATTGTATGGAGGTGCATGAAGGTTATAAATAGCCTTACTTTGATCTTGAACCTTACTGGCTATTTCTCTTAAATTCTTATATAAGGTATCTTCGTCTTGTTCTCTAGGAGTATGCCATGGTGTTGGATTAACATAACCATAAGATATCATTTCATGATCACCTATTATAATAATTTCTCCTTCTGCCTTATGCATAATATTGCTTTCAGCAATAACGTCAAATAAAAATTCTGGGTCATCGTTTCCTAAATTTACATATATTGGTACTTTATAATCTTTCAATTTCTCTTCAGCTATTTTTATCCATCCTCTAACTACATCACTCATAGCTTGCCTAAACTTCTCATCAACTTTCTTTTTATCGTTTTGCATTTCTTCAAATTCTTTAGGGTCAACAATCACATAGTAATTTCCGTGATTTCTAATATCTTCAATAACCTTTTGTAATCCTTCTCGTCCAAACTCCTGATTTTCCAGCCTATATCTTCCATTTCCTAAGTCAACTATTGCATAAAGTGCTTTTCCAGCTAAATCTCCTCCTATTATGAAAGCGTCTACCTTAAATTGTAATCCAGCGTTTAAGAATTTCCTAAAAACTATATCAGAACCGTGTAAGTCACTCGTGTATAGTATTTTTATCATTTGTTTCTTATCAACTTGAGGTTCTGATTTTCTTCTAAATAGCCCCACTGGTTAAACTTTATTTCTGTGTTTAAATAGTTAATCCCTTCTTATTCACCATCTTCAGTTGTCTCATAATATCTGGTTTGTCAGTCGCAACTGCATCTACGTTATAGTAAACCATTTTTTCTAAGATACTAACATCATTTACCACCCAAGGTATCACGAAGAATTTATTTCTCTTTAATTCATTAGCATGAACTCTATTTAATAAGTTGTATCTAGGTAACATAGCGTAAGCTTTCAAACTTTTTGCTAACTGAATTGGATAAGGCGATGAAGAGTAAATTAAACCTATCTTTTTACCTCCATATTCTAGGACTTTCTTTAAAGAATCGTAATTGAAAGAAATGAAAATAACTGAATCAAGAAGATTAAAACTTTTCACCTCATTTACTATTTGGTCCTCATATCCAGCCTCTTTTATCTCTAATAAGAAAAGTTTTGCCTTAATCTCACTTAAAACTTCTGAGAGTAATGGTATTTTTTCTCCTTGGGAATCTAACTTTTTTAACTCCTCAAGTGTCATTTCACTAACTTTTCCTTTACCATTTGTTGTCCTATCTACTGTTTCATCATGAATAACTACAATCTTTCCATCTTTACTTCTTCTTAGGTCCATTTCTACTCCTTCACATCCCATTTCTATTGCTTTTTTGAATGCTTTTATTGTATTTTCTGGTTCATACGCTGAGGCTCCTCTATGACCAATACAAATCATAATGAAAAGTAATAAAGTTAAAATTTAATCTCTTCTCCCATTATTCTATGGACAAAAAGTTACTGAAATTTCTTTCCACTACTGAGGGAACTTTGAGTATAATAAAGAAAGCACCTCCTTCAGATGATAAATTTCGAAAATTAATAAAGAAAGTAATTCTTGATGAAGCTAAGTTGCTAAAGAATGTTCTTTTAGGGGAAGATATGATAAAAGCCATGAAATTTGGATATAAAAATGCGGTTCTAGGCTTTCTCCATTCAGCTGAAGAAAATAATAGATTTTTAATAGAGAGGGCCTCTCTTTCAACCTTCATAACTCATACTACTGATGCTTATTATAATGCATTAAAAAACATGGATTGGCATAAACTAGTTGATGAAGGTTTTATTATAAGATCTGGCGGTGAAGCTTTAACGAAAATTAGGAAATATTCTGGATTGAGAGAAGTAAATGGCATTACTATATTTTTAGCTGGAAGACCAGTGTGTGAAAAACACTTAAAATGGGAAGATTATTCAATGTCAATTCATGAAATCTTTTCAGAGTTAGGAATGAAGAAAGTAAAAAAGGATATAAAATGCAAATATTGTAAAAATGATGCAAAATATTTTACTTTAGCAATGCCTAAAGCTAGTGCATTAATAGCTTTAGCTTGCGAAACAGTTAACAAAAAATCAAACAGATTGTTAAAAATTTACGCAAATCTTTCGAGGATTCTTCATCCTTACGGTTTTACAGATATCGAAAAAGACGTTGTTTTCACCATATGGGCTAGAGACTTATTAATGATCCTTTCAGAAATCAATGAGCTTCTTTTCCCTTGCAACTTCAAAAAGGGAAGAGGAAGCAGTAACAACAGGAAGTCTGCCCTCCAATTCCTTAAGGATTGGAAGAGTAGAAAGAATAGTACAGGCAATATAGATAGCATCAGCTGAGGATTGATGAGCTATTTTACTTGCCTCAATTAATAATTCGTGGGGAGTTGAAGCAATAGCCTCTCCCCCAGTTCTTCCTAAACTTATAGAACCAACAATATCAAATCCCCAATCCCTTAACCATTTAATTTCATATTCATGTCTTCTTTGATTATAAGGTGTTATTACATAAAGTTTCTTTGCATTTAACTCTCTAAGTCTAGTTATTATAGTTTCTGTTGCAATTAAAACAGGTTTTGAAAAGAACTTCTTCATTCTCTCCATTCCAGGCCTATAAAATACTCCATAGGACCTAGCGTAAAATATAACATCTCCTTGTTCTATTTGTTTCTTTATTTTTTCAAGCTCTTTAAACATCCTATCAAGTTCATCCTTTCTTATCCCATGCCCTGGGTAATATTTCATTGTAAAAACTCTGAATTTCCCTGGGTAAAGCTCATTAACGTCCCTTGGAAGAGTAGGATTCTCCTCTGATACTATTAAGGAAATCATAAAAGGAAAAAGAAATCTAACTCTTTAATCTCTTTCTTATCCAATTTTCAATAATTTCCCATATTTTTGAGTACTGCTGGCCTAAGGGAGTGTGCTTCATTCCAGGAATTATATGAAGCTCACAATTTCCACCGTGCTTTTTTATTTCCTCACACATTACAATAGAATGCTCTTTTAAGACAATTTCATCATTTTCTCCATGAATTAAAAGAACGTCCTTAAGTTTATCAGCATATTTTAATGGAGCATAATCAAACTCATATTCTGGTAGTTTACTAATGTCTTGATATATTCTATTTTGTACAGTCCCTGGAGGAAATTTAGATAAATATTCTCTTTGTTTTCTTCTATCAGAAGGTGCAGATACAGCAATTACACAAGTACCTTTTAATGCACCAGCTATTAATGCAATAGTGCCTCCTCTTGAATGACCAGCTATGCAATCAAAATCGTATTGCAAAGCCTTTTCTATTCCTTCCTTAACTTCAATTTCAAATTCTGGTACAATAACTTCTCCAAATGATCTTAAAGGCTTAGCTAACCATTCTACTTTTTCTGGTGAAGATCCTTTACCATGAAGAACTAAGCTTTTCATTATTCAACCCTCTTCATGAATTCAGACTCATCAACAATAACTCTTTCATGTATTCCTTCTCCAATCTTTTTATCTTTATAATAAGCCTCGACCTTGAACTTAAGTCTCTTTCCGTTAACTTCTATTAATGTTGACTTCACTTTAACTTCTGAACCTATTGGAGCTGGGGCTAAATGTTTAACGTCTACATGATAACCTACAGTAGTTTTTCCTTTTTCTAAATATCTTTGAACTAAAGTAAATGACACATCTTCCATGAAGGCAATCATCATTGGAGTTGATAAAACGTTTACAGCACCACTGGAAACTGCTGAAGCAGAATGTTCTGGCTTTACTATGAAAGTTTTTTCTAAGGATTCTCCGACTTTCACAGTAGATATTAAAAATTAAAGTATAATGAGTTTTACTAAAACGTTTGGCATTCTTTAAGCAAATTGTATTTAAATAGTTAATGAGAATATATTTTATGCTTGTAACAGCACCCTTTGCTGGACCAGTATCTTTTCCTCTTTTAGTTGCAAAAGTATTCGGAAAGACTGATTTTGAGTTAAAGAATAGTTGTGAGACAAATGAAATAGGAGACGTTGTTTTAGATTCAGTAACTAACGTTGCAAAGTTAAGGTTAAAAGGTTACAAAATTGTTGCTGGAGTTTATGTTAGAATGTATTCTCTATTAGGAAATAAAAACTCTGAAGTAATTTATACAATAAGGCAAGGAACTTTAGCTGATTATAATTCTAGGCTTTATGCGAAACTCACTAACAAAAAAGAAGTTGTAAATACTTCTCCAGAAGAAGCTGTAAGAAAAGCAAAAAACGAAGGAAAATTAGCTTTGGTTGGAATAGAAGTAGAATTAGGTGAAATTTTTGAAGATGAAATGAAAAAGATGAATTATCTAGTTCCACAGTGTGTAATTTACTCTAAAGTTAACGCAAGTAATGTTCTTAAAGCATATGAAGAAGGAATAAAAATTATGAGAGATAAACCAGAGGAATCAGCAATGATAATATCTTCAGCAAGTAAATATTATTCTTTAGAAGTTATGAGAAGAATAATAAATATTTACAATCATCAATTAACTACTAATAAAGATGATTTAAAGAGAAGTCTAGAACTATACAGCCTAGTCAAACCGGAAGTGAAAGAGCTTGAAATTAACTAAAACAGTTGAAGTCATCCCCGGAAGTCCTAATACTCTAATTTATGATAATAGGGTTGTAATTGATTTAGGTGGTAAAAATTCAAATTTAGATATAAATGCTGAAGTACAACTTGCTACTCATGGGCACAGTGATCACATAGCTGGATTATTAAAGAAAGCTAAAGTAAAATATTTACCTAAGGAAGACTATTGGGCTTTAACTTTAATGGGAAGAAGATCAATGATTTATGGTTTCAGTTCTAGAGATAATCAATATTTTACGTTTGATTTCATTAAAGAGGATTTAAAAGATGATTTTACAGATACTGAAGTTGAAAAAATTAAATTACCGGGTCATACTCCTGGTCATACAATTTATATAATTGATAACGTTTTGTATGCAGGAGATGCATTTTTTGGACAAAAAGTTTTAGAAAATTTTGGAATTCCATTTTATACAGACTTTTGGGAATCTCTTAATTCTCTTTATAAACTCAAAGAATTAATAAAGGGAGTTGATTACGTTGTAATTGCTCATGGTCCCATTTATACAAACAAGAAAAAAATGGAAGAATTACTTGATTTTAACATATCATTCAATGAGAAATTAATTCAAAAAGTTAAGGATATGATAACTGGAAACGAAATGACTGCAGAGGAAGTTACGTATAAACTATCTGGTAATAAGGATGTTGCAAATATACTATTAAACTCTATAACTATTAAATCAATATTATTTCAAGTTGCTAAAAACATAAGGGTTACTGAAAAAGGGATAACTTTCTCTTTGTGATTTTTGAAAAAATATTCATTTCATAAATTTTGAAAATACGTAAAATGAATAATTTCGCCAAAAACTTCATAATTCAAATTTTTAAAAGAGCAATTGAACCATGTTCATATGAATGGATTAACTAAATTTATCGTTTCGATATTCCAATTAGACAAAGACTGGGTAACTAGAATAGTAATGGCAATGATTGTAATGAGCCTAATATGGGGTATGCTGGGCGTTATTGACGCTCTAATGGTAAGGATTCAAGAGGCCTCATGGGGATTAATGCAGGCATTACCATTTACTCCACAAGAGTACTATGCGTCAATAACCTTACATGGAATGAGAGACTTATTTGGATTTGCACAGCAATTAGAATTTGCTATATTTACATACTTTACTTTTAAGATGTTAAACTTACAACCAAGAGCAAAATGGATTTACAACTTAGCTTTCGTTTTATTTAACATTGCCTTCATGCTAATAGAAGGACCAATATTGATTACAGCATCACAAGGCTTCGATAACTATTTTCCATCAGAGGGATGGTACTATTTATCACCACTAGGTGTTCCTGGATATTCACTTTATGTAGTTTCCCCATTATGGTTCTATGGTTGGATGCTAATTGATATTGCAACCTACATGCAGACTATATGGTTAATTTACCATTATTATTTAGCCAGTAAGACTATGAAAGAGAAACTTCCAATATTTTTAGTATTTACATTAATGGATATACTCTTATATGCCATTGGTTATTCTGGTGAAACTGTTGCTAATGTCTGGGATATTCTTGCTATATTTAAAGTTGTAGGACTTAATGTTATTGCGAATCAAATAGCTTTCGGAATATTATGGCACGCTGTAGTATATATGGCATGGATTCCTGCAGTTTCAGCAATGTATTTACTAATACCCATGTTGGCTAATAAACCATTATATAGTGATAAAATGGGTAGAGTTGCTGCTGTATTATACTTAGTTTTCTCTAATAATGTACCAATCCATCACCTATATATGGTTGATTTACCAATTGCAATAAAAGTATTGACTGAAATATTAACATATGGCGTAGTTTTACCTTCATTAATGACTTTCATGAATTTATGGGCAACAGCTAAGGGGGCTAATGTATCATGGAATATCTTAACAGCATTTACCGTGATGTCATTTACTGGTTCAATCTTTTCTGGTGTAACTGGAATCGCTAATGCTACTATAACGTTTGATGCTATAGTACATGAGACTATGTGGGTTGTTGGTCATTTTCACGGATTTATTCTCCTTTCCATAGTTCCAGCTGGTTTTGCTGTTCTATATTTGATGTTACCTATGATGACTGGAAGAGCATGGTATTCCACTAAGTTGATGTGGATTCATTTCTGGGGATATCTTATTGGTGCTTCAATGGTAGTGATAGGATTTGATGAATTAGGTTTAACTGGACTAATAAGAAAAGCTGAAATTTATCCATTAACTTCTACTTATCTTACTGGGGAACTAATGTCAGCTATAGGTGCAATAATTGCTGATTTAGCAACAGTAGCCTGGCTATTTAATGTTATACTTACATTAGTAAGAGGCAAAACTGAGGTAGTAACTAGTATAGAGGATTCTGCTCATATAATTATGGCTCAAACTGCAGTATCCAGATTTGAATTGGAAAGCAAATTAAAGAAGTTCATGAAAATCTGAAATTTAAGGAAAAGTTTTTATTTTTTATCTTTATTTTCTCTTTTTGTGCTGAAGTGCCGCGGATCTGATTTATGATGAAGGCTTGATTTTTCTGAGAAGTACTTTTTAAGTATTATTTCTAATATTTACATATGGCTGATATATACTTTGAAAAAAGTGATAACAAAGCAATAATCTTTACTGGCAATTATTATGCTATCTTTGAAGGAAATAAGGTTGTAGGTAAAATTGAGTTACAAGGCTTAAAAGTAGAGTTTGAAGGGAAAATAGATAAGATTCCAGATAATAAAGATGAGGCTAATGAAATAATAAAGTCATTATTTTATGATCAACCAAAGCAAGTTAAATATGGAGCAATAATTGAAGCTGAAAACGACAATGTTAAAATAAAGGCATGGGGAATAGCAATAAATGACGTTAGTTCTTTGTTTAACAAATTGTCTGAGTTAAAGCCCTTACCAATCGATACAACAAGACTTTCATTGCAATATGATATGCCTTTACATAAGGTAAGGAAAATATTAAAGGAAAATCCTTTGAATCTAGATAAAGAGGCTTACAAATTTACTATATCTAATTACGGAAATAAATTACCAAAAGTTGAAGAACAAGGAAATATAAAAGTGTTGCTTGACGTCACAGAGGAGGGAGGAATATTAATCTTGGTTTATAACGGAAAACAAATCTATAAAGCAAAAGTCAGTTTCTCAACCTTGTATAAATATATAGAAATGGATCCAAAAGATTTGATAGAAGAAGCAATTAATTTGCTGGAAGGCTTTGTAAACCTATTAGGCAAAGCTGGTGATAGTTATGTTTTACCGGGAATAGTGGAAGGAGTAAAGCAAGATGGTAAAATAATTATAAGAAGTCAGAATGAAGAAGCAGAGTTACCTGGAAAAAACTATGATGAATTAAAAGAGTTTATTCTTTCTCTTAGAAGAGAAGTGCAATCTATCATAAAAAATTATTAATAGCACGCTTTTATACTTTAACATAGTATGGATGTAAAAGTAATTCACGAGAAGATTAGATCATTGGTTGATAGTGTGGAAGAGGAGAAGCATGAACTTAGAGGAAAAACTAGAGATATTTATGTTATTCAAAGATACACCAGAGACAATAACGGGGAATTAGAAGAGATTTATATCTCATCTCCTCAAGTAAACATAAGTTTAGTTATTAATTCTAAAGGCCTTTCATCAGTCACTTATGTTAAAGACGGCAAAATTGAAGGAAAGAATTTGAACAATGAAGAAATAGAAAAAATTGTTGAAGAAATAGTTAAGCTTCTTTCTTCTTAAATTTGTTTACATGTATCTGATGAACAATCATAAACTTCTTTGAACCCTAGTTTCTCTTTTGCAATATAAATGTCAGCATTAACGTCATTAATGGAGTTTGATTGCAAAATATAAGCTCCTATTTCTTTTGGCCTAGCATTTGGAGGATAAAAGTAAACTTTTGCTATTTTATTCGGCCATTGTATCTTTTTTACGTCAATCAATTCTGTTTTAATATTCGGAGTTATTTGCTTTAACATTTCTTCATTTATCTTTGCATTTAATCTTTCCAATTCCTCCAAAGACTCAAATTTCTTATCCTTAAATTGGCTAATTAACTTTTCATCTACTTCTTGATTTACCTTATCACATTGCTTTATAACGTTATAAACTAATTTCATTGCTGCACAGTCAGTATGGGGTAAATAAATAATCTCATCTGGTTTAATTTCTTTTAATCTCTCTAAAAACTCCTTTACGTTAGCTCCCGCATTTCTGAAAATAAGTGTATCCTCATTAGCTCTCTTGTGTATTTCTTCAGTTAGTCTGTAGTCCATACAAGATATTATTACTTTTACCATGGGTAATCAGTTCATTTTATTACTAAAATTTTTTTGTTTTATTAAAATGTAATTAGTATATAAAAAGATGTTAGCGCATTGAATTATCAATTATCTTTTATTTTTTTGAAAATACAAATGTTTAAATAAATACACCTAATGTTTAGATTTTAATCTTGAATTAAATGAAAGACATATGGTGTTTTACTTTTAGCAAAAACATACTACGCAGGTGTTTTCATTTAATTGTGATGATAATAGTACATGAACTGTCTTGCCTTTCCTAGAAGCTAAATCCTTTAAAAGGTTAACAAGATATCCTCTTTGAGGAGAAATTATGACAACTATCTTATCGTTTTTCTTAAATAGATAATCAAAGAACTTTTCCTCATCCTTAATGACTATAAAATTCACAAACCTACAATCTTTACAATTGTAAAATTTTAGCAAATCATTGAGTGATGAATCTAAACTGTCAATGTAAACCATGACTTTCACTATAACTACTTAGATAGAAGTAATTTATAAAGATTTCCTTTCAATAAGAGAATTTTATATTAAATTATCAAATTAAATAACCTATATTTAGATAAAAACGTTTTAGTCAAACTAATTAAAGAAGATAAAATTTCAAATAACAAGATAATATTAACTTTTTCTGTAACAAATTATAAAGCTATTTTCATCTATTCTATCACTCAAGAAAATATGAAGAGGCACGTTTTTGCTTTTCGCTATTTTATTTGAATTTTCCATAATTACTTCTCTATCACTTCTTCCGGAAGAAATTACTAAAGTTACAATTTTCTTAGAAGATATAATAAATTCAAAAAATTTTGAGTAATCACTAACTAAGTTAAATTTATAGAGATAACACTCACTACATCCAAGAGTCTTAACCATATCTTTTATGTTCTCTTCTACATAATCAGCTAAGTTTATCATTACTCCACATAAGAATATTCGAAATTTACTTTTAAAAAGCCTTTAACGTAATAAAACGTGGTTTAATCAATGTCACACAACGAGAAAGTAAAAGTATTTACTTTAGCTATCAAACTGATAATCAAAAACAAAATACAGCCAGAGAAAGCCTTTGATATTTCCATGAAAAAACTAAAAATTAAAGATAACAGAGAAAAGCTTTTCACAGATTTTTTAAAAACATTAAAGAATTTCTATTATTATTCTGAAGTATACAATGATGAAGGATTAGAAGAAATTGTGAGTAAATCTTTAATTGATTCAGAAATTACTTTACCTACTTGGGTAAAGGAAAGATTATCATATCTCAAATTAAATGATTATTCAGCTCTATTTAATAGAACTGTTTGGATTAGAATAAATACGTTAAAAGCTGATGTGGAGGAGGTAATCAAATCAATGCATAAAAAAGGATTTAAATTAGAAAGAGATGAGTTTAATTTTCTTTATAGAGTTATCGAGGCACCTTTTAAAATTTCGAAGACAGAAGAATTTGAAGAAGGAAAAATTGTAATTCAAGATAAGGCCAGTGTTAAAGTAGTTCAAATCTTAGATCCTAAACCTTATGAGAAAATCCTTGAAGTCGGTAGTGCACCAGGGATGAAGACATCTCTCATTCAGCAACTAACTAGGAATAAAGCTTATGTTATAGCACTTGATGTCTCAGAGAAGAGGATTTCAATACAAAAAGAATTAATGAAAAAATTAGAAGTTGATAACGTTGATTTAGTATTAGCAGATGGAGAACATTTGCCAGTTAAAGAGGTGGACAAAATTCTAATAGATGCTCCTTGTAGCAATTCTGGTACTTTAAACGCAGATCCTAGTGTGTTTTTAAGATTAACAAAAAATGATATTATAAAACTTTCAAGAATCCAAAGGAAAATTTTGGAAGAAGCATCAAAGCTTAAGAAGCCAGTAGTTTACTCTACTTGTTCATTATTCCCAGAGGAAGGGGAAAAAGTGGTTGAGAAATACTCTCCCTATTTAGTGAAATTGACTGATGATTCTTCTCACTATGGTTATATAAGAAGTAAGGTTTGGCTAAGAGTGATGAGATTTTATCCTCATATTCATGGAACTGAAGGATTTTTCATTGCGAAGCTTGATTTTAGTAAAGATAATAAATCCTCTCTTTAAACTATTTTTATGCTTTCAGATTTCTTAAAAGAAAACTCCTCTTGGGAGGAATATGTTAATCATAAGTTTGTTAGAATGATGATTGATGGTACTTTGCCTCATGAGAATTTTAGATATTATCTTATACAAGATGCTAAGTATGTTGAGGAAATGTTAAGGGCATTATTTAGAGCTTCAGCTTTAGCCCCAATAGATAAGGCTATAAAGTTACTAAGCGTAATACTGACTACAAGAGACAAGGGACTAGAAACTAACAATTATCTTTATTCTAAACTTAACATAAATCAAGAGGAAATAAAGTCTGCAAAAATGAATGATATAAATTATTCATATACAAGGCATTTAAATTATTGGGCTGAAAGGAGTTGGGAATTATTTCTTGTAGCATGGACACCATGCATGTGGGGGTATTATGAAATTGGTAAAAAAGTAGTTCAAAGTAATGACGACCTATATAAGGCATGGGCCTCATTCTATTCTTCTGATGATTATAAACGAAGAGTTGATATTATTCTAGAGAATCTAAACTCAATAAGCGTAGATAAAGACTTGGCTTTAGAGATATTTAACAGAAGTGTCAAATACGAAATAGGATTTTGGGATTATGCTTTAAGTATGAAATAATAAGCTCATGATAACTCTTAAGAAATTCATGCTCTAATGGTTGTATGAAAATAAAACAACGGAATTGAGTGAAGTACATAAAGGAGTATACAGTATTCTTAGAGAGAAGTTCCAACTACCGTTCAGAGTAGGAGGAAGTCAGATATATGTCAGAAACAATAATCATCTCAAAGGAAGTGAAAAATGAACTTATCAATAAGACTCGAGCAAAAAGTTAGGGAGAGAAGTAGATTTTAACTACGTTATTGAACAATTAATTATAACATACTTGTTAAATGGAGAATTCATAGAAAAGAAAGAGGAAAAATTTAAGTGCTTGATCAGTTGTTCAGAAAAACGCCACAGATAAAGCATCGAAGACTTAAAAGAGAAATTGGGTTGAAAAAAGGAAGTATGTTCTCTGATAATTAAGTTGTTAATATGAAATGAAGAAGTAAAGAAAATTAAGTAATTTTTGAAGAAAATTGATATGACTTTTTTTTTAAATGAATCAAATATTATATTTACTTGACGAATTATAGCGTAGTTAATAAGAAGAGCTCGTATGAGTTTTTTATTGTAGTAAATTAACTATTTCCCTTAATCTTTTAGCTATCTTATTTTTATCTTTCCTAACAAAGAATTACATATGATAAAAGTAAAAAGAGTCTATGATAAACTAGAAAAGGATGACGGAATACGAATTCTGGTGGATAGATTATGGCCTAGAGGAGCAAAAAAAGATAATATTGATGTATGGTTAAAGGACATAGCTCCTAGTGATGAATTAAGAAAATGGTTTTCTCACGATCTTGCAAAATGGGAAGAATTTAAAAAGAAATATTTTGAAGAGTTGGATAAAAACCCTAAAGTAAAAATTTTAATTGAATTAATTTCAAGAAATCAATCTGTAACTTTACTTTATTCCTCTAAGGCTCCTTATAATAGCGCTGTGGCACTAAGGGAATATCTACAAAAGAAGTTAGGAATTTAAGTTGGTCTATCAAACTTCTATTGTGAATATAAAAAATCTCGCTATAGGAGTGGGAGTAATTGTGTTCATTTTAATGCTAGTTTTACCTTATGCTCTTCAACCTTTTGAAGTGCCTTTAAATGCTTTTTTCAAGGTTAGTAACATAGATTATGCTAATAGCAATATTACATGTGTTATTTTTATTAGTTGGTACGGTTGTCCTTATGGTGCAACAGACAGCTGGATTTTGTATGCTTTTCTTTCGCATTATGGAAAGATAACTTATAACATTTCATACTCAGATCCTAACGATATATATCCTAATACCCCAGCATTAATATTTACTAATTTTCAACCAAACTCTTCCATTCATTTTCGTTTTGTGTACTTATACAATAGATTTTTGAACGCTACTGCGAACGGTAGTGTAGTAATTAACTACGTAAAATACGGCCTACAAGTTATTGAAAAAGACTTCCCGCAATATTATCCATTTGTAAAGGAATATGTTACACAAAGATGGGCATCTGGAAGTTTCTTTCAACCAGTAGCTTATATGGGAAACCCTCCTCATATTCCTACATTGATTATTATAAGTAGTGATAAAGGAACTTATATGTTAATTGGCCATATAGTAAGTCCTTCACTCCTAGATAACTATAATGCTACTTATCTACTTTCACATTTATCTCAATTATCTTTTATACAACAAGGTGTAGCTGAGTTAGAAAAGTACACGTGAAGGTGAAATATTGAAGGGTCCATTTGAAGTAAGCCTACTCATAGAAAATCATCCTTGTGAAATAATGAAATTAATTTCTCTTTTCAATATAAAGGCTAACGTAGAGAATGTAAAACTGAGAGAAAGTGTTACTGACCATATTGTTAATTTAGAAGGGAAAATGGATGAAGAAGAATTTTTTAAATTAAAGAACAGTAGCCTAAAAGTTTTACGTTTAAGTGATAATAAGCTTTGGATAAGGACTAATGGTTGTTCTGTTTGTAAATTGCTTTATTCATCTGACGTAATAGTCGAAAAAGTAAAAGTTGTTAGAGAAAAGACTTTGCTTTATACTCTTCTTGTTCCGAATAATAGTTCGTTAAAGGATTTTCTTAACAGGTTAGCTAATGAAGGTGTTAAAGTTACAGTATTAAATATTAATGAAATTAATGAGGATCAACTGACTGAAAGACAAATGGAAATCCTTCAATTAGCTTATAAACTAGGATATTTTGATGACGATAGAAAAATCACTTTAAGTGAATTGGCAGAGAAACTGGGTATTAGTGTGCCTACCTTAGATGAAATATTAAGAAGAGCACTAAAGAAAGTCGTAAAGTATTACATTAATAAAAAATGAAGAAGCATTCACAAAAACTTCAACAAACTTAAATAACTATCCTTAGAGTTTTAAATATGAATAGGGAACTTCTCGCAACCTCAATAATTGCATCTGGTGGAGTAGTTTTAGTATTTATATTTAATCAATCATTCTTAATTTCCAATTTCTTACTAATACTTGGTTTGGTTTTCTCTTATTTTGCTTCTATAAACAGATATATTACACCAGTAGGGTTTATCCTTTCTTTGGTCCCTTTGGTGTTCACAAAAATTAGCTTAATTTATTTAATTTCCGGTCTTTCTTTAGGGCTTATCTCTCTTGTCATCCCTTGGATATGGGAACTCATAATTATAATAATTTATGGAGTCTCGTTACTTTTTCCTTCCGTAATTTTTATTTCATCTCAAGTGTTTCAAATTGCTATTTTCTCCTCATTAGGATTTGCTAACATAAGGGCATCCACTGGTAAAGGATACCCAGCAATTGTCAAGGTTATAGGACTGCCAAACATGCCTTGGTACACTGAAGTAAATGGTGTACTTAGACAAATAAACTCTAACATACTAAGGGACAAAAGCAAAATAGAATTAAGATTATGCCCTCAATTTCTTTCTGGTTATTATTATATCCCAGAAAGTGTTACAGTAACAGCTAAGCAAGGAGAGAAGAAAATTGTCAAGTTTTCACAGTCAAACACAGTTTCTCCAGATAAATTTCCTCATTGTTTTGGCTACTTTTACGCTAAAGGATTACCATCAAATATCTCATGGTCAGTTATTGTAAATAATGTTGAATATTCCTCACAAACTAACTCAGTTATAATTGTACCTATGTTTAACATATTAGAAGCCATTTGGAATGTAAAAGATATAGTTGTTGGTAATGTTATATTTAAGCCAATAACTTATACTGGAATAATAAAAAGAGGTAATAGTGTAACGATCGAATATACAAGTTATGTCACTCAAGTTGTTCAACAGACGAAGCCTATACTTCCACCATTAAACAAATGGGATCCTAATTTGTGGGTAGGAAAAGATCTTTATGGTTATAAAATAGTCTCAGTTATTGGAATTGGAGGAAATGGTTATGTACTTAAGGCTGAGAAAGATAACGTTTATTATGCAATAAAGGTCTTCTCTCTATTTTCTAGTAATAATGCCCAAATAACATTATCTACTGTGACAAATTTTGATCAGATGTTTAAGGAGTCTGAAACATTAAAGAGCTTATCCCAGAATCCTAAGTTTGTAAGAATTTACGGATTTTATATAGATTCAAATAACATTAAGTCAATACTAAAGGGAAACGTAGAGGCGTATTATAATTATCCACCAACGATAGTTATGGAATACATGGAGGGTGGAACTGCTGACCAGTTAATGACAAACCAAAATGTGATTTATTCTAATTATTGGCCCTTAATAGTTAAAGAGATAGTTAAAGAAATTGCTTATGCGTTGGAATCCCTTCACTCTAATGGTTTCGTTCACCTAGATGTAAAACCAGAGAATATTTTCTTTTCAAGAAACTTAGGTAAATATCCAGAAGAGGTATATAGGAATATTATGGGATCTGTAAAACTTGGAGACTTAGGTTCCTCAGTGAGAAAAGGAGAAAGATTCTCCCAAGCTACTCCATCTTACTGCCCACCAGAACAAATAGAAGCAGTAATTGTAGGTAAAGGAGCTGATCCAAAAATGGATATATTTGCTCTAGGGATGACAGCCTACACTTTACTTTCGTTAAGGAAAAATAATCCAATTGCTGACCATTTAAATAAGGCTATAGACTTTTATCTATCTGGAAATGTTGGAGAAGCGTATAAATTAATTCAAACATCAAAACAAATTCTAGCTTCTTGGAGACCTACTTTACCTCCTAATACGCCTAATGAGTTAGCTAACGTAGTTTTTAGAAGTCTTAGTGTTAATCCAGATAATAGACCATCTGCATCAGAAATAGCTAATATGTTAAAGTAATTCTTTAACACAAACTTTATAGATAAAGTAAAGAATATTTGTTTTATGAAATTTGATGTTGTAGTTATAGGTGCTGGTGGAGGAGGATATCCAGGAGCATTTAGGTTGGCAAAGTCTGGCTTTAATGTTTTAATGGCAGATCCAAAAGGAGAATTAGGAGGAAATTGTCTTTATAATGGTTGTGTTCCTTCCAAGACAATAAGAGAAGAAGCTCAATTAATTCTAAGAACTAAAAACATCTTAAAAAGGGAAATTCCAGTAGATTTTCAAAGATTACAAGATCATAAGGACTATGTTCAAGAAACAAGATTTAAGCAACATAAAAGAGAATTATCTGAATATAAGACGATAACATTTTATAAAGGAATTATAAAAATAAAAGATCCAACACACGTTATAGTAAAAACTGAAGATAAAGAGTTTGAGGCAGAAACAAAATACATGATAATCGCAACTGGTAGTGAACCTTTTAAACCATCTTTCCCTGGAAGCGAGTATTGTATAACTAGTGACGATTTATATAATTATAAAACTCCACTAAGAAAACTTCCTCAAGATATGGTTATAATTGGTGGTGGCTATATTGCAATTGAAGTAGCTTCAGTATTTAACATTTTAGGCGTAAAAACTCATCTTTTAGTTAGAGGAGATAGAGTATTAAGGGGATTTGAAGATGAAATAGTAAATATACTCTTACCCATTTTAAAGTTAGACATTACTTACAATGCACCAGTTTTAGAAGTTAAGAAAATAAAGGAAGATGAATTTGAGGTAATCTACAGTGGAAAGGATGGTGCAAAGAAGAGCATGAGAACAAATTTAGTTTTATTAGCTACTGGTAGAAAGCCAGTTTTGCCAGAAGGAGTATACAATATAGGTTTAGCAATTGATAAGAAGGGTTATATAGTAGTTGATGAAGCAATGAGAACGAATTTACCTAATGTCTTTGCAACTGGTGATGTTAATGGTAAGGCACCATATTTCCATGCAGCTGTAAGAATGAGTATGGCAGCAGCTTATAATATTATGGCTAATGGTGTACCAGTAGATTACGTTGATTACAAAAGTATTCCAGTAACAATATATTCAATTCCTTCAGCATCTTATGTTGGAATAATGTCTTCACAAGCTAAAAAAATGGGAATAGATGTGATTGAGGCAACTTATAATATGGAGGATGAGGTTATGGCTCAAATTTATGATGAAAAAGAAGGTATGCTTAAACTGATTTTCGAAAGAGGTTCTTTAAGGCTAATTGGTGCTTGGATGGTGGGTGTACATTCACAATATTTAATAAACGAATTAGGACAAGCAGTACTTCATGGCTTAACAGCAAAACAACTAGCTAGCTTTGCAGATCAACACCCATCTAGTAATGAGATTATTGCTTATGCTGCAAGGAAGGTGTTATGACATTATCTAATTCTTTTCCTTTAGTTTCTGGTACTAAGAATAGTGTAATTAAAGCTGATACTAAAGCTATTAAAGCGTAAACCCCTACCATTCCGCCTAAACCTATTACATTTACTAATGAAGGGAATAGAGAAATAACTGTTGCCGAAGCGAATCTATCAACTGCAACGCTTACAGCTTGTCCAGTTCCTCTCACTTTAGTAAATGCTAACTCTGGAGTAACCATTGCAGAACCAATAATTGATGCTGGTCCAATTGCTGAAAAGAAATAGTTTAACATGTAAAATGAGAAACCTAAAAGGGCAGCTTCGCCAGTTAACACTTTCATTGGTTTAAATCCAAATAAGTAAGGATCTATTAAAAGAAGGGAATACATAATTAGCCAAACAGCAACTCCAGCGTAACCTATTGTTATTAGAATCTTTCTTCCCACCTTATCTATGAGGAAAATGCAAATTAATTGACCAGGTATACCAGCAAGGAACTGTGCAACATAAGTGAACATTATCGGCGTTAAACCTAAGTTCTCGGCAATAGTTATTGGTCCATAAATTGCGAAAGTTGAAGAGTAAATGTCATAAAGTAACCACAATATTGAAGCAATTATTATGAAAGGTAAAGAGGCCTTTAATCTATTTATAAACTTCTCTTTATCAACATTTACTCCAATCAAAACTCCAAAATTTGTTTTGATTTTCTGCAATTCTTCTTCATTAGGTTTGATTTTTGATAAGTAAATTAAAGTCTCTGTTAGTCTTCTTCGTGCTATTATTACCGATAATGCTGGTATTGCTCCTATTCCCAGCACAACTCTCCAGACAACGTTTAAAGGAAGGAACATTGAAGAAATCTGATCAACAAAAGCTGCAAATACAGCACCTAATCCCCATAATACAGCAAAAGTTATAACCATCATTTTTCCTCTGTTTTTTGCTTCAGCGTTCTCAGCAACTATTATTGGTGAAAGAACATAATCAGCTCCTATACCCATTCCCAATAAAAATCTCGAAGCGAATAATTCTGCATAATTTTGTGAAAAAGCTTGAGCTATGGCTCCAATACTCATCAGTGTAACATCAATTCCGTACATTCTTTTTCTTCCTTTAAAATCAGAAAGAATTCCGAAGATTAATGCCGAAATTGCAGCACCAAAATATGAGCCGGCAACTAATAACCCTTCAGTAACTCTGGTAAGTGATATGTAATGTTGAATTATGTAAATTGTGAGGGAAAGGGAATAAAGATTATAACCATCAGTAAATACTCCCATTCCAGAAACTAAGACTGAGTTCCAGCTTAATTTCATAAGCAATAAGTAACTACTCAAATATAAAAACTTAATTAGTAAACTATCTTAGAGTTAAATGAGATCAGAGTATGAAAACTTAAAGTGAGTTAACTAAACTTATTACCTTAATTAGTAAGTATATCATGTGTTAATAAGAAAGCCAGTAAGAATGTTATCTGGAGTTACAATTGTCTCTGTTATGACTCATCCTCATAGATGTCCTCATGGAAAATGTATCTTTTGTCCCGGTGGAATAGAATATAATACTCCTCAAAGTTATTATGGTAATGAACCAACTCTAATGAGAGCTATAGAGAACAATTATGATCCTTTTTTTCAAGTACAATCTAGGTTAAAGCAGTATGAGGCTAATGGTCACATTCCTAATAAGGTTGAATTAATTATTATGGGCGGTACATTTTTATCTACACCCATTGACTATCAAGAATGGTTTGTTACTCAAGCATTAGAAGGAATGAATAGATATCCTTCTTCAGAAAAGCCTAAATTTGTTTACCTTGAAGAAGCTCAGTTAAGGAACGAAACAGCTAATGTAAGATGTGTTGGAATGACTGTAGAAACTAAACCAGATTGGGGTAAAGAATGGCATGCCGATCAAATGCTTAGGTTAGGAGTAACAAAAGTAGAGCTAGGAGTTCAAACAGTTTATGATGAAATTTTAATAAAAACAAATAGAGGTCATACTGTTAAAGATTCTATTGAATCAACCAGAATACTTAAAGATTCTGGCTTTAAAATAGTTTATCATTTTATGCTTGGCCTTCCTGGATCAGATCCAGATAAGGATTTAGAGGCATTTAAGACTATTTTTGAAGACCCAAACTTTAGACCAGATATGTTGAAGATTTATCCTACTCTAGTAGTTGAAACAGCACCTTTGGCTGAGTTGTGGAAAAGAGGACTTTATAAACCTTACGATACTGAAACTTTAGTTGAATTAATTTCAGAAATGTATAGATATATTCCTCCATGGGTTAGAGTAATGAGAATTCAAAGAGACATTCCAGCTAATATTATTCTTGCTGGTAACAAGAAAGGGAATTTAAGAGAATTAGTTGAGAAAAGAGTGAAAGAGAAAGGGATAAAGAATAACGAAATTAGATATAGGGAAGTAGGGATAAGATGGTTACACGATGGTATTTTACCCAAAGAGCCTAAGTTAAAGAAAATTGAATACGAGGCAAGTGAAGGAACAGAAGTGTTCTTATCATTTGAAGATGATGATGGAATATTAATTGGATATTTAAGATTAAGATACCCTTCAAGTAAGGCCCATAGAAAAGAAATTGATAGTAAAACAACAATTGTAAGAGAATTGCATGTTTATGGCCCAGAAGTTCCAATAGATATGTTAGATGATTTCTCATTTCAACATAAAGGTTTCGGTGGAAAATTATTAGCTGAGGCTGAAAGGATTTCAGTGGAAGAATTTGATGCAAAAAGAATACTAGTCTTGTCTGGCATTGGTGCTAGGGAATACTATAGGAAAAAGGGATATTACAAACTAGGTCCTTACATGGCTAAGGATTTAATGAGTTAATGACTTCTTCAACAAAGGACAGAATCTTTTCAGCCTCTTCCTTTTTAATTTCATGTGGAACAGAATACCTAAACATTATCCTTATTTGGTCTAATGCTCTGATCATTACTTTATTTTCTCTAAACTTACTTATGTTTTTGTTGTATTTTTCTAAAATTCTAAATAAACCATCAAAATCCAAATACCATGGTATTTTTACATCATAGCTTAAAAGATTACTAACAAGAAAAATATAGAGAGCTTCTTCTGCCAAAATTACAGATATATCGTAAAAACCGTTTTCATAATTTAACTTTGAAGCTTTTAAATATTCAATAGCTTTTCTTTTATGCTCTTCCATTTAACATCACATATAATCCTCAATTTTTACTTTATTTTCTCCTTCTCCTTCATTTATAATTTTATAAACGTTCTTACACGCTTGAATTAAAGCATTAGTAAGAACTCTCTCATTAGCTGTAGCTCCAGCAATATGAGGTGTTCCAGTAAAGTTTTCTAATTCCCATAGTTTAGTCGTTGCAAAATTTTCTTTACCATTTACCCTCCAAAATACGTCCGTGCCAAACCTAACTCCAGGCTTCTCTTTTAAAACTCTATACATATCGTCCTCAACTATTGTTTCAGCCCTTCCAACGTTAACAATAATACACTTGTCTTTAACTTTCGATAAAACTGAATAATTTAGAATTCCTCTAGTTTCTTTGTTTAATGGTAAAGTGTCAACAATCACATCAGCTTTTCCAATAACATTGCTTAACTCTTGTAAGGAGTGTTTTTCGTCAAAATATGTTCCCTTAAATGATCTTGAAACACCAATAACATACATATTAAATCCTAACTTTGCAATCTTTGCTACTTCAGATCCTATTCCACCAGCACCTAATATTAAGATCGTTGAGTTAGAAAGCATGTAAGTTTCTACTTTCCTCTTAAGTCCGACCCCTTTAGCTAAACTTAAAATTAGACCGAAAGCATGTTCAGCAACAGAAACTGAATAAGCACCAGCATTAGAATATACAACTTGATCTTTTTTAAGTAAATTAAAGGGAAAATCATCTACCCCAGCTGAAAAAGTCTGAATTATTTTAGCCTTTTCTGCCCTAGGCAAAAGGTCTTTAGCTTGGGATGGCCATAACATTAATATTTCAGCATTTTTTATATCCTCTTCAGTTACCCCTTCGTCTTTTACTGGAATTAATCTTTTACATTCCTCCGGAAGCTTAACTGTTGAAATTATCATCATTATAAAAATAGTTTAGATAGTATATTTAATTATGGACGTTATAACTCTCCTAAAAATCGAGCACGGAATTTTAAGGGTAAGATTTCAAATAATAAAAGAACTCTTAGATCAATGCGAATCTAAAGCTTTTTTATTACTTGAGGAAACTCACAATTTTGTTGTAAAATGGCATGCCATGATTGAGGACAAATATGTTTTTCCTCTTTATGGAGAAAAAGCTAAACCTTTTTCACATGATCATTTACTAATTGAAAAATATGGTAATTCTGTACTAAAGGAGAGAAGAAAAGATTGGGTAGAGAGATACATAAAGATAGTTTTAGATCATAATCTTAATGAAGAGAATCAATTATTTGACCATAACGTTAATATACCGTTAAGTAAAATTCTTGGGGAACTTGAAAATTTCAAGGATTATAATAAAATAACGGGTTTGGATTTAACTAAATTATAGACAAAATACGTCGAACATAAGTTCGTGTTTTTAATCTCTGTGTCATTTTATATCTTAATGGCACAAAGGAAACTTTTCTTAAGGGAAAGTTCTGGTTTAGTAAAAAATGCAACTTTGAAAGACTTAGTAATGTTAAATGTAGCAAATATGGGTGCTGGATTGGCTGTATTTGAAGGAATTTCTCCTTATGTAGTGCCCGGAGCACTTCTGTGGTTGGCATCACTTATAACGTTTGTCATTACTTTACCATTAGTATTCACTTACACTTATCTACTATTAAAAATGCCAAGAACTGGCGGAGATTATGTCTGGATATCAAGGAAATTAAACGGTACGTTAGGTGCAATAATGGGTGTGGCTTTTGCTTTCAATATGCCTCCTTATTTTGCATTATCAGCATTCTTCTCTGTAGCAGCAATTAATCTAGTGTTTCTTGAGATCGGAACACTTCAACATATTCCAAGTTTAGTTTATTTGGCTAACAACGTATTTGTTAATCCTTACGGAACTTTAACGCTATTTCAAGAATTACTATTTTACTTCTTAGCTGCAATCTCTTTCGTTATAATCATACTAATTAACATATTTAGGCCAAAATGGGGTTTCACGTTAACCACAGTCTTAGGAATAATCTCTTCATTAACTCTAGTTTTAGCAATGATTATCGTGGCCTTAAACATTCCAGATTTTCACACCAAAATACAGCCATTCCTTACAGACTTTAATATTACCGGAACAATATCTCCTTTCAAATTCAGTCTCTCCTCAACACTTTACATGGTACCATTTTTTATGTCTTATGCATACATTTGGCTTTATGCAGGTCCAGCAGTTGCTTCTGAAGCTAAAGAAGGATCTTTAAAGTTAAATTTGATCTTAGGGAGCATTATGACATTTGTGATGATCACATTTCCATTTCTAGTAATGGACTTAGCTGCAGGCCCTGCATTTAACTTAGCATATTATCCTTCATTTACCTATAACTTTTGGAGCGTTGCAATATACTTGTCTAATCCAATACTCCAATGGATTTTAGGAATTGGGTTAATTGCATGGAACTACTTTATAATGGCTTTCGGAGTAGTTGTTTTTGCTAGGTACATTTTTGCTTTCTCTTTCGATAGATTGTTTCCATCAATTTTTGCCAAATTAAATAAGTACTCTTCACCAGTTTATGCGCACATACTTGATCTAATAACAACTTTAGTGTTCTTAACAATACCATTAATTTCAATCTCCGGAGCTACAGCACTTTACTCTTACACTCCTTTAGCTGTTGCTTACCTATTTATTGTATCCTTGGCTGGTATAAGAGTAGGTTATAAGGAAAATCAAAAACCTTTGTTAATATCAAGTATCCTTTCTGCAATACTTATGTTAGCTACTGAGGTAGAAATCCTAATACCCTCAAATAATTACGCCTTTAGCGTTATAGGGACTTCTGGAGTTAATTGGATAGCAACAGTTTACATAATTTCCTTAATCGGTGTTGGAGTAATATCATATGTATTAGCAAAGTATTATAGACTTAAAAAAGAAGGGATTGACATATCCCTCGTTTATAAGGAGATCCCTCCAGAGTAAGAGACTTTTTAAAGTATTACTCCTAAATACAAAAATCATGCTAAGTCTCACACTTACAGTTAATAAGTTAACAGCATTATCTTATGTCTCTAACGTAAAAGTTTTAGAAAATTTCAACATAAAAGTGCTTAATGAATACGAGGTAGAAATTAATGGAAAGAAATATGACATAAAGAGAACAATTGGACTAAATGACGTTAATTATTCATTTGAACGCTCTTCCTTCTTAGGTAGGAGGATTAAAATCCTTAAGTTTTCTCTACTTCAAAGAAAAGACGGCGTTACTATCTCAATAGATGGTGATAAAATTTTGCTAGATAGTTTTAACGAGAAGAAATTCGTTAATGACTTAATGCTCTTAGATACGGAAAAACTGTTGTCTTCAAAAACCTTAATGACTATGAAAGTTAAAAAAGAGGAGATAACTGATGTAATTAATATGGCACTAAGTAAGAGTAATAACACTACTTTGCTTTTGTGGTTATCATCCGACAACAAATATGTAAGGATGAAAATTAAAAATGGGGAACTTATTGAAAAAGTAGGGGAATTTACATCTCTCGGAGAAAACGTTGACGTATTCATTAAGCAGTTAGCAGTAACTTAGTACATCCCTCCCCACCTCATATAATTTATAATGTAAAATCTCTTTATTTCCTTTAAAGGAATTTTTTAAGTTAAACATCAATTTTATATATCGCTTTCTCAATTTAATATTCTTTCTGACGTAATACATGAATTGTTTTCAATTTTTCCGTCTTATTATAGTTCCATTTTTTATAATTAACAATCTTATTTCATCACATACTTTCGTAAATATTTAACGTTTTTACATAATTACGAGAAATAACTAATGATAGTTAATTTTTTAAACTCATCTCTTCCATATTATCTTTCCATCTTCTTTAATCTCAATAACCCTATGCAAAGGAATTACTGTCTCTCCATCGTTTAAATACAAGTAATAATTATCAACTCTTTCTATTGAAGAAAAAGGTATTTCATCAGTTCCTTTAATCCTATCCCTAATGACAAGAGAGAATCTACTTTTATCTGTTTGAGTGTAAATAATCTTAATTATTGCTTCTTTTATCCTCATCTATTCCCCATCTATTAAAATATATTACGTCTTCTGCCCTTTTAACTGTTTTATCTCTAGGTTTATAATTAGGATCAGGATAACCAACTGAAAGTAAAGTAACTAAAACTTTGTTATCTGGAATTCCTAAAATCTCCTTAGCCTTCTTGTTTTCATAAGCTGCTATCCAACCTATTCCTAATCCTACAGAATAAGCTGCTAAGACAAAATACATCGTCGCGTTAACAACGTCAACCATCCATGTCTCTGGGCTTACGTCTGGCTCTGCAACTACAGCAACTCCTATTGGGGCTAAAGCTATATGAGAAGCTCCTTTATGTAATTTTGAAAGTTCCTCCTTTATCTTTTCATCAGTAATAATAATAAACTTCCAAGGCTCATTGTTCATAGAATTAGGAGCATGATTAGCAACATAAATTAGTTGCTTAATTAGTTCTATGTCTACTGGCTTTTTCTGAAAACTTCTTATACTTCTTCTCTTCATAAGAAACTCAGTTATTTCATTCATAATTTTAAAGTTTGGGCTAAAATAATGAGTTTAACTTAATATTATTATATAGGTAAATGTTTAAACTCAACTTATAGTGTAAATAAGCTAATAAGAGATATAGAAAAGATATGTAAATATAGAACAATTAGATATTTAAGAATAAGAGAGCAGAAGCCATCTAACTTCTATATCTTTTTTGTTTGAAAACTTAAAATCTTTTCTGGCCTAAAAGGGGTTTTGGTCTCATTGAATTTCATGTAATTCTTATGGAGTTTACCGATGTCGTGGGTAATCCTATCATCCTTCTCGCTCCCATTAGGGAGATAACTAAACCGGTGAAGGATGAGAAAACTTACACATCTTGCGTGTATACTTTTCCACCACTATTCGGGAATTTATCATTTGCGACTGGATTTAGAACTGTTTCAGATACAAAGCATTTAATCTTTACGCTTTAATGGAAACAGACTTCAACGGCATTCAAAGTCTTTATGAGTTTTTTCCTTGGTATCAAAATCTCTTTAACTAGACATTGACACATTGCTCTTAAGAAGCATATAGATTCTTTGTCTTTATGCTTAATCGTATATTTCTTTCTTTTCCTCAGCTGACAACTAAAAAGAAAATACTCACAGAATTAATAATTTAGTAAATATAAAAGAATTGTTTCTATATGAAGAAACTATAATACATTTTTAGATAACTAAGTTTATTTTTAGAGAATGTAAACTTAAATGAAATTAAAATTTCTACCTTTTTTTTTAAAAAAAAAAGAAAGGATGAATATACTAAAAATTAATCCTTATTGAAACCAAGTACATCAGCAAAGTTAGCTAAATCAAGTAAACCATGGCCAGAGAAGCTTATTAATACAGTCTTCTTTTCACCATCCTTTTTAGCTTCTTCAACTATTTCTTTTAATATTGGTAGTGCGTGGCTAGTTTCTGGTGCAGGGACCCAACCCTCAACTTGGCTGAATAATTTTGCCCAAGCAAAAGCCTCTCCCTGTGTATAGTCTCTTGCTTGTACAATTCCCTTATTCATTAATAATGAAAGAGTTGGTGCGACTGCGTGATACCTTAATCCTCCAGCATATACCGGTGGAGGTACGAAATCAGAACCTATTGTATACATTTTTAACATTGGCAAAATTCTAGCTGTATCAGGATAATCGTATTTATATACACCTTTCGTCATTTTAGGTACCTCAATCGCACCAGAAGCAATATATTTTCTTCTCACTTTACCTTTCCTTAATTCTTCACCAAGAAATGGATAAGCTAAAGCAGCATAATTTGAACCACCACCAACCACACCAATTATATAATCTGGGTCCTCACCAATTATTTCCATTTGCTTCTTAGCTTCCATTCCAGCAATTGTCTTAAATAATATGTCAGAGTTAACAACACTTCCTACTACGTATTTACCTCCTTCTTCGAGAGCATAGTATACAGCTTCGGATATAGCAATTCCTAGTGAACCCGGAGTATTTGGATCTTTTTGCAATACTTCTCTTCCATATCTTGTAAACTCTGAGGGTGATGGATGGACTTGTGCACCATACATTTGCATTAGATAACGTCTGTAAGGCTTTGCATAATAACTAGTCCTTACCATGAAAATGTGTGCTGGAACTTTAAATAATGCTGATGCTAAAGCAACTGCTGAACCCCATTGTCCGGCACCAGTTTCAGTAGCAACAAATTTTGCATTATCAAGTTTAGCATAATAGACATGAGCTAAAGCACTATTTATCTTATGTGATCCAGTGTAAGTATGACTTTCCATTTTCATATAAATTTTTATGTAACCTCCTAAGTAATCTTCAAGTTTTTTTGCTCTAATAATTGGTGTTGGTCTGCCAACTTGCAAATATCTCTGAAGTACCTCCTCTGGTATCTTAATGTATCTTTCAGTGGAAAACTCAAGTTCGAGAACTTTTGATGGTAATACTTGTTTCAAAATTTCAAAAGATTTACCAGATGGATCTTGGGGTGGTGGTAATTGTTCTGGTAAGTCAGGAAGAATGTTATACCATTCAGTTGGTATTTCATCTTGTGACAGGTCGAATCTAACTTTTTCAAGCATAGATAAAACTTAATCTCGTATTTAAAAAATTTGTATCTTTAATTATTCTTCGAGTAATACCATATTATGTTTCACTTTTTATAAAATTATTTGAATATTACATATTTCAGATCAGAAGATTTGTTTTAGTATGGAAAATTTGATAATTTTCATTTTCTTTCATATAATACTTGTGAAATTCTGTTATATTGTTTAAATAATTACTTAGGAATATAGTCATAAATTTAAACATCCTTCACTAGTTGTAATTATAGTAGAGATTAAATAATTAGATAAGCAAAGTACGTAAATTTATACTTTAACGAAAGTTTTTATGTTTAAAGAAATAGTAAGTAAGGTTTAAGCTTAAAGTACACTTTACTAAAGAGTTTTAAATTATAAATCAAACGTTAAAGTATGAGTTATACATATTCCCTCGATGAAGTTAATTTAAACATGATATCTGTGGTAGGCAGGAAAAGCGCTTATTTAGGTGAATTATATAAAATTGGTTTTGACATACCAAAGGGTTTTGTTATTTCCACTTTAGGCATAAGTGAAATATTAAAGGACCTTAGACAAGACATCGGCTCAATACTTTCATCAGTTGATTTAAACAATACTGCAGATATTGAAAAGAAAAGTAATGCAATTAGGAGTCTAATTCTGAATTCATCTATGCCAGATGAGATAGAAAAAGAGATACTAGAGAGATTTGAAGCATTAAATTCTATGTATGTAGCGGTAAGAGCTACAGTAACTTCACCTCTAAGTGGATCTAGTTATGCTGGAGAATATGAGACGGATTTATTTGTAACAAAGGATTCGCTAATCAAAAGTATAAAAAGAGTTCTTGCATCTTATTATAGTCCAAGAGCAATTGCTTATAGATTACTAAGTCATGATAATTCTGAGATTGCAATATTAGTTCAAACTATGATAAATCCTAACGTTGCTGGAACAGCTTTTTCCTTACATCCAGTTACTGAAGAGCCAGATTATGTGTTTATCGAATCTGCTTTTGGCTTAGGGGAAAGTGTGACTAAGGGATTAGTAACTCCAGACCAGTATGTAGTTAGCAAATCAAAAAGAAGCTTAGTGTCAAAGAGAATTTCATCGAAATCAATAAAGTTAATTTATGACTATGAAGAGAAAAGAATAAAACCAATCGAATTACAAGAAGCAACATTAGAGAGCTTAAAAGAGAAAGATGTAATTAGGGTTGCAAATATGACAATAGCTATAGAAGATATATTTAAAAGAAGTATAAATATTGAATGGGCTATTGAAGGAAATAAACTATATTTACTTGAAGTAAGGGGAATAAGAAGAATTTACCCAGAATTTTAATCAGATAACTTATAACATTCCTCAATTTCGCTTACAGCATATAGTTTTTCTCTTGCATCTTCTAAACAAGGTAAAACCTTAATTAACCCCTTATCCTTTAAGTCCTTAATAGCATAACGTAATGTTCTCGTTGACAATCCTGTTATTTCTTTCAAATCTTTAAATTTTACTATCTTTCTTTCTGAAATAATCTCAAGGACTAATCTAGCTGAAGGTGAAAGTTCCCTCATCAGAAAATACTTTTGATTCCTTTTATCTTAAAATTTTTGATAGATGCAAGGTTTTGCAAGATAACTTTAAATTCTTTATCCAAATTTCATGGCGTGAGAGTTAAACTTACAGTATTTAAATACTTATTCCCTTACGTTATTTTTGGCTCATTAAACTATTACTTTGCAAAAGAAGCAGTAACGTATTCCTCTCCAATTATATTTAATTTGATCAGATATATGATATCAACGTTTATATTCTTTATTATAGGTGGAAAATTTATTTTTAATAAGGATATTCTTCAATTATCAATTTATACAAGTTTATCGTCACTGTTATGGGCTTTAGGTTTAAAATATGTTACTCCAGGTGAATCAGCGGTATTAAGTTATACTATGCCATTATTTTCCATTCCTATTTCGATACTTATTTTGTCTGAAAAACCAAGTAAATTAGAACTATTAGGGCTTATTATAGGTTTTTCTGGAGTAGTACTTTACGGTTTGCCTTTATCTTATGGATTTACACTCTTTGGAGCTATTGTTACAGTAGTAAATGCAATATTTTGGGCATTATTTTCTGTGTTCTATAGAAAACTAAGGAATTATGATGCTATTTCAATAAATTTCAGTCAATTTCTTATTGGCAGTATCATATTTAGTTCTTTATTGCCTTTAGATTATGACATTAACTTTAACCCTGAATTCTTTGAGGGAATAGCTTATATTTCAACTCTAGGAGGGGCAATATCTTTCTTTTTATGGAACTTGATGGTTAAAATAGAGAAAGTCACTAAAGTCACAGTATTAGCTTTCTCTGTCCCAATTTTGACTACTATAGAAGATATATTTCTTGGTGTAATTCCCTATAAGATACAAGTTATAGGAATTTCTTTAATGTTCTTAGGAATTTTAATTTCTAGGGCGAGAAAAATTGAGAAATAACATTTTATGGCTTATCGGTGCTGGATTGGCAATAATTCAAATACTACTTGGGAACTCAATGGTATTTTTTGGTGTTTCCTCAATTCTTTTTTACTTTCACTTTATCTTAGCAGTTCTCATTTTAATCGTTTGCATTTATGGAATAAGGGTTACAAAAGAGGTTAGGAGAAGAATTGTTTTAGGGAATCTCTTTCTATTAATTGTTACAAGCATAATAGGCGGAATTTATACTTTATATCCTAATATCTATTTATTACTTTTTCATTTATTCTTAGCACTAGGCATTGTATCTAATTTTTCCGTTTTATATGGTATGGATAGAGATTGATTTCATAGTGTTATAAATTACAGTTCATGAAAATACTAAAATGACTTCTGATTGAAACTATTCTAGGTATTAATTTAAATATTACTAGTCATTTATTATGGTTTTTATCACAAGTTATAAATAATGATCCAAAGATCTTCTGATAGTGCAACGATTTATAATAATATCTAATATACTTTCTTTATATAGATGGCTTTTTAATATAAAAATTCTATCCTTAAAACCCTTTTCTATTATAAATTATTTATCTCTTTTATTATAAAATATAACTGAAATTATCTTGCTTAAAGACGAAGTTGAGAAGAACTGCTACTTTATTTTACAATGTATCCATATTCCTTAATATAATATTCATTATCTATTTCTTCCCAAATAATTATACTGTATATTTTTCCATTGAGATTATTTTCTAAAAGTAGTAATAAAAATTGAATAAATAGATTGCTTAATGGCCATCCGCCCACTATACCTAATGCTATACTTAAGTTAATTGGTATAGGGGCTAAATAAAGCGCCAACAAAGGTAAAATAATAAGTAAAAACGTAGTTAATTGAGTGATAATTGATTCTTTTTTCTGTAGGCTCATCTTAGGTTTTATTTTATATACTCTGTCTTTTTTAAGATATTTCAACGATTTTAAAAGATTATACTCTCTTATAATTAAAAGTCCTATTCCTACAATTATTGAAGAAATAAAGAACGTTAGAAAATTAACGTAATATGAAATTACACCTAATATAACGAAAACTAAAAATGATATATAAAAAACCTTATCAATTTTTAAAAGTCTTTCTTCATCAGTATAAGTGGCATGCGACATAATGTTCTGGCTCAACTTCCTTAATTCTAGGTTCTTCTTTTTTACAAATATCTTTTCTAAACGGACATCTGGGATATAACGGACAACCGTTTGCAGGAACAGGAGAATCTGGCTCGTTTAATTTTGTTTGAATGACATATCCAGGTTCAGGAATTGGAATTGATGAAATTAATGCTTGTGTATAAGGATGTTTGGGGTTGTCTACAATTTGATCTACTCTTCCAAATTCTATTACTTTCCCTAAGTACATTACGTAGATTCTATCAGCAACATAAGCTGCTGTAGCTAGATCGTGCGTGATCATTAATATTGAAGTACCTCGTTCTTCTCTTAAATCTAGAAAGATATTTAATATATCAGCCCTTATAGATACATCAAGCATTGACACAGGTTCATCAGCAACTAAAAATTCTGGGTTTAATACAATTGCTCTAGCAATTGCAACTCTTTGTAATTGTCCTCCAGATAGTTGTGTAGGATATGCAACACTAAACTGCTCTGGAGGGGATAAACCAACAGATTTTAATATGTTATAAATCATTTCTCTTTCTTCTTGTTTACTTTTTGCTAAATGATGTAATCTTATTCCTTCAGCAACTACATCATATACTCTCATTCTTATATCTATTGCGTCAAATGGGTCTTGATATATTATTTGATTTTTTAATCTAAATTCATTTAATTTTCTTCCTTTTAATTCACTTATATTAATTCCATTCCAAATTACTTCTCCTTCAGTAGGTTTAATTAATCCAAGAATAGTTTTACCTAATGTTGTCTTTCCACTTCCAGATTCTCCAACTAATGCTATAATTTCTTTTTCTCTGATTGCAACGTTAACATTATCTACTGCTTTTATTGGACCTCTAGGAGTTTTAAAAATAACTTTTAGATTTTTTGTTTCAATCATGTAAATCACTTCCTTAAGTGGCAAGCAACATAATGTGTAGGGCTTATGTTAACCAACTGAGGTTCCTCTTTTTTACATATATCCATTGCAAACGGGCATCTGGGGTAAAACCTACAACCTTGTGGTGGATTAATTAAATCTGGAGGCTCTCCCGGTATACCATGTAATCTTTCTTTTCTTTTCCTGACATCAGGAATTGATTTTAGGAGTAACTGTGTATAAGGATGCATTGGCGATTTAAATATTTCTTCAGTCTTGCCCATTTCCACTACCTTTCCAGCATAAAGTATAACTATATAATCACTAATTCCAGCTAATAGTGCTAAGTCATGAGTCACAAAAATCATACTAAAATTTCTTTCTTCCTTCAGTTTTCTAATAATGTTTAATATTTGGGCTTGAACAATAACATCAAGTGCAGTAGTTGGTTCGTCAGCTATTACTAACTCTGGGTTTAATAATAATGCTGTAGCTATTACTACTCTTTGTTTCTGTCCTCCAGAAAGTTCGTAAGGATATCTATCTAAAACGTCCAAAGGTAGATTTACAGCCCTTAATTGGTTTACAATTATTTCCATGGCTTCAGCTTTACTAATGTCTTCATGAGCAAAAATTGTTTCTAATAGTTGATCTTTTATTTTATATACTGGATCTAAAACATCCATAGACACTTGTGGGATCCAGCTTATCTTTTTCCATCTAATTTCTTTATTAAATATCTTTTCATCTATCTTAAGAATATCTTTTCCTTCAAATTCAATACTTCCTTCTTTTATTTCTGCATTTCTTGGTAAAACCTTGAAAATACTCTGAACAATTGTTGACTTACCAGATCCAGATTCACCTGCAATTCCAACAACAGAACCTTTAGGAACTTGAAAGGAAACGTCATCTACGGCTTTAACGTAACCCTCCTTAGTTTTGTAATACGTTTTTAATCCTTTTATAGAAAGAATGCTACTGTCTATCAACTTACTCACCTCTAGTCCTATATGGGCTTAGTACATCTTGAAGTGCTGATCCTATATAATAAAATGCTATAGACAATAGTACTATTCCTAATCCAGGTGGAAGAACCCACCACCATGCAAAACCATTAGCTGATGATGCGTTCATGGTGGCATAACCTAGCATATTTCCCCATGTGGGGAAGCCAGTTATTCCTAAACCAAGAAAATCTAAACCGGACTCAATTAATATTACCGTAGGGACATCATAAGCGATTTGAGCAAACACAACACCTAGGATATTTGGCAATATATGTCTCCTAATTATATAGAATGAACCTCCTCCCAGAGCCCTTGCGGCTTCTATAAATGTTCTACTTTTAAGTGACAAAGTTACTGATCTTATTATCTTCATTGTTCCCATCCAAGAAAGTCCAGCTATAATTAAAAGAATTAAATCAGCCTTACTTATTTTTGCTAGAACACCAGATACTAATAATACAGTTTCTAGCACTATAATCAAAGGTAATCCAGGGATTGTAAGGAAGAAATCAGTTATTGAATTTAAAACTAAATCCGTTTTTCCTCCAACGTAACCAGCAACAAGACCAATTACTAAACCAATTCCTACTATTAAAATTGAAGCTAATAAACTTAAAATTAGATCAAATCTAGTTCCATAGACAAATTCAGCAAATACACTAGCTCCATTATAGTCTGTACCTAAAATACCAAATGCTTTTCCCTTATCACTGAAAACTGGGTTACTAATTATAACCTTAGCTGGAGTACTTCCTAGATTAACTACGGAAACCATTACTTCGACATTTCCTGGTTTGCCTAAAGTGTAACTCATAAAACTCAAGGAATAAACTACTTGTTCATATGCACTTAAAGAGGAAAAGAAAGGACTGTCTGATGGATTTAACGACTCACTACTTATAGATATTATATTCAGCTTATTTAATGTGAGCGTTTGTACTGGATATGTATAAAGTAAAGCATAAGATTGTGGAGCATAACTAGCTAAGAAGTAATGATATCCAGTAGAGTTTATAAAATACACATTAACTTGAACTCCTTGATTAGTTTTAGGAGTTATATTAAAAGATATTGAAAAAGAGTATGGATCAATATATTTCCAGTAAAATGAATAAGTAAGATTCACAAATTTACCTGGAGGAATTATTATTTCATATGTGTTATCACTCTGCGTAATAGTTACATTGCCAACTATTCTTGGGCTACTTAAATGAATTATTAAATTAGGCGGATACAATTTATATTGAGGAAATATTGTGGCCCACGAGGGTACAGCATAAGGTCCAGCAACATAATATTCTGAAGTAGAATAAGGATTAGAATAAGGTGTAAGGATTGGTGCTGCAGCAGCTATAAAAACAAAAATAATAAGAATAATTAATGAGATTATAAAGGATTTTCTACTAAATAAATCTTTAATAAATTTATTCATTCATATTTCACCCTAGGATCTATAAATGGATAAATGAAATCCAATACAAGCAATACTATTATTGCGTACAAGTTTATAATATAAAATACTGCTTCCAAGATAGGAACATTAAATGTTTCTGCTGACTGAACTAATAGGACACCCATCCCATAATAATTAAAGATTTCTTCTACGAAAACAGCACCAGCTAAAACGAACGCAAAATCAATGCCTGTCCTTGTTACTGCTGGAATCATAGCATTTCTAGCTATGTGTTTATAAAGAATAGTTCTATTAGATATCCCTCTAGCTTTAAGATAAGTAGCAAAATGACTATTAGATGCATCAATGCCATAAGCTCTAGTTAATATCATTCTTACTCCATAAGATAAAACTGTAAGTAAAATAACTGGTAATGCTATAAACTTTAGAAGTCCAGCAATATATGCGAACCCTTGTAATGGGACTCCATTTTTAGTTAATGCCTCTGCTATATTTGTTGGAACCCAGCCTAATTCGTAACCAAAGACATAGAGAACTATAGCGAATATCCAAAATGCAGGAATAAAGTAAGTAAAGATAGCGATAGTTGAGTTTATAGTATCGACCAGTTTTCCTTGTTTTGTAGCAGATAATATTCCAAGAATAATTGCTAAAACTGTACTTAAAAATAAACTTGGTATAAGAATTAGAAGATCTACTGGTATTGCTTGCATTACTAAAGCAGTTATACTTTCGTCATAGGTCAAGGAGTAACCAAAGTGGAAAGTTAACATATTTTTAAGGTAGTCTATGTACTGAATGTATAATGGTTGATTAAGACCCCATTGTCTATCTATTGCTTCTATTAATGTACTTCTTGAAAGGCCTTTATATGTAGGAGGGACATAAAAACTAGCTGGGTTTACATGAAAAGCAAGAGGAAGAACTCTAAATAGGAAGAACAAGAAGGAAACAATAACTACTAGAAGTATTATCCTTTCAATAAGCCTCTTAATTAAGTACTTTAGTGGAATTCTTCTAGATACTTCAGAAAGGAACGTATTCCTTTTTCTCTCCTCGAGAGCCATATCAAGAATCACCTTATTTTGAAATAATTTTTCTATTAATCTACTACTATATCCTCTTATGCGTTGTATATAAAAGTTATCTCAAATAATTGGCCGTTATCATTAGCTTTACTCTAAATATTAAAAATTGAAATAGCACACTTACCAAAAAATTAAAAATAGTTAATCGTATAGGTGAAGTTATGAATGTAAAACTTGTTTTTGTAAGCATAGTAATTTCTTTAATACTAATTGTAATTATCTATTCAGCTTATGCATATTTTACTTCTCCTAAATATGTAATTATAAAACTAAATAATTTCTCTAAAATATATTCTATTGAAGTAATTAATAATAAAGAATTATTACTTGGTGGAGTATATTTTTTAAATAACAATACCATCCCTCAAGGAGTTGCTGGTATATATTTTTTAAATAACAATACCTTTTTACCCTTTAACATAAGTAATTACTTTAAAGAAGGATATATTTACTCTTTAGGTTATAATGGAACTTTTGTAATGATTGGCGGAAGTACAAGAATTAACGGGACCTTACATAGTAGTTTAGTAGGAATCAACATTCTTACTGGTGAAATCTATAATCTTAGTAAAATTATTCCTTCCTTCTATACTTTAGGTCAAGTATTTGCAATTGATTGGACTGGAAAATACTGGCTAATAGGAGGTAATGCTTATATATACGGTATTTCTCAGTCACCATTCTTGATTCCTTTTTTACTAAAGGTTAATTCAACAGGTTTTCACGATTTATCTCCAGATCTTCCATCAGATTTCAAAGTACAGGGTGGGGCTTCAACAATATATTATATTTACTCTAATAATAATTCATCTTCAATAATCGTTGGCGGAAATGCAGTTAATATGACTGCTACTATCTTAATGAACAGTAAATTTACAAATATTTCATTTAACTTTTTACATCTAGGAGTTTTATTAACAGCATATTATTGGAATGGAAACTGGATAATTGGTGGAGAAAATCTAACAAATCCAGACAATCCCGAACCATTCTTAGCCATAATAAACAGAACACAGGCATATCCAATTAACTTAGAGTACAAACTAGGGATAGTTACGTCAATTACCTCTACTTCTTCAAATTCTCTTTTAGTTTCTTTAAGAGTACCTTTTATTACTAGTAATGGAACGGCATATGGAACTGTAATTCTCTATGGTGATAAAATAAATAATTTGAAGAGTATATTCTCAAAGCCTTATATTGTAATTGAAGAATTAACGAGCTTTCAGAATGAGGCTTTAGGAGTCGGATACTACCAACAAGGAAATAATTTTACTGGAATTATATTAATATTCAAAAACTTCTAATATATCAATTTTTCTATAATAATATTAATAACTAAAGGAAATAAACTCTTCATTATTTTGTTATACATAATATAATGATCAATAATAGCCTTTCAAAAAAATTAAAGAGATACGAAAAAATATATAAAGGTGCCATTTAAAATTATGATATGCAAAGTAGATTAAATAAGTCAACGATATACATATTGTTATTCTTTATATCAGCCTTTATCTTAATAAACGCTGGAACAATAGCAAGTTCATTCGCTATAGCGAACTTTAATACACCAGTGTTAAATTGGAATGAAGTACATTATAATGCGCCATGGGTAGGAACAATAATCTACCTCTACGCATATAGTACACATACAGATGAATATAATGCCTTAATACAAGGAAAAATAGACTTTGCCACATTAGATCATGCATCTGAAATAAAAACTTTATTAACTCAATATAAAGGTAAAATCTTTGTTGGTATTTCACCAGTCGAAAGTTTTGGTCAACTTGTTTTCGCATTTGGAAACAATTTAACAGCAAACCTATACTTTAGATATGCAATAAGCAGTTTATTAAACCCAGAAAATATAACAGATATAGTATGGGATAATGGACTATTAGGACAAGATATACCATATTTTATTAATCCAAAAATATATGGTGAATGGTTTAATCCTCAAGTTATAACTTATTACGAGAAGTATGAATCTTATAACTTAACAAGAGCAGTAATGTACTTAGAAAAAGTACCCGGTATTACTCATGTAAATGGACAATGGTACTATAACGGAAAACCCTTAGTATTAACTTTCATTTATCCAACGAGTAGTACTCCAGCACAAAGATTTGCTAGTTACTTAGAGACACAAGCAGCAGCAATTAACTTAACAATTAAACCAGAAGCTACGACTTTCGGAGAACTAATAACTTTAGCAACTACAGCACCCTATACTGATTTCAACATAACAACATTTGGTTGGATTAGTTTAGGTGCGGATGTACCAGCATGGTTGTCTATTTACACTAATCCTCAAAATGTAGGTGGTTTCTCTAATTCAACTATTGATAATCTAATAACTGAATCTGCTACAGCACCAACTTTGAACGATTCAATAAACCTTGTGAAACAGGTCGAATATGATTTGCAAGTAGAATTACCTTATATAATAATAGTTTGGAGCAACGCTATTCAAGGAGTTTACTTACCAAATTGGGCAAACTATATTTATCTTAATGTAACTTCAGTATATTCAATAAGTATTTTCAATGTACATCCTACAAGCAGTGCTCTAAATGGTACATTTATCTTCTCTTCTGTAAGTGGAGATACTCCAAGGCATATGAATCCATATGCAAGTGTAAGCTTATATGCATTTAACACGTTAGACGATTTATATGATTCATTAGCAGTGATAAACTATACTATGCCATCCACTGTCTCGCCACAAGCCTTAATACCCTGGGTAGCTAAGAACTGGACAATTGTCTATATTCATAATGTTACATTACCTGGTAATAGATATATACCAAATGGTACAAAATTAATAGTGAATTTAGTTCATAATGATACATGGATTGATGGAGTGCCACTAACGGCTTATGATGTTAACTTTACAATATGGTGGTATGACATACCAGGAATGATGGGTACTAACACATTTGATGGATTACATGTAAACTATACATATTTGGTAGATAATGGTTATATAAATTCTGATCTATTCGATACTATTCCTGCAATTGTGTGGACTAATGTTACTGGTCCATATCAGATTGTAATATATTTGAATAGTACGAACTTCTTGAATGTGTACTATACTCTTACTGAATTCCCAATTGTTCCAGCTCATATATTTAATACTACTAACCCAGCAACTGTATATGCTGAAAAAATTGCTCCATTAATATCTAGTGGCCCATATATTTGGGGAGAGTGGAATGTACCAGCTGAAGAAATAGTTGTTCATGCTAATTTGCACTACTTTAGAATTAACCCATTATTGTTCTTGCAAACTGTAAAACAAGGTCAAGCAGCAACTTTCACTGCTAATATAACTGCATATAGTTGGGATAACTCTACTGATATGTTAATACCTACACAGATAAGTAATGCTACAGTATATGTTTATCTTAAGTACTTAGATGTTCCCGGGCATACTTATACTGATGTTACTGTTAATGGAAAACCGTATATGGTTATTGCAAAGAATTTAGGTAATGGAATTTATCAGGCTACTATAAATACTTCTATGTTACAGCCGGGCTTATATGAGATTGTTGCAAAGGCAGTTTGGACAGTTAATGGACAGATGAGAGAAGAATTTAGTTATGGAAGCCTTAATGTAACACCAGTTATCACTACTACGACTGTTGTTCCGCCTACTACAACTACATCGATTCCGCCTACTACTACAACAACTACTCCAAGCATTAACGTTGCTTTAGTAGCTGGAATAGTAGTTGTGATTATTATAATAATAGCTGTAGCAGTGATATTCTTAAGAAGAAGATAAACTTAATTTATAAATTTTTTTTTATTTTATTATATAAGATAATTCTGTTTTTATTATGCTTCTCTTTAATCTGATTATAGTAAGTTTAGTTAGTATATTGCCTTTGAGTAATTAGGTATCTAGTTCTTAAAATATGTTTCTATGTCAATAAGCTAAATCTCATAGAAATAAATCGTTTTAATTAAGGACTAAATTATTATTAAATAAAATTTAATATAATAAAATGATAATAGTATATAATATTGTTATTTCGTAAATTTATATAATTTATGCTTGATAAATTTATAGTGCCATTATTAAGGCATAAAATTAAGATATTTGTAGCCTTTATAAGGATATTGAAAGAGATGATTTATATCAAAGAAAGCTAAATCCTAAATGAAAAGTTATAGAAATATTTATATACTTATTTTAAATCTCAGAAATTAATCTCAAAGAATGCAACGAGATTAATGTGCATTATAATCTTTATATGACATCTCTAGCATTAAATCTTTTTCCATTTTCTCCAATCTCCAAATTTATCATACTCTGGGCATCCTCTCCTATAATTAAATCCTCCTATCCAATCAACATTAACAAAAGTATCATAAAAGAATTTATCTTTAGGTTCTTCTACTACATACTGTCCTAATTCCTCTATTGCTTTTTTCATCTCTTCCTCGGAGTTAAAGTAAAGAATTATAACACCTTTAGATAAGAGGGAAATAGGGAAGGGAAAGATGGAGTATTTACTCACATAGCCTTTTTTCTTAATAATTTCGATAAAATCTAATAAAGGAATTTTAAGGCTTCTTATTGGAATTCCTAGTTTATAGCAATTAAGTGAATTTTTATGTTGGATCCCAGCCTTAAAATAAGCATAACATATCTCGCACTTGTCCCAACTTTCTATATGAACCCATTTGATCAACTTCTCACACTCTTCACAGTTTTTTTCAAAATATCTAACCCAATTTTAGCTTCTTCTTCAGTAATTACTAGTGGAGGTATAACTCTAATTGCACTTCTTCCAGCTGGTAAAAGCAAAAGTCCTCTCTTAAAACTTTCAGCAATTATCCTATCCCTGATCTTTTTCTCATTATATTCTAATCCCCATGCTAATCCAATTCCCCTAACGTCATCTGCTAGTCCTTGAAGTTCTTCGCTAAATATTTTTCCTATTTTATTCACATGAGGTAATAACTCTTTTACAATGTCTATAACTTTGAACCCAATTGCACAAGCTAATGCATTTCCACCAAAAGTGTTACTATGCATACCCGGTTTTAAATCAAGATCCTTTCTGAATATTGTAGCCCCTATTGGCATAATTCCTCCGCCTAATGCTTTTGCTAATGTAATTATATCTGGTGCAATATGAAAGTTTTCTATTGCAAAAAGCTTTCCAGTTCTTCCCATTCCCATTTGTACTTCGTCATCTATTAGAAGTATTCCGTGAGAAGAAGCTAACTTTTGTAGTTTAGGAAAGAAGTTTTTAGGTGGAATAACATATCCTCCTTCACCTTGTATTGGCTCAAAGAATATTCCTGCAACTTCTTCTGGTGGCACTAAGTGCACAAACACATATTCCTCGAGAAACTCAAGAACTCTGTTTATCAATTCATCTGGTTCTTCATAACCATTTATGTGCCATGGATTTTTATAAGGATTTGGATAAGGTACGTGAATGACTCCTGGCATAAATGGACCAATAACACTTCTCTGGATTGCCTTACTTGCTGTCAGCGAAAGTGAACCAAAAGTTCTTCCGTGAAATCCACCTAAGAATGCTATTAAGTATTTTTTCCCCGTTGCTTTAGCCAACTTTATTGAAGCTTCAATAGCCTCTGTGCCACTATTAGAGAAAAAGACTTTTTTCTGAAAGCTTCCGGGAGAATATGTTACAAGTTTTTTGGCTAACTCAAGTTGAGGGACGTTATAAAAATCGTTCCCAGCAGAGTGTGCAAGTTTTTGCATTTGTTCAATTCCAATTTTTATAACTTCTGGATGAGAAGGCCATCCTAAATTATTTACACCAATTCCAGATGTAAAGTCTAAATATTTGTTTCCATCAATATCATATAACCATACTCCTTCCCCGTGGTCAATAACTAAAGGCAAATTCTCTGGGTCTCTAGTTGAAGTCGCTAAATAAATATTACTTTCTTCAATAATTTTTCTACTTAGCATATAACCATCCTTTAATGAATTGTTTTCCAAGAAGATATACTTTTCTATTTCTTTCATCAAGCAAAGAAAGTAATACATCCTCTTTGATAAACTTAGAAAGTTTTAGCTCCATCATAACGCTTAGCATGACAATGTTTGTCCCTCTAGGGTTTCCTCCTTGAACAGCTATTTTATCAGCATTAACTGATAAAACCTTATATTCTCTAAGACGATCCTTTATCTCCTCTAAGGACAACATCCTTATTTTAGGCAATACAGACTTTTCTACTCTCTCATTTAATATTATCATAGTATTTTCATCTGCATAAGATAAATTCCTAAGAGCCTCAGTAGCCTCTAAAGCCACTAGGAGGTCAGCTTTCCTTATCAAAGGCGAATATACTTCACCCAATCTAACGTGAACATTTACTGCTCCTCCCCTTTGAGCTAGTCCATGAGTTTCAGCAACTAAAGCTTTTACTCCAGATATTAACGCTGATTGTGCAATTATTTTACCTAGAGTTATAACTCCTTGACCTCCAACACCAGCAATTAAAATGTTTAACTTCTCCATACTTCATCCCACCCTTTAGGTATTTTTCCTTTCAATTCTATTGCTTGATAAGGGCAAATAGGAATACAAGCACCGCATCCGATACATAAGTTAGTGTCAATAGTAGCTTTTTTATCTTCTCTAGGTATAATAGCTGGGCATGTGAAGTAATCGTAACATATAGTACAGCCGGTACACTTCTCTAACTTAACTTCAGCAATTGGTAATTCCTCAAATTTATCGATAACTTCAAGTGCACAAGCTCTTTTAGCTACTACTACAGCAGGCTTTTTGTTTTGTTTAACCCAACTAGTTGCATCTGCAATAATTTTTACGCTTTCTTTAAGGTTAAATGGATCTATTTCCTTTACATACTCTACACCTAAACCCTTTGCAACTTGAAGTATGTCGATTTCTCTAGATGGACTTGGATTTTGTCCAGTCATTGCTGTCACTCTGTTATCTAACACAATCACTAACACTGGCAAATTGTTATAAACGGCATTAGTAAGTGCTGGTAAACCAGAATGGAAGAAAGTTGAGTCACCAATAATTGCTACTGGAATTACTCCAGTAGATCTATATACCCCATTAGCAATACCTAAACTACTTCCCATGTCAGTTAATGAATCTTGCTCTTGGAAAGGTGGTAAAACTCCTAGTGAGTAACAACCAATATCTCCAGAGAAGAAAGTTTGAGATAAACCTCCTAGAGTTATTCCTCTTTTTATATCAACAAATGACGATCTGTGTGGACAACCTGGGCACATTGCTGGAGGTCTTGGAGGTATATCCTTAATCTTTATAGCTTTTGGCTCATAATAAAGCCCTAAAAACTTCTTTAATGCAAATTCCACAATATCTGGTGTAAGTTCACCACTTCTAGGTATGTAGTCTTTTCCGTGAATTTTTATCGAAAAACCTGCATCAAATGCAATGTTCTTAACTTGCATTTCTACAATGGGTTCTAGTTCCTCAATAATTAATACTTCATCTACTCCTTCTAATGCTGAAATTATTTGTTCTTTATTTAAAGGAACTGGGGCAGAAATTCTTAGAATTTTCATCGACTCTGGAGCTAACTCTTTTACATAAGAGTAAGCTATCCCGCTGGCTATAATTAGTTTATTTCCTTCTCCCTCAATTTCATTAAATTGCTTTATCTCCTCTTGGATTAATTCCCATCTTTTTAACTGTTCTTCCCTATTCTTCTTAGCCACTTCAGGTACCAAAGAGTATTTATCTGGTTTCTTCTTGAGTTTTCCAAAGATTGGAGAAGATGGTTCTTCATACTCTACTGGTCCTCTGACATGACTCACTCTTGTATTAGTTGCTAAAATTACTGGATGATGAACTCTTTCAGATAATTTAAATGCCTTAATAGTAAGCGTATAGGCACTCTGAGGATCATAGGGTTCAATTACTGGTATTAATGCCATTAAACCATAATATCTATTATCTTGCTCATTTTGAGAGGACCACATTGAAGGATCTTGGGCTGAGACGATAACAAAAGCTCCATCTATTCCAGTATACGAACTGCTCATTAAGGGATCTGAGGCTACATTTAAACCAACATGTTTCATTGTTACTAATGAGTAAGCTCCCATCATACTTGCTCCATAAGCTGTCTCAAATGCAACTTTCTCATTAACACTCCATTCTACATACCTATCCTTAAATCTTTGCAATGTCTCAATTATTTCAGTTGAAGGAGTTCCAGGATAGCCAGCAGCTACAGAAATTCCAGATTTTAAAGCACCAAAGGCTATTGCTTCATTCCCTAAAAGTAAGCTTTTCTTCATAATTTATAATTACAAATAGTGATTAAAAAACTCGGCTTTCATAATGTTTAAATTTTATATTATTTGTAGCTAAAATGAAAAATTATTCACCTATATTCCATGAAAGTATAAATAGGTTCTAATACGACTTCATGATGAACTACAAATCTATAAATTCAATTATTCTTTCTCCTTTAATAATGTATTGTTTTATATAATTCTTTAGGATTTTTATTAGTTATTTTCTCTTTTGCTTCAGAAGAAATATTTAATGAAAGAAAATTCCGTAAGTTTTCTGATAGACTCTTAACTCCAGGGCCTCCGTAATCACTACCATATATTGTCTTGTAGCTTATCTCTTCTAGCCTAGGCAAATATTCAAGTAATTTTTTAGGAGGAATTGATGAAATTTCGGCATAAATATTTTTCCTAATTCTCACCAACTGAAATGCAGTAGGTACCCAATTTGGTCTTCCCATATGTGCCATAACAATCTTTAGCTTAGGAAAATCAACTGCGACATCATCAACAAAAATAGGGTCACCATACTTATTCCTTGCTTTATCAAACATACTAGTGCCAGTATGTATAATCACGGGTAAATTATGATCTTGAGCGAACTCGTAAAGGAACTCTAATCCTTTTATTCCTCTCTCTTCTTCCCTATAATCATTTGGTTTAATCCACTGATGAACAGGGTGAATTTTAAAACCTGAAACACCAGCTTCATATTGTTTTTCTACCCAATATTTAACCTCAGTGAGGGAAAGCTTATTTACTTCAACACCTCCTATAATAGAAAAACGATCAGAATAAGGTTTTAGAAAGTTAATCATATTAATAGGAAAATCCTCTTTTGTTCCCCATAATTCCCTACTTGGATAGGCTATTATAACTACGAAGTCCATATTTACAGTGTCCATTTCTTTTATAATTTCTTGTACTGAAGGGATGTTCTGAGATAAGGGATAGACTTCCTTAAACCATATATGAGTGTGTGCATCAACATAACCCATAAATAAAAGTTAAAAAAGAAAGTATAAAAATAAAGAGATTACTTCATTATAGGTCTACCTAAAGGTGGATTCGTTCCTAAAGCTTCAGCAACTACCATTGCCAATCCAGTATACCAGGCTGCAATAGCAGTTAATATTCCTACATATCCGCCGGCATGAATCAAAGCAGTACTAGAAACCATAGACCCAATTCCTAGCAAGAAGAATGTTATCCATAAGAGTAGGAAAGTTGCAAACAATCCAAGATTTGACTTAAAAGTTCCAAACCACATAACTAGTGTGAAGATTCCGAAAGCTATTAATACAAGTCCTACTCCCTGTGCAGTTACCCCAGAAATAAACATAGAAGTTACAAAATACCATTCCCAAAAGGCTCCATAAGTAAAGAAAGCAGTATAACCAAAAGTGTTACCTGCTCTCCATTCAAGTATTCCAGCAAGTAACTGCGCTAAACCACCATAAAATGCAGCTAATCCTACTACAACTGAAGATCCTTGGCTCAGTAATCCAGCGTTAAATACACTAAGCACTAATGTAGTTAGTGCAAATCCAGACAGACCTAAAGGTGCAGGATTAGCTCTTTTTTGTTCTGTCATATCAATATTATTTGAAGTATATAGTAATAAAGTTTATTATTAAAAGTTTATTAGTATAAGATATTAAAATAAGTTCTACAAATATATCACTATGTCAGTAACATGGGCATTACCATTTGAAAAAAAGATAAACCCTAAGTCAAATAAATTAGTAAGCATAAATACATATAAGGAAATACATTCTCAAAGCGTAAAAGAATATAAACAGTTCTGGGCTTCAGTGGCTTCAGAGCTTGAGTGGTTTAAGCCATGGGAGAAAATAATTGACGACTCTAACCCACCTTTCTATAAATGGTTTGTTGGTGGTGAATTAAATGCTTCTTATTTAACAGTTGATAGACATGCAAAAAGCTGGAGGAAAAATAAAGTAGCTATAATTTGGGAAGGAGAGCCAGTAGATCAAAATGGAAACCCTACTGAAGTTAAGAAACTAACTTATTACGACTTATTTAGAGAAGTAAACAGGACAGCTTACCTATTAAGAGAAAAATATGGTTTAAGGAAAGGCGATGCTGTAACAATTTATTTACCAATGATTCCTGAATTACCAATCTTTATGCTTGCATTAGCCAGAATTGGTGTTGTCTTTAGCGTAGTATTTTCTGGCTTTAGCGCAGATGCTTTAGCTACTAGAATTGATGATGCTCAAGCAAAAATGTTGATTACTGCTGATGGAGGATGGAGAAGAGGAAAAGTAGTACCATTAAAGGATATTGCTGATAAGGCTTTAGAAAAAGTTTCAACTATTAAGGACGTTATAGTTGTAAGAAGGGTTGGGAATAAGGTAAATATGATTGAAGGAAGAGACAAGTATTATGATGAGGTTATGAAAGATGTTCCAATAGATGTCTATGTTGAGCCTGAAAGGATGAAGAGTGAAGACCCTCTGTATATCCTTTATACTTCTGGTACTACTGGAAAACCGAAGGGAATTGTTCATGATACCGGAGGTTATATGACATTATTACATGCAACAATGAGATGGGTATTTGATGTTAGAGATGATGACATTTATTGGTGTACTGCAGATATTGGTTGGGTAACCGGTCATTCATACATAGTTTTTGGTCCATTACAAGAAGGCGTAACTGAGATAATGTATGAAGGGGCATTAGATTGGCCTCAACCAGATAGATGGGTTTCAATAATTGAAAGATATGGAATTACGATCTTGTATACCTCACCTACAGCAATTAGATCATTTATGAAGTATGGAGATGAGTGGATAAAGAAGCATAAGGTGAATACAGTAAGAATTATGCATTCCGTTGGTGAACCAATTAATCCAGAGGCATTTGAATGGTTCTTTAAATTAGTAGGCAGAGAAGAAATTCCTTTTGGAAGTACATGGTGGATGACAGAGACTGGAGGAATAATGATTAGTCATTTGCCCGGATTATATTTAATCCCATTAAAGCCTGGAACTAATGCAATGCCAATTTTAGGAGTGGAAGCTGATGTTGTAGATGAAAATGGCAATCCTACAAAGCCAGAGGAGAGAGGGTATTTAGTTATAAAGAATCCTTGGCCCGGTATGCCTCTAACAATTCATAGAGATCCAGAGAGGTATATTAAGGTTTATTGGAGTAAGTTCCCTGGTATGTTCTATGCGGGTGATTATGCTGTAAGAGACTCTGATGGATATTTCTGGATTTTAGGGAGAGCTGATGAAGTAATTAAAGTTGCTGGACATAGATTAGGTACATATGAGCTTGAATCTGCAATTATTGAACATCCTGCAGTTGCAGAGTCTGCTGTTGTAGGAATACCAGATCCAGTTAAGGGCGAAGTTCCGGTAGCTTTCATAATCTTAAAACAAGGTTATACACCAAGCAAAGAATTAATGGATGATATACTAAAAACCGTTAGAGATAAAGTAGGGCCAATTGCAACTTTAGGTGGAGTTTATTTTGTTTCTAAGTTGCCTAAGACAAGAAGTGGAAAAATAATGAGAAGAGTAGTTAGAGCAGTAATAACTAACCAACCAGTAGGAGATGTTACCACATTAGAAGATGAGGCTTCTGTTGATGAAGTAAGAAAAGCTTATGAGGAATTTAAAGCTGAAATTCAAGGTAAATGATTTATTAACATATCCTTTTTCTTTGCCTTCTAATATTCACTATGTTTGAGTATTTATAGTAGAAAGTGAATCATTTTATATAGCGTAAAATTCACTAGAATTTAAGTACCTCTGGTGCTGAAATTGTCATTTAATGAAAGACTAAAAGCAGCTAAATGCAATTTATTTGATAGAGAGAATTTAATGAACTTCTTAATAACTTACAGAGACCCTTATAGTAGCTGGAGCTATAAAAATTAGTAAAACCTCTCATTGCGCACGATTTAGGCATAAATTATTTTTATTCTATAACTTTTAGCATTCATGATATATAAATCTTTCCTTTCAACCCCCATAAAGAGATTGATTATTCCTTAAAATTTATACCTTAACTACAATACAATTGACACGCTAAAAGACTTAATATAATATTTCCTAAAGTCTCTTTAAATTTCTATTATCTTAAAAATATTTTCACGTAATAGTATTAAATACTGATTTCTTAATGAATATTTAAAGAAGGTTAGGAAAAATTATAATTAGAGAAGTACAGTATAAGTAAAGAATACTAAGAAAGAGCACTAATAAAAATATATTCTCTACAACTATAAACGGTCATATATTAATAAAACACTAAATTCTAATCTTTATTTTTCAATAATAACTTTTTTATAAGCATATTTTACGTTTATTTCCTTTAATGCTTCATCAATTAACTTAGGCATATTTATATACAATTCATTCCAGCTCACTTGTGGAGTCCAGGCTCTATCTTCCATAACTATACCGTTTTCAGTAAATTGCGCTGGAACTACTACTACTGGTGGTTCAACTAAAACATGCCACTGTTGATCTAACTTTTTCTTTAAAGTCTCAATAACTTTAGGTATATCATTTTCTTGAAATATAGTAAGTTGTAACCTCAATAGGCCTTAGTTTAAACGCTTTAGATCAAGTAGAGTTTTCGAGCATTGTCTTTATGTCCTTATTTACTACATTAATTGATGGTATATTCTTTAGACAACTCATTAATAAACCTGATTGATTTTTTAATGCTTATAAGATAGGCCTCAAAAATTATCCCGATGATATTCGTTATTGAGCATTTAGATGTTTTAAGTAAATGGATTTTAGCAGAATATAAACACTCTTATGAAATTGCAAAAAATGAAAAAGTAGATCTTTTGATTACCGGAGTAAAGATTGAGGGATTACCTTCAACAGAAAAAAGGTTTTATGAGATCTTTAATCCGGAAAACGTAATAATTTTAGATCCTCAAGCTGAAGAAGAACTTAAACCTAATGATAAAGCAGAAGCAATAATAATTGGTGGTATTTTGGGAGATCACCCTCTGAGAGGTAGGACTAAAACCCTTTTGTCTGATATATTTCCTAAAGCTAAAAAGAGAAATATTGGGAAATTACAATTTCCTATTGACGGTGCCTTATATGTTGCTATTCAGATAATGAAAGGAAAGAGGCTTAGCGAAATTCCGATAGTTTTCGGATTAAGTATAATAACTAATTTTAAAGGATTAGAAGAGGAAATATACTTGCCATTTGCCTATCCTTTAGTTAACGGTTCCCCCCTTATCTCAGAAGAGGTAATAAAATATTTAGTTGGTAATAGAAATTATAGGCTGAAATGGGGAGGAAAAGAGGAAGAGATTGAGTTTAACTATCAAGGACAGTCTTTTCTATCAAGATAGGATTTTCCAATCTCCCTATTTTTTCTATTTCAGCAATTAATAACCCATTATTCCTTGGTCTTAAAGCATATTCTGAGGCCTCTTCAGCGTTTAAGTAACCTATACTTCCGCTAGTTATTAGCGAATAAGGTGGAATCGTTAGAACCTTAGCTAGTTCCATGAGTATTTCCTCGATTGAAAATATGAAGTCTTCTGATGAACCACTTTGTATAAGCTTATCATCATAATAGCTTTTCATTTCAAGTGAGTTTATATCATCAATTTCTTCTGGTGTTACTATCCACGGCCCAAAAGGAGCAAAAGTGTCCCTAACTTTATTCCTAAAGTGTGTCCCTCTCATTAATAGTTTTTTAACTTTTCCGTCATTGGGATCTCTTCTGTACGCATAATAAGAATCCTCTTTTAATCCGGGTGGATAAGTTATGTCGTTAAACACAGTATAACCTAAGATTGCTTCCTTAATCTCATCTCTACTCGCTCCTCTATTTATCTTTTTATAAGTAATTACACCAATCTCAACTTCTGGCCTTATTGCGTCTGGCGGAGAAATAATAGGATGTTTATGAGGAACTGCAATTGAAGGTATTTTTAAGAAAAATTTTGGAGATCTTATCATTTCTTTTGCTTCTCTCTTATCTTTTACTCCAATCATTCCGGGTGAATTAACTAGTGTACAAATAATCGCTGATGGGTTAATTGGTAAATCAAATTGTATTTCATTTAGTTTGTAAGTTTCTCCAAATTCTTTAGAGGAAAAATCCTTAACCTCATAAACGTACTCGTTCTCAACTATTCCTAATTTTCTTATACCATTTACTAAAAAAGATAAAAACTTTGTCAAACTGAATATCACCTTATGTCTTTGGATTTGGCATTTGATCCATTATCTCTTTAACTAATTTTACGAACTCTTGTTTTCTATCTTTGAAAACTTCAGTATATGTCTGAGCCCATCTTAACGTGGGATCTCCTCTGCTAAACCTATCATATTGCTCATATCTCATTCCCGCCTCTGATCCTATGACATCCCAAAGTAAATTGAATAGTTTTACTCTTTCTAAAGCATTTAACCCTTTCATACTTAAGTACTTATCAATTAACCTTTTCTCTTCTGGGTTTTCGAAGTCTTTTATTCCAGCAGGTATAGGAATTGAAGACCCAGCAGAGATTAATCTAAGAATTTCATTTGCTCTTGGTACTGCTTTCATGTTAAAGTGACTAGCTGCGATTGAAATGTAAGGATCTGGTCTTGTGATGTTAGGCAACTCTTCGGCCCTTTCAACTGAGGCATACAAGGCTGCTTCATTTAATGCTACATATATTAATATTTCACCGATCTTCTCTTGGACGTTAATGAAATTATTTATCCCGGCTGCCTCTGCAATAGCTATTGCTAATCCAGCAAGAAACTTTAATCTAGCATAATGCTGAATTACAAAGTGCCAATTAAACCAACCTCTTAAGTTAACCGTATGCCACATTAGGTCTTCAATAAGTTCAGGCTTCTTGAAGAATATTATTCTATCCCATGGCACTAGGACGTTATCAAATATTAAAATTGCGTCTGATTCTTCATATCTTGAGGTTATTGGATATTCAAACTCTCCTCCTTCCCTTGGTTGAAAACCTCTTCTGGCTAAGAATTTAACTCCCTTAGTTTCAGTAGGTATGGAGAAGTAAATTGCATATCTAGGATCGCTATCTCTCCTAATGTTTGGCAAATACCATAGCATTTCAGCGTAGGGACCAGCAGTACTTATCATCGCAGCCCCTCTTACAAGCACACCTTCTTGTTTTTCTTCAACAATTCCTACTTGGATATAGGGATCTTCCCATTGGGATGGTGGCCTTGATCTATCATACATAGGGGCTACTATTGCATGTGTATAGAATAAGTCATTTTTTGTAGCTTCCTTATATATTTCTATTGCATTCTCCATAAACTTTGATCCAAAGTATTTTCCAAAATAGTCCTCAGCGTGTGCGTAAAAAACTGTTGTCCAAACATTTAAGTAATCTGGGCTTCTTCCGAAAAATCCCCTATAATATTCATAGATTTTTATCAAGCCATCCCTTAATTTAGCTAAATCTTGCTTGTTTCTAGGTCTTAAAAAGGATATACTAGTCTCTTCCCCTACATCTGGGTTATATACTCTCAGATATTTTGAGTACTCTGGATCCCAGTGAAGGTCATAATATTTAGCCACAGTAGATACTGGTATTTTAAATGCTGGATGTTGTGTTATATCCTCTACTATTTCTCCTTCGTAATATACCATTGGATGATGGGCTTTTATGCTTTTTAAATAGTCTTCTCCTTTTCTAATCAAATAGACCACCCCTTTAATTTACCCGTGGAGATATCCTCCACGGGAACCCATTCGTTAAGCCATGATTCTGGAATAGGTCTCCCCCAAAAGTCACTCCTATATCTAATTTGCTCATTTCTCCAAACTATTGGCTTCCATTTATCTGGGTCTAAGACAACGTAATCCTCAGTAAAGAATTCAATCCTGTTTTTATCAAAGTCCCTAAGATAAATATAATATCCTTCCGTAACGCCATGCCTTCCTGGACCTCTCTCAATAGAATCCCATAATCCGGCCGAAGCTAGAATATCAGCAGCCTTAACTACATCTCTTAACTCATGAACGTAATAAGTCTCATGATGAAATCCAGGTGTTTTTCTTTCACTTCTTGCTATGGCTACCTCGTGAGAATCTCCCCTTCTGGTAAACCATATCACATCTCTAGTCTTATTATCTTTTCCAAGGAACCATTCAGTCTCGTAATATCCCAATACCTCCTTTAAGAATTTAGCCTCTCTTTCTACATCTTTTACCATGTAATTAACATGGGCAAGTCTTACTGGACTCACTCCTTTATGAGTGTAAAACTTCATCCTTACATCTCCTACGTATTCCATATCATAATAAATAAGAAATGGCATTCCTTCTGGTGTCTCAAAGAGAATAGCATCTTCAACTCCTTTCTCCTTTATTTTTGTGTATTTTAAGCTAAGTCTAGCAAGTTCTTCCTTAGCCTTATCTAATTCTTCTGCTCTTCTGACTCTAAAGCCAATGTAAGATAAACCGGGAGAGTCTGCTTTTTTGAGTACTAGACTGTGGTGCTGTCCCTCATCAGTCCCTCTTAAATAAACATAATCACCATCTTTTTCTGTCTCTATAAATCCTAAAAGGTCAACATAGAAATATCTTGCTTTCTCTAAATCCGTAACTCTAATTGCTACATGAGAAATTCGTAGTGTCTCTATCATCAGTTTAATTTTAGACAGTAATTAAATAAACAGCATATTAAACATATTTGAGAGACTAAGGAGAATAATGTATTTTATAGTATGACCTATTAACGTAAATTAACGGTTCAAAGTTATTCCTAATTTTTTCGCCATCTATTACTTCTCCAATGATAATTGCATGATCACCAACATCAATTACTTTATACAACTTTGCCTCAATGTAAGCATAATCATCTAACAAAATTGGGCTTTTGCCTAATCCTTCTCTAAATTTCACCATTTTAAATCTCTCTTTTACTGGTTTATTAGCGAATGTATCTAAAATTTTTTCATTATCGATAAAATTAACTACAAAATATTCACTTTCTCTATAAGGAATGTCATTTCCTTTCATTCTATCTGCAAAGAAAGACACTAAGGGTGGGTTTAATGATAAGGAATTAAACGTGTTAACTGTCATTCCAACGAATTCTCCTTTCCAATTTGTTGTAATTATTGCAACTCCCAAAGGGAAATATCTCATTATACTTCTAATTACCTCAGCCATAATTCAAAACTATTCATTGTAATATTTAAGCTAAAAATTAAACTGGTTTTATCTTCTTTTTGTTATTAATATCTAAAAACTTACATTTATATAATCATTTGCAAGTTTAATTATAATGATTAACATAGATATACTTATATTTTTCAAAGAGTACAATATAATGATGATTAAAAAAGTTGATGTAAGAATTGTTCACGAAGATTGTTGGACATACAGTATGCCATACAATGCTTATACACTAAACCTCCAAGTTTATCCTCATAAAGACTACTTAAGGAGTAGAATTTTAATAGATACTGCAGATAAGGAGGCCATAAAGATGATGAAAAATCATAAAAGTGTTGTTAAGGTTGTAAACATAAATAGGTTTAAAGATGGATATTATGTTGATTTCCTTAATACTTATAAGGGTTCAGTAGCTGGAGTTTTATACGATAAGGAAGTTCTAATACTGGGCAACAAAATTACTGAAAATGCAGAGATGTGGAGTTTTGTTACGCATAATAAGAACATTCATGAGATTGTTGAAGAACTTAAAACCCTTGGTAAAATAGAAGAGGTTAAGGTCCAAGATTTCAATCCTCTTTTAAATCCGGGGTTAACTGACATGGAAAGGAAAGTTTTGCTATTAGCTTTGAACAAAGGTTACTTAGATTATCCAAGGAGAGTTAGTGCTGATGACATAGCTAGGCTTTTGAATATAAGTAAAGTAACGTTCCTTTATCATTTAAGAAACGCACAGAAAAAAATTATAAATTATCTTTTAAAAGTAGCATATTAGAGGAAAAGGCATACATTACTAAATCCAATAAGTTTTTAGTATATTCTCTACATCTTCTAAGATAGTCTAAAACTTCATGGAAATATTAGTGCTCTTAGTTCGTAACTCCTTCTTCCTCCTTTTTAATCATTTCTAAAGCCTTTAATGCCTCTTTTACATGATTTTCAGGGTTCATTTGAGAATTATAAATATGTCTAATAATTCCTTTTTTATCGATAACGAACGTAATTCTAGCTGGTAAAATAAATCCCTTAGCTCCATAGAGTTCTCTAATTTTCTTATCTGGATCACTTACTAATATGAAAGGTAAATTATATTTCATTTTAAATTTCTTGTGTGACTCTATGTCATCTGAACTAATTCCAACTATAATAACATCATAGCCTTGAAGTAAATTCCAATTATCTCTAAAAGCACATGCCTCTCTTGTACATCCTGGAGTGTCATCTTTAGGATAAAAATAAATTACGATGTTGTGCTTTCCTATGTAATCGCTGAGAGAGAATTTTTCGCCTGTGTCTGTTATTCCTTCAAATAATGGTGCTTTATCTCCTAATTTGACCATATATAGATATATCTTTTATAGCTTAAATATCTTTATTAATTAGTTTTTGAAGACAAGGTATATTATATAATATAAGTTTAGCAAGTAGTGTTAGGGGTGGTTTAGGGCAAGCTGAAAGAAATTTGATAGAAAGTTAAGGCAACATTATATTCCTTCCAGATATCCAGAAGTATATGCAGAAGGTGCTCTAGAAGATTAATATAATAATGTGTAGATTGTGCTAGAAATATACCATCTTGGGTTTAAGGATTACAGGAAATTTGTGAGCTTTTTAGACCTTTATCCCCAAAACTCGTCATCTTATTTGGTTGTTATGCAAGACGAGATTATAAAGTGATGTTTTAGTAGTTTCAGACTTACTTTCAAAAATCCTAGAGAAGCTTTGTTGATGCATTTAAACTTTCAACTGGAAAGATAATTCCAACAGCCATAAGCACTGATAAAAAAGCTAAGGGATGAGAGCACTTTTTACTTAAAATTCTAGAAAATATAAAATATTTCGCAGAGATGAAAACTTTTAAAATAAGTTAAAGAAATATATAAGAAAGTAAGAAAGAAGTTCACAATAAGATGTAAGTTGTGGATTAAAACTGATTTATAAATGTTACACAAAATTTAAATACTTAATTTTTTAACAAACTAATATGAGAGAACAAGAGGTAACTTACTCTAACGTAAAGGCTTTTTTAGCATCATCCGAAAGGCCAAGTTTAGGTGTTATAGTAGTTCACGAAATATGGGGATTGAATGAAAACATTAAAGACATAGCTAAACGTTTAGCAAATGAAGGTTATTTAGGTTTTGCACCACATCTTTATTCTGGATACGATGTACTAACCCCAGAAAATATACAAAACGTAATGTACAAAGTTTGGAGTCTACCACCAGAAAAAAGGAATGACCCTAATGCTTATAAGGAGTTAATAAACTCTCTTAGCGAGACTGAAAAGCAAATAGTTCAGCTTCTTGTACTAAATAGGCAAAAACTAGAGGAAGAGATGATAAAAAGGCTTATCCAAGCTTACGATTATCTAAATTCTCAAGGATTAAAGAAGATTGTTTCTATGGGATTTTGTATGGGTGGAGGATTAGCTTTCCAACTTTCTACTGAAGTTCCATTAGATGGAGTAATAGTATTTTATGGAAGAAACCCACAGCCTATTGAGAAAGTTGAAAAAATAAAGGGTCCAATTTTAGGTCTATATGCTGGTGAAGATCCACCAATACTTCAAGGTTTACCAGACTTAATTTCAGCTGTTATTAAATACAAAAAAGATTTAGAATTGAAAATTTATCCCGGTGCTTATCACGCTTTCTTTAATGATAGAGGTAAATCATATAATAAAGAAGCTTCACAAGATGCATGGGAAAGAGTGTTAAGGTTTTTAAGGAGGATTTCACAATGAGTGAAGAAAAACAGAAGCAACAAGTAGATCCTTGTTTTCTAGCCTGGGTTCATTTACTAGAGGTTCTTGAAAAAGATAAGAAAGATGAGAAAAAATAGGTTTTTATACGTCTACCTCAATCCAGCCAATATTATCTCTAATTTGGTAAGTTTTTAATCCAAGCTTCTCTTTTGGTGCATTTGGAGAAACATAAGGTGGCTCAAGCATTGCCCCAGTTTTTAAATCAAATACTGCGTGATGGCAAGGGCATCTCACTGTGAGTTTTTGCTCATCTAATTGGCCTAAAACACATCTAGCATGACTACATACCGCATCCATTGCATAAAGATTTCCATTTATGTTTGCAATAAAAATAACTTTATCATCTACTTTTACAGCTACACTTTTAGCTTTTTCTAAAGCTTTTGCGGAAATTGTTCTTTTCCAAACCATAAATTAATAAAAGTTTAGTATCCTAAATGTCTTACTTTGTAAAGAGATTTAATTTAGCATTTAGGAAAAAGCTTTTTTAGTTTCATTTATAACTTTATATATGTATTATATTTGTACTGAAAATGGTCTATTTAGATATGATAATAAGTTAGAAAGAATATGTTGTGAAGATGAATCTGTTCATGATTTTATTCCTCCAGACACCATATGCACTGAAAATGGTGTTTATGTTAGAGGCAGAAAAACCATAGAGGGAGAGTGCTGGAGATTATATAATTTAGGTAAAATAGTAGCGTCAGTAGAAGGACCTAAAATTTATGAAATAGAAGGAAAATTAATTGTTGATCTAACAGATTTTTCGAAAAAGTTGGGCTGGGAATTTCCTTACGGACTTCCACATATTACTGACTTTACTTTATATAAAGGTAAAATAATAGCGTCAGTAGAAGAAGGAAATTTGCTAGTAGGAGACACTCTGAATGAGTTAAAACCTATTGATTTCTTTGCAGATATGCATAACTTAATTGTAAAGAACAGTTTTTTGTTAATAGCAACTGCAAATGCTTTATATAAAACTGATCTCCAGAAGTTTGAAGTTATTTCGAGAGGTTATTTTCATGGACTCTTAGACTTAGGTGATATTACTTTAGCACAAGTTATGAGTAGTAAACCTTTACAGATTTCAGCTGATCTTACTCACTGGAAGACCCTGGATATAGAGCTTCCAAGACCTACTTTTGGCGTTACTGCTGTGGACAAGATTGATGACGAAAATATTGTATATTCTACCACTTCCCTTTATGAAATTAACGTAAGGAAGATTAAATATGAAAAAATAGTTGACTTACCATTAACAAGAAGGGTGATTGTAGCTAACTAGTTAATTTTTTCATTAGTTCATAAAAGTTTTCATAAGGATGTATTGCATAAACTTCAACGCTAACTGAATGTCCTAATTCTCTTGTTATTGGCAAGGTCTCTAATATCTCATCTAGTTGTTCATGTGAAGAAACATCAATTATGGCTATAACTTCTCTCTTTCCAGAAACTTTATATAAGCCCTTTATGGTCCCAGTTTTTACTGCCGAAAGTGCAGCTTCAGCTTCTTTCTTCCATATCTCCATTAATTGCTTTTGACTCATGCTTTCTGGCTGTTTTACCCTAAACCATAACAGAAATAACATAATTATACTTATTTTCCTATTTTAAAAAATTTATGTTAAACACTAATTCTGAGATTTTATTTAATACTGTCAAGGATTGTGATACAACACAATCTACAATATCTACAAGGACATAAAATCTTCCAAACTGATTATAGCATTCGTATACTTTTGCCTCTTTATATTCTTCTCTTTCATAACATCTATCAAAAGTTAACATATATGTTAGATGTTTTTCCTCGTCATTAAGTACAACTGCATTGAACTTCCAGTCATAAATGAGTAAATTCTCTTCTTTCAAATTATCTAAAGATATTACATCATATTCCTTATTACCCTTTTTTCTGAGTACTATATCACCATTATTGAATATATCATCATGAGATAGTCTAAGTAAAACAAGCTCTTTTACTTCTTTTATCTTTCTAGGCTTAACTAATCCCATCTCATACAGGGTTAACAAAGCAATAAGTTTATTTTCAGTCATATAAGTGATATAATTATCTTTTGTGACTCCGTAATAATTTCCTAGCTTAACTAAATAGTAATCACCACTTTCGTATATTGAATCAACAAGTACTGTTTCTACTGGTAAAATTGTAACATACATAATTTAAATTTTGATCCAAAAGTTTAAATATGCTTTCTCAATTAATGATTATAATAATATATTTTTAAATCATATTGTGATGAAAACGTAAAATATGAAACTAGTTTAATTTGTCTTTTAATAATAACCTTAAAGTGAAAGTAGCATATGTCTAAGGAAATATCTGAAAAAGCCTCACAAATAATTGCTAGACTTGATAGACTTCCAACTTGGGCATTTAATTACATTCTTTTAGGAATAATAGGTGTTGGTGAGCTGTTTACATTTTTTGATATATTTAATATAAATGTTAGCTTCGTTCAAACAGCAATAACTCTATTCCACGTTACACCTTCACAAGCTGCAGTATTACTAGGACCAGTAGTTTTAGGAAATCTTGCCGGTTATGTTATTGGTTCTTTAATTTTGTCTCCAATTGCCGATAGGATAGGAAGAAGAGATATGCTAATGATAACGATGCTTATAATGGGTTTGAGCTCATTTTATAATGCATTTGCACCGAATTATATTAATTTCTTTATTGCTAGAACAATAACTGGTATAGGTGTAGGAGCAGATTTAGCAATTGTGAACACTTATGTAAGTGAAGTAGCACCAAAAGCTTATAGATCAAAATATGTCTCAGCAATTTTTATATTTTCAACAATTGGTGGATTTCTTGCAATATGGTTAGGATTATTATTAACTACACCACCAGCCCCATTTCCACAAGGTTTACCAGTAGCTTTAGGAAGTTCTGGGTATTTTGCAACTAACGGTTGGAGATTAATGTATATTATTGGTGGTTTGTTAGCATTTATAGGACTTGCGTTAAGGTTTAGTTTGCCAGAATCACCTAGATGGTTAGTAAGTAAAAATAGAATTGATGAAGCTGAAAAAATTGTAAACATGATGGAAGAAAAAGTGAAAAATAGAGGACATCAATTACCTCCATTACCTAGCTTATTACCGGTATATACTCAGTCTAAACCAGTTCCATACTTAGAGATATTTACCAATAAGACTTACTTAAAGAGATTTGGCTTATTAGTTATAATCTGGTTCTTAGCATATACAACAGTTTATAGTATTGCATCTGGATTGACTTCTCTTCTAGTTGCTCAAGGATATTCTCCATCTGAAGCTGGAATGATATCTGCTTTTGGTATAATTGGATTTATATTAGCAGCAGTAATAGCTACTCTATATGGAGAAAAAGTAGAAAGAAAATGGTGGATAGGAATAGGTGCTTTAATAACAGTTATAGGAGGTTTAATAATCGCTTTAATTCCTAACTTAATTATTGATGGTTTAGGAGCAATAATCCTATTTATCGGATTTAATGTATGGGTTCCAATAGCTTATACATGGACCAGTGAAAGCTTTCCTACAAGAGCAAGAACTTCAGGTTTTGCATTGTGTGATGGTTTTGGACATTTAGGGGGAGGAATAGGAGTTTTATACATTACATCTATAGCCTCTTCACTACACTCAACTGTTGCGCTTTTTGGACTTATAGCCTCATTCTTAGTTGTTTCATCAATAATTGCCATGATTGGAGGGCATTATACCGCAAACAAAAGACTTGATGAAATTTCACCTTAAAGTTTTTAAACATATTTATGATACAATTTATTAAATGATTTCTTATATTCAAATTTTTTAACATCTTTTAGAAGCTGAACATGAAAACAAAAAAGATTATTTGTTTACGAGATCTTGTAACGTGATTCTCTTAAGTAATTTTGTAGTAGTAACTCTGAAATAGAGAGTATAAAAGTATCCAGCATAAACTTCTTCAAGTTTAAGAACATTTACCTCATCATTAACATAACCACCTAATTCGACATAAGCTTCACCTTTCCAAATTTCACCATAATTACTCACATCTCTTACCCTACTAGCAACTTCATATAGGTCTTCTTCACTATCTCCTCTAGATGGAAATCTTCTTAGATTTAAGAAAGGTCCGAAGTCTTTCAATGGTACACTGTTAACTTTCTCTTTTAATTCTACTTGTAATCTAAACATTATCCCTCCCCCTCTAGTTACGTAACCACCTAGTTTTAAACCAGGTTCTGGTCTGTTATATTTCGGTAAAAGAGGATGAAGTCTAGTCATAGCAATTTTAGCTATTTTCTTAGGATAGCCGTCAAGCCAACCCCTAACTAAAGCCCAGTCCTTATCTACCCACATGAAGGGAAAATATAAGTAATTTTTACCTTCAAAATTAACCTTAAACCCTATAGCCCCCTCCATATACTGAACTAGTTCTGGATCTTGATACATAAAATCCCAGTTATAATCAGAAGTTGAGATGAATTCAGCTATATATATCCATCCTTCTCCGTCTGTAGTTAAAAACGATGGTAAAAGTTGATTTGCTGAATCCTTATCAAATTTTACATGGGCTGAAATATATGTTACTCCGTAGTGCCATGGTGGTGGGAAAACTATTTGTGATTTACCGCTTTTAGTTGGTGGTAAAGTAAAATCGTTTTGCATGAAGGAAAAGATATGTTTATGCCTTATAAATAATTCCTCAAACATGTTCAATTTTTTCAAGGATTTTAAAACCTAATTGTTTAAAAGACCAAATTTTCAGTAAATTATTCTAAATATCAGAAGTGAAGATCTATTGAATAAATTCTTAGTACATTAGTCTTAATTAGTTTGATGGTTATAAAATACTATAAATATATTTCATAATTTGATTTTGGATCTACTGTTTATGGCAAATGTAAGTCTTTTATGCTAGGTAGTTTTTAGCATTTTGCTGAGTGGAAATATTCGGAGATATACTTCCTCATTATTAACACAAAAATCTATTTATGACTATTTTTATATATACTTATGGCATTTAAGAAAGAAATTGGTCCAATCTCAGCAGCATTCTTAGCTTTAGGTGGAATATTAGGCTCAGCGGTTCCGTTTCTTCCAGCTATAGTATTTGCATATGGAGGTCCAATGGGAATTCTCAGTTGGTTAATAGGATTTGTTATAATGTCCTTATTAGGTTTAGTATTTGCTGAATTAGGTTCAACCTATCCAGAGACTGGTGGTGTAGTAAGATATTTACACTTCTCTCATGGAGCTTTTGCAAGTTTCTTTAATGCTTGGGGAACATTTATAGGTTATTTTATGGCAGTAATTTCTGAAACTGTTGCTGTAGTTGAATATCTAGCTTTCTTTTATCCTTCTTTATTTCATAATGGTTCTTTAACGCCTTTGGGAGAAATAGTTACAATCTTAATTATTCTCATATTATTTCTAGTTCAGTACTATGGTGTGAAGTTAGTATCTATGACTAATGATATTATGACTTGGATTAAGGTAATTGGACTTGTTGCATTTATTATCATTACGCCACTTCTTGTATTTCATTCCTCAAACTTCACTCCTCCTAGTGGTATAGCTCCTTATGGTTTATCTGGTGTGCTTACAGCAACTTCAATAACAGTTTACGCTTATGCTGGATTTAGGCAACCTATAGATTATGGAGAAGAGATGAAAAATCCTAGTAAAGATATACCTAGAGCTGTAATTTATTCTATTCTTATTTCATTGGGAATTTACTTTCTGTTATCAGTAGTTTTTCTTGGAGCTTTAAATTGGAGTGCTATAGGAACTAAGCCATATAATTGGAGTTATATATCTAGCTTATCAGCTCCAATACCTCAAGAATTTACTAGTAATATCCTAATTTTAGGAATATACTTTTTCATAATTGCGATAATAGCTACAATATCTTCTACTCTTGTTTATTTCGGTTCTGCAGCTAGAGTATTATATGCTAATGCAAAGAATGGTTATATGCCCAAAGTTTTTCTAAGGTTAAACAGAAGTGGTGTTCCTTATGTGGCATTAATAGTCTCTCTTTTAATTGGTATATTCTATCTTTTTGCTTTTCCTCAATTTTTATCAGAGGCAAGCATATTCTCTGTAGCTAGTGTGATAAGCTATGCCCCTGCCTCAGTCTCCTTATTAGTTTTAAGAGAGTTAGATAATAGGAAAAGAGTGTTTAAACTTAAATACGCTAAAATAATAGCCCCTATAGCTTTTTCATTAGGAGGTTTATTAATATATTGGGCTACATATCCTACGACTCTGTATACAATATCATCAACTCTCGTTGGAATCCCGATTTACATTTATTATGAGATTAGAAATAAGAGCAAATTTAGGAATATAATTTTAACAGAGCTGAAGAGAGGGTGGTGGTATGTAGCTTGGCTAATAAGCATATTATTGGTCTCTTATTTAGGTTCTTTTGGAGGAATTAATTTAATCCCATCACCATATGATATGATTACAGTCTTTCTTATTTCACTTCTTTTCTTTTATCTAGGATATGTGTATGGAAAATACGGTTTTGTAAAAGAGTAAAAGTCTAAGGAAATTTTTATTTTTAATAGTTATTTTTTAAAAAACTTAGCCTTATTTTTAGACATTATTTCTGATTTAGATGAATAAAAAGAGTTATTAACAAACATGATGAGTGAAATTTAAATCAACTTTCTTTCTTCACTGGTTTTGGATCTGCGTTTTGTAAATTAGCCATATCTCTTTCATAGATTACTGTCTTTCCTCTCAGTGCTGATATTATAGCTGCAATAAAGACAAGAGCTGCTGAGAAATAGAACGCAATTTTTAATGAATCCATAAATGCTGGTGCAATTACTGTTGGGAACCAATATTTTCCAGTGATTGTTGCCAAAGCAGAAGGGGATATAGAATTTACTAAGCTAGATGGTAATTGAGCTAAAATAGTTTTTATTGGATCATAACCTAAAAACGCAGCAAATAATGCTGCAGTTGGTGGTATTTTACTCATAATTGGTGCTAACTGCGGAGCTCCAGCAGTAGTTAATGCTGATGTTAAAGCACCAGGTAATTTCAAGTAAAGTACATCAATTACAATAGTAAAGAATATCCCTATACTTAATGTACTCCCAGTGTTTGTTAACATGGCTCTTATTCCAGAGGCAGAACCCCTATGTTGTGGTGGAGCTGCATTAATTAAGGCAGCCATATTAGGCGAAACGAAAAGTCCATTTCCTATACCCATAATGAATATTATTATTGCAAATATAAGGTAATTGAAATCGTAAGGCAGGAAAGTTAGTGATATTAGTCCAGAACCAAGGATCACTAAACCAATTGTTGCTAATTCTCTTGCTCCGTATTTATCTGATAATCTCCCAGCAATAGATCCCATTATTCCGAATCCAGCTAATAAAGGTAATAAATCAATACCAGCCCAGAATGGTGCTTGAGAATAGGGAATACCATGTAATGGTAACCAAATTGCTTGTAATAGTAAGACTAGCATTAATTGTAGCCCACCAAAAGCAATTTGTGCAAATAAAATGGATAATGAAGCCATAGTAAAAGCTCTAACTTTAAATAACTCAATTCTAAACATAGGATCTTTTACCTTAGTTTCTATGTAAAGGAATAATATAAATAAAGCTACGCCAGTTGAAATGCTTGCGATTACGTAAGGATTAGTCCATCCAGTAACTGAGCTTCCATAGGGTAAAATACCGTAAGTTATCCCTACTAAGACAAGGACTAAGGCAACAGCATAAAGTATATTTCCTAGTATATCTACTCTTTGATTCTTATTAGGAGGTGTTAATTGTTTCAATGATTTGTAAGACCATATTGTTCCAATAATTCCAATAGGTACGCTAACAAGGAATACATCTCTCCAATATATTGACGCTAATATTCCACCTAATATAATTCCAGCAACTCCTCCAAATATTCCTATTACACCATTTAAGCCTAAGGCAAAGCCTCTTTGATTTGGTGGAAAGGCTTCAGATAATACGGCAGCACTGTTAGCCATTAAGAATGATCCTCCAATTCCTTGTATAATTCTATATATGATTAACTGAAGTGCAGCAATATTTCCAGTACCAGGAGTTATATAGAGAAGAATTGACCCTATTGTAAAAATCGCGAAACCTAAATTATACATTCGAACTCTACCAAAGATATCTGAGATTCTACCTATGTTGATTACAAGAATTGCGGAAACTATTGAGTAACCGAAAAGTATCCAAAGCAAATATTGAAAAGATGAAAAGGGGTTAACGTTAATTCCTCTAAATATTGCTGGTAATGATATTAAAACAATATTAGCATTCATAAATCCCATAAACACACCAAGACTTGTGTTTGATAAAGCAATCCACTTATACTGGACCATAATGTTAAGTACTGAACTATTAACTATTAAATTTTTTGTTGATAAAGATTTAAATAAATAAGATTTATAATGATAGAATTAACTATAAATTTGAATAGAAATTGAAAGATAATTATACTAGAGATTCTAACTTATATGTTATCTTGCATCAGCGAAATAGTATGTTCTATCAAGTTGAAGTTAAGTAGTCTGATCTCATTAAATCTCTTATTCACTTTCAATTCTTAGTATAGTATCAACTTTTATTTATATAAAACTTGTCAATTAACTGACAATCTTTCCGTAAAACTTGCTGGCAAAGTATCAACATTTTTATTATCTAAATGAAGAATAATTATAAGGAGAAAATAATATAGCAAATAGAATTGGGATTACTTAATTAATCTTCTTTTTTTATTCGCGTTTTGATTATGGAGTGTTTTTATTTGAAAATTTATATAAAAACGAGAAGTTATATCTAATATTTACCATAATACAATTTAAGTTTAGTATAGATGATTTTTTGATTAAAAGTGCTAAAATAACACCAAGTTAGTAAACACTATGTGGAATGTCACTCCAAAAGAATAGCAATACTAAGTCCTATAAGTTTTTAGCCTATTCTCTTCATTTTCAAAACCTAAGAGAATCTAAAACTTTCCGGAAATACTAGTGAAAACGCTATTATTAGTAGTTATATTTTATTTCTTTATCTAAATCTCATGTTGTGCCATAAACGTAAAAGAGAACGTCTAACTAAACGAGAAGATAAAAATCAAGGTTCTTGTTTAGAGTTTCATAGTAGAGTTTAAAAATATCTGACTTAGTGCTGTCATTGTGATATAATTATTTCTATAACTTTCTCAAAAATTCTGACATTTATTACATATAATTTTTTCTTTATATAGAGATCATAAATGCCTTAACTTTAGTTTATTTAACAATACTACGCCACGTGAAAGAACTAGAAAATCATTTATCTAGGAATGTAGTAAACTACCTGAAAAGATATCAGTAATGAAATGTGAGATTTTTAGTTCCAATACCATACTTTTCCCTTTCTCTTATACCTTTTTCTTATATCATCATATATTCTCTTTACTTCTGCTATAAATTCCTCATCGCCACATAGAATCTTTCCGTCCTCAAGAATTTCCAGCAAGAATGTACTTCCTTCTTTTAACTTTTTGAGAAAAACTGAAGTATTAAATGCTGTTGGAATTATTTTACCTTTAGGTTTAAAAGTTTGAATAAAAGCTTCTCTTGGATCTGTTGAAAGTTTATCAGAAACTATCAAAATGTCAATATCACTTTCCTCAGTGTAATCTCCTCTAGCATAAGAACCAAAGAGAATTATAAGGCGAGGTTGTAAATCCTTATAAAGTTCACATATTTCCTCCCACAATACTTTTCACCCAATCTAAGATTTTACGAGCGCATTCTATACAATTAAGGGCATTCCTCTCATTGTAATAATCTGCTGGTGCTCCTTCACTATACACATCTGGATATCTTGAGGGAATATACTGTTTATCTAACTCTTGGGCACACATAAGCAGATCATCAGAAACGCTTATTTGCAACTCTTGTAAAAGTAAAGTAATTGAATGCCCACGTTTTTCTTTATGGTAAAAGTTTAAAAGCCCTTTAATAGCTTTTTCGGCAGACTGCTGTGATTCATAACAAGTTTCCTCATATAACTTAGCTTGATAGTTTATTTCGGCAGACTGCAAGTTTCTTTCAGCTTGTCTTAGCCAATCTCTAACTCTGCTTACCATATTAATATTCTAAGGGCTAAATTAAAAAATAGTTATAAGGGTGAACCACAATTCATACAGAATCTAGCATTTATAGGATTACTGAATCCACATGATCTACAAACTTTCTGTTGTTGATACATCATTGGTTGAGGATACATTATTGGTTGTTGAAATCCCATCATTGGCTGATTCATTATACTTATTAGTCTTTCAATCTCTTTCATAATATCTTCCTCAATTCTTATATTCCAAACCTCCTCAACTCCCTCAATAACAGCTAAAGGAGTAAAAATCATGGCCGCTATAACATCTTCTGTCACATCAGCAGCTTTTAACCAATCACTCATTCCAACATCTACTGTTAGAACTCCTTGACCTCCAGAAAGCCTAACTGTAAATGCTCTGTTTGCACCAAAAATTGTCCTTAAAATTCCCTCTTTCTTAGCTTGCACAACTATATATTGTCCAGCTGATAATATTTGGGTTTTATAACCTTTACTTTCTAGCCATTGAAGTAAAGCTAAACCTAACTGATTAATATTTACATATACTCCAGTGAAAGTTCTCTGCACGTATAGTCTCTCCTCTATTGAGATTTAAAAAGTTTCTTTCATAAGGGGATGTTATTATTAAGTGCCAAATCCCTAGGAATGAGAAATTATTTATTTATATCTTAATGGCAACAACGTGAACGTTAGCGTTCAGTAATAAATCTTTCGGTTAAAAATTTCGCATACTTATATTAAGTATTTCCGGAAAGTTTTAGATTCTCTTAGGTTTTGAAAATGAAGAGAATAGGCTAAAAACTTATAGGACTTAGTAACGTTAACATGAATTTTTGTTATTCTTCAAACACGTTTGAGGACAAACTTTTAATTTTTCAAATATTCCTCTCTTTGTGAAACTGAGAGAGCACTATCCAATAATAACTGGTAAATCCGTTTATATAGATGATATAAATTTACCTAATATGCTATATTTGGGCGTAGTGAGATCACCTTACGCAAGAGCAATAGTAAATTCTTACACTGAGCCTTCTGGAGTTGAATTGTTTCTAGATTGGAATAAAGTTAAAAAATATATGCCAGTTAGACCAGATCCTAGAACTCAAAATCTGGTAAAGATGCCAGTTGTATCTGATGGAAAAGTGAATTTTGTTGGTCAACCAGTTGTTGCATTTGTTGTAAAAGATATGTACGAAATAGAAGATAAAATTGAAGAAGTTTCAGTAAATTACGATACATTAAATCCAGTAACGAGCATAGATGAAGCCTTAAAAAATGAGGAGAAAATTCATCCGGGTGGAAATATAGCAATAGATATCAACTTAAGTGGTGGTGACGTAGAACAAAAACTAAATGCAGAAATTACAGTAGAAAGAGAAATATTACAAGACAGAATAGTGGCAAACCCAATGGAACCAAAAGGAGTAATAGCGAATTATGATGGTGAGAAGCTTTATATTATAGGTAGTTTTCAATCGTCTTTTCGTATTAGATCAGATCTACAAGAAGCTTTAGGTTTACCACCAGATAAAATAATTGTAAAATCTGCTCCCAATGTTGGGGGAGGATTTGGAAACAAAGTTCCTGCTCATCCAGAATATGTCTTAGCTGCATTAGCATCAATGATCTTAAGGAAACCAGTTAAATGGATTGAAACTAGAAGAGAACACTTAACAAACCCAACTCAAGGGAGAGGAGTAAAGTCTAGGGTAAAGCTTTATGGCAAAAAGGATGGTACAATATTAGGCCTTGAAGGAGAAGTCATTGTAGATTTAGGTGCTTATGCATATACACTCAATACCACTACACCAGCGTTTATAGCTGGCTTATTAAATGGACCTTATAAAATGAGATTCATGAAAATAAGGGCTGTAGGAGTTTATACTAATAAACCACCTACTGGTCCTTATAGAGGTGCAGGAAGGCCCGAAGCAGCATTAATTACCGAAACATTAGTTGAGGATTTTGCTGAAGCAATAAATATGGATTCTGTGGAAGCTAGGAAGAAAAACATTATTGATAGAGAATTTGTAACACCATTGGGAATAAAAATAGACAAAGCTGGTTATCATGAATTAATAGAAAGAGGAGACAAAATATATAGAGAGTTAAAAGAAAAGTATAAAAATAAAGGTGTAGCGTTAGTTGCTTTTACTGAAGTAGTAAGAGCTTCTCCGGGTGAAGGGGCTAAAGTAAGAGTAGGAAAAGGAAAAGTTGAGGTATTTGTAGGTACTGGTCCTCATGGACAAGCACATCAATCAACTTTCGCATTATTAGCTTCTGAAGTTCTCAATATACCTCCAGATAAAATTAATGTATTACTTAATGATACAGAAACCGTGAAAGAGGGCGTAGGTAGTTTCGGAAGTAGATCTGCAGCAGCTGGTGGTTCTGCAGTTATAGAAGCTTGTAAAGGTTTATTAGAAATTCTTAAGAAAAAGAGAATAACTTTGGAGCAAGCTATCAACTCAGATGAATACACAGAGGTCGAAATTTTCTATAAAGCTTCCGATATTTACACGCCTGGAGTTCATATTGCTGTAGTTGATATGGACGAAACATTTAAGCCACGCGTTTTGGAATATTATGCAATTGACGATGTAGGTAAAGCAATAATTAAGGAAGAGGTTGAAGGTCAACTAATTGGAGGTATTTTACAAGGGATTTCTCAAGTGTATCTAGAAGGAGCCCCTTTCGATGAAAATGGTAATCCAGTTTATTCAAGCATAGCAGAAACTGGAGTTCCTACTTCCTTAGAAGCAAGTTATAAATTAACTTTAGAATATATTGAGACTCCTTCTGATTTACCTAGTATGGCTAGGGGAGTTGGAGAGGCTGGTACTACTGGTGCTTTACCAGCTACTTTCATAGCTTTAGAGAAATTGATAGGCAAAAAACTAAATAAAACTCCAGTAACTCAATCTGAAATATTTAGTTCAATAGAAATTACTTGATTTAAATTCTGTTCTGCTTGTAAAATAATACTAGGCATCTCTTTACTACTAAGTAAGTGAGAAGCTAAGCTTTTTGCCTCGCTCATCGATAAAGAAGAAACACCTAGAGCTTGTAATAGTTTTTCTGGAGTTATTGGATTTGAGTAGAGTATGAAAGCATATGTTCCCTTTGGTCCAGTAATAAAGCACATAGTAACTAAATGATGATAAGCTAATGCAATAGATCCATTTCCTTGATTTACTAGTTTATCCCCAATGTTATAAAAGAAAGCTAATTGATATACCCAGTGAGGCACTTCACTTTTTAATTCTTTTAAGCCTAGATAGACAGCTTGGTTTCCAGTAAAGTTAGTAATAGGAATTCCATTAAGTGTTTCATTTAGATATTCATTATAAAGGTAAATAAAATGAAAGTAAACGTTTGATTTAGGAGTGTAGTTTAAGAAAAGTAGGCCAGGTATAGCTGAGCCTAATCTTGGTGCAAACTTAGATGAGTGAGGAATAACACTTACTGTCCCATATTTATTTAAAACTAAGTAAAGAATCCATGATGAAGTCGCCCCATTAGGACAGCCGTACCAACTAATAAAGTATATTTGGACTGAATTATCACCAGCATAGTTTACGTTATTTACCTTAAAAATATAACCTAATCCGCCTATAGCCATTGTTACTTGTGTTCTCATGCTTACTGCTATTATAATACTTATTATAACTATTATTCCCAAAATTATTGGAATTAATTTATTCATTGAATATATCAAGATATATAAGAATAAAAAGTTTTTCAATAAATCATAAATATTGCGAGTGATACTTGTTTATGCGTGAATGTAAATATTGTATGTTTAACTTTTTGATGAGCTAGATTTTATTTTACACTACCTCTAAGTTTTTAAGTTCAATTAAAGAGAGTTAATTTATGGTTTGTCCTTATTACAGAAATGGATATTGCACTTCTCCTCTTTTACCTTCACCAGATGATACTGTCACTACAAAAAGTAGGTGTTATGATAATTTTAAAAGTTGCAGATATTATGTTGAACAAGAATTAAAGAATGAACTAAAGATAAACTTCTTCTCTGAAGTAAACCTATTAAATGAACAGCTTTCTTCTCAGTGTGAATACTTTGATATAAAAAGGGTTAATCAAGGATATATAAGTTATTGTAAAGCAATAAATAGAGTCTTAACTTTATCTCAAGCTAAAAACTGTGTTATTTATTGGCAATCATGTCCTTTCAGAAAGTAATTTCTTTATTGTCTCTCTAACGTTAATTACTAATCTTGATGCGTCACTATTTACTTTCTTATACATGTATTCTTTTTTAATATAATAAGCAAATGTTGGTCTTCCTCTTTTCTTTTCCTCTGGTATTTTCTCTTTCTCTACTAATCCTTTGCTTACTAAATTGTTTATTGCCTTATTAATAGAGGCTTTAGATACTCTTAATTTTCCAGCTATTTCCTCACTTGTCATTTTTTCTCCAGATAATAGTAAGTGTAGTACTTGTATTTCACTACCTCCTAATCCATAGAGGAATGATAGTACTTCATGTATGTCTACTTCTCTGCCATCTGGAAATTTTAACCTTTCAGCCATTTTAATCCCAATTAATATATTTGATTAGAGTAACTAAAAAACACCATATATTTAAAAATGTGTAAATGTGGATAAATGTAAACAGAGTTTAATTGCCTTATTTTAAGGTGAAAAAATAAGATAATTACGTTGTACTTTTGTGTATTAAACAAGATTATTAAACCAACGACAAAAACTTATGAGAAAGTATATATATGTATATAAAAGTACATGAATATATTAAACGAAAAACAAGAGAATGAGAGAGACCAGAGGTCCAATAGATAGCCCAATAATAGCTAATACCTTAAAACCAAGAAAGATCATTAATCCCACATATATAGGTGCTATTAAACTTCCTATTTGAGAGACTGCATTAGCAAATCCCATTGATTTTCCAGCATTTTCATTTCCCATAATTTTTACAATTAAAGAATCTGTAGTAGGTCTATAGAGGAATGATGACAAACCTAATATGAAAGCTATTGGAGACAATAAGTAAAATGATTTGATAAAAGCTATTATGACAGAAGATAATATGAAAAATATGAGAGAGAATAAGACTGCTGATTTCTCATTTTTTACTCTGCTAGCAACAATTATAGAAACTACTTGACCTAGAGAATATATGAAAAAGAGGACCTCAGCAGAGGTTTTATCAATATCGTCATAAAGCACTAAGAAAGGAAATAACCATGAAGATGTTCCCCAGGTACCCCAAAGTTCTCCAGCTCTTATAATACTAACTTTTATCATCTTTTTATTTAAAATGATATTCTTCATTCCTTTAGTAGGAATGTGGTTAATTTTAATAAAGAAAGAGAAAAATGATACAAGCAAGAGAACTAGAATAATAGCAATGTAAAAATAATTCCAGTATACTAAAATAATTGAAGATAAGATAGATAAAATGAGCAGAACTATAGGGGCTGAACTTTCAAGTAATGAAATGTAAGTTGTAACGTTTCCTAAATATGAAATCACCTTAACTGATGAAGGGAATAATCCTGCTGTCGAAAAACCCTCTATTAAATATATAAGATAAAGTTCAATTACGTTATGTACGAAAAATATAGGCAAAAGGAAAATTCCAGAAATAACTGAAGATATAAAAATTACCTTTTTAGGCCCTATATAGTCAATATAAAATCCCCATAAAATTGAACTTGAAATATAACCTAAGTAAAATAAAGATAGAACTAATCCTATTTCTAAAGAGTTTAAATCTAATAACTTAGAAAATATTACTGCAATTACTCCCCAACTTAACCTTATCATTAGTTGAATTGAAGTTGCAGTCCAACTTATAAAAAACTCTTTTCGCATCAATAAGATAGATGTTTGTTTGCTTATAAACTTTTTTCCCTCACTAAATTCTATTATTTTTTGTATATAATTCTATGGAAAAAATTTATATACTTCGATATATTACTTAACTCATGGGAGTTTTTAAAAAAGAGAAAATGTATCCACCAATACCTAATCTACAAGCTGTAATACAGAATTTTGTAACTTATTTAAATAATGATGGATGGAAGACACAATATAAAGTAGAAGGAAATAAGGCAATAGTTCAGGCACAGAAGGGAGGAATATTAAGAGATATAATTGCTGCAGATAGAGCATTAACATTCACTTTTGAACAGTTACCAAATGGAGTTAAAGTTACTGCTGGAATAGGGAAATGGATTCAAAACCTTGCTGTAACTGCCATTGAAACAATCTTACTTTCTGAATTATTTCTCTTTGTCGATGTGCCAGAGATGCTATGGACAGAACATATAGAATCTAGTTTAATGAAGAAACTTGATGAAATAGTATCTACGACTGCATAATCCTCACATAGTTAATATGTCTTCTTCTTTTATTTAAAAACGCTCTCTGAGCAGTTTAGGTAATCAACAATATTTTCTTCTACGTTTTTATCAAACTCACAAAAACTACATGATTTTAACTTCTTTTATTCTATTTAATATTGTTTTATAAACAGCTTGTTTTTATTTAATATTTTTACTAATGCTAAAAATATATGTCTATCGTAATAATCTTTTTTATTTTCTCAGTTATCCAAATGTTTATTAAAGTGGCAAGATATTTTCAGTATTCACTTAATGTACCTTTTTTCCTTGCCCTTCTAAAGGCATAAGTATAAAATCCTATTCCTAATGGAACTAAAATTACATCAAACAGAACCAAGATTAGTATTATGCTTAACAGTTGTAATACCCCTTCTCCGTTAAGCATTGATAATCTTAAACCATTTAACGCCCAAGTCAATGGTAAAGCAAGGCTTACGAGTTTTACTGGTAATGGTAGTATTGAAACTGGGAATACAGTTCCGCTCATTAGTGTTGTAAACGTTGAAAAGAAGAATGCAATTGGATTTCCTTGTTTAACAATCATCGTAAATCCTGCCGAAATCATTGCAAAGCCTATTGTAGAAAGCAGAAGGAGAAAGATGATTATTGCTGTTGCTAAAATGTTTATGTTATATTTAACTCCTAAGGCAAAACCTATTGAAAGCGTAACCACTGAATTAATAGTATTTATAATAAATCCCCAAATTGCTGAATAAACTAAAAATGAAACTACACCACCAGAGGATAATACATAGTATTCAATTGTACCATAAAGTTGTTCGTTTCTTAACCTTTGACTTATTGTTGTAATTATTGATGAAACGTATCCTTGAAAAGCTAAACCAATTACGAAGAAAGCAGTATAATTTGTTACTCCAATTCTCTCAACTAAACTATTTCCTAAAGAGGTTCCCACGAAGTAATAAGTAAATACTGGCAAAACCCAGGATAAAACGTTTAAAATCATCTGTGTCTTGTAACTAGTCCAAATCTTAAAACCACGTAAGTAAATATATGCATAAAGCTTGTCAATTACTCCCCCCATCTTCCCCTCCACCCACCACCTCTTCTTGTTCTATTTCTGGTTGAATCTATTTCTTCACCCATTAAATAAACGAAAACGTCTTCTAATGTAGGTTTTTCTTCTTTTATTACCTCTCCATTAACGTTCTCATTTTCTGGAACTCTTAAGTAGAAAATACCATTGTTATATCCAACAACATATTTGTCTAACCCTTTAGGGACGTCGTTAACTGCAACTATTCTAACTTTTCCTAATTTAGAGATTATCTCTTCCTTAGTCCCTTCAGCTATCACGTTTCCTCTTTTAAGGACTATTATTTTATCTGCTAAGTCTTCTACTTCTTTCATGTTGTGTGAAGTTAGCAAAATTGTCTTTTCCTTACTTATTACTTTAATCAAACTTCTAAAATCTCTTGAACTAACAACATCCATTCCTAAAGTTGGTTCGTCAAGGAGGATAACTGGAGGATCTAGAATTAATGCTCTTGCTAAGGCTAACTTTCTTTGCATTCCAGTACTATATTTCATATATTGTACATTTTTCCATTCAGATAGTCCAACTAATTCTAAGAGCTCTTCAGCTCTCCTTTTTGCTTCACTCTTTGAAAGCCCTTGAATAATACCAAAGAATACTAAGTTATCAAAACCAGATAAACGAAAATAGAAAGCCCTTTCACTAACCATCATAGTACCTATGTTTCTTCTAACTTCCTTTTCATTTTTAGTAACACTATAGCCGTTAATGTAAGCGTCTCCGGAGTCTGGAATGATAAGGGTTGAAAGAATTTTAATTAATGTAGTTTTCCCTGCTCCATTATGACCAACTAATGCCCCAATTTTACCTTTCTCTATTTCAAGATTCACGTTATTTAAGGCTTTTATCTCTTTACCTCCAGTCCTAAAAGTTTTAGATACGTTAACTACTTTTATCAATTTCCTCAAGGCCTCTTTTAAGTATTTCTTTCAGTCTTTCAATCTGTTGTTGTGATAACGAGGACTTGTTATCCATAAGGTATCTTATGTTAGAATCTATTTCTTCAATAATAACTTCGAATTGATGTTCTGGACTAATTAATTCTTTTCCCTTTTCGGTTATTTCATAATAATTTTTTGAACCCTCGACTTTTGAAATCTTTATATATCCTTCTGCTTGAAGCTTGTCTAATGCTGGGTAAATAGCTCCGGGTGATGGTTTCCAAAGGCCTTGAGTTATCTTTTCAATTTCCCTCATAATATCTGCCCCGGTCATAGGCCCTTTTGATGCCAAAATCGTGAGAATAAGGGATGCTAATCCTCTCCTTCTATGATGATGGTGATGAGTCCACATATGATATCATTTATGATATCTATCCTAAAAAGGTTTATCCATAAACTTAAAGGAAAGTGAATTTCCAAAGTAAACTATAAATAGTGAGAAGACAGATTAATTGTAAGAAAATGAATCCAAATAATAATGATAGTAATATTTGTCCTATTGTTGAAACTATTAAAGTTATAGGTACTGAGGCAAAATTACTTGTTTTAAGATATCTTTTCGATGGAGGTAAAGGATTTAATGAACTTCAAAGAATTACTGGCTTAAGTTCAAAAACTTTATCAAATACTTTAAAAGATCTAGAAGAAGCGGGAATTATTAGGAGAGTTATAGTTAGTGACAGGCCTTTTAGAGTAAAATATGAACTTACTGAAAAAGGAAAAGAACTTAAGAGTGTTTTTACTGAGATGGAGAAATGGGGAAATAAACACCTATTGAAAAAAGAGTAAAGAAAAATGCTATTTATCTTGTTCTAACTAGTTCTTCTTCTTTTATAGTTTCTTTGGGTTTCCATCCCATTGCCATTGCTACAATAGTCCCTATAACAGAGACTAGAAGATTTATCCCTAAAGCAATTAACGCTATATAAATTCCACCAATTGGTGTTGATAGTGTTGATACACTTAATTGACCAAAGTGATTTACATAAGCTGTTATTAGCACACCGCTTACCACGCCAGCAATTAAACCAGCTAATAGTGATCTTCCCTCTAATTTATTAGTAAACAATCCAAGAAATACTGGCGGTAATGCTTGTAATACTATTATTCCTCCCAAAAGTTGTAGACCAATAGCAAAGTTTAATGGAACTATGAAGATAAACGCTAAAGCTAAGAATTTGAAGGCAGTTGAGATCCACTTTGCTAATGTGGCTTCACCCCTAGGTGTTAAATCTCTGAATTCTCTTACTACATTCCTTACTAGGAGGTTTGCTGATCCAATAGCCATTATTGAAGCTGGAACTAAACCACCTATAAATATTCCTAAGAATGCTATTCCATTAAACCAGTCTGGCATTGAATATGCTAATAATGCTGGTACTGCAGTTAGCCCATCATATTTCACTGTTAATGAGAGAGCTGGAGGAATGGTATAAACTAAAATTCCAAAAAGTGCTAGCAATGCTAACCCAATACCGTATAATGGAAGTAATGCTGTACCGTACTTTAATTTAGTTTTATCTTCAGCACTTAAAGATCCGTTTATTGCGTGAGGATATAAATATAATGCCATTGCACTGCCAACTGCTAAGGTCCAGAATGCGGGAATTGCTGATGATGGAAGTGAAGGGAATAATGCATATAGTTTTGCTTCATTTTTTGCGCTCAAAGTAGAACTTACTGAACTAAAAGCATGAGTAAAACCACCAATGCTTAATGGAACAGCAATTATTGTGGCTAAAACTGTTATCCAAATCAAAATATCTTTAAATACACCAGTTAGTGCGGCCCCTCTTAGTCCACTTGTTATAGTAAAAGCTGCAAGAATGATAAACGCAATTAGAAGAGATAAATCAAGAGTAAGGTGAGTTGGTGGTAAGCCTAAGCCTACTAATAGAACTATAAGAACGGCTTCCATGCCCACTATTTGTAAGGCTATATACGGTATCTCAGCTACTGCACCTACTAAAGCAACAGCAATTGCTAAGGATTTACTATTAAATCTATCTTTTACGAAATCAGCTGCTGTCACATATCCCCTATTTCTTGAAACGGTCCATAGTCTAGGCATAGTTATAAGCGCTATTGGAAATGTTAAAGCAACATACATTACGGCAAAGTATGCTAAAGCACCTTTTCCAAATGCTAATTCTGGTACTGCAATAAAAGTATAAGCAGTATATAAGTCAGCACCCATTAAAAACCATACTAATAACCATCCTAATCTTCTTCCTCCTAATCCCCATTCATCTAACCTACTTAAGTCTCCTCTTCTCCATCTAGCTCCATAAAAGCCTAAAAAAGCGAAGATTGCAAAAAGTGCTATAAAAATTCCAAGTGTAAGTGTATCTACATTCATTTTTTCTCACCTTCTTCCTTTACGAAATAGGCTACAAGAAATGAAATAACGGTAGTTACTCCTAGCATTAGTATTTGATACCAATAGAACATTGGTAGGCCAGCAATTGTAGGATTAACTTTATCATATAGAGGAAATAGGGAGTACAGTATAAGAATTATTATAACTACAATTAGCATTGCTATATAGTATGCGGAATTCACAAATATTTATCAAATAAAGAGATTAATATGCTTTAATTTATATTGTTATTATAGAGAATTAAAAAATCGACTCCAATATTAAAAAAGTATAAATAAACTACAAACATTAAATAATAAAGCCTATGAGATTTTAAAAATATTAATTTAGATATAGAACAATACTAATTCCTTAATTTAACGAGATTTTATCCTATGTCTAAAATAATTATTTTGACAGCTTAATATTTAAGAAGTCATGGGAGAAACTAAAATCACATTATCTCCTCTTATTATAATAGTACCAACTTTTCTTGTACTCCCATCATTCATAACTTCTTCAGAATTTTCTAATACTAAATTCATGTGCATATCATAACTTTTCAAAGTACCTCTTACTATTTTATCTCCTTTTAATTTAACTAGTACTGTAGAACCTAAAGATTCAGCCAAAACCTTGTGAGCTGTTTCTGCCAAGTTAACTCCCATATTGAGTATAGTTAAACAGTATAAATATTTTACCTCTTTTGTCTCGAGTGTGTCCAACAATTTCTTTCACCTTTTATAAACGGAAAGAGTAAGGTTGAATATTAATAGGAAACTACCGAACCATGCCTTCAAACTTGTTTTACTTGAATTCCAAGGGAAGTGAAAATCCATCACGGAAAGTCTATGCTTTACACTTCTAAACACTTGTTCAACCACATTTCTCTTCCCAAATCTCACATGTTCGTGTTTTACCTTCAAGAGGGAGAAGTAGTTGTATGCTGGTAAACCATCGTGGATATAATAATCATCTAGTTCTTTATCAAGGATTTTAATCTTAATCCTCCTCATGTTATTTACAAGTACTATAACGTCTAATCCACTTCTTGCTTCTGTTATCATGAAGAAGGGAACAAAACCAGTGTTAACATCTCTAACAACCCATAAGTAGTATATTAACCCATTGACTAACAAGATCTTAGTCTCATCAACAGCATAATAACCAGAAAGAGAAATATTTGATAAGGCAAAGTTACTAAGCCTTCTCCAATAGTAATGTACTCTTTGGAATATTAGCCTTTCTCAAGGATAATCCCAAGTAGTATATAGCAAGAGCTTTAGCAATATTCATCAAGTCCCAGAATTTAGGAGAAAAAAGCTTATTATACAATAAAAAGTAATAAATTACTTGGGACAGGAGGGGGACATTAAGATTAAACTTGTGCATTTAATGTTTCCCCAAGTAGAACCTCTCCTGTCCCTTTATAAGGTATTACTACAATAAATTTCTAACAACTTAACAAAATTGTTGGACACACTCTCTCTTCATAAGCACATAATACTCTGTTAAATTAAAAACGAGGAAATACTAAGAAGTCAGAGAAATATAACTTAAGGTAAAAAAGCAAACCTTATCATTGTGGAAAGTGTAGGCATAGTACTACAGAGAGGTGAGAATAATAGCATTTCTGCTCTTCTTAAAGCAGACATTGAAATTACTAGCGGACAACTTTTCCTTATTGAAGATGGAAGTAAGAAAACCGTAGTTAGGCTTGATGAGTATTCTTACATTAATGAGTTCTTTGATGAGAAAGCCCCTTTCAGTAAGACATTATTAAATGATAAAATTGACGTTGAATTACTCCATATGAACACAGTAATAAAGGCTGAAATGTCTATAGTAAAAAGATATAATCATTCTTCAGTACCCAAGCCTGGGTCAATTGTTAAGTTATTACCAGAAATAAAAGATGAAAAAGATCTACTTTCATTTTATCAAATTCCTTCTCTTCAAGGTTACATAGAATATGGAAGACTAGCTGGATCAAAAATTCCCCTTTTACTTGATTTAAATGCAATAACTATGCATATAGGTATCTTTGGTGAAACTGGAAGTGGAAAAAGTTACAATATGAGATATTTAATCACACTTCTTTCTAACATAAAGCTAGGTGATAAATTAACTGCAATACCAATGATAATAATTGACGCTAATGGTGATTATTCTGATTTCACTTCCTTTAACATTGATTTAATTAGCGGTGGTAGAGGATGGATAAAGAAATATGTGATGAGAGATACTCTAAGTGATGCTGAAGTAAGGCTTTCCATTGACCTTTCATTATTTACAGCCAAAGACTTAGCTGACTTCATAATTTCATTAAAATATGGTGACTCAGCTCCAAACTCTCTTCAATCTAACTTATTAGAACAAGTTTTACTTCAGCATGATCCTCAAGAGTATAATTGGCTTTTAGGCAGCAGAGAAGGGATAGAAGCTTTAAAAACGGAGCTTGAAGAGCTAAAAACTTCGGGCTTCAGTCCTAGTACTATAAGAGCAGTTAATAGTTCATTAGAAGTCTTCTATGGAAAGGTTAAAAAGTACAATCTTGTCTCTTCATCTTCATCTATAAATGAACAAACTTTAGATGTAATTTGGAATACAAAAGGATTAGGAATAATAGACTTCTCCTCTGATGGATCTCCAGGGGTAGATATTTCAACTAAACAGTTAATAGTAAGTTACATTGCACGTTTAATTCTTGATTATCTTACTAAGTCTAAGTATTCTGGGAAGCAAAAGCTCTTAGCCTTAGTAATCGAAGAGGCACAAAATTATATTCCTTCAAGCGATTATCCAGTAAATGCAAGAATAACTAAAGATGTATTAGTAACATTAGCGACACAAGGAAGAAAGTTTGGTGTTTCACTATTCTTAGTTTCACAGAGACCAGCATTTGTTGATAAGTACGTTTTATCAATGCTTAACACTTTCTTTTTCCACAGGATTTATCATGAGGACGTTAAATATGTTATGTCAGCAACTGGAGGTTTACCAGAACATTTGTCAAAAAGCTTACCCTCATTGGACACTGGTTATGTAATAGTGTCTGGATTAATGTCAGCCTTAAGATCGCCAGCATTAGTTAAGATACCATGGGATGATAGGATTGGATCTTACGCTGGTTACGTTTCTGATATAGAAAGCATTTTGGTGGGTTAAAATGTGTGAGTTTAGGCTTAGTGAAACCTCTGCCTCGTCAGAAAGCATTTATAAACTATACGAGTGTGTAATGAGCAAAACTGAAGTAGTTAACAAACTTAAGTTCTTTAAACAGATAGGAGAAGAGATTCAAAGAATAAAAAGCGCTAGAGAATCACCAGAAATTATTGCTTTAGTTGCTGATTGGGGACAAGGTAAAACTACTTTGCTTAGTGTGATAGAGGAAGTAGAGAAGGTAACTAGATTAAACTTCGTTGATTTGCTTAAAGGAGAGATCAATTTTAACAATGAAAGTAAAGTAATCTTAATAGATGAAGTAGAGACAAGTATTGAATATTTACCAGAGTTTAGAGATAAAATAAGAGATTTCTGGGTAAAGATAAAAGAGATTGCTAATTCAAAGGGGAATAAAGTAATTTACTTATCCATGACTCCTAGTGCTTACTCTAGGATATTTGGAGAAATATTAAAGGATCTATTCCCAGAAACTTATGAGGCAATATCACAAAGAGTAAAGAGAATATTCCTTATGCCTCCCTCAAAATTGGAATTCTTAACTGTAATGGATTGTTTACTTGAGTTTAATAAAATTGACAAAAAACTCCTTGAATATATGGATTTACCTTATTGGACAATTGGACAAGAAAGAAGAAGACTAACGAGGTTCTTTAATGACGTAGTTTGCAAAAGTAGTGAAAGTGAGAATAAAGTAGATTCAATGTTTAAGTTAATTGAAGATAATCAGAATCTTAACGAAGAAGGAGAGACAATAAGGATAAATGAGGTTATGAAGTTTGAAAAAGAGTTAGATCAGGGTGAGATAAAGAGATTTCACGAAATTTTGCTTAAAAGAATATTCACTGAAAAACCCATAGAGGCGTTAAAAGACCATGTAGTAGAAGGTTACTTAGTTGACTATTATTCATGGTTAGAAGTAGCTAAGGAGTTAGACATGGTTGAAGACTTTTTATTAACTTACTTAGATGAAAAGGATTCTTTTGATAGAAATCTTTACGTATTTCTCTCTGACAATATAGACAAGGTAATATATGAAAATATAAACAAAGGGAATTTAGATGAGCTCATCAGTAAGCTAAAAGTTAGAAGTAAAAAGAAGGCTTATGCTTTAACCTGGAGTCTATTTGAGACATTAGTTAATACTAATGTTGGAGGTTCTGTAGTAGAATTTGAGACTAGAGAACTTAAGGAAAAAGCCATTAAGTTTGTTAACGAAAAATTACTTGATGAAGAGAAAGAAATTGAAGCCTTTATATCTTTCCTAAAGTACGGGATGAACCTCGAATTTAAGGAGAAAAAGATAGATAGTTTGCACGTTATCCTCTCGTTCCCTAAGTTTAATGTTATACTCACTAATAAGCCAGATAAAATACCAGAGAATGAAATTATTCACGGGATAATAATTCTTTCAGAAGATACATCCCTTGACGCATATTACGATTCTCTTTCAGTAAAAGTTCTGCATTTACCTTTATCAACTCCGTTAAAGAGGCAAATGCTTTACATTAACTTTTATGAATTGTATTCAAGAGGAATAAGATTAAGGAAAGAGGCACTTAAAATTAAGCTAGGAGATGTAATTGATACAGTTTCGATATTTCTTAACTCCATTAATGAAGAGCTAACATTACCTTCCCTACCTTTAACTAAAGGAAATAAGCGGCCTATTCAATCCCTTAATTGGATAGTTTTTGCACCAGAAATTTATCCAGCAAAAGCTGATGAGGTGTTTGTAAAAGTTAATGAAATAGTTAATGAAAGATTTAGAATCTTTGGTTCAAAACAATTCCACTTAGACGATATAGAGACCTCTGACACTTTCATAAACGATATAGTTCAATACTTTGCCGAGAACGAGATAATTAACGTAATAAAAGATAACGTGATCGATTATTCTAATCTGCCCGGGAAAAGAGTAAAAGAGTTTACTAAAATTATTGTGGGCTTACTTAGGCAGATACTAAAAGATAAGCTTGAAGCGGAAGTAGTTAAATTTGTTCAAGATGAGGAAAAGAGTGAATTACTTAATGCTTTACAAAAAATCTTTGGTACTAAGAAGAACAGTAGTTTAGAGTTCTTATTATATTCGTCAATTGCGACTGGTGAAATTGCGAATTATGTAAAACTTAGAAATTTAATACCCTTGAAGGCCATCAAGGAGAAATTAAGTAAAATTAACGTGAACAACGCATATTTTATAACTGCTAAAAAGAGGGAAGCTGGAATAAGGAATGTTTATGACATGATTAATGTAATACAAAGTTACATTGAATTAGCGGAAAGAAGTGATGACAAAAACTTCTTAAGATTTGCAATTGTCGTTTTTTCTCTATATAAACAACTAAACAAATTCCTAGATGAAATATCATTAGCAGAAGAAGAGATAGCAAAAATACAAAACGAGATTAACAAGAAAATTGAAATAATAAGAAGAGCTAAAAGTCTTGTCAATGTAGAAAAGATTGACGAAGAAGAACTTATTTCTAAGATACCAGATTTTGTCAATAAAATAAAAGACAGTCTAATGAAAGTTATAAAAGAAGAAGACCCAGAAAATATAATGAATTTCATAGAGACTGTTAAAAAAATTAATGGAAATGACTCCAATAATTTACTCTTGATAATCTGGGAAAGTATAAAAATAATCATGGATGGAGCATCATTACCACTTACTCAAAAATTGAAAGAAGTATTTTCTCCGATTTTACCTTTAGCAGGAATTAATAACTATTTAATTAAACTAGAAGCTGAATTAAAAGAAATAGAAAAAATTAGTCCGGAAATAGTTAAATTACAAAGTCAATTAAATGAGAAAAAGAAGGAAGTTGAGAAACTTGTAAAGGAAATTAAGAAGGAAATTGGTGAAGATTAATGCAACTAATTGAATTGGTCGAATTAATTTCTTCTAAAAAGAGAGAGTTTAGTAAGGATAAAATAGAATATGAGTTAAGGAAAACTCTTAATGATCTTTCTAGTTTAAGAAAATCTTTAGAGAAAATTAGGGATATAAAGGGCAAAATGCTATTCTGCAATGACTTAATAAAAGATGAGAAAGAAAGAATACTTAACTCTAATGACCCAGAATACATCTCTAAATTGATTGATATTATGTATGAAAAAGTTATTGCTTGTTATAGGAAAATGGAGGAAGAAAAAAGAAAGAAAATAGAAGAAGAAACTAAAGAAATAAGAGAGATTAATACAAAACTTTTACTTTATAAGAAAATATTAAAGAATATATTTAATGAAAATATCGATATTTATATGTTAAATGATAAATCAGAAGACTTAGAAGAAGAAATAAAGAAGGGTAAAGAGGAGTTAACTCAACTATATAACGTCTTAAAGTCTAAAGCAGGTGAAAACTTAGAGCTACTTATTGAATTAGTTGATAATAATGAGATAGAAATAGATAGTAGAAACTATGATGAAGTAATAGAATTAATAAAATTTTTAGTAAGCAAAGGAATTTCTCTGTCTTTAAGGTTTTCAAAATGAGTGACATAATTGATAAAATAAAAAAATTAGCAATAGAGGAAAAGGAAAAAGCAAATAAGTTAAAGGCTGATGTCATTCTCTTGGCTGAAGATATAAGAAAAGGGAGACTGAATATTGAATTCAAAAAAATAGATGAAAAAGTAAATGAACATAACGCATGTGCCATTGATGGTGGAAAATACGAGGTTGATCTTGGTGATTCGTATCTAATCATTGCAAAGGCAGTTACTGTTATGGGAAAATACGGTGAAGTGAAAGAAATTCCTCCTACAATAGTTAGGGATTTTAAAATAATTAGTGACTATTATGGAGAAGATGAGGTTAAAAAACATTCAATATCCTTAATGCTAACTTTAGAAACTAATTTACTTTCTCGAGCAAATTGCGAAAAGATCTTCATTGACGGGCCTTTACTTGATCCACCAGTTTATGAACCTTCATTAGAAGAATATTTCATAGTTAGAAGCAATATTATACAGAAAAAGAAACCTATTGGAATAGTGAAAAGATTTAGTCATAGGATTTTAATTAAAGAATTAGAAAATGAGGGATATAATTTATTAAACATGAGGGAAAGTTATCTTGTCACTACCTTAATTATGGAGTTAAGGAAAAATATGAAAAATAAGGATACTGTAATGCTTGGCTGGATAGATTGGGATGAGGTATTTAAGAGAGGGGAAATTATTTCCGATTTAGAGGGACTAAGTAAGGCTTATCAGAAGTTTAATACTAAAATTTATTCTGCATACTTTCAGTTAAGTGCTATATCTCCAATAGTAAGAATTGACTCTCTTATTCCTGAAGAGTTAGAGTACATAAAGGCATGGGGAATAGAAGGGGAAAAGGAAGTAACTATCTTAAATAAACTTGCTGATAGTTTAGCAAAAATAAAAAATGAGGAAGTTAAGAGTTATGTCACCCTATTTCAATCAATTAAAGGGACTGATTTCTTTTCATATCTGTCGAGGTTTTAGCTTTCTTTTTCGTTTTTATTAGCTTAATCAAATCTGAAACATTTTTCTTTTCTTTTTCGTACTCTTTTAATACTTCTACATATTTTCTCAACCTTTCAAGTGCATCTTTACCTTTTTCTGTTAAACTATACTTAGGATTCTTTTCGGTTTTTTCTTTTGTAATATAGCCTTCTTCTTCTAAAAATTTTAAATATCTATTGAGTTCAATCAAATTAATTCCAGAAGCATACATAATCCTAGTTTTAGTAACATTTTCGTTACAAGCATTAAGAATAGAAAAAAGTATCTCAAGAGAGCTCCTTTTAACTCTTTTACTCATTGTAATATTTATATCGCATAATGTATTTAAATGTTACGTGGTAAAAATAGTTACAGTTAACTCTTAGTTTCTTAAAAAAGTAGAAAATAACATGATTTATGATTTAAAAAGGATAGATAACAAATTTGTAGAATTATTATTGGAAGAGTACTTTTCAGATAACAATAGCGTGGTTAACGATTTTTATATAGTTAAGCTAGTTGAAGATGAGGAAAAGAAAGTATATAGGTTTAAAGTCTGGTTGTTTAGGCCAACTGATACTAAAGTTGATGGATTTACTGGTTATCTATATTTTTATAGAAATAAGGTTGTAATGAAACTGCCAGGTTTGAAAGAAATAAGAATTAGCGAGGAATTAATTGAAAAGATTATATATTTATTCGAGCAAGTATATTTAAGACTTGGTAGACAGAAAGTTCTTTAACCATTGTAAAACTTTCTCATCGTTATTATCTTCTAAAAATTTCATATAACTAACAATAAAGTCCTTTAGATCAGAACACCTATTTAAATAGTCTTTCAAGGCTTTTATTGCAAATGTTTTATTAATCTTATATTCTCTTCTTTCTCTCTCAAACTCTATCATCGTTCTATCCTCATAAAAAACTATCCTGCCAATGAGGCTATCTTCGTTCAGAATATCGTACTCCACACCATAAATAGTCTCGCTAATGTAACTCCCATCATCAAAGACCTTTACCGGTTTTTCCTTAAAGTAACTACCCTTAATTACAGTAATTCCTAAGATTCTTAAATATCTCCTAGTTAACTCTAGGACCTCATTCTCACTACATTTATTGCCCTTATTATGAGAAATCAAATGCTTTATATCATCTTCAAATACTTTTCTTCCTCTAATTAGTCCACTGTTAAATAATATATCTAAGATTTCTAATACTTCTTTTTCACATTCCATAACGAATTCTTTGATAGGAAGCTTTTAAACTATTATCTCCTCTTTCATATCGTTATTCATTACCCTTTCAGCTAAAACCTTTATTTCTGGCACTACTGGTAAATCCTCAATACTACCATAAAATTGGAAAATTGAATCATAAAATCTAACTATCACACCTTTGTAAAACCCTATGGAAGACATTAGTTTTTTCAAACTATCCACATATTTCTCTTTTTCCTCTATTGCCATATTTATTATACCAGCAAGAGGACTCCAAAATATTGGAGCTTCTGAGCTTATTCTCCTTAAGTATATTATTGAATCGTCTATTGAAAATGACAAAGGATCGCTTACTAAAATCACATAGGCTTTATCATTTGGGAATACCTCGTTATATGCTATTGTTTCATATTTGATCGGATTATGGTCCCAACTTAAAAACACTGGATTATCTAAGATGATATAATCAAACACTTTACTTCTTAGGAATTCTTTATATATTTCTTTAAATTCTTTCTCTTTATTAAATTCATAAAGAACTTTATAAAACTTTATTCCCGTAGAAAATAGTTTTACTACTTCAACGCTTCCACTTCCGATCTTAATCTCCTTAGAAAAGTTCTTTGGTTCTTTGCCTAATCCTATTTGAATAAGCAAACCATCTTCATTTATCTTAGCTAGCTCTGAAGCCCAACTCATTAGATCTCTATCTATAAAAAGAACTTTTTTACCCTCCTCTGCTAATGCTTTTGCAAACATTAATGATAATGTGGATTTACCTATGCCACCTTTGAATCCATGAAATGCAATTCTCATTATATATAAAAAAGTATCAATCTAATTAATCTTTTTATTTTAATATCTTCATATATATCCTAGAAATTTTAATGTGTATTAATACAGTTATCAATGCCAGTAAAGATAATTTATCATTATAATGCAAAAAGCTTTTCTTTTCATAGTCAATATTATATCTATGAGAGCAAAAGTCTCGGATTATATGAATACAGTTGTTGTGACAGTAAGTTTAAACTCCTCAATGGAAGAACTACTTAGTATTCTATCTAGAGAAAGCAGTGGAAGAGTTGTAGTATTAAACCAAGAAAAACCAGTAGGAATAATAACTACAAGAAGCATTGTAGCAGCGTTTTCAGAATATGGATTAGATGTTTTTAATCTAAAAGCGAAAGATCTTATGTCAGAAGATTTAATTTCAGTCTCACCAGATACTCCGATCATTGATGCAATAAAGATAATGATTAATAACAATATTGGTGGGTTACCAATAATTGAAAATCAAATTATTAGAGGATTATTTACAGAAAGAGAAGTTATCGATGTAATTACAGATCTAAAATTTTCCGGAATAATAGATTCAATTATGACAACTAAAATAGAGACAATTCCGCAAAATGCAAGTATATTGGATGCTGCAAAACTTATGACAATGAAAGGAGTAAGAAGATTACCGATAGTAAACGAATATAGGATGATTGGAATAATTACTGCAGCAGATATCGTAAAATATCTTGATAAGCACAAACAAATAGGAAATGTCTTAGATGCTGGAACAAGAAACCCATGGACTGTTAATAGATATATGAGTATTATTGATGCTGCAAAAATGATGAAAGAGAAGAAGATAGGAACTTTACCAGTGGTTGATGACTCTAAATTAGTCGGTATTGTAACAGAGAGAGATTTAATGTATTCCTTATTAACTGTAGAACTCAACAGCTAACATACTTACTCCTCCATATGGAACTTCATAGCCTATAATATTAGCTTTTTTTGGTTTTATTGCACCTAAAACTGTAAATAATGGTCTTAGCATTCCTTCTGGTTGAGCAATTTCCCATTCTTTTGTTCCTTCTAAATTAAATATTGAAGAGAATTCTCCTTTTTCTAACTTTTCTATTAAGATCTGATCAAATTTCGTTTGTTTAGGTTTTGCGTTAAGATACATTAATTCTAGTCTATGAGTTGGAGATCCAGTTCCCATAATAAGAACGTTTTTATTTTTAGTAACTTCACTAATTACCTCTCCTAGCCTAAAGTGTATTTCTGCTGAAAGGTCAGTAATTGAAATTGCTACAGCCTTAACTCCATCTGGAAACATATACATTAAAGGAATCCATGCACCATGATCTAAACCCCACTTATTATCCTCTTTAACAGGTAATCCTCGCTTTTGGCCTTCTATAACAATACTTCTAGCTAACTCAACGTCATTTTCAGCTGAATAACAATACTTATATAACTCATCTGGAAAACCGTAGTAATCTTGAATACATTCTAGTTTAGGTTGAATTTCCACTAAAAAACTGCTAGACCAATTAAAGAAATGTGGACTTATAACTACAACTGTATCAAATTTTCCTAATTTTTGTCCCCATTTTTTTAGCATATCTTTCCAAGGATCATTCTCTACCAATATCATTGGAGAACCATGTGATACAAAGATTCCTTTCATTAAACTAATTTTGTTTTATATTATTATTATACATTAAGTTTCTGAACAGAAAGTTAGTTCTTAGTATTTAATTTATATTCAAAAATCTCATATATAAAACCGTAAATAAACTTTCTTTCTTATTTATTTAATTTTTAAAAAGGTGTTAAGAGCGTTTGTTAACATATAATTATAAAAATGGCGACAATTAAAGTACTACTGATGAAAGGAGAGAAGATGATTATTCTTAGGGGATTGATACCAGTATTTATTGCTTATGTTATATATAAAAGAAATGGAAAAGCTTATGGTGGTGATATAAAGAAGGATATAGAAAGATTACTGCAGAAACCAGTTCCTAGAAGTCTAATTTACGGTACTTTAAAAAGAATGGAAAAATATGGGATAATAGAAAAGTGTAAGGAAAAGAATAAGATGGCTTATAAGTTAAATGAAAGAGGTAAAATTTTTCTTATTAAACACGTGGAAATATTAAGATATTTATCTCCAATAATTAATCAGGTAATTTATGATATGGATAGAAAGCTGACTATTGATAAAAGCGAGTAGATTACGTTATCTCACTTATAATTCTTTCAATTGCATGAATGGTTCCAGATTTAAAATGTTCCTCAGTTCTTTTCTCCATAGGTTTAAGAAGAAGTGATAATTCTACACTCCACTTAGAACATAATTGTTTATTTTCAATTGTTATTTCATGAATTCCTCTAATTGGTCCAGAGAGATAATTAATTATTACTCTCTTACTGTTGTCGTCTACCATTATTCTAACTTTTCCACTAGAAGGAAAAGCGAACTTTATATCTCCTTCGTAGATATTTCTCCCTATTTCCTTTATGTTAAGTTCTCTTGTTCCTTTCCAATAATTTGGTATTTTATAGGGATCCTTGATTATCTCCCAGACTTTATCTTCATTGCCTATCTCTTTACATATGGTAAACTTAATCATTTTTAATAAACACTAAACCATATTGATATTCACTAGGTTTAAACTTATCTATAAGCTTAAAATCCTTAAAATATTCTATGTATTCTTCCTCGCTCATCCTTATCCATGATGGAGGTCCAATACGTGTATTTCTCTTATCCCAATCAATAATAATAACTCTTCCACCTTTTTTCAAAATTCTTTTTACTTCTTTCACCACAAGATCCTTATTTTTCATGTCATGAAAAGAATTAGCAAATAAAACCACATCAACACTTTCTGAAGGAATTGAAGTTTTTGATGCATCTTCGCATAAAAATATAGCTGATGGAGCTTTTTTCTTAGCTTCCTCTAATGCAGGACAGAAAGCATCAACACAATAAAGTTTTGCTGCAAATTCCTTAAGAAATTGGCAATAAAATCCAGTTCCACAACCTAACTCAGCTATAACTTCTCCTTTAGTAAGAATGTTCCTAAGAAATGTTTCAGGGTTCTCAAAATTCTTTCTAAAATCTTCATTCATTCCATGATCATGCATGTTATAATAATATTCTATGGGCTAAATATTACTTCATGCTAAAGGCTTCTTCTAAGATCTTTCTCATTAACCTAGCATTTTCAAGCATCCAATGATCATTATTAAAGAATACAAAAATTTCCTTAGGTTTTAAACTTATTACTTTCTCAGCTAACTCCTTTAACTCTTCTTCCGAATAATCATACATATACCAGTTATCCTTTCCGTGTAATCGTAAATAAACGGTGCCTGAAGTATTAACTATGTAAGTTCCTATAGGGGAATCTATTGAAACTACTGTTACTTTCAAATCTGGAAGCTTTTTATACCATGAAGGATCTCTAAACTCTATGGCCATTTTTTCTCCAACAAGCTTTTCAAATTCCTTAACCCTTTTTATATTCTCTTCATTTAACTTAAACGTTGGTGGCATTTGGAATAAGTAAAACCTTGGGTTTAACTCGTCAACTATTTTTCTAAATTTCTCCCAACTTTCAATATCTTTTAACCTTTTTACATGAGTAATATATCTGTTAACTTTTACACTCCATACAATATTGTATTTTTTCCAAGCCTTTATTTGCCTCTCATAGGGGAAACGGTAAAAGCTCATGTTAAGTTCTACAGCGTTTAAACCAGAATTTTTTACATACCATTCTAAGTTTTCTCCTTCATTCCAATCATATAACCACCCGGATGTACCTACAAATATCATTGCAGGATCTCTCTCAATTTTTTAACTAATTTCTTTAGTTGTTCTTCTCTATATTCAAATTCTTTCTCTCCTTGAGGTCTTGGATGGTATTCTCCATGAAGTCTTTCAGAGTTAGTAAACATCACAACGAGTTCTCCATCATTATACTTGAAAGCAAGATAATCGACAAGCGAAAAATAATCTTGATAAGTTTGGATCTCAAATCCTAATCTTAATGCTACAGCCTTCATTAAATAAGATAATCCTCTCCAATACATTTCACCAGCAACAACAATATCTCCTCTGTTTTTTAGTTCATCACCAAGCTTTAGGTATTCGTCAGAGATATCTGCCAAATATTTGGGTCTATCCTTTATATCAATACTATTTAGAATTAATTCAACTACAATATCAGATGGAGTAAGTCTCTTAATTACTCCTAAATTTTCTAAATATTCATAAAGCTTGTCCGGAATCACTACTTCTTTCATTATTATTTAATATTTCTTTGAGCCTATTATAAACTTCGTTAGCACTTGGTCTTTTATCTGGGTGAACCATTTGCTTAATTAAGTCTACTAATTTTGAATTCACTTCTGGTATTTCTAACTTTTCATAAAACTCTTTGTATATCTTTCTAGCCTCTTCTAGAATAGGCTTTGGATCTCTTTTTTGAGAAAATGCAAAAGAAGCTTCATTAAAGAGCTTGATTAATTCCGGTGGATTAAAATCATTCCTAGTTAGCATTTTATAAAGAGTTGCTCCTAGCGCATAGATGTCCATTGAGGGATCTGCGCCTTTTCCTTCTATTATAGCTTCAACTTGATCTATTGAGCAATATTCTGGAGTGTATTGTATGAATTTTTCTCCTGTCTTTCTTGCAGAACCTAAGTCACTTATCTTAACTTCTACCTTATTATTATAAAGATTATCTAAAACCTCCTTTCCTGTTCTACCAGGGGGAGAAGAGAAAAGAATGTTAGAGGGTTTAATATCTAAATGTACAAATCCAGAAGAATGAATTTCATCTAACGCTTTAGCTACTCTTAAAGCTATAAGTATAACTATTTTTTGCCATTCATCTGAGTAAAATATGTTATCATTATTTATTAATTCCTTTACGCTTTTTCCTTCCATATATTCCATTACCAAAATCGGTGGATCGGAAAGATAAGCTAATACATCTCCTTGAGTTATTCTCTTTATGGCCTCACTATCTATTCTAGCATCAATAAACTTTACAATATTGTTTGACCTCTGTGACAGTTCTCTAAGTTGAGAATATTCGTTTATAAAATCATAATAGCTTTCAGTAGCATTGTTTGGGGGCATAAGTATTGGTATTTTTACTGCATACTTTTTCTCATCCTTTTCTCCTACTAATACATAAGCAGATCCACCTTTACCTAAATAATCAACAATTTTGTAACCAAAAATTTCTCTGTTTAGCCAAACTTTAGGATCCCAATTATACTTTAGGTGTTCTCTTCTAGATATTTCGATTTCATCCATTATTTTTATTAGTTTAGGGTTTGGGGTAACTGATAATGCCAGCTTACCAATTCTTTCAGCTAATTCTATGTCTTTCTCTTTAGCAACGGACAAAAAAGAAATAATATCTCTTGAGGGAACTTGATTTAATTTCTCAAAACAATTTGCAATTTTATGCAAATCACAAAGAGAATAATTTATTTTGAATGGCAATGCTTCAGGGATTTTAACTATAGCTTTACAATTTTCTTTTTCAGCAAGCTTACAGTAAAAGGAGGTAATGTCTCTTTTATAAAGCGAAAAGAGGTCTACTAATAAACTCTGATTATCAAGATTACTTAAGATTAGTTCTTCTATGTCATCATTAGAGAGAGTTGAAGAGGCTACTATAGCTGAAGAAGAGGAATACATTAAACTAAAATCTGGCTTAATGAAGAGGAATGCTACAGCAACACCTAGAGATGCTATAATAACTAATGTACTTAAGGAAGTATATAATGAGTTTCTTTTCAAAAAGGATATTATTAAAACTATTATATCAGCTGGTAACATGAACTTAGAAAGTTTTGCCATCTCATTTAAGATCAAAAAGGGAGAAAAGCCTACTCTCATAATAGAAAAAGAGTATAAAAAGAACAACTGAGTTAAAAAGAACGGAAGAGCTAAAAGTAACAATAAATTAGGATAAATTTTTCTCTCAAATAAGATGAGAACTGATCCTAGAACAGTAAAAGAGTATAGATAGAGAGAAATATCAGGAGAAAATATATAAAGTAAAATAGAAAGTGGTAGAGGAATAAATCTAGCAATTTTAATCTTTAATGATAAGATAGATAGTACGGTTAGAATTAAAGCTTGTAAAAGTAAGAATAACGAAAGAATTCTTATAAAGAGTATTGATAAGTCCAGTGAACCTATAATTAATCCTAAGCCTAGAATTTGCGGAGAAGAAGAAATAGTGGTCATAACAGAAAAGACTAGTAAAGGGAGAAATTGAATTTGTATTCCCTTTTCTAGTATAAAATATGCTACTACAGCTAAATTAGCTAAACCTATTAATCTATTAAGTTTATAGTAGTCCACATATAAAATAATTTAGCCTTTAATTTAAAGCTTATTAGTTATTCAAATATTTGCTAAACCATTCTAACTTTCTTTTTAGCCTATCAATCATGTTTTTAGGGTTCCCTCTTCTTGCGTGTTCATGACCATCACCTAGATATCTGACTAGCTCTGTTGGCACTCCATTCATTTTAAGTGCCATAAAGAACTGTTCAGCTTGTTCAATAGGACATCTATAATCAATCTCCCCATGAATTAACATAGTCGGAGTTTTAACGTTTTTAACATAATAGATTGGTGACATTCTCATTAGCTTTTCAATTCCATCTTTACTCCATGGATCTTGTACATTAGCCTCAATTGCGTTAAACCAAAAACCTATATCACTAGTCCCGCACATACTAACTAAATTCGATATACTCCTTTCGCTTATTGCTGCTGAGAAAATATCTGTCTGAGTAACAATCCAATTTGTCATAAAACCTCCGTAAGAGCCACCAGTTACTCCAAATTTACCAGTCAAGTTAAACTTTTTCTTTACCTCACTTACGAAATTAATTAACTCTCTCATATCTTTTCCACCCCAGTCTCCTACACATGCTTTCGCAAATTCTTCACCATATCCTTGACTACCACTTGGATTTGCATAAATTACATTAAATCCGTTTTTAGCAAAAAATTGAAACTCAATGAAATAAGCATACCCATAAGCCATATGTGGACCTCCGTGAATGAAAAGTATAGTAGGTTTAGAAGGATCTGTAATGATAGCCCATCCTTCAATTTCTCCCTTTATATGCACTGGAGAAATTCCCTTAACGTTAGGATTAGGATCATAAATCTCTCCATCTTGAACCATTAATACTGGTTTTTCTGGAGTAGAATAGAAATAGACTAATTTCTCATGCTTATAATCAAAACCTCTTACAACTATTTCTCCTTCAGTTAGTTTATTTACCTTATCTGCTACAGAGTAAAGGTGAGCTTCACCACCAACTTGACCTAATGTAATTACCTGATCATTTTCATAAATAATTTTCTCTTTCACTCCATCGAAAAGGTCCGAAAGTACTGTACTTCCACATGTATTGCCACAAAGATAACTCTTTTCTTCCTCTGGGAAAATTATTTCTCTTATTGCCCATGGTGTTTTACCTTTCCTATGACCTAAGTAAGCAATTTTACCCTCCTTGTTCATTGATATAGCTGATATATTTCCCTCTCCTTTGGTTATCCTTTTTAGTTCTCCCGTATTAACATCAACTTCATAAATGTCAGCTAAACCGTAATCATCATTTTCTTTTGTCGCAGAAATTATAACTCTATTACCATTAGTTGCAATATCAGTAACGTCAAAGTTTCCATAAACTAACTTTCTAAGCTCTTTATCAAAAATGAAAAGTGATTGTCTAGTCCAAAAGAAACCTTTTCCATCAAACCTATATTTAAGTTTGTTAGCAATAAAAGGAGAGCTAGGTCTTACTTTCTCTTCACCAATTATTAGTATTCCTTGTTTATGGAAGACATACTTATGAATCTTCCCTAATGAAAGTATTTCTTCAGCTTCTCCGTAAGGTTTCTGTCTAATTAACTTAGCCTCTTTTTTAGTGCTTTTCACGTAATATAAATAACCTTCATGATATACTGGAGATGCTTCGTTTCCGCTGAAGGTTATTTGTTGTTTATTAAGAAATATTGCAGATTTATATTTCTCTTTTTCAATCCATGTTTCAACATGAAATAAACCGATTTCACTAATTTTTACATCTGAAATTAATCTTAGTGAATATGCTTCCTCTGGCGTCATGCTTAAATCTAGTTTTTCATTTTTATAAATATGACTCTTAAAAGAAGAGGAGAAGTATTAAAAATATCTTTTTCAGCCTTCTTTGCTGATTTAGGGTATCAAGCTGCCGTTGCCTCATTTCCCATAATTTTTGTATTCTATTTTCATGCTCCTATTTTTCTTTATGGCATAGCAGAAGCCCTAAATTATGGTGGAGGAAGTTTAATGTCAATTTTAGGAGGTTATTTAGCTGATAAATATGGAAGAAAAATCATTGCTGTTTTAGGTAACTCACTCATCATAATCCTATCTTTTACTGGTTTAGCCGTAAATTACATACAAGCTCTTTTCCTTTTCATGTTTGGCTGGTGGTTTAGAAATTTTAGAACTCCAGCACGGAGAGCTATGTTAGCTGAGGTAACTGATGACAATGAAAGAAAAGAAGCTTATGGAATCTTACATGCTTTAGATATTGGAGGAGCAACTTTAGCTGTTGCTTATTTAACCGTAGCCTTATATCTAGGTATAAAGGCCACAGTTATCTTAATTTTTACAGCAATTCCCTTGTTAATTTCTACCGTCTTTTTAGTTTTAGTTAAGGCTGGAGGTAAGGGATCTCCAAAACGACCTGGAAGATTGGCTTTAACTATAGTAATATCAACTATGTTCTTTGCTTTTACTCAATATAGTTTTGGTTTTCCAATAATAACAACGGAAGAGTTTACTCAAAAGTTTTATCTAGCAACGCTTACTTATGGTATATTTCTTGCTTCATCTTCCATTTTTGGATATATTTTTGCAAAAATTAAGCTTGAAGATATAAAAGGTTTAGCTTTCTTAGGATATCTTCTTGCCGGTTTAATCGCATTTGGTTATGCTTTTCTCTCTCCTTATGGAATTATTACTATTTATCCTCTTTCAGCAATTATGGGGATTGCTGTTGCATCTACAGAAACTTTCGAACCAACAATAATTTCTAAGCTTTCTAAAGGTGAGACTGGGACAGCAATGGGGGCTCTATCGTTTGGCAGAAGTATTGGGGTTTTAATCGGAAATACAGTAATGGGGTTTCTTTATCAATTTAGTTTCTCGTATGCATACATATTCGCTGGAATAATGGGTTTGATAGCCTTTATGATAGTGTTAAGTTTATTAAGGAAATAAATAGGCTTTAATAATGAGTGGAAATATAGAAAATATACTGCTAAGGTTAAGCTTTTTTAAATACTCACCTTTAGTCTCATAGTTCTTACGAAGAATGTAGTCAATTACCCTAGAGAAAGGTACTTTTATTATCTTTCTATCGTGATTCCATACGTCGAGCAATATTTTAGAAATATCTTCATCATCGTTTTTAGGCAAAGGAATAATTATAGTCTTATACGTCATTAAATCATAAACGTTAGATACGTCAGTATAAATCATGGGATAAATAAAGTTCTTATTTAGTTCTTTAATAATTTCGCTTTCTATTTTAAATATACAGCTACCTGGATTAGTGCTAAGAACTGGGGACCTAAAGTTTCTCTCACTTAGATTTAGCACTTCCTTTAATTTAGATAAATTGAAAGATGAAGCTGAGATTACACTAATCTGAGAGAATATAACTTTACCATAAGCTGAACTTAATTTTAGTAAGTCTATTACCTCCTTTTCATCTCCATAAGATAACAAGTCTTCAGAGATCAAGTTAACGTAATTATGATATTTAGATTGTAATTCTAATTCTTTTTTTACAATATCTAACGGAATTTTTCTCCCTTTACGCATAATTTCTACCTCAGCCATTGAAGAAGGCCCTTTAATAGGATAGAATTTTTTAGCTTCTTCACCATATATAACTTTAGGCATTTTTTCTCCTTCTTTAATTTTCTTTAGCAAGACTGGTAGAGTAGTCTCAGCTTCTCCAATTAAAATGTGGTCTATCCAATCCTCATTTACTAACTCCCATGCTCCTGGACCACCTACAATAATCTTACTTTTCATTTCTCTTAGCTTAAAAGAAAATTCCTTAAAAGATGTAACATAGTAAGGTTCTCTTTTAAATATCTTAGTTAAACCTTTTGCAGCCTCTGTTAATCCAAAAGGATCATTAACATAGACTCCAATTATTTCATCTTCTGTTAGCTTATCTGGAGGAACAATTCTAGCCCCAGTGATTGCCTCTACTTTTCTTAAACCATATGGTGGGTATTTTCTCCTTAAGTTCAAACGAAAAGGTAAAGGGGGAAGAGAGTAAAAAGTAGCGTAATCAGAGGTTAAAATCATTATTAAAAAACACTTTCTTACTGATTTAAGGATTTCTTAAATTCTTCAACTGCTTTCTTAATCTCGTCCATTGATGCTTCATCTTCCAGCGTTGTTACGTCTCCAGCACTTTGCCCCATCATTACAGCTTTAATTACTCTTCTCATCACTTTTCCAGATCTAGTCTTTGGCAGTTTATCCACGAAATGAACTTCAGGAGTGACTATTGCTCCCATATATTTTCTTATATGTTCTTGTATTTCTTTAGCTAACTGAGGTGATGGTTGATAGCCTACTTTAAGAACAATGAATAAGTGAACAGCTTCACCTTTAACTGGATCTGGAATTCCTACTGCCGCAGCTTCAGCTACTGCAGGATGTGAAGTAGCAATGGACTCAACTTCACCAGCGCCAATTCTATGTGCAGCAACTTTTATAGTCTCATCTGCTCTTCCCATCACCCAAATATATCCATCTTCGTCAATCATTGCATAGTCTCCTGGATAGTAAATTCCTGGGAATTTGCTGAAATATGTCTTCTTTAATCTTTCATTCCCAGGATCATTCCACATTCCAATCATCATCATTGGCGGGAATGGAGGTAACATTACTAAGTAACCTCTCTCTCTTGGTTTAGTCTCTTTTCCTTCATCATTTAATACTGTCACTTTATTACCTGGTAAGGCAAAGCCTACAGCTGGTCCAGATTTCATTGGTAAATATACTAAACCTGGAATGTAACCAATGTTGGGTCCACCAGTTTCAGTCTGCCACCATTGATGGGACATAAAGACTTTTCCTCCACCTACAACTTCTAATCCCCACTTCCATGGAGCATAGTTTAACGGTTCACCGTTTGTAACAATAATTCTTAATGAAGAGAGATCATGTTGCTTGACATAATCTTCACCATATTTCATTAATGTCCTTATTGCTGTTGCTGAAGTTCCAAACGTTGTAGCTCTGTATTTTTCAATCATCTCAGCCCATTTATCTGGGTAGGGATAATCTGGTGCACTCTCATAAATTACAATTGTTCTTCCCATAACTAATGGAGCGTATGTTATGTAAGAGTGACCTACAATCCATCCAATGTCTGAAGTATTAAATAAAACGTCATTTTCTTGGCTTAAACCATAGCTCCAAAGTAACATAGCAGAAGTTCCAACTAAATATCCACCAGTACTATGTACAATACCCTTTGGTTTCCCAGTTGTACCAGAAGTATAGAGTATAAATAGTGGGTCTGTAGCTTCAACTGGTTCTGGCTCTATATACTTATATTTTCCTACTTCATCAAAGTAAACATCTCTTCCCTCTTTATAAGGAATCTCTACCCCAGTCCTTTTATATATTAAAACTTTCTGTACTGGGCTTTTATCTCCTAAAATGTTTATTGCATCATCGACAGTTTTCTTTAGTTCAACAAGTTTTCCTCTCCTATAATAAGCGTCAGCCGTTATTACAACTTTTGCCCCTGCATCAGCTATTCTATCTGCTAAAGCTTGAGCACCAAACCCAGCAAATACTACTGAATGTATTGCACCTAACCTTGCCACAGCTAACTTTGAAATGACTCCTTCTGGAGTTAAAGGCATATAAATAGTAACTCTATCTCCTTTCTTTACACCAAGTTCTCTTAATGCGTTTGCCCACCTATTTACCTCATAAAATAAATCTTGATAAGTAACCGCTTTCTTTTCTCCTCTTTCACTTTCCCAAAATATAGCAGCCTTAAACTTTCTGGGCGAGTTCAAATGCCTGTCAACTGCATTATAAGAAGCGTTAAGTTTTCCACCAACAAACCATTTTGTTAATAATCCTTCTTCTTGGACAAAAGTTTGTTTCCATGGTTCATACCATGAAATTAGCTCTTCAGCTAATTCTCCCCAAAATTTATCTGGTTCTTCAATACTTCTTTTATAAAGATATTTATAATATCTCATGTTATAATCTGCTTTCTCCTCTAAGTTTTGCTCTCCTAATTGTTGTAATTGTTCTGAGAGTTTTTCAGTCATATCTATCAGTATAAGTAATTTAAACAAGCATAAAAATCTTTTACCCTAACCTTTTAATGTATTACAAATAGAAAAAAATAAAAATAATCTTAAAAGGATAGAAAGGTTTTTCATGTTATGAATAACGAGACAAAGCTAGCTGGAAGTTGGTTTATTTGGGGACTTTCTTATTATCTTTATTATCCATTTGTCTCTCTTTTTGTAATTAAGTTTATAAGCGATGTAACTCTCGTTTACTTAATTTCGACTCTGTTTGCTATTCCGATGCCTTTAATTGGAGCTAAGCTTACTAGGAAAATTGGGCTAATTAAAACTATTGAATTAGGAAGTATACTATCTGGCTTAGGTTTAATCTTGTTCTCTTTTTCAGAAAATTTAGTTTGGCTTATTATAACTTATACTTTGTCTTCAGCCTTTTTCATTACATTACCCAGCTACTACTCTTATATGAACAATCTAGGAAAGGGAGTAATAGCCAAGCTTTGGGCGATATCAATAATTCCGTCTCTTTTTATACCTTCAGTAGGCGGTTTGATTGCTTCATTTTTTGGATTAAGAACTATTTTTCTTTTAGGTGGAATACTTATGATTTTAACTTTTTTGCCAATTGCTAAACTAGAGGAAATTGAAATTGATAATGAAAAAATTAAAATTGATATAAGAATCTTATTCCCTATACTAGTAATCTTACCTATAGCATTAACGTTCCCTTACATATATTTAATTCTTAGAGAAAAATATTTCCTATCTTATGGTGAAATTGGATTCTTAGCTACAATAGCCGAAATTATTGGAGCAGTTTTTACGTTTATATATTCTAGGTTTACTAAGAGATTTCTTCTTTCTCTTTATTTAGTCTTATTCTCTTTAGTTTATTTAACATACTATAGTTTTGTCTTCTCAATATTCTTTGGTCTATGGGAGTCTTTAATTCCTACAGCTTTAGAGGAGAGTAAAGGAAAAACTCCAGAAGCATTTGGAATAATTAATAGTTTACAACAAGCTATGTGGGAAGTTGGTTATTTAGTAAGTTATTTCACATTTTCTCCTAGATTCTCAATCCTTATATCTTCTTTATTAGCTATCATTTTAAGTATAATTTTCCTTTTATTTAAAAAATAAAAACTCTTAGTTTAATATATTGCTTATGACAAAAGTTATTAAAAGAACTCAAGAAGAGGAAGAATATTTACCAGATAAAATATATAATTCATTAATAAGAGCAGGGGCATCTGATGAAGTTGCTAAAGAAATTGTTAATGAAATAAATGAAAAGATTAAAAATAGAGATAAAATTTCAACTGATGAGATAAGAAGATACGTATTAACTAGGCTCTCACAATTAGAACCAGAGGCTGCAGATGCTTGGCAATTTTTTGATAGAGTTTTCAAAGGTAGAATAACTTTCTTAGATGGCAAGGCCATTGTAGTTGATAAGGGCAAGCTTTACTTAGGAAGGTCTGTTAAGGATTTTGGTCCTCATCTAGTTAATTCTGAACAAGTTAAAGAGATCTTAGACGAGTTAAAGGAAGATATGGAATATGGTTTAAGTCCTAAAGTAATAAATGCAAGATTGTATGCTCTTTTCATGGGTGTATTACATGATAAGAGAATGAATGTAGAAGAGAAAGAGAAGTCAATTGAGTTAATTAATGAATTTAGAAAATCTTTGGGATGGAAACCATATGAGTTAAAAGAACCTCTTGAATGATTCTAAAAGCCATTTCCATGTTTTTAACACAGGGATTTTTTTACCATTAATTTCAATCTCTTTCTCTTCATCAAAAGTTAAAATATAAACCTTAATATCCTTTTTTCTTTCTAATATTTCCTTAATTCCTTTTATCTCTCTTTCCATATCTTGCAAGGAATATGTGACTTGATAAGCTTCTTTAACTTCATTATCTTTAATAACAAAATCCACTTCTCCTCTTTTACCGCGATAATAGAAAATTTTGTTAATACCATATCTGCGTAACAACTCTATGAACACCACGTTTTCTAACAAAGAACCTAAACTCTCATTTAACCTAAATCCTATTACGTTAGCTAAACCCTGGTCAATCGAATACACTTTCTTCTCAGCCTTTACCATTTCTGAAAGTTTAGAATTTAATGGATTAACAAAGTAAATGAGAAAGGAAGAAGTTAAACACTCAGTATATTTTAATACATTCTTTATTGGTATATTTAGTGACCTAGATATTTTTCTGAATGATATTCTATTCCCTATTTGAGATAGATAAAAGAGAGAAAGTGTTCTAACCTCATGTACGTTTTTAATTTTACATCTTTCTATGACGTCTTTAGATATAATGTCTTCATAGAGGTTAACTAAGACTTTTTCTTTTAACTCAGAGAGAGCAACTAAAGGAAATCCACCTAATTTCACAAACTCCAAAAATAAAGACTTGATTATCGGCTCTTTAGCTAAAATATCAAGATCATTTTTTATTTCTAGTTTCTTAAATTCTAAAAACTCCTTAAATGAAAGAGGGTATACAATGAAAGATAGATGTCTACCAGAAAGAGATTCACTAATATTCATCTTCACAGAACCTGAAACAATTACATAAGCTTCTTTTCTGTCAATTAAGGACCTTACAAACCCTTCCCAATTCTCAACCTTTTGAACCTCATCTAGAAATATATAAGTTCTTCCTTCTTTTCTTTTAATTTCTTTATAAATTTCATAAAGCTGAAATAAGTCATTTCCATTTCTAATATTAAATCTAGGATCTTCAAAATTGATTATTAAAGTGTTGAAAGGATCAACCCCGTTATTAATCAGCTTTTTTACTACTTGATTAATTATGGTAGATTTACCACATCTCTTAACCCCAGTAACATCTATTGCTAAACCAATATCCATCATTTGAAGCAAGGAATTTACATACTCATCTCTAATTATTCCAGTATATTGTTCCTTATACCAAAAATTCCAGTCTATTAATGCTTTAAGTACTGTTTCTCTGTCCATTAAGTGTTTAGTACAATAAGCAAAAATAAAAGTGATTCTTATCAAGAATCAAAAATACGTATTTTTGATTCTTATTGGGAATCAAAAATAACATACTTTAAGCTTATCATTTTCATTCTACAAAATAGAATGTTGTCCTTAGTAAGAACTATTTCATACAGTTGTTTTTATACCACTGTGACTAACTATACTTGTGAATGTTATTCAATTAGCAATACTAACAATCCTTTCGGAGGAAGAGAGAAGCGTTAATGAGCTAAGAGAATACTTAGGCTTAGATAAAAAGAAATTAGTGAAGAATATAAGGACCTTAGAAAAGAAAGGATATATAACTAGAAAAACTTATCTAGGAGAAGGAGATGTTATCTTTGGAATAACAGATGAAGGAATGGAAGAATTATACAAGTATTATATGTTTCTAAGAGATCTTATAAAAGAAATGGAGATCTCAGTATGTACTAAATTTGATTGCTAAACTTTTTTCTTTATTCTTTCAAGTCTTATAATTTCATCAAAATTCGCTATGAAATCCCTCACTCTCCTTTTTATACTAATACTGTATAAAATGTCTAATGGTAGCGTCAAGTTTAAGTAGATTCTAATACTCTTATTTTCATTAATAAATCTTATTATACCGTCTCTATGCTTTGCAAAATCTGGAATAATAAAAACGTAATTTATCTTATTTCCAGAAACATATATGTACCTCAAGTACAAGATTATACGGAATAAAGAACCCTTTCAATGGGATATATGCTGTGAATTTTCTTTTCTCTTTATCAAACTTAACTTCACCTTTAAAAATATTAGCGAAAACAAAGTCAGGATCAGAAAAGAGTGATTTAAATACTTCATCTTCCATCTCATGATTAATTATAAACTCTTCCTCCATATGCTAAAGAAGAAAAAAGTAAAAATAATTTTTTACTACATAAACTATATATCTCAAAAAATAATATATAACTCTCTAAAACCAATTGAGCAAATCGGTTAACATTGAATAGAACTCTTTCTTGTTTATTTCATATACTACTTCGACATTAGGTTTCTTTCCCCATAATCCCAAAAAATCGATAACTGTCATTCCCCTAGTTAAACAATCACAATTCTCTATATCAACTGTTTGTTTTTCAGATTTAGCAATAACGTTTTTGTTTAGAGCCACTGAAGTAGTTATTAAATCTGGATGAGGAGTTCCTCCGATTTTCTCTTTTTCCATTGAATATTGCCTATAATGAGTGTAAATTTTAATGTAAAATTGCGCCATTTTAGTATTTATTTTCTTTATTTCCTCCCACTCTTTATCATTAATTGGATAGTTTATAATAACGTCCCAAGGTACCATTGTAATGTCAAATCCTGCATTAAAAACTATTTTCGCAGCATCTGGATCTACCCAAATATTATATTCAGCAACTGGAGTTATGTTTCCTCTTCCCCAAGCTGTCCCTCCCATAACCCAAACTTTCTTAATTTTATCTACTATACTTTTGTCTTTCAAATAAGCTAATGCAAGATTAGTTAAAGGAGAAATTGCTAAGAATTCAAGTTCTCCCGGATATCTATCCGATATTTCTACAATTGCATCAACAGCTTTTTTGCTCTGTGGTTTTAATTTTGAAGGTTTAACAATCTCATCTCCAATTCCGCCTTTACCATGAACTTCTGGAACACTTCTGAATTCCTTTACTATTGGCCTATCACTTCCCGGAAAAACTGGTATTTCTTTTCCTATGAATTCTAATGCCCACAAAGCATTATTAATCTCTTGCTCATAAGAAATATTTCCTTCAACTATAGTAACTCCTTCAACACTTACACCGTTTTTTATTAGCATAAAAAGACTCATGATATCGTCTTCTGCTGTATCACAATCAATTATGAAATGTCTCATACAAATATATTCTTAAAGTCGAGTAATCTCTTAAGCTTTAAGTATACTTCTTTTGGATTATCTCTAGTATAATATTTTACACCATGTTGAGATAAGGCCTCTACATTAGCATCATATAACTTAAACAAACCGCTTTTGTAAACCCAATAAGCGTAAACTGGTTTAGAGATTTCAACAACTCTTACGAACTCTGAAAGAGAATCTCCTTCAACAATTATTTCTCTACTTTCGTCAGCTACTTCCACTACCGGAACTCCTTCATCTTTAGAATAACCGTTTCCAACGTTTTTCTCATCTTCGAAAGAAGCATGGATATTGAATTTTTCTCTATCATAATCTACTAAGAGAACTAAAGGATTCAACTCTATAAGTTTAGAGACTTCATCTTCAGTTACGTTACTTTTTTCATATGTTATCACTTTTTTAGGTTTAGGAAATAATTTGAGTTCAGCCCTAGATACTGCTCCCAATATACCTCTAGATCCAATCAGGAAATTCCATTTAACTCCGCCATAAGGAGTTAAAACTGTTACCCATGAAGTAAAGTCTCTTGGTTTACCATACGTAGTTGAAAGAGGTGAAGGTTCATTTGTCGCTAACAAGCCTCCTACTGTACCATCATATAATGTTGGTAATAAAAGACCATTTTCACTTGCTTCTTTCCTAATCTTTACTACATCTGCACCAGCTAATGCTTCGACCTTATTCCCTTTTATTTCGAACCACTCCATTTTTCTAGTATAAATATACTCATCAGCTTTACTTTTTTTAGCATGCTTCCCATTTCCTAAGATCTGTATCTTTCTAGAATTAATATATGCATCTTTGATTGCTTTAAATAATTCTTCCTCAGAGTAAACGTCCATCAGTTAAAAATCTTTATATAAAAGCCTTAAATACCATTTGGCTTAAGTTCATATAGTTCAATATAACATAAGTCTTTACATAATTCTTTCGTTTCTTCCCCTACTAATTCTATCCCATTTACTATTTCTATGATATACTGTTTATCTATAATTAAAAAATAATAAGAAGAAGAATCTTTAGATAATTTAGATAAAAGTTCTTCTAAACCTCTACTATTAGTATACATTTTCACAACTAACTTTTTAGTTAAGGAAACAGATTTTTTAAACTCTACATCAATTATAAAATCTAAAAATCTATCTTGAATGAAAGATTTTAAGCTTCTTCCTATAAAACCCCAACTATCTACAATAAGCCTAACCTTGCAAGAATATTCGTCAATTCTAGTTATTAAAATGTTAACTTTTACCCCTCCTAACCTGGATGAAAATAGAAATATAATAGAATTTCCTTCAATTATTTTCTTAAATATTCCTTCAATTTTAAAATGAAAATATTTAAATCTGAATTTATCCTCATCAATTTCAATTTTATCATTATTAAATAACTCTCCTTTAGCTAAGGCTAATAATAATTCCTCAGGTTCTTTAAGAACTGTAAGTTCCACAAAAATAATTCTGTGTAAGTCTATTTTAACTTTTCTATTGGACTTTCTTCCTAATTTTAACTATGTTTAACGATTGCGCTATACTTCCAGAAATAGGATCAGTCAATTGATCACTAATTAAGAGATTTACATCGAAACCGTGACCATATGCAAATCTTTCTCCTTTTGAATGCCTTCCAAAACCAAAATACGTAAACACAGTATCTTCTCTAATAAAATTACTTACTTTCACTCTACAAATGACTTTTTCACCAGTAGCTAATGAGATAACTTCTACCTCGTCATTATCTTTTATTCCTAATAATTCAGCCTTACGAGAGTTTATCATTACTGGATTATCCGGTTGCAATTTAATTAATGTTGGAATATCAAAAGTAATACTATCTTGAGTATGATAAAGTGTATGTCCACTGGTTAAATAAAACTCATCAATATCTCTTGGAGAAATATTCTTCTCTATATATGTAGGGATTGGATAATACCCATATTTTTTTAATTCTTCAGAATATATTTCCACTTTACCGGAGGGTGTATTTAATTTCTCTTTATATGGATAGACCTCATAGATATCCATATCCTGGACTTTTACACATCCTTTCTCATATAATTCTTTTTCATTAATTCTTAAGGAGTTAATTATTCTTCTCTTTAAATCTTCAAATGTTTCATTTGATAAATTAAGTCTATGTTCTAATTCTAACAAAATCCACCATAAAGGTTTTGTATTATACAAAGGATCTATAGTTTTCTCATGAATATCAACCCATCCCTCTAAACTCCAACCTACTGGTAATGGTAGTTCGTCCCTTTCAAAGTAAGTTGACTCTGCCAAAACTACATTAGCATATTGTGTTACTTCGGATGGCATTATATCTATTACAACTAAGAAGACCTTTTGTAAGGCTTTTCTAACTAATTCTGAGTTAGGATCTCTACCATCTAAATTAGTTCCTACTACAATAAGAGCTTTTATTGGATAAGGATTTCCAGTAAGTATCGCCCTATATACCTCTTGAAAAGCTGCATATGTTAAAGGATATCTTATTTTATCTATCCTCTTCGCTTTAACGTTAGAAATATCATAAAGCTTTACTCTAGGTTTCTTAGAAAATACTAAACCACCTTTCTTATCTAAATTTCCAATCATTACGTTAATGATAAAAGCTGCCATCCATGTATAAGTCGAGTCTATAGAGAATGAAGTATGCCAACCATCATCAATAGCAGATGCCGGTCTGTTTTCCCATAAGTTCTCAGCTATATACTCAACATCTTCATATGTTGCGCCAGTTATATCTTTTAGTCTTGGATAAACTTTTTCAGCTTCTTTTTCTAAAAGCTTAAATGAAGTAGCTACTTTCCTACCATTTATAATTCCCTCAAAAAGTAAATTATCAGAGTATTCGTTAGCCGGAGTTAATGTATCTTCATAAATTAAAAGTGCTGCATTGGAATACTTCTTTAAGAAATCTTCATCATACATTCCTTTTCTTATCATATAATAAATTAATGAAAGGAGAAATGCCGTATCAGTACCAGGTTTTATAGGTATCCATCTTTCAGCATATCTTTGAGCAATTGCTGATTTTCTAGGATCTATAACAGCAATTCTTAATCCGTTCTTTCTTCCTTCATCAATTCTTCTAACTATATCCGGTACTATCCCTTCTAAGGGATTTCTACCTATAAAGACTATAAACTTTGAGTTAGGGTAATCCGGATCAATACTTCTAGGTCCTTCTGCACCTAAAACTAATTCGGCTGCAACAGTTCTAGGTCCATGACATACAGATTCGTGACCAATCAAATTCGGAGTACCATACAAGTTTGCAAATCTTTCAAGTAACTCTTTTCCATAATCATGATAAGTAATAGCTAAATATTCCGGATGCCCTTCGTCTTTCAATTCTCTCAGTACTTTAACTACTTCATCTAATGCTTTATCCCAATTAATTGGAACTAATTCATTTCCTTCTCTAATCAAAGGTCCTTTAAGTCTATCTGGGTGAGTTAAAAGATAAGGACCAGCAGCACCCCTACCACAAATACCAGGCTGAGGGTGATTTTTATTAGGAGCTACTCTAACTGTCTTACCTTCAACAGATGTAATTATTCCACACATGTTTTTACACATATAACAACGCGCAAAAGGCATAGAATAAAATAGCTAAAAATGAAATATAAGTTTAAACTAGAAGTTTTTATAGTATATCTATGGTGTCACACTAACGCATAAATTTAAGATTAGATGAAAAGGTTTTACGTGAAGAACAGCAAGTTATATTTTCGAGAAGTCATAAAAATAATTTATATTCCCTTAACTTTATTATCATACTTAAGAATTAGAAGAATAATAGTTAAAAAAGAACGAATTCATAAATTGCATTGCCATCTATTTTTCTTTCATTTCTATTATTTTTATCCAAAATGTTGGTACGAAGTATAAATCAATTACTGTCATCAAAATAACTCCTATAATTACTGCAATATGATAACTGATGAAGCTAATAATAATTGATGAAAGTACTGTAAATGCGTAATCAAACACTGAAGAAATTGATGATATTACTGAATCAGTAGTTGCAAAAACTTCTTCTGGGATTATCTTAAATATTGCTAATGAAGTATAATAAGAAGTATAAGAACCTATAATGCTTGATACAATGAAAACTAGATAAGCTAAGAATAATTCTTCTACATTTTTGACAAAATAATAAGCAATTGGGGAAAAATCTGGTAAAATTAATAATAAGGCAAGTAAGAACTTATTCTTAATCTTAGTTTTATAAGCAATAAAATTACCAATAAAGGAACCAAACATTGGTAAAACGTAAGTTAATCCCAATAATAATGGTGATAATTTAAGGACATAATATATGAGAAAGACAACAAATAGGAAAATCAAGTTAAGTGGAAGAAGAGAAACAATCTGATAAAACAATAAACCACGTAAAATTTTGTCAGAAAAGACTTTCTTAACTCCATTCTTCATAAGTTGAAAATAATTAATACTTGTTCCCTTACTTTTTTCAAACGTTCAATAAAAATACAAATATTACTGAGATCATAGCAATTATTATTGCTATGTAAATTAACGAAGATACTTAGATAGAGTAATAGGGGACCAACTATTTGTCCAGTTATTGAGGAAATTATTCTTGTGTTTCTTAAGTAATACATGCCACGCTCATAATTATCCATCAAGGTTTTCTCTAATACTGATTCTAAGGAGTATTCAATAGCCTTTATGAGTATTACTAATATTGAAATACTTACAAATAAAATTAATATAATTTATTTATAGTTATAAATATAATAGAAAATTGGATAAAGTCCAAAAAGAATTAAAAAATCAATTAATGTAAAAGTTTTTAACCATTTTACTTTAAATTTCGTCTTATCAGCGAAAGGTGATACTAACAAAGAAAAATGAGAGGATAAAAAATTTGAAGTTGAACGAGAGAAAATGTAATTACTAAACCGTAAATGCCTATAAAATGCCATAATAAAAGGTATCCTATAGAATTCTCACCAATATTTCTGAAAAATTCAAACAATAGTAATTTCTTAAATTCTTTGTTCATCTCATCTCCTTATAGATATTATTCTTCTAATTTAAAAATTTTTACTAAATATCTATTTATCAGTTTTTTATTACTAAGAGTAATTTTAACTTTCACATAAGTAAGATTCTTATAAGTTTTTAGCTTATTCTCCTCATTTTCAAAATCTAATATAATTTAAACTTTCTTGAAATATTAACGCAATTTTTATAAGATTTCACTCTCTAATTGTAGAATATATATTACATTTCCAGCAAGAGATAAAGTGAGAGTATTTTTAGGCAATTCTCATAATACACGCCCTCGAAGAAATGGTTTTTCATTAATTAACCCAGACTAATCCTAGGGGATAAACTCGTAAGGTTTAAGCAAGAAGTTAGTGAATAGAAGAAATGACAATTTATTCAGTAAGCCTTGTATTACGTTACTGTTTCCGTAAAGTCATTCTAAGTTCTTAGTCCATGCTCATAAACATGAGTATTAGTCTAAACCCTTTTCCATACTTACTAGTAAGAAAGGAATAATACCTTCATTACTACACTAGTTTTCCGGAAAGTTTTAGCTTCTTCAATGAAGGGAATATACTAAAAACTTAGTAACGTTAAACAAACAGCTTATTTATTTCTTCTCTTAATCTTTCATATGCCTAAAGTAGCCGTTATTATGGGAAGTAAGTCAGATTGGGAGTACATGAAGGAGGCTGTAGATCTTTTAAAACAATTTGGAGTTGAAGTTGAAGCAAGGGTTGTTTCAGCTCATAGAACTCCAGAATTCATGGTTGAGTTTGCAAAGACTGCTCCGCAGAGGGGTATTGAAATAATTATTGCTGGTGCTGGTGGTGCAGCTCATTTACCTGGAATGACAGCTTCGTTAACTCATTTACCAGTAATTGGTGTCCCAATACCATCAAAGAACTTGAACGGATTAGATTCCCTTCTCTCAATTGTTCAAATGCCTTATGGAGTACCAGTCGCAACAGTCGCTATTGGTGGAGCAAAAAATGCTGCCCTTCTGGCATTAAGAATTTTAGGGATAAAGTATCCGGATATTGCTGAAAAGGTTAAGAAGTTTATGGAGGATATGAAGAATGAAGTCCTTAATACAAAACTCGATTAAAATAGGGATTCTTGGTGGAGGACAGTTAGGTTGGATGATGATTTTAGAAGGAAGAAAATATCCCTTCAAATTTTACGTAATGGATGAACCTGATGCACCAGCTTGTAAAATAGCTGATAAATGTTATTCTCCAGAAGAGTATAAACAAATGATCGATCAATCGGATATAGTTACTTTTGAATTTGAACACGTAAAAGAGGAAGCATTACAGTATGCAGAAGAGCAAGGAAAGCTTCTTCCAAGATTAAATACGGTGGAATTAAAAAGAGAAAGATGGAAAGAAAAAATTTTTTACAAAGATCATGGACTCCCTACTCCGCGTTTCTATGTAGTTAATGATGGAGAGGAAGCTCTGAAAATTCTTAAAGACGAATTTAATAATATAGGAGTTTTAAAACAAAGCAAGGGAGGTTATGATGGAAAAGGACAATATTTCATCAAAGGAGATCCAGAAAAATACTCTTTTATAAAGGATATGAAATGCAAATTTGTAGTTGAAGAGTTTGTAAACTTTGATTATGAGGCATCAATAATTGCAGTTAGGGATAAAAATGGTAACTTCAAAGCTTATCCTCCAACCTACAATTATAATGAAAAAGGAATTTTAGTCTATAATTATGGACCCCTTAAAGATAATAGATTTGCTGAAATTGCAAAGAGACTTATGGATTCTCTTGAATATATAGGAACTATAGGAATTGAGTTCTTTGTAAGGAATGGAGAAATCCTAATTAACGAGTTTGCTCCAAGAGTTCATAATACTGGACATTATACTTTAGATTCCGCATTTATCTCCCAGTTTGAGCAACACTTAAGAGCTATTACGGGTCTTGAATTAGGTAATACTGATCTTCTTTCTTATGGAGGGATGGTTAACATTTTAGGAACTGATAAAGTTCCATTTGAGGTGATAAAATATGGAAAAGTGTATTGGTACGGAAAAAGTGAAGTGAGAAAAAGAAGAAAAATGGGTCATGTTAATGTTATTGGAGAAAACTTAGAGGATGTGAAACAAAAAATTGATATTATAATGAAACTAATTTATCCTCAAGGTTTAGATTTATGAAGTTTAAGTTTAAATTGTGGATAGAAACGGATGAGGGAAAACCAGTAATTGGAAAGGGAGGTATTTCTTTAATAAAAAATGTTATAGAAACTGGATCAATTTCTACAGCTGCAAAAAGAATGCATGTCTCCTATAAGTTCGCTTGGGAGTATGTTAGAAAAGTTAACGATATCTTAGGTGGAATTGAAATGCATAAAGGGGGTAAAGGTGCTGGGGGTACACTTGTTTCTGAAAAAATCAATGAAGTAATAAAAATTTATGAAGAGGCAGAGAAAGAAGTGAATGAAGTATTAGAAAAATACAATAAAAGAATTGAAGAGATTTTAAAGAAATAATTGCTTACCTAGCGTATTACCTTATAAATTTTGTTACTACTATTTTTTTGTGTTAGATAAGTTAAAAGAAGTTGAGGGAATAGATAAAACTGGAACTAATATACCACAAGAAATAGAAGAGATAAAAGAAAATTTTGTTGATTTCATAATAGGAAATAAAATTAAAGAAGCATATGAGTGGATAAGTTATCTTTACGTTACACTTGAAGAGTTAAAAGAAAAAATGACCATTAAGGGATGGCTATTTAGTAGAGAAATGAAAAGTTTCATAGAAAATCCTAAGAAACATTTAGTTAAAAAACTTTTCTTATATTTTCATGATTTAGTAAGAGGAAGAATATCTGCAGAGGAGTTCTTTACCAAGGGAAGACAAGCGATAAATAGCTCATTCGGTTCGAATATGAGAAGTATTTATCAAATATGGGGTTTTGCATCAATATTACTTGAATTAGCTAATAAAGACTTTAAATTAACTTATCCGGAACATGGATATTTAAGTTTCGATAGAACTGGTAAACAAAAAAGTGGTACAATACCACCTAATGCTGTTATCAGTGATATATTTGGAAGAAGTTTTAGCTTCTTCATAGAGGCGCCAAGACCTATTGCATGGGAAGATGGAAATGACTTAGAAAAAGTTTGGAAACTTTATTCTACCTTAAGACCTGATATGCTAATCTATAAAGGATTTTATGTAGATATTGTTGATTTATCAGGAGATATACCAATAAAAAGACCAAATTATGTTATTGAATTTAAGGAATTAGATAATTGGTGGAAAAGATGGAGATATTTAAAAGGTTATAAACCTCTTTCTGGTAATGAATGGAGGGCTAGATGGATCAAAGGACTTTATGAGGGTTTGGCAGAAGTTTTAGGAGCTAATTTGAAAGATGAAATGCCTTCTTTTACTGAAGAAAAAGGGAAGAGGATAAGAGAATATAAAATAATAAACCTCTATAAGTCTATATATAATCCAGATAAAGGAGTAGTTATTAGTAGAACTAAGGTTGATGATAATGTTGTAGAGGAATTAAAGAAGGATGATATTTTAGTTGTTGATGATACTCAATTCTCTTCAGAGAAACTTCACCCAATTGCCGATGAACTTCTTTCTGGCTCACAAGTTAAATTAAACTACAAAGAATTAGCTTACGAGTTCGCTATGGAGAGAAAAAATGAGTTTGTTAAGTGGCTTTATGAAAAGCTTAAAAGACTTGGGATTAATAATATTGACATAGCTTTTTCATGAGGGTTTAAATAGTATTATTTACTAGATGATTAAATAAGGTAATACATAAGCATTAAATTATGTACTTTGTGTTCACAAAAGATGATAAGGTTTACTTATATCTTGATGGCTCCTTAAGAGAGACTGACATAAAATTAAAATTAAAGGACAATATAGGATACGTAGTTAAGTACGATAATGGAAAAATAAAGACTACTTCAACTCCAGTTTATGATAGTAAAAAGATTTCTGGCCTAAAAGAAGCCACTTTAATTGGCAAAATACCGTCATTAAATGCATATATCTTTGATGCACATGATATGATAGTTCTTCACTTTGATAAATTAGAAAAGGAAATAATAAATGGAGACTATCTTTTAGTTCAAGGAATTCCAGCCCTTAAAGGCGATATAAAATCCTTGCTTAACTTAATGGATATTAGCTATGATTTAGTACAGTATATGCTTAAGAACTTCCCTTCTTCTGATGAAATTAAAAGAAGAGCAATCATCAGTTTATCAAGGTTGGGAAAATGTGTAGAAGCCATAAGTCATTATAAGGAACTTGATAAGAAATTCCCAGAAGAGTCTTTGGCAGTTGCTGAATGCTATGAAAAAGTAGGGGAAGAACTTGAAGCATTAAAAATATACTCATTCTTTTCTGAAAGTAAATACAGAGAATTAGAAAGGAAATTGAGAGATAAGGCAAATAAGTTAATCGACGAATTTGAAATTCAAGGAAATGTAAAGCTATTATTTGAGGCATTATCAGTTTTACCTACTTATGATGCACCAGCTATAAAACTTGGATGGTATTTCTTAGCTAAGAAAAATTATAAAGAGGCTGTTAAATACTTTGAAGAAGCGTTAAAGAGAAGAAGAGACTTTAGCAATATGCTTACCTTAGCAAACGCTTATATTCATGCAGGAGAGTATAAAAAAGCTTTAGACTTACTAGAGGAAGCTGAAAAGATAAGAAGAAATGCACAAACTGCTTATCTTAAAGGTTTAGCATTAGAGAAATTTAATGCCCCTTCTAATGCCCAAAAAGAGTTCTTATTTGCTTGTAAAGAAGGAGTTGTTGAAGCTTGTAACAAAGTTAAACCTTATGAACTTTATACACCTACAGAAGAATTTGATCCTAATTCATGGGTAGGATATGTACTTTATGGTTACAAAGTTGAGAAAGTTATAGGAACTGGAGGAATGGGGTTTGTCCTATTAGTTGAGAAAAATATGAAAAAGTTTGCTATGAAAGTTGTAAAAAAAGAGTTCAGATACGACGAATTATTATACGAAATAGCAAAAATGCAAGAAATATCTAAAGGATCAAAATATTTAGTGAAAATAAGTGCAAGCTTCGTAGACGAGAATTTCTCTGATTATTATTCTTCCCCACCAGCTGTAGTTATGGAATATATGGAAGGAGGGGACTTAAGAGAGATACTGGTAAATTCTGAGTACTCGACTTTACGCCATTCTAGCAAATGGCCACAGATAGTTTCAGTTATATTTAGCAAAATAGCGGAAGCAGCTATTCATATTCACAAAAATGGTTATGTGCATTGTGATATAAAACCATCAAACATATTGTTTAACAAAAAAATTCCTAAGTATGGAGAAGAGGCATTAGAGGCATTATTAAATGAAGACATAATTCCTAAAATATCAGACCTAGGCTCTGCTGTGAGAGTCGGAATACCAGTTATACATTATACTCCATACTATGCTCATCCTATGCAGAGATTTGGAAGTAAAGCAGAATATAATTTTGATGTATACTCATTTACTGTTTCCTTGTACGTTACTTTAACTAATAACTTTCCATTTTCAGAATGGTTAGAAAGAGAAATAGAGGAAGCTGTAACAGATCCTTCAAAGAGAGATATTGCATTAAAGGACTTTTATCTAGCTGAACCAAGATTAGACCAAGTACCAGAAGAGTTTAGAGAGTTAATTGAAAGAGGACTTCGTGGCGAAATAACTATGGAAGAAATTAGTAGAGAGTTAAAGTACATAAACAAATACACATATAATTTGCCTATTTCTGATAGAGAGGAGGTAAAAATTTGAGAGTAAAGCTTATAAGGGAAAGTCTTCTATTTTATTAAATAAAAAGAGAGCAAACAGTGTGATATAATATGGCAGAAACAGAGAACTTCAGAATAAGTTTTGAGGGGGCATTTTATAAGATAGTGGAAGACGAGGATGCGGCAATATTGCTATTTGAGGGTATGCCTATTTCAGCGGCTTGCGTTGAGCACGGTAGTCATAGAGATCCACATGAATGCCCCCACACAGAAAAGCTACTAAAAAAGATTTTTTCTTAACCTTTCGAGCATATAACAGATATTTCTATTAATACGTCTTTTGGTAATTTTGAAACCCCTACTGTTACTCTTGCAGGAGGTTTTTCCTTGAAGTATTCAGAGTAAACAACGTTAAAATCACTAAACATATTCATATCCTTAAGAAAAACAAATGACATAACTACTTCAGACATACTAAATCCAGCTGCAGTCACTATTTCCTTTATATTTTCTAATACTTGCCTTGTTTGAATTTTTATGTCTCCTTTTACTACTTCATTTGTTTTAGGATCTACTGGAATCTGACCAGAGACATATAGAGTATTTCCAACCTTTATTGCTTGAGAATAAGGACCTATAGGTTTTGGGGCCTTATCTGTAAATACTATTTCCATAGGAGAAAATATTAAAACTAGATTTTACGTTTAATCCTTTCAAGCCTAATTATTTCATCAATATTTTCTGCTAATTTATCGAGATTAGATGAGACTAATCCTTTTCCAATAAATGCAAGAAACTTATTATCATGTTCAAGCTTTATCTTTAAGGTATGGTCATCAATCTTCTTTATATATAAAATTCCGTTTCCTTTATCACTATCATAAATGTATCTAATTTCATCTATTCCTTTGTAAACTCTTCCCTTAGCCTTATAAGGGATTCCTAAATATTTTCCTTCTGCTTCAAAAGTTTCAGGATTTACGCATTTGATTGAGGAAACGTTAGGGAAAATTTTGGGTATTGCAAATGAGGGATCTCCAAATATTGTCATTACAACGTCAATGTCATGATTTACTTTAATTTCTTTTTCGACTCGCATCATTTATAGTTTTAAAATGATAGAATATATATTTAACTTGCTTTTAAATGTAGTTGATAATGTAGAGCAATTATTAGATCTCTCTCAGTTATGATACCCAATGGTTTATTTTGAGAATCCAAAATTAACAATGAACCAATTTTCTTCATTAACATTGTTATAGCAGCTTCATTTATTGATTTTTCTGGATCAATACTATATATTTCATTTGTTGCAACTTCCTTTACTTTCTTTGAAAAGAACATTTCTGGTTCATTTTTCAGTATAGCTTTAGTTAATAGTTTTAATGAATCAGCAGCAGTTATAATACCAATAATCTTTCCATCTTCATCTGTTATTGGTAACCTTCTGAATCCCCTCTTTATCATAAGCTTTGTAGCATCGAATATTGGTACATCTTCATAAACAGTTGTAACTCTTTTAGTCATAAATTTCTTAACAGAAAAAAGAGAATCTAGGTCTTGAAACAATAATAACATTTCTCTTTCTGTAACTATACCAGTAACTTGCTTAACTTCATTTACAACTGGGAGAGAACCAAAATTTCTTGCTACCATAAGTGTTAAGGCATCTAATACATCATCTTTTTCATAAACAAACACTGGATTTGGTGTCATCACATGCTTTATATCTTTATCTACAAGAGCGAATATGTCTCCTCTATCGCATCCATTTTCACATCTTTCTACTACATAGGTTAATAAATCTCTCGTAGAGATGATTCCTTTTATTTCCTTATCTACAACAATTACTCTCCCTATTCCTTTTTCATTAACTTTCTTAAATGCCTCTAATAATTTACTATCAGTTGAAACAATTGGAGGGTTTGTAATCATAAGAGTTTTTATTAGCATTGTTTAAAAGTTTGAACTAACCATTATAAATCTTTAGAAATAACCTCAGATGGAAAGTAACTTATTAATAGCTCTATAAACTTCAGCAACACTCCATGCTTGAGCTATACACCCTCCAGATAAGTATGGAGGAACGTCCTCAAAGAGTTCTGGTATAAAGCCCCTATTTCTTTTAGCATAATCTAGTAATGGCTTGAATACGTCTAAAATAAGTTTGTTTTTTATTATATCATTTTCCAGTTTTAATTTTGCATCTACGTATGCTCCTATTAACCAGGGCCAAATAGGTCCGTTATGATAAGCTTCATCTCTACTTTTCCTATCTCCTCTATACATTGGTTTGTATTTTGGATCTCTCCTTGAGAGAGTACTTAAGCCAAATGGTCTAAGAAGCTCATTTTCTATGGTGGTCAACATTACTTTTCCGATCTCCTCATTCATAACATTAAAAGGTAAAGAGAGTGCGAACAATTGATTTGGTCTAATTGACTTATCTGGGATTAAATAAGGATCTAAATAGTCATAAGCTCCCCAACTTGAGACAAACTTTTCATTAAAACTACTCTTAACTTTTTCGGCAAGCTCTCTATAGAAGGAATTTTTGTCACCAATTAAATTAGTAAAGAAATCCATTATCATTAAATCATTATACCATAAAGCGTTTGTTTCTACTGCTGCTCCTTCTCTTGGAGTAACAATATGACTATTGTAAGAAGCATCCATCCACGTTCTAGGGGCACCGTTATGAAATAGAAGTCCTTCCTTTATGTAAACTATCCCATTTCCTTTGGCATAATTTTCTACAATATCTTGCAATTTATCGTAAATTTTTCTGATAAACTCCTTATCTCTTGTGTAAATATAATAAGAATAAATTGCGTTTATGGCCCAAAGACTTATGTCAATTCCTACATATATAGGTTCACCCTCAGCAGTTATATGATTAGGCAAAAGACCTTTATTCTCAAAGCTTAAGTAACGAGAGATTATATTCTTAGCTTGATCAAATAGCCTATTGAGTAAAAGTAATCCTTCCATGGAGATAAATGTATCTCTTCCCCACTCATCAAACCAATGATAACCAGCAATAATAGCCCATCTATCTTTACCTTTAACAATAAAATCCTTAGAAGCTATAGATAGTAATTTAACTAAATCTGCTGGAGAATTTTCTTCCTTTATAATCGTAGATTTATCATAATAAGCAGTTACACTGATTTCGTTTCCAGTATAGATACAGAATGGATTAAATAAATCCTCTTTGTAATTTGAGCCCCTTTCATAATCTAATCTATAAAAGAAGTTATAATACCAATAACCGGTTTGTTCAATTCTAACTTTGTTTCCTTCAAATATAAAGTGAAGAATTGGAGTTATATCCTTGTATATTTCTACTTTGTTTCCTTCAATGAAAGTGTCAAAATAAATTCCTTTTTCCGTAACTAGATGGTGACTTCTAAACGTAATAAGTGGGCAAATTTTAAGATTTCCTTTATCAGCCTTATATTTTACTGTAATAGCATTCTCATATTCATGAGCAATTAGACTCTTTTCTAAGATTGTTTTACCAAATTCGTAAGTCCATTTTACATAATTCTTTTCCCACTTGAAGTCAATTAAGTATTTATATCCTTCTGGGTAGTATACGTCTAAATACCTGTTTGTATTTATTGGATATTCTTCATTATCTATAGTAATAAAATCTTCAAATTTTGATAAAACTAAATACCTCTTATGTGGCTGATTCAATGGCACTATCAAATAGCCATGATAAGTTCTACTATTTATTCCACAAATAGTTGAAGAAGCATATCCACCAGTTTTTAAAGGCAATATCCATTCATTTCGTTCGCACTCATCTGGATCAATCATTATCTAAACTTTTCTTACTTAGTAGATATTAACTTATCTACTGTAATGATAAACTCAGCATGAGACCAAACTAAAGGAACTACTGAAGTCGAAAGAAAGTTTTCAGGGTCTACTTGTTCTGGAAATAAACCACTTGGTAATGCCCTATTCATTACCCAATTTATATACTTCATTGCTTTATCTTTTTGTCCAATATCCAAATAATATTCAGCTAACCATAAAGTAGTTATTATCCATGGGTTTGGTTGTGGTTTAATTCTCTTATACATGTCATTTTCATACCTTATAATTCCTCCATTAACTTTCAAAGTATTCTCTATAGCATTTATTGTATTTACCATTAAACTATCTCTTGGGTCAACCATTCCGAAGAAATATGGAGAATACATACTTGCATCGACAATTAAGTCTTTATTGCCGTTTTCATCAATTCTTCTTACGAATCTACCATTATGAGTCATTCTCTTTAACGCTTCTTGTTTCATATACTCAGCAACATCGAGCATATCAGATGCTAAGACTTCATCACCCATATCTCTTACTAGTTCTGAGGCAGTAACTAAGGCACCATATACTGTTGAAACTGTATAAATGTGAATTCCGTATCTTTCTTCCCATAAATCAAAACTAGGTTTTGGAAGCCCATCTTCAATGTATCTCATCAAAAATCTTATAGCTGGTCTCAGAAAATTTCGAAAAATTTCTGTAAGTTCATCAATATCTTTATAAATTTGATAATGAGAAGCTATAGCCCAAACTTGCAATGCCGTCTCATCTTCTTGAATCGGATAAATTTGTTTCCCCCTATATATCCAAGGATGCCAAGAACTTGCAATTGTTTTATCTGGGTTATACTTGTGATAGAGAAATCCTTCTTCACTAACTACTTCTGAAATAAAATTGTAATGCTTTATTGCAATATCGCCATAGCCAGAAATATCTAAAGCGTGAGCAGAAATTGCACTATCTCTCGGCCAACAATAATTGTAAGAATCACCATATAGGCCTACAAAGCTATAATCTGAAGAAGCTATTATAGATCCATTAACATCCATATGGTTTTTTATCACAAGAAGGCTAATTTTATAAAGACGTTCGATGTTTTTATCTCCTATAAATTTTGATCTTTTCATCCAATTTTGCCAAAACATGTAATTACTTGTGAAAGTAGTTTCAATGGAAGTTGATGAAATCTTTGATAACAACCTCCTTAAAGAATTTAGGTTCCTTTCAAATGCGATAGTAAAGTAAGCTTTATCACTGCCATTAGGTGGTAAATCTAGGTCTATAGCTAAGGCAAATTGTACATTACCATTATCAATGGGCTTCATACTTAATTTTCCATCGAGAACATCATAGGGAACTTCGTCTTTACCAATTGTATATTCCTTTAACTCTTTCATTATTCCAAAGAGTTTTACTCCAACATATCTCTTCGATTTATAATGTATTATTGAATAAGTTTGAGGATCATAAAATGCAGTATCCCCAAAAGAGCTAGAGTACAAATCTAAATCAACGAGGAATAGCAACTTTCCTTTTATTTCCTCATTACCCTTGTTAAGAACCTTTATTATTCTATAATAGATAGGATCATGAAGATCTATGAAATCGTAAAATACTAAAGAGACGTTCTCATTTATAGTACCTCTAATTTCAGCAATATTAGTGCCTTGTAAATATTCTACTGAAACTTTCCATCTTGAATCATCGTAAATAGATTTGCCATCCCAAAAATAATGTCTGATAGGCTTACCCGCACTTTGGTTTTCCATTCCTACATTAGGATAGTATAAATCTGTAGGTCTTCCTAGTTCATCAATATTGATTAGTATTTTTCCATTGCCAATGCTAAGATACCTCATGTTAATATCGTATCGTATATCTTACTCTCAGCATTTATAAATTTATGAGGATAGATCTTTGAATTCGTTATTTCACTTCCTTCTCCAATTATAGTATCGTCTGCAATAACACTGTTTATGATTTTAGTTGGTTTCTGTGGAGTAGATCTTATTTCAACATGTCTACCTATTATTGAATTTTCAATAATTGCATTATCACCTATGTAAACTCTATCCATAATTGAACTTCTTACTATTTTTACGTTTTTACCAATTATAGTAAAGTTATCAATTCCAGACTCTTCAATATATGTTCCACTTCCTATTTGACAGTGTCTCCCAATTAAAATATCCCCTTCAAGTTTTAAATCACCTTTCCTATACATTCTTTTTATAATTACTCTTCTCTTTCTTGAGTCTGGACTAGTACCTTGAACAAATATTCTCCTATTCTCATCAATTCTCATTCCTTGCATATCTTCATCTGATAAGGTCCTTAGTAGTGTTAACATTGCTTCTAAATATCTGTCTGGTGTACCGACATCGAACCATAAATCGTTAGTAACATATCCATAAACTGGGTAGCCCTTTCTAATCAAATAGGGAATAATGTCTTTACCAAAATCCATCTTACCTAATTTCAGCATTTCCTCAACTTCTTCACTATTAAATATCTCTCTAATTTCCGGACTTAGTACATAAATCCCAGTATTAGCTAGATCTGAAGGAGCGTCCTCCCTCCTTTTTGGCTTTTCTACAAACCTTTTAATTCTCATATCATTATCCAATTCTGCAACGCCAAATTCTTCAACGTTCTCAACTTTCTTCAATACAATAGTCATATAGGCTTTCTTTTGCTCATGATATTCGAGGACTTTTTTTATGTCTAACTTAAAGAGATTATCACCTTGAACTACAAAGAACGGTTCTTTTACATCATAATATTCTACAGCAATCTTCACAGCATGAGCATTTCCTACAGTCTCTGCTCTAGGAATATATTTAAAATGCACTCTAGGCTTAATATGATATCTTGCTGAGAATCCTATCCCCTCTTTATACAAATCAAATAATGAGCGATAGTTCACATAACCTTTTACTCCAAAAATAAACTCCTTTATTCCTTGTCTTGCTAACTCTAAAATTGTATACTCTATTAATGGTCTATTTAAAAGTCTTACTGCTGCCTTAGATGTCTCGACTGTTAATGGCCTAAGTCTTGTTGCTTCACCACCAATTGGAATTATTACTTTTATATCTTCTAGTTTCCATGCCATTATGTAATTTTTATAATTCATTACTTATAAAGAATATAGTATGAGAAGACTGATATTAGGGTTTGAAGTTCATCAACCATTTAGGATAAGACGACATTACTTCTGGAATCCCGTGATAAAAGGAAGTCCATTAACAAAGTATTTTGATGAAGATCTCAATAAAGACATTTTTGAAAGAGTAAAAAACAAATGTTACATTCCGGCTACCCGAATTCTTCTCGAAGAGATTGAAAAGGGGGAAAATGAAGGTTATGATTTTAAATTTTTCTTTTCAATATCTGGTACTTTTATTGAACAAGCTGAGAAATGGGGAAAAGAAGTCCTCGAATTATTTCAACAGTTATCTTATACTCATAAAGTTGAGTTCCTTTCTCAAACTTATTATCATTCTGTGACTTCCCTTTGGGAAGATCTTTCTGAATGGAAAGAACAAGTTGAATTACATCGAAGGCTTATAAAGGACTATTTTGACCAAGATCCAATAACGTTTGAGAATACTGAATTACTTTTAACTCCTAGAATAGTTAAAGAAATTGAAAAATTAGGGTTCAAAACAGTAATAACTGAGGGAAAAGACTCTCTATTGAGAGGTAAGAGCCCTAATAGAATATACAAAATTAGAGACAGTAAATTATCTGTTATTTTTAGAAACTATAGGCTAAGTGATGATATAGCCTTTAGGTTTTCAAATCCGAAATGGGATCAATATCCATTAACAGCATCTAAATTTGCCGATTGGGTTTCATGGTCTGAAGGAGAAATTGGTTTAATCTTTGTTGATTATGAAACATTTGGAGAACATCATTGGCCTGAAAGCGGAATTTTAGATTTCTTAAGATGGTTACCAAGGGAATTGCATAAAAGAGGGGTAGAGTTTAAGTTACCAAGAGAAGTTTATAGGGATTATTATGATGAAATAACTATAGACACTACAGTTTCTTGGGCTGATATAAACAAAGATGAATCTAGTTGGCTAGGGAATATTATGCAATGGGCTTATGATGAAATGGTAAGAAGGACTGAAATGTTAGCTAAAGAAGCTGGTGGTGAATATTTAAAAGCCTGGAGGTATTTTACAACTAGTGATCATTATTATTACATGTTTTTAGGTACTGGTGGACCAGCTGAAGTACACTCTTATTTCAGTTCTTTCAATTCTCCTATAGATGCATTTATAAATGAATTTTACGCAATAACAATGTTTCAAGATGAGTTACTTAAATTATTAAATATAAATAATGAACCATTCGTATTTTATAAAAATGGAAAAAGAAGCAGTGAAGCATGGAATGAAAACCAGTTTAAGGAAATTATAAATAGGTCACCAGAATATAAAGAGTATGAAAAATATTTAAAGGAGTGGCTTAAATGAAAAGAATAGATGCTATATGGTTTCCAGAAGATATTAAAAATGTTTGGATGATTACTGTTGAATTAGCAAATGTGGCTAGTGTAGGAGGATTAGGAAATGCTGTATATAATATGGCAAAAAGTTTGGCAGAACAAGGAATTAACGTTACTGTTATTATGCCAAGCCATGGAAGGCATTTAAATGATCACTATCGCTCAATGTTAAAGCTAAGGGAACTTTCCTTAGTAACTTACGGAGATCGAATAGGTACTGATGGAAAAAAATATCCATATGGTTTAGGATTTGAAGAAGGAAAAATTGACGGATTTAATGTAATTTTAGTTAAAGGATTAGATTATAACACTGGAATATTAATTGATAGTTGGAACGTTTATGACAACATAATGGAGAAATCTGCTTTATTAGCTAGAGGAGTACAAGCATATTCAGTTTTTTCTATCCCAGGAAATATTCCTTCACTTATTCATGCTCACGATTGGCATTCTGTATTAGCTGGAGTAATGGCAAAACAGACTTTTGAAACAAGAAAAATTGTAGTCCCCCTAGTTTTCACGATTCACTTATTAAATAAAGTAGGTGCACCTTGGCATTATGCCTCTGAGGATTGGGCTGGATTAAGTAACTGCCCTCACTATATTTGGCAAGTTGTTTCTCATAAGCTTTATACAACTAAACAAGTTTGGGATGAGTTATCTCAAGGACTAATAGAAAAATTTGGTGCTTGGGAGGCTGATGTAGTAACTACAGTTAGCAAAAGTTACTTAACTTACGATGTTTACAACTTCTTAGGAAATTGGATAGAAAATAAAAGCTGTGTAACATATAACGGAACTGACTGGTCAATTGACGAGGTTAAGGGATATGCTAGGAAAATATTTAACACTGAAGATAGAGTTGAAATAAGAAGAAGACTTTATAATATGTTAGAGACTCTAAGACTAATCCCAGAAGATTATAACACTGGGAATATTTTATGGAACAATAGGTTTAGAATTGGAATTAAGGATGATTGGACCTATTCGAAATTAGATGACGGACCATTAGTCTTGTTTGCTGGTAGATTAGTTTACCAAAAGGGAGTAGACTTGTTAGTTAGAGCATTTAAGGAGGTTGTTAATAAAATCCCGAATGCTAGGTTAATAATCTTAGGCTTACCTTCTGGAGATTATGGTTTACTTTATGACTTAATTAACAAGACTGCTGAAATGGGAGGAAATGTAAGAATAATTGTATCAGCGTCAATGCCAAGGGACTTATATAAACTCTTTTATTACGTAGCATCGGCCTTTATAGTACCTTCCAGATGGGAGCCTTTTGGAATAGTTGCCTTAGAGGCAATGGCTGTAGGAACGCCAGTAATAGCATATGCTGTTGGGGGTTTAAGAGAGACTGTAGTTGATTTAAGAAACGATATTAATAATGGTACAGGGTTCTTAGTTGAACCAGAAAACATTTGGGAGCTTCACAGAGCTATTTTGACCTCTATTTCGTTATCAATGGCTACTGAAACTAAAGATAAAAGATACTTATACAGGGACGATTTAATTTTAAGGACTGATGATATAGAAATTTGGAACAAAGTAAGGCAAAACTCGATTAAAAGGGTTGAGGAGAACTTCAGATGGTCTTCAACTGTAAAATATTTACTAAATTGTTATAGTAAAGCACAAACTATGGCTAAGTACAGAGCAGTTGCTTCATTCTAATTTTTCTAACATTTCTTTAAATAGTGTTAAAATAAATTACACTTATGCAAAAACAATCCCCACCAAATCAGCATTATGTAAAAAAATTCATTTATTATGCAGCCTTAGGAGTTCCAAGAGTTGACATACAAAAATATAGGCTTAGAGTTTCTGGTTTAGTTGAAAATCCATTAGAATTTACTTATGAACAATTGCTTAACATGATTGATACGAAGTATACTAAAGATTTTCACTGTGTAACTGGATGGAGTGTAGCTGATGTTGAATGGGAAGGAATAAAAATGAGAAGGATTACTGAAATGGCTAAAGTAAAGAGTGAGGCAAAATGGGTTGTATTTTATTCTCTTGACGGATATACATCAATAATTCCTATAGAAGATGCTCTTCATGAAGACACTATAATCGCGTTAAAAATGAACGGAAAGCCATTAGATATTAAAGCTGGATTTCCTGCTAGACCATTTATTCCACACTTATATGGTTGGAAGAGCGCAAAGTGGCTAACAGAAATTGAATTTGTAAAAGATTACGTTGATGGATTTTGGGAAGAAAGAGGATATCACGAAAGAGGAAACGTTTGGGAAGAAGAGAGATTTAAAGGACAAGGATATTCACATATGGGATGGAAAAGAAATCTTATTTTATAACTTTATCCCATCATTCCTCCAGGCATCATTCCTCCTTGCTCTGCACTACCACTTGCTTGCTGTGGTTTAGCTGGTGCTGCTGCAATATAATCATCTATTTTTAAGATTGCTGTAGATGCCTCTGTTGCACTCTTTATTACTTGCTCTTTTACTATTAGTGGATCTAATACTCCAATTTTAGCCATATCTTCTTCAACTTTTCCATGTTCAACGTCAATCCCAGCATTCTTTAGCCCTTTAGCATGAAGATTCCTTAGTTGAACTAATGCATCAACACTGTCTAAACCAGCTGTTTCAGCTAAAGTAGTTGCAAATTCCTCTAATGCGTCAGCATAAGCTTCAACTGCTAATTGCTCTTTTCCACCTATCTTTCTGGCTTCTTCTCTTAACTTTTGGGCCATTTCCATTTCGAATGCTCCACCGCCTGCTACCACATAAGGATACTGAAGAACGTTCTTTACTGTATTGAGTGAATCTTGAAAACTTCTTTCTAACTCATCCATAACAATATCACTAGACCCTCTTATTAAAATTGTAACTGCATCTCCATGTTTTGCTCCTTCAAAGAATATAGCTTTAGAGTTTCCTATTTTTCTCTCTTCAACTAGATCTGCATAACCTAAATCATCTGATGAAACATCTTTTATCGTAGTAATTATTTTAGCTCCTACAGATTTCGCTAACTTCTCTAGATCACTTCTACTAACGTTCTTTATTCCCATTATTCCTTTCTTAGCCATAAAGTAAGAAGCAATGTCATCCATTCCTTTCTGAGAAACTATTACATTTGCACCAGCATTTGCTAATGCATCGACTAATGATTTAACATACTTTGATTGCTCTTCTAAAGCTTCTCTTATTTGATCCGGAGAAGTAAAACTCATCTTAGCTGATATTTCTGGTTTTTCTACTTCTAATGCAAAATCAATAATTGCAATTTTAGCCTTTTCAATCCTTTTAGGCATATTTTCATGAGCAACTTCTTTATCTAGTACAAACCCTTTTACAAGTTGTGTTTCATCAACACTTTCCCCTCTTTTCTTAACAAATTTTATATCTGAAAGATCTATGTTGTAGGTATCTCCATTCTTTTTAGCTATCATTGTAACTGCATCAATGGAAATATCAATTATTTTATTCAGTGTTGACTCACCAGAGAAGAATTTGCTAGATAATGAAGTATAAGTCACTTTCCTTAAATAGTCCCTATCCTTTGTGTCAATTTTAATTGCCATTTCCTTATCAGAATTTAAAATTATATCAGATGCTTTCTTATAACCTTCAATAATTATTGTTGGATGAACTTTCTGATCTAATAACTTCTCAGATTGTTCAAGTAGGAATCCAGTGAGGACAACTGCTGATGTTGTTCCATCACCAACTTGCGTATCCTGAGCTTTTGCTGCTTCAACAACTAACTTAGCTGCTGGATGTTGAACATCCATTTCCTTAACTATTGTAACCCCATCATTTGTCACTGTAACATCATTAGTTGAGCTGATTAGCATTTTGTCTAATCCTCTAGGACCTAGACTACTCTTTAACATTTCAGATAAAGTTCTCACTGCTAATATATTCGATCTTAATACATCTTCCCCACTTTCTTTTTGTGTCCCTTGTTTAAATAGACTGTACATGAATTTAAAAGTAGAAGCGGTTATATTTAAATGATGAGGAAACTCTGCGGGACTGAATTTTGATGAAGAACCAGGGGCTGATGACCTTTAATGAAGTTAACTTTCACAGAATTCTTTGATATATAGGATGAATAAAATTCAGTTATAGTGATTATAACGTCGCTATTAACCTACAGTTATGCTGTCAATATTTCTTACCAAATTAAGGAACTTTATTCAAATGACTAGTTCTATATGGAAAAATTTATATAATTTAATAAATCTCTCAATTATTTAATAAAGCTATAGTGTATAATAAAAATATGTGCATTAATCAAATTCTGCTTGTATCTTCTTCTTCCCTTCTAGCAACTTTTCTGGAAATGGAAGCTTGTTAACATCCTCGATGTTTATTCCCATTTTTCTTAGTTCAGCAACAGCCTTAATAAGGTCGTCTTCATGAGTTGAATATTTGATTTTTTCCTTTATTTTATTCAAATTAGAATCATTAGTTCTAAACTTTTCTGCACTTACGCTTTCCCAATGATTACCATTTTTGTATATAAAAACTACATCTTGAAAATAACCTGGTACAACGTGAGCTACTCCACCAAAATAATAGTCTCCGTATTTATATACCTTCATATGGTAAAGTTTGCTAAGTGAAATAAAAACCTAACCTACCATTTTACAATGTAAAAAACTCCGTTTAAGTTTTCTCCCTAAGAAAGATCTATGCTAATTCTTGTAATAATATTAAGATTTCTTTGTTTGCAACAATTAAGCACACTTATGTGAGGAATAAAAATAAATTTAACAAAATAAATCTTGTAGTTGTGAGAAAAATATTTTTCTTAATTCCAATAATAATATTGATTATTGGCATAATACCATTTCTAACTTCATTTCATTCATCGCAAGGAAAAGTGATAGTTATTTGTAGTAAGATCGGCAAAGGATATCTTAAAATAGAGAAAGAATTTGGATTGAACTTAACAAACTATGTAATCTTGATTATAAACAACACCGGAAAAACTATAGCAATTTGCTACATTAGAACTAACTCAACTACTATTTCCTTTAACGACATCTATGTTATATCAAATGGGAAATATTATGGAGATTCTATTCCCTCAGGTTACAATAACATTACAATTCTTATAAATGGAACTATTACAATACCTTTTTCAATCTATTTATCAAATGGAGAAACGTTACTTGTTGGAAATAAAAATTCTTAAGCATAGCTTACAATTAAAACTCATGATCATCGAACACGTTGCGAAAGGAATTTCGTTAGTCGTAGAAGATGGAGAGAAAATTTATATAGGACTAAACTCAATCCCAGCAATATTTGGCGCGTTCTTAGCTAGAGACTTATATAAGAAGAAAATAAAAATATTAGGAGTAGCAGAAGCTGATAACCCTAAAAGCGTAACCATAACTCCATCAACCGGTGATCCTTTTTACTCAGAAGAGGCACCAATAATGATAACAGCTGATTCTTTTGATCTATTTCAGAAAGGACTCTTAGACGTAATGTTTTTGGGCCCGGTTCAAGTAGACGAAGAAACTAACGTTAACTTATCAGTTATTGGAAATTACGAAAAACCAAGAGTTAGATTAACTGGAGGTGCCGCTACAGCTTATTTAATGCCTTTAGCTAAAAAAGTGATCCTATGGAATTTGAAGCATTCCACTAAATCACTTGTTAAGAAAGTTGATTTTGTTACTGGAACGGCTAAGTACTCTAACAATAAAGTAATATTAGTAACTAACTTAGGTATACTTAACTTCGACAGAAATTTAAAGAAATGGAAAGTAACTCATGTTTACCCCTGGAGTAAATGTGAGGAAATTAAGAAAAATACTGGTTTTGAGGTAATTTGTGATAATGTGGATATTGTAAAAGTTAGCGAGGAGGATTTAAATTTCATCAATAAGATGGATCCATACAATCTAAGGTCATCATTAGAACTATAATGGTTGCAATTCTTCAACTATCTTTTCCCAATTAACATCGTATAATCCAAACATACTTGTTGGTTCTGCGCCTCTAGGTAAGTGAACTACTGCTGTAACATATTCAGAATTAATTGTTGGCCTTTTACCGTAAAAGTATGATTTAGGAACTATTTCTTCTGCGGTTATTATAACTTTTTTAGATGCTTTTGCCTTATATTCGTCTTCATAAAGAGGGCCAAGAATTTCAGCATTTCCCTCTTCATCTGCTTTATGAACGTGAATTATTGCGACATCTGGAGTAATAGCCTTTACTAGTAGAATTTTTTCGCCAGAAAATGGATCTTCAATAACTTTCCATGTACCTGCTTTTTCATGCAAATTTACTAAATCAGATCCTAAAATTCCTTTAACTGGCATAAAAGGAACTCCAAAAGATCCAGCCCTAATGCCAGCAATAAAAGCACCACATGTGTCTTCTAAGTATTCAATTTCACCTTGCTCTACTTTTTTCCTAAAATTAGGGGGAATTCCAAACCACTCTAAAGTAACCATTGGAGCTCTAACTTTTCTTACAACATTATATTTTAATAAAACTTCAAGTCCAAAACCAGGTTCTCTATCTACGAATCCTAAGTTTTTTATTCCACTCTTTATAAGCCCATATATAAACCCCATGGGATTTCTGTGAAATGACATTCCACTAATCGTTATAGTATCTCCTTCTTTAATTAGCTTTAGAGCCTCATCCAAGGACATTAATTTGCTCATACAAATAAATAGTTAATTACGTTTTAATTCTTTTTTGTACCTTCAATTATCCAAAATCCATTCATTTCCTTTACAAATTTCGTAATAAATCTAATTGAAAATGCTCTTATAGCTTCAGCTGGTCTTACACCACTGAAAGCATTAATAATCAGATAGCCTTTTCCATTATTCTTTAAGACTCTAGACGCTTCTTTAATTAGATCATAATCAAGTACTTCAGAGATTATAACATTATCAAAAGAGAGATCTCTAAATGGTAAAGGATATACTGAATCAATTAGTTCATTAACGAAAAAATATGCTATTTCGTTACTAACAGTGACAGTTGAGTCAACTAACGGTGAACCTATTTGTAAAGTCCTTCCCTTTAATTTAAGATCTAGCTTAGTTTTTTTATTATATTGATAAAATTGATCATTGACAGCAAGAAAACTTGTAAAATTATGTAAAATTAATGCTTCCCCATCTAACAATTTATGGGAAAAAATAAAATCGTACTTATCTTGCAAAAGTTGAGGTATTTTGCTATAAGCTAAGTCTATTACTTCACTCTTTCCATTGTCATGAATTATTGCTTTAAGGCTTTGCTTTAAGGTCTTAGCATGAGTTGGCAAAAGCTCTAAATATTTCACAAGTAATAAATAATTCTAAGACTATATATTTATATCCTTAAATATTTATGGGAATACATCGTGAAGTGCTTTTGAAACATCTGTTATTGCGAACATTCCAATAATATTACCTTCCTTATCCTTCACTGGCAAATGCCTAATCTTATTTTTAGTCATAATATCAATTGCAACAAATACATCAGTATCCTCATCAACAGTTATTAGATTCCCTAGCGTTGATGCTAATCTGACTTGGTCATTTGGACTTAATCCCATTGAGAGTGCTTTTACAGCATCTCTATCCGTAAAAATACCTTTTGGTTCTCCATTTTCTGTTATGATTACTGAACCTACTCCTTTTTCAATCATTAGTTTGCAAACTTCTTGTATAGATGTATTTGCTTCAACTTGAAATACCGGAGTTGACATGTAGTTTTTTACAGCTTTCATATGTAGTATATTATTCTCTTTCCCAAAAAGCTTTTAGCTTAACATTTTTCGGTTCACCGTGCTCTAAGATATCTTCAATTGTTTGCTTCAAGAAGTCTTCAGATTGAACACCTCTAATAAGCCATGTATCATTAACTAAAATAGCTGGAACTCCGTGAATTCCCATAGCTTTAGCCTCTTCCTCATCTTCTATTACTGCTAACTTAGCTTTCTTAGATTTAAAGTCTCGTTTAAACTGTTCAACGTCAAGTCCCACCTCATTAGCTATTTCTATCAAAACTTCCTCATTTGTAATATCTTCTCCCTCCATAAAGAACTTGTTTTGTGCTTTATCAAAGTACTCCCAATGTCCTTCATCACCTTTTTGAAACTCAGCAGCTTTGCAAGCCATTAAAGGTGGAATTGACCAAACATAACCTATTTTACCTTTTCCTATAACTTTTTCTGGGTCATAATCTGGAAAGTACTTTTTCACTATTTGGAATTCATTCAGAAATACTTTCCTAGCATCCTCTACGGTAGGTGCAATTTCTTTCAAATCTTCTAGTGACGAAATAATAGAGAATGCTTTATGCTTTACTATTACCTCGCCTTTAAACTCCCTTACAACGTTCCTTAATCTTTTTGACATAACGAAACAAAAAGGACATATAACGTCATGAAAGAACGTTAGTTTGATCATACCACAAAAAATCTAATCCTATGACTTTTAACTTTTTCTCATAGTTCTTGTAACTTCAGATAGGTCACTCTTCGTATCCCCAGTAAGTCTTCTAGTTTCCTCAATTAGATCTTCTCTCCTCGTCTGTTCAGCTGCAGCTCTTAACTCTTGTGCAATTGTAGTAACTTCTTTACTTCCACTAGCTAAAGCATTACTATATTGCTTTAGTAAACTAAAGTATCTAACTTCAGAAATTATTCCTTGATTTACAGTTTGCATAACTTGTATCTCGCTAGCCCTTTGCAATATTAATTGTTCTTGTATAGGCACATTCATTCTTCTAACTGGGTCAAAATAACTACCAGTAAATAATAATTGAACTGGTTGATTCCCTGGTGGAATTGAACCAATTGCATAAATCGAAATTGTCCTATCAATTATAGGTAAGTTAACTGGGACTTCATAGTTTATTGATTCAAATCCAGGTGGCAGATTAAGAACAAAGTTGTATGCAGCAACATCAGTTACTTTTTGTTGAGCAAATACTGAAGGAAGCTGTGTTGGATCTTCAATATGATAATAAACGCCAGATCCCTTATCAGATAATCTTTTTAATATCACTTCATTGTAATCTCTCCCTATTCCTACTGAGATAATTTGAACATTTGGAGGAATTTGAATACTTTCGTAGTCTTTTACATTTCTCTTATCAGTAGGTTTTCCATCTGATAAGATAATCAATTTTACTGGTAATTGACTATAAGCTAACTGTTGCAAAATCTTAGTTATAGCTTTATGGAAATTTGTTGTATATCCTTTTTTAACATTCTGAAGGGCTATTGGATTACCAGAAGGTCCTTCATATACTTTCTCTAGATCATTAGAGAACAAGTAAATTGAAAGATAATTTCCCGGTGGAATTTCGTAAGATAGCTTGTTCGCTGAGGCAATAGCAATATTTAATTTATTGTCCTTTAGCATAGAAGGGCTATTATCTATTAATATTACATAGTGTATACCAGAAAATTGTGTAAAGGCCTCTGGGACAACTCTGATTATTAAACTTACTTGTGTTGGTCTTTCAAAACTGACAAAAGTGTGTGACGATCTTATTTTTAGACTTACTGTCATTTCTACTTAGAATATAATGCAAGTAAAACTATATATGTTTTTATATGAAATATTATAATTACACATACGTAATTTTAACGTAAAATTTCTAGTTTTAACACAATATTATGGTTATGGTTGATGATTTTACTTTATTAGAAATTATTTGAGACAACTATTTTAGTTGGTTTAAAGTTTGCATTGTCTGTGGAAGAAGCATATAAAAATGTAATATATTATCGAGAAAAAGGACAATTAGAACTGCTGAAAGTATATCCAGAAGAAAAATACCTATGGAACTCTGATATCCATCCGACTCCAATTAAGAACAGAAACTGGGGAGCATTTACATATGCTATGATTTGGATTTCTATGGCTTTTATTGTACCCTCATGGACTTTAGCTAGTGTTGGCTTAGTTTTTGGCCTAAACGTAATACAGTCAATCTTTTTGGTCTTCCTGGGTAATGCTATAGTAATTATTCCAATGATTATACAATCCCACGGAGGTGCCAGATACGGTTTAGCTGAACCACAATTAACAAGAACTAGATGGGGAATTTACGGAGCTATTATTCCTAGCTTAATTAGAGCTATAATTGGGGCAGGTTGGTGGGGAATTGAATCTTATATTATTACTGAGGCAGCAATAGGAATTTATGTAATTCTTACTGGAAAGGTAAGTATTGTAGCTTATACAGCATCACACTATTCAGACTATCCATTTATTTTAAGTAAAGATTTTCCTACAATATTCTGGTTAACATTTATATCTGTAATTGCATTACAACTGTTAGTCTTCTACTTATCTCCAGTAAGAAAATCTCAGCCAATATTGAAGTGGTTGGCTAGAATTAGTGGACCGATTATTTTAGTAACTTATCTCGTTATATGGATATTCTTCATGAGCAAAGTAAACTGGAGCACAGATGTCTTTACTTTGTCTTCTAACTCTTCTCCTTCATTGCTTTCATCCTTAGCGTTTTTAAATGCAAACATCGCATTCTGGGCAACTATGGCGTTAACTATGCCGGACTATACTAGATTTGCAAAGAGCCAATTTTCACAAGCTTTAGGACAGATACCTATGCCATTTTACATGTTATTTGTAGCATTTATGGGAACAACAACTACCGCATCTTCTTTAAAACTTTATGGAGAAGCAATATGGGATCCTATCCTACTTATTACTCTCCATATAAATAACTTAATGGGTGTTGGATTACTTTTAGGAATAATTTTGGGAACTTTTCTAGTTAATGTATTTGCTAACGCAGTAGGTCCTGCCTATGATTTTGCAAATATTTTACCAAAGTATCTGAATTGGTTTAGAGGTTCCATCATTTTGATAATCGTAGGATTAGCTATTGGAGCTTGGAGCTATTATGGAAATGCTTATTCGTATATTCAAAATTGGTTATTAACTTATGGAGGTCTTTTAGGAAGTATTGAAGGAATAATAATATTTGATTATGCTATAATAAGAAGATTTAAATTTGAGCTACCTGATGTTTTCTTATCTCATGGAAGATTTAGATATTGGAAAGGAATAAATCCAGCTGCTCTAATAACATTTATAATAATTTCTGGAATAATATATCTACCATATCCTGGAGAACAAATAGCATTAGATAATTCATGGATTCTTTCGTTCTTATTGTCTGGACTAATTTATATTCCGTTAATGATTTTCTGGGTTATACCTAAATATCAACCATTCCTTAAGGGAAATATATTAAAAGGCTATATATCAGAAGAAGGAAAAAAGATTTTTGAGCAGAGCTGATCGATTTTGAAAGGACATTCTCTTTTCTTTTTATGGTCATTATAAGATTAAAGATAGAAATCTTTATCTTTCTTCTTATTAATGTAAACTATAATAAAACCTTCAAATTATAATAATACCAAGTCAAAATATTACGCGAGTAAAACTATATATACTTTTATACAAAATACTTTATATATGCCGTGGAAATGTCCGGTTTGTGGATATGAAAATGCTGATGATGCAAACTTTTGTATTAGATGTGGAGCTCAAAAGCCAGTTGATCTTCAAAGTTCACAAACTCCCCCACCACCCCCTGTTACTATGAATCCAACACAATCTACATCACCAGGTCAATCAGCACAAACTCCCCCGCCTCCACCACCAGTGACTGCAAATCCAACGCCTCCTTCTCCTGATCAGTCAGGTCAAGCACTACCTTCACCACCAGTAACAATAACTCCACAAGATCAATCAGCACAACAAGCACCACCTCCTGTTACTTCAAACACACCTCCACCAGTAACTACAACACCAGCTCAACAAGTAGTTACAGCACCACCAGTAACTCAACCTCCTTTAACTCAAAAATTCTACTTACTCTTTATTCAAACGCCATATGCTGGTCTAATTAATCAAAAAGTACCTCTAAACTTAGACATCTTTCCATCAATTTCAATTGGAAGAAGCCCAGAAAATGTTATTATAGTTCCAGATCCGGAAGTTTCAAGAAGACATGCAGTCATTACATTAGAGGGAGGAGAATTATATATTGAAGATCTTAACAGTACTAATGGGACTTATATTTATGATGGAAAATTATTCCAACCAGTTAAGGGTAAACAGAAAATCTCTCCTAATACAATAATAAAACTCGGAAATCAGACCATAGTTAAAATTGTCGCAGAGTAAGTAGGTGATTTTTTTGACCATCTCTGCAAGGCTAGAATTTAGTCATAAGTATTCCTTTAATTCTCCAATTAGAGGAGTCTTTAGATTAATAATTGTTCCTGAAAAAGTATCTGTAGCAACTGGTTTTCATTACATAATTTTACTTGATACATCTGGTTCTATGTCTGGGATAAAAATTGAAACAGCAAAAAAAGGAGCAATTGAATTATTAAATAAAATACCACCAGGGAATAAGATTACATTTATTACTTTCTCTTCAAATGTAAATACTTTAATTCAATTCGCAGACAATTCTAGTTCAATTATTGAAAGAATATATGGTATTTCTGCTCAAGGAAATACAGTTTTATATTCAGCATTATCAACAGCTATACAAATTGCTAGAAGATATGAAATGCCAGGATATATTGTTTTGTTAACTGATGGTAATCCTACAGACGTAACTGATATTACAGCTTATGAGAATTTACAAATTCCAGATGGATTTAAAGTGATCTCCTTTGGAATTGGTGATGATTACAATGAACAACTCTTGAAAATATTAGCTGATAAAAGTGGTGGAGTTCTAAATCATATACAAGATCCAATGGAAATTGCTAATTCTCTTCCTCAAGCAGCAGTAACTCAGGTGGGTGCAAAGAACGTTATAGTAGAAATCGAAGCACCATCACAAGTGAAATTATTAAACTATTCTGGTCCACCAGTAAAATTAGGTGCAATAGAAGGAGTAGTAAGAATTTACGGTGAAACCTCTATTTCACCAAATTATAGTGGAAATGTCTTAAATGTTAGGATAAGTTATAACGATCCAGCAACTAATAGGCAAGAAGTTCTCACACTACAAGCTCAAGTTTCTCCAGCAAGTGATTCTCAAATGTTCTTAAGTGGTATAAATAATGATGTTTTGGGAGAATATCAGTACTACGAGTTAATGAATAAGCTTGTTGCACAAGTAAATTCAAATAACTTAACAGAGGCAACAAGGACATTAAACCAAATGACACAGTTAGCACAACAGACAAGAAGAATTGAACTAATGGAAACAACAAGAAGATTACAACAAAGTATTGAAACAACAAAGAGGCTAGGAAACGTGGAACAGACAAGAAAGTTAATTACAAGTGAGGCAACTAAGAAATTAAGGTCATCATAATTTTTATTTTTATATAGAATAGAAAGAAAAAATACCCTTTATAAGTATTAAGTAAAAATTTTTAAACTAAGAATGAGTATATTATCTGGAATTGGAAATGCCAGTCGAAGATATTGTTAAAGTATCGAGAAATTTCCAAGTGACTATACCAGCTAGAATAAGACAAAAGGTTAAGGTTAGAGAAGGGGATTTAGTAAGAGTTATTTATGATGAGAACGAGAATGTTGTTAAAATTATTCCTATAAGCAGAGAAGAATTAGAAAAGCTTTAAAGAATCTTTTTAACTTCTTCCACTACGTTAAGTATTTTTTTATACATCACCTCTCCTATTACCTCTTTATTTTTCTCTAACTCACCTATATCAATTACTTTTATTTCATTTCCTACTTTCACAACATCTACCTCAAGATCTAAATATCTAATTATGCCTTTTAGAATCTCTGGAGGAGTAGAAATATTAACATAAACTCCTTTTAATTTCCCATCTTTATTATAATAGCTATGGAGTTGATACCATTTTCTTGAGTCGAATTCTACGATATCATAATCTCCTTCTTCTTTAGGAACATTAAGACCATCATACATACCTTCTTTTTCAAAAGTTCTTATTAATCTAATTATGTAATAGTCAGAGTTTATCTCTTTATAAATCACCTTGCCTTCTCTTAAATAAAATCTTTTACCGCTAGGCTTTATATGTTCAATTTTCATATAATCCTCTACTAATTTGTTAAGTAAGTCTTCACTTTTACCAGAGGTCTCTTCAGTCATATCAACCTCATTGGAGAAGGACATTTTCAGCATATGATGATATTTTATAGTATTAGGTAAAACTTTTCTCCTTATTTCATCTAACATTAATTTATCTTCTAGTGAAAGTGTAATTTTAATGAAATCTTCTCCTTGACCCCTAAAATCTTCATTATCATATCTTAAAGACAATTTCTCTAATTCTTCCCTTAATACAGAATTAGTTACAAAAGAAGCGTTACTTCTCCATTTCACGTTATATCCTTTCTTATTAAATGGAATGCTAATAGAAAGGAGTCTTGCTTTCTCCTCTTTATCTTTAATATGTTCCGAAAAGAACGTTTTACCTTCTCCCCGCCAAAGCATGGCATAATTTCCTACAGCTCTTGGTGGAGAGAGGATAATTTTTCCCTCAGAAGGAGGTTTAATAACTAATCCTTTACTTATACAAGGCTCGACTTCATAACCCATGTATTTGCATTCATTTGTCTCTATAACTGAATAAAGCTTAACTGGGGATTTCCATACGAAAGAATAATTAAAGATTTTTCTGAAGAAGGAGTATAGATCCTTTCCAATACTTATTATTTCTCCCTTATCATTTCCATCTTTTACAGTTACATCTGCTGGTTCTAATTTAATCTCTAATGAAAAACGTTCAGAAATTTGAGGTGTTGATTGAACAATCTCAAAGCCATTATCTAAAAATAACTTTGTTAATGCTGTAGCGTAAATTCCTCTAATTCTAACCTTCATATATTAATTTATTAAAAACATATTTTAAAACCCCACCCTCACGTACATATTCTAACTCAACATTAGTGTCAACCCTAACTAAACCTTCAGTAGTTATTACTTTACCATCAGATGACTTGAACTCAATTTTAACTTTTTTCCTTGGTGTTAAATCCTTAAGACCGTAAATTGATACTGTCTCATCTCCTTTAATTCCTAGTCCCCTCCAATCAGGTATTTGAATTGGTAAAACTCCCATAGCTACAAGGTTACTTCTATGAATCCTTTCGAAACTTTCAGCTAGCACTGCTTTAACACCCAATAATGCAGTAACTTTAGCCGCCCAATCCCTTGAACTACCAGAACCATACTGTTTACCTGCTACAATTACTAAAGGCACTCCTTCCTTCTTGTAAAGTTCTGATGCTTCATAAACACTCATAATTTTTCCATCTGGAAAATGTTTTGTTATACCCCCTTCTTTATCCACTAAAAGGTTCTTTAATTTGGGATTTGCAAAACCTCCTCTAATCATAACTTCATGGTTTCCTCTCCTCGCTCCATAGGTATTTAACTCTTTTACACCTAATTGCTTTAAATATTGTCCAGCTACAGAATCTGGCAATATTGGACCGGCAGGGGAAATATGATCAGTAGTTATTTTATCTCCTAAAAGGAGGAGAATTCTTGCTTCCTTTATATCATCTAAAGACTGACTTGGCAAAGTAAACCATGGCGGTTCTTTAATGTAGGTCGATGAAGGATCCCAATTATACGTTTCGCTTTCAGTTACCTTAAGCGACTTCCAGTTCTCATCTCCTTCATAAATCTTAGAGTATTTTTGCCTATAGATTTCTGGATTTAAAGAGAGGCTCATGTACTGTTTTATTTCCTCTAATGAAGGCCAAATATCTTTAAGGTAAACTGGATTATCATTAGGGTCATAACCAATTGGTTCATTCTCAAAATCAATGTCTATTCTACCAGCTAAAGCATAAGCTACGACTAATATTGGGGAAGCTAAGTATACTCCCTTTAACAAGGGGTTAACTCTTCCTTCAAAATTCCTATTCCCACTAATAACTCCATAAACTTCTAAATTGTTTTGCTTAATATCTTCCTCAACTGCTTTAGGTAAAGGTCCTGCATTGCCGATGCATGTTGTACAACCTAATCCAACTATGTGAAAACCTAGGGCTTCTAAATAAGGAAGTAAACCAGATTCTTTCAGATACTCTACAACAACTGGTGATCCAGGAGCTGTACTAGTTTTTACATAAGGTTTTACTCTTAACCCATGCTCAACAGCTTTTTTAGCTAAAATCCCCGCTCCTAACATTACGGTAGGGTTAGAAGTATTAGTACAACTAGTTATAGCTGTTAATACTACATCATTGTCACTAACAATTTTACCCTTCTTTTTCTCTTTCTTTTCGTTTTTCTTTTTCATTTCTCTTAAAGGTACTCTCTCATCGGGATTCCTCGGACCAGCAAGTGAAGGTTCAATTTTAGATAAGTCTATTTCGACTACGTCAGTGTAATTTGGTACTTCTGAGTAAAATAATCCTTGAGCTTTAGCGTAAATCTCAACTATTTTATAATCTCTTCCAGTTCCAGCCAAATAGTTCAACGTTTGAGAATCAATTGGGAAATAGCCAACAGTAGCACCATACTCTGGAGCCATGTTAGCTATTGTTGCTCTATCTGGCACGGAAAGTTTAGATAAAGAGGGACCAAAGAACTCTACGAATTTACCTACAACTCCTTTTTTCCTTAAGACCTCAGTTATATATAAAACCACGTCAGTAGGAGTTACACCTTCATTGATATCCCCTACAAGTTTAACTCCGACTACCTCCGGAACAGTCATTGTATATGGTTCTCCCAATAGGACGGCCTCAGCTTCTAACCCGCCTACACCCCATGAGAGAACACTAACTCCATTATCCATAGTTGTATGAGAATCAGTTCCAATAACTATCTCTGGAAATGCTGTTTGAACTCCTTTAACTTCTCTAACATCAACAACTTTACTCAAATACTCAAGGTTAATTTGATGAATTATCCCATTTCCAGGGGGAATCACTCTAAAATTGCGAAAGCTTAATTGAGCCCACTTTAAGAACTTGTATCTTTCTTCGTTTCTTTCAAATTCTTTCTTCATATTCCATAAAAGAGAATAAGAAGTACCGTAGTAATCAACTTGAATAGAGTGATCAATTATCAAATCAGCAGGTACAACTGGATTCACAACCCTGGGATCTTTTCCTCTCCTCTTCATTTCATCTCTCATTCCAGCTAGATCAACTAGAAGAGGCACTCCAGTGTAATCTTGCATTACAACCCTTGTCGGTAGAAATGAAAACTCTTTACCAACTTGCCATTTTAATATTGCTTCCAAATCTTCGTCTGTAATTTTCTTACCATCATAATTTCTTATTACATTTTCTATAAGGACTCTTAAAGAATAAGGATATTTATTTATATTTATTCCATATTGTTCTAGTTGATTTAAAGGGTAATAGTGAATATTTCCTTCAAGTTTAGAAATCTGGAATTCCATGATTTTTATTACCACTTAAAGCTAAAAAGTACAGTTATTAAATATTTATGTGAGTGAAAATTTAAAAGGACTTTGCAAAAGAGCGAGCTATATTGGCTTCTTTGGCTCTTATGCTAGAAAAAGTGATTATATTGAAGGACTCTCTGATATAAATGTAATTGCTATAAGTGAAGATAAAAGCCTATTACTAGAATTAGCCTCTGAGGGATATTCTCCTATAGTTCTAAGTAAAGAGCAACTCAGAAAGCTATGTGATTCTGGAGATCCTTTATGCCTTTATGTAACTCAATCAGAATCAGTATGTGGTGAATTCCCTTCTGAAATTAAATTTGTAAAGACTGATTATACTTGTGAAAGGCTGAAAAAGTCTATTCTTTCTCTCTATATTATCTCATTGTTGGCTTTTTTCAGGGAGGATGAAAGAAGTAGTCTCGAAAATTCTTTCAGAACTTTAAGGACTTTAATACAATGGAGAGCTTGCATAGAAAACAAACCAATTCCTTTATCAATTGAAGAAACTGAAAGGACATGCGAAACTTTAGGACTTAAGTTTTGTCAAACTATGAAGGACTTAGTGTTAATTAGAAGAATGAGGGCACCATTAACTTTATGGAGCTTAGATAAAGTTGCTGAAGCTATAATGGATTTTATGAAAGTGGTTAAGGCATCAAAAATTTATGAAGAGACAAAAGGTGATGTATTTAAAATTGAACCAGTTGAAAGTGGATTCGTTGTAGAAAAAACCAACAAAGACAAGGTTCTTATTCCTTTCTCTTCTCTTTAACGAAATATTTTAATTTTATAATTGAGATATATAATTATGCCTAAGGAAGATGAAACACGTGATTTAGAGAGAGCCGAAGAGTATGAACAAACAATTGCTAGGGCAACAGCTATTGGAAAGAATAAGATGGAATTAAGTACCGGTTTAATTATTGCTGCTAGATATGCTGATAAGCTAAGGAGAGTTGCGTTAGTCGCCTTCAGCAAAATGGTGCCTAAAGATATAATTATTAGGGATGTCTCTGAATTGAACAAACAGCTTTACGATGTGATAGTAAATCAAATGAAAATTGATAAACTAGAAGTAATAAGGATTCTTGTTGATGCTGAGTACGATGAACAAAATCAAAAACTAGTATTCAGTAATGTAAGAATAATTAGATATTTGACAGAAGAGCAATGTAACAAAAAGGCTGAGGAGATAACTAAACAATTAGAAGAATATAAAAAGAAATATGAAGAATTAAGTAAGCAAGTAGAAGAATTTAAGCAAAGAATTAAGCAAGTAGAAGAAGCATTAAAGACAATTGCTTGAAACTTTTTAATTAAAATCTTTTTTCTAATATCTGTGAATATTGGGTCTTCACTTAAGGGAAAGATAATTATAGCATTATTTTTTACTATCGTATCTGAAGGAGTAATCTCTTTATTTATTGTTAATTTCTTAAAGTTACCACTTATCTTTTTCATTGTATTCCTTTTAACTCTTTGGTTTATTCAATGGATAATCTCACCTTATTTAGTTGGAAGAAATTCTGTTGAACTTCTCAAAGAAGATCCTTATTATGGTTGGGTATACGAAATTGTTGAGAGAGTATCTAAATTAGCTGGAATTAAGACACCTAAAGTTTACTTAGTGGATGAAAGATACCCTAATGCTTTTGCTTATGGAAATTATATAACTGGTAAAAGAATTGGCATAACTCTACCCTTACTTCAAATCTTAACACCAGAGGAATTGGAGGCAGTGATAGGGCATGAAATTGGTCATATAAAGCATAATGATGTCGAGATTGGATTAGCTATTGGACTACTACCATCGATTCTAGGTTTTATAAGCAATCTTCTAATAAACTTAGGCTGGATAACATTAATCTTTGCTGGTGATGAAATTGATCTTATTGTTGGTTTATCAATGTTAGCTATAGGAGGAGTGTTATTCGTAGTTACATTCTTTTTACAGCTTTTTGTATTATGGTTTAATAGGCTAAGAGAAAGTTATGCTGATTACTTCTCTTACCAACTCTTTAATGAAAAAGCATGGAATTTAGCGAGAGCTTTAGCTAAGATTGAAATTTATATGCAAAACGTCAGACTAGACCCGTTTAGAGGAATAATAGTTACCGTTCCGCCTACTAAAGTAAAAGAAACAGATCCAGATTTATTAATCGAAGACTTATTACATGAAAAAACTAGCGTTTTCTCAGATATACTTTCAACACATCCACATCCGGCAAAAAGAGTAAAAATGATTTATGAATTAACTAAACCCACCTTATTTTAACCTTTTATTAATCCTATTACTAACCCTATGATAAATAAGATAGAGTTATATGGTAATATTGACAATTCCCCTTGAACGAACGACTCAGCCGACTTTGCGTAGGTTCCTAAACTCTCTAATCCATGAATTACAGTAGATGGTGATAAAGCACCAATAGCAATTAAAATTATAACAATAGCTAAAATAATTAAACCAACTTGAATTACTTTCTTTATTAAAAGACCAATTAAAAGACCTAGTATAAAAGCTACTATCATACTTATTATTTGACTTTCGGTTATCATATTGTAATGATATACTTATGTCTATAAAAAAATTTATGGTGAAATATGCTTTTCCAATCCTTCTTTCATTATAGTAGCTAATGCTTCTAAATCTTTTTCTAGTTTAAGATACAGTTTCTCTTTGTCAACCCAATAAACATAACTTGGTCTACCTTTTCTCTTTTCACTTTCTTCAGCCTTATCTCTTTGTATTAATCCCTTATCTAAGAGGTTGTTGAGGGATTTACTTACTGACGCTTTAGTTACTTTTAACTTATCAGCTATTTCATCAGCATCAAGTTTTTCTTTTGACTCTAAAAGTAAGTGCAAAACATCTACATCACTTCTAGACAAACCATACATGAATGCTATGAACTCATGTAAGTCTACTTCTCTTCCATCGGGGAAAGTAACTTTCTCACTCATGTATATAAATATGAAGTTTTTAATTTAAATAAAGTATGCATACATATTTATACTTTTATGGTTATCTGTCTATTTCTGTATACTTTTTAGATTCGTTGCTATTATAGAAGCATCAACAGGTATAATTTCTTCTTCAATCTTAAAGAAGTGCCAGTTAGTGTCATGTTTCCTATTTTTCATTCTCAAAACCCTTAATGACTTTACTGAAATATCTTCTTCCACATCCAGCTGAATAATTCCGTCAAATAAGTATTCAACCATACTCATAACATAATCAGTGTCATCATTTCCAGAATTATAAGTTATTATAGCTAAAGCATCAGCTGAATAGACAGTAGCTATTATAGTCTTAATGAACTGAATTAGCTGATTAACATCTAGCTGTATAGCAAATTCATTTATTGAATCTAGAATAACAAGAGAAACATCCTTCATTACATTTTTTAGATCAGTAATTAAATTAAATCCTTGAATTATCCTAGGATCTCTTATTAGATCAGAGAATAGATTGACTACTCTTAGTTTATCACCATTTAATGTAGATAATATTTTCCTTGGATCTTCTTCAGTAGCTAAATAGAGAACTCCCATATCTTTATAAAGGAAATTCTTAGCAATTGACTTTACAATTTTACTTTTTCCACTTCCAATAGGACCAAACATTAATATTGTTGACCCTTCTGGAAAATCTACTATATCATCCAAAATCTTAACTCCAACTTTCATATTGTAAAAAAGAGAACTTACCTTAATTAATATTTACATTCACAAGGAAATGTTCAAATTCTCTTTTATCCATGTTGCGTTAATGAAATGAGGGGCTGTACCATTAATAATGTCGTGAATTAAGAGTATTGAGTAAACTGATAGTGGTCCTGGCTCATTAAATAAGTCAGTTGCCAACTGACCCATAATATAAATTTTATTTTCCTTGTAAGCTGTAACGTTATTTATTCCAGGGATCTTAGAGATTAATGACATTGTATAAGAGTAATTATCAACTTCTTGAGCAATAATTATTTGCGGATTTTGTATTAAAAGTTCGCTGGGAGAAACTACAGGATAATCAGAAAGCGTTGAGAAAACGTTAATCCCACCAGCTTGTACTATTATACTATTAATAAATACATTTCCACCAGCCGTGTAAAAATCAAGATTAGGACATATGTATAAGAGATATGCTATTGTTGAATTACCAGAAAATGAAAATTCAGAAATTTTCTGGTTCATCCAGTTTGCTATTTCTTCTCCTCTTTGTGTCAAGTTAAAATATTCTGCGACTTTCATTATATTTGCCTCTATCTGAGAGAATGAATATGCATAATCTGAGTTTGTAACCAGGAGATTTAAGCCAGCTTTTTCCATTTCTGAAATGTAAGGAGCCTCAAGTCCATACTCAACAACAACAACAGTAGGATGAAGTAATAATATACCAGTTATATTTGGGGGATAAATTTGACCTAGAACTGTAACATTTTTAGGAACTTCGCTTGTTAAGTTAAGATATTGTAAAAGAGAATATGAATAATAATCCATTCCTACAATATATTTTCCTAATCCTAATGCAATAAGTATTTGTGTATCACTAGGTGCTAAACTTACTATTCTTAGTTCAGAAGTTGGTGTGAATGTAGTAGAAGATTTTGTATGATAATATGAATATAGTACACCAGCCATAATTCCAACTATTACGACTATCGCTAATACAATTCCCCAAACTCTCATAGAGTTGGATAACTTATCCACATATTTAAAGTTAATTGCTTTTCACTAAAATCATAGACGAGTTATGCATAGCCAAAAATAAACGAAAGATTTATTATATGGATAAGCTATCCTATCATGTGTTAAAGTACATTTTTGTAATTCTATTACCAATATCTTTTTTTCTTGGCTTAATTTTTGGAGAGGTTAGACTTAGTATAAGTCAAATTCTTCATCCTAGTGGAGTTTATTCAATTATCCTTTTTGATATTAGATTACCTACAGTCATTTCAGCAATGTTAATTGGGGTTTTAATCTCTCTCAGTGGTGCAATACTTCAGCACTTACTTAAAAATCCTTTAGTTGATCCTTATATTTCGGGTACAGCTTCTGGCGGAGCTTTTGGAGCAGTCTTGACTTATTTTCTTTTAGCCTTTAATCTTCCATTTTCATGGCTAATTTATTTTCAACCTATTGTAGCATTTTTCACAGCAACACTGGCAACTTTAATTACCGTAGGGATTGGTAGAAAGGGAAATGTTTATGCTATTGTTGTGGGTGGTGTTGTTGTTTCTTACATTTTTTCATCATTAACAACAATTCTTTTGGTAATTTTTCAGCAAAAATATCCTCAAATTCCTCCACTTACATTTTGGTTATTGGGAGAAATTAGCATTATAGGATGGGAGGACGTTATAATACTTTTCATATTAACGGTAGTAATGCTTTTCCTTACAATTAAGTTCTCTAGAGTAATTGATTTAGTTGCCATAAGCGATGAAATTAGTTATACTCATAATATTAACCCGGGTAAGTTTAGATTATTTTGGTTATTACTTGTTAGCTTAGTTACGGCTTATATAGTTTCTATTGCCGGAATAATAGGTTTTGTAGGAATCATTGTACCTCATATAGCAAGGAGAATAGATGGAAGTATGAGAGGATTATCAGTCTATTCACCTCTAATAGGTTCAGTGATTATGGAATTCAGTAATATAGTATCAAGAGGTATATTTGGGACTATAATTCCAATAACTGCAATTACTGCATTGATAGCTTCCCCTTTAATTATTTCAATTCTGGTGAGAGTAAATGCTGGTCAAGGGGTTGAAAGTTAAAATAAATGGAAAGATTATTCTTGATCTTGATGTTGCTCTAGCTCTATCACAAGGAATTAATCTTATCCTAGGACCTAATGGTTCTGGGAAAACTACACTGTTAAGAACCATAATAGGAATGATAAAACCTTATCAAGGCGAAATAGAGAAAAAAGAAGAGCTATCTTACTCTCCATCAGAATTTTATTCACCAAACATTAAGGTTAAAGACGTAATACTTTCTGGCAAAAAGAAAGGAGAATATGAGAAATTTACTAAAATTCTAGATATTGAAACCCTTTTAGATAGGGATTTCATGACATTAAGTTCTGGTGAGAAAAGAAAAGTAATAATAGCTAAAGCTTTAGCGGAAGGAGACTTAGTGATTATGGATGAACCTTTTTCAAATCTTGATATTTCAAATAGAAAGAAAATCATTGACACATTAGTCTCACTAAAAAGAGAAAAACAATTCTTAATAACTTCCCATGAGCTAGATATAGTTAACTTTGCTGATAACGTTATAGTAATGAAAAAAGGAAAGATTGTTTATCAAGGAGACAAAGAAGGAATAACTGAAGAGTTACTTTCATCAGTCTATGAAACACCTATAAGAAAAGTTTCAATTAATGATTACACATTTTTCATAACATATTAACAATGTTAATTATCCTTACGACTTTCTTTTAAAACTAGAAGTTAATAGATATGAAGAGAAAAAGTAAATTATGAAATTAGCTACACCTTGTGAAGAGGCCTTTAAGGTTGAAGTACCAATACTCAGAACTGCAATTGCAAAAACCCTAGTAGAGAGGGGAATGCCAGTTGTGAAGGCATCAAAAATTGTAGGAATCTCAGCAACTACATATGAAAAAAACATAAAGGAAAAAAAGGAAGAAGTTGAAAAAGTCTTAATGGATGAAGAAATCAGAGATATGATTGAAGCACTGGCCGGTAGAATATTAGCTAATCAAACAGTAGAAACGACTAGCTTTTGTATGTTATGTGCCACAGCAAGAAAATTATTTAATTTACCACCTTGTCCTTTATACTAGGATTAGTTTTATTAATTATTAAAATATTAAATACTTTATGAACCGCCTTTTAACACTCTCTATCATATTATTTATAATTATAGGAATAGCAATAGCTACTACGGTAATTCTCTCAGTAGTATTACATATATCAGTAACAATAACTTCAGTAATAAATGCAGTATTGATAGGAGGAGTTGGAGTAGTTTCTGTCTATATAATATCGAATATTATAAAGTACAGAGCCAGTAATGTAGTAGGTAAGACAACAGCTGAAAGTCTTAGTTTGGTTATTCAATTTATTGGTTATACTGTAATAGTTATTTTGGCATTAACAGCAGTTCATGTAGGTGTAACTAGTGCTTTATTTGGTGGTACTGTATTTGGCTTAGTTGTTGGTTTAGCTTTGCAAACTTCATTATCAAATGTCTTCTCTGGAATTTTCCTAATTCTAAGTAGACCTTTTAATATTGGTGATAGAGTGACCATAACAACTTGGCAGTATGGCTTATTAGCTCCAACTTATCCGCCAAAATTTTGGTCAAATGACTTTTTAATTCCAGGTTATACTGGAGTAATTATTGACATAAATTTAATGTATACTATCATTCTTACTGATGAAAACGTTGTAATGAAAATACCAAATAGCATTATGATTCAAGCTGCTGTCTTTGTTCATAGTGAAGAATATAGATTAGTTAGAACTAAATATGAGATACCAAAAGATTTAGACCCAGATATAGTAATACCAAGACTAAAGGAAAGACTAAGCAAGTTAGACTTCATAGTAAAAGAGCCAGTAATTAAAGTCCTTGACACAACTTTGAATACTTACGTTTTAGGAATAGATACTTATTGTAAAGGACAATATGAAGAACCGCCTAGAAGTGAGATAATTAAAGTTATTATGAAAACAATAAAAGAGATTCAATCAGTGAAAATTAATGAGAAAGATAATACTCACTAGCATTATTTTTATAGCAATAGGAATAATTTTAATCATTCTTTATCACTATTTGCTTCCAACGTTTTACATAAAGGGAATAGTAGTAATACCTCCACATCAGAGTGAAAATTTTAACATACATTATCCTTCATTTATATTTGAATACAAGGATAACATTTCCTCTCCACTACAAATACAGTTTCAAAACATAGAAATTTCAAACTATACAGAAAGTAATTCTATCTTTTATTTTTATGGAAACTCTTTTAGTGGTAATGTTAAAGTTATTAATAATTACACCTCAACTGTCTTATTTGGATATGTAATAGTTGATGAGACTCCATTATTCATATTCCTACCCATATTGTTTTATCTTGGAATAATCCTTCTTATCATAGGGATAATAATGTTAGGATTAGCTTACACTTTGTTAAAATAAAAAATTACCACTGTATTTTAGTGAACTTTTCTATCCCTAGCTTTACAAAGTTATTTACAATTAAATTAAAGAACAAAGCTAGACCAAATATTATTATAGTATACTTTATTGGAGCAGGAGTTATACCTGGAATTCCAAAAGTTACTATAATAAATGATATTATTATATCAGCAATCATTGAGATTAACATAGTCTTACTAGGCATACTTTCCCAAAAGTTCTTTATTTCCCTTACATTGAGCAAATTAAATATATTGGAATATAACAGATAAGCGAAAATGAGAGTTTGCATAACATGTAATGGTAAACTCAAAATGAAATAGAGAGCGATAAATGATTCCACTATCATAATGCTTCCTAGAATTGCTGAAACTATAACTAGCTGGTTGATATTCCATACAGCAGGTTTCTTTGGCCAAGAAACATTATCAGTAGACATTGTAAGCGTTACAAAATCGAACATAAAAAGTAGCAAAACCATACCAAACGTAGAAATTATAAACTTTGCAAACAAAATAAACGCTAAAGCAACGAAAATCACATTCTGAAAAGTTCTAGTTATTCTACTCAATACCCATATTCTTACCCTTTCATATATTTGCCTACCAATCTTTATCATATCAACTATATTCCTCAATCCAGGTAAGGTTAATACAACTGCTGCAGCAGCCTTAGCTACATCAGTAGCATTACTTACAGCAATTCCAACATCAGCTTGTCTTAATGCTGGTGCATCATTTACTCCATCCCCAGTCATTCCAACTACATAACCTTTCTGTTGAAGAAGTTTTACAACACTGTACTTATCCTCTGGATAAACTTCAGCTAATCCATCAACTTTCTCTATCATTTCTGGTTTCTCTTTCACATCAGAAACCCTAATCACATTCTCTCCAATTCCTACCTCTTTAGCAATTTGTTTAGCAATAGGCTCAGCATCACCAGTTAACATAATAACTTTAACTCCAAGATCTTTTAGTTCCTTTATTAACTCAGCGGAATCTGGTCTTGGTGGATCTCTTAATGAAACTAATCCAACCAATTTCCATTTTTCTCCCTCTTCTCTTTTAGCTACAGCTAAAACCCTACAACCAATTTTAGCCTCTTCTTCAGCCTTCATGTAAATTTCTTCAGTATTTTCTAAACCACAAAGTTTACTTATAGCATCAATTGAACCTTTAGTAAGCCTTAGACTTTTCCCTTCTTTTATGACAAAACTTTCCGTCCTTCTAGTTGAAGGATCAAAAGGAATAAACTCTTTCACTTGCCAACTAGTGAGATCTAAACCCATCTCTTTAGCCTTATTTATAAAGGCTAAGTCAATTGGATCTTGATTCGCCTCTGTTGAAGCTAACGCACCATATAACACTACTTCCCTTTCATCACCATTAATAGGAATAACCCTATGTACTGAAAGCTTATTCAGAGTAATTGTTCCGGTCTTATCACTACATAGCACGTTCATTGTTGAAGCTCCTTCAATTGCATCTAACCTAGTTACTAATACTCCAGCTTTAGATAACTCTTGACTTCCTAAGGCTAGAGATATGCTAAACATAGCTGGCAAAGCTATAGGAATTGCTGCAACAATCAAAACTAAAGCTAACGGTAAAAATTGGAGAATATTCTCTCCCTTTAGAATGAAGACGATACCAGAAACTCCTAAAAGAGCTACAACTATTATCATCATCCAGAAGACAATTTTTGAAACAACCTTCTCTACTCTAAGTCTTGGCTTAGCAATCTTAACTAACTCAACGGTTTTTCCAAAATATGTATTCTGTCCCGTTAATATTACAATCCCTGTTGCTTCTCCTCTCCTTATTATGCTTCCAGAATAAATTACTTCATTATTTCTTCTATAAACAGAGAGTGACTCTCCAGTTAATGCTGATTGATCTACCTCGACTTCTCCATGAATTATTTTAACATCGGCAGGGACAAAATCACCAGCCCTAACTCTTACTATATCTCCCGGGACAAGCAATCTAGCTGGAATTAATTTCCATTCTCCATTCCTGAGAACTCTAGCTTGAACTTGTAATTTTTGCTTAAGTAATTCTAAAGCTTTATTCGCTCTTTGCTCTTCAGAAAAACTTAAGAAAGCATTAAATATAATAAGAGCAACAATTATGTAAAAATCAAGATATCTACCTAAAACATAAGAAAGCACTGCTGCAACTTCTAAAACCCACGCTGTAGCATTCCAAAATTTTTTTCCCAATTCCTTTAATGGATTTCTTTTCTCCTCTTCAACAGCATTATAACCATACTTTTTTAGTCTTTCTTGTGCTTCCTTTTCGCTTAAACCCTTGTTTACGTCAGTCTGCAAAATCTCAACAACTTTTTGTACATCTGCCTTAATTAACTCCTCTTTTTCCATAAGATAATAATATAATTCCATGAGTTATTAGATTAACTCAAAAATTCTATTTTGCAAGAATGATAAAATCTAAGATATCAGAAGGCTTAACCATCCCATAACCTTGGCTAATTTTTTTAATAAGATTTTGAGGATCATTAACCTTAATACCAGCTAAAGCATCAACAAAATCAAGTAAATCCTTAATCATTGGCGTACTTGGACCAACTAAGATTTTGTAGGCTTTCTTACCTAATTGAATAAGTCTATCTACAGATTTATTAATTATTGTTGAAGAGGTAATAATGAGAACATCAGCTTCTTCAATAACAAATTCACTAGCTGTTGATGGGAAAATGTTGTTTAATGGATCAATTAAATAAGGATTTAACTCAAGAATAATAAATTGTTGAGCAATTTCCTTAAACTTCTCTACGTTGGGAAATTTACCAATCATAACAACTTTCTTACCTTTTGACATTTCAAGCATAAAGTCTAATCCATTTCCCCTATAATTCCATAAGGGGTCAATTACAGAATTAATAGCTGCTAAACCAACACTAGCTTCTAAAAGATTCCAAGAATAAAGAAGTTCGGCAAGTTTACCTGTAGTGTAATTCTCCAATTCCCCCGCATTAGCAATTTCTCCAAATAGAGGAAGTTTATAAGTTAATGCCATTCCGCAATTCTTTGATAAAACACAAGTCCATGTTAATCCAATCGTTACGTTTTTTACTTCATAATCTTTCTCTTTAGCTAAGGAAACTAGGTAATCTATTATTCTCATCCTTTCACCTTTTGAACTATCTTAACTAGAAGTTTAGGTTTAATTGCGAGAATTAATCCTAAAGTACCGCCTAAGGCATGTTCAAAAATAACATGTATGAGCAAACCACCAGTAAATGGGAAACCGGGTAAAGCTGCAGCAGCCAATATTCCGCTAGCTGACGCTATAGTAAATCCTTGAATGAATATGAAGAGAATCGCTATAAAACCAGCTATTCCAGATAGGATTCTGACCATAATCGCAATTATTGTGTTCTCTAAAAGCGAGGGTTTAAAGGAAACTAGTAGAAAAATTATACCTAAAACACCAAAAGAGGTAATTGGATAAACTGGCGATAGATGGAATATCTTTGAACCAACTTTTAACATAAAAGAAAGGTGAACTGTATAAGCATAAATGAATGTGTAGGTGAGTAGCACTCCGTCTGCAAACATTAGTATTTTTTTCCAATCCATAGCTAATATTACCTTTTGGAATTATTTAAAGCTTTACATATTAAGAGATCCTCATGGAATTCCTTATTAACTATCATTAATTTTGTAGGAAAAACTTGCGAAAAAGTTTTTATAATTAATTGTATATATTACTCTATGCAAATGTTTTCGATAGGAAATATTTTGAATAGAAAAAATATATTAAAGTATGTATACCTAATGCTATTGTTAGCTTCTATTACCTTTTTTACACTTTCTTATACGATAAGCGTGAATAACATTAATGTTGCTTCTGGTCCCTCTTATGGTATTTATGTAAATGGTAAAGTTTATTTCATCGCACAAAATGCTAATGAACTTGAGGTAATTCAAGGTAATCGAGTTGTTTCAAATTATTCCTTACCTTACTTCTTAGGAGCAGATCCATTTAAGGTTGCTTATGGTGATGGAAAATTCTTTATTGCATATCAAAAAGGTCCAGTAATTGTATGGAGTAATGGAAGTGTTCTAGCTAAGTATTTCTTACCTCACATAGGAAAATATCCGGACATAATCTTTGCTGATGGTTATGCTGTAGTTACAGCATCAAGTGGAAATGAAGTTTATTTCATCTCATCATCTGGTAAAATAATAAACGTTAGTGTAATGCCTTTCCCACAAACTTTAACTTATGATAATTACACTAACGTCGTTTACGTTGGGGCATATCAAAGTAAATTAATTTATGGAATTTCCCTCTCAAACTTTAAGATCGTTTATAATTTCACAATTAACGACACTACAATAGATACTATGACTTTTGTACCACCAGATGCATTAGCTGTAGCTACTTATGAGCAACAAATTGAGTTGATTAATGCTACAACTAGTAAGGTCATTTGGGCTGTATCAATGCCAACCACAGTATCAGGTGCAATTAACGGTTATTCCCAAATAATTTATGCTAATGGTTATCTTTACGTTTCAATTGCTCATAATGGAAATCAAGTAGCAGTAATCTCCAAAAATGGAACATTAGTTGATTTACTTTCTGTTGGTTCAGTTTCACCATCTTCACCTAATGGAATAGTTTATGATCCGTCTAACGGAATGATTTACGTAATGGATTATTCAGCTAATCAAATTAGTTACCTTCCAGCATTCTCACCAACTATGCCAGTTAAACCCCACGTTTCTACAACACCATTATCCACATATTATGCAATAGCTGGAGGAGCTATAGCGATACTGGTTATTGTTGGAGTTGTAGTTTGGTTAAGGAGGAAGAAGTGAAATGTTTAGCTTAAAACCAGGAACAACACCTTTACCAATAGTTTTAGCATACTTTATTATTGCTGTAGTCGTAGCTGTATTTCTCTTCAAAAAGGCAAAGCCCAAATTTAATGCTATTGATTTAGCAATTATTGGAGTAGGAGGAGCATTAGTTGCAGTAGCTGATCACATTATTGGAGATGCAATATTTCTTCCTTCTGGAATATATCCAATAATTAACCCTCCAGTATGGTTCAGAATATTTGTCTTTTTCATTACAGTGGGAGTAGTTAGAAAGGTCGGTAGTGGAATGATGAGTATGGCAGTTTATGATATTGTAAGCGATCTAATTCACTTTGGTTTCACTGGAGAACCATTTTGGTTAATTGAGGATGTCTTCACTTATGGATTAATGGCCGATATAGTAATATTCCTAACTCATGGAAAGATATTTGGAATTAGAGAGGAAAAAGATCCAATTCTTTTAGCAATCTTAGAAGGAGGAGCATTAGGATTCTTCTTTTCATTCATTCATCCATTCTTTACTTATGGCTTTATAGCGCCAATGGTATTTGGATTCATTCCAGATCAAGCTAGAGTGATGTACCTCTTTATAACTTACATACCGGGAGATATAGTTATTGGAGCAATATCAGCTATAGTAGCAAATAGAGTAGCGAAAGTGGTAAGATGAACTTCGTAAAAATTAAGGATTTGAAGGTAAAGTATCCAGAAAGTGAAAACTATTCTCTTCAAATTGACGAACTTGAAATAGATGAAGGAGAAACAGTACTAGTTACTGGAAAATCTGGTTCTGGGAAATCTACTTTTGCAAATGTTATAAATGGAGTTATTCCAAAGCTCTTGGAGGCAGATGTTAAAGGTAAAATTGAGATTTTTTCTCAAGATATCTCCCCTCTTTCAGTTCATGATATTTCACTTCTTGTAGGAACTCTTTTACAAGATCCAGATAGTCAAATACTCAACTACTTTGTTAGAGATGAGATTGCTTTCCCTCTCGAAAACCTTGCTTTCCCTAAAGAGGAAATAATGAAAAGAGTTCAAGAAGCATCAGAATGGGTTGGTATAACTCACTTACTAGATAGAGAAACTTTCACACTTTCTGGAGGAGAAAAGCAAAGAGTAGTATTGGCTAGCATTTTGGCCATAGATCCTAAAGGATTAATTTTAGATGAACCAACATCAAGTTTAGATTCTAAAGGAACTAAAGACGTTTTAGAAAGGATTAAAGGATTAAGAAAGGGGAAAAGCGTAATTTTAGTTGAACATAAAGTAAGTAAAGTTATTGACTTTGTTGACAGAATTCTTGTTATAGAACAAGGGAAAATAATTTACAATTTGAAACCATCTGATGCTTTAAAAATGAGTGAAGAGTTAGAAAAACTTGGAATTGAAACTCCAACTAAGTTACCAAAAGTAGAAAAAAGAAAAGGAGAGAAAACACTTTACCTTTCAGTTGAAGTAAAAACTAAAAAAGGGAAAAAGTTAGTAGATGTTGAAACATACCTAAACGCTGGAGAAATAACTGCAATTATGGGAATTAATGGAAGTGGAAAAAGCACATTGCTTAAAGCAATTTCGGGCTTACTCTCAAAAGACTTATTATTTGAAGGCAAGATAACGATAGGTAATAAAGACTTAACAAGAGTTAACCTTAAGGAAAGAGGAAAATACATAGCTTATTTGCCTCAAGATGTAGATTTACTCTTTATAAAAAGAAGTGTTGAGGACGAAATAAGATATTCAATGAAACTAAGAGGGATTAAGGATGAAAAGTTATTGGAAGACCTTCTCACCAAGTTCTCCTTGCTAGGAGTTAGGAAAAATGATCCGTTTTTAATTTCAGTTGGGCAAAAAAGAAGAACTGCGATTGCATCAATTTTAGCTTCTGGAGTTAAAGTTATCTTACTTGATGAACCGACAACTGGCCAAGATTGGTACCACAGAAAAATTCTTGGCGAGGATTTGAAAAAACTTGATAATCATGTAATAGTAGTAGTTACTCACGATCCCAGATTTGCTTATCTTTTTGCGGATAGAGTTCTTGTTCTTTATGAAGGAAAAATTGTTCTTGATGGTACACCAGATGAAGTTCTTCCTTTAGCTGTAAAGTATGGAGTAGTAACAAAGGAGGAGGTTGAGAATGAGTTACCCGTTGATTAATGTAATAATAAGTTGGTATCTTTACTTATTTGGAGTAACTTTTCTAGTTTACATACTGTTTGTTGCTCTGGGAGTAAAAGGATTTAAAGAGTTAACAACTTATGTAGAGAAAAAGACATTGTTACACAGAATAAATCCACTTACAAAGATTATAATTTTACTTTTAGTTACTATAGTTGCATCACAATCTATTTGGTGGATTGGTGCAACACTAGGAGTTATCGCGTTTTCTTTATTTATCCCGTTAAAAAGAGTTAAGGTTGTATCGTTGTTTACCTTTATGCAAGTATTTGGAATGACATGGGGATTCGCAATTTACACTTCTCCATCTCTTATTCAACAACTTTTTGGAAATAAACTAACTACAATCTGGGTTTTTCCTTCATATTTTATTTATTTTGGCGTAGTTCCAGACTTAACTTTACAAGCATTAATATACGGTTTTCAAGTAGCTATGAGAGTATGGAGCATGTTTCTCTTCTCAATTCTTATCTTAATGACAACTACAACATCAGAAGTAATAAGAGCATTATCAAAGTTCAAAGTACCATTAAGCATAACATTTGCAATAACAATTGCAATGATCTCTATTCCAAGAATATTTGAAATTGCTGATACAGCTTATAAAATTCAAGTTATGAGGGGAGAAAATAAGTTTATAGCCTTCTTTCAATCAATTATTCCTACAACTATATTTCTATTTAAAAGTGCAAAAATAACTGGAATCTCAGCAGAAACTAGATGTTTTATGGCTAAGAAAGAGAGAACGGAACTTTATGACATGCCTTTAACTAGTGTAGATAAAGTTATAATTACAACGGGGATTTTACTGACAGCAATAGACCTTTACCTAGTAGCAATAGGTCTTATACCAGCTATTCCGTTCCATTAAAAATGTTGTAATCATCAACTACAACAACCTTGTATTTTAACGCTTCCTTCCAACTAATTTTTCCCATCATTTTCTTAAACTCTTCTGGAGTATAAGGTTTAACTTCAAAACCTGGCTTATGAGGAAACATCTCATATCTATCAAGAAAACGAACATTAGTAAAAGCTTCTGAAACCAAGATTACATCTATATCACTCCAAAAATTAAAATCTCCCCTAGCATAACTACCATAAAGTATAACAGTTACCTTACCTAACTTGTTTTTAACTTCATTAGCAAAATCTTTAACTTGATTGATAACTTCATCCCTCTTCTTTCTCCTTTCTTCTAAGATCCTCTCCAACACTCTTCACTAAGTCTATTATTTTCCTTGCACATTCAATAGCTTTTCGCTTATCTTCTGAAGTAAATGCTAAGTGAGGAGTTAAAGGTTCAGGTAAAGCATCTGGATAACGAGAGGGAATATAAACTTTTGAAAGAAAAGATGCACACTCCACTATCTCGCTAGAGAGTTGTACTTCTGTTCTTTCCAAAAGTGTTAGTAAATCATGGCCTATATAAGGTTTACCAAGAAGAAATAACAGAGCTTTTACCGCAAGTTGAGCAGATTGTTCAGCTTTAAAACATGCCCAATTAAAGTCCTCATCCTTTTCAGCACTTTCTAAAGTTTTAATCGCTGAGCTTAACCATCTATTATACTCACTCCAATCAAGCACATGATATAATAGAAGATAAAAATAAAAAAGTCAACGAATTGATGCAAAACTACTTACATTAATTTTATCTCATTTTTCCCATTCATAACGACGAGTTTGTAAAAACAAACTGTAATACACCTCATAGTATACATATTCGTAAAAGATATTGTAAACACTGAAAAAAGTTTAATGAAGATTACATCAAAGTATATTTTATGAGTGATGTAATCTCCGTTAGAATAAGTAGAAAATTAAAGAAAGAATTAGAGGAACTAGGAATAAACTATACTGATGCTGTTAGATCATTCTTAGAAGAACTAGTCAGAAAAGAGAAGATAAAGAAAAGCTTAGAAGAAGCTAAAAAGATAAGAGAAAGTTTGAAAGGAAGAACCTTCATACCATCATCTACTTTAATTAGAGAGGACAGAGATGAGAATAATAGCTGATTCTTCAGCTATAGTATCACTGTTCTTCCCAGAAAAGTATAGTGAAAGAATAGAGGAAATTATGGAAAACAGTGAAAGCATACTTACTCTTGACTTAGCTTTTTATGAAGTTACAAATGCAATAAGAAAAAGGGTTGTAAAAGGGGAAATAAGTGATAACGAAGGAAAAACTATCTTAGAAAAAGCGTTAACATTACTTAACAGCCTTGAAATTCACTCTTATTCAGAAGTAATTGAAAAAGCTTATACCATCCAACTATAGGACCACCTAAGAAATATAGTAATAAACCTAAGTTAGTAAAGATTAAAGACAACGTCAGTAGTTTAAATGAAGTTTTTATCTGACTTCTCTCTAAAAAGAAAAGTATTATAGCCAATGAAGAAAATTGGATAAACGCTATCATTCTAGCATCACCGTGAAGCGTTAAAAAGAAATAATAGATTTCGTCAAAATTCATAGATCCTTCATTAATTAGATAAGTTCTAATGTTCATAGCTCCAATACCCGTAATTCCTAACCATGCTATTGCGGTTAGAAAATATAGCATAGATGCTCTTATTTTAGGCATTCTTTATCACCTTGTTCATAGATATATAAATGTACATAAGTATATACATTAGTTTAATCTTAAAAAACTTTTTTATTATTTATTTCTTGAAATACATAATATTTTAGAGAAATAGTTAAAACAGCGATAGAATAGTTAAAAAAGTGAAAACTGGAGTCAAAACTAAAATAAAGTAATATAATACCATAAGTAAACAGATTAAGTAATGTTTGCGTGAAATCTATGCATGATTATGTTCTATTTAACAAATATTTGTCTAATTGTTTACCGATTAGCAAAAGAATTTTACACGGTTACTAGTTAATAGTGAGAATACTATGATATATGCAAAATATCGAATTTTTTTAATTAATTAGAAAAATTAATTATTTTTTAATTTTATTAACTAAATATTCGTTTAAAAACTTTACTATAATTATATCCATAGATAAAACACGAGAAGGAATTTGCTAAGTTGAATAAGAATATCGAAATATAACTTCGTAGAAGTAAATAGAAAAAAAAAATAAAAACGGAAAATACTATTAAAATATAGAGGGTGATAAAGTGAAAATAAAAAGCATATCAAAAAATAAAATAATAAGTTCTGCAATACTATTATTGCTAGTAATGTTAGCTCCAATCTTAGGTGTAATATCTTCAGCAAATACATCAAAATATTATCCAAACAATTGGGCTTATACAGAAATAGTATGGAAAGATATATTTGGTGTATCATTAGCCTGGGCTTGGACTAACTTTACTGCTTCAGCTCAAATTTGCTATACACCATCAGGTGCGATAATTCCACAAAATTCCCATCTTTATTTGGATAATTATTATGAAGGAACTGGAAGCAATCCAGGATATACTGCATCAATACTAAAAACTTATAGTAGTAACACACAAGATAAGATAAATATAACTGCATGCGTAGAATTTGTAAATTATTGGCCAGTTATATTATACCTCAGTCCTCCTCAAATAGCATATGCAACTTTCTATAACGCGTTAATTATATGCATTACTGGTCAACCTGTGCATGCATATGGAATACTCGGTGCTAGTGAAGGTACAGTAATAGTTCAATTTCCAGTAGATAGTGCAGTTTATGTAGGATACAGTTAGGCGATAAGTATGCGACCTAAGTTATATTTAATTTTTTCTTTAGTTCTAATCTTATTTGGTATCTTCGTGTCAATAATCTTTCCAGTTGCATGGTATTTTACGACTTATAGCCACTATACTTATCATTCTATTCAAAAGGGAAGCAAATTTATCTATAATATGACATATATAATAATGGCTCAACCATTATCTAATATTAAGAATTCTACTTATATGGCAATAATAAAATCCAATAGTGGTATGTTTAATCTTAGTATTTGTATTAAAGATTTAGGTAATAATTCCTTTAGGATAAAAGTTACTGCTATTCCTCCAAAGAACTTTCTAGACTATATAAATACGACATTTCCATCGACATATACTACTATACTTAATTCTTCTAGTAAAACATTACAAACTTTTGTCGTTTTAAATAAGTCTGCTAAGTCTAAGTTAGCAGGCATATTTCCAGTGTCTTCGTTGGGAGGAATATTCTTCAAATATTATACTGTTTCACCAGACGGTTATGCTCCAAACACCTATGTTAAAACTTCGAATGGGTTTTACGCTCTAGGAACTACTGCAACGGAGAGTAGTGCGATGGTTATACATCATATAGATCCATTATTATCCAATTTTATTTACACTAATAAAGCATATAGTTATCCTAACGCTACTGCATTTTATACTATTGCGCTAGTTTATACTAATACTGCGCCTAGTGTTAATTGGAGTTGGTTATTCCTACAATATTTTGATTTTGCTGCTCCGATCAATTTTATCCTAATAGTAGCTGGTATAGCACTATTGATATACTACTTTAGGAAGGGATAAGAATGTTAAGAGGATATAAGTGGTATTTAAAAGGAATGTTTCCTATACCTATAATGATAGTTTTATTTCTTTTGTTTACTTTTTTTGAAATAATCTTGCCAAAGTATGAAATAGATGGAATTTTATCTTTTTTCATTTTTCCTCTTTACATTTTCTTTGGTGTGCTTCATATAATTAGGCCTAAGGACTTAACTATTATGGAATTATCTTTAATTAGAGATTGGCTATCAATTCCGATTTCTAAGTTTCTTGCGCTTTTAACTTGGATCTTACCTTTTATACTTTTAGAGACTGGTATAATGTATTATAAACATCTAACATGGTTATTATTACCACTATTAATTTTGTCAATAAATTCAATAATTTTGGGATTACTTTTCTCTCTTTTGAATAATAAGGAAGCGTCAATGATATTGTTAATCTCTTTTTATTTTCTTATACCTATAGGTATATCAATCTTAGTCGGGACATTAGAATCTTTAAATGTTAAATCAAATCTTTTAATACAATTCCTCACATACTATCTAGATACCTTAGCTGGAGAAGATTACTATAAATCTCACCTTTTCACTCTTTCTTTGCTTGACTTTTTGCCTTACATTCTCGTTCTCGATATCTTATTCTTCTTCATTTATATCATAACATTTATTAGAGGCGATTATAAGTGAAGATCATAAGTGAGGAATTAACTAAAAAATTCGGCAAATTTATAGCTTTAAATAAAATTAATCTGAACATTAATTCTTCAAGAGTTGCTTTATTAGGTGCTAATGGTAGTGGTAAAACAACTTTTCTTTATATTCTTTCTGGTTTATCTTATCCTTCAAAAGGTAAGCTAATATTGGATGATGTAGAACCTTATAAAGAGAGAAAAAGAACTATTAAGAGAATTTCATTTGCATTTGAAAAGCCTTCATTTTCCATAAAACTTAAAGTTTCTGATATAGTAAATTTTTCATATAACGAAGATATTGTGAAAATTCTAGGTTTAAAGCAAATTCTCGATAAGAAGCTAAATGAATTATCTACTGGTCAGCAACAGTTAGTAAATATTTATGTTGCTTTATCAAATTGGAATGATATATTAATTCTTGACGAACCATTCGCAAATCTAGATATTAGGAGAGTTGGGGAATTAACTAGTTATTTACTTTCGCGTAGGAGAGATTTTATAGTGACTACTCATGTACCTGAAGAAGCTGAAATGATTGCAGAGTATTTCATCGTATTAGATAGAGGAATTGTAAAATGGAGTGGAAGTATTTCAGATTTAATTAATTCTGATATTTATGAGGTATATTCCTTTTACAACATATTAGATAGTACTAAAGTAATATACAGATATGGAAACATATATTTAATACAAGAAGATATAGGAAAAATTAAAAAAATGTATGATGAAGGAATAATATATGGTTTTAGAAAAAGTGGATTAAGAAAGCTCTATATTGAAAATGAATTCTAATATAGAATTATTTTTAAATAGAGGATATTATATTTTTCCGTTATTTTCGAGTATGTAATACTCGTTTGAATGATATACTACTATTTCTAGAAAATTATCTAAAATTGAGATTGTGTTAGCATTGGCGCCTTCCAGAGATATTTATTGATCTCTATCAATTAAACTTAGTTGGATTTGTCAGAGAAGTCTTTCCTAAAAATCTTATATAAGATTAGCTTCATTTGACGTTTCAGTTCGATAAAAAGTATAAGGATTTATCAAACGTAGTATTTCAACTTATTTGAAATATATGAAAATAAATTTAAGAATGTAAATAATAAACTAGTTACTATTTTATAGAACTCTTAGGCTCTTAAGATATATGATTGTAATTTATAAATTAAAAAGACTAGAAAATTCTTGAAATACTGCCAGTATATTAAAATATAAATTAAGCTTTTTTCTCTTCAGTAATTCTTAGTTTATCAGGATAATATTTCTTGAATTTCTCTATTTTTAGATCTATAATAATTTTGCAATATGGATAATTCCTATGCCTATCGTAAAAGTTATGATGATACTCCTCAGCTTCATAAAATGCTTCGAAAGGTTTAACTTCTGTTACTACTTTTTTACTTATTCTTTTTCAACTTCTTTAATCATTTCTTCAGCTATTTTCTTTTGTTCTTCATTATGATAAAGTATTATAGATCTATACTGAGTTCCTACGTCATTTCCTTGTCTATTTAAAGTAGTAGGATCATGAATAGCAAAAAATATTTCTAGAATGTCTCTATATGAAATTACCGTAGGATCAAAAGTTATTTGTACTACTTCTGCATGTCCTGTTTCGTCTGTACATACGTCTTCATAAGTTGGATTTAGAACATGACCTCCGGAGTATCCAGGCTTAACATCAATTACTCCCTTAACTCTTAAAAATACTGCTTCTGTACACCAGAAGCATCCTCCACCTAAAGTAGCCAATTCCATACAATACAATAGTTTTATACTCATTTTTAACTTATGTTAAAAATAGTCTAATAACTAGTAAAAAGAAAAATAATATGAAAGAGAATTTTTACGTATCTTGATTCTTATCTCTTCCTAAAATTTTGTAAAGCGATTCTTCTGATCTTGCTAATTTGCTTTCAGAATAAATATTCCATAATCTATTTAATACTGGTTTACCAGCAATTTGCTCTAGGCTCCATTCCCTTGCAAAATCGCCATTCCATTTTTTTCTGCTTCATCTTCAGCAATTTTTTCAGAATGTCATAATATTTTTCTGCTCTAGTAAATTGTCCATATTGACTTGTAGTGGAGTGGAATTTCATCTGCTTAAATATTCCTATGTCAGCCATAGCTCTAGCTATTTTAGCTAATTTTCCTGAGGCGTAAAGCTCTAAAATAGCTGCTTCTGGAGATGCTCCATATTTTTCAGTTACTATATCAAAATATGCTTTTATTGATGCAACCAAAATTGGAGCCCAAGTATGCTCGCTTAATAGATCTAATAGGGCTTCTTCTTCAAAAGAGGATCTTACTGCAATTCCGCCTGGTTTACCTATAGCTCCAATACCCTTTGCTAGGGCTTTTGCATATTCCCATGCTTTTCCTGAATAATCATTCTTAACTCCTAAGAAAACTGGATAACCCTTTCCTTGCTTATAAAGTAACAGTTCTCCTTCACCTATCATTCTAGGAGCTACCATTATTACATCTGAAGTTTTTGGCGGTGAAATAAATCCAAACGCTACATTATATTCTGAAGCGAAATCTAAGATTAATCCTTCTTTCCTATTAACTATATTTTCAACAGATTTGTAAATTTCTGGAGCAATTTCATCTGGTATTAGCATTAAGATAACGTCAGCTCTTTCAAAAGCCTCTGGGATATCATATACCTTAAATCCATCTTTTTCAGCTTTTTTCGCATATTCATCCCTTATGTTACCTATAATTACGTTTAATCCATTATCTCTCATAATTAGCGCTTGATAAGATCCTTGATTCCCATAACCTATTACAGCTATATTTTTATCTTTTAATAGGGATAAATCTCCTTCTGTAATTAGCTTTTCCATAAAAATATGTATGATATAAGATTTAAAAAAGAGAAACCTATCTTGTAAGGTTATATATCTCCATAAAATTCCTTTAATACAGTTTCTAACGATTTGCTTTGCGATTTTGGTCCATATAGTCCTCCTATTATTGCTGCAGCAATAAAAAATGCAGTAAATATTGCAGCTATAGCTGAATAACCTATTATACTCAATATAGTCGGTACAAATAAACTCCATATGCCTATTGCGAATCTCATACTAGCCCATGTTATTCCTTGGGCTGTATTCCTGATCTCAGTAGGAAATAGTTCTGCTGACCACATTCTCGGTATAGGCCATAATCCTATTCCTTGTCCAAAACCAAATAATATAACATTAGCTGCAGCAACTGCTAAGATTTTGAAAGGTAATGCTATAGGTATTGCAAACGATATAGCACACACTACTGCTGAAACTGCATAAAGAACTCTTCTGCTTATTTTATCTGCAAATGGCATAGTAATAGCCAATATTCCAATTATTGCAGTAGCGAACCATCCTATATCTACTACATCTCCTAAGACAACGCTTTTACTTCCAAGATCTTCTACGAAAAATGGTAAGAAGAATCCGAGGTAGTGTTCAAAGGTAACTAGACTTTCAAGACTAGTAGAATATAAAAATACAAATAGATAAAAACTGGGCAAAAGAAAGAGGTTATTTATGACATTAATAGAATATTCGTTGTTAAAAAGTAGAAAATAATTAAGATAATAAAAAATTAAATATTAAAATATTTGAAAACAACACTATAAAACTCACGAACATAAAAACAACAAACATAACCCACACTACCAACAACACACATTAACTCAAAACATAGCCCACTCCAACCTACTACGAAACCACAGTAATAGAAGTATCCTTATTATAAAGCACAACACCCATAATAACAACCAACAAAGCAATACTATACTCAATCATCCTCAAACTCCTACTAACAACCTTAGTCTCCCTCCTAAACTTAGCAAGATAATCACGCGACAAACCATTAAACATAATAAGTAAACTCCTTGCCAACCTTAATCAAGAACCAATTGATAATCATCAGAATAATTGACACCACCCTTAGGCATTTAACAAACGAATCAATTCCCTAGTTTCTCTACAATAAAGAACGGTACGCCATCTACTAGACAAGTCCATATCCAAACTGAATTTCTTTTTTCTCCGTGTCTTCCAAATTCGCCACATTTCGTCTCTTCTTTCTGGTGTCATTTTCTTGAGTTCTTGTTGTATTATTGATAGTGCTACTAGTGCTTTTGCTCCTGCTTCTTTTATTATATACTGTTGATAGTGATTCCTAGGTATTCTGATATTGCTGTCATTGAGGTGTTGTGTAGGTATAGGTTTATTATTTGTTTTTTGATTTCGGTTGTTATGCGTTTTTCCCTTGTTGTTTTTGTTGCTGTTTTTCTTTGTATTTTGAGTATGTCTAGGTAGTAGTATATGTCGTGTTTTATTGGGAGATTGTTTATTTTTTCTCCTAGTAGGTAGAGTGCTATGCTTGTTATTATGTCGTTTAGTGTGTTTTTTTGGGAGTTAGGTTTAAATGTTTAATTAGTTTATTGATACTTAGTACAAGGGTCTGGAAGGGTTGTTTGTATGGATCCATAATTAGTATTACTAGACCCTTGTACTTTAATTTTTCTTGTTTTTATCACGTAGAAGTGGATTATCAGGTTTTATGTGTTTTATATTCTACTATTTTTGAAAGTCTAGTTACCTTTGAACACTACCAGAATATTAACCGGACTCACCTTGACGTGCATTCATCATTATTCAGCAAAGACCAATTCGTTCATCAATAGTAAAATAAGAAATGCGTATTTAACTGTTACTTTAATAAAAGACTTAGACTATTCATTTTTCACAAAAACTATCTTTCTTGCATACCATGTTACAATAACTTTTCAATTTCTTTATGCATTTGTGTATCGCTTTTTAAACTACATGAGAGAAAAACTAAAAAGGTGTTTTAAGAAATGAATCCTATGTTTCTCGGAATAATAAACTATCCAATAGAAGGATTAGGATCGATAAAAGAAATTCTTGAAGAGAAAGGGTATGTGGTAAGGGAAAAACTAGCAACTGAGATAAGTGAAAATGAGGAATTTGAAGGACTTATAATTATGGGTGGACCAATGGGAGTCTATGAAAGCGATCGTTATCCCTTTCTTAATGTAGAGATGAAATTAATAAGAAAAAGCATTGATGAAGGGAAACCGGTACTTGGAGTTTGTTTAGGTTCACAATTAATTTCCGCCTCACTAGGCGGAGAAATTAAGCCTGGCCATTTCGGACCAGAAATTGGGATTTATGATGTTTACACTCTCTCAGATTTTGAAATGTTAGGAAAGAAAATTCAAGTATTCCAATGGCATGGTGATACATTCACTTTACCAAAAGGGAGTACACTTTTAGCTTATAGTGAGAAGTACTTTCAAGCATTTAAGTATAAAACAGCTTTAGCAATTCAATTTCACGTTGAAGTTAACAGTAAAATGATAGAGGAATGGGTTAAAGCTTATCATGGAGATACTAAACTAGTGGAGGACGTAAAAGAAAAAGAGGAAGAGTTTAGGAAATTAGCTGAAAAGATAATAAATTATTGGCTAAGAGGAAAAACATAGTTAGTCTGATAAGAAAACGCGAATATCCACAAATCCTTTATCCTTACTCCACAATAACTTAGCATCTTTTGGTAATCTATTTTCCTCACTTTCATCTAACACAATGTAATCGACATTTCCCGTAATAAAAGGAGAAAGTAAATACATTCTTTCGAAAACGTTTTTATCCTTTATACCGTAGAGAACAAAAACTAAATCAATATCACTTATATCTAAATAATCTCCCCTAGCCCTACTTCCAAAAACATAAACCTTAACTAGTGGAAGGGAAGAAGCTACTCTCTCCGTGATCTTCATAGCCAATTCTATCATCTTCTTTTGACTTTCTAATGCAGATTTCCCTTTACCCATTCAATCACCTCCTTTGCCCTTTTATATAAATCTTCAGCCATTGACTTAGTATATTGTCTAGCTGGAATTCCGTTAGCTGCATCCGGATATTTTGATATAATAAAATGGGGTGATAAAGTCATAGCATCTTCCTTAATGTTCTGAGGAACATTTACCTCTTCTTTTTCCAATTCCTCCATTAGCTCTATTAATGAATGAGTTTTACCAGGCTCTTTGCCTAGATAAAGAAGAAAGGCTTTTATTGCCTTTTCAACTGATTGCTGAGAATAATAAGCAGAAGCGAAGAATTTGCCAGAATCTAGGAAAACTTTGGCTACATCTAAATCCTCTTCAGCCTGAATTTACCAGTCAGTATATTTCACATGGGAAGTAGGGAAACAATTTTTATATTAATTTCGTCATGTAGCGATTATATTTACATTGTTCTACCTTCAAAGTATTTAAGTTTAAAAACTACCTATGCTTTGATAGGAAAAAATAGTTAAACCCTGGACTGATTTGAAGAAATATTAGCACGATAGGTTTGTAGAAGCGTTATATGAGGCTGACTAAGCCATGAGATTTATGGAAGTCGGGTTATTAAGAAACTCGTCCGGAAAAGTTTACCAAACTGTTAAAGCTTACATAACTGGATTATCAGTAGATTACAGAGACCCTTCTCTCAAAATATTTTCAAGGAAAGAGGAAACTGTCAGAGAATAAATATGTTGAAAGAGTAGATTGGATAATTGATATTATGCCTAGCTCTAGATCGAGGGAAGTTGTGAGTATCATTGGTGATAAAGAGTTAATTCTTATAACCGAAATATAGCCCTTGATTTGTATGATTACCAAATATAATGAAGTGATGTTGATGCTGAGGTTTCGAGATATAGAAACATAGATCAAGTTAAAAATGATATTAAATTTGTTATAGAATTTATCAAAAATAAACTAAAAAATTGTATAGCTCTGTTTGCGTTACCTTATCACTTTTGTTTAACTACTTAATCCTATAAATACTAAAATAAATCCTACTAAATTTAAAAATGGTATAGCTATTAATATTTCCCCTATCTTTAACGTTATTTCATTCAACTCCTTACCTAAATTATAAAAACCTGATCCAACAAATATTGAACCTATAAGAAAAACTGCAAAGAGATAAGGATCAAGTAAACTCCCATTCCAGCTAAGACTACAGCTAGTTGAGTATGAGAAAATGCGATAGTAAAGGTCAGCGAACTCATATAGTATCAGAATAAGAGAAAAAAGATACAAATCACTTCCAATTTTACCATTCTTTACATTTTTGCCTTGATTTAGTAGTTCATCAAATCCTTTTCTTATCTTTATCGAACCTAAGAAAAGAAATACGTAAGACGCGATGGCTAAGATAGTTAACCTAAAACTAAACTACTGGTTAAATATTCTAATAGTGACGATGCACCAATTGCTAAAGTATTAAGAATCGCTATAGTTGTTACAAGAGAAGTAAAGTGTAACAAAATAATGATAATAAGGAATATAAGAATAGACAAGGCAATATACAAGCTACCGCTAATTAAATTTTTATTCAAAGAAAAAATCACTCCATTAAATCTAATCCAGTTTTATCTAAACTTTTCAACCAATTAATAAACTTCTTCACATTCTCTCCTTCAAATATTGATCCGTGCTGTGGTGCAATAATCCTTATATCTAAACCTTCAATCTTCTTTAACCAAATATCAATCGCTTTTCTAGAGGCTATATATCTTCTATGAAATGATTCCATTAACTTTGCATGTTCCTCAAAGTTTTCTACGATTAAATACCACTTATCACGATAAGCTACAGCACCTAAATCACCAGAGAAGTAAATCTTTGCATATGTATCATAATAGTGGAAATTACCCGGGGAATGCATAAAATGAGCTGGTACAGCCTTTATAAAATCAATCATCATTCCTTCATCTGGAATGTCAACAAACCTCCCCTTAAAATCTACGCCCAAATGAGGAAGGAATCTCTCCCATAATGCTGAAGCATAAACTTTCGCATTAGGCACCATATCAATTATTATATTAAGACTTCCTATTACATCTGGATCTTGATGAGAGTATAAGATTGCTACCACGTTTTCTGGCTCTACAAACTTTCTCATGTTATTATATACTCTTTCAAATACAAAATATCCTCCCGGATCAATTAAATATCCCTTATTCTCATGAACAATTAAATATTGATTAGTAAGTATTCCTTTCTCATTTTCACTTTCATCTAAGCCTAACCAAATAAATTTGTGCTTATCATCCTCAAATAATACATATGGTTCATGAACCTTCATTTAACACACCCTTTAAGATTTCTTCTGGTACTAAAGATACATATATGTTAACTTTAAAATGGCCTTCAAGTTCGTTTAAACTCTGCTCTCCGTAATTTTCATTTCCGTTTATATTAACATAAACACCGCTTACATTTCCATCAACGAATAAGACTCTAAAGGTAGAGTTATTTGATGTACCAGATATGTAAATCAACCTATACCTTAAATAATCTTGAATTAATTGGGAAAGCACCTCAACTGCTTGACTTCGAATTATATCTATTTCTTCACTCTTTACTATCCTAGATTTCATTAGAAGTTTTGCAAGGAAACTCAATTTTCCCAAATTTTCTGATAAATTTGTAGAAATAACTCTATCCTTAATCTTCTTTATTTCATCCTTTATACTTCTCTCCATAGATTCTGCGATATCCCTTAAATACTTTCTTACTATCCATTCTTTTTCTCCGCTATATTGTATAGTTAAATCAAAGACAAGTTGATTCTTATCTACTCTATTCGCTATGTAGAATTCTAAAGAGTTCCCATTTTTTGATTTAAAAGTATAAGTTATCAAATTTTTAGTCTCGGTTTTTCCTTCAATTATAAACTGGTCCTTAAAAGAAAATAGAGCAAAACGCTTAAACCGTAATGTGATAGCATTCTTTCCTCTCTCTACTTGATATGGAATAATTGACAGGAAAAAATCATTATCTCTAAGTTGATTAATTATTAGTTGATCATTTTCAACGGAAAAAATAATCTTATATGATTTCATCTTTCTATCATATTTATCTGTCCTTTTATTCTATTTAAATATGATGTTAATAAAGATGTCTGAATTTCTATTTTTAAAATTAGAAATGTAACTAACAATATTTATAATCTATCTTAGATAGATAAAGTTAAATTATATATTTGATATTGTACTTAAATCAGATTTTTATGAAATAAAATTAAACAGTGAATACATTCGTTCGTATAGTTGATCTTTAGTTTTTGTAATTTTCAAATGACTAAAGATAATATAATAAATATTCAATTTCCTCATATTTTCTAAGGAACACTTAAGATATTTTTAATACAGCTTACAATATACCTAATGATAAAAATTGAGACTAGCTTTAAAGGTTAAAAGATGAGTTAAATAGACAAGAATAGATGAAATCGAATAAAACTCCTATCTCGAATCCTATTTCTAGTCTTAGAAAATACAGCATAAAGCAATAGATAATATTAGCGTTTTTCCAACAGGGTATCAATAACACGAATTATTGGACGAAATTAATATAAATTTCTACCCATGATTTTTCATCGCTCTAAAGATACTGAAGCGAAATTGGTAAGTGAAAAACTGCATAGAGACTTTATTTCTACATTTAGGTTCTATTCACATTTATCATCCTTTTATTTCCTCTAAAGCTTTTCTGTTAGTTAATACTCCAAAGGTCATTATAAGTAATGCTGAAATCATTGCAACAATACCAGTTACAGCATAAGATATTTCAACGTTAGAAAGATAAAGTAATGCCATAATTACTGGTCCAATTGCGCCACCTAAATGGCCAATACCATCAGCAATCCCATAACCTAAGGTTCTAATCTTTGTTCCTAGATTTTCCGCTGTATAAGTATACATTGTAGGGAACTTAAATCCTTGGAAAAACATTATTACGAAACCAATTGCTAAAAATGATAAGCCATTAAAGAATGGCCATAACGCAACTAATATACCAGAAATTAGATTTGCGAACATGGAACTATATTTCCTCTCTATAAAGTCATTAAGTAATGAACTTACTACAACACCTATTGGATCTCCATAAAGAATATAAGTAAAGTAAAGGCTTGTATTTTCAAAACCTTTTCCGGCAAGTGTAGAGAAAATAGGAGTTGAAAAAAGAGCGTAACCAGTAAAGTAGCTGGTAAACCAAATAGCAATAAGAACGAGAATCATTTTATCCCATTTCATCTTTTCTTCTTTTTTCACTACCCAAAGCTTAGATTCTGGTAATTTAACTCTGATTAAGAGAGAAATAATTGCTATTATTATTCCAGGTAAGAAGAGTAATCTCCAATAACTCTCTCCTAAGATTACTGCTATTGGACCGACAATTAAACTCATTAGAAACCCAAATAATGTAGTTAAACCAACAGCTCTACCTCGGAAATTCTTGTCAGTCATTTCAGCAACATATGATGGAACTGTTGCTACTTCTCCCTCAATTCCTAATCCTATTATAAATTCAGCAATTATAAGCTGAGTTACAGAGAATGATAATAAGCCTATAATTGATCCAATAGAGATTAATATCATTGAAAGTATTAGTCCAACTTTTCTCCCATATTTACTTGCAATATAACCATTAATTATTCCTCCGATGAAATAACCTATCATTTCTGCTGATAAAATTAACACAGATGATACTTCGCCTAAAGATGCTGAAGCGTAATTTTCTATGTACGGCACATTGAATATATCAAAAAAGCTTAAAGATGTCCCTAGAGAGAGCAAAGCTAACTGTTTTTTACTTAGCATAAGTTATAAAAATGTTTATATCTTTTAAACTTTTCTATTTATTGCATTTAATCTATATGAAATTAACAACCCTATTAATAGGCTTATTGGGAGAGTTTCAAAAAGGGACAGAGCTCCAAACAAGAAACTTAATAAAAGAACAATTACTCCACCAATAATACCCTTAACGACCCATGAAGAATTTCTTTCCCATATATAAGCAATTATTAAACCAGCCAAGGCTCCGCTAATTGTGTAAGCAAAACCAGATATCATTATTATTGTTATTGGAAGAACTGTTGGTAATTCCTTCATAGCTAGGCTAGCCTCTGTTGCATTTTTAGTTTCATTTAAAATAAGACTATAGTATTCTTTTTGTAATTGTGGCATTTGAGGCATATATTGGATAGCATATATTATGCCAGCAGCAATTATTCCTATTGATAAACCAAATATCAGTCCCCATTTAAGTCCATTACTGACTTTCATAACTTTAATATCTCATTCATAGTATTTATTCATTCGAGCTGGCCTTAGTTATCTCAATTCCCTCAGCATACAAGAATCCTAAGATTATCCAACCAAAGAATATGTAAACAATATATTTTTCAAATGTTGGTAAAGAATAGAAGAATACTGATAAACTAATAATTGATGCAACTATTCCTACAATTATTTGATGTATATGTTTTCCTTTTCTTTTTGAAGAGATTCTTACAAGAGAAACATTTGCCGATAGGTGAATAAATAAATTATTTAATCCAGCTAAAGCACCTAAAATTACAAACTCGTTATATAGTCCAACAAAATAGGCTAAACTAGTCAAAGCTAAAATAAATATTAAGGCTGTGAAAATCTCTGCATAAATAGGTTTGTTTCCTTTAACCATAGATAAGAAAGATGGAAAGAATTTATCTTTGGCCATTGCTTCCAAAGTTCTTGAGTCAGCTAAAATATAAGAAACACCACCTAAAGTACCATCATTTAACGCTATAAAGCCAATAAATAAAAGGCTTATGATTCCAAATCGTGAGAGCAAATATTCTACAAGATTACCAGTAAAGCCTAATGCACCTAAGGAATAAAAGAAAAATGTTGCTAGTAAACCACCAAAAAGAAGTACTGCAATTGCTGCTTTACCAATATCTCTAGATTCAGCCTCTTCTCCTAAAGGAGCAATAGAACCATAACCAGTGGGTATACCTAAACCAAAAACAACAGCCTCTAATAGTACTGGGCTTATAGTAGTTGGTACTGGATTATAAAAATTCCAACCAGAATCATAAAGAAAAAGTATAGAAAGAAGAATTATAGTTAACATTTCTATCAGAGACATAACCATAGCATATTTTGCCGAAGTTCTAACCCCAGCTAAAACTAATCCAGAAGCAAGAGAACTTACAATAAGTGCAAAAAACCATTGGGGTAATGAGAGATAAGGTATAAATTGAGATAAAACTGTGTATAAGACAAATGCTCCACCAGCTAACAAAGTGCCTCCATAAGAAAGAGCATAGAGTAAATAATTCCAACCTGTATTAAAACCTAATCTAGAAGTTAATGCGTATAAAGCATAAATATAATACCCTCCACCTCTTTTAAATCTTTGCGAGAGAAAATATATAACTAAACCATTAAAGAATACTACAAATGTAGCCAAGAGCATAGCGAAAGCCCCTTCCGTCCCAACCTCAGCAATCATTACAGTACCAAAAGTTAATAAAGAGATAAAAGGAGCTTGCCCACCAAATGATAAAAAGAATAAATCAGAAAATGATAACACTCTTCTCCTCTTATTATTAGTAAGTATATCTTGTTTCTTTTGCATAATTTATTTATGCTTTCTCTAGTTATAAGTTCTTTTCAAAAGTATCCCTTCTTTTTTAAATATCTCCTTATGTATAGAATGAATAACTAAGCCAATTAACAAGGTAATAAAACCTATAATTAAGGACTGAGATCCAAGAGAATACATGAAAATACCAGACATTATTATTGAAACTACTTGAATTATTGGGAACCCTGGCGATCTGAATACTCCTTTTAGTCCTCTATGCCTCACAACAGCAACTTCTATGCCAGATAGCATATAGGAGAATATTATACCGAAATTTGAAGCTAGGGCTATTGCCTCGACATTACCTAAGCCTAAAGATGCCACCATTATTAAGGCTATTATTACTAAGATGGTTTTCCTACCTCCTTTAATTTTAGGTAAAAGTCCATCAGACTCTATTTGCATCATTGTCCTTTCAGTCGCAATAATAGTTGAAAGGGTTACAGTAACAGTTGCTAAGATTGCTGTTAAGTTAACAAAGAAATAAACAATTGCTGGAGCATGAATATTTGCCAAAACAAGTTGTAAAGGAGCAGATGTTGTACTAAACACCTTATAACCTACAGCATCTACCATCGAAAAAGTAACAAGCATGTAAAGTATAGCACTAATTAATAGGGAAAATATTATAGCTTTAGGGACTGTCCTTTCCCCATTTTTAACCGAAGGTGTCAGCGTAGCTATTGTGTTAAAACCAGAATAAGCAAAGAAGGCTATGTTAGAGGCAATTAAGACCCCTTTAATTCCATGTGGTAAAAATGGAGAGAAGTTATATATATTTAATCCAGTAATAATCAAAACAGTTATTGAGAAAGAGATAAGACCTATGACGTTAAGAATAACAAGAACACTTTCAATCTCAGCAGCTAACTTAAGACCTAAATAGTCAATAATCGTAAGAATTACAATTAGAATTATGGATAAGGGAAAATAAAGGTATGAAGGGAGAGAAAAAGTAGTGATTAGATATCCAGAAAAGCCTAAAGCTGTTGCTCCACCACTTATAGCATAACCAATAACTCTAAACCAACCTACAAGAAAACCTATAGTTTCACCAAGAGAAAGTAAAGCAAAAGAGTAAACTCCTCCCTCTACCTTAGGAAAGACTGAAGAAAGTTCAGCATTATTTAATCCAACGCTCATTGCATAAAGCGCGGTAATTAAAAATGCTAATAGTGCTGCTGGACCAGCTGCAGTTATACTAACACCGGCCATTACAAATATGCCTGCACCAATTATATTTCCTAAACCGATTGCTAAAGCTTGTGCAAGAGATAATTTCTTCCCTTCCATCAAAATTAAAAGTGTTCAAATGTTATAATGTTTAGTGATTCTTGGCAAAATATTTGCTGAGGAATTAAAAAAGAAGGGAATAGACAAACTTTATGTAGGTTATGAGGAGCCATCTTTACAAAAATTAGCCGTTAAAATGCTCCTAAAAAATTACGGTATTTTGAGAAGAGATAAAGAAGGAATTAAAGTAAAAGAAGAGGAAGGAGTTTCTCTGTATAAAGGTAAAGGAGGAGAAAAAGTCGAGTATGTGTTTGTAAAAGGAGGAGAAAAAATAACTTTTAACCCACCTAAGTATCCTTTAATCGTTATTGATTTAGGCCTCTTTGATGAACTAGATGAAGAGGAAAAAAGAAAAACTTTACTTCAAATAGACGTTACCTTAAGTGTAATTAGAAAATATTTATGGGATAGAAATTTAGCAATTGCTCACTATAATTATTCTGTTGGAAAATCTATAATAATTAACTCTTTAGATTCTGATAACTGTATAATTCTAGATCCTTATGGAGATATAATTGCTAATGAAGAAATCATCAGAAAGACCGACATTATTATAATAGGAGGAATCGTTGACAAAGGAAGAAGATTAAAGTACGCTACTAAAAGGTTAGCCGAAATGTACAATTATCCTTGTAAAAGAGTGAAAATAGCACTAAGAGGTAGTACTGTAGGTGTACCAGATGAGATTAACAAGATAGTAGATATTATATTGAAAGTAAAAACTGGAAAAGAATTGGAAAAAGCTATAATTGAGGATCAAAGTAAAGGGGATAAATTAGCTAGAGCATTAATGGATATTAACAATCATGGTGTTGAAATTTTAAATGAAGAGGTTAAATGGTTAAATATTGATGATAAACTATATAAAATTATACTTAGAAAAATAAAAAATACTAACTCTGTCACAAATCATTGATTTTATAGCCTAAATTTAAAAACTCAAACTACTTTTATATTTTATGAAAATAAATAATGCTTCTGTTTCAGCAATATTAAATAGGAATTTTAATAAAAATGATATAGCCATTTTAATAAACAAGGGAGTAATAGAACAAGAACTAATACCACTTATTCTGAATCTAATAACAACAAGAACTAGATTACAGAATCTCTTAAGGCTTTACACTTATGAGAACTCAACGCTTTACTTAATGAACCAAGATAATAATATTGCAATTCTACAACTCTCTTACGGAAAAGATATTAAAGAGAATGACATAATCGCAGGCTTCGAAAAAATTAAGAATATTGCTGAGGACGTGTTTAGAGAAAATATATTCACTTATGAACTCTCCTTTTCTAGTATTATAGAAAGAAAATTAAAACAAACTCCAATAACTCTACCTTCACAATTTTTCACAAATCCAAAAATTTTTGGGTATAGGATAATTTCTGATATCCAAGATTCGGAATTTGATATTCGATTTAAGGATATAAAGGAAATAATATTAGAGCCATTATTAAATGATATAAGGCAAACTTTCATTAATGTAACATACAGAGATAAAAGTTTGAATCAAGATAAAATAAGTTCGATATTCAAAGAAACAGAAAATATAATAAATGCGATGTGTGAATAGGAAAAAAATAAAATGTAAGAAATAGAATTAATGTTATGCATGAGTGGTCTATTGCTTACTCTGTTGTAAAAACACTAACGGATAATTTTGATAAAAAAGTCTTAAAAGTTACACTAGTTCTTCCTCAATTTTCTTTCCTCGACCTTGAGATTCTTAAAGAAGCCTTTGATGAACTTAAAAAGGAGAACAAAGTTACACAAGATGCTGAATTGAAAATTAAAATTGCTGAGCCAATTTTTAAATGTAGAAATTGCGGTAAGGAGTTCAAACTTTCTGATGTGGAAAAACAGTTAAATGAAGTTAGGAGTCAATATGGTGAGGAATACCCTCTACATTTAATGCCAGAATTATTTCCAGCATTTCTAAAATGTCCTTATTGTGGTTCTCATGATATTGAAGCTAAAGGACAAGAGATTTACATCGAAAGCGTAGAGGTGGAGGAGAGTGGAGCCGTTACGAGAACTAGCTAAAGAAAAACTAAGAGGTAAAAAAGTTATTGCTGTAATGAGTGCAAAGGGTGGAGTAGGTAAAAGTGTAATATCTGCTTTAATTTCTCTATCTTTGCCTTCATCAGCAACTCTTATAGACCTTGATATTCATACAATGGGAATAGCAAAGCTTTTTGGAATAGAAAATGTAAGTTTTGAGGTAAGTAAAGAAGGAATAGAACCGGCAAAAATAAAGAATGTTAATCTAATTTCTCTAGCCGGAGTAGTCAGAGACAGATATGTGATTTTACCCGGAAGAAACCAATACAATGTGATGAAAGAACTTATAGCTTATTCAAATATAAAAACGGATTATGTAGTATTTGATTTACCACCTGGGTTAGGCGATGAAATATTAGTTCTTGAAGAATTAACAGACTATAAACCTATTATTATTACTACACCTTCTAAAGTTTCAATCAAAGTAGTGAAATACTTGATTGATTATCTTTATGAGAAGAATAAAAAACCTATTATGGTAGTCAACATGTCATATTTTACGTGTGGAAGTGAGAAAGTAAAACCTTTCGGATCTTATGAAGGTGACGTAAATTTGCCAATTGATCCAAACATAGAGGAATTTATAGGAAAAATTCAAAACTATGAAGGAGAAGTGAAAAAGGTAATAGAAAAAGAATTAATTCCCCTTCTTTAATAAATATTTTATATTTTTCCCTAACAAGTTTATATCTCCAAAAGTCTTCACAACTTTTCCGTTCTCAAAATTTATCTTAACCATTACGTTACCGTCATATAAGACAAGCTCTGTTTTAGAGTTTACGCTTTCTACTGCTGCTAAATCTATTAAGTCCTTAATTTCACTATTCTCTACCACTCCTTCTTTTATAACTTTCATTTCACTTAACTCGCTCACGTCTTCGAAGATCTTAACATTAATGTTATCTAGGAACTTTTGTGCTTCTCTTCTAACATAAAATTCGAATGGACCTCGATATTTGAAAATAATGAGAACTTTAGTCTCATGTTTTACACTTGCTAAAAAATGAATAAGTTGGGCGTATATTCTAGGTATATTTTCTCTATTTAAAATATAAGTAATTTCATTTGTAGATTTTTGATATAGTCTTACAACTTCAAAATCTAGAGAGAAGAGCCACTTAAGCGTTACTTTAAATGTGTTCTCATTTATTTGATGAATTTCCTTAAAATAAGGAATATATATCATGATATTTCGAGGATTCATAAAATAAGATAAGACCAAATTTAACGGCTTGTTAATTGTTATTTCCTTTTTGACTTCAATCATTAATATAATGTTTTATTGCAAAAAATAAAAGTTTTGTGAACTTATTACGGTATATATCAAATAATATTTTTAAAAAATTTTCGTATGTTTTCGTATGTTTGAATTTCAACATCAGTGGCATTCTTAAAAAGACTAACATAAAAATCAATCGATAAGCCTAAATTTAAATATTGTAGACTTAATTTTTCAGCTTCTGATTTATACATGACTATAGGTAAATTATCTTTGTATTCCTTAATCTTAATTTGTGCAAATTCAACTTTATGATCTTTACCACATTCTGCTATTAACTTTTTTTGAAACAATTTTGAAGATATATCATACGGATTAATTCCTATTACTCTTTCTTCACAAAGATTTTTTGTTTTAGTAATAACTATCTGTTCATTAAGCAATTTCTCGTTGTGCACAATAAGATCCCATTCTTTTAAAGTCTTTATTACATAGTACGGAGCTATAATTATACTGGGCTTAGATATTGATATAAGCAAATTCCCAATTTTTATCTTACTATTAAATATTTGAGCTAAAATAACCTCAGAAGGTATATTTTCTATTAAATATTTAACTGTTGGGATACTAGATAAAAGCTCTATTGTTTTGTCCTTTATTACCCAAAAATTGTAGTTTTCTATTAGTAATAAGTTATAGGGAATCTCACCAATTAAATCAATAATTTGATCATTTTCATTAGTTAAGTCAATAATTATTTTGCATCACCTTATTTAATTTTTCAAGGACTCCTTTAATATCAATTTCTATATTAAATTTTTTCACAAAATCAGCGAGTTTTATTACGATATTTTCTAATTTCTCACTTAATTCCTTAGATAACCCCATTTTTACATCTAAAACATAATGCCTACAACCTACTATATACACTTCCGGGAAGTAACCCATGATTCTTAAAGTTGTTAATACGCTTTGAATACCCAAACCATGAGAACCAGAGTATTCAAAATCAAGCACAGTAGATGTTAATTCATCACTATCAATCTCATTATTTACTTTGATTATATCAAAATCCTTATCTTCCATCATTATAGCATCAAGGATAATGATTATATCAAAATCCTTCAAAATCTCAAACGATGCAATCCCGGAAGCTCCTAAGTCAATCACTTCACAACCCTTTACATTTCCCTGTAATGCTTCAGCTAAATAGGAACCTAAACCGTCATCTCCCATAAGCCTATTTCCCACACCTACTATTGCTATTCTCTTCATTAGAAATCACTCCAATACTTTTCACCCTCCGGTATAGGTTTCCAACTCGATTTTTTAGGTGAATTCATTACTTTACCATGCAGCTTAATTAATTTTGGAATAACTGGGGCTAATTCTTCTCTTTCTCTTACTTCATCAGCTATTAGTCTCCCAACTAGTTCTCTTGCTTTTAATAAGTTATCTGTAACGTCTTTCCATAATCCCCAATCTGAAGAAGTTAGTTCAATTATCTTATTTCCCTCAATATTAAGTTTCAACATCAAGGCAATAATATCAGACAAATGCTTATCCAAAGTAAAATGTATCTGTAACTTAGATAATAATAAATCTTCATCAGAAAATACAAATTCTGAATTCCAATCAACTGGAATTGTGTGGCTAAATCTCATGTCATCAAAATAATATACCTTAACAACTTTTTCTTCCTTAAAAAACATGCTAGCTATGTTACCTAGTGTTTTCTCTAAATGGAAATATGGCGTATAATCTAGGCCTACCATAATTTGTTTGAATTTATCTCTATCTGCTTGTCTTACTAAAAAATTAATGTCTTGAGGACCGTTTCTCCTGTAGAGTTGAATAATTTGTTTTGACAAAGGATTGTCTTTTACCTTATAGTATACAGCAATAGAACCATATAGTAATGCTTTAACACCATCTTTTTTACAAGCATTGTATATTCTTTCTGCCTCTACTAAATAGTCTTCAAACATTTTATTAACATCAGTTTTTCTCGTTTGAAGATCAAACGGAGTTATGCCAGACATCATATTTATATTGTTTTAATTAATATATAATTTTATCTCCATTTTTTCAAGTTTTTATTTTCTCTAATAATTTTTCTAAATCAGAAAGCAAATTGTTGATATCAATAAAACTTTCAGACCTTTTTATGACTCTAATACGCTTATCAATTTGAACTGTAGTAAAATTCCTTAACATCATCTTAAAATCAGGATCATTAGTTATTACAATCCCATAATTTGTTACATTACCTATTAATGGCAAAACAGAAGGAATATTGAGATTTAATTTAACATTGTTCTCAATTTCTAAGTAAACTTCATAACTCCAAATAACATCTTCCACTTTTAGAGAGAACTTTTCTTTAAGACTTAACAAGAAGTATTCAACCCATTGTTGTACATTAGAACCCATAAAAGTTATTTCTTTAATAAAATCAATGTTTCTCTCGTCGGAAATTGCAGTAATTTTTGTACCTTTAATGTTTACTTCCATTGAGTTAGTTAAAAAAATTTGAAAAAACATATCTTTCGGAATAGGTCTAATAAAAGAAACTGAATAAACAATTTCTTTTATATTCTTTTCAATAATTCTTCTTTCATCATCTCCTTGCATAACTTTCCCCACTCGCTTAATTCTCCATCCTCATTTATAACTTCACACTCAATTACTGTTAAATCAGATGGAAGAGTTCCCATAATTCTAGCCATCTTTAAAAAACTATCAACATCCATAAAATACGCTTTTAAGTTTGTATATATATCTAAAAAATCGGAAAAAATACTATTCTCAAATTCTGGCTTATAAATTCTTAGTTCTTTTTTTCCTCTTTTCTCACTAGCTAGTAAAATGAAACTTGAAAGATTAAGTTCAGATAAAAAAGTTGATGCCTTTATTGCACCCAAACTTAAATCTATAACTTCTACTCCTTCTTTTCTTAACTCTTCCATTACTAATAACGGTATTTGATAATCCCCCTTATACCAATAACCTACTGCCCCTATTTTTGGCATTTCTTTAACCCTTTAGGTTTTATTGCTTGAGCTAACTGCCATAATACTTCTTCCGGATTTTCAATACTTAGTGGAGTTAAGTTTGATGCCAAAGCAGTTAGCCTTCTAGCTTCATCTACTGGCTTATTAGACTCTTTCAATTCAATATTAACATTATAATTTTTTAATAACTCCTTTAGGAGCTCTAATGAGTTTTCTCTTTGAAGCTTTAATGGATAAATAAGCTCCTTTGTCTTCTCTTCTATGTCTTTTATAATTTCATCAACACCTAAAAGACGGAATAAAAAACTACTCATACCTTTATACCCCTATCCAATAATTCTGTGAAATAAACTACCTTAAACTCAGCCTGTTTGTCTTTGACAGCGTTCTCAAGTGATAACATACAGTTTGGATCAAATACTATAACACTCTTACCTCCCCATTTAGTTAATTGCGCAACCACATAGTTTCTAACCTTTTTAACTACATCTTTCTTCTCCTCTATTAACTCTAGATGATGAGTACATGTATAGAGCTTATCAGATGAAGGACTCTCTTTAGGTTCAATAAATTGTGGAGCAGTTAACCTTAATAACTCTCTTGGCGGTTCCTCAATACCTCCTAATCTACTTAGAAATTCTGAATAATGTACAGTTGATGGTGCAGTTATATCAGCCTTATCTAATTTTATCTTACCTTGCTTGTAAGAGTCATAAACAGTCTTAGTTAAATGTTCGATAACTAGTGGTGGATTTTCCTTTATACTCTTTGGACCTTGCCATCTTAACCAGAAGTAACCAGCTCCATCGGTAGTAACTATTTTCTTAACGTTTAGTTCCTTAGCAGTGTCATATACATTTACTAATAACTCTCTAGCAGTCTCAAAATCACCTACGAAATATGCATAGTAGCCTGGATCACTGACTTTAGAACTTACAGTCACGCTTACTTTTAATTTGTTAAACACATTTAACGTTGAAGAAAGAATATCAGGGTCTTGAATTTCTAGCGGAGATGGAACATATAATATTTCACTATCCTTCTTATCCACATTAAAGCCCATTTTGTTAGCTGTTTCACTCCAGTTTACTATCCCTAAAGCATTCTTAAAATCTTTGGAGTTCTTAGCTAATTTTTCAGCACTTTCATAATTAAATCCAGAGTAATGTAGGATTCTCCTCATAATTAATGCAGTATACCAATTAGGGACTTCCATGGGTGATGTGAAAGTACAAGCCCCACATGCAGTACAGTCGTATGCAGATTCTGTCCAATGCTTAAATTCTTTTCCGGATATCCTTCTAAGCCTTAAAAACCTTGCAACGATACCATAACCAGTGTAAAACATTGAGTAAATTTTGTTAATTTCATAAGTTCTCCACGCTGGAACATCATAAAATTTCTTTGTTTCTAACCAGAATGGACAAGAATAACTACATATTCCACATCTCATACAGTTCTCTATTCCCATTACATCTGATGGAGTAAACTCGTCTAATGTCTTAGATGCTAATTTTCTATTTATTTCAACTTTACCTTTACTCAACCTAAACCCCCCGCATTTAAACTCTTCTTTTACCATATACACTACCAGCAAATCCTTTCTGTACGTAGTACCAGAACATATGGAATGCTTTACTGAATGGCGTATAGCCTATGAATATTCCCACTAAAGCAATATGCAAGCCATACCAATTTGCTTGATTTGGAATACCAAGATATGGGAATGTCCAATCATATGCAGCACCTAAACCAGTAATTATTATAGCAGCTAATAAGATAAGGAACACATAGTCACCAACACTACTTATCATTCTATGTCTTGTAGCATCATCAATTATTCTAGTTACTAAATAGCCAACTAAACCGGCTAAAGCTAATAAAGCCATAAAACTGCCATTCACAATAACTGAAAGAACACCCCATGGTGAAATTGTATTTGTAGCGACTTCAGCTGAGTTCCAGGCACCAACTGGGTTTAATATTCCACCGTGTGTATAAGACGCTGATCCTAATACTCCCAACTGATAACCAGACGTAAATGATTCCGGAACTGACGCTGGCATTAACCATCCTAATATATTTTGTATACCAGTTAGTCCACTAAATATGTAGTTCCAAGCAATTATATGAATTCCTACAACAATTATTAACCCTAAAATGAATATGTGGTTAAATATAGTTTCAAGAATTAATAATGGATCTTTTCTTGCAGCTCTACCAAAAGGCCTAGGAATTGCACTAACTGCTTCTCTAAATTCTCTAGCAAAACCTACTTCTCCTTTTATACCAGCCCTCGAGAATAGAAATTCTCTAGCAATCCTATATACGACACCAAAAACAAAAAATATTATGCCAAGTGGGAAAATTACATTCAATCCCCACCAATATAGACTTAACGGCGTAGCTGGACCGCCACTAGCTCCTATAGCAGCATGAACTACTATCACTCACTTCACCCTCATTGCAAATTTATAGAATGCTTTTATTGATTCACTTAAGTCTATTGGGGCGCCTAGTGTTATATATCTCACTTTTCCATTTGGTAGAACTACATGAACACCACATACAAAGCATGGATCAAATGATCTTAGTGTTGCAGCAAATTCAAATCCGTCCCATTGTTCTAATGGAGTTACTGTCAACTTAGGCACTCCTTGAATATTATATCCTGGGTTACCCTGAATTACTTCTTCAAATGTTCCTGCTCCACCGTTTTGAGCTAATAATGGATAAGGTGATATAGTTCCAATTACATCACTATAAGACTTCGTAACTCTTGGACCAGAATTAACAGTCGTAGGTTGTATTTGTTGCGGATTTATTGTAGGAACTGTTGGACCACTTCCTAAGGCTATAACTTCAGAGTGCCATTGTGCACCTCTTGGGGCTTCCTTAAGTCCAACTCCTATTGCAACATCTGTATTTGTGTTTTTCTTATAAGTCCAGTCATACTGATTACCTCTACTGACTGCTGTTTGACCATTCTTTATATAATTCAAGGCAGAGAACCAAGCTATCCATGCACCTCCAGCATCTAAAGCACATGCATGAGCTCTAGCTCTCATCCTTTCTACAGCATTAGTAGCTACAGTTATACTTCCATTAGATAATTTAGATGACAACATCCAAGGCGATACATACTTTATCTCAATCTCACCTTGAAGTTCCGGAGGTAGCACAATTCTAGAAGAAATAGTTTGAGGTAAGTTCCATGTAACAGACTGTTCATTGCTGTTATATTGAATTTCTATGCCAGCTGAAGAATATACCGCAGTATAAATAGGATCTGGAGCTTGTGGTTGTAAAACTTGTGCCCACATTACAGCCTGAGGATCAGCCTCTACATTGAAGAAATAATTCATTACTGGCTTATGTCCAGCATATGGAACTAATCTTGGAGACATTGCCCAACTATATTTACCTTGTGAATTACCAGAACCAAATGGATAACCTCTAGCCAAAGGCTGTGGTATAGTCCATTTTCTCCATGGATGATATGGGCTTACTGAATTGCCTATTGGATCCTGAGATATGCCAGACACTTCTGATGGAACTTCTGAATTGTTAACCCAATCTTCATAAAATGAGGATTCAACAAATTCTCTCATTCCTAAATTAATATCAATTAAACTATTAGTTACCAATTCTGGTGGAGAAGTTGCACTCTTTTGGATCACTAATCCCGGTTTAACTACTCTAGCTCTTCCCCATGCCCCCATATTTTCATAAGTAGCATCATATGGAGATACTGGAGTTGACGAAGGAGTTACACTAGGAGCCTCAGAAACATCGCTTTGCCCATAGCACAAGAAGTTACCTGGTCTATTACCCATTTCAGCAAATCCTAGATTATTAAAGTTCTTATCATAATAGGCTTGTACACCAAATACATTACCATAATCATTTAGGAATAAGTTTAGGATCTCCCAAATTGCAACTTGCTTCTTTGCATACGCTGTACCATCAACTAATCTTTGTAAATATCTTTGTAAGTTTTCTACTGTTGCTGGAACTCCTATTCCTCCTGGAACCATTGAAATTGGATGTGGAATTCTTAGATAGTATAATACTTCTGCCTCATGCATAATTCTCCATACATAAGCACCTTCTAGCCATATAGCCCCAATTATTGGCACTAAACCATCCATAATATCTGCTACAGTTCTCATTGTAACACCGCTAAATTTCAACTCGCTAGGAGCACCATTTGGAAAAGCTTCAGAATATTCTAATACTTTGCTTATTGGAGTCTGCTGTGCTAACTGATAAATCTCTGGAGGATAATAGCCAGCTATCTTAAAGAATAATGAACTCCAATCTGGTCCTCCTAATGCTGTTAGATGTACTGTTGCATCATAAACCATAGCGGCATCATTAGCTAACATAATTGTCTCTAAACCTAATGGTGGAGGAGCATAACCACCCATAGCCATTTCTTGTGCAATTCTCTCTATAAACTGATGATGTTCTCCACATATTCCGCATTCTCTTGATGCTAGCATTATAACATCTGGTGCTGGCTTGTTTCTTAAGAAAATCTCAAACCCTCTAAACATTCCAGCTCCAGCATAAGCCTCAGTAGCCCTAACTTGATTTTCACCTTCTATATTTACTGTTACTTGAATTCCTAGTTCTGGCTTTATTCTTACTATAGGTTCTATTACAACTGGTTTTGTCCAATCATATTTAAACAAATAGGAAGAAGCCATTTTAACTCACCCCCTTAGCTTTGGGAATTACGGGTTTACCTCTTCTTCTAGATAAGAAATACGAACCAACACCTACAACTATTCCAGCACCCACAGCTGCTGCTAATAACGTTGTTGAAGGTAATGTTGGTGCATTCGGAGGAGCATAGAATGGTTCATATAAATCTGGAAATCCTGGAGCAGTACAAGCTATACATACTCCCCCTCTCGTACATCCCCCAACTCCTCCAACCCAGCCTAGACGCGGTGCTGGACTATTTGCTTCTGTTCCTTTACATCCTAAACTATAAGTGCATTGCGGATCTCCGAAGTTTTTAGCAAAAATTCCTTGAGCGAAAAATCCAGCTCTGGGACAGTTCTGATGAGTCTCATTTCCATAAAAGAATTTTGGTCTATTAAATATATCTAAGTAAGTAGAAGGGGCAGGAGCTAATCCTCTCGCATATAATACTCCGGCTACTAATGTTCTCATAATCCAATCTCCAGCTGGTGGATCAGCAGCTATAGCAACAATTGGCTGTCCTAATTTACTTAACCAATGATAACTTGGTCCAGGGTAAGCAGTATTATAAGGAGAGTTTGTAACAGAGTATATATCCTCATCAATTACTTGCTCTCCTCTGAAATAACCTAGATCTTTTTCATATACCTCATGGATGTAAGCAGGAAAACCTAGAATTCCTCTGTAAGGATCATCTAACATTCCCATCACATATGTAGGAGATCTGTAACCTAAACCGTTTGTAGTTGCAGGAATTCCACCATAGGTTGCACAAGCACCAGTAGCGTAAACTAATGCAGCTTTTTTCATTAAGTTAAACACGAACTCATCGCATAGCAATACATGTCCAGATGGAGTTCTCCCAGCAGAACACCAGAAAGAACCAGATGGCTTCTCGTAATATAAGCCAAACTCATCAAACATTGTACCTTCAACAACTAATACATAAGGATCAAAAACACCAGCTAATGCAGCTTCCATAGTTGGATATGCCATATCGTCTTGTGGCATTAAAATTGGATGGTACACTAGATTTATGTTTCCTAGGTTTGTTATTGATGGAGCCCTTAAGGTTATCGGTTGTAAATTAAATGTGACTTGTGTCACTACGTCTTCAACAGCAGGATTCATTGCATCTATGAAAGCTATTGTATTTCCTCCACACCATCCGTTTCCTGTCCAGATTATGTTTATTGGATCTGATAGAGCGTCATTAGCCATGTTAAATAAGTCCTTCCATGTTAGTCCCTTTTCTATCATCCATGTTGTAAGACCAGTAATCCCAGCTAATTTCATGAAATCTCTTCTACTAATCCCTATCTTAACTTGTTTTGGCTTCGGTTCCTTCACTTTAATCCCCTTTACTAGGTATCTTTTAGTATACCAGATTTATAAATTTTACTTATAAACTAATGATATCTTATTTTTTATTACTTATATTCAAATTTACTAAAATAGTAATAAATTGTTGGTATGAGTGATATAATAAAAGAGCTAAATGATAAAGCATAAGTAGCTGGAATTAAATTATAAAAATAGGCTACAGAAGCACCAAAAAATAATTCTGCAATAGAGGGAATTAGTGTAAAATGAGGAATTACTTTTATGTTTTCACTTTTTCTATCAACGTAGTAAAAGAGAATTGAAAGTGATACAAGAGTTATAAGTGCATATGGAATTTCGTTTATGGTTAGAGAATAGTAGAATTCTGTTACGGAAAGAGATAAAGTAATTAGGCCAAATAAAAGATAATAAAATAGGCTAATTTTTCCTTTTATATACCTATATGAAAAATATACGGAGAGAAATAACGAAAGAAGCAATTCTAGTACTGAAGCCTCATTTATTGGATCATGAGATAAGGGTAGAATCGAATGAGTCATTTCTGAAGCTATATTAGGGCCTGCAAAAATAAGTAACGAAAGAAGTAAAATATCCCTATTTTTAAACTTATAAGATAAATAAGCTATTTCAGGGAAAATCATTAGAAAAAACATAAATGAATTTACTACCTCAAGGATAGCTGGGACTACAATTTGAGATATTGAGAGTGAAAAACTAGGTATGTCTGTCCCATAAAAATAAAGGCTATATAATGCGTTAGTTAAATTATTTCTCACAATTGCATAATAAAGTAAACTCATAACAATTTCTTGGAAAATGAGAGAAGATACTATTGCAAATTTATATTTTCCTAGGTTATAACTTAATTGCATGATTAACCAAAAGTAGACTGAAATTAGGAGGGTTAAAATAAGATCTGAAGGAGAAACAAGAACGAGGAAAACCACTGTAGTTATGTAACTCATAAGAAGAAATAAGTATCCAAGCTTATTTTTCAATGCAAACTCAAATGAGATAGTGACTGTTATGGTCATTATAATAATGTACACTATATATAGAAGGACTAAATTGTGGATTTCACCGTTCATATAATTACTCTTATCAAAAATAATTATAAAGTTTACTATAATATACCTAGTATAGCTTATTAACTGTGAAAATAAATTATATTTATGAACTTTCTTTCATGGAATCAGGCAATTTATAAAAATAAAGAATTAATTGCACTCTTCATGATAACTTCTTGGTGCGAGTATTGTGAAGAACAAGAAAAAGAGTTTGACTTCGAGATCAATGACAAAGTTTCTTTAGTAAAAGAAGATGCCGATGAGAGAATAGATTTAGCTGTAAGATATACACCACAGATTTATCCATGCATCAGTTTAATAGCTAAAGATTCTGTTATAGGTGGTACATACGGTTTAGTTAAAAAAGATAAAATAAAAGAGATGGTTAATGATGCACTAGAACTAATCAGCGGAAAAGGCAAAATTATAACACCTCCTGAAATTTCTCATAAAGTTGATAAGTTTACTCCTAATTATGCCTTAAATCATATATTAAGAGTATGTGAAGGTTATTTTGATTGGAAAGAAGGAGGATTTGAAAAAGAACCAAAATATGTTTCTCCAGAGGTTTTACAATTATTTTTGCATTTTAATGATTATTATCATAAACTAATGGTAGAGGTTACTTTAGATAATGCTATAGAATACTTATGGGATAATGGATTTTATTTATTTTCTAAGACAATTGATTGGAAGGAACCTTACAAGGCTAAACTACTAGATTATAATGCAGAAATGGTAAGAACTCTTTTAAAGGCTTATGAAGTAGTTAAAGATGATACTTACTTGGATTATGCTATAAAAACAATAGAGTGGATTCTTAAGAAGAAGGATAACCAAGGCTACTTTATTAACTCTGAATTCCTTGGGAAGGAGGATAAAAGACCATTTTTAAATGTAAACTCTAACGTAGGTAACGCCCTTATAGAAGCTTATAAATTTACTGAGGATGAAAAGTATATTGAAGAAGCTAAAGAGTTATCTGATAAGCTAGTAATTTCTCATAGAATTGACACTCTAACTCCACCTTATTTAATAGATATTGCATCTTACCTTAGTTTTCTATCCAAATTGGATATTAATAAAGCAAAGAGACTTAGTGTAATTCTTCAGGATTATAAAGGAGATAAAGCGTACTATGATGTAACTCTGAATTATGCAAAAGAGAATTTAATAGGAAGATATCATTTCCTTTATGATAATACTCTATTAGCTGAGGCTTTCATGAACTTAGGCTTTATTGATGAGGCCAAGAAGATTATTGATAGTTTTCTAGCCTCTTATGGTATTTATACGTATTATAATCAGGCAAAATATGCTATTATTCTAGGTGAGCTTTATGGTTTATTTACTCACTAAAATTTTCTTTGGATTATTGGCATTAGATCAAGTAGTCTTTATATTTGAAGTTTTAAGTATACTTAACAATTCCAGCTTTTCTCCTTTAACTGAAATTAATTATATTCTAGGTTTATTAACAATCTTAATATTAATAGCAAGGTTATTCATATTGTTTAATGGCTATCCTAGATATGTTTCAATACTTCTCTTTATACCAATAATTAATGTATTTGCTGTGCCTTACATTTCTTACAAACTTACATCTTCTAAGTTATTGTCTGGCATAACATTTGGATTATGGTTTGTCAACTTAGTCTTTACGTTAATAGCTAATATACCACCAATAATTTACTTCGGAGAGGGATATTATTTCCTAAACCAGTTTGTAATACTTGATTTATTTTCTTTAGCATCGCTCCTGAGTTTAGGCTATTGTGTGATATATAGAGAGAAAAAGATGAAAAGTACTTAATTCACTTTATAATCGAAATAAAAGTTTATATATCAGTAATACCGACTATACTATTAGGTGGGAAAAGTATGGGTATATTAAGCAAAAAGGTAGGATGGCTTGAGAAAGAAGTTCTGCACATTTTAGATCTAATACCACTCTCGACCTCTAGTGTTGCACCTACATTCAGCATAGCTGCCGCCTATGGAAGCATGGTAGCATTAATGGGTCCTTCAGCAATTATGGCTGTGATAACTTCATTCCCCTTCTTCCTTTTTGCATCTATTATATTTAGACAATTAAATAAAAAAGCTCCTCATTGTGGAGCTTCTTATCATTGGGGTGCCAAGTTAGTTAGTACGAGGTATGGTGCTTTTCAATTTTGGATTGTTACTTTAGCTTATTTCTTATCACTACCACCCATAATTATACCAGCTGGTGAATATACTCTTGATTTACTTTATAGACTTGGTTTAATAAGTAGGGGAATGGAGTTAAGCGTATTTTGGGATTCTATTGTGGGAATAATTTGGGCTTTAATTGCAGCAATACCATTATTATTGGGGGCAAAACCAACAGCAAGATTTACAGAAGTATTCCTTGCAATAGAGTTAGTAATACTTTCTTCATTTGTAGTAATCGGAATTATCTCTTTACCTACTCATGCTGTAAATCAATTTAATTGGTCATGGTTCTTTAATCCTAAGTGGTTCTCAACCCCCTCATACTTTTTAACTTTAGCCGCAACAATGGTAATAGTAGCAACAATACTTGACGGTTGGGAGATTGATAGTTACGCATCAGAAGAATCTAAAAAACCCTATCACTGGCCAGGTTTATCTGGTATAGTGGGGCTAATTAGTGTGTTCATAATTTATATAATTACGATGCCTATTATGACTATCGAGACGCCAATATCGGCCTTAGCTTCAAGTGTTGATCCTTTAGCCAGATGGGCTTCTTACGTAATTCCGCAATATGTTTGGTTAATGGATATTGCTGTAATTGCTTCTACAGCCTCTTCTTTATGGCTTACAGCATTTATACTAACTAGGGCATGGTATGCAGCTGGAAGAGAAGGATTATTGCCAAAACCATTTGGATGGGTAAGTGAAAAATTCAAATCACCATGGTTTTCAATATTAATAGCAACTCTCTTCGAAGTTATAGTGCAATTACTGGAGCTTACATCTCCAAGCGTTCAATCATTTTTCGGGCTAGTATTAACTGGGGCTGGCGCATTCTTATTGACGGAATTTGGAATGGATTCACTAACAGCTACAATAACTTGGTGGAGAAACTATAGAACAAGTATAAAAGACTGGATAATTCGTATAATTGCCCCTATTACCTCACTAGGGATGTTTGGAATTATAATTATGGGTGTAATTAATGCCGGACCGGCATTTGGATATAGTACTATAGAATATAGCTTAACACTTTTGATATTAACCTTAATAGGAGTTCCGTTTATCTTTAGACATTATAATATAATAACACCTAATTGGTTACACCAAGTAACAAAGAAAGAGTTAAGATAAAAGTTTTTATATACAAAAAATAATGCATTTCTGTGACTTTAAAAACTCTGATTTTACTCTTTATCATTACGGTATCTTCCTTTACTATCTGTGCTGTTACAAATCAAGTTAATCATTCAGTTATTATAATTGGAAAGAAAAATCTAACTATTTCCGGGCTAAATATAGTAAATGGTAATATAACAATTATTAACTCAAGTAATATAGTAATAGAAAATAATATGATATATAACAGTATCTATTTTGGCATATTCGTGTATAATTCTACTAATATTACGATAGAGCATAATGTGATATCTAATTCTTATTATGATGGAATATCTATAAGAAAATCAAGTAGTGTAATTATAAAATATAACATTATATCAAATGATACAAATGGTAATGGAATATCTATATGGGATAATAGTAAAAATGTAATTATTAGTAATAATCTTCTATCTAATGATGATTACGGAATTTTTATACTTATGAGTTCTATTGTTAATATATATAATAATACTCTCTTTAAGATATATTATTATGGAATTTATCTTTATCAAGTTAGTGATATAAAAGTGTTGAATAATTCCATTTCTTTCTCTGACGTTGGAATTGAAACTGAATACGGAAATATAATCCTTATCCTTTCAAATATAATTAAATATGATCTAGTTGGCGTTTATATAGGAGATGGTTTAGAAAACTTTAGCTTGATAAATAATATAATTCAAAACTCTAGGTTTTTTGGCATTTTAATTAAATATTATCCTGAAGAATTTGAATATGAAGAGAATAGTTTTCTTAATAATACAGCTAATCTTTTTTATGAGTATAATAGTACTTTACCTAAACAACAAGTTATAGGAGCAGTTCCTCCAACTACTACATCAGAAGAAATAAACAGGACTAATTATCTTTATTATTTTTTAGTTATAGTTCCAGTATCTCTCATCATAGCATATCTACTGAGGAGGAGAAGAAAGTAATTCCCTCATTTCTTTTTCATATTTAATCATCTCAAGGTATTCTTTCTCACTAATTTTACTTACAATCATACCATAGCTTACTACTACATAATCTCCTTCCTTTATGTCATCCTCATTATTTATAACTGGTTCTACTATACCATTTCCATAATCAACAAATGCAATCATTCCCTCAATTTGTACAACTTTCGCAGGTAAACTTATGCACATAAAATAATAATATTTTTTATACTTTTAAATCTTCATATATTTTATGAGTTTATATGATTTAGAGATTATTGACCTTGATGTCTTCGTTAAAGAGGGAAAAGTAGTTAAAGCAAAATGTTCTGGTAATAAAATTAGAGGATTTGAGAAGTCTTTTATAGGAAAGGAAGCTAAAATATTTTATGAAATTTTACCTAGAGTTTTAGCAACGTGTAGTCAATCCCACTTATATGTATATCTACAACCTCATATGAATACTCCAATAACTGAAATACTTATGACCCTCGAAATAGTTGATAGCCATTTAAAGCATCCCTATGCCTATTGGTTTCCTCATTTAATAAAAGATGAGCAGTTCTCTTTTCCATCCGGTGATAAATTTAAAAGAGTTAGTTTAATTTCAAGAAAGATAAAAGAATTAATGGAAAAGATAGGAGGAAGATGGCCTCATATTGACTATATAAAAGAAAATAAAGAGATAAGATTAAGAAAAGATGATATAAAAGATATTACAAGTTTCATAGAGAATGAATTATTGGGAATGAGTATTGAAGATTTTTTAAGCGTAAAAAACATAGAGGATTTTTCTGGCGATATGAAGTTATTGATTGAAAAAGGAATTGAAGCATTAGACTGGAATACTGGTCTTAGAGATCATTTAGTCGTAGGATATCCATTTTCTGGTAATTTTGATTATAATAAAATAGAGGATAAAGGTATTGAAGTACTCTATGATGGTAAAAAAGTAGAAGTAGGGCCTTTGGCTCAAGCATTAACTTTTGATCAACTAGTTAAAAATTATTTTAATAAATATGGACCTTCTCCTCTTTTAAGAGAAATATCTAGAGTGAAAGTCCTTGCAAAATTATTAAATAATATTAGAGATACTGAGTTAAAAAGTGAGAAATTCGAACCTCAAGACGGACATTTTATTTCATTTGCTGAATCAATAAGAGGGTCACTAATTCATGATTACATAATAAAAGATGGTAAGATTTTATCGTATAAAATTATTCAACCAACAACATTTATAGCATCACCTAATGGTGCTTTAGAAAAATCAGTGGTAGGATTACATATTAAAAATCCTAAAGATCCAGTTGAATTAGCATTAACTGTTTCTTCATTGGATACATGCTTCGTAACAAGAGTTAAAGTATTTGATGATAATAATAATCTATTAACAACAAAAAGAATTGGAGGTTTTTGCTAAATAAATGTTGCATAATATGCCTGGCCAAGAGCTATTCCACCGTCACCAGCTGGTACCCTTTTTGGAGTTATTATTTCTACTCCTTCAGAGTTCTCTATCATCCCTTTCAATATATATTCATTAACTGCAGCACCTCCCGAAACTAAAATTCTTTCGGGGTTAAGTTTTAATGCAGCTTTTACTAAACTTTTACCAAGCTTATATTGGACTGTAATAGCTAAATCATTTAGAGGTTTATCTCTGTTTTCGAGTAACCATTTAAAAATTAATGTTGTGTCTATCTCTTCCCCTACAATAGGGATTTCAAGATCTAATATTTTTCCTCCTCTAGCTACTGCTTCTAATTTCATTGCTGGCTCACCTTCATAAGTTCTATGGTCACACACGCCAAGAAATGCTGATACAGAGTCTAATACTCTACCAGTACTTGAAGTAAATATAGTAGCTTTTTTAGATAATTTTTCAAGGATATTTAGTTCCCTTTCATCTAATTTAACAATATTTTTTATTTCTTCCCAATCCATAAATGTTGATAAAAATAAAGCTAGCATCCTCCTAGGTTTAATTGCATTTATATCTCCACCTATATAAGGAACATATTTTAAGTGATATTTTCTCTCATATTTTTCTCCACTAAATTTAATTATTTCTCCTCCCCATCCGTTTCCGTCATCGCCATAACCTATTCCATCTATAGCAATTCCTACACCATCTTCATAACCATAATCTGCAGCAACGCTTAGTATGTGAGCATAATGATGCTGTACTTGAATTAACTCTGCAGAGAACTTTTCAGCCAACTTGGAAGCTAAATAAGTACTTTGATATGCTGGATTCTTATCAGCTACCACAACCTTAGGTCTTATGTTATACCAAGAAATTAGTAAATTTAAATATTTATCTAGATCATTTAAAGTTTCTAATTCATCTGTATCTCCTATGTATTGTGTTAGAACTACTTTATTATTAAAAGCTATTGAACCAGCATTCTGTAACTCGGCTCCTACAGTAACTACTGGTTCCTTAACATATCTCTTTAACTTTATCCACGTTGGTGCATAGCCCCTACTCCTCCTTAATAAAATTGGCCTTCCAGCAGAGACTCTTACAACACTATCATCAACTCTATTTACGATCTTTCTATTATGATATAACACATAGTCAACTATTCCCTTTAGTTTCTCTCTAACACAGTTTTCATCTATACACATTGGAAATCCATGTTTATTACCACTAGTCATAATTAGTAAATGAGTTTTTACTTCATTTAGTAAGAGATAATGAAGAGGAGTGTAGTACAAGAAGAACCCTTCTTTATCTAAACCTGGAGAGATATATTTAGATAATTCGTAAGGATCTTTTTTATTAAGGAGAACTATTGGTCTTTGAGGAGATAAAAGTAAATCTTTCTCAATAGGTGATATGATAGCATATTTTTCCACTATAGGTAAATCTAATGCCATTACTGCAAATGGCTGTTGTGGTCTGTTTTTTCTTTCCCTTAATTTTAATACAACATCGTCATTAAATGGATCCGCAGAAATATGAAAACCTCCAATACCTTTGATTGCTACAATGTATCCCTCCATAAGTAGTTTCGCTGTAGTAACTATTGGATCTCCTTCTAATCTTTCTCCATCTATTGTTTCTAAAAACAATGAAGGTCCACATTTTGGACAACTAATTCCTTGAGCGTCAAATCTTCTTTCATCAGATGGATTATAATATTCAGCCTTACAATCTTCACATAAAGGAAAATCATTCATCGCTGTATTTTCTCTATCATAAGGAAGCTTATATATCATTGAAAATCTAGGTCCACAATAAGCACAGCTATTAAAAGGATATCTATATCTTCTATTTTTTGGATTAAGCACTTCTCTCATACATTCCTCGCATACAGAAAAATCTGGTGGAATCTCACTTGGTTCTTTGATTTCACTTCCACTAGGTAAAATTTTAAAGTCAGAAAAAAGTTTAATATCTGATTCTTCTATTTCGATATTTTCTATTTTCGCTGTTGGAGGCAACTTAGAAAATAATAATTTAATGAAATATGCTATTTCTTCTCTTTCACCTTCGATGTGTACTTCAACTTCACTACCACCCATATTTTTTACATATCCTTTTACATTAGATTTTATAGCTATTCTATATATGAATGGCCTAAATCCTACTCCTTGTACTATACCACTTATAATTATCCTATAAGCTTCCATATTTTATCATATAACAAGGGTGATATATAACTTTAAATAACAATAATGAATTTCATAAAACTTCTAAAAAATTACTTATAATTTAATACTTTTATCATTTTAAATTGCAAAAAGTATCATATAATCAAATTTATATTTTGAAGAAATATACATTGTATCTATGAAAGAAAACAATTATGAGGAAGATGAGGAGTATAAAGAGGGAATTAAGAAATTAGCAGAAATTGTTATTTATTTAAATAGTAGTGGCATCCTTGATTCAATACTTGACTTACTGAAATCTGGTAAATTACTTAAAATAATTAGATCTCCTACATTTAGGGCAGTAATAGAACTATTAGGAGACTTGCAACAAATGATTGATTCTGGAGAAGTGAATCCGGACGATTTTATTAATGGCATAATAGCTATTGCTAAACATTTAGATAAGATAGGTAAAATAGTTAGTACTTTAGAAAAACATGGAATACTTGATGTAATGACCAATGGATTATCAAAAGCAGCTGAAAAAATTGTTAAAGAAAATAGTGAATCTAATATTGTACAATTATTAGCTTCTTTTGATGACCCAGATGTAAAGATGACACTCGCTTATCTTCAGTATATGTTAAAAGAACTAGGAAAATCTACTCGGCCTTTAATAGAGAAAAATAATAATGGAAGCTCAACATAAATATGCGTCCTTGTTATTATCAAGTAAGTTTATTAAACTGATTAATATCTGAAGAGCATTCTTTACTGCCTTTCCTTCGGTAGTTATTGAATAGTAAACCTTTATAGGTTCTGAGGAATCCACTTCTCTTTTAACTAACTTAGCTTTCTCTAACTCCTTTAATCTTATTGATAAGGTCCTTTGAGTTAAACCTTTAATCTTCCTTTGAATCTCATTAAATCTCATTTTTCCATATTTATCTAAAATAACTAAAATTGCGTACGTATATTTTTTCATTATTAATTCCAGTAATTTAGAAGAATATAAAAAACATAATTCTTTATCTTCAGCTATGCAACATTCAACCATAACAAAATATTTGAAAATTACTAAATAAGCTTTAGCATGTGCACATTACATACCATACAAGCATCATGAGACCTAACTATATGATAAACCTCAATTGGATTATCTACATTAGAAACTTCAGTACCTATTAAAGCTAAAGGTAAATGACTCTTATTACCTAAAGGATCCTCTGGACCCATGTTAATTTGAGTAGGAGTCACAATTTGATAATTTAAGATCTTACCACCTTTAATTACTATCCAATGACCTAATGCACCTCTTGGAGCTTCAACTAACCCATATCCTTTTCCTTCAATAACATCGTTCGGTTTCTTATAAGTAGGCTTACCGAACTTAAAATTATTTAACTCATTAATCATAAGTTCATTATAAATTATTATTCTTATTATCCTGGCAATTATTCTTGAAAGTACACTTGGACCAATCTTATCGACCATATCAAAGACTATAGGATTTTTTGAAATAGTTAACATTGCTAATGCGCCAACTTCTGGTGCCAATAACTTACCATCATATTTATATCTAAAGCACTTAGTCAATGAATATTTTCTTTTATCATCTGTTAAGTTGGGATTTGTCTCACCTTGAAAAGGATGTAAACCAATATTATCTCCTAAAGTATATGTGTAATATGAAGAATTAACGAATTCTAGTATATTCTCTTGATTAAATTCCTTAAATTCCTTCTCTTTTACAAAGAAAATACCAGGTTTAAAATATTTCTTCCTTGGAACTCCTACATATTCTTCTGATGGTAAATGACCATAACTGAGGAAAATTCCAGAACCATATCCCAATTTATGCCAATTAGCTTCTAATCCAAATTCGATTATTTTTGATAAGTCTCCTTGTTTATAATCTTCAGCCCATTGTAATAAGTCTTTATAACTTTTAACGGTGCTCATAAATTGCTCTACTGGTCCTCCTAAGATAGTTTTTTCTAAATAATTTTGTTTAATATTTATCAATATTGATATTGCTTTATTTATCTCATTAGGTAAAGGATCTGATGTGACCCCTCCAGGAATTATAGCTGAACCATGAGGCCATTGACCTCCAAAAATAGCATAAACTTCAGTATACTTTTTTGACCATCTAAAACATTCTTTGTATGATGAACCATTAATAGGGGCCCATCTCTTTAAAGCTTCATCAAAAATCGCATAATCTTGGTATTTTCTGTTCACAACATCAATTAAAAACATAAAATAAGTATGCCTTAAATCATTTTGACAACTTTCAGCCATACTCAATACATTTCTTATCCTTACAGCATTTTCTGGGACTTCAGCATTATAAATCATATCTAATGCTGAGGCTGATGCATATAAATGAGAGGCTCCACATATACCACAGACTCTTGGGGTTATAACTAAAGCGTCTAAAGGATTTTTACCTTTAAGAATTATTTCTATACCTCTAAATAATCTTGAGATTATTTTAGCATCAACAACTTTATTCTTTTCAAACTTTACCTCAACATCTAAATCTCCTTCAACTCTATTAAATGGAGAAATAATTTTATTACTCAAGCCACTCCACCTTTTCATCTTTCTTGTACAAAGGTTTCACTAAGAAATTAGGCGCAGAAGCTCTAGCTATAGCTGAGTAAGTAGTATAAGCACCTCTACTCACTCCTAAGGGTAACCTCTTCGGTAAACCACTTCTGTTTTTTTCAGTTACGAAAAAGTTAAATGTAGGGAAATCAAACTCTGTACACCCAAAACATGGAGTACCAACTCTAGTCTTACTACTCTGATTATTCCAGAGAATTATATTACATGGACTTTTAGTGAATGAACCCCTACAACCTAAGTCAAAATATAAACATCCTTCTCTATGTCCGAACTCTTTTAAAGATATTTTATATGAGAAGTATAAACTCCTTGGACAACCAAATTGTGTAGTTGTACTATAAATTATTTTTAATCTTTGGTACTCATCTAAATCCTCTTCAGATAAGCTATCTGTCAATATTTTAGATAATGTTGTAGTAATCCACTCTGGATGAGCTGGACATCCAGGAATATTTATTACTGGAAAATTCTTTCTAGATCTGTAATCTTTCCCTAAAAATCCTCCTTTTTCTTTTTTATGAAATTATAAACCAGTAGATTCTGTTGGATTTGGCTCAGAAGCCGGAACACCACCAAAACTTGCACAATCTCCAACAGCTACAACATAATTTGCTACTTTCGAAATCTCATAAACCCAGTCCTTCATAGGCTTTCCAGCAAAAATATTAAACTTTCCAGTACCATTTGGACCTAAAACTACAGTACCTTCAAATATAAATACGTCTAACTGAATTTTCTCTTTAATAATTTGTTGCAAAATTTCTCTTACTTTATCACCAGTTTCTAAAGATAATGATGGATGCCATAATAACTTTGCATTATACATTTCGAAGAACTCTAATACATCTGGATTTTCTGCATTAAGAAATGAAAGTGTGTTACCACCACATGCTCCTCCTTGAAGCCATAAAATTGTTCTCATTATTTAACTTTATATAATTAAAGTATAAAACTTTATATATATATATGAAAATAGAGGAATTATTTGCAGGAATTATACTTCCTCTTATCGTTATACCAGAAGAATTTTTTGTTTACTCTGTCATACATAATTTTACAGCAATTTACGTTGTTGGTATAATAGTAATTATAGGTGAAATAATATCTGCATTTCTGGCTAAAATTCTGACTAAGAAAAAATTAAAAATAGAAATTAACAAAGGCCTAGTCTTTCTAGTCCTTATAATACCTTTATCATTTTTCCCCGGGTTAACACAAACTTCTTCCCCTTCTTTTTATACTATCTTAATACCGGCTGGAATTGTTGGAGGTATTTGTGAAGAAATAATTTACAGAGGTTATGTTTTATCTGATACAACTAGTATATTTATCCAAGGAATTTTATGGGGGATTCTTCATATATTTGACGGTTTACTATTCTTCCTATGGACAATTGTTATAGGTATAATTTTTGGTTTCATAGCTAAACGATATGGAATTTTACCTACAATGTTAATTCATGTAATTTCAAATATTCTTCGAATTTTATTGTAATTTTATTTTATATTATTTATTTTAAATTTTCAATATTTTAAATTTTGAAGGGAAATCTTTAATATATGCTAAATCAACTTTAATATTGATATGAGTGATCCAAAAAGTGTGATAACTCTCTTACATGGTGCTGGAGGAGCTTATATGCATAATCTCATTAAAGAGTATTTTTTAAAGCTTGATGACAACTTTGGAGAAGTCGGTTTAGGTGTGTTAGATGACGCAGCAGTAATAAACGGAATAGTGTTCACAACTGACTCATATACAGTAAGGCCTATATTCTTTAGAGGTGGAGATATTGGAAGATTAGCTGTCAGCGGAACTGTTAATGATATAGCAATGATGGGAGGAGATCCTATAGCTTTAAGTTTAGCAGTTGTTATAGAAGAGGGTTTCTCCAAATCGGACTTAGCAAAGATTGTGGAAAGTATTAAAAGAACATGTGAAGAAGCTAACGTTCATATAGTAACTGGGGATACTAAAGTTATGGAAAGGAACTCACTTGATAAAATAGTAATAAACACTGGTGGTATTGGTATTGCTTCAGAGGAGTTAAAACATAACTTTAATGTGTTAAGAAAAAGTAGGGAAGTAAAATATGAATGGCTAGTTCCAATGAATATTAGAGATGGCGACAAAATAATCGTATCCGGGACAATAGGCGATCATGCAATAGCAATACTATCATCAAGAGAAGGTGTAGAATTCGAATCCAATATCCAATCAGATGTTATGCCTTTAAACAAAATGATGAAAAAAGTTTTAGAGGTAGGTGGAATAGCAGATGCAAAAGATCCTACGAGAGGAGGATTAGCCGATTTATTAAATGATTGGGCCGAAAAGTCAGGCTTAGGTATATATATAAAGGAGAGTGAGATACCAGTTAAAGAAGAAGTAAGTAGTGCGATTGAGTTTTTAGGATTGGATTTGTTAGAACTTGGAAATGAAGGAAAAGCTGTTTTGGCTGTATCACCAGAAATGGCTAGAGATGTATTAGAGACTTTACATAGCACACCATGGGGTAAAGATGCCTCAATAATTGGGGAAGTAAGAAAAGATATTGAAGGTGTGATATTAGAAACTGTTGTAGGGGGGAAGAGATTAGTAACAAGACCAACTGGAGACCCCGTGCCTAGAATATGTTAAATGGTGAGTAAAGTGGGAAAACTTGTATGTTTAATATGTGAACATGAAGAGGAAGTACCTAAACATTGTGGAGTTGAAATGGATTATATTCTAAAAGGAAATTTTAGAAAAATAGAGTATTTAAAATGTAAGATCTGTGGAGTAGAAAGGGAAGTCCCTAGGCATTGTGGTGTTCCTATGCTCTATATTGACGAAGATTATTTCCCTGTAAGTAAGTTAACTAAATCAGAAATAGAGGAGATGAAAAAGCTTTATTCAGGTGAGTGAAATGTGTGTAGCCTATCCTGGGAAAGTAATTGAAATACATGGTGAATTTGCAAAAGTAGATTTCGGTGCGGGAACAATTAGAGATAATATACTCATAAGTCTAGTTAATGTTAAAGTTGGTGATTATGTTCTAGTTCATGCTGGATATGCTATTCAAGTAGTGGATGAAGATGAAGCAAGAAAGACTATTGAGATGTGGGAGGAGATGACTAAAGAATTAGATGAGGAACAGAAGAAAAAAGATTTATATGAAGCTATAGGTAGTGGTGCAAATGAGTGAGAGACTACCACAAATTTTAAAATATTATAGAAATCCGACACTTGCCAAAAGCATAACAGAAAAAATTAACGAATTAGCAAAGAAAATTGAGGAAAATATATCAATTATGCACGTTTGTGGTTCACACGAATGGACCATAACACATTACGGTATTAGAGCATTATTGCCAGATAATGTTCAAGTAAGAGCAGGACCGGGATGTCCAGTATGTATAACTCCAGCAAAAGATATTGATGATGCAGTAAAGTTAGCATTAGACGGAATTGTTGTGATGACATATGGAGATATGAGCAGATCTAAAGGAACTAAAATGAGTTTACAAGATGCAAAAGCTTTAGGTGCTGACGTTAGAGTAGTTTATGGTGTACAAGATGCTGTACAAATGGCAAGAAAAGAACCAAATAAAGATTTTGTATTCTTTGCTGTAGGAATGGATACTACAGCACCAGCAACTGCTTATGAAATACTCTCTGGCGTTCCACCTAATTTAAGCTTCTTGGTATCTTATAGATATACTCCATCAATACAAGGTTCTGTGATGGAATCTAACGTTTTAGGAATTGACGCTTTTATCTCCGCTGGCCATTCAGCTACAATTACTGGAATGAAACCGTATTACGAATACTTCTTAAGAACAAAAAAACCGGTAGTATTTTCAGGCTTTGAACCACTAGATATATTGCTTTCTGTTTATATGTTACTAAAGCAAATTTATGAGAATAAACCTAAACTTGAAAACGAATATACAAGGGCTGTAACATGGGAAGGAAATGTAAAAGCACAAAATGCAATGGAAAAAGTGTTTGAACTTGAAGACGGTTATGTAAGAGGAGTAGCTGTATTTCCAAAAGCTGGATTTAGGCTTAAAGATGAGTTTAAACATGCAGATACAAGGGAGAAATATGGCTTAAAGAAAGGGATTTCGACAGAAGATGAATATGTTACCGGGGCAAGATGCGGAGAAGTTGTCATGGGACTTATAGATCCGCCAGAATGTCCATTATATATGACTGTTTGTAAACCAGATGATCCTAAAGGAGCACCTATGGTATCTCAAGAAGGTACATGTTGGATTTGGGCACATCACAAAATAACTAACCTTGTGCCTAAGTGTAAGAGGTGACAAAAATAGTCTACATGATTGGTAATACATATTGTAAATTATGCCAAACAAATGAACAACAATTAAAGGAAGAGCTTGTTAAAACTGTAAAAGCATTTTATTATAAAGGATTAGTAACAAATGCTGGTGGAAATCAGAGTGCTAGATTACCCGGAAGTAACAAAGTTTGGCTAACTCCTTCTGGCTATCCCAGAATGAGTTTGTCTCCAGAAGATTTAATAGCAGTTGATCTTGAAGGAAATGTTATAGAAGGAGATTTAAAACCCTCTATTGAAGTTTATGCTCATCTAGAAGTTTATAAGAGAAGACCAGATGTAAATGCAGTAATTCACGCACATGTACCTTATGTAATGGGAGCAACAATATCTGGATTTTTGGAAATAACCCATGGAGAAGCGGCAGCAATATTAGGGGAAGTAAAGATTATCCCATACTATCACCCAGGGACTAAGGAGTTAGCTAAAGCTGTAGGCGAAGCATTTCAGGGTACAGGAATGAAGGTACCCAGAGTAGTAATAACATTAAACCACGGTGCGTTTTCAGCTGGAGCATGTATTCATGAGGCTAGAGCTTTTATGGAAATTTTAGATGAGTGGGCTAGGTTTAATATTGCAGCTAAGGCGTTAGGAGGAATAAAACATAAATTAACGTTAATCGACTTAAGAAAACCAGGAGCAGGGTACATTAGGGCGGTAAAATTTGGAGGAAGAGCAGGTAAAGTGTCTTGAGAATTTAAAGAATGTAATAGAACCAGAAACTGGGTTACCAATAACAGAGTTAGGACTTGTGAGAATTGCAAAAGAAAATGGAGAATTAGTTATAACTTATATACCAATTTCAGCTTACTCTCCTCAAATCTTAGTCATTTCTGTTGGAATTCAATTAGTAAAAGAATGCAATGCTAAGGTTAAAATAGAGAATTATTATTTAGAAGAAGAAATAAATAAAAGACTGGAGGAACTAAGGAATGAACTCTCACGTGTACTTAGCAAAACATCTTCTTGAATTATCAAAAAACTCAAGTGATAATATAATTAAGCTTCAAGCACTTCTTAGATGCGTAGAGGAGTTAGCTATATATAAGTACAAAATTGATGATTCTATGGAAAATTATCAGAAAATAACAATAAATTTCATTAAAAATGATAAGGAATTATATGATTTATATTCTATTGTTCTCGATCTAATATTTTACTATTTATTGGGAGGAGAAAATATTAATGTTAGTGAAATAGAGGAAAAAATAAATGAGAAGATCAATCAGATAAAAGAGATTTAATCTTATCTTTCAAATCTTCTTCTATCTCATTAGGATTTAGAACTTTGATTGCATATCCAGCATGAACTAAAACATAATCACCAACTTTAGCATTAACTAGAGAGATCTTAACCCCTCTTATTATTCCGTTAAAATCAACTTTAGCCTCATCACCTTTAATTTCTATTATACGTCCAACATATGCCATATCATAAGGATCATATTCCATACTTTCTATTTATCTTCCAAAATATTTAGACATTTCTCTTTTACCAGTTTTTCAATATCTGAAACCTCTAAATTTATTTTTACACCAAATTTCTCCATAAAAAGTTTAAATATAGGAAATAATTTTACCATTCTATTTATACATTCTTCCGATAATCTAAAGTTAATATCTACAATATATGGCTTACAAGCAACTACATAAAATTTTTTATCCTCATATAGTTTTAAGACTAGATTTAATCCTAAATCATGTAATGAAAAATCATAATCTGAACTCCTTTTCACCTCATATATCCCATACTCTGAATCAATATTAGCTATATCTAAAAGGACTACTATATCATATTTATTTATATCAATATTAAGTAAATTTGATGTATCAAGATCTATTACCTCAGCTCCTAGTGTGTTATCTTTAATAATTTCAGCTAAACAAGAACCAAAACCATCATCTCCCATCAACCTATTTCCAACACCTACAATAGCCACTTTCATAATAATTTCTCTAATATATGGTCTTTAGTAATTATATGAACTGCGCATGCTGAACAAGGATCAAAACTTCTAATAATTCTTAAAGCATCTAAGCCACTAACCTTTTCAACCTCTTCAGTAACCTTTTGTCCTATTATGCTCTCTTCTACTGGGCCACCATTACTACTAAAGTTCCTATCCGTGGGAGTAATTATTTGATATCGAGATATAATCCCATCCTTTTGAAGTATCCAATGAGCATTTCCACCTCTAGGAGCATCATGAGCCCCAACAGCTAAATTAGTCCCTTTACCTTTATATTGATTAATTTCCTTACTCTCCTCTAAATTCATAATATAGTCGTAAAGTAAACCTACAGTAAACATTCTTGCAAAAAGCCTTTCTACTACATCATTGGCTATATAATCCCATTCATAGTTAAATGCCTTTGGCTTTCCCCTTTGTAATCGATATGAGTAAAGCCTGGCAATATCACCAGTAGTAGGCATAAACTCCTCTGAAGAGAAAACTTGTTTGACAGTAAATAAATAATTACCAGACAATTGCTTTAATTTAGTCTCTTTATTCCATGGATGATGCAAATCAACCTTATTTCCTAAAGGATCTTCAGATACTGTTTGCTCCCAATTGTCATAGGCAGTTCCTTCAGTGTAAACTCTCACACCCAAAAGAATATCAATTAAATTTCTACTTAGAAGCTCTCCTTTACGTATTAACGCTGGAGGAATAAATCTCTTTATACCCCAATTATTCATATCTTCATAATTAGCATTATAATCATGTGAATCTAAGAGTCCGTAAGTTATGAAATTTGCACCTAGATCTTTATAAATATTTTTATAAAATTCTCTTAATTCCGCAGTTACATAGAATAACTTTTCTATATCCTTCTCTATTTCTTTAAGTCCTTGCTTAATCTTTGTAATAACATCTTTATCCCTAATCTCAATACCTCCGACTTTTAAAGAAAGTGGTTGAGGATATCTTAACCATATTAATGTTGCTAAGTCCCTTAATTTCGTTGATATCTTTAGTGCCGTTTTGTAAATTTCCCCTTTGTAATATAAATTATCCATTATGTCTGAAACTTTAGTATATCCATGAATATCACGATATATACTATAAGTATTCAAAGCTTTTTCAAATTGAGACGGAGTAAAAGATGCAACTATAGGTGAAGAGAAATCAATACCTTCAAATATAAACGCAACAGTCACATTATTATACATAATATCTGCTAAAGCATAGGCAACATTTCTTAAATCAATCACACCAGAAGAAGGGTAAATACCAGAAGCCATTTCTAAAGCTTCAATGGAAACTAAAGTATGAGTAGCACCACAAACACCACATATTTTCCCAGCAATATTAGGTGCTAAGTTCAGCTTCTTATTCTTTAAAAGTAACTCAAATCCTCTGAACATTGTTATTTTAACTTTGGCAAAAGTATAATATCCATTCTCTATCTTGGTTTCAATTCCTAAATGACCTTCAACTCTAGTAATTGGCTCTATCTTCATTGCTAACCACCAGAAGTTAAAGCATAGTAAATTGCTGCAATCATCATTTTATCCGAAGCTGGACAACCAGGCACTTCATAAACTCTTTTACCTAAAAATTCGCTTACTCCTACGTAACCTAATTCCCTTATAATTCCCCCATTTACAGCACAAGAACCTACAGCAACAATTGCCTTAGCTTTTTCAGCTAATTTTTTGATTAACTCATTACAAGTCATATCTCCAACATAACAAAGTCCATCTTTATCCTTTGGAATCGCTCCTTCTATCACTAGAACAAAATCTTTTTGTGAAAGAATTTCGTCTAAGTATTCCTTCCCACATTTCTCTTCACAAATGTTAGAGTAAAGTTTGAACGGAGAAGAATGAAAGAAAAGATTTTCCAAAGACTTACAGCCACTTTTCAGTATATTTACACTTTCACCAGAACATGATTGAGCCTCAATCCAAACTATATTACTCTTTAATACTTTCTCTAACGCTTCACAATAATCCATAATAACTTTTTTACATAAAAAAATATATGTTTTTCTGAAGACTTTCATCTAGGTATCAGATAAGCATATATTGTATTTAAAAAGAACAAAGAAAAGAAAAATAATTAATGATTAGAGATGATAATAAATATAAACATAGAAAAATTTCAGCACTTTACTAACTCTTTTCTCTATAAATAGAATAACAGAAATCATTAGCAGAATAAATGAAACTGTAAGAAGAAATAGAAACAACATATACAGAGAAGTAATGTTAGTATTAAGACTTCTCTTTTATTTAGTTAACATTAAATAAATCGTTTTTAACCTACATGTATGGATCTTATTTATTTGATCTTATGAAGAGATAAACTTATTTTGCGTCAATAACTAGGATAAAAATATAATCTGAAACATTACATTTCTCTCCATGAGTGGTTATAAAGTACAAATAATGAAGAAAACTGCCTTACAGTTTTTGAAAGATGCAAAGAGAGACTTAGAGGAAGGAGGTTATAATAATGCAATATTTTATACTGAGGAAGCAGTTCAATTATACATAAAGGCTGTGCTATTTGAGCTTTTTGCTACTGAAATTAGATCTCATGACTTACGTTCTCTACTTTCTTCTCTTTCCTTAAGCTTAGAGGAAAGTGGATATACAAGATTTTCCCAAGAAATTAAGGATTTGACACGAATTTACAGAAACGCTTTAATAGACCTTGAGGATGCATATATTGATAGTAGATATGGAGGGATAGAATATAGTAAAGAACAAGTGGAAGAGTTAATTGAAATTGCCGAAAAGATTATTAATAAACTGGAGGAAATAAGCAAAAATGTCAAGCTGGGTAAAGAATAAATTTAAGCACTTAGCCAGATGGAGAGAATATGCTGAAATGATTTTACGCTCAGCTAAGGAATTTGATAACAACGTTAAGGTTTACGTCTTTGGTGGAGTAGCTGAGGATAGAGTAACAGTGCTTAGTGATATTGACATATTACTTCTCTTTCCTGGAAAGCTGACAGATAAGGAAATAATAGAACTTAGGAGAAACATATTTTTAAACGCTGTAGATAAATACGGTTTACCCTTTGATGCCCCAGTTGAACTTCATGTTGTTGATGAGGAAAGAGCTAAGGAGTATTTTAGAATAGCTAAAAAAATGATTTTAATTACTCAAGATTAGTAAGTGTATCCATAACGTTCAGTAATAAATCTTTCGTCAAAAATTTTGGATACTTATATAAGTATAATCGTTAAGGTATAAATTATTTCTATAACTTTTCAACATACTTTCATTTTAGTCTTGTCTTTATATAGAGATTCTAATGCTCTGAATTTATACGACACTATGACAGTTTGAAGTGCATATCAAAAATACAAGGTCGATAATGCTATTTTAGTCTTAACTGGGAACGGTCTAAAATCACTTCTTTTCTAAAGATCATCTCTTTGAACTTATCATGTTCATCTTTCCTTAAATAAACTTCCCTTTCATTACATTCCTTAGATTGTCAGATGAATATCAAGACATATTAATGTTATACGGAGTTACTATAAAGCTCTATTGTAAAATTACCAAGAAGATATTTATAAAAAATACCTAAGTAAGTATATAGTTTTATCCTTAATAAGTTCTCTTTAAGGTTTATCTTCTCTTGGATATAAATCAGTAAAGAATTGAATTTCTTAATAGAATAAAAATCAATGATATAATAAAGGATAAGAGTAATTTTATTTATCTTCTTAATATAATTAGTATTACATTTGCTATTATAATTAACAACTAAGATAAGTATATTTCTTACTTATTCATTAACATTTTTAAAGCTACATATATAATTTCTATCATGGGATTAAATTTAACTGTTTCAGATATGAAAATTCTTGCTTATGTATTGCACAAAATCAATACTGATGGAGAAGTAAAATTAGATAGTTGAAAGAGAAGTTTAAAAGCAAGTCTCCCCAAAAGATCGAGAATCTAATTAAGGAGTGTATGGAAGCTAATGGGACTGTAAAAATTGAGGATGGAAAGATTAGAAAAGGCTCAGTTTTCGAAAGGTATGAGAATAGGAAAATAGGATATTATTTTTCATATAATATATCCTTTGTTGTTGATGTTTCAATCTCTCCAGAAGGTAATGTGGGTAAAAGTTATGACGTAATTGGAATACCAGTTCATTCAACTACAAAGCTTATTGCAGTAGAAACTCTATATTATAATAAAGAAATTAAAGAAGTTCTAGCTAGATGTAAAAAGATAAAAATATTAGATCCATTTAATTTAGGTATTCCTAATGTTGATTGTGAGGTAAGTAAGGATAAAGATTCTATCAAAGTTATATACTATCCTAATCCTCCTCTTCAACCTGGGCATATAATAAAATGGGGAGCATACTTCTGGCACAAAGGAGTATACTATAATAAATTAGAAGAAATTTTAAATGAACAGGGTGTGGATTATGAGGGATCGGGTGCAGCAATATCTGATCCAACTTATTATTTAAAAATTAGAGTAGAACTTCCATGGACACCAACTTGGGTTGATGCAAATGAAGCTACGATATTACCCGTAAATAGGTTAAGTCTTGACAACATAAAAGCTAAGCATAATTTTACTCAACGGGGAAACATACTTATTCTTGAGGTTATAAATCCAGAATTTTTACCGTATATTATCAGATGGAGACCTCCCTCATAGTCATTTTGTGAAAATCCTAATGAAGAGTTAATAATTATTTAACTAGTAGTGTTTATAGTCTGATGAGTAGTGATATAAAGAAAGCAAGAGAATTAATTAATCGAGCCAAATTGATGAACCGGATACTCCTAAAGAGCTTGAGGAGATAATAATTAAAGCTTAATCCAAATGATAGACCAACAGCTTATAAAATTAAGCTAAAAGATGCAAACAACACTCAACTTCCAACATAAAATTAAAAGTTAGTATGAAAAATATTAAATTTGAAAGTTTTTATTTCAATCTACTATTTAGAAATTAGAACTTAATTTATCTAAAATTTGAATTTATTTTAAATTTATGTACAGCTTTACTTTGTTAATTTTAAAACTCTATGCATACATAAATTTAAAACATTAAAAGTACATAGGACTTTCTCAAAAAATTATGAGGATTTTAAAATTACATTTACTATAGACATTACACTATTTAGTGAATTAGCCCTACATTGCCCAATAATTTATTGACGAACTACCATCAGTAGTTATTATAAATTCACCATTATATAAGATGTTCCTCCAGAATTATATGAACTTTTAAATAATCATAATTTAATATAAGTTATTTCTTTCTCTTCTTCTACATTTATTATAGTAAAGAATTGAAAAGTGATAGTGTTAATGTAGAAGCTGATGTAATATATGAAGAGGAAAAAAGATAGCTGAGATGCGTAAAGTCTACTAATCTACTAGCGAGGAAAACAAGATCCCGGAAAAATAATACAACTCTTTGATGCACTTGAGCAAAAAGTAGAGCTCATGTTAAATCATATTAAATCTAATACACTAATTTTAGATGAGTCTTTATGTAGAATTATTTTACGAAATAGGTTACTCTTATCTCGGTATTATGATTGAACAAAACCCCATCTAGTTAGCTTAAATACAAGAAATTAACAAAGTACGTATAATACATAACTTAACTAACACATCAGGATTTTATAAGTTAAGACTTCTCTCTTTTTAGGAGTAAAGACTAAACAAATAGTTTGCTAGACTATAACAACGAACTACTAATCATTTCTTATAAGGCAAAGTTAGCTACATACGACAAAAGATTGAGAAAAATAGCAATAAGCAAGAAAATTGAGGTCATTCCTTGATTAATTAAAAGAGGTATCTTCTGTCTCTGTTATTGGCCAGCATGAATATCTTGAGGGTCTTTTCATAAAATCAGATAAAGGCAGCCTATTTAGTCACTCATAAGTTGAAAACTAAAATAATAAGTCAACATGTACATTTATTTCTAACAGTCAAATTTATTAACTCACTATAATTTCATCTTTACTAGATCTAGTTCTAAAATAGTTTTTCACATTCAATTATCATGATTTCAAAGAAAACATTATGTCATTTTTCATGAGGTATAATGTGAATAGGATTTATTCTAAGGAATATTTAACGTGAATAAAGATAAACCCCAAGAAATAGACGCATTTAAAAGCAATACCTAGAAAGAGATAGAAAGGTTTTTAAAAAGCCTTCCAGCTTTTCACTTATGCGATGGTTAATCCTCATCATGTTAGGCCTAGTCTCTGTAGTAACCTATGCATCATATCCAACCGGAATATCAGCCCATAATGGACCAATATTTACTAATGCTGTACTAGGATTTGTTGCAATTCAAAGTTTGCTTGCATATAATTCGTCATTCACATCCTGTCCCTACGGTGCGTCTGTCCAGTTGAATGTAGTATTACAAGTAAATACAACAAGCGGAACATACTATTATTGGTTGCAAGATGTTGGATCTTTTTTAACAAATATGTCAGAAATGAACTTCTGTGATAATGTATGGAACTCTACTGCACCTTACGCAAACATAACACAAATTCAAGGATATGGAAGTATATATCAGGCCACTTATAATGTAAATGGAGGTCACATAAATGTATCATTCTACGCGTATGGGACTAATTTCATATATTATGAGCCACTTTATTCGTTCTACTTACTTATAAACGAATCATATAACTCCTCTGGCGTAAAAGTTAGTTTCGGATACTTGATATTAACCAATGATAGTAAACCAATCCCACCACAATTAGTCATTTACGATAATGTTTTCATCCCAGTAAAAGGAATAACTTCAGCATCAATCATTATAAACGATTCGTATACTCCTTGGGGAGGTCTAAAAGATGCAGAACTTGTTTGGGGTGGATATGCTGGCGGTGAGCATACTACTTTCCTAAATATGTCTTCATGGTTAGCTTTGTATTACAACGAAAATAATCAGTGGCGCTCGTTCAATTTAGTTTATACATATGGAAATGACACTGCGGAATCTGCAGATAACTTGCACGTTACTATTTCACACGGCTTTGCTTATGTAACTACCGGTACACCTAATCCTACAAGTTTCACTGTTAACTTTGTTCCTCCATACTTAACATATGTTAACATTACCTCACCAGTTCCGTTTTACATTAATGGAACCTTAGTAAATAAAACGACAATTGCTGGATATGTTGATGAACCAATAACTATACAGTTTATCAAGAACTATACAGCAAACTCTTCAGCATTTGCAATATTAAGTGGACCACAAACATTTACAATTTATCCTTCTGATTTACTTCCGACTCAATACTACATAAAGGCCAATTACACTTGGTATTACTTAGTCAACGTTTACACGCCAGTACCAGTTAAAGCACTTGTTAACGGAATAAAAGAGCAACTTAAATCTGGTTACTATCCAGAGGGCACAATAATAGAAATATATAATCAAACTTACTATTATTCACCCACGCACAGAGTAATAATAACTCCCAAAACAATAACTATTAACTCACCTACTAACATCACAGTTACTGGAACAACTCAATATTATGTAAATGTTTCGTCGCCAGTACCAGTTTACGCTCTTGTTAACGGTAGTAATGAGACACTAACATCTGGTTGGTTTAATGCAAATACAACCATTCAGATCTTTAATCAAACTTACTATTATTCATCCACTCACAGATTCATAGTTAAGCCAATGACCGTTACTGTTACATCACCTACAAATATTACTATTACTGGAGTAACACAGTATTATCTGAATGTATCATCACCAATACCTATTTACGCATTAGTTGACGGTAAGAACGAAACATTAAACTCTGGATGGTATAACGCAAACACGTCAATTAACGTAGAAAACATAACATATTATCCGGAAAATGGCGAAAGATATGTAATAGTTTCAGTCTCACCGTCTTTTACATTTACTTTTAACTCGTCAATATCACTTAACGTGAAAGTTGTCAAGCAATACTTAGTTACAATCCAGTCCTCATACCCAGTAACAATTAATGGTGTTACAACTAATCAAGAATGGGTAAATGCTGGGTCAGCCATAACTCTAAACGCTAACTTGCCATTTTACTTGACAGGAAGTTTCACTGGAACTGAAAATGTCCCATTAGGAGGAAGCATAGTTGTAAATCAACCAGTAAATGAGACACTTACCGCTTCAGTAAGCATTGAATTCATCGCCCTTATTCTGGTTATAGTCCTTGTAGTGATAGGTGCTGTTGTTTTGGCAAAGAAAAAGTAATGAAAAACTTTTCAGTTTTTAAGTTAATGCATATCTTTTTTCATCAGTCTTGGCTACATTAACGAAAAGGCACTGAAATTAAAGAACCCAATGAGGACTAAGAATATTTCGTTAGGCACTTTCAGAAACACTAGAATTGATATAACCCCTCCAAGTGTTGAAATTGCGTAAATTATTCTCCTTCCAACCCTATCAGAGAGCAACCTAAGTAATGGTTGTCCTATTATTGCAGCAGCTAAAGCTTATTACTTCACCTAATTGTACGTTGTAGGAATACCCATAATTCTCAACAAGTAGTGTTGGTAAGAACTAAGATATTCCTTGCCCAAATATACTTCTTAATAAGGAAATAACTATGAGGAGAATAATTACGCCAAGCGTTGCCCTACTCATTTGGGAATTTGCTAGTTTCTTGGGATCAGCCCCTCTTCAAGAATTTTCACTTTTAGCATAAAAGAAGGTAAAGCTGCTATAACTGATACAATTCCTAAAATTATTGACGCTAAGCACATGTCGTTATGGAGAATTGCAAACAATATCAACGTTAATGTTAGGTAAATTGCCCTTCCTAAGCTTCCCATTGAGCCGTTAAATACCAATATAAGGACCACCATAACCACTAATAGCCTCCCAACTAGCTTCACCTTCTAATTCAGTATATAAAGATAACAACTGATAATTATCGTATTTATTTACGTTATTGCTTACTTGTATAAAATTGAGTGGTACTGAAATATTTACGAAATAAATGCCAAAATATTCAGGCAAATATTGTACTCCATCAGCATAAAATGGTGGTAGTGATTTGTTATATACAGTTATTATATTCATTTTATAAGCATAAACTGGCCTACTACCAGCTGATGAATTAACAAAATATGCATTTCTCTTGCTTGCCAATTTCATAATTTCTTGGTTTATTGCTGTATTATTTATCTTTATCATTTTTGGTATAACATTTATTACACCAACAATTTGTATACCAACATTGTTTATAATCCAAGATCGATTGTATTCGATTTCTTCAGCCTAGAAATAAGTCTTATTTCCGTTGATATAAGTAGCTATGACTAATAAAGAAGTGTTAACTTTGCCTAACCAAGGTTTCCATGGAGATATGTAAGGTTTAATCTCTGAGAAAGAGATTTTAAAAGAATTAGTATAAGACTGTGTTAAGAATTTAACCGTGTGAGGTAAATTAACAAAGACTGTAATCAATGTAGGAGTTAAAGTACCATCAACGTAGGATTTAATAATAAATGAGGGGTCTGATGATTTAAAGTATTCAACATAACCATCACTTGTAGTATAATAGCTAAACAACACGGGGTGAAATAAATAAAATATACCAAAAGAAGAGTAAGTAAAACAAGAAAAGTAATTAATAAACTGAAGCTTTTGTTATTAACTCTAAACTTCACATTCTTTCTTTCTCTATTCTTATATTTAAAATTGTCCAATATATTCTCTTTTTTCAAATGATGCCACTAGTTAAAATAATAAATGCCACAGTATATAGTATTCCTACAGCAATATACTTCATAATTTTCCTTGATATTTTTAGAACTATCTCCTTAAAGATTATCAAAGACCAAATAAAACCGATTAAACCACCAACAATACCCATATAACTTCCAGTCATAATCCAGGAACTAACTGAAAATAAATCAACTTCGATTCCCTCAGCAATTATCCCTAAAAATGAAGTAAGAAAAGCAGTTTTAGGTTCTGGATAATCATCTTTGTATAAGAAAAATGTAGCCAGAGAAATGAAGATAAAGCCTAACAAAAGCTTAAGAAAATATTCGCTAGTATCAGATATTAAAATTGGTAGTATCAGATACGTAGAATAGAGCATTAAAACTACTGCAATAACCCCAGAAAGAGCACCTATATTTGCCATTCTCTTATCTTTAATTGAACTTAAAGCCCAAAACATTGACATTTCAAATCCTTCAAAACTGCAAGGTAAAAAAGAGGAAATAAAAGCTACCTCTGACGTATCCATCTCGATCTACCTTTCCTTAAATAAATTACACTAGAAGCTAAGAAACCAATTAGTGAAGAATACATATAATATTCAGCTATGAATGAGTAAACATTGTAAACGTTATTGTAATATGCTGATATTCCCAAACTAACTAGGAAAAGCAAAATTGAAGGTATTATAAGCCTTGTTCTCTTGATTCCAGCAAACAGAAGAATCAAGGCTAAAAGCTCCACTGGAAATAAGAAGCTCATAGCTGGTGCTGGGTAAACTTGAGCATAAGATTTATAATCATTAGGAACCTTAGCAATATAACCATAATGAACAGGATATTGTAATTTCAAAGGATAGCTCCAGTTTTCTGGAGTTAAAATTATTGGAGGCCTTGGTGAGGAGGAAAAGTTAAACGCTTGTAAAAGACCTTGAACATCGCTATTTTCAACATAAGATGTTAGCCATGGTAGATGCCAATTATAATCTATGAAAGCTAACAAAGTATAACCACTTAACGTATAGTTATCTATCCATCCCTCTTTAGCATAAGGAGAAATTATTAACAATGGAATTCTTTGACCTAAACCATAATAGTTAATTGATGGAGGTGTAATACTATCATAATATCCTCCACCCTCATCAAAAGTTATGAAAATCACGGTAGAATTCCAATAAGGACTTTCCATAACGGCATTTATAACCTTAACTAACTCTACTTCTCCAGCAGTGATATTGTAAGGAGGATGCATATCGTAATAGTCATCACCACAACCAATGAACATAACCCAACTTACTGCAGGTAAATTACCATGCTTTAAATCATAATAAAAGTCATTAAGTGAATGGACATTATTCAAAGGCATTCCTATAAATGCATTTAAAGGCCATGGTGTACCTCCATAGTAATCATATACAAAATAACCCCAACTTATATTATGTGAGGAAAGTTGATAGAAAATGGTTTCATTATAAGGAATTACCTCAGAAGCTTCATCGCTGTAAAAGTTTGGAGGAAAGCCAGTCAAATAAGCAACTCTATTTGGTTCAGTTAACCCTAAGACTGGGGCAAAGTAGTTATCAGCTAAAACGTATTCTTCTGCATAGTCCCATAATATCCAGGCTTGTTGGTAAGAGAAGTAAGCCATTGATTGTGGACCAGAATAATAGACGAAACCTAATGGCTTACCAAACCAATAATCACCATGATATGCACTCCACCCTTCATAGGGATCTACAGTATCATATGCATTAGCATAATATGGATGTGAAACACCAGCAAAAGGTAGCCAAGGAATATTTGGAACACTAATCCACGTTAATGTACCGTCTTTACTTTCTTCTAACTGAGTATAATTTTGATAAAGCCCTTCAGGCCACATTACTGAAAGTGTAATGTTATTTACTATAGGAGGCCATCCAAAAGGATATGTTCCAAATAAGTTATCGAAAGAGTGATTCTCTTCGATAATAATTATTACATGCTTTATTGGTGTTGCTGTTTCTGCATGGCTAATATTTACTGTTGGAAGGAGAAAAAGAAAGGTTAGGAGTAAAGTAATTATCATTCTTTTCATATATCATCACTATAGAAATTAAATTTTAGTTTAAAAAATTGTGTTTCATAAACCAACATAGGGTATACTTCTACCAAAACCTACCATATTAGTAACTATTGCAAGAATTATTAGAGAAATTATTACTCCAAACATTATATAATCATATTTTGTTATAGGTGGTTCTTTATACAAAGTCCTACTTTGATATGCCCTAAATGCTCTTGTATCAGCTGATATTGCTAAACTCTTAGCTCCCCTAAATAGATAAACCATAGTTGGAACAATTGCCATAATTCCACCATATATTAAATAAAAAGTTCTTATCACTCTAGGTTTTCCATAACCTAATCCCCTTAACATTTGCATTTTTATTGAAGTATCCAAAAGTTCAAAAATCTTAGGAATAGTCTTAAAACCGACCATTAGAGAGAAAGTTATTGCTAAAGGCACTTTAATTTTAGTAAATGATCTGAATAAGTCAGACACAGAAGTAGTTACTACAAGGAGGAGAGCAGCAACTAAAGTTGCAGTTACTCTAAAGGCGGTTTGTACACCATATATTAAAGCTTGTAAAGTTAAATCTGGTACATAACCCATTGCTGAGAAGTAACTTGGCCAAACCCATACAACTATTGGTTGCTGATTTGGGAAAACTTGTTGAAGAATATAAGGAGGAGTATAAGGAGCTATAGCCCATGTTGAGCCTACTAATGAGGAAATTGTTAACATCACTACATAACCAAACTTCTTTAAACCGTTATTGAGAGTCAAATAGAGAGGAAGGATTGTTAAAGTAAGTAAAGCTCCTATCCACCAAATAGTTACTGAAGCCACTATCATTACTACGATTCCAAAAGCTATTTTCGTTATTGGGTTTACCTTATAAAGAAATGTTGTTCCCTTTTCATACTTAGTAAGCTCTACAAACCCTTTTAAGCCAATAAGCCAGAAAATCAGTAAAACCGGTAACGCTACTCCAAATAAGACTAAATACCAACTAATAATATTTTGGAGTAAAGGATTTTCATATAAAGAAGTTAATAGAGCCATATTTACTCACCAAGTACTCTGTTGGAGGATGAATACCTAAATCTTCCCTTACAAATATTTCTTCAGGTTTACCTTCAGCTATTATCTTTCCTTCATTCATAACTAAAACCTTGTCACAGAATTTATCTACAAAACGAGAATCATGAGTAACTATAAGAAAAGTGAAACCTTTATCTCTTAGGTTTTGAACTTCTTTTCCTAACATGTATCTATGATACCAATCTTGACCGCTAGTTGGTTCATCCATTAATATTATATCAGCACCAGATGCAATAACTGAAGCCATAGCTACTCTCCTCCTTTGACCCATAGAAAGCAAAAGTGGATCTTCTTTCCTTATTTCGTATAAGGAAAACATTTTTAGTATTTCCTCTAATCTCTCTTTAGAGTACATCTTTCTACTTTTCATTGGGAAAGATACTTCATCCTCAACAGTTCTTTTAACTAACATTACGTCAAAGTTTTGAGGCAAATATGCAATATACATTCCTCTATCCATGATACTAGCTTTTGACAAGTCCTTACCCTTAACAACCAGTTTAGCCTCATTGCCTAACTTTCTATCATCTAATATACCCATTATTGCCTTTAATAATGTTGATTTTCCAGCTCCGTTATTTCCCATAAGAGCAACAATTTCCCCTTTCTTAAGTTTAATTTCAGAATCAACTAGAACTTTTCCACTTCTCTTAACCCAAACTTTAACCTTAGCATAAAGAATTTCTTCTTCTCCTTCTTTTCTAGCTGGAGGAGAGTACTTATAATTATCCAAAGAACCATATTTCTTCATATAAAGATAGTACTCTGGGATTTCAACTCCGGCTTCACTTAAGATATCAGATTTTTCAACTAATTCATCTTTCAGAACATCAAAAACTATCTTGCCTTTATCAACTAAAATCACTCTATCTATAAAAGGTAAAACTCTTTCTAATTTATGTTCAACTATAATTAATGTCCTTCTCTCCTGTCTGAAAAACTTTATTAAATTAAATATTTGGGCTGTTCCCTTAGGATCAATATTTGATGTTGGCTCATCTAAAATTAAAGCCTTAGGTTCCATTGCTAAGACAGAAGCAATAATAGTTCTCTGTATTTCGCCACCAGAAAGAGTTAGCGTATCTCTATCAAGCAAATGATAAACCCCAGCAATTTTTGCAGAATTTTCAACTCTTTTTCTTATTTCCTCCTTAGGAAGCATTAAATTCTCAGGTCCAAAAGCGATCTCATCTTCAACAGAATAATTAAATGATTGCATCTCCGGGTCTTGCAATACTGTGCCTATATATTTGGAAAGTTCAAAAATAGGAGTTTTCCTAGGATCTTTACCAAAAACACTTATCTCTCCTTTAACATCAGCCAAAATCATATTTGGGATTACTCCATTAAGAACATTAACTAAAGTTGATTTTCCAGAACCCGACTTACCAACAATAAGTATTGATTCTCCTTCCTCAATTATTAATTCATCAACAGTTAATGATGGATTTAGCCTACCTTGATAGGTTACTTTTAAGTCCTTAACTTCAATACTACCCATTTATTACACCTTAATGCCCTACAGCCTTCACAATTCTTAAAGCTAGTATACTAGCAATTATTCCAAACACAACATCTCCCGGAATAAATGCTTCAAGATGAAATGTAATTTTTGCCCAGTTTGGTGCATAAGCGTAAATAAATGGTCCTATAAAGCCATCGTAAAATATTGGATCTGGAATTGCCCACAAAAATCCTAAAATTCCTCCTTCAACTACAGCAAGAACTGTAGTTAACATAGTAGCTCTTTGTATATTATCACCATTTCCTTTAGGAACGTATCCTATTCCAAATAATTTACCTCCAGTTATAGCAATCATTATATCTACAAAAAGACCGTAAGTCAATGATTCATATATGAAAAACATTGGTTCTCCTCCAAAACCATAATGGAATATATCACTAAGAAGATCAAAGATAAATAATGTTAGCATTCCGCTTCCAACTTTTCTCACTAGTGCCGCTACAATAAATACTATTACCATTCTGCCCCAAAATCCAACACCTATAAACGGTGTACTTGGTAAGAATCTACCTATAAATGAACCAATGTAAAATTCCCAGACTACAGCAAATGCAGCACCTATTCCAATGTAGACTAAATCTAAAGTGGTAAATGCTTTTAGTCCTCCACTTTTCTTTCCATAATAAAAGGCAAAGAGTAATGCTAAAGCAAAGTAAATAACTACTATTTCCCAAGGTATTTCTCCTGGTTCATTAACTGCCCCAGTAATTCCATTAAATCCCATCTTTAACCACACGTTATTTTAATTTATCCATTATATAATAATTTCGTATATACTCTATATACATTGTTAAATTCAACATAGATCTAAATAAACTATATATAACTATATATGTTGTTCTGTATGAAGAGATTTTAACAAAATTTATCATTATAAATATTATACAAATTGTAGTTTTAAAATACTTTTACCCATTAGGGAGATTTATACTTTTAAAAATGTAGAATAGTATAATATTTATATTGTTTATATTTAAAATTATAATTATCAAGCGGAGAAAGAAATTTAAGTAAGCAATGAAAGATAAGAAAATATGGATAAAATAGATATACCAAAAGAGCTCAAACCTCTAAGCTTCGTATACGACTTAAATGAAAGAGAGCTTGAAATTTTTCTTTACTTAGCTAAATCAAAGAAGGAACTAAACGCTGATGAAATATCAGAAGCATTAGACATAAGTAGATCTTGCATAATGGGATATATTAAAAAATTAGAAAATAAAGGGTTATTACTAAAGAAGAGAGACGTAAGAATTACTAGAAGAGGTAAACCACAATACGTATATTTCGTAGATAATAAAAAAGTAAAAGAAAAAATCCTTGAAGATATTATAGAGTTAACTTATGAATTAAGGAAATCACTAGCGAATTATATAGATCTTAAAGATCGAATAGCAATGGCTTGGCCTAGTAAAAATAATAATGAAAACGGTAACTTACCTAAAAGAACTAAAAGTACAACTGCTGTAGAACAAAATAATGAAGCATAATTTAATCTCTTCACACGATAATCACTGTATATCCAATAATATTCAAAACTTAAACCTATTAAACCTGCAATTAAAATCAAATAACCTACTAAAAAGAGAGGATAAAACACATAAGATAGTACTATTAAAGGAGAACCAATAATTATAAGAAAAGATGATAAATAACCAACTTTATGGCCAGCACTAAGTCTTAGAAATCCTTGTCTGAAACTAATTCCAGCTAAAACAGTAAGAAGCATTGAAACAACTAACAAGACGTTTATATAACTAGATAAGCCAAAAAGCACAGCAAAGGCAAATAGGAATAAAGCCCCCCTGCTAATATATTTAAAGCCTACATTATAAACTCCCTTTTTCCTCGACATTTTTCAAACCCTCCCAGAATTGTAACTCATAATATTGAATCATTTTTGCTATTTGAAAATATCTACTATTATCATACCTTTTCATTATCTCCTCAGCCTTATTTTCATCCACACTTACATTAGCAAATAACTCCAAAAATCTTACATCATATTTTCCCTTAAATCTGTCAGCTAACCTTTTACAATTATAAGCCCAAATTGGCAAATTGACAACTAAAGCTAAAACTTGCTCACCTGGATTTGCATAGTTTGCTAGCCATGAAAGATAATGAGTATAAGACACAACTAAAGGGATAGGCTCTCTTTTCTTCTCTGCTACTTCCCTCAAGATCTTTAACCCCTCATAATCGCCTTGCATTGCATTAATAAAAAAGTCCAATTCATCTTGTTCTTTTGCTCTTGAAACCATAATTGCTAAGGATCTTAAATCATGATTAACTATATACCACTGTTGATCGTAAAATAACTTAAGAGTTTCAACAGAATTGAAGAGTTGATGAGAGTAAATAAGCGAATTAACATCTGATATTTCCTTTCTTATCTCGTTTAACATAATTTATTATACTCTTTCTATTTTTAAAAATTTTATTAAGCAAAATCACATAATGAGTTCAAATATTTTTACCCCCGACTCTGAAATGTACTTATGAAAGTTCTGATAGTCACATTTTGGGACCATATAAATTTTGCTAATAGTAAATTTACTGTCTTTGATGAAAAAGGAGAGATAACATCAGTTACCTATGAAGGAATTAATGAAACTTTTGCTGAAGCTGACTTTTTAAAAGAAAACAAAGTGGATGTAAAAATTTCAGCATTTTTACCTACAACGCTTTCATACATTTTAAACGATCCTCCTCCAGATTATACTCAATTAGTAAGTGTTCTGGAAAGTGAAGTCAAAAATACTGTGCCTAAAGTCGATTACATACATATTCTTCCATCTGAAGGAGAGTTCAAAAATCATTTTCACAAAGAGAGACTAGGTAATTTTCACTTTTTCTTTTACAATAAACTTTATGAAGATTTAGTAAAAGAAACTCCTGATGTAATACTTTTAGACTTAAGTAGAGCTTTCTCTTATTTTCAAGCTTATGCTACATCAGCTACTCAGTTAGCAGTAGAAAATTATGTAATAACTACTAACAAAAGAGATACATTACTAATTGAATTCACTAACGTAAATAATATTCTCACTCCTCTTTTCATTAAAGATTTTAAGAAAATAGACTTTTATAATTATTTAACTAAAAATATTAAATTATCTACAGCGAAAGGCTTTAGCACGCAAGGTAAATCAGAATTATATGGTATTGGAAAATCTCTAGAATTAGGTTTTCCATTAGCGTTATTTTACCTTCTTAAGAACGTAGAGAAACTTATTTCACCAGAAGAATTCGAAAAAATGATTTTGAACTCAATCAAAGTTAACAAAAGTGAGAAATACGAAGTTATTGCTGATTTTGAGGCTCACGTTACGGCTCCTTATTATTTCATTGGATATCACTTTGTAAATCAATATAGAAAATTAGCAGAAGAAGAAGTTACAATAGATCTTTTAGAGAAATTTTACGAATTATTTAATGAGCCACAAAGGAATCTGATTTCTAGAGAAATCCAGATACTTAAAGACCTCAGCAAAATACCTAAAGAAGAGGGAGAGTATTTACTTGATTATTTAATAAAGTTAGGAAACACTAGGCTCATAGATTGGCTAAAAGGTGAGATAAATGAAGAAGAAAGAGAAGAATGTGAAATAAATGAGAAAGAAATGTATTCACATGCTGGTTTAGGTAGGAAATTTACTAAAATAGAAGTAAAAGAGGGAAAGATTGTTGTTAAATATACTGAAAGCTGTTTAGATGAAATACTTAGTTGGGTAAAAAATATCGGAAAAGAATAACTTTTTCTGAATATAATTTTATATTATAAACACTACAATTTTATAACTTTGTGCTCGAAAAATCAATTACTAAACCCTTCCAGTAGTTAGGCTAAAGCCTTAACAACTTCTTCAGCAACTTTATCTAAAGCTTGAATAGCACCACCCTTGTTTATATATTCTTCACATCCCTTTCAGCTAACTCAATTCTCTTGAAATAGCAGAGAGTAACAGTTCCCCAACGTCAATAACCTTTTTAATCAGCTCTTCCATATAAAGATAAACTAATAATCTACCTTGATGATTTTATTTGTGTTTAAACTTTCAGAAGTTTACGACAAATTAAAGAAGTTTAATTGGAGTGATTATAACATTTATTATGCAGTTTTATTTGGTTCTCTCGCTAAGAAAGGCGAAGGGAATGATATTGATATCGCAGTTGAATTTAAAAATACAGACCTTGAAGCTTACACAAACCTCTTTATCTCTCTAACTGATTATTTACAGACAGAAAAAGTAGATTTAGTAATGGTTACTGACGATACAAGTTGTTATTTAGTTCATGAAATATTTAATGACTCTCTAATCCTCTATTTAGAGAATTACGATAGAATACATAGAAAGGCTTCAATTTGTGAGGATTTCCTTATTGACGCTAGAAAACTAAATTTAATAGATAATGCTGGAAAAGTCCTACTAAGAAAATGGTAGTTCTTGATAAACTTCTTTTAATCATTGAGGACATTGTTCAAAAGTTAGATGAATTAGTAAATGAAGGATATGATATAAACGATTGGAGAGACCAAATGGCAATTCTTCATGCCCTTCAAGTTGAAGCACAAGCAATGATCGACTTATGTGAGAGATTATTATCTAATATGGGAGAAACAAGTGAGGGATATAAGGATTCCATTAAGAAATTAAGAGAAAAGGGAATCTTAACGAGCGAAGAAGAAAAATTTTTGTTAAGTGTAATTGGATTTAGAAATATTGTAGTACATGAATATGCTGAGATAAACTTTGATTTCGTAGAAAAGATACTTTCAAGGAAGGACTATAAGAAGATTCTTGAAATAGCTATGAAAATTAAGGAGAGAGCTAAAGAATATTGGGATCCTTAACATTAAGCTAAAGTGAGCTCATTAATTAACTTTCTAATTTCTCGTAGAAGATTTTTCATATCTTTCTCTCTTTATAACATTCTTAACATATTTAATTAATCTTAACTGGCTGGTAACATTAAAGTTTTTTATGATCTACCTTGATTACAATAGGGAAAACAAATTATGAAAATTGAAAAGATAATTGTTTATTTAATATTCATTATAGTTTACCCAGCTTCATCATATTTATCAATCTATTTCTCTTAAGTATATTGAATCTGTACCAATTGTGACCAGGGGATATCCTCACAGCAATATTTCAAATAGACAAAGTATTAATGAAAAATATGTATCTAAAATAATGGAAAGTAACCATCAATTCAGCTATTTTTTATTTATATATAAGTTTCTGAAATAAAACATTTTTACTAATAACACTAGAAATTTTTATTCACGTTAATTTAGCTACCTTACTTAGTGACTTTTTAGGCTAACAAGAAAGAATTACGCATATTAGCAAGAAATTTAATAATATTAATCTGAACAGTTTATAGTTAAATAAAATTTTATCCATAGAACTTATTCTTTAATTGACTAATTAATTAGTTGTGCTAAGCCGACTTAAAGCTTTAGTTAGAAATTATTAAAAATAGAAAGCTATAGTAAAACCTGTAAAATCCTTATATATATTATCTTAGTTCGAAGTTTAATATAACGATATAACAATTCGAAATTACATTAGTTCATTGTTAGCTCTGAAAGCCCTAATTATATTTAGACCTTAATCTGCAATTTATCCTTATAAGAGTAGATTATTAAAGCTCCTATCGAGATAAACCAATAAAAAGGGACATAGATTTAAAAAGGAAATAAAGAGCTACACTTTTATCAAAGGCAATGTCATACACCTTGGCCCACTTCTTTCACCACCTTCTTTAATTATCTCATTACCCTTGAAAGTTATTACTTTAATTCCAACCTCGGCTAACAGTTTGTTAGTTATCCTATTATGCTCATAAGCTATTATCGTATTCTTATCTACAACTATTATATTACTAGCTAATAACCAATGTTCACGTTCTTCAGAATAATATTCTGCATTACCAATTGGTACGACTTTTAAATCCCTAGCTAGATAATCCTTTAACACTTCCCTTAAAGGTCTTTGATCTCTAACAGTCTCTCCACCCTTATAAATGAAAACTTTCATCTTGTCTAAATACGACTGATAATAAATTATAACGTCTTTTGCAGGTATACCCATTACAGTATCCAAATGACCAATTCCCTTATTAGGATGAAGCTCTGGAGTTTCCAATCGAACGAGTATAGCCTCATCTAATACTCCTTCAGCCTTAAGCTTTGGCAAAACATCATTAACTCCTAGTGCACTAGATCTAGTACCAAAACCCATTAATAGTTTCCCATAACCTATAGGCATAAAATCTCCACCCTCAAAATATCCTTTCTCAGCCTTAACTACTTTCTCCGGTTTCAGTATTTTTACGTAAACCTCTGGTTCTCTTCTTCTAGACTCCCATCTCATTTTACCTTGTACATATACATTTCCCATTACCATTCCAGGATCTCTGGTGAACATTATGTTTACTAATGGTTTTACACATAAGTCTTGAGGATCACCAACAATATAATTCCTTAAAATTCCTTTTTCTTTAGCCTCTGTAACTGTTAACCCAGAGATTAATATATCTGCTAATTCGTCTCTAGTTATAGAAGATGTATCTAATAAGCAGTCAGATACTAATAATTCTAGCAGTTCATCTTTACTTAATTTCTTTATTTCCTCCCTTAAATCTATAACCTCTGCACCAGCTTCCTTTAACTTTATTTTAAATTCATTATGCTCTCTCCTTAACTCTTCTAAGTCTGGGATTTCAGCATATTGTAATTCATATAATGTATATGGAGTTAATCTTTCTTTTTCCTTTGAAGGTGTAGCTACAGCTACCTTTTTGAGGGGTGAGAATTCGGCTTCTAATAAGACCATAATATAATATTTGAAAAGAAAAATAAATATCTTTCGGATATTAAAGGAAGAGGAAAAAGATTTACTCTGGAGGAATTTCTTTGAAAGTTAAGTTTATATCAATTCCTTCTTTGCTTAATCTATATTGTCTCATAACGTAATATATTACTATACCAGCAATAAACGGAGAAGCTATTAATGCCCAAGTCTCAGCATTCATTACAATTCCTAAGTATATAGTAGAGAAACCGAACCAGTAGTATGCATAAATGGAGAGCACTATAAGATCTATTATACTTAAAGCTAAAATTAGCTTTTGGTTACCAACAAGTTTCTGAACATCTTTCCTAAACACTGACACAATAGATGCGATAACGACAATAATGAAACCAAAGAGTAAAGCCATAGCATCAGCAGTATCCATACCATAGAAGAATGCAGAACTCAATGGGGTAACAGTAATTATTACTAAGCTAGAGATCGTTATTATCTCATCTATTAAGTGAGCAACAACTGGAGAGTGGAACTTCTCACTTACATAGGAAACTATTGTTGGTAATGCCTTATCAAAAGCAACAGCCATAAAATATCTAGAGACAAATAATGCCACAGCGAACATTATTGCAATATACCAGAAGTAAGAACTTATTACTAAGAATAAATCTAAAGGTAAATTATTTGTTGCTAATACCACATCATAAGTTGGATTTAATAAACTTGAAGCACCAGCAATTCCAGCTCCTATGAAGAATTTAGTTCCTAAACTGCTTAAGCTCATTCCTATGAAGTATGTTATTAATATGCCAGAAACAACTAAAGCCATCAAAACACCACGAGAAAATGCTTTACTACCACCTTTAACTTCTCCAGCAACAGATGTAGCACCATTAACAAAAGGTAAGAAAGATGCAGTAAATACCATTAATCCTATGGTAGCTAAACCTACGTTAGAAAATAATGGAGTAGCTTTGCTAGCCTCACTAACTATTTGAGAATAAGTATAACCAGATAAGGATATTACAGAAGGAGATACAGTAGTCATTAATGCCCCAGTTAATATGTAACTAACTAAAGCAATTATTGTAACTCCTCCCATAATGCTATTTACATATTTAGGTGCGAATATATTTAATAAGATAACAATTGTGAAAGTTACTGCACCTACTAATAGTATTTCTACTGGAGAGGATAGAAAAGAAGCTATAGATGAATACACACCACCATACTTAACTCCTAAAGCGGCAAAACCTACCTGAAGTTGCCCAACACTATCATAAACTATTGCAGCATCAAATATCATCTGTGAAATTCCAAAAACTAAACCAACACCTACACCTATAGCTGGATGAAGCGATCTGCTTGCAAAAACATAATCTGCAGCAGTCCTTTGATATGTTTGACTTATTTTAGTCCATAAAAAAGAGTGTGGAAGCAAAACTATCCAGCTTAGTAATGCTGCTAGTAAAGCTAAACCATTTGGTGAGACGTAAAGCCCAGATAAAAAAGAGACTGGAAGTACATAAAAAGCTATAAATCCCATTGATATGAACATGGCTGTTAACCAACTTATTTCCCTTACTAAACCAGAGGATTCCCTTGCGAATAATTTACTTTTTTCTTTCTCCATATGAGAATCTAACTTAAAACAGTATAAAAATATTCTTCATAACTATCATTGAAACTTTTCATTTTTAAAAAAGAAATTTTAAAACATGTTAAAAAGAGGAGGAAGAAAGTAGATGACAAATTATGATAACTTTTATCAATTTAAATAAAACTGATAAGACAAAAATAAAATTTGTATATCATAATTATCAATTGAAAGAGAAGAAAGCGTTTAAATAAATAAAAAATTATCCAGTTATGAACTGATGAGCTTTTATCTTATTTCCTTCAACTAATATGTAAAGACCATGAAATACGCCAGCCGAGTATTCACTTCCCGGATTAAATACTAGAGTCCCAGCCACTTTATCAAATGCTTTTGATTCATGTATATGCCCATGTACCCCCATAAGTGGTTTATATTCTTCAATTATTTTTCTAACACTTTGAGAACCCACATGTGTCATAACTATATCTCCTCCTTTTACGACTGGTTTCAAGTTTTTATCTAACAAAGGAGCATTATCTAAGTTAGTTCCATAGGGCGGAGCATGAGTATTTAATATCACTTTAGATGGATCAGAGACTTTGTTCATAATCTCTTTCAAATCTTTATAAATCTCTTCCTCATTTTTCTCCCTATAAGTATTCCAAGGGGTAGGATTAACATAACCATAAGATATCATTTCTAAATCCCCAATTGGTATAATAAATCCCTCAGTCCGTTTAAATATTGACTCTTCTGGAACTATATCAAACATGTACATAGGATCATCATTACCTAGGTTAAAGTATATTGGGATTTTAGTATCCTTATATCTTTCTTCAGCTAACTGTATCCATTCCTTTAATCTTTCTTGAATAGCATTCTTAAAAGCCTCATCTACTTTCCTCTTATCTTGAACCATCTCATCATATTCTTTTTTATCAACAATAACGTAATAATTGCCATTAGCCTTAATTTGTTTAATTACAGTCTCTAATCCTTCCTTACCAACTTGAGTACTATCAACCTCATATTTTCCATTTCCTATATCAATTATAGGAATTAAAGCCTTTCCGGCCAAATCACCACCTATTATCATAACATCTGCCTTTATCATCTTACCAACATTTAAAAACTTTCTAAAAGCAACATCCGATGCATGAAGATCGCTTGTAAACAAAATCTTTAATTGGCTTTTCTTATTATCAACTCCTTCTGGTTGCTTTCTCTTGAACAGACCCATACATAACAATCAATTATTGAAGTATATAAGTTTGAATTTAAATAATCGCCAGCTATAACCTATTAAGAGCTACAAACTTTACATTTTCTCATAATAATTAAAAATGATAGATTCCATTAATGTTCATCTATTCACTCTATTCATTAAACTATGTTTAAATTCTCTTCCTTAAATTTATCCAATTTTAATTCATTGAAAAAGTTTCATTATTAACGATTTAAAATTATCATTATATAACGTTCTTTGATCATTTTAGTATTTAAAAAAGTGAAAAGTGTTTATCATTTTACGAAAAAGATTTAAATATCAATTTACAATATTCACGTCTGTGATATGAAAAATGTTTCTAACGCCAAGGGAACAAGAAAAATTGCTAATTTCATGGGCAGCCGAATTAGCTAGAAGAAGAAGAGCAAAAGGTTTAAAACTTAATTACCCAGAAGCAATGGCAATTATAATTGATTATATTCTAGAAAAAGCCAGAGAAGGAGCTAAAATGGAGGATATAATAAAAGGAGCTCAAGAGTTATTAACAGAAGAAGATGTAATGGAAGGAGTACCAGAATTATTAGATATTGTTCAAGTAGAAGCAACTTTCCCGGACGGTACTAAATTAGTTACAGTAAGGAATCCGATAAAGAGTAATAAAAAAGTTCTCAACACGTACGTAATAAAAGAAGGAGAAATTGAGATAAAAGGAGACGAAATAGAACTTGAAGTAACAAACACTGGAGATAGACCAATACAAGTAGGATCTCACTTCCATTTCTTTGAAGTAAATAAAGCATTAAAGTTTGATAGGGAAAAAGCTTTTGGATATAGATTAGCGATACCAGCTGGCACAGCAGTTAGATTTGAACCTGGACAAACAAAAGTAGTTAGATTAAGGAAAATTGGAGGAGGAAGAAGAGTAGTAGGATTAAACGGTTTAACTGAAGGTTCTTTAGATCATAATAAAGATCAAGCTTTAAAAAGAGCTAAGGAGAGGGGTTTTGCTTGAAAATATCTAGGGAAAGGTATTTTGAACTTTATGGACCAACCGAAGGAGATAAGGTAAGACTAGGAGATACAAACTTATACATAACAATAGAGAAGGATTTGATAGCTAAAGGTGATGAATTAGTTTTTGGTGCTGGAAAAACAGCTAGAGATGGTTTAGGACTATTACCAAATGTGAAAGAAGAAGAAGCAATGGATGTAATTATAACCAATGTAATTATCTTAGACCCTCTCTTAGGGGTAATTAAAGCTGATATTGGTATAAAAGATAGTATAATCGTTGGAATAGGACACGGAGGAAATCCATTTACTATGGATGGGGTGGATTTTGTTTTAGGCTCTTCTACAGAGGTTATTTCTGGAGAGGGATTAATAGCAACACCAGGATTTATAGATACTCACATACACTGGGTTGCACCACAACAAATTTTTGACGCCTTATCAGCTGGATTCACAACTTTAATTGGAGGTGGTACTGGGCCAGCCGAAGGAACAAAAGCTGTTACAGCAACTCCGGGTAGTTGGAATTTAAAAATAGTTGCTGAAGGTCTAGATCCATTCCCGGTTAACTTTGCGTTAACAGCTAAGGCATCATCAAGTAGGATTACAATGGAGGAAGTAGTAAGGAATGGTGCCTCTGGATTTAAAATCCATGAAGATTGGGGTGCTATGCCAAGAGTAATAGATGAGACCTTGACAGTTGCTGATGAGTATGATGTACAAGTAACTATACATACTGATACTGCAAATGAAAGTGGTTATTTAGAAGATACATTAAATGCAATTAACGGCAGGACTATTCATGCCTATCATGTAGAAGGAGCTGGTGGTGGTCACGCCCCAGACATAATAAGAATATGTGCTGAGCCAAACGTTTTACCTTCATCGACTAATCCAACTAAACCTTATACAATTCACACTTATGAAGAACATTTAGAAATGTTAATGGCAGTTCATCATTTAAATCCCAAAGTGCCAGAGGATGTTGCTTATGCTGAGTCAAGAATAAGGGAAGAGACTATGATGGCTGAAGATTACTTGCATGATTTAGGAGCAATAAGTATGATGTCTTCAGACTCTCAAGCTATGGGAAGAGTTGGTGAAACTGGAATCAGGACATTTCAGCTTGCTCATAAAATGAAGGATTTAGGATTAATTCAAATGAGTGATAATGAAAGAGTCTTGCGCTATTTAGCTAAAATAACAATAAACCCAGCGATAACTCAAGGGATATCAGATTACGTTGGAACATTAGCCCCAGGTCATATTGCTGATATTGTATTGTGGGATCCAAGATTTTTCCCTGTAAAGCCTTACATGGTAATAAAAGGAGGGGCAATAGCTTGGGCATTGATGGGAGAAACTAACGCTTCAATAGCTTATGCACAACCAGTAGTTTACAAACCAATGTTTGGTTACTATTCAGCTAAAGAAGTTTCCTTCTTCTTCTCAGCAAAAGATGGAGTTGAGTCATTATCAAAAGTAGTTAAAAGGAGAGTTTTACCAGTTAAGAATACTAGACACCTCACTAAGAAAGATATGAAGTATAATGATGCTTTACCAAAAATTGAAGTTAACCCAGACACATATGAAGTTAAAATAAATGGAATAGTACCTAAAGTTCCACCTTCTAAATCGCTTCCTTTAACACAGTTATACTTCATGTTTTAGGTGAGATAAAAATGCAATTAGTAAAGAAATTAGGAAAAGAGGAAGAAGTAAAGGAGATAATTGAAAAAGCTAAAAAGATGGGAGTATTTAGAATAGTTGAAGTTAGTAATGAATGTTTAGAAAAACAAAGGTGTAGGGGTAAAAGTGATAAAGGTGAAGAAGTAATAATAAATATGAAAGGTGTTTTAATTTCGGATGGAGATGTATTTCAGGCAGATAACGGTTATATTGTACTTCTTAAAGAAAGAGAAGAAAAAACATTAGAGTTTGAAATTAACGATTACACTTCATTTCTCCTAGGTTATATTATAGGTAATTATCATATGAAAGTAATGGTTAAAGGAAATAAGGTTTATATACTGGCTGAGTTAGGAGAAGAGTACTTGACACAAAGGTTTAAGAACTTTAATCCAGTTGTGAAAAGAGTTAAGTTTAATCCAAATGTTGAAATGCCAGTACAACCTGTGGTGATAGATTTTGCTAACACCTAAAATTTTCCAAATATTTGACAGTGCCTTACCTATAGGTTCATTTAATTACTCTTACGGAGTTGAAGAAGCTTACATGAGAGGGTTTGAAATTAAATCATTTATTAAAGATATCTTCTTTAACGTTATATTAAAAGGTGATGTTGCAATAATAGACCTTGCCTATGAGAAACCAGAGGAAGCTGATGAAATAGTTTATGCCTCAAAATTACCTAAAGAGTTAAAAGAGGCTAGTATAAACATGGGGATCTCGTTAGCCAGATTAGAATTATGTGATGATGATTACATAGAAAAAGTTAACAGAGGGGAAGGGATAGGAACTTATCCAGTAATAATAGCTAGATGTTGCAAGGCTTTAGGGATTAAAGCTGAAGATTGCAAAGCTGGATTAGCATATGCAGAACTTTCCCAATTAGTTTTTAGTGCTGTAAGGTTAAGGGCAATTGACTTTATTGAAGGACAAAAACTCATTTCTGAAATCTTATCTGAATATAAAGATGAGAAAGATTTTTCTCCCTTTAGCCCAATCTTGGATATACTTTCCAAACTTCATGAAGAAAGGGAGCCAAAGGTGTTCATGTCATGATCAGGATCGGAGTTTTAGGTCCAGTTGGATCTGGTAAAACCACATTAATAGAATTTTTAACAGAATATTTAGTGAGGAAGGAGGGATTATCAGTAGGAATAATAACCAATGATGTAGTTTCCTCTCACGATGCGCTAAGAATATATCAAAACTTAGTTTTAAAACAAAGACTTATCCCTAAAGAAAACGTTATAGGAATTGTTACTGGTGGTTGTCCTCATACTGCAATAAGAGAAGATCCCTCAACAAACTTAAGGGCATTAGAGACTTTAATGAAGAGGACCAGTCTTGACGTTGTGTTTATAGAAAGTGGAGGAGATAACGTTATGTCAACTTTCAGTCCTTTGTTGGCAGATTATACAATCTTCGTCTTAGACACTGCGGCAGGAGATAAATATCCTGGAAAGGGAGGTTTAGGAATACAAGAAAGTGACTTATTAGTAATAAATAAGATAGATTTAGCTCCATTCGTAGGTGCAGATCTAGAGAAAATGAAAAAGGATGCTGAAAAGATAAGGAAAGATAAGCCTACAGTATTTGTGAGCCTAAAGACCGGTGATGGTTTAGACGATCTAATAAAAATCATAAGGAGTGAATTAGAGCTTGAGGGGCTTATTAGAAGTTAAAGGAGAGATTATAAGAAGGAAAGGTCCATTATCTTATCTTGAAACTAATGGGATTGGAATAATTACAAACCCTTCAGAAGTTTTAGCAAACGATGACGAAATAGAGATACTCATTGAAAAGGAGAGTGCAAAAATAACTGACCAAGCTTACACAAAAATTCTTTCTAAGAGTAACGTAAAGATAAATATTAAAATCTCTTCTCAAATCCTCTTTTACTTTCCTCACCCTGTAATCTTTTATGATAAAGCAAAAGCTAATATTTTAACTGAAATTGAAATTAGTAAACATGGTAAAATAGTTGAAGCTTACGTTTTGGGAAGAAAGTTTCATAAAGAGACTTTCAAAGATGGAGAAATAACTTCAGTTACAAAGATTTATTACAAAGGAAAATTGTTAATATACGACGTTTTTAAAGTGATAAACGAAAATTATAAAAGCAAAAACATTATGGGAAGTGAAGCTTTATTAACAGTTTACGAAATAAAGGATGGAGAATACGATTTTCAAAGATATAGTACTACTACGGAAAAAATAGATACCTTATGGAGGAGTCTTACTGGTATCTGGTTTTGATTACCATTTAGAATAATATAGCCATTTTCCATTAAAAGTCAAAACCATTCTTGGATAGTTATTTTCTATCACCTTGTCAACAAATATCTTCACATCTATCATGCTCATTATTCCGTCTCCGAAAATCTCGTGTGCGACATCTTTTATAACTGGACCATAAAGTAGTACTCCTTCATAAAGTCTATAAATAAAAGGGTCAGTTGGTGGCCATGGTTGTGCTGGAGTCCTCATAGGGGCATCTAATAATACTGGTTTCATTTCTTTAGGTAAATCCAGTAAACTAATTATTTTTTCTGCCTCCTCTTCTGTTGCTTGAGCATAGCCGTAAAGTAACATTGCTGAATATACTTTATCCCTTCCTAAATATTTCCCTATCTCCTCCCATGTTAACCCTTTTTCCCTTTTCTTCTTTAAAGCTATTTCCCTTAATTCTTTCTTATCTATCATTTAGATATAAATCGAGAAGGAAATATATAAACCTTTAACTAATCACGTTAAAAAATAACTATGTTGGGAGACTCCTTTATTATCTTAACTACGACTTGCGTAGATGTCCTTTCAACTTCTGGTATACTCATAACTTTCTCTAGAAATTTTTCCATAAATTCTTCTCTATTTTTATACCTAGCCATGACTATAAAATCGTTCTCTCCTAAGACAAAATAAACTCCCCAAACTCCCGGAATTTGAGCTAACTTATTACCTAATTCAACATGATAATTTTTTCCATACTTCGCTTTTACAGAAGATATAATTATATAGTCTAAGTTTAGAGAAGCTGGATCTATATGAGCATAATAACCCTTTATAATCCCTTCTCTTTCCATTTTCTTTATCCTATAAGCAACAGTAGATTTTGGAATTTTTAACTCTCTAGCTATTTCATCCAATGAATATTTTGCATCTGTTTGAAGTATCTTTAAAATCTTAAGATCAAACTCATCCATAAGTTATATATAACAAACAATATTATAAGCCTTAACTTAAACATTATCCAAGATCTTTAATAGATTATAATAAAAAGTCATAATTTGTCCATATTAAAAATAGTACAATGATTAACTTAAACGGTAAAATACCAGCTCCTATGATTTTAAAATAGCCTCTTTAAACTTGAGACTTAAAGTAAAAATTGTTAAACTAGCTGAAAAGAAGGATTTCTTATTCTTAAATACTATAAAGGAGAAGGAAAAGATAAGTATGTTTTTCGAAGAATCGAAGATTTAGTTTAATAATTGCAGTTAAGAATCTTAGGATGAACTTTCTTAATTTATATTGAAGAAAAAAGCTAATAATATTATTTGCTAATTATTTTCCTTTCCTTAACGTTAATCAATCCTATAAATGTGATAATTATCGTTACTATTGCAAAAACAGGATATAACACATAACTTATTGAGCCTAAAAAGTCAGAAACGTAACTAGCTGGACCACCAATAAAAGAATTACCGAACTGGTAACCAGAAGAGGAACCGGAGTACCTTACCTTTGTAGGAAACATTTCAGATAATAATGAAGCTAAAGGAGAATAGCCTAAACCATGAGCAACACCATAAGAAGCTATTAACCAAATTATAGCATCAGATTTTATGTAAAATGAGGGATAAAGTAAAACTAAGCCTAAGAGATTAGACACAAAGAGAAGAAGTTTAATACTCAAAAAGTCAGAAAGATAGCCACCAATAAATACAAACACTAAATCAAAGAACCCCATTAATATTGTTGCTAAAAACCCTTGCTGTGGCGTTATTACATTATGCTCTTCCATGACACTTGGGACTAAAATCGCACCAACATAGAATATAGTTCCCAGAGAACCAGCAAAAAATGTTCCTAAAATAACTTCTTTCCAATATGATTTAAATAGGTCTTTTGCGGGAAATTTCGAAATTTCGTTCCTTTTTAAAGCTTCTTGAAATTCTTTAGTCTCTTCAATTTTAAATCTAATGAATAGACCAACAGCAGTCATAAGAAATGATAAGAGAAATGGAATCCTCCAACCAACAGAATACATAAACGATGTTGTAGTTAAAGAAGAAATTATCAAAAAGACTAAACTACCTAATATTAAACCAATTCCAACAGTCGACTGAACGAAACTTACCCAAATCCTCTTTTCAGTATTTTCAGTAATTAAAAGTACTGCTCCTCCCCACTCTCCACCTAAACCAAAACCCAAAATTAGTCTTAAAATAACTAATAAAATAACAGTTACTATACCTAATTGAGCATAAGTAGGTAAAACACCAACTAGTCCAGATGAAATTCCAGATGCTAAAAGTGTAAATAGTAACATTGTCTTTCTTCCAATTTTATCGCCATAGTGACCAAAAACTAATGCACCTACTGGTCTAGTTACGAAACCTAATGCAAAAACTAAGAATGTATTTAATAAAGCTATAGTCTTATTGGTTGACGGAAAAAGTTCAGATGCAATGTAAATACTGCCAGTACCAAAAATGAAAATATCATACCATTCAATTATTGTCCCAATCATTGAAGCAAAAACTACTCCTCTTCTCATAACATAAAATATCAATAAAACTTTTTAAACGTTATTTAATATGTCTTTCAATATCTCTATTCCAGTAAACAATAATTTTTCTGGGATCGTTAATGGTGGCATTAATCTAATTACATTGTCCCACCTACCAGCCTTATAAACTAATAAACCTCTCTTCAAACTCTCCTCAATAGCCTTTTTGACACCCTCACTTAAGGGGTCCTTATTGCCCTTTACTAACTCAATACCAATCATAAAACCTAAACCCCTAATATCACCAACATGAGGATTGCTGATTTCCTCTTTCAACTCACTCAACACCTTCTCACCCAACCTTTGAACCCTTGAAAGAATATCAAACCTCTCAATGAATTCTAAAGTAGCTAAACCAGCTGCTAAACCTAAAGGATTACCCCTATAAGTTCCTAAATGAAAACCAATTGGTAGTTTATCAAAATCCTCCCTATAGGCAACCATTGATAATGGAATTCCCTCACCAATAGATTTGGAAATACAGACAATATCTGGAGTTATGCCTTCCCATTGATAAGCCCACATTTTCCCTGTCCTACCAACACCAGTCTGAACCTCGTCAACGATAAGAGGAATAGAATACTTATCAGCAATTTCCCTTAAGCCTTTAAGAAAACCTCTCGGTGGAATAACATAACCGCCCTCACCTTGGACGGGCTCTACTAATATACCAGCTACCTCACCACCTAAATAGGCTGGGTTTGATATTGCATAATCAATTAGAGAGAGTATATCATTAACGCAATCCTTAAAGGGACATCTGTAAGGATAAGGATAAGGAAATTTTGCGACAAAGGAATCGAAAATTGGATTAAATTCCTTAAACCTATTAGCACCAGTAAAACCTAAAGTGCCAGAAGTTATACCATGATAAGAGCCTTCAAAAGCTATTATAACTTTCCTCTTAGTAACCCACCTAGCTATCTTAACACCAGCTTCAACAGCATCAGCACCTGTAGTAGTAAAGAGAAGTTTTGCTTTAAACCCAAGTGTTGAGAGAAGTTTTTTAGCAAACATAACTCTAATTTCTGTAGGTATTTCAAGAGTATGCCAAACCTTATTTAGTTGCGTCTCTACATATTTCTTTATATAGGGATTATTATGACCAAGATTAACTACGGATATTCCAGTAACCATATCAATATAAACATTGCCATCAACATCAACTATTGTTGATCCCTGAGCTTTATCAATCGCTATTTTAAAATATTTAGGATAGTTTAGTGCTGATGTTTCGTACACTTCTTGTTGTTTTAAAATTGCTAATGATTTTGGGCCTGGAGGTGTAATTAAGATCTTAGGAGCATCTAATATACTGCCATCTAAATTATCTTCCATAATTTGATGTATTTCTTACTACTTATATTTCTTTTTCCTTTTACTTATTCTTACTATTAAATATGAAATAGATAACGCAAAAACTAAAACCACTATAGTAGCTATTAATTGAGGTAAAATCATAAATTTATATCCCTCTTCAGAGATATATAACTATGCTTTTTGACTATTTTGAAAAAGAAGGAATACTATATACTACTGAATACGAGATAGTTAAAGAAAAATCAAAAGACTGGAGTTTTACCTCACCAATTTTAAGAAAGATAAACAAAGTTGCAGATGCAGTAGTTTTTCCCAGAAGTGAAGAAGATATAATAAAAATTGTTGAGTTTGCAATTGAAAACCACATTCCTTTGATCCCAAGAGGTTCTGGCTATGGAACAGTTGGTGGTTTAATACCTTTAAAAGGTGGGATAATAGTAGATATGAGTGGATTATCCGGAATAATAGAAGAGGATGAAGATACAATAACAGTTTATTCTGGGACTAAGTTTTATGAAAAAGGTAAATTGATATTTAACCCTAGAGTTTACCCTACAATTTATCAAAAAGCAAGTATAGGTGGTTATTTCTCTGGGGGCTCTTGGGGAATAGGATCTTTTATGTTTGGTCCTAATTGGGATCAGGTTGTTGAAATTAAAATGGTAAATCCTAGAGCAAAAATAATAAGTCTAAAAGGTGGTGATATCAAAATTGCAGCACATGCAGAAGGAACTACAGGTATAGTCACTAGATTAAAAATTTTGAAGTTAAATGAAAGTTTTATACCACAGCTTTTACTTTTTGACACATTTTCTGAGGCAATTAAGTTTATACAAAAAATTTACGATACACTACCAGAAGTTTATCACATAACCTTAAGGTCACAGAAATAACTCACTTAACAAAGGAAATAACTGGTTTTGACACTGATAAGTGGAGTGTTTTAGTTGTTGCAAAAGAAAAATTCGATAACTCTATTGATGGTTCTATTCTGTGGAATAAAAGAAATGTTTTCTTCGCTGGCGTTTATGCAAACTTAACTTTAAAAATTAATAACCTCTATTATACCCAGTATCATATAGAAGTTAATAAGCTTGAGGAGACCTTAGCAAAGGTGAGAGAATACAACGTAATAACTGAGGCAGAGTTTGCGAATGATGGAAAGGCTCACACATATTTTATGGTATTCGACGAGAAAACTTTTTACAAAGTTGAATCAATCTTAGGCAAGACATCTTTTGATCTTCATTCCTTGCAAATAAATAAAAGATTAGAAAGACAGCATCTACAAAAAATCGTGATGTATAAAAAAGCATATGATAAGGAAGATTTGTTTAACCCTGGCAAAATTAATATAGAAAGACTTCTTTAAATATAGAATTTAACTCATTGTCTTTACTTAATTTTTTATATACCAATCTAATTACTTCTAATTTACATCGAGTTTTCAACTTAGAATTTTCATGTTGTAGCGTAATTTATACCAATTTTTCTTATTTATATGTAATTAATATTAGAAACTCTAATTGAATAATTGACAAAATAACAATAGATTACCATATGTAGTAACTACTAAGATTGTCTAGTTACTAGCAATTTAATAAATTACTTAAATATGCTTAATTTACTCACTAAAAGCAAACATTAATTTATGTAAAAAGTTATAGAAAGATAATTACATGTATTTAATTTTATAAATAATTAATTAAAATTTTATTATATTAATGTTAACGAATCAAAACCATTTTTCACATATTTAATTTTTCTTAATGCCATAAATAAACTAGCTAGATTTGTTGATATAACTGGTATCCCAAAAACTCTAGGTAATGTCTTCACAGCTTTATAAGTTATCAAATTACTTCCATAAATATATATTGCTTCAGAATCCTTACTTACTCTACTTTTAAGTAACGCTATTGATATAGTTTTGTAGTCAACATTTTTTAGCCCTATTTTATCATTAATATTTAGATAGGTATATCCTGTTACGCTAATACCGTTAACTGTAAGATATTCTACTTCTTCAAGTGCTCTCTCAACTGTATAAGGTGTGAAGAGCCAAATCTTACTTATCCCTAATTCCTTGAAAAGTTCTAACGCAGATTCTTCTGCCAAAACATAAGGTTTCTCAAACTGCTCAAGAACTTGCCTTATATCTGAAGAGATGTTATGGACCTCGTAATCTTCTTGATATACAAAAATGTCAACCAGCGATTCTAACTTAGAAGCTTCCTTGTATAACTCATCTTTTAAATTAGCTATTTTACTTATTCTAGCAGTATGAATCGCCAACCCTTTAGGTGCCATTTTCCAAAAATCATATTCACTGCCACCATCTATATCTGATATTAATAGTCCTATTCTTTTTAACATAAGTCTACATTTTAGTGAATAATTTAAAAACTTTTACCTAATGATAACTTAAAAATTTTCAATGCTAAGGTTGTAATTTATAACATTTTAATCACGAATAATAAAATAATTTTACAAAAAAGAAAGAAAGATAAAGATTAACTAAAATTTTAAGATACTATTGAGTAAACATTGTTTAATCAAAGCTATAAAACATTTTTTAATAAGTTTACTCACCCTTAATGTATGCAAGAAAAAAAGAAAGCTTTCGTTAGGGAATCCTCTGGACTAGTAAGAGAAATGGATGCCAAAGACGCATTCTCAATGAACTTCTCATACTTAGGACCAGCAGCTGGTGTTGCATATCCATTAAGTTTTGCCTCAACATTAATTGGGGCTAGTTGGATATTAGCTGGGTTTTTAGGAGCATTATTAATGTTACCAGTAGCAATAATGTATTACTTCCTTTCAAAATACATACCAAGATCTGCTGGTGACTATATATACATATCAAGAACATTAGGACCTAGAATTGGGTTTATTCAAGCACTATCAAATATATTCATTTTTGCTAGCGGTGTACCAATTTTAGCTCAGCTTGAATTACCATTAGTTGTAGAACCCTCATTACAAATTCTTGGAGTAACATTTCATGATTCTTCATTAATCTCATTTGCTAATAATTTCTCATTCAGTAATGAAACTTCCCCCGTATTCTTTGCAAGTACGCTTATAATTATTGCCTTAGTTACACTAGTAGTAATAGCTAGAACTAAATACTTTGCTAGAATCATAACCATCTTAACAGCCATCCAGATTTTAGGTACTATAGCAATGATTATAGGCTTAATAATAGTTGGCCCTTCCTACTCATCGATATTTACAAAAGTTTCTGGATCCTTTGGTGGTCCGTCCTACTCGCACTTAGAATCTCTATGTACAATACCTACTAGTGGAATTAATCCATTAACTACTATAGTATTAATGTCAGCAATAACATCATTTCTCTTTTTATATAATAATGCCCCAACTTATTTTAGTGGTGAAATAAAGAGAGCTGAAAAAGGTGGTTTATTTTATGGTATCATTGTCTCATATATCGTAACTGCTATTATGGCTTTAGCACTTCTTGCTGAATTACAAAACTTCATTGGTGAGAAGTTTTATGATTACACTTCCTTTAACGGTTGGGATTACTCAAATGGATCTGGAATTCCTATAGCAACAACATCAATATTAGCTTATGTATCTATCCCCTTCTTAAATAATCCAGCATTAATAATACTTTTCGTAGCCAGTGCAATTACCTGGTATATCTTGTATGCTATAATTAATTTAGCTATACCAACTAGAACATTATTTGCAATATCCTTTGATTGGTTAGCTCCCACATTTTTCACTAAAGTTCATGAGAAGTTCAGAACCCCTATTTATGCAACACTTTTCATTACCGGATTAAACGTAATTTTTGATATTCTTGAAATATATTTAGGTTTCAGTGAAAGCGCTATTACTACTGTAATTGTTTTCATGCTTTACCAATACTTCTTGGCTGCAATAGCTGCAGTAGTTATTGCCAAAAAGAAACTTTATGGGATAAATGACAACAGAATAGGAATACTTGGAATAATTTCAGCAATAGTACTCATTATTCCGGCTTTCTTCCTTATTTATTATGGTATAATATCTAGTAGCTTCGCATCATTAGTATTTCCTAATCTAACTCTTAATTTAGGAATAATAATTGGTGTACCAATAGTAGCTTTAGTATTATTTGAAGTAATAAGAAGAATAAGAGAGAAACAAGGAATAGACTTATCATTAACGTTCAGTGAAATACCACCAGAGTGAAACTAACTAAAGGCAAGCATAGTATATTTTGTCAATAATAAAATTCTAAATATATAGATTTTTCTCTTTTTTACGAATTTATAAGGATTAACTTTTTAAAATTAGAAAAGAGATTACTGATTATGAAAGATTATATACATGCAGTTACATCCTCTACATTAGCATGGGCAGGGAACATTTACGATTTAGTATTAATAACTTACACATACCCATTTCTTCACAAATTCTTTGGATTAACATACTTTGAACTCACATTGCTCTTTTCATTAGGTTTAATAGGTAGAGTTATAGGAGCATCAATTTTCGGAAAATTAGCTGATAAAAAGGGAAGGAAAATTGTTTCCTTAATTGGAACGGCTGGTTATAGTTCATTTCAGGCACTTTTCACATTCTCATCAGCATTTGTGTTGATGGCTTTATTTAGAACTATAGAGGGAATATTCATGGGTGCACAATGGACTGCTGGAACTGTATTAGCTGTTGAAAAAGCTCCTAAAGAGAAAATACAATTTGTTAACAGCATAGTTCAAGCTGGTTATGCATTAGGTTATGCATTAACTGGGGTAAGTTATTATTTCCTTTCTTCTTCCCTAAACTCAATAACTGGTTATTACATTTTCATGCTTACTGGTTCAATTCCTTTAGCTTTAGTCCCTTACATTTACTTTAAAGTTACTGAAAGTTTTAAGCCAGTTGCAAGACAAAAAGTGAGAGTTAGTGAATATAAGGACTATTTTATTAAAGCATCTTTAGCAATGTCCGGAATGTTTATAGCTTATTTATCAGTTTTTAGTATTTATCCAGATTTTGCTTATGCTGAGCATTTTCCACCATCATTTATAGGAATTTTAATGGCAATAGCTAACATAATTCAAGCTTTATCTTACATTTTCTTTGGAAGGATTTCAAGTTATGTAAGTCCCTTTAAATTAATTTACACGGGAATTATAGGATTGCTTATTGCAGTATTTTTAGCAATGCCGTTGTTTTCCTCCTTTTATATAATTCCATCAATGTCGGCTGGAGTATTTTTATATGCATTTTCAGTAGGTTTTTGGCCATTAATTTCTGGTATTGTAGCTAGTAGTGTGCCAACTGAAATTAGGGCATTCTTAACTGGGACTAGTTATAATATTGGTGCAGTATCTGGTGGTGTTATTTCAGCTATCATAGGGGAAATAATAGTTTTATACGGTATGGGAAGATTACCATATTTCGTTGATCTCATAAACTTTGCTTCTTTAGCTGTAGTTTTCATTTCAATGTATACTTGGCCTAGAAGAATAGCAGTAAAAGAAAGTTAAACTAAATGTGAGAATGACTCTTTCTTTGTTTTATGCTATATACTTATTGCCTTATATCTAAAGAGAGAATGAGTTAAAAAGAAAATGGACCTTGAGAAAATTAATTTAGATACTGAGAGACCTTTCTAGACGAAGCATAAATTGAAATAAAAACTACTTTTTTCTCATACTATCCTAATGTTCAACTTTTTCCTGCCCTTCAAAGACAGTTCCTTTAGTCTCTTTATAAATTAAATACGCGACTAAAGTTGCAATCATTCCTCCAATTCCCCAAAATACTGGAGCAAGTTTATAACCAGTTACGTAAATTAAGTAGGTTGCTATAAATGGCGTAGTGCCTCCAAATACCGCAACACCTACGTGATAATCAAATGACACAGCGGTATACCTAACTTTTGTGGGAAATAGCTCAGTTAATGCAGTAGCATATGAGCCGGTTCCAAATGAACCAACTATAGCAACTAATGTTTGTGCTAATACTATCAATAAGAACTGACCAGTGGATATTAAATAGAAATAGGGATATACGAGAATTAGCAGACCCACTGCAGCAGTAATCATCATCGGCTTTCTCCCTACCTTGTCAGCAATCCTAGCAAAAACGAGTATAGATATAGCCTCAACTACATAACCTATTGTCAACGCTAGGGACACTGTCTTAGCTGAAACACCTATAATTGTCTCTAAATATGAAGTAGCAAAAACACTGGTAGCATATGTTAATGTTGTTCCTCCAACTATAAATCCTAAACCTAACAATATTCTTCTCCAGTGGGTTTTAAACGCCTCAACTAATGGAACTCTGGATATTTGACCATTATCTTTAATTCTCTTAAATACTGGAGATTCCTTTATCCTTAGTCTTATTATTACTCCAATTACTGCTATAAAGGCACCTATAACGAACAGAAGTCTCCATCCGATTGACGAGAATGTAGGAGGTGCCATAATACTGCTAAAGACGAATATTAGCCCAGTAGCCATTAATGGTCCGATTCCCTGTGCCATTTGAGCGATTCCTACATACAAAGCTCTGTTAGTTGGTTTAGCAAACTCTGCAGCTAACGTTATTCCTCCACCAAATTCTCCCCCTAGTGAAAAACCCTGGAGTAGCCTGAGTATAGTTAGTAATATAGGTGCTAAAATACCCAATGCAGCATATCCTGGTAACAGACCAGTAAACAAAGATGATAACCCCATCAATGTCATAGTTATTATTAATGTATATTTTCTACCTATCTTATCTCCTAGATGACCGAAAACTATAGCTCCTAAAGGTCTTCCGGCGAAACCGGTAGCAAATACTGCTAATGTGTCTAATAGAGAAACTAATTTATTGTGGGAAGGAAAGAAAAGTTCAGCTAAAATACCTGATAAAAAACCAAAAATTAGAAAGTCATAAAATTCAAATGCTATTCCTATCATAGCAGCTATTGAAACTTTAATTTCCTCTTTCATATTATTTTTCTTTATTTTGAACCTTTATTTATATTTTATAAATGGGAGATTGAATGGATTTCTGATTTACTCACAGGAACTTTAGATAAGGTTCAATTTACCAAGTTATAAGGAGGTTATTTCTCTATATAAGAAGTTAAATTTTTTCCAATATATTAGTCATACTTAACTTATGTATATATGTAAAATGATAATTAACACGTGTAAAGCGATAAATTAGAAAAAATTAGTAACTTTAAGTGAACATATATCTGTCTACTTCCACTTCTTTTCGAAAATTATGTATATTATCATGCTTATAAATACAGCTAAATACCAGCCATAGTCATACAAGAAGCTAAGTGCTGGTATTAAAAATCCAATAACTGGCAATAAGAAGCCTATAGCCATAGCCAATAAGGCTTTAAACTTATAACCGTCTGTGTACCAATATTTTCCTCTTGGCATAAACAAGTCTACTAGGCTTATATTAGTTTTTCTTAATATCCAATAGTCAGCAATCATTATACCAGCTATTGAACCTAATCCAGATCCTATTATTCCTAATATATCAAAAATTGTTCCAGCGTTGTTATACCACAACCATGGAACATATAAGAAACTGATTAGTGCAGCTATTATTGAAGCCTTACTCCAGGTTGATATCTTCTTTGGAAATAGACTAATTAAGTCATATACTGGTGATACAATATTTGCGGCCACATTTACAGATATTGTAGCTATTACTAAACTAGCACCAACTAATAAGGAAAGATATGGGTTTTTTGTAAATAAGTACATGATATTTACTGGATTAACATAATTAATTGCTTGTGACGATGGGATATGATATAAGTAAATCATTGTTGATACTATACCTATAGCTATGAACGAGAATAAGGTAACAACTATTGGTAAACCTATTGCTTGTCCAATAAATTGATCTTTCTGAGATTTAGAGAATCTTGTAAAATCGGGTATGTTTAATACTAATGTTGCCCAAACTCCAGCCATTGAGGAAATAGCTAACATAATGTTTGACACAGAAGGTGTTTCTGTACCGCTAATAGAGAATAATGGACCAAATCCGTGGGCCACAGATACTGCATAAGCAAATAAACCGCCTAAAGTTGCAACAATTAAAGGACCTGCTACTAGTTCAAAATCCTTAACTTCACCCATACCCTTAAATAATACTACAACGTTTAGCACCCAAAAGATAAACATTGAAATAGCAACATTTTCTGGCATCCCTAACACATTAGCAGTTAATGAGTTCCATGGAGGATAAAATATGCCTATGACAGCGTTAATTAACGTACCACCAACATATGTTTGCACGGCAAACCAGAATAGTGCTACAATCGCTCTCATAATAACTGGTACCCTTGCCCCTTTTATTCCAAACATTGGTCTAACTGAAGTAGGATATGGAATACCCCATTTAGCCCCAATATGTCCATTCAAATATAAGGCAATAAGTAATGTGCCATAAGCAAATCCTATTATAAAGAGGGCTAAAGGGGCACCAAATTCAAAAGTCAATAAGCCGGCTAATTCAAACGCTACTACGTTATGAGACATTCCAGCCCATATTGTAGTGTAGTTTATCCAATTCCATGTTTTTACTCCTTTAGATAATGGTGCTATGTTAGGATTATAAAAAGTGTCTGGAACAGTATGTACACCTTGCCCATATTCATTAACATCTAGCTTTATATTCCCACTACTTATTTTACTTTCTTCCATATTTTAGAGCTTAATTAAATAGTATTTAAACTTTATATGATAATAGTTTGCATATCGTTCAAAAATTTAATAAATGATAGCCTTTTATGTTAATTTATTTGAACGATATATTCTAAGCTTATATGATGAAAACAAAGTATTTTTATCTTAAAAATTCTAATTATTGATATTATTTAGTTTGTTTATAATTATCTTCATGTATTAGTTTGAACTATATTCAACACATAAATAAAAAAGACTTAAATATAGTACATTAACAGAATTGATTATGATATATGTAAGTGTGACAGTAGATGTAGACGCAATGGCCGGATGGATAGGAAGTTATGGAGGAGAAAATTCTCTTTGTGACTTATCAAGAGGAGAGTTTGCAGGTAAAATAGGTGTAAAAAGACTCGTATCTCTATTTAAAGAAACAAAAATAAAAGCTACATGGTTTATTCCAGGTCACTCTATAGAAACTTTTAAGAACGAAATATATGAAGCTGCGCATGAGGAACACGAAATTGGTACACATGGATATTCTCATGAAAACCCATTAAGATTAACGAAAGAAAAAGAAAAGAAAATATTTATAAAAAATATAAGATTAATAAAAGAGATTACTGGAAAAGAACCTAAGGGAAATAGACAACCGTGGTGGGATATGGCACCATGGACCGTTGAAAATTTAGAAGAATTAGGATTCACATACGATAGTAGTTTAATGGGGGATGAATTTCATCCTTATTATTTGCGTAAAGGAGATAAATGGTATCCAATAGATTACTCTAAGGATCCAGATGAATGGATGAAACCATATGAATTTGGTAAGCCTACTAAAATAATTGAATTTCCAGTATCATGGTATCTAGATGATTTACCTCCTCAGTTATTCATGAAACATCCATATTATAATTATGGATGGACACATCAGATATTGTATATAATGTACTATTTAGAGAACATTTTGATTACTTATATGAAATCGAGAAAAATGGTATACTTACGTTAACAATTCATCCAGATGTAACTGGAAGAGTACAAGGAATAAGACGTTTCAGAGAATTAATTTATTATATAAAATCAAAGCCAGGAGTTGAGTTTATTACTTTAGAGGAAGCAGCCGAATTATTTAAAAGAGGTGAACTAATTTAAGATTAGACAGTTTTCAAAAATAAAAGAGTAAGTTATTTTAACTAATAAATTATTATTTAAAAAGATCAACTAACATAAGATGATTGTTAATAAGTTAGATTAGATTTTTAGTTTATTTCAAAATATAAAGGCATTAAAACTTTAAGAGTTATTAATTATCTTTTTACATTAGATAAAAATATCATTATTAACTGCTTAATTATATATTGTACAATAAACTGTAATAAACATTTATAAACAATACAATAAATTCATGTATCTATGATAAAAAGAATAGGATTAATTGTAGTAGATAATAATGGTGGAAGTGAATACGATTTTTGGAAAATGGCACAAAAAGGCGTAGGTATCTATACAGCGAGAATGAAAATGAAAAAGAGCATCTCTTCTAATCTTCATGAACCCGCAAATATTAAAGAATTCAAGAGAGATTTATAGGAAGAAGTTTCTAAGATAAGTGCATTAGTAGATGTTATTGTATATCAAAGAACTTACGGAACTCATAAAAATATCAAAGTAATAAAAGAGATATTAGGACTATTCAAAAAACTTTATGTTATAGCTGAGGAGTCTGCCGTAGAATTACTAAAAGAATTAGGAATGAGAAAAATCTGGGTGTTTACTCCTTATAAGTTGGAGAGAACATTAGAGGAAGTAGAATATCTTACCGAAAAGGGTTTTGAAGTTACTGGCTATACATACTTAGGCTTCAGTAATGGACTAGAATATACTAATGTTGATTATAAAACAATTTATTTAGCCTTACTTAAAAGTAAAGTGAGTAAAGATTCTGAGATTATCTATCTACACTGTACTAATATAATAACTTATAAAGCGATAAAGTATTTGCCTAAAACATTTGGCATTCCGGTAATATCTGAAAATTCTGCCAGCTTGTATATGACATTAAAGAAATTAGGCTTAACTGTAAGAAAAGAAAATATATTAGTTTAATTCAATTTTATCAAACTAATTATATTTCAATGATATATCGTATGTAGGTTTTAAAATTTATCAGAAACAATCAGATTAATATATTTGATTTTTTATAAAATAATTAATGAAACATAGATTTAAATTTATAAAAATTATTAATGCTAAAAATATTGACTATTATTTTCATAATGGTAATTGATTACTATAAGAGTATTGTCTAAATAGATAGAGGGAAGATTTTGACAATTATCAAAAGCTACTATTATTGTGGAAATATAATTATTGAATTACAGATTTATTAATAGCATAGATATCGAATGTTGTGTATTATGCAACATTAGCTTGCTTGGCATAGTTATATTCAGTTGTGAGAAATGTAAAAATAGGTGGCAAATATGGACTTGACATTATGAGAAAATTCAAATATAATAAATCCTTTTCATAAAATAAACATAGAAAAAGGAAAAATCATACCATAACTGGTGTCTTACCTGGTATATACGTTCCACTACCTTTCTTAGCTATTACTTGACCCTCTTCGTACACTATTTCTCCTCTCCTTATCGTCATTATATTCCATCCTTCGACCTCAACATCATCATAAATACTATAATTAATATTGCTATGGAGTACATCAGCTGATAATTTAACCCTCCTATTAGGATCTATTACAGCGAAATCTGCATCAGCACCCGGCATTATACTACCTTTCCTTGGATATAATCCAAATAACCTTGCTGGATTATATGAAGTAACTTCTATAAATCTTTCCATACTTATTATTCCTCTCTTTACTCCAAAGTAAAATAGTAATGGTAATATAGTTTCAGTACCTGGTACACCATTAGGAATTTCATGGAAAGGTGGTACATCATCCTTATACCTCTTTTTCTGTGCATCTGAATAAACGCAATGATCACTACCTACAGTGTATATATCCCCAGAGGCTAATCTCATCCATAACTTAGTTCTTTGTTCATCACTTCTCAATGGTGGACTCATTACAAATCTATAACCGTCTGGTCTTTTTAAATACTCTGTGTTTAGCATTAGATAATGAGGAGCTGTCTCATTAAAGAATTTAAATCCTTCTTTTCTATATGACGTTATTATGTCCACTGCTTCTCCCGTAGATGTGTGAACTATATACATTTTTACATGTTTACCTACTAAGCTTGCAATTGAAGCAATTCTATTTGTTGCTTCTATTTCTAAAATATCTGGCCTTGAATAGTAATGATATACAGATTCAACTTTGCCTTCTCTAATAAATTCTTGAATAAGTTCGTTTATTATTTCACCATTTTCGGCATGAATTCCAATTACTCCTCCATAATCAGATATTTTTTTAATTAATTGATATAGTTCAGAATCATTAAGCATAAACTCATTTTTATAAGCCATAAATAACTTGAAACTTACTACTCCCTTAGCAATCATGTCTGGAATATCTTCAAGTATCTTAGGACTTATTTCTCTAATTATACTATGTAAACTGTAATCAGATATAACCTTTGGATCAGCTTTTTTCCTCCACATTTCATAAGCTTCTCCAAGACTAGAACCTTTAGGTGGTGTAATAAAATCTACAATGGTAGTTACTCCTCCAGCTATAGATGCTTTAGTACCATAATAGAAGTCATCTGCTGTAACTTCACTCATGAACGGGAATTCCATATGAGTATGTCCATCTATTAATCCCGGTATAACATATTTACCAGATAAGTTAACAACCTTATCCGCTTGGTCTTGTATATCTCCGCTTATCTTTGTTATTTTTCCATCTTTTATTGCCACGTCACCTTCAAAAGGTCCTGCTACTGAGAATAGTTTTACATTTTTTAAGATTAAGTCGTATCCCATATATTCTCCTTTTCCTACTCATTTTAAAAATATTGATCACATTACAATTGAACATAATTTAAATTAAGATAAAGAATTATTTGGATCATAGGAAAAACTTTTAGTTTCTTAAATCTGAAATTGAACTTTGTACATATTAATACTGAGTAATAATTATAAATTGTACAACAGAAATAGTTGATATGGTAGATATATCAACTAAATTAGCAGATGTAGAGTTTCCAAATCCTTTTTTAGTTGGTTCTGGACCCACATCTGGGAATCCTCAAAAGATAATATCAGCATATAAGGCAGGCTGGGGAGGAGTTGTACTTAAAACAATTGGTGATAGCATTGTAAGGAAATCAGTTAGACCCATGTATGCATCTTTAAAAAGAGATAAAGAAATTATTGCATTTGAAAACCTTGAGTTAATTACTGAAGATCCTCTAGAAACATGGGACAAATATATGAGAGTAATTAAAAGTGAAGTTAAAATACCAATAATTGCTAGCATAATGGGTGGCCCAGATTATTCTGAATGGGTTAAGTTAGCAAGATGGGTAGAAGATAGAGGGGCTGATATAATAGAATTAAATTTTGGATGCCCACATGGAGAACCAGAAAGAAGAACTGGTGCATTTATCGGTCAACATGCTGATTTAGTATACAAGTATACTAAAGAAGTTGTAAGTTCCGTTAGTATTCCAGTTATAGTTAAATTAACACCTAATGTAACTGATATTACAGAAATAGCTAAAGCTGCTAGGGATGCAGGAGCAAAAGGTGTAACAGCAATAAATACAGTATATGGAGTCATTGATGTTGATATAGAGACAGCACAACCATTACCTAGCGTCAATGGATATTCTACATACGGCGGAATATCCGGACCAGCTATAAAACCTATAGGATTAGGAGCAGTATCTAGGATTTACAATAGATTAAAACCTTATGGAATTAGTGGTGTTGGAGGTATATTTGATTGGAAGGATGCAGTACAATATATAATGATGGGGGCAAATAACGTTCAAGTAGTAACTTATACAATGCTTAGGGGATTTGAATTTGTTAAAGAGTGGAAAAAGAGTTTGGAAGAGTTTATGACTAGAAAAGAATATTCTACTATCCAAGATATGATAGGAATTGCTTCCGAAAAAATGAAATCTTATGAGTACCTCGAAAAAGTTACTAGAAGAAGAACTACAGTAGATGAGGAAATAGAAAGTATTAGGGGTGAAATTTATGGTTAAGATCGGAATGATCCAAATGGGTAGTGTTGAATCTAAGAAAGCTAATATTGAGAAAGCATTAGAATTAGCAAAAAAAGCTATTAAAGATGGAGCTGAATTGATTGTTTACAATGAATTATTTACTACACAATATTTTGCTGCAACAGAAGATCCAAAGTTCTTTGAATTAGCTGAACCAGACGATGGACCTACTGTAAGAACATTTTTAGAATTTTCAAAACAATTCAAAGTAGGAATGGTTATTACGTTTTTTGAAGAAGACAAAAAGATTAGGGGGACATATTATGATACATCAGTATTTATTAAGGATGGAACTTACTTAGGAAAATATAGAAAGATTCATTTACCTCAATTACCTGGGTATTATGAGAAATTCTATTTTAAACCAGGCAAAGGATATCCTGTATTTGACTTTGGAGAATATAAAGTTGGAGGTATTATTTGTTACGATAGACACTTCCCGGAAGGCGTTAGAATACTTACACTAAAGGGTGCTGATATAATTACAATACCTACAACTACAAACTTCTACCCAGAGACTTGGGAATTAGAATTAAGGGCTCATGCAGCATTTAATACAGTTTATGTTGTTGGAGTTAATAGGACTGCAGAATATTTCCAAGGTAGGGAAATAGATTATTATGGAAAGAGTCTAGTAGCTGATCCAATGGGTAGAATAGTTAAGGAGATGAACTCTGATGAAGGATATGAAGTAGTTGATGTTGACTTAGATTTTATAAGACAAAGGAGAATTAAAGCCCCATTCTTAAAAGATAGAATACCAGAAAACTACAGCGAAATTTCAACAATTCATATTGAGGAGGTATAAGTGAATAGGGATAAGTTAGAAGAAGTAGGGCAAGAAGAAGTATATATGGAGAAAACTAAGTTTGAAATTATAGGCGTAAAGCCAATACCTAGGAAATATAGGTATATGAATTCATCAAAGATATTCATTTTTTGGGCTATGGCGAGTGCTTCAGCTACAACTCCACTAATTGGTTATTTACTTGATAGTTTAGGTCTCATAGATATTCTCATTGCATTTACTATTTCATTACTAATCGGTTTAATTCCGGCTGGTCTTTTTTCAGAAATGGGCAGGCAATTTCCAGTTCCAGCTTTAGTTGTCTCAAGAAAGACTTATGGTTATCTAACCTCAAATGCGTTGTCTTTCCTTTACACGATAGTTAATGTAGGATGGTTTGGATTAAATGATACTACTGGAGGACTTATAGTTGCTTCATTAACACATACAAATCCAATACCTTGGTATATATTTTTTGGGATTATTCAAATTCTCTTAGTTTTATACGGAGCTAGACTTTTAGATTATTTTTATAGATATACTGCAATTATCCTTATTATAAGTTACTCCATTTTAACCTATTTTCTCTTTGCATACTATAAAATTAACATAAGTGAGATACTTTACCCAACTAGTAATGTAAATTGGGGTTTAACAATAAGCTTAGTTTTATCATTCTCAATCTTATCGTGGACTTACAAAATATCAACAGCAACAAGATTTGCAAAACCTTATGAAGAAAGTAAAAGAGCGTCCTATTTCATTGCAGCTCCTTTAGGTATTATGGTCCCAGTATATCTTATGGGAGTTCTAGGGTTAATATCACAAGATATTACTGGAAATTGGAATTTACCAGCTGTGACGTTTCCAGTAAGTAGTACTGTACTATCAGTAATCGTAGTATTTGCGTCTGTGGGTGCTTCATTAGCTATTTTACATACAAATGCTATGAACCTGTATCCAGCTGTAGCAGATATACTTACTGCATTACAGCCAGCACTTAGAAACCTTGAAAAGATATCTCAACCGATATCTACAGTAATTTTGGGCGTAGGTGGCGTAGTCGCTGCAATAATGGGTATATTACAAAATGCAACTAATTTCCTCCTCTTTGTAGGCGATATAATCTTTCCTTATACTTTCATAGTTTTAATAGATTGGTATTTAAGAATGAGACACCAAATGATTAGTGGGAAATTAAAGATAACAGACTTTTACACAATATCTAAGAGTATTAAAGATAACTTTAATGTTTATGCCGTAATAGCTACAATTATAGGGACAGTATTAAATGTTATTACAATACTGAATCTTACTACACTTTATAACTACTTTCCACAAAATCTCTTTGGATCTTTAATAAGTGCTCTTATATATTATTTATTTATAAAATTAAAGTTAGTAAAGTGAAAAAATCTTCATATTTTTCCTAGTTCTAATAATACTAATGCTAGAACTTTAATAGAGTCATAAAAGTCTTTTAACTCCACATACTCATCTGTAGCATGGGCTTGTTCAATCTTTCCTGGACCATAATTTATTGAAACTATACCTTCCTTAACAGTAAACCTAATGTCAAAAGTCCCTGGAGATAGAACTAGTTCCGGTTCTTTACCTCTAACTTCCTTAACCTTCTCTTTGAATATCTTATATATTTTGTCATTTACGTTTGATGCAATTGTATCTATTGCATAAAACTCATCATAATCGTACCTTATCCCAGTCCTTTTATTAACATCATCTAAAACGTGAAGAATTTTATCTCTAACATCATCAAGTCTCTCTTCTGGTACTAATCTTCTTACAATAGTAAACTCACAGTAATCAGCTACAATATTCATCCAAGAACCACATTTTATTGTTCCAACTAAAATAGAAGGCTTTTTAGCAACTGAAGGAATTATATTATACGAGGAAGTTATATCTGGTACTGAATTATACAACTCATTTATAATTTGTACTGAAGCTTTTACAGCATCAACACCTAATTGTGGCAATCCCCCATGGCTCTTTTTACCATAAACCTTTATTATTGCCCATAATGCTCCTCTATGGCCATAACAAACATTATCTGGACCAGTTGGTTCAGTAAAAATTGTATAATTTACGTTCTTAAGAACACCTTTTTCCATAAGATAATAAGCTCCAGCATTTATATTCCCTACTGTCTCTTCATCTGGAACGAAAGTCTGAATTATTTGTAAAGATGAAGGTAGTAATTTTTCTCTTCTTAAAAGTTCAACAGCATATAACTGTGCAACTAAGCCAGATTTCATATCGGCAGATCCTCTACCATACAATTTTCCGTCCTTTATTACACCCTCATAAGGGTTAACACTCCAACCTTCACCAGCTGGAACAACATCATAATGGGCATTAAACGCAATTTTTACATTTCCATTACCTAAATATCCAACTAAATTTGGTCTATTACCTTTACCAAACTTAACTAACCTTTTTAACTCTTCTTCTGATGGATAAAATATTTCAGTTTTATATTCAAACTCTTCCATTTTACTTTTTATTACTTCAACTATTTTATCATAATTAAGCCCAGGAGGGTTTTCAGTAGGTATTCTTATAATTTCTTTTAGAAAGTGTAAGGCTTCTTCTTTTATCTCATTTAAAGTTTCATCAATCATGAAAAATAATAACAAATATCGAAATATAAATCTAGCTTAGACTTAAATGTTCGATCTTCATTATACTGTTATGGAAATAAATTTTAATTGGGGAATTCCAGATCCCTCAACTTTCGTATGGAAAGAAATCGTTGAAATAACGAAATATGTACTTGAAACACAACATGAGAAAGCATTACAATATGCTCCAGCTCAAGGAATTGAAGAGGTGAGATATGAAATATCAAAATTTTTAATTAAAAGGGGTTTCTCATTAGACGAAGATTATATACTTTTAACCAATGGCGCTAAGGAAGGAATATTTATTCTTTCTGAAGTTTTTTCAAATGTTGTATCAGAGGAGCCAACTTATCAAGGATTTATCAGTACGATGAAATATAAAGGAATAAACGTTTACCCTATTCCTTGGGATAATGAAGGACCTAGAATTGATTTATTAGAAAAGATTGTAAAAGAAAAATCTATAAAATATTTCTACGTTACTCCAGTTAATAATCCAATGGGAAGAGTAATGTCAATGGAGAGACGTAAACAACTCCTTGAACTTGCAAGTCAATTTGATTTTAAAATAATTGAAGATGATATTTATGGTTTTTACGTTTATGATTCTCCACCTTTACCAGCTATAAAGTCATTAGATAAAGAGGGAAGAGTAATATACATTTCAAGCTTTAGTAAAATTATTTCTCCCGGGCTTAGAATAGGTTTTATTGCACATGAGGAAATAGAGAAAATGGTTAAAATAAAGAATGAAATAAATCATCAAGTTTCTTCTCTTGATCAATTTATAGTAGGGGAAATTCTTAAGAGAGAATTAATAGATAATATCATAAATTATGCTAGAGTGCTTTACAAGAAAAAAAGGGATATTATGGTTCAGTCAATAAAGGAGTATTTTCCTCAAAGTGTTGAATGTACCTATCCGCAAGGGGGATTTTTCATGTTATGCGAAAATAGTAAGTTGGACTCTTTGTTACTTCTTAAAGAGGCAAACAGAAGAGGTGTAAAGTTTGTTCCTGGTACAGAATTTTATTATTCAGAAAAGGGAAAAGGTTCATTTAGGCTTAGTTTTAGTTATGAGAATAAAATTGCTGAAGGGATTAAAATATTGGGAGAATTGTTAAGACAAGAAGTTTCATTGTAAAAATTTTTTACACTTTAGAAAAAATGAATCATGAAGGTCTAAACGATTTAAACATTACTATTTTTCTTTTAATATTTTAATTCGTCTCTTCATAAAGATTATGATTTTGTTTTTATATTAATTTTCTCTAAGATAAAATTATGGGAGAGAGTAGACTAAAGATATTAGATCTAGGTTTAGAGACTGACAAAAAACTTAAGAAATCACTTTCTAAATTTGAATTACTATTCATTTCTTTACAAGGAGTGATAGGCTCTGGTTGGTTATTTGCATCATTATATACGGCAGCCTATGTAGGAGGGGCAGCAATAATCTCATGGATAATTGGTGGAATATTACTAATCTTCATAGCATTAACTTATTCAGAAATAGCGTCAATGCTTCCTAAAACTGGTGGGGTAGTTAGATATCCTCATTATACTCATGGTGGGGTAGTTGGATATATTATCTCATGGTCTTATTTTGCTGCTGGTGCAACTGTACCTGCAATAGAAACTACAGCCATTGTAACATATCTTTCCAGTTTATTTCCATCATTAACTGTAAACGGTTATTTAACAACTGAGGGTTTAGCTGTAGCTTATGGTTTACTTATACTTTTCTTTGTTGTAAATTACTTGGGAATTGAATTACTAGGAAAAGTTTCTCACGGTGTTGGTTGGTGGAAGTTAATAATTCCTACCCTCACAGTAATTTTACTTCTTGCTTTTTCATTTCATCCATCAAACTTTACAGCAAATGGTTTCTTTCCTCCATCTACATATTTAGCTTCCCCATATTCGGGCTGGGCCTCTGTATTGTATGCAATACCAACTACTGGAATAATATTTGCTTACACTGGTTTTAGGCAAGCTATTGAATATGGCAATGAAGCTAAGAATCCTCAAAAGGATATTCCATTTGCTGTAGTTGGTGCATTAGGAATTTCCTTGGTTCTTTATACTTTGCTTCAAGTAGCATTTATAGGAGGAATAAATTGGGATGCAATCGGAGTTAAATATGGTAATTGGACTGGTTTACAGTATTCAGTATTATCCTCTGGACCGTTTTATGAGATCTTTAAATATTCCGGAGTAACTGGACCAATACTCTTATTGTTTGAAGCTTTCGCAATATTATTACTTATAGATTCAGCAGTTAGTCCATCTGGCACTACCTTAGTAGGAATGGGAAGTGGCACTAGGGTTCTTTATGGTTTAGCTTCAAACGGTTATTTACCAGGGTTCTTCTTAAAGCTTGGAAAGACTAAGGTGCCAATAATATCACTAATTACAGTATCTTTACTTGGAGGAATATTCTTACTTCCATTTCCAGCTTGGATAGCTTTAGTTGGCATTGTGTCTTCAGCAGCAGTATTTACTTATATCATGGGTGGGATAGCATTAGAAATTTTAAGGATTAAATTACCTGAAGCTAAAAGACCATTTAAATTACCTTTCTATAAAGTCATTGCCCCAATATCAACTATTGTAGCTTTATTAATAGTTTATTGGTCCGGGTTTGCTACGCTTTTTGAAGTAGTTACTATAATTTTTGCTGGTTTACCATTATTCTTTGGATATTATGCTAGAAAGAACTGGGGAGTAAGTACTTTCTTATCAACAATTTTAAGCGTAATTGATGCTGTAGTTATTGGCTTAATAGATTATTATTTCATAATCTCAACTAACATTCTGAATGTTAGTAATAACGTGATATTTACAATATATATGATAGTTATGACTGCATTAATATTTAGTAATTTATTTGTAATTTATTCAAAGTATGAAAGGTCAAGGATGGAGATAAAAATGGGACTATGGTTAATAGCTACTATTTTAGCTATTTTACCATTATCCTATTTTGGCAGTTTTGGCTTATATCCTGTTATTCCATTCCCATGGGATTTAATTGGAGTAATAGCTTTAGGCTTAGCATCTCATTACTCTGCAATAAAAAGCGGTTTAATAAATGATGGGATTGAGGAAATAATCAAAAACACAACAGGATTAATATAAATTCCAGTTTACATTTACTGAGACTCAAATGAATTGTACATTTTCCAAACTATCAAGGTAAATGTTTTTTAAATAGTTTAACGTAATCTCTTTATGGAACAGAAGAAAATATTCTTAAGGGAATCATCTGGATTAGTAAGGGAATTTAGTTTATTAGATTCTTTATGGTTTAACATTTCATTATTAGGGTTGTTATTCTCAACATACTATATAGCTTCAACAGGACCTTTAGTTGGTGGAAATCCAATAGCTGGACTAATAATACCTTTAGTAGGATTTTTATTAGTAGGATATCTTTTCTCTTTTATAGCAACTAAAGTGCCTAGGGTTGCTGCTGATTATGTATATGTTAGTAGAAATCTTCATCCAGCATTAGGATTTGTAGGAAATGCTGGATATTTCTTAGCTACAGTACCACTCTTTATGGGAATAACTGGGATAACATTACAAACTTTTGGTTTAATACCATTATTGACAATTTTAGGTTATTATACTCATAATTACTCTTTAATCTCCTTAGGTGCTACAATAGATAGTAATACATATTTAATGATGGGAATAGGTGCAGCAGAAATTATAATTATGTCGTTAATACCAATCTTTGGTAATAAGGTTTATAGAATTATGCAATGGGCTATAATACCATTAGTACTTTTAGTTGCTATATTAATGATCGTTATTGAGGCTACTGTACCCACAAGCTTAGCAATTCAAAGACTAAATAACTTTGCATTAGTTTATGCAAACGTAACTAACCTTTATAAGAACGTTACAGCATCAACAGTTCCAGTACCTGCTTATAATAACTTAATTAACACAATATCGCTAAACCCAGTTTTTGTAGTTGGTTTCTCTTACGTAATAAATACAGTATATATAGCTGGTGAAGTTAGAAATCCTAAGAAGAGTATGCCTTTTAGCATTCTAGGAACTTTACTAATTTCTGGTATCATATTTACTACTGCCTTAGCACTTGAGTATTATCAATATGGTTATGTCTTTACTTCTAAGATGCTTTATCTTAGTGTAGTTGAAGGAACATTACCAATACCTACTCCATATTTAGACCTCTTAGAGGGAATTGCTAGCGGAAATATTGTTTTAGGAGTATTATTTGCTTTAGTTAGTTTGTTACAGCTTTTAATGTACTTAACAGCAGCCTCTTTTGTAGGTAGTAGACTTTTACTTTCTTATGCAATGGATAGAATTATGCCGGATTTTGTTGGTGATGTAGACGAAAAGAGACATATTCCAATTAAAGCAATATTACTTTCAATGACAGCTGGATTAATAGGGCTAATCATGTTTAGTTTGCCAGTAACTTCTGCCGTAGCTTTCTTGTTATCAAGTGTAGCTACTGCATTACTTATGTTATTCCCAATGAGTGTTGTAAGTATAGCTGTAATTAAAAATGAGAAAGGGATAATGAGGGGTATAGCGATAGCCTCCCTAGTGTATTTGCTTTTCACATTTTATCAGTATTTAACAGTTCCTGCAATAGGTGCTAATACACTAACTGGCTATGCAATACTTGCTGGATCAATAGCTGTTCTTTTCATAATATTTTATACAGCAAAATTTGTGAGAGGAAAACAAGGGATAGACTTTAACTTAATCTTTAAGGAAATACCCCCAGAATAAGTTATCCACTTTTTATTTTTCTTAAAACTTCTTCAGCTACTTCTAAATGCTTTATGATATCTTCCTTATTGTGCTGTGTTGATATAGTCCATTCCTCATCGTAGTCAGCCATTGGGATAATTCCTTTTGAAAGCATAAGCCAAAAGTACTTATACCAAATCCTTTTATCAATTCTTAAGAACTCTCTGTAATTCCTCGGAAGATAATTAGAGAAGAAAATAGTACCGCTAGCTCCCCAAGTTACAGCTGTTATATCAATGTCTAAATCCTCAACTAAATCCTTATATCCCTTACTTAGCAATGAGTTAAGTTTATAAACTTCATAAAAACTATCTTGAGTTAATATTTGAGTTAACGTAACTATTGATGCTACAACTGATAATGGATTAGCATTAAATGTTCCACCATGAGCAGTCTTTTCTGGACCAATAACACTCATAATCTCTTTTCTCCCAGCAATTACTGATAATGGTAAACCTCCAGCTATAGCTTTACCTAATGTAATTAAATCAGGTTTTAATCCGTAATATCCTGAGGCACCAGAATAATATTTTCCTCCAGTTTTAACTTCATCAAATATTATAAGTATTCCGTATTCTTTAGCTAAATTGAAAATTCCTTTTAGAAATGACACATCTGGCTCTATTATACCCATGTTCATTGCTACTGGTTCCATTATAATCGCAGCAATATCATTTCCATCTTTTCTGACTATCCTTTCCACAGAATCATAATTATTCCATTCTGCTACTAAAGTATATTTTACAATATCTTCTGGTATTCCATGAGAGCATACAGACTTTTCTCCTTCTTTATCTGGGCTAACATTTACTAATAATTGGTCATGTGATCCGTGATAATGACCTTCAAATTTTATTATTTTCTTTCGTTTTGTATAAGCCCTAGCAATCCTTATTGCGTGCATTGTTGCCTCAGTACCAGTAGAAGAAAACCTAACCATATCAACGTTGTACCTAATCTTTATAATTTTAGCAAGTTTAATTGTATCTGCAAATTCAAATCCAAGAATTGAACTATTTTCAAACCTTTCTTTTAAAGCCTTTACCAATTTTGGATGAGAGTGACCAATTCCTAAAGCTCCATAAGCCATGTTAAAGTCAATATAAACGTTTCCATCTACATCCCATACTTTACTACCTTTACCTTTAACTAAGTATAATGGGTATGGTGGTAAGTATCTATAGTTGCTGGAAACTCCATAAGGCATCATTCTGGAAGCAATTCCGTAAAGAGAAAGAGATTTAGGTGTCTTTTTGACGTATTCTGATAGCATAATTCTCACACTCTTTTTCAATCTGAACTAAAACTTTTTCCTCAGAACGTTTTCGCTTTCGAGATCTCAACACCTCACCCTAAAAAATCGTAATATAAATCAATTTATATACTTTTTCGCCGAAGAGATTATACAATTTCCAATTAAAGAAAAAAGAAATATCTTATTCAGGTGGGATTTCTTTAAATGCTAAGTCTATCATTATCCCTCTTCTTGAATTATAGAATTTAGCTATGTAGTATATTGCAAAGCCAGAAGCATACATTAGAATAACCGATAATATTGTTGGCAAGTTAACTGGTAAGATTATTGGATTACCCCAAGTTATATATGTTGCATAAACTAAGAAAGCAAAGGTCGGTAATCCTATCCAAGTTATTAGTGGTATTTTTAGTATTTTCTTCTTAATTACAATAGAAGTTTCATAAACATCTTTTCTTATATAGGGCATTAATGCTGTTGATATTGCAAATATAGCATAACTTATTTCAAATGTAACTGTTACATCAACTAGAGAGATTACTGGAACATAAGCATAAAGGATTACTCCTAAACCACTTAATGTCATAATAAGCAAAATCGACTTTATTGGAGCATGAAGTTTTTCATTTACATCTGCCATCCATGAGGGCATTATTCTATCAAAAGACCATGCAAATAAATATCTAGATAATCCAAATACTAATGGTGGACCACTGTAAAAGTTTGGTAACCATATTGCTATAAACATTAAAATGTATAATACTGGATTTCCTAGGACAAGTAATGCAAAGAATGGTGTAAAAGTGCCCATAGAAGATAGACTGTTGACTACTGTATCATTAATCCCTTGGCAATATACATAAGAATAGGCTGTTAGGAACTTCTCACCAAATGCCATAACGTTTAACTCAGTAAAGAGAATATAGTAAATTGCAATCATTATAACTCCTCCTACTATTGATAGAAAAACGTTAAACCTAACTTTTCTCATTTCACCAGACCATGATGCTGGTAAATTATACCATGTATAATAATACCATACTGCTGGGATTGCTAATAATGCACCATAAATTGGACCAACAAATACTAATCCATTAGAAGTTGCGTCAGAAATTACTTCTTGATATGCATCCTTTATTCCGGTAAACGATGATAATGCTGAGGCAAAAGATGACGGGTTAATAGTTAATAATGCACCAAACATTATAGCTGTTGCTATTAAACTAATTATTCCAGCAATTTCCATGAACTTCCAATGAAATCTTACTGGTACTGCTATGAAGCTAGTTATTATTGTTCCTACGATTAATCCCCAAGCAATTCTTCCTAATTTTGTTCCGAAAAATCCTCCAATGCTTAAAAGGAATGAACTGTGATAATACATTCCTAATCCAGTAAGCAAATAACCAATCCATGATGCTCCTAAGTAAGAGTAATAACCTTGTGAGAGAACAAAGGCTATAAATAATGCCCAATAATTTGCAAAACCCAATGCTGGATGTGTTGCCCTACTATTAAATACGTAATCTCCACCAGCTCTAGGCATTGATGCTGCTGCTACATAAAATAAAAATGCCATACCTAGAGTAGGGAGAAGAGTTATTAAATACGCCAACGCCCAGTTTGCTCCTGCTCCCAACCATAGCCATGAAATTATTAACGTTGGTACTCCACCAGTTACTAATGCCCATGTTGCTAGTAATGATGACCATGGGCTTACTTCCCTCACCAAACCGGAGGACTCTCTTAAAAATACTGTTGTTGCTTTCTTTTCCATTTGGCTTTATTAATATTTAAACAGTTTATAAATATACTTCTCTCTAACTCTAAATTTTGTTTAAAAATTCCATGAAAACATTGAAAGATTAGTATATTAACTATTGAGAGACAATTACTTTTATGAGACAAATAGACTCCCTCAAATCCCCACGCTTTACACAAATTTCAACATTCGCTAGATTACCAATATGTAATGAGAAAGAAGAAGTGAAGGCAGTGTTTTTAGGAATTCCATTTGATGATGCAACAACTTATCGACCCGGAGCTAGATTTGGACCAATGGGGATAAGACAAGGATCTAGGCTTTTAAGACCTTACAATCAATTTCTAGATGTATATCCATTCGAAACTTTAAATACTTGTGACAAAGGTGATGTTAACATAATCCCGGGTTATATTGAAGACACAATGAGAATTATTGAATCTTCTCTTCAAGAAATAGTTTCTAAAGGTATAGTTCCTTTTATTGCAGGTGGTGATCATTCAATAACATTACCAATCTTAAGGGCTATGTATAAGAAGTATGGTAAAGTTAACCTAATACATTTTGATTCACACTTTGACTTTTGGGATTCATATTGGGGAAAGAAATATACTCATGGAACATGGCTGAGAAGGGCTAGAGAGGAAGGACTTCTAAAAGATATAGTTCAAGCCGGTATAAGAGGATCAATATACTCAAAAGATGATTTAGTAGACAAGGACAAGTTACAAATAAGGAGCTTTACTATTAGGGATTTAAAATACAATCCAGAACAAGTAATGAAGGAAATTAATTCTCTTTCTGGTCCGACATACATTTCAATAGATATAGATGTTGTTGACCCAGCATTTGCTCCAGGTACTGGGACTCCAGAAGTTGGTGGTCTAACTAGCTTTGAAATTATTGAAATAGTAAGGAGTTTGAAATTAAGGATAGTTGGATTCGATGTAGTTGAAGTTTCTCCATCTTATGACGTTAGTGAGATAACTAGTATGTTAGGGGCTAACATAATTTATGAGGGAATGAGCGTTTTGTCAAAATCTCTTTAGACTTTATTCAATTTTTCCCTACTCAAAACTTTAAAGCTGTCTAAAAGTAAATTATCTCTATGGTAGAAAAGTCAGTTTTTATTAGACAATCTTCTGGTTTAGTGAGAGAAGTTAGTCCTTGGGCTTCCTTCTTTGCAACATTTGGTTTGGTTACTGGAGGAGTGCCAATGCTAATTTTATCATGGCTTTACTTATCTCCGGGAGCTAATTGGACATTGTCTTTCTTAATTACTTTGATACCAACATTAGGCATGGGATTTTTATTTTATTTAGCATCTATTTACTCTCCTAGGAGTGGAGGAGATTATGTGTTTTTAAGTAGAGTTTCAAATCCTATTTTGGGTTTTGTAAATTATTGGGGATTGTTTATTGCATTTGCATTATCTTTGGGACTTTATAGTTATTTAGGTGCACAATGGTTCGCATACCTTTTTACCGGAATAGGACTTTACTTAAATAATTCTTATTTAGTTAATTTCGGTAGTTTCTTTACTACAACGACTGGAAGTGTTATTGTAGGTTTAATAGTATTACTTGCTATTACTTTAGTTTCTTTAACAGGTAAGCATGGATGGAAGTTTATTTTTATTTCTGGAATAATTTCCATTATTTCAACTATAATTACCTTCGTTACTTTAGCAACGATAAATCAAGCTCAGTTCTCTTCATCTCTTTCATCTTTTACTGGAGTGCAAAGTGCTAATAATGAAGTCATTACAGCTGCAGAAAGTAATGGTTTGTCTTTTCTTTCTCCTTTTTATGGAGCATTATATGCAATTCCAATAGTCTGGTATTATTATGTTTGGTATAATCTTCCAGCTTCGTGGTCCGGAGAGATGAAAAAAGTTAAACTTAACGCCTTAGTATCTATAGTAGTTGCTATTTTAACCATTGGTATTTATTATATTCTATTTGTAAACCTAAACTTTCATGCCTTTGGTGAAAAATTTCTCACATCTTGGTCTTACATTTATTCAAATGGAATAACTAACAGTACAGTATTTAATGATTTAAGTAATATAGGCACTTTTTCACCTTTCTTCGCTTTATTAGTTACTCACAGTTTACCTTTATATATTATAATGTGGATTGCTTTTTGGTTACCTAATTTTTACAGTTTAGCCCCATTAGAAATTGCTCTAACTAGGTACTTGTTTGCTTGGTCATTTGATAGGATCATGCCAGAAAGATTTGCTGATGTTAACGAAAAATTCCATATTCCTACAAAGGCAACTCTATTAACTTTCGGATTAGGAGTTATTGGAGTACTACTTTACGCTTATGTCACTGAAATTTCTATTGTAGATGTGACAATTGTCTTTGAGATAGGCTATGCTATATTTGCTTTAGCTTCGGGTATCTCGATATTGAAGAAAAGGATATTTAACAAATGGATAAGTTTAGTGAGTTTTTCCGTTTTTGGATTCCTACTTTACGCATTATTCATAACATGGGGAAATCCAGTTCTTTTGCCAATAAACTTACCGACAATTCTTTCTTTATTGGTTATTTACGGGAGTGGTATAGGGATATATCTAGTCTCATATCTTACAAATAAGAAAAAGGGAATAATCTTAGATTTGATATTCACTGATATTCCACCAGAATGACTAGGTTATTCAAGTTTTATTACTATTTTTAATAATTTCAACTAATTATAAAATAAAGAATTAAATGAAAATGCGTACACGTAATTACGAAGTCGCGGTATTTATGAGACACGAGGCATTGCATTATATTCACAACATTATCCCGTTACTTATGAATAATAAAATACATAAGAATTTTTTACTATTATTACAACTGGCATTCTAGCTCTGAACCACTTAAAAACCTTGTAATCTTTCCAATCCCTACCTATAAAAAATTTATATACAATACAAAGAGAAAATACCATAGGTGGTCGAATTGGTAACAGATATTTTATCGGAGTATGTTAGTAAAACTCAAAAGTCAAAAATAATTTTTGAAGAAGCAATAAAATATCTTCCTCTAGGTGTTTCGAGTAATTATAGGTTCTTTGATCCTTATCCCATTTATTTGGTTAAAGGAAACGGAGGTAGAGTTTGGGATGTTGATGGAAATGAATATATAGACTTTATTTTAGGATTTGGAGCTTTAGAAGTAGGTCATGCAAATCCTAAAATAATAAATGAAGTAACAAAAGCACTGCAAGATAGTTCTATTTTAGGCTTTGAATATTATAAGACTGTGGAATTAGCTAAAATAATCTCAAAGCGATATAACGTTGATATGGTTAGGTTTTCTTCTACTGGTACTGAGGCAACAATGCACGCAATAAGGATTGCTAGGGCTTATACAAAGCGAAAGAAAATAATAAAATTTGAAGGTCATTATCACGGATCACATGACCAACTCTTAATTAATATAAACCCTATGGTCCAAAAGGATAGAGTTCCTTCTTCTTTAGGAATACCAGAGGAAACATTATCAAACACTTTAGTTGCTGAGTGGAATAATTTAGAGTCTGTTGAAAAACTTGTGAAGTCTCAGTCCAATGATATTTGTTGTGTTATTATGGAACCAGTAGCAATGAATATGGGATTGATTCCACCAGAGAAGGACTTCCTTAAAGGAATATTTGATCTATCTAAAGAATACAATTTTTTGGTTATCTTTGATGAAGTTAAGACTGGAGGAAAGATGTATTCTGGCGCTTTAGGTTATTATAATGTAAAACCAGACATAATACTCATGGCAAAGTCAATTGCTGGCGGTTTTCCTTTATCAGTAATAGCTGGCAAAAGGGAAATCATGGAGTTAATAGGTCCAAATAAGGTTGCTCATGGAGGAACTTTTAATGCTAACCCAATCTCAGTCATAGCATCTTATGTTACCTTAACTCAAATCCTTACTGAAAATGCCTTTTATTATATGGAAACTTTGAGTGATAGGTTAGAAAGAGGATATAGAGATATTGCTGATGATCTAGACGTTGACTTAAAAGTAACTAGATGGGGTCCTAGCGGTATGATTTACTTTAGTAAGGAAGTACCAAGAAATTACAAAGAGTTATTAAAGACTGATATTCCAAGATGGTTCACTTACTTCTATTCAATGCTAAATAGTGGAATTTTACCAATGGCTGGATTTAATGAACAATGGACAGTTTCTGTAATGCATACAAAAGAGGAGATTCAAAAACACATAGAGAAAGCTTACGATGCTGTGAAAAAAGCAAAAGAAGAAAGACTTAACCTTAAGCTATTTGAAGCTTTTTAACCAATAAACTCCTTATCAGCCTCTTTTAATACTTCGTCTAATGCATTAACACCTAAATCTATGTCTTCCTTTTGCGATATTAATGGTGGTGATATTACAAACCACGATGGACCACTAAATACATAAACTCCTTTTTCTAATAGCTTCTTAGCTAAATAATCTGTAAATATAGGCCTTCCCTCATACTTATCCTCATATGTCCCAAATGGTGTATTCTTACTATCCTTAACTAACTCTATTGCCCAGAAGAAGCCAACACCTCTAACATCACCAACACTTTTATGCCTTTCCTTTAACTCTTGAAGTCTTTTACCTAAATATTCCCCTAAAGTTTTCACATTTGATAATAAGTTTAACCTTTCATATTCCTCAACTACTGCTGGAATTGCTGATAAAGAAACTGGATGAGCTTCGAATGTGTGCCCATGAGCAAAAACGTGATCCTCAAAGAATTCACCAATTTCATTACTTACTCCAGTAATTCCAATAGGAACGTAAGATGCTGAAGCTCCTTTTGCTGTCGTAAGTATGTCTGGTTCAACACCCCATAAGTTTACAGCAAACCACTCTCCAGTTCTCCCCCAACCGGTCATAACTTCATCTGCAATAAATAATACGTCGTTTTCTTTAGCTATTTTCCTTAATGTCGGTAAATACTCTTTAGGTGGAACTACTACACCGTTAGTTCCAGTTATAGGTTCAACAATTATTCCTGCAATATGTTTTTCTTGTTTAATTACGTAATCAACATAATTTACACAAGCTAGGTTACAATCTGGATATTTTAATTTAAGTGGACATCTAAAGCAATAAGGTTCTGGAAATCTCACTACTCCAGGCATTGTATGTGGTTCAACAAACCATCTTCTATAATCTCCGGTTAAGCTTATTGAACCTTCAGTTGCACCATGATAAGACCTATATCTGGCAAGAATTTTATATGATGGAGCCTTATAAAACCTTGTAATCTTTATTGCCGCTTCATTAGCTTCTGTACCAGAGGTTGAAAAGAAGAACTTAGTTATACTTTTAGGCATCACTTTTAATAACGCTTTAGTAGCTTTTGCCCTAATTTCTGTCCCTAAGTTTGGGTTAATATATTGTAAAGTATCCAATTGTTCTTTTATTGCGTTAATTACTTTTTCATTACCATAACCTAAGTTGACGTTAACAAATTGAGATGAAAAATCTAAATATTTTTTACCTTGAGAATCATAAAAATAAGCTCCTCTTGCTGTAGTTACTAAAATGGGTTCCCATCCTTTTTGCTTACTCCATGTCTTAAATGTATGTTCTTTTATTATTTTTTTATCCTCTTCCATAATATTGCATATGATTAAACAAAATATAAACTTTTACGACGTTTTATTGTATTATATTCATATCATCTGAACGTCTTTTTAAGATTAATGTAAAAATTATTGAAACTAAGCTAAGAGATGTAAAAACTATAAATCCATAAGCAAAGCCAGATATTCCAATGACGTTTACTATATAAGCCATAATCGGAGGCAATAATAAACCACCAAAGCTACCTAAACCACCAACTAATCCTGACGCTCCACCCACACTTCTATAAGCATATTTAGGGACTAACTTAAACACTGCTCCGTTAGCAATACCCATCCCTAATGCCATTATAATTTCACCTATTATTGATTGAGTAAATTTGAAGCTGTCTAACGTAATTAATGAACCTAAAAGTAATATAATGTAAGCTACTAAAGATACGTTTTCCCCACCAAATATATCACTTAACCATCCTCCTAACACTCTAATCAATGCTGCAATAAGGGAAAATAGCACACCTACTAATAGTCCTGCTTCTACAATATTTACGTGTAAAAATTCTTGCCAATATGTTGGTAACCATTCCGTTAACGCTTCAAATCCTCCAAAAGACGTTAAATACATAATTACTAATAACCAAACTTTCCAAATTCTTAATGCATTTGATAAAGATGTTAAGGCACTATCAGTTGGTATAATTTCTTCACCTAATTTTTTAGCTTCTTCTAATGTTTTTTCTTTATAAATCTTTCGTAATTGAAAGTAATAGGCATCAATACCAAAAATGGCAAAAATTGTAAGCCCAACAACGAGAATTAAGGACCAAATAACATAAGCTCCTATTAATCCAAGACAGATTAATGCAATAGGCAAGATAGCTGTAAAAATCCCTGGAGCTGTGTTTCCTATTCCAGCAAATAAACCTAATGCTAGACCTTGTTTTCTTAGTGAAAACCAATAAGATACGTACGTTATACCAGATGAGAATGCTGAAATCCCAGTACCAGCTAATGCACCAAATAAGATTAGCATGAAGTATCCAATATAGAGAATTTTGTGAATAAGGGTTAAAGTTATCACTATTCCTATCATACCTATTAACGCTATAATTAATTGTATCAGAATTATCCTCTTTCCTCCATATTTTTCTACTAAAGCACTAAATGGTATCCTAAGTAAAGATCCCGTAACAAGAGGTATTGCAACTAACCAACCTATCTCAACTATTGATAAATGTAATATTGAAGAAATCTTATGTGCTGTGGTTCCAAATAATGCTACTGCAGCAAATCCTATAAAAAAAGCTAGTGTACCAGTTATTAAAGCTTGAGATGGGGAACCTTTTACTTCTTTTAAAGCTTTATTTCTCTTCATTAACATCTCCTCTAAAGGATTTAATTTCTTTAATTTTCTCAGTAAGTGCTTGTTCATCAAAATTCTTAATATCACTTATTTTATCTACTAACTCAACATAATCCTCCGCATCAATCTCACCTATCATTTTTCCAATTTTATAATTACCTCCCCCTACATACACTTTAAACACCTTTTTACCATTTTTCATTGCAGCCCCTAAACCTATATCAGCTATTTGATGCCTACCGCAAGAATGAGAACAACCACTTATATATACTCTTAGCTTTGACCCCTTCTCTTTTAATATCTTTTCTATATTTTCAGCAACTGTAGTAGTTGATAAAACTGCGGGGGGACAATAATCGTCTCCAATACAAGCTTCTACTAACCTAATTTTTGGTGGAAATGAATCTAAAACTTCATAATCAACACCTTTTATTTCAAACTCATTTTTCTTTAATGGAATGAATATAGTTTGCATATTGAAAAGTACGACAAAATCATAGTTTTCCTTAGCAACTTTTATTATTTCGTTAACTTGATCAGTTGTTAACCAACCCCCAGTTGTCCTTACCATTATTATCTTGACATAGTTTAAATAATCTGGATTTTCACCCTTTATCTCTAACTTGTTTTCAAGTTCCTTGATTTTTTCGTTAATTAATTCTTTAGTCTTTTCTTCCCCATACTTATTAAGTACCCACTTAAATCCCCTCTTCTCATTCTCTTGTTTAAGTAAGTCAGCTACTGCAATTGAAATGGCCATTGCTTCTCTTGCGCTAACATTTTCAAATAATTTAACTGATTGAAATTCATGGTCTCCAATTCCTCCACCAATATAAACGTCAAATTTATCCTCTCCTTTTGCGACAATCCCAACATCCATTATTCCGGGTGTTGCACAACCTATCTCGCAAGCTGATACTGTTATTTTTACTCTTTTTGGAAGTTTAGGATATTCATACTCTTGGTTATGCCTAAATAACTCGGCAATACTCATAGCTACTTTAACTGCGTTAGTTTTAGCAAATGGACATAAATAAGAAGGACAAGGCATAACATTTCTTACGGAGGCCCCACAAGAGTCTTGAGGATCTAGGTCAGCCTCTTTTAGTATTTCTAAAACTTTATTTAAGTTAGACGCGCTAATTCCGTAAAGTTCTACATCACCCCTAGTTGTGAAATGTATTTTGCCATTACCCATTGTTGATGCTATCTTAACTAAAGCTTCTAGTTGATAAGTATACCACTTTGATGGATCTCTTCTATTAGCTTGCCTTATTCTTACTGAAACTAAATCGTTGTCTCCTCTACTTGTGTAAATACCTTTAAATCTTATGGGATAGTATTGTTTAAATTTTTCGGAATATTTCATCAAAAATCCTTCATTATTTTATACATTTTATATATTTCGAAAATGAAATGTGATAAGTGTTTAATTATAATGATAGATTTCATTAACTCATAAAGGGTTCTATCCTCGCTTTTAAATGCTTATATGCTGGTTCTTTACTCTCTCTATCTATTTTCCAATCCATTATTTTATTTGTATGTCCCCAGTGGAAAGGCATAAATGCTATATTACCTTTTATCCAATCTACACATTTTGCTGGGACTACTGTGTAACCCTCACCAGTTATGATTTTCACATCATTTCCGTCTTTTATGTGTAATTTATTACAGATCTCTATATCAAGGAAAATGTAGTCATCATCGCTAATTACGTTTAGTGACCAACTTTTAGAAGACCTAGTTCTAGTATTCCAATGCCCTTTTGTTCTTCCCGTAATTACTATAAATTCATTATCCTCAATTAAATCATACTTCTCAAACTCAACTGGTCTTGTCCTAAAAATTTTTGGTTTCACAGGCCACCTATATCCTTTCTCTAATTCTTTGTATGTTAAATTTGATATATCGTCTATTCTATTCTTCGTTAATAACTTAAATTCATTGAATATATCTTCTATGTTTGTATATTTAAACTCAAAACCTAAATAATTAGCAACATCTTGAATTATCATCCAGTCGGGTCTTGCTTCTCCTTTTCCTTCTAATATTTTACTTAAATATCCTACAGTCCTATCACCTGCTGTATGAATTCCCTCTCTTTCACCCCATGAGAGTGCAGGAAATATGACATCAGCAAATTTCGTTGTCTCTGTAAAATAAGCATCTTGTACTATAACTAGGTCTAAGTAAGATAAGAGATCAGCAAATTTTCTTGCTTGAGGCAAAGAGACAACTGGATTAGTACCTATAATCCATAGTGCCTTAATTTTCCTTTCCTCTATTAACTTATACATTTCAGTAATTGTATAATAATGTCTTGGAATGGAATACTTCGGTAAATTCCAAAACCTCTCTACTTCCTCTACCTCTTCTTCATTGTCAACATATCTTAACCCGGGAAGCATACCGGCTAAAGCCCCAGCCTCTCTTGCTCCCATAGAATTATGTTGTCCAGTTAATGGTAGTACTCCAGAACCTTCAATATCAACGTTGCCAGTCAGCATTGCCAAAGTTGAAATTAGTATTCCAGTATCTACAGCCCTTTCTGTTTGATTTACTCCCATACCCCACATGAATAAGGTTTTAGATTGAGCTATTCTATCTGCAATATATGAAATAGTATCTTCTTTCACATTAATAATTTTTGAAATTCTCTCTGGCTGATATTTCATAACTACTTCTTTAAATTCTTTGAAATTCTCTGGTTCTATTCTTATAATGTTTTTCTTAATTAGTAAGTATGCTATTGAGTTAAGCAATAATATGTCTTTACCGGGCGGTATTCTAACATATAAATCAGCTTGTTGTGCAGAGTCAGTATATATAGGATCTATTACAATAATTTTAGCTTTTCTCTTTAACTTATTCGAAATCATCCTATTCCATAAGACTGGAAAATTTGAAGCTGGATTTACTCCAATTAATAAATATGTTTCAGCCTTATCAATATCGTCATAAGAGGCTGTAGGTGAAGGGTCTCCAAAAGCGTATTTTAACGCAAATGCAGCACTAGCCATACATAGTCTTACGTTAGAATCAAATGAGGCTGTGCCTATAAATCCTTTACCCAATTTCACAGCAAGATATTGATCTTCTGTAGGTATTTGTGCTCCTATATAAATTCCTAATGAGTCTTTACCCTTTCTTATTATTCTTTTCATTTTTATCGTTGTATATTCCAGTGCTTTTTTCCATTCTACCTCTTTATTATCCAAGTAAGGGTATAGTATTCTGCCAGAATTAACAGTTTCCAACAATGTTGATCCTTTAATACAAAGCATTCCCTTATTAGTAATATAATTTTCAGGCAAAATTTTATCTTTATTTAATTTTAATCTACAACCAACACCACAATAAGGGCATATTGTACTAATTTTTCATCACCATAAAAAAAGGTAAAAATTATTCACTTTTATAAAGTTCACACTCTATCTTTATTAACATATCAGCTAAAAACCAGTAGGCCTTTTCCCATGTCTCTATTATTTCTCTTTTATTAGTTAGATTTAATTTATCTAAATATTCATCTAAAGAATCTTTTAAGCATTCCCATACTAGTTTATAATGTTCTGGTCTTACACCCCTATTCACATGACTTCTCGCTATGGATTGTAAAATTGGCATTAAGGAATCTAACTTTTCAATATTCTCTGCATAAATTAACAATGCCGAAGCCAGACCTTTAGAAACATCCTTAGTGAACATTTGTTTAGTAAATGGATATCTTTCGAATAATAATTGGTACATCCTAGAAGTTATTTGCACTCCGTACTCTTTAAGTACTGGTATGGTAGACTTTATAATTTGTATATCTTTCTCACTTAGATCTCCTACTTTTTCTTTCAACATTTTTGTTCAGCATATATTTCATTTAAAAAATTAATAAGTATGTTCATCTTTACTGTTTAAAACCATATAAATATAATTATAATTAAAAAGAAACATAGTCTACACTATTTTACCAGGGTTAAATAAATCCTCTTTATCATACATTCTTTTATAAGTCTTTATCTTTTGAAGATGTTCTGGTCTTAATCTATTATTTATTGTAATACTATGTAAGTCGAATCTAAAAACTTGATAAGTTGAGAGTAAATTATTCAAATAATCTATCTTGCTCTTCTCTTCGTTTATAAAAAATGGATGAACTAACTTACCTTGTATGAATTCAAATTCCGTAACATACTCCTTGTAGTTTATTCTATCTAAAAATTTATATAACTCATCTATATAGACGTCAAAAGTAATGTAAAAAGTTGTGTTAGGGTTTTTATCATAAAAGGTTTTTATTAAACCACCATAAAATGTATCTCTTCTATTCCAAAGCTCACTACCATTAATTCCATCAAAATCTAAAAAGTCTGGATAAGCAATTAATAAATTCCATTTAGAAAAGGGCATAACGTTAGTTAATTTTGATGCCTCTGGAGATCTTAAAGTCACATGATATACTGGCAATGCTTCATCGTATAAAGTTGAAACAAAATCTATTGCCTTTTCAAGAGTATCAAAGAGAATTATTTTCGATTTTATTTTACCTTCATTGTAAGTTAGCATTTTTAATTTAGTAATTATTCCCGTAGTCCCTTCAGCATGAGCTGCTATTAAAACATCTCCACCCTTTAATCTAGTTAATTTTCCTTTAGGATTTACCATATCAACTTCTGTAGCTTGATACCAAACCCTACCAAATCTAAATGCACCAATACCTCCGCAACCGCCTTCATAATTTCCTCCAACAGTTACACCATCCTTATAAGTTGAAGGATAAACTCTTAACTTATTATAAACATCAATAATTTTAACACCAGATCCTAAGGTAATTTCCTCACCTTCATCCTTTATTTCATAAAGTTTTTCAGTCTCAACTATTATCCCTTTCTTTAATGGAAGAACACCACCTATATTATTCTTTCCGGCACCCCTAGGAATTAAGGGAACATGTTCCTCAATAGCTATTTCAACTAGTTTCACGACTTCCTCTTCATTTTTAGGAAAGGCAATGCAAATAGGTTCTTCTTCCTTTATTTTTATTAATGGAGACATATAAGTTAAATCACTTGATTTCTCCTTAATTACCTCTGGTTCTGTTGAACAATATATTCCTTCTTTTCTAATTTTATCAATTACGTTAATTTTTCTCCCCTCCAATTAACGTACTTAATATTATTGGAAAGTCTGCTTTATAAATTTCCTCATAATTTATCCAATTTTTACCTTTATAATTAGCAATTATCAAAGCTGAAGCACTCTTTATTCCATAATTTGAAGATAATAGAAAAAGAGTTCCAGTCTCCATATCAATAATTTGATTTATATCTTCTTCAGCATAAAAATCATCACTTTGAAAAATCTCACCATAATAAACTTCTTTTCCATTATCTTTCAAAGCCTTATAAAGATTGTAAGCTAACTCTAGGTCGGGGAAAAGAGAATGTATAACATCACCTCTAACTCTTTGGTAAAGAGAGCTCGAGAAATATCTAGCAACGCCAATAGGAATAAAATAACTTCCAACTTTGTATTTTTCATTTGGCGAACCACAAGTTCCATATCTTATTGCCTTCTTAACTCCTTGCCTAATTAACTCATCAAGGATTAAAGCTAATGAAGGACCTCCAACCCCATGAGTTGATATTACAACTTCATCTGAAATATATAAGTGATAACCCCTTTTAACTATCTTCTTTTTAACGCTTATAAAAGAGGAAAGAAGTTCAGCAATCTCTGGTTCTTCAACAAGAATAGCATTTTCCGGTAATTTTTCATCAACTACTAACATTACTTAACTCCCTCTCGTAAATTATAAATCCTCTCTTTTTAAGCTCTTCAAAGAAAACATCCTGGTTAACTACTTTTTCTGGTGGCAAAACTCCTTCACCCTTTACCTTCATTTGAACCGCTATACTAGCTGGAACACCAGCACCATATTGAGTACCATCAAAACCATCTTTTGGCGGAATTAACACTTCAATTTCCCTGACTTTCTTTTCATATTCAAAAATTACCTTTGCTGATTCCCACTCATCACCCTGACTTCCTAAAAATCCCTTTATTTTAAGCAATTCTTTTAAATAATCCCTCGATTTCACTCCCATGACCTCAACATTATCACCAAAAAGTTTTCCTAAAACTATAACTCCATCAAAGCCATCTCCTCCTTCCATCCAATCAACATATTTAACTCCATCAAATGAATATGGAAATGTTGCTAATTCACTATGAATAGTTAAATATGTTTTTACTACTCCAACCGGTTTAGAAAACTCTATAATTTCACTTTTACTTAACGGCTCATAATAGACGTAATTACCATTTTCCCAAACTGGAGCTTTCATTGTAATTTCATCCATTTGAGTATCAACACTCCAATTGAATTTAAACCCAGAAGACCTCCACCCATTCCTTATCTTTATTTTTTCTGGCAAACTGTACTTCTCGTACAAATACTTTGCTGATACATTAGTTATTCCAGGCTCAGCACCCATACCTATAAGAGCCAATAAACCCTCTCTTTCAAAATCTTTATTCATCTCCAATTGCTTTCTAGTCATCCAAAACAATCCACCTAAATCTACATAGTTAACACCAGCTTTTAATGATGCTTGCATTGCTTTCAAATTGAAATAGTATTGGGCTGTATTTATAACGTAATCACATTCCTTAATTTTACTAACAATATCTTCAACATTGTTTAAATCACCTTGAACATATTCAACGTCAAACTTTGGTTTCCTTAAATCAATAACTTTTACATTAACATTATTTTGTATTAAGTCAAAAACTGTAGCTGAACCCACTTGCCCAGAACCACCAATGACGCAAACTTTCATATGATAAATTCTTTGGAAAATTTTATATTATTTTCTTAGCTCTAGTTTGTATAAAATTTAACAAAGAGGGAAGACTTAGGTTGATACATCTAACCATCCGTGCTTTCCCAAGTAATATCCATCTTGTCCCTTAATAAAGTATTACCAAATTAATTTAAATTAATAAAAATATTATTGAACACACAAAAGACAAAAGATTAAAAATCACTGTCTAGCAAATTCTCTATCTCGCCAGTAACATCTTTGTCATTTATCTTAAATTCTATCTCATTCTCTGCTATATTTTCACCAGAAACAACTAAAGCTGGAGGTAAAATATTCCTAATTGCTTCATATTCATTTTTAGCATTTAGAACAACGAACTCAGCCTTTCTCCCGGGTTTTATACCATAATCATCTAACATAAGTATCTTTGCTGGGTTGTAAGTTACTAGTTTTAACATTCCCTCAATATCCTTACTTGTGAAGTGATCTACTAAGAAAGCTTCTTGTAATACTCTTAACATATTACCATCTCCTAGAGGATAAATTAGATCTCCTATGTTGTCTGTCCCTAAAGCAACATTTATCCCACTTTTTAACATATCCCTAATTCTAGCTATTCCTCTTCTTTTTGGATAATTATCATATCTTCCTTGAAGATGTGTACTAACCACTGGATTTGATATTACATTAACTTTAGCTAATTTCATTAAATCTACAAGCTTTCCAAAATAATCAGATGGATAAGAGTGAGAGGCTGTCATATGACTAATAGTTGTCTTTTCTCCCCACTTTCTCTTTAACGCTTCATAAGTAACATATTCAACAAACCTTGAGTTAGGATCATCATTTTCATCTATATGACCATCAACCATTTTATTATATTTTAAGGCTAAATCGAAGGCAATTTTAACTGACTCTATTCCTAACTCTACTGTAGGTTCTTGATTTGGAATTAATCCTACTACTTCAGCTCCTTCACTTAAGGCTTTTTCCATTTTTTCGATTGTGTCTTCAAAGTAAAATATTCCCGGAGATGGAAATGCGACAATTTGCAAATTTATTAACTCTAACTTTTTCCTAGCTTCTAAAACATAAAATATTAATGGCATTATCTCGTGACTCCTAACATAAAGTACACCATTAACAAAAAATAGTTTCTCTAACTTTTTAAGCCTCTTCTCTATGTCATCAAATGTAATCTTAGGCGTTATTTCTTCCCTTGTTTTAATAACTCCTTCCCTTAATGTTCCACTTTCATTTACGCTTCCATAATTTAAAGTTAAAGCATATCCTAAATGGGAATGAGGATTTACAAAAGGTGGGATTAACAATCTTTTCTTACCATAAAAAACGTAATCATCTTTCTTACCTTGACAATCTATACATCGAATAATTCCGTTTTCAACATATATATCATGAACTTTATTATCATCATAAAATCTAACTTCCTTAATCAACATTTACCTTCAACTCCTCATTTATATTACTTTCATAAACTATTTTACCTTTACTTATAACCATTCTTCTAGGCTTTATTTCTCTTAAAGCATCTAAAGGATTTGTAGAGTTGTAAATAACTAGGTTTGCATCTGCTCCTTCATAAATACCATAATTTTTGATTAACTGCGCTTTTGCCCCATTATAAGTCATTAAGTCAAAAATTGTTTTTGCATAAGAAGAGAAATACATATAAGAGGATATTGCTAAGATAAAACCTGATTGTAACATATCACCAACACCATAGGGATTTAAATGATTCTGTATATCATCATGACCTAAAGCGACATTTACACCTTCTGAAATTAAATCCAAAACTCTAGCTATACCCCTTCTCTTAGGATAATTCTCGAAAGCCCCAGATTCTTCAAGTGCAGTTATTGGTGCAACAATTACATTTATTTTACTTTCCTTTAACCATTTTAAATACCTCCTAAAATAGTCTTCGTTGTATGAATGCATTGCAGTAACGTGAGATAAAGAAACTTTACCTTGCATTTTTCTTTTTAAAGTTTCTGAGATTATTACCTCACTAAACTTTGTTTCAGGATCATCAGCAAAATCTGCATGAAAGTCAAGTAACTTATCTTTTCCTTCAACACTATCAAAAATTTTCTTTATCATTCCTATTCCATCTTCTCTTGATGGTTGTAAATGTGGTTGTCCTCCTACACCGTCAGCAATTTCTAGAGATTTATAAATATTTTCTTCAACGTTATCATCAAAATAAGAGTAACTTTGAACAAAACCAATTATTTGTATCTGAAGAATATCCTTAAATTCTTCCTTTAATCTTGCAATATATTTTAACCTATCTAAAGTGTCATCAATCATTATGTGAGTTCTTATGTAGAGAGTTCCGTGAGAAATGTAATAATAAAGAGATTTTTTAGCTAGTTTATAAATCTCGTCTGCTGATAATTTAGATTTACACTCTAATAAAGCTTTAAGAGCTTCAATAAATTTTGGCGTTTCAGCTTCTTTACAAACATCTAAAAGAAAATTACTATCTAAGTGTGCATGAGAGTCAACTAATGCTGGGGTTACTAATTTTCCTTCCATATTTTCCCCTTCTGATGTTATTCCATCATAAACCTTTGCAATTTTACTTCCATTAATTTCTATACTTATAATTTTTCCTTCAACAGTCTTAAGGTTTTTCAAAATCATTATATCACCAATATTTAAACAATTTCATAAACAATAAATATAACAATATCCCTAAAGGTAAACTTAACATTGGTCCTAATGAATATAAAGGAGAAGACACACTTAAGCCTAAAACGTACGAATATCCTGGCAGTATCGAAAGAGTAAAGGCTAGTATCGAAGCTAAGTTTATACCATGATAGTATTTATAACTCCCATTTCTAACGTATAATGATTCAACGTCTATGGTAAATTTCCTGACAAACACATAATCAGCAACATTAATTCCTACTATTCCACCTAGAGCTATTCCATAAGTGTTTAACCAATTTATCATAAACCCATATGCACTACCTAAAAAGCTCCATGCACCAATTAATAAACCTATTATTGTAGCTATTATAACCCCAGTAAACCAGTTTATTCTCTTAGGATAGAAATTGCTTATATCATAACCAGGAGGTAAAAGGTTTGCTAATGTATTTACTCCGAATGTTTCCATTAATATTGGTATTAAAATTATTAAAGAAAGATAAGATGGAGTAGTTAAGAGAGTTAATAGGACTGGGTCTATTACAGTGGCATGAACGTTTGAAATTGCCATAGTTGTACCTAAAACCCCTAAAAGCCCAGCAAAGGAATAAATAAATGGTAAAATTATTTGTCCTAACATTTGTGACCTTTGAGATTTAGCAAAACGAGTTAGATCTGGCATAGATATTGCCATGGTTAACCAACTGGACATATTTCCAGCTAAGAAGGCTAATAACAGAAAGATATTGGAAGTTGATACTGTGAATTTTCCCAAATTTGATAAGTTCCATCCTGAAGTTTCTCCTTCATAAAGGAAAAGGATTAATAAACTAATAATTGATAAAGGTCCAACTATTTTACTCATTTTCCTTAACGGCTCTTGGCCTTTCAATATGGGAGATATATATAATAGTAGAAGCTCTGAGATTATCACAATAGCAAATGTTATCCAAAATAGTTGAGGCACTGCTAAGGAAATTGTGAAAGAATTTGCTGAACCATTTGAAAGTAATGGTATAATTACTTTATTCAACTGACCAGAGAATTTCAAATATAGTCCTACTATTATCTCAGTTATTATAAAAACATTAATTCCCCACCATCCAGCACCAATTATAGCCCTTACTGCTGAAGGAAAGAAAGCACCCCATATTCCCCATCTACTTCTCGTTATTTGCGGCTCAGCAATACCATATTTTGCACCAGCATGAGATTGAATTAACATTGGAATTAGAGTAATTAAATTTCCTAAAAATACTAGAGAAACTGAAAGATACCATGGAATACCTAAAAATATTCCAAACCATGGATATTCCCAAGCTAAGACTCCTACGGTCATAGTTACCCATGCCATGGAATAATCTAATGCACTCCATTTCTTAATTTCTTTAGGAATAGGTAAAATCTCCTCATTACTTAATATATCGTCTTTACTTTTCATAAATAGATCTCTCCTAAGGAATTTAAAAATTTTGCAAATGAATATTTTAAATTACGTTTAATTGATAAATTTTTATATGAAGGAAGATGCTTATAAACATAGTTCAATATAATATTAATGTAAAGTTTTGCAAAACTAGTTTATAATGATAAAAATTCATGATAAAATGAAAAAGTATTTGTTATCTGTCACAACTTAACGTTTTTTGAACATTATACAATAGGGAATTGGGAAAAGCTTAAATTAAAATACTTTATTAATTAATCGTGTTATTAAATAAATTAGAGAAAGAATTTGGATCAAAGTTTGTTTATGATGAAGAAGTGTCTAAAAGACATATTCAGCAATTAAAATGTTATCTTATCGATCCTTCAGTAATCAGCTTAAGTAAGAATCCTATAGGTCTATTGAAAGTAAAAGACAAGGAAGATATAAAATATCTTTTAGAAATTTGTGACCTTCATAGAATTCCAATAGTCCCTAAAGGTGCTGGAACAACAAATTTTGGCCAACTTATACTCTTTTACCCTTCAATATTGATAGATATGCAATACTTTGAGAAAAAAGTTGAGTTACTTGACAACAATTATGTAAGATTTTCAGCAGGGATGAAAGTAAATGAGGTATTAAGTTATTTAAGAAAGAAAGGAAAGGACTTAAGGGTATATCCCAGTAGTTTTTACTTCTCAACATTGACTGGGTTTATTTCTGGGGGAAGCGGGGGTACTGGGTCATATCAATATGGTTATTATTTTGAAAATAAGGGTTTTAGATGGGCTAAAATAATAGGTCCAAAGGGTGAATACGAGCTAGAAGGTAAAAGAGCTTTAGCCGTTTCTCAAGCATCTGGTACTAATGGAATAATTCTTGAAGCAGAATTAGCTGTTATAGATTATGAAGATTGGAGGGATCAATTAGTCAAATTTAAGGATCTTGAGAGTGCTATAAGATTTATTAAAGAAGTTGAGAAAGATAAAAAGTATGTAAGAAGAATAGCAATTGAAGATAAAGACACATTGTCAATAGTAATGAAAGGAAAGATTGAGACCGATAACTGGAATGTAATAATTTCAAGTACTAAAAGTTATGGAGAGGAGATTGATTCCTTAAAGGTAATAGAAACCTTAGCTGGTTCTGGTATTTATGTAATGATTAGAAATATGAAAATATTCTATAATTATTCTCATGATGCATTAATGCACATCCCTATAAATAAGTTCTATAATGTTATTCAACCTATAAAGAAAAGATTAGGAGATAAGGTTTTAATTCATGGAGATGTAGAAACGATAAAAGGAGAAGTAATAATAGATACAACAATTATGTCAGAAAAAGAGAATTTTGACTTTATTGATTCTATTTTGCAAAAAGAGGGTATAAAAGTGCCTTTTAAACCGCCAACAATAGTGATTAATGAATGGCTAAACGATAAGGAAAAACTTGAGTTAATGAGAGAGTTGAAGAAAATGATAGATCCGCATAATATACTAAACCCTGGAAAATTAATATAGTGAAAAATGTTTATTTTTATCATTCTTCTAATATACAGTTTAGGTATTCAAAATGATAAATAAGCGATGATAAAATAAAAAGAAAGATGAATAGTACCGCAACCCTTATATTGTTAAAAAGAACTATTTAAACTATGTATAAGGAATGGTTACCCGTTGCTTTTTCTGATGAAATTAAAGAAATTTACGAAACAAATCTCTTAGGACATGAGATTTTAATAATTAAAAGAGATAACAAGCTTTACGCTTTAAGTAATAGATGTCCTCACAGATTGGCAAAACTTTCAAAGGGTAAAATAACTGATAATGAAATACAGTGTCCTTATCACGGCTGGAAATTTGACCTTGAAGGAAAATTGACTCTTATTCCCTCTTTAGGGAAAACGTTAAGTGTAAGGCTAAGAAAGTATTATGTTAAAGAGAAATATGGGATAGTCTGGGTTTCGATAGATGAGCCAGAGAAAGATTTACCAGAAATTAAAGAGTGGGAAAACTTTAGAAGAATAAAATGTGGTCCTTATTACATTAACGCTAATCCATTTAGAGTATTGGAAAACTTACTTGATGTTTCTCATTTTCCTTACGTTCATGAGGGTTATTTAGGTGATCCAAAATATTCGATTATCCCAGAATATGAGGCCGAACTTACTGACGATTACGTAATAGCAAAAAACATAAAAGTTTACCAACCTAATCCAGATGGTAGTAATAGTGGAAAATATGAAACTTACACTTATATTATTTACAGACCTTTATTTCTTTATTTCACAAAAAGCAATGAAAAAGGAGAGACTTTTTCTATGATATTCTCTATAAAGCCTGAGAGTAAAAGTAAAAGCATTGTTTTTGCATGGATTTTTATGAATTATGGTTATGATGTTAAAGATGAAGTTATCAGAAAATTTGAGGATACAATTATAATGCAAGATAAAGAAGTACTAGAAACTCAACCTGACTTTTATTATCTAGATTTATCTAAAGAGATTCATGTGAAAGCTGATAAAGCTTCAATTCTTTATAGACATTATTTGAAGAGAAAAATTGGAAAATTTGAGGAATTGGGGTTAATATAATGATCATTAAGAACGTTAAGATTGCAACAAAAGACGGAATTACAGAAGCCGAAGTACAAATTGAAGAAGACAAAATAGTAAAGGTGAAAAAGGATATTCCTTCTTTAGATAAAATAATAGATGGAGAGGGAAAGTTACTTTTACCCGGTGGAGTTGATAATCATGTACACATATATAAAAGATACTTAAGAGTACCAACATCAGATACTGTTGAAAAGAGTACTTTAGCATCTGCATTTGGAGGAACTACTACGGTTATCGATTTTGCCTTTTCTGATAGATCGCCAAACATTGATGAAAGAATAAGCCAATTTTCAACCTCTTACGTAAATTATACATTCCATATATTTGCAAATGATTTAACTGAAAACTTAAAAAGAGCTTTTGACATGGGATTTAAGTCAGTCAAATTTATGATGGTTGAATATGCTGGGATGAAAAGTAATTTATTAGGCTTAAAGAGGATTAACGATTTTGTAAGAGAGAAAGAAGGATATATTATGATCCATGCTGAAGACGAGGAATTAATTAATACATTAGCCTATAATCTTAAAGGTGCTCCAAAACTTCATTTATTAACCCGACCAGAAGAGAGTGAACTTTCTGCAGTAATTAGAATTTTACCAATAGTAAGTAAGGGTTTAATTGCCCATGTAAGCTGTGGAAAGACATTGGATTTATTACCAGAAAATATTAAGGCTGAAGCTGTTCTTCATCACTTAATATTAAGCAAGGAAGTATATGACAGAAAAGACTCATATCTTTACGTTACATCACCTCCAGTAAGAGAACCAGAAGAACTATGGAAGAGAATTGATAAAATTTTCGTCATAGGAACTGATCATAATTGGTTTGATAAAGAGATAAAGGAAGAACATCAAGAATTCCCAGACCTAGTTCCTGGTTTACCTGGTGTTGAATTACGTGTCCCTATGATAATTACTGAATTTATAAAGAGAAATTTACCTTTATATAATGCTATAAAATTGCTATCAGAAAATCCAGCTACTTTAAACAATCTTAACGTAGGTAAGATAGAAGAAGGGTATAGGGCTGACCTAGTTATTTATAATTTTAAGGAAAAATGGAGAGTATCAGTTAATAATATTCATATGGCTGATTGGACACCTTATGAAGGTTATGAAATTATAGGAAAGCCAGAAACTGTGATAATCAATGGCGAGATGGTAATAGATAAAGGAGAGTTAGTTTCCACTCCTAAGGGAAAGCTTTTAAAATAGTTTTACAATATATTTTTATGGAGTTCCTTTCAAAATACTTTAAAGAATTTTATACTTCCAGAGATATTCTTGAAAAATATTCTATAGACTATGCTTATCTTTCGCCAATATTATCATCGAAGAGAAAATTGCCAAAGGCCGTGGTAAAAATAAAGAACGAGGAAGACGTTAAAAAGATAATAGAATTAATGAAAGAATACCATTTCCCAATTATAGTAAGAGGAAATGGAACAAACACTTTAGGGGCGACAATTCCTATTAAAGAAGACACTATTGTCCTAGATATAACTTCTTTTAAGGGATTTGAAAGAAAGGGTGAAAGTATAACAGTATTTCCCGGGACAGAATTTAATGAAGTTGGAATTAATGATTTACCTTTAATTCCAACAAGTTTCTACATGGCAACAATAGGTGGTTTTGTTGAAGGAGGTTCATTAGGTTTTGGTTCTTTAAAGAACGGTGCAGTTTGGGATAATGTTTTAGAAGTTGAAGTTTATACTTTAAAGGGAAAATATACCTTGAACGGAAGTGATGTTTACTCAGTTGTTCAGTCAGCTGGTACAACTGGAATTCTAACAAAGGTCAAAATTAAGTTAGTAAGAAAGAGGGAGGGCATAGAGATATTAAAGAAATCGTTCAATTCTCTTTCTGAGGCATTAGATTTTTCCTTAGATCTTTTAGGAGAAGCAGAATTTATAAGCATAAGAAATTACCCCATGGCTAAAGAAATTGAACCTGAAACTACATGGGGTAAATGGAATGTAATTTATGGAATTGATAGTGAAAAAGGTTTTCAGTTAAGAGACATTGTGACTACATTTGCTGGAGCTTATTTTACAGTAGTAAGTAAAACTAAATTGCCTTATAATTCTGTTGATATACCCTTGGAGAATTTAAACAAAATTGATACACAAGAGTGTTATATTGATGCTGAATTGTCAAAAAGTTCTGGTCAATACTTCTCTCACACTTACTTTATTGGCTGTTCAAATATTCCTATGATAGGTAAACAATTTAATTTACATACGTATAAGATAAATGATAGGGTAGAAGAAAAAAGACTAAAATACATATTAGATTTCAAAAGAAAAGTTGATCCAGATGATCTCTTTAACCCTGGCAAAGTAGATTTTTAAAGACCATAACTTTGAAGCCTCTTTTTCAAGAACGGTCTTTTTATCCTTGCATTCATTACTTCATCCTCTGAAATATCTGCATAAAGTATTTCTTCACTCTTTCCAGCTTTACTAATTATTTCTCCCATAGGTGATATTATCATACTTTCTCCAAAGTATTCTTCTTTTTGTTGAGGATACTCCTTTCCAATTCTATTTATCCCAACTACGTAGACAGTGTTAAATACCGCATGAGCCCTTAGTTCTAATTCCCATATCTCTTTAAATGCCGCTACTGAAGGAATGAAAATTAACCAAGCACCTTTTACTACTTCACTTCTAACAGTTTCTGGGAAATGTCTATCGTGACATATTACAATACCAGTATTTACACCTTTCAAGTTAAATGTGGGAAAACCTAAATCACCAACTTTGAAGTAATAGTATTCATTAAACCATTCCTCTTGAGGTAAATGAGTTTTCCTATATTTACCTATAACCTTACCGTTGTCAATAACAAATGCAGTATTGTAAAAGAAGTTGTTGTCTCTCTCAAAAATAGGTACTATTAAACTAACTTCCCTTTCTTTGCTTATCTCTTTAAATCTCCTTATTGTCTCATCTTTCTCAGTTTCAGCCCATGCAAAGTATTTAGGATTTTGCTCAAAGGGAAAATATATTGTGTTACTGAGCTCATCTAAAGAAATTATTTCAGCTTTATTATCTATTGCTTTATGAACTAATTCTATTTGCCTTTCTATATTATCCTTTTTATCCCAACTCATATACGTCTGAATAATAGCTATACGCATAATATATAATCTTAAAAAAAGTAAATATATCTTACTCAGGAGGAATCATCTTAAAGGCTAAGTTTATGTCTATACCTTGCTTAAGCCTATATTGTCTTGCCAAGAAGTAAAGTAAAAGTCCAACTGGTGGTATAACCCCAATTATTATGTAGTCAGTTAATAAGTTGCCAATTACCATAGATGCATAAAGACTATTTATACTAGCATACCATATTGAAAAGAATACTGAAATTACTAAGACTATTGAAGCTAAAGAACCATAAATTAAGAACTCCTTCTTGTCTTTATCACTTAATTCTTCACCAGAAATGCCCTTTATTCCAGCAACAACTGCTGAAATAGCAGCTAACAAGAACTGATAAAGGAAAAGTATTCCTATTAATACAATTGTTGAAACTACCAAATAACCATTTATAGTAACATACTCAAAAATTAATGCTAATGCTAATACGAAGATTGAACTTACTAAAGGTGTCTTTAGTTTAGGATTTACATAAGCAAATTTTTCTGGAATCAATCTGTCAAATGCCATTGCTAATAACACTCTGCTTGGAATTGCTAACGATAAAGGTGTAGCAACAAATTGTAAACCTAAATTAAGTATTGCAACAAAGAATGCTAATATTGGTGAGCTTATTGCCAATATTCCAGCCCAGGCTATAAAACCGGAACCAGCTTGTAATGGTATATTTGATCCCCATCCATTTAATGAAACGTAATTAAAGAATGGTATACCCATGGAATATTCAGTAGCAAATACTAATCCAAATATTATTGCTGAAGCAATAGCATAACCAGCTATCATACCAAGCTTTATAGACTTACCAGGCATTTTATATTCACCAGCAAAGTATGATGGGGCAAAGAACCAAATAAACATCCACATTATCATCAAAATCATCCATATTAACGTTTGTAAAGGATTTACTATTGGTGAGTAGTATGCTAATCCAGAAGAGTAAAGTGAAGCATAAGTTGGTCCTTTATACATTGCTGAAAGAGAATTAAAAGCTAATTCAAATGCTTTAGGTCCTTGAGCAAGTAATGCTAGAATTAGTAATCCTCCAATTACTTGCATAGTAGCAATCCCAAAAAGGAAGTTTGCCATATACCTTGGTGGAAAAATACTAATTATCCACATTGCAATTAAGTCTATGAAAGCTGAAATTTCAAAGACAGTTGGATTTACTAGCATTGCAGTTCCCAAATTTAATAAAGCTGAATTGTGGAATGCTAAACCCAAAAGCTGAAATGCAGGAGCAATACCAGCTGAAATCTCTATTTGAGAAAGTATTGCCGCTAATAATGGTGTTGAGAATACATTTGCAACAGCTTGTATTCCGCCTAATGCTGGATGTAATATTCTAGTAATATAAATGTATTCTCCAGAAGATCTTGGAATATGTTCAGCTAATTTTAGATAAGTTAAGAAGATTGGTAATGCAACTATTGCCGCTAAAACTATTCCTAAGCTCCAATCAGCACCGGGTAGAGCTGGAGAATAAACCATTGTATAATATACTGAAATTGGTACTATCATTGCTAATACTTTTGCAAATGCATGTCTACTACTCATTTGCCTTACAAGCCCAGAGGATTCTCTAATGAATATTTTCTTTTCACTCATATGAGGTATTTAAATAAAAGGAAATATAAAAGTTTTAATGCAAAAAAGAAAAGTTTTTATTATGAATCATAAGTTTTTATTCCTAGCGAAGCAAGAAATGGCTCTATGTGATCATTAATTACGTGACTCATCAATTCTGATTGTGTTCTTCTTCCCAATAATCCCTTTTTAATTGTAATATTATCTATAAACACTATACTCCTTTCTTGTATTAAAATTTCAAGATCTCCTTGAACAGTGTTATCAAAAGTCTCTATATGATAAAGAATGCCAGAAAATTTTGGAGTAACGGTCATTGTTCCCCTATTAAATTCAGCAGTTTCATGATCTAAGACTATAAAAATTTGAAATTTTGATAGGTCAGGCTCTCTAGCTTGAGTATATACTGTATAAGACCTCGTAGATCTGTCATAAACTTTACTTATTAAAATATGTCCAGTTATTCCAGTGAAGATGAATGGATTAAAAATATACTGCTTTAAATCTACTTGTTTAGTTAAAGTTAATTGATAGCTGTTAACCATTTTAACCCTTCCCTAAAAGAATACTCTTAACCTCAAACTTCTTTATATAAGCTTTACCAAAACCTTTTGCTTCTTTTTTGATAATTACATAAGCATAATTTAATATGCCATCTTTATAGTTACTTCCCGGATTAATAACTTTAGTATTTCCTATTTTATCACTTGCTGGAGATTCATGAATATGACCATGTAGACCTAATACTGGTTGGTATTTCTCTATTAGTTCTCTAACCGTTTGAGAGCCAACATGAATATTTTCGTCTTTTATTCTAGCTATATCAAGTTTAGTATTATAAGGAGGAGCATGAAAGTTAAATATTGTATACTCTGGTCTTTCAAGCTTCTTTATTTTATCCTCTAGTTTGTTATATAACGTAGATTCTGGTAATTCCCTATAGGTATTCCATGGAGTCGGATTTACATAACCAGAACTCACGAGAATAAGATCGCCTATTTCTATGTATTCATTTTCGGCAACCTTTATCCCGTGACTTTCTAAATAATTATCAACCTCTAAGGGATCATCATTACCAGTATTCCAAATAGTAATAAATTTAGCGTCTTTGGTTTTCTCTTCAAATATTTTAACCCATGAGTCAATCTGACCTTGAATAAATTCAAGAATTTTTTCCTTCCTAAAATGAGGATTAGAATTAAATTCCTCTAACTCATCTTTTGAATCAAAAAATAAGGGAGCTAAACCAGATGTCTTATATATTTTTTCTATTTCATCAAGAGAGACCTCTTCTTCACCTTGATAGATAGAATTGCCTTTCTTAAGATATAAAGCGAAATCTTTAGATACTAAATCCCCTCCTAAAATGAGATAATGAACACCAAACATTTTACTTGCATTTAAAGCTTTTCTAAATACTACCTCTGAACCATGAATGTCCGAAACGAACAACAATTTTATTTCAATTCCCATGACATTAGCATCTATGATTTTCATTATAAGCTTAAATTACGAAAAAGAGAATTAAAGTTTATATTTGTCATACTATATATATTTGAGTTTAAATTAATATTATAATGAAGTATTAAAATTTTCTCCTTTTAATTCCTCAATTAGAGAGAGAGGATTTAAATCTAAAACTTTCATTTCAATAGTAGATTTAGCAACTATCTTTCCTTTTCGTATAACAGCTCTTCTAGGTATTAAAGTCGAAATTAGTTCTTCAATTGAATTTACATCTACAAGAATATAATCTTCATTCTTATATCCAAATTCTTTTTCAGCATTTCTAGTTATTAAATTAATCCATGAGGGATCAAATTCTTTTTCAATATTCATTGCCATCCAAAGGACTTGTAACATGTCCCCTACACCACTAGGATAAAATGGATTTTGAATATCATCATGACCAAGACAAACGTTTATTCCCTCTTTTAACAACTCTTTAATCCTAGTTAGACCCCTATACATTGGATAAGAATTTCCTCCGTTAAGATAAAAGGCTGTTAATGGAGAGCTAATGACAGAAGCATTTTTCTCTTTAATCGTTTTTATTAATCTTTTTGCATATTTATCTGAATAAAAATGTAGAGCTGTTAAATGACTTAAAGCTAAATGAGTTTTAGCAACTCTCAACATATATTCACTATGTTTAGTTTTAGCGTCATGTTGATCTATATGAACATCAATATGTTTGCCTAATTTAAAAGCCAACTCAGAGATAAAATCCATATGCTCTTTAGGATTTTCATCCACCTCTGGTTTACCACCAATTATATCAGCTAACTTGGCATAATTTATGAAGTCTTCTTTTGAACAGTTAAATATTCCTTGTTCTGGAAATGCGACTATTTGAAGATCAACATATTCTTTTAATTCTTCTTTAGCTAATATTGCGGCCTTTACACTATTTTTGGAACAAGTATCAGCATGAACTCTAATATGAGTAGTCCCATAAAATAACTCAACTAGTGCAGCTTTTTCAATTCTCTTTTTTAAATCCTCAAGTGACATCTTATCCCTAATTTTACTCCATTTCTCTACAGCTTCTTCCAGACTTGAAGCATTACCACCGATAAATGCGTTTTCTAGATGAGAATGCATATCATAAAAAGCTGGTATTTTAAGCATCTTAATCTCTCCTCAATGGTATTTCATAGACTGGTATAAAATCAGATATTGCATTTGCTATTGATGCATAAGCCCCGGAAATGCTGTTTTCCCCAATTCCTCTAAACCCACCTGGAGTATTAGATGGTGTGTGAAGCAACTCAACCTCAATTTTTGGTACCTCTTTTGCTGTTGGAATTAAGTAGTTATAAGGATCATTAACGTCTTCATAAAGTACACCTCCAAGTGCCTGAATTATTCCTCCTATTATTTGGCCTCTAACTTTTTCTTCATCTCCAGCAACCCCAATATCTACAATCGTATAATTCTCTATAACTTTGAAGTTTACTCCATCATAACCAACCACGGTAACTTGACCACTCACTGCACCTACAGAGTCCTCTGGCTCATAGCACTTTATTGAATAAATTTCCTTATCTTTAATTTCCCATGGGAACTCATTAAGCAATTGTAATACTCTGTTTATTCCTCCTAAACTCTCAATCTTTTCTTTTAACTCTTTTACAGCTAAAAGCGTAGCATTCCCAGCAGTTAAGACACTTCTGCTTGCCCAACTTCCAAACCCATTTACATCTTGAGAACCAGTATAAACTACTACCTTGTCATAATTTAGTTCTTTAGCTACAATCTTTTTTAAGACATCAGATATCCCTTGTCCCATATCAACAGTAGTGGTCTTTACTTCAATTATCCCACTTTTGTTTAATCTTACTGAAACGCACTCATAACCTCCAACAAAAGATTTTTCTTCTCCGATTAAGATTTTTGATGTTGGAGAGGCATAATGAACGTATAAGGAAACACCTATTCCTATCTTGTATTTCTCTTTGAATTCTTCATACTTCTTCCTCACTTTTTCAATCACTTTCTTTACATTACCTATATCTTCAATGTTTGCTAAATTCTTTTCTCTTATATCTATTGGAGAAAACTTTAATTTTCTAGCTACTTCATCCATTATCCTTTCTATTACAAAGAAAGCTTCTGGCCTACCAAAACCTCTAAAAGCACCTTGTGGTGGATTATTACTCGCGATAACTTTAATATTAGTTCTTATTTTAATATCATATATGTTCCTTAGGTTTATTAAAGTTACGTAAAGTGGAGAAATGCCAGTCCATGGTAATGGGTAAGCTCCCATGTCATATGTTATATCATCTATTATCCCAGTGATCTTTCCGTTATTATTGAAATATACTTTAACATCATGCTCTTGGCCTCTTCCTTGAGATGTCATTATATGTTCAGATTTTCTTTCGATCCATTTTAAATTCTCTCCAGTAACATAAGAAAGAGCTATAACAGCAAGTTCCTCGCTTACTATATCCTGTTTTGCCCCAAATCCACCACCAACCCTAGGAACTCGTACCTCAACTTTATCTTCTGATACATCTAACATGTCTGCAACAATTTTTTTAACTACAGTAGGTGCTTGAGTTGAAATTCTTATTACTATCTTCCCATCTTCATGAGTAACTATTACTGCTCTTCCTTCTAAGGGAGCCGGAGATTGCCTATTAAACTTTAATTTTAATGAGAGTGAATCTTCTCCTATCTCATATTCTCCTTTAGAAAAAGAAAAAATAACGTTATCAGGCTCATATATTGGCCCTTCTAAGTCTTCATATTCTACCTCAACTTCATCTTTTTTATCTTCAGCATCATATTCATCTTCACCTATAACCATTCCTATTGGTTGCCCTACATAAAGTGCTTTATCTTTTGCTAATAATGGTATTTCAATATCCTTTAGTTTTCCTTCACTTTCAAAAATCTTTGGTACTCTAAAATCTATATCTTCCCATGTAAATGCCTTACCACTAATCTTAAACCTAGCGTACGGTTTGGTAGATCGTATAAATGAAACTACTTTATATTTTCCTTTGATATCGTCTACATAGTGATAAAACATTAAATAAATAAAGGAGGCGAATTTTTATATCTTTTTATTAACTTAATTAAATAACTTAAGAGGAATGAAAGAAGGAAAAAATTTACTTACTTAAGTTAATCTGGAGGTATTTCTTTATAAATCATGTTTATATCTATTCCTTTACCTAAATTAATTTGCCTAGCTACTATGTATATTATTGCTCCAACAACAAAACTACCTATTACAAACCCTAAAGTTATTGGATTAGGCACCCCATTTGGTTGAGCAAAACTAAACACTGGATTTGTTACAGATTCATATGTCAAAAATACAAAGTAGCCAGCTTCAAATATACCAGCACCTATTAATGGAATTATTTTGTTCTTTATTCCATAAATTACTCCCGCTACACTTACTGTAAAGAAATAAACCATTCCAATTACTATTGCTCCATAAAGTGCTAAGGCACCGTTAAATGATATTACTGGTAAGGCTAAAAATGCTAAGGTTAAAATTAAGTCAAATAAATGAGTATAAACTGGAGATCCATATCTATTTAATCTAGTAAATATTTCTGGAAATACTCTGTCAAAAGCCATTGCAAATATGTATCTAGAAAAGACAATAACACCATAAGCTAAAACTGCAAACTCCCAAGTCATTAACCCAATTCCTATAATCCACTGTAAAACTGGATTACTTGTTAATCCAATTGCAACAGTCCAGAAAGTGTAAACGAAAGAGCTTGCAGAGTTTGTAAACATGTAAGTTGTGAAAGTATAACCTCCTGCCAAATACATTAAACCAAATCCTAAAGTCACCAAAATTCCAGTAGCTAATAATGGAATAATAACTCCGTATTGAACATATTTAACTTTCTTTGCCTCAGATGCAATAGCTGGAGTTGCTTGCATCCACGGATAAGTAAATATTGCAAGTAACGGGAGTATGCCAGTTAATGAAACTATTAAGTTAGGCGGAGGAACTGTAGATGCATAATTAGATGGTGGAACTATTCCTTCTCTTTCTAGGAAAGGAATTATAGCAGTATGAAAATCTGGGATATTAATTCCAATGACTATCATAGCTATTATTGTTGTAATAAGAGAGACTAATGTACTTACAGTTACTAAAGTATAACCCCATTTAGCTCTAAATATGTTAAAAGCTATTATTACTCCAAAAAGTACTGCTCCTAATATGTAGGAAGGAATTGGGGCTGAAAGAGATGATGACAAAGATACTAATGAGGATATTCCATCCATAGTTCCTATAGTTCCTACAACTGTTCCAACAGCTGAAGAAAAGAAATATGCTACTAATGCAAAAAATGCAGTAGATTCTATCATTAAAGCAAAAGCCATCGTTACTCCTACACTCCCATGCAAAATTCTAGATAACCAAATATAATCACCCCCTGTCTTTGGAATCTTACCAGCTAGAACCATGTAAATATATGCTTGTGGCAAAGTTAGTATTAATCCTATTAATGAAGCTATCCATATTACTCCACCAGGTGGAATATAAGGTGATATTGAATTAAATAATGCTACTCCAGCTGACATATTGCCTAAATTTAGCATTATAGAGTCTAATGCACTTACATTTTTAACTAACCCAGAACTTTCTCTAACGAATAAACTTTTACTCATAAAGTAAAGCATTGTATAAGAATTTAAATATATTTTGTTATATTATACTAATTCTATAACTTAGAAATTCACAATGCTTATATTTCTCCAGTACTACATTTTATTATGATTTTTAAAAACGCAAGAGTCATAACTCCTCAAGGAATTATTGAAACAGACTTTGAAGTAGAAGAAGGAAAAATTGTTAAAATAAAGAAAGAAATAACTGGGGATGGAAAAGATTTATCCGGTTATTATATTCTACCTAGCGTCATAGATGGACATACGCATTTTAATTCTAGGTATTTAGGAAGTAAAGAAATTATTCCTACAGCTGATGATTATAAAAGTGGTAGTGAAGTTGCATTAGCTGGTGGGGTTACTACAGTTATTAATTTTATTGATCCATTAAATAGAGGAGTTATTGAAGCTGTTAAAGAGGAGATCGAAAAAGCTAAGACTACTGCTGGCTTTGATTTTTCTTTTCATTTAATAGTAAAGAGAAAGGAGCAAATTAATTACCTTGATGAAGTGTTCAAGCTTGGAGTAAAAAGTGTAAAGATGTTTATGGCTTATAAAGGAAGTATGCAAGCTGATGATGAAACTATTTACTTGACTATGAGAAAAGTTAAAGAACTTGGTGGCACTGTAGCTATTCACGCAGAAAATGGTGACGTTATTGAAGCTTTACAAGAAGAATATAAAGATAAAAAAGAGGCAATTTATCATGCAATAACTAGGCCTATTGAAGTTGAAGAAGAAGCTGTAAATAGAGCATCTATGCTAGCCTATTTAACTGGAGTCAAAGCTTATATAGTTCACATTTCTTCACCAACCTCACTTGATATAATAAATTTCTGGAGAAAGAAAGGGGCAAACATTTATGGAGAAACTTGTCCTCATTACTTAATATTTGATGAAAGTTACTATGAAAGACCGGACGGGTATAGATTTATAATGTCACCTCCATTGAGGAAGAAAGAGATGAGAGAGGAATTAGTAAGGAAAATCAACATGGTTGATACTTTAGGCAGTGATTATTCCGGTTTCATGTCAGTGTATAAGGATAAGGCTTTAAGTTACATTGAAGTTCCTAATGGTGTTTCATCTACAGAATTTCTTGTACCAACGATTATCAGCTTTATGTTTCAAGGCTTAATAACTCCAGAAAATGTTGCTAAAATAACATCTGAAAATCAAATAAAACTATATAATATAAAAGAAAAGGGTTTTAAAGTTGGTAGCGATGCTGATTTTGCTGTAATAAAAAGGGAGGAATGGCAAGTTAAGGATTGGCATGGAAAAATGGATTATTCTATCTATGAGGGAGTAAAGTTTAATGCAAGAGTTGTACAAACTTACTTAAGGGGCGAATTAGTGTTTGATGAAGATTATAAGGGAAGTAAAGGATATATGATAAAGAGAGAAGAAATTACATAACGTTTTGCTCATTTAATAATCTCGCTAAAAACTTCATAAAAGATTTAATCATTATAGTTAAGATTATACATTATTCATGTTATACACGTTATAATTAAATAATGTTAATACTAACAACAAGAGATATTTTCTCTCCTCTCTTTTGAAATGATAAATTACACTGACAAAATAAACAAATTTTGATAAACGGTAACGGCTTACTATGACCAAGCTACGATATTTACTTTTTACTTATTGGCTTATTATCTTACAGTAATGTTTACATATATTCGTAAATGTATGAAATTAGGATTAAAATTTTGCTTAAAATTTTGTAAACTATTCGTTACTTATTTTAAGATCCCTAACTATTTTTCCTACTAAATTGTTTCTAGCATCTATGTCTCCATTTAATATCTTCTTTATTGTATAATTATCAATATAAATTAATATGAAACCCTTTAGATCAACATTCGGTGTATTTGTTATAATAAATTTTACTACTTTAAAGCTGCCTTCTTTTTCATAATCTTCCAATTTTTTCATATTTCCAACGTTATCAAGTACGTCTTTATTTGAAAGTTTTACATCACCGATATAGACTGTTTCTCCCTTTCTAAAGTATAAGTCAACTATGACAGACTTTTCATCAATTCTTCTTCCCCTATCATGAACATATTCTATGCCATATACTCCTTTCAGTTCAATTAATCCTTCGCGTATTTTCTTTTCTAGCTCTTTCGAAGCTTCTTCTATATTTTCTATATAGAAAGCACTCCTAATGTAATCTCTTATGCAATTAATTTGCTTGTAATCGTTTTTGCAATATTGAAAGGCTTGTAAATATGCATATCTGGCTAAATCTAATACTGCACTTAAAGTTCTAGCTTCCTGAATTTCCTTAATTTTATATATTTCTTCAGCAAAATCATCACAATATGTTTTAAGTATATCTAATTTATCATCATTAGATAATTTAAGTTCTATCTTAATTTCAGAAAGTCTCCTTATTAATGCCCTATCTTTTATCTCACTTACAACATCTGGAACCATTGTTACAATAATTGGAATATTTGTTTCATTGATTACCTTATGAAGCTCGGTTAAGTGTCCATCCTTAGCTTTAATTTCATCTATTAGAAGTGCTACAGTGTCTAATTTAGAAAGGTCATTTAAGAATTCAATTAATCCTTCTACGTTTTCCTCATAAGACATACAATAAAGTTTTTCAGCGTAGGAGAAATTATTATTCCAATTCTTCTTTTCACAAATATGCCTTAAGAAATTACTAAACTCCTTGGAAAACTTAGTTAGTCCTTTATAGCCAATATCTTTTTGGTGTTGTAAAAGTATTTCAAACGCTTTTTCTCTTATCTTTTCATATACTGAAGTGTTCTTTATTACATACCATGCAGAGTAGGATAGGCTAGGACTATTCACTAAATCTAGGTAGAGTATAAAGCTATATTCCTTTAAATCTTTCTTAACTACATTAAGAAGAGTTGTTTTCCCCATGCCCGGTTCTCCTATAATTGATATTACAGTATTCTTTCTAGCTAGTATAGCTTCTTTAATCTTATTTGACGTCTCTATCCAAAGTCTTCCAGCGATTTTAACGTTCTCGTCTTGGTATTTTGATACTGTATACTCTGGAAAGTTACAAACCATTGTTTCACCTCTTCTTACGAACAATTCCATATAAAGCCCCTCGAATTACAAAGCCCTCTTTTCCTCCAGAAATTAATTCATAATTCTGTAATATATAGTCAGAAAATTTTCCCATAAACTGTTCAAGACTCATGCCTAACTGTTCTCTTAAGTCTTTTATTGAAGCATAACCCAAATCATCCTTTACTCTTTCATAAACTTTATCAAGGTCTTCAAAACTCTTTGGTCTTCCAAAATATTCAGCTAGAACCTCACGTAAGGCTTCTTTTATATCTTCTAAGTCCTTACTTTTAGTTACTTCTTCTCTTTTAGTTTCCTCTTTTATTTCTATCTTTTTAGCTAATACATAATATTTACTTCTACCAACTGTCCTATTAAGCTTTATAAACCCTTCTTTTTCTAGTTCATCAAAGATTTTATCAATTGTTTTACTACCTTTTGCACTTAAGAACTCTCTAACTTTACTTCGTGTAAACTCTTTTGAAGTATCCCCTGCAGTAAATTTGATTATAACATTTATTACATCATCTTTAGTAACCATATAAACTTTTTATCATTATGAATATTTAAATTTTAAGCATAGAAGATGAAAAATAATTAGTAGTTTTAAAAATAAAATTCTACCTTAACTTTTATCCTCCCCACGAATATCCACTTGAAGAAGAGGACGTAGTGGAACTACTAGATGAACTACCACCCATCATACTCCCAGATGATGTATTACTCATTCCGCTCCCAGTGGAAGTGTTACTCATTCCAGAGTTCATTGAAGTCATTCCTGTTGATGAGTTGTGAGGAGTTAATGCTACTACAACAACTACTCCTATTATTACTATAGCTATTACTCCGCTTATTATTGCTATCAACTTTTTATCTAGTCTCATCGTAAAAACCTAGATTATATCCTAATTTAAACTTTTTCCCAAAATAAAGTAATTCAATGTAACTTTTGATTCGGGTAAAATTTTTTAAAACATAAAGATGAGTAGGGCAATGTGAAGAGAAGGGATTTCCTTAAAGCAATGATAATTTCAACGTCGATTCTAGTCATAGGAAGACTTTCTGCTTACGAATATCAACAGTACCAACATGCACAAAATTCAATAACACCTTTTGGTTCATGGTATGTTGTTCAAATTTCTTATACTCCAGACGTGTTAATAAATAACTACGTTCTTACTGTTGATGGAGAAGTGGAAAACCCGATGACATTTACATATCAAGATTTAGTTAAATTACCTTCTATTGAGATTAAGGATACGATACAATGCGTTTCAGACCCTTATTTCCTAAAAGCAAATGTTGTATGGACTGGTGTCCCTTTAAAATATATTATTGATATGGTTAAACCAAAGTCAAATGTAATAAAGGTAGTTGGTTATGGGGCAGAAGGATATACTGCTGATTTACCTGTTTATAAAGCTATGGAACCAAATGTTATTTTGGCTTACATGGTTGATGGCAAACCTTTACCCCAAGTTCATGGATACCCAGTGAGGCTAGCAGTTCCAGGTTGGTGGGGATATACTTACGTTAAATGGTTAGTTAGGCTTTATTTTACTTCTAAAAACATTTTAGGTTACTGGGAGTCTAGGGGATATCCAGATGTTGCGAAGAAGTGATTTACTCAGTTTTTCAGCATTTCTTCCTTTCTTTTCCTTTATATTTCAGCCAATCTGGGTATTTGGAATACCAATTATGGTCACTTCAATAAAGACTTTTGACCCAACTTTTAAAGACTCAATTTACACCCCGCATTTCAGAAAGAAAACGTCATTAGTCCTCTTAGTCCTTTCAATATTAGAAGGAATAACAGGGTTTGGAGCAGGTCCAACAACATCAAACTTCATAACTGAAATAACTCTTGGGTTATTAAATAGGGGTTTATCACTAGAACTACATTTAGCCTTAATAACTCCATTAGCCTTATTCTTTGTCTTACATACTGTTTCTGGCTTTGGGTCTATGTTGATCTCCAAAGGGATAAAAAATCAGATAGTGTATAAATATGTAATTCCGGTGACATGGCTAGCCATGTATTTAGTTGCAATATACTTAGACTTAAGTTATTTTATACCTTAGATTTCTTGTCTTTATAAGATTAAAGAATTTTAAATCAAACTTACAGTTATTAATTGTGGCACAATCACTTTATGAAATTAAGAGGAGAATCCAACTCTTAGGAGATCAAATTAGAAAATCAAAAGATAAACTTACGGAGGCAATAGATAATGTAGGAAACCCAGATCATCCTCAAACAGAAAACGAAATTAAAATACACGTAGAAAGTATTGAAAATAAAATAATTGCCGAAGAACCTTCCCCTAAAAAGGAAAGGATAAGTATTGCCTCCTTAGACTCTTCATCCAGATACTTGAGGGATCCTAGTATTAACATAGTAATTGTAGGCTTAGGAATTTACAGCAATAAACTAGGAATAAAAGTTGGTCCTTTTGATATTTCCACAAACTTTATGAGTGTAGGAACTTTTGAGGACATTTTAAAAAGCATGAACCCAATTCCAGGAGTTAGAGTAAAGAACTATGTAGATAAATACTTTAGAGAGGATTATAAAATAGACGATATTGCTGATGAGTTAAGGTTAGAGAACGAGAACATTGGATTAAAGGAATTTAGAGATCTTCATGAACTAGTTATTGTTGATGGACCTCTTTACCCTACACCATTAGAGTTAAGTGAATTTGAGTTACAATCTGAAGGAAGAAAGAGGCATCAAGAGGCTTACATTGAGTTAGCTAAAAAGAGGATTAGTTTGTTGACAGATAATGTAATAGGAGTTGTAAAGAGGTTAGAAACTTCACAAAAGCTGTATAGAGAGAATAAAATAAAGGAAATGCTAAAAATAAACTTTCCAATAAACGATGCTGAAGTATTAAATCAAATTAGAATGAAGATGTGTAAAGAAGGAAAGTGTAACAAAAATCTTTTAGTAGGCCCTTTCAAAATAGAATTTTCTTCTCAGTACTTTTCAGCCCCATCACGCTATGCTTACTATCTTATCATAACTAATCCCTTAGGAATGGCTAGTTTCTTTAGAATAGAGAGCTTATCATTGGATAAGCTAAATGACTTTTTGCCTTACGTTATAGAAAGAGTTTCTGAGAGACTTATTCCTACGTATATTGAAATTGCAGATAATTTAAGCAAAAGGGCTTCAGCCTCACTATTTGTTTTAGCTTTTCAAGTACTGAGTACAATGCTATCAATAAATCACGATGATAAATTAAGTTATTACAATATTCAAAATGAGCTTACGGGAGCAATGTCCTCATTACAACATCTGAGAACTTTATAGACCTTATTACCCCTAAACCAGCCTGTGCTGTTAGTAAAATATCGGCATAATCTTCAAATCCTAATTTTTCTAAAACGTTTTCCTCATTTCTCATAACTATTTTTGTGTTTGAAAGTTGAAGTATAAGGGGATTAAGATCCTCTGGCATATGTGTTGCTAGAACTACAGCCACTTTTCTAACTCTTCCAAGCCTCATTAATCTATTAATTAGTCCTTCAATTGTAGACTTAGCTTCTTCATCCTTAGTTTGTGGGAAATATTCGTGAGCCTCATCTAAGGCTAAAATAGTTAGCTCCAGATTTCCTCCTTTCTTGTATATACTATCTTTATAATTGTAGAAATCAGTTAGCAAAGAATAAGCTATAATTGCAATTGCATCTATTGAGGCTGTAGCCTCTAATACCCAGCTCAAGTCTACAATAGTTTTCTTGCCTAGTTTTTCAAAATTAACATCAAAAGTACCTTTTACGTTGAAAATTCCAAACTCACTTAGACTTCTCAAATTCCTAATTATTGCCTCCTTAGTTTGAGGTGCAAGATTTAATTTATTAGAAAGAATATTATTCTCAAAGATTGAATGAATATTGATTGAGAGTATATGCTCATTTTTAATTGGTGTTATATATGTAGGAAGTCCAGTAAGTTTAGCCATATCAATATCTTCATTAACTTCTAACTTTATAGTCTCTCCAAGAAGCGATGAAGGAGTGATCTGATCAAATATCTTACTATATGTTAATGTGGACTTTAACTGAGGATATTTATTAGAAATATTAATTAAATTCTTTATTTCTTTTCTTAAATTCACTACTATGACAGGCCAAAAAGTTCTAGCTTGTGCAGACATATTTGGCAATATCTTATGGAGAGAATCAATTACTTTACTAAATTTTATTGAATAAGGAACTAAATGAACTATCGTACCATTACAATCTAAAATTACCTCACCATCCTTTATATCATCAGATATAGGTTCTTGACAACCATACCTATGAGAAAACTCAGAAGCTAAAATTAATGTGGCTTGTTTCCCTCCTTGCACATCTTCAATATCTTCAACCATCATTCTCACACTAGGCATCACAACACTAAATTCATCCCCTTTAGATATCAAATAGCGAACAAAATCGCCTTGTCTATCAAAGTAAAGTGCTGAAGGAGCTTGAGAAAGAATATTTTTAAGTAAAGTAGTTTTACCAGAGCCAGTAGTGCCAATAATTAATGTATGATGCACTAAGGTATCTTCATCAAGTCTAACATCTGCATCTATTGTCCTACCACCAGAGTAAATTTTACCAATAACTATTCCTTCTTCTGGAATACCTAAAACCTCTTGTAAGAGCTTAGCTTTTGGTCTAAACACTGGTGATTGAGGATCTATTGGAGAAACAGCTGGTCTCTTTTCGTTTCCTTCAATTTCAGCTATAGGTTTTAATTCAAGAAAAGTCTGAGTCATAATAGTAGTTGGATCTCTAGGATAACTAACCTCTCTAATGTTAAACTCTGCTAACATATCAGATCTTGTTATAGAAACTACCTGCCCAACAACTACTACTGGCTGAACTATGGTTCTAATCGCTAAATACTCTCCATTCTTAATATTACTTGAATAATAATCAGAAAAAGCAATATCAATACCTATGTAATTCCTTTCACCTAATTTAATCGTCTCAAATCTCGTAACTCTACCTATAATTTTTCCATCAGAACTATTCTCATAAGCAAAATTTTCGGCTTCCTCTAGTTTTTTAGATAAATCTTGAATTATTGTTTCAGCATCTTCGTTCATATAAAAAATGTAGGTTTAAAAATATTTAAATCTTGAAGAGTACATTCGTCCCTAGTATTGCCTAAATGGCTAGATAAAAATCTGTTCTAGCATTGTTCCTTGAGTCAATTAATTTCTTTTTCCAACACTGGAATCCGTGCAATTAACTTTTGGGGTTTGCATCTAATATGAATAAAATACTTAACCTAGTAATATTCGACATGTCATAAAAAATATACATAATTGCATTTATATGGAAAAGTCTGTCTATTAGTTATATTTTTCTCCATTGCATGAAAAGAAAAATATTTAATCACTAACATAGAGATTCTAGCAATGAAAATTAATGTTAATATGCTTTACGATTTTATTATATATTCAATTATTTTCACAATAATATATAAACACGATCCCACATTACCAATATTTCCTAATCTCTCTTTCCTCACAATAGCTCTTCCTTTAGCTTCTTTACTTATTAATGGACTTTACCCCAACTTAAAGACTTTCAGTATTGGTATAGTTATTACTTTGTTAAGCATAATATATTTCTGGCCTGCTTTATCTACTGCTGCTGAAATAACTGGAATATTAGTTTTTCTTGAAATTATTGGTTTATTCATATTTGGTCTTATTCCATTCGTAGTCGAATTAATTTTAGCTTATGCCCTTTATCTTTCACCTCCACCTTCTTCTACTTACGCTGTAGATAATATTCCAATAATTCTCATATTCATCTTATTTACAGCATATATTAGGGGAATTGCCCTTTCTAGGAAAGGAAAACTTTTCTTTGAAATCAAAATAAGAGTAAGAAATTCTCCTACTTCGAAACATAAACCAAAAAGCTCCATGATAAGAGGCTTAATAAAAAGCTCTTCTTCATCACAAAAAAGTCAATACAAAAAAGTCTTAATAACTGGTTTGCCTACGCAAAATATAAAAGTTCAGGTTGATAGTTATCTTGTGGATTTACCAATAGGGCAAGAAGTTTCTATTAAAGCCCAACAATTAATCTTTTGCCCACAAGAGATCAATGGAATTACTTATGTTCCAAACATACACATTACGACTAGTGACAAGGTTAGAGTAACTTATAGCATAGGAAATCCAAGCCCCTCAAATTTTAGAAAATGTTATATAAGATTTCGAATAAATAACTACAACAGCGATTGGTTATTAAACGTAGATGGAGTAGTTTATAAGCTTCAAGGGAATGATACTTATTTTCCTTTATTTGATAAAATGATGATTAATTGGAAAGCTAGTCCTTTGGGTAACTTCAAATTTAATCCTAGCGGGGGGCAAGCGTTTAGAGGAGATTATATAGTTATTGATACTTTACCAACACTTCAACCTGTTACATTTTCTCAAGCTACTCCACAGCAATGGAATGCTAATTTATGGGTTGGTAAGAATTTGTATGGGTATAAGATAGTTGATTTTATTGGCGAGGGTGGTAATGGTTATGTATTAAAAGGAGAAAGTGGTGGTACTTATTACGCTTTAAAAATTCTTAAACTTGAACAGACTATTGGTGGTACTAGAACTCAAGCTAGTTTATCCTCATTTGACGTTTTATTCTCAGAAGGTGAAAATTTGAAAAAATTATCTCAAAATCCACGGTTTGTTGAAATTTATGGAATTTATGTAGATAGAAATAATATTAAGAGAATTTTAGACGGAGATTCTTCAATATATTTGCAATTTCCTCCAGCAATTGTAATGGAATTCATGGAGGGAGGAAACCTTGAATCCTTAATTCAAGATAGATTCGTTTATTCTCAGTACTGGTACGATATAGTTAAAGAAATAATTAAGGAAGTTGCTGAAGGACTTGCATATTTGCATTCTTCTGGATACGTTCATCTTGACATAAAACCAGCAAATATCTTCTTTTCCTCTAAGCTAGGAAATTCTCCTTATGAAGTCTATCAAAATGTAAAGGGAAAAGTGAAAATTGGTGATTTAGGCTCGGCAGTTAAAGTTGGTTCTCAAGTTACACAAATAACTCCAGCTTACGCTTCACCAGATCAATTAGAAGCTTTAATAACAGGAAAAGGGGCTTCACCATCAATGGATATATTTTCTCTTGGTGTTACTTTATACAAGATGTTAACAATGAGTTATAGCCCTATTGGTGACTTATTAGATCAAGCCTTTACTCTTTATGCTAATGGTGATATTCAAGGAGCATTAAATTTAATTAACCAAGCAAAAAGCCAACTTCCTATAATCCCACCATCAAATATTCCCAGAGAATTCCAAGAAACCATAATAAGAGCTACTGATCCTAATCCCTTAAAGAGAATCACTGCAAAAGATATACTTGCGATTTTACAATAGTGGTAGATGTAACAAAACGGAAGGATAAAAATTTTAAAAATCGAAAGGAAATTTTTCCATTTTATATGCCATATCCCAGAACATATATTCAAACATAGAAGCTAGTCTGAAATGCTTCTTTACAGCTTCTTTTTGTTCTTCAGTTAATCTAAAGGAGTTAAGAATTTTAATGACAGACTTTACTCCTTTTTCGTATTCTTCCCCACCGTAAGTTTCAATCCAACGTCTATATAAGGGGTTTGGAGAACTCTTTTTAAGCAGTTCTTTTCCAACTTCCATATAAATCCAGTAACAAGGTAAAACTGCTGAAACGCCTTCATAAAAAGGTCTAGAATATACTACAGAAAGAAGATAAGAAGTATAAAGAAGATTTGTAGGAGATGGCTTAGCTTTACTTGGATCAATTTTCCACAAAGAGATAAAATATTGATGAAGACTTCTTTCAACTTCTAGAACATGAGAAACATGAGTAGCAAAAAGTAATGAGTCTTCTTGCCTTTCAGCCTTTGCGGAAAGGATTGCTAAGGACTTACTAAATTCTCTCAAATACAAAAAGTCTTGTATGATATAGTATTGAAACTTAATTTCCTCTAAACTTCCATCGGTTAAACCCCTAATAAAAGGATGTGAAAGAATTGCAGAATATATATCTGAAATTGAATCCCAAAGTTCATCAGAGAGCATAAGAGTAATTATTCTTGTAAATTAAATTTTTGACTATCTAAAACTCTTCTTATTCACTTTATCGTTATATAACTTCTGAGGTTAAGGGGTGAGAGCCCCCATCCTTAGGTTGGATAACCCCTTATATAAGGGATAAATAGCAAGTTATCTCAGAGTAGTCATATAGGAAAGTTTTGGAACTATTTTAGGTCTTTCACGATCTAATAATGATTAAAAACTTACTGGACTTAATAAGGAAAACTAAGGCTGGTCAATCCTTAAGGGCGGAATAGTTCACTTAGACGATGGATAACAAGTTATACCATGTTTTTACTTTTTTGTTTTATAGTTGAAATCAGAAGCTAGCTATAGTATCCTTATTTAATGAAAATATAGTAAGGTACTCATAAATAAAATATTTAGTGGAAATCTCTATCAAGAGACTTAAAACCTAAAAGGAAGAATTAGATATATCGAAAACTTTAATAGCTTTAAACTATGTTTATGTGATCATGGATTATAAATCAAAGACGTTGCTTATACTTTCGGCAATGTTATTAATTGTAAATTATGTTGAAACAATGGTTATTCCAGCTTTACCTACAATAGAGAATGATTTTTCAATATCTTCAACCTTAGCTGGTTGGATCACTTCAGCCTATATGCTAGTAGCTGCAGCTACTTCACCATTAATGGGAAAATTAGCTGATACTTATGGTAAAACTAGGATGTACATAATTTCAATTGCTTTCTATATAGTTGCGGTTGCGTTAGCTGGTTTTTCTCCTAATATTTGGGTTTTAATTGCTGCTAGGGCTATTCAAGGAGTTGGTTTCTCTATGTTCCCTATAGCAATAGCAATAATAACTGATATTTATCCGAAAGAGAGAGTTGCATTTGCCCAATCAATTTTAAGTGCAACAATAGGTATTGGGCCAGCTTTAGGTTTACTTATAGGCTCTTACATAGTTGAAGATTTAGGATGGCCTTATGCTTTTCATACTGCAGCAATACTTTCTCTTATTATCTTTTTCATTTCACTTAAATACCTACCTCATACTGGAACTAGATTAAAAGAAAAGGTGGACTATATAGGTGCAACATTAATTGGCGTTGCTACAGCCTTAGTTTTAGTTTACGTTACTGAAGGTCCAACATTAGGTTGGTTAGCTTTAGATAATTTATGGATGTTAGTCGTTGGCCTTGTACTTTATGGCGTTTTTATCGCTTATGAAAGAGTTATATCGGAACCATTAATGAAATTAAGTTTGTTTAAGATAAGGAACTTTGCTGTTGCTAATATTGTAGGTTTAATTTCTGGAATAGGAATGTTTGCAAATTTCATTTTCTTAGTTTATTATTCTCAGTTACCAAAACCTTATGGTTTAGGTCTTTCAATTATTCAGTCTGGTTTATTAATGTCCCCAGTAGCATTAGGAATGATAATATTTGGTCCAATATTAGGTAGACTTATGCCTAGAATAGGACCAAAGCCTATAATGATATTAGGCGGTATCCTAACTGATCTTTCTTACCTTCTTTTACTTATATACAGAAGTACACCTTTTGATGTTTTATTAGATGGCTTTATTTCGTCTGTTGGTTTAGTGGCATTTATTATACCTTTAGTAAATATGGTCGCATTGTCTTTACCAGACCAATATAGGACTACTGGAATGGGAATGAACACTCTTTTAAGAACTCTAGGTGGTTCAGTGGGTCCAGTTGTTGCAACAGTATTTATGCAAACTTATCAAGATCCCATAATTACTATGCTAAATAATCAGATTTACGTCATGGGGTTTATCCCATCAGCGACAGCATTTAATTATATAGCGATATTTGGAATGATAATGATGACATTAGCGTTAATTGTTGCTTTATGGACTAAGAACTATAAGTTTAATGTAAGAATGAGAGTTTCAGCACACTAATAACTTAAAATTGATAAATTCCAATTAAGCTTAAACCTCAATAATATACGAACACATTCTATCCTTATTATTACAATTTCTTTTTTAAAAAAGAAATATATTTATCTTTTTCTTCTTAATAAGACTACACTAATAGCAATTACTATTATTACTATTACTATACCCACAATAATTAATGGATTCATTGAAGATGAAGGAGTAGTTGAAGAGAGAACTGAGGAAGATGGTGTAGTAGAGGTTTGCTTTGTGGTTGTTGTTACTGGGGTAGTTTGTTTAATAATCATCAGGTTTATCGAAGTAGAGTTAGAACTTTTAACTACATATGTAACATAATAAGTACCACTCACATTAGTAACAAGAACCAGTGGAACTCCTCTAAATGGGCCTCCCCCACTAATTATAAAAGCCTTGGGTATAATAGAGGAATAAATTATGGTTCCATTAGATCCAAATAAAGCAAAGCTAACCGTCCCATTTTCTAATGAAATTTAATACGAATTAAATAAGGCAGTAGATACGCCAACACCTAATAATGCAGCAGAAAGTGATTGTGATACTACTGAAGCATAAGCAGCTGAAGAGAAATTAAAATTAGATAAATAACTATAAGCCTTATTTATCATATAAACTGATACGTTATACGTTGTACTATTTAATGGATTAACAACTAATATGTAATTATCATTGCTTGCTTCAAAGAATAAAGTCGCTAAAACAGTGACATTCCTTTTTTTCCATTTCTATTCCTTGAGGAGTAGGTACTGGCTCCATACGAGTTATTGTCTTATATTTTAAAGGTATCTTATACAATAAAGTCATGTTGTTACCCATTCCTATACTATAAAGAGATAATGTGTTATTCTCACTCTTTATTATTACTAAATTGTTATCAAGAGGTAAAAGTGAAATGTGCGAATTATTTGAAATGTTCAGAACTGAAGAAATTTCTCCATTAGGTATATAAATCTTTACTAACTCACTAGTATATTCATTAGGATAAGTTATACCAGTATAAGATAAATTGATTACATAAAAGTAATTACCAACTATAGCATATACAGAACCTATTGGAGGACTTGACGAGAAGCCAAAACTACTTGTCTCAAAATCAAAAGGTGCAATGGCTAAGTTTAATGTTTTGTTGTATACTACATTCCCATTCCAATTTATTAAAATCAATGATGAATTGCTTGAAGAGGTTTTCAAAGTGGAAGATACAGTATTAGAAGGAGTAGTTGGTGTAATAAGATTATATACTATATTATGAATTTCTGCTACTAATACTCCTAGATGTGTTGGTTTTATAATGGGTACATAATTAATAGAAGAGACATTAAAACTTACCGATTTTCCATTGGTAAATAATAACGTGATATTTTCGGTAGAATATGATTGCGAAAAAGATTCCATTAGTAATGCTGAGTTATTATTATAACTAATTGAATAAAAAAGCGTAAATTCGTTAAATACTTTCTCGCCTACGATCGTACTTCCATTATACTCATAAAGATAAATATGGAATGCTGGTGAATAAGCTGATGTAGCACTAGGGTTCACAAATGAGAATAATTCTATATATAGAGTATTATTAAAAGTAAACATTTCTGGGATATAGATGGTTTTTCTTGGGCTGATTCTTCAAATACTGTATATGTTGAATTTGATGAATACTTTACTATGTATGTTGATGAAGAATTTGTAGTAACGTTAATTACATCATATGCAATATAAAGTGAGCCTTTATACCAGATCATGGAAAGTGGAAAAACTTAAGCATTACTTACTTTAACTATTGTAGACGTTGATACAATAAAAGTAGCTGTAGATAATAATGCTGAAATAGAAAATAAAAACATTACCACTAGTACAATTAATTTATTTTTCATATGAGTTGGTCAGAAAATTCCTATAAAAGTTTTATCATAATAGTTAAGCATGAGGAAACTATTAGTAGTTAACTTTATGAAGTGATAGATTCTACAATGAATACTATAAAATTTGGATTTATTTCTCTTCAAATATATCATAGAAATTAAATTTATGTTAGATTAGAATTTTAATGAGAATGCTCTATAAATATAATTTATTACTATCACTTTATTTGAATAATGCTTACTAACATTACTTGATTTTATCGTAATAAGCTAAAAACCAACTAAACTATAGCGTTATTATGTAAATTAAAAGTAATTATGCCTCTATGGAGAGACTATAAGATGATAGTTGTATGAGCCAAACAACTAAATAAATGGAAAAAGATACGGAAATAATTTATTGTTTAACGATGATATAAGAAATAAAGTAACAAGAAGTAAATAAAAAAGATTTAATATGTATAGGTTACTGTTACGGTCTCAGTAGCTCCATTAAAGAAGTTACTATTACCAACCTCAACCTCAATTTCTCCTGGCAAAACTGGAAATACCACAGTCCCAGAAGTCCCCACATTATAAGTCTGACTTGTAATAGTTTGCCCCATGTTAGTATATTCTACAATTGTAACTGTTGTTTTTGTTGTAGTTGATGATAAAACGTTAACAGTAACGTAACCAGCATAATTTGCTGTGAACGAGATAGTAGAGTATTGACCAGCAGGTTGATTAACAGTATAATCATTTGCTATTGTTCGGGTATTTTGTAAATTTACAATAGATTGCAAATTATTAACTTCAGATTGTAAAGCTTGATTTTCAGAAGTTAAATTACTTATTTGAGCTTTAAGACTTGCAATTTCTTGTAGCAATACGGTAGTATTAGAATTACTTGAAGCTACAACATTTGGATTATTTTGGTTTCCGTGTATAAGAATAAAATACATTACACTTGGCACAGTTATAGCTACTACTACAGCAACTATTATGCCAATTAAAATAGGTGTTTTCATCTCATTTTAGTTTTCCAGTGAATTTGTTTTATAAATATTTGTACTTTTTCAAACTTACTAAAAGATCTCTTTCAATAAGTAGAACGTTTTCGTTAAAATCAGAAAATTAAAGTTAGTTTATATGATCTTTCATCTTGTGACAAGATTTATAAATTATTTTCCTTAAGGCAATATGTGGAAAAACGATACAATTTAGCTATTCGCTCAAACTTCATTCAGTTGTTTCTTGCTGTACTTTATTACTTATCTGGACTATACTACTATTACACAAATATTACTTTTGACATTATAAACATCATTTTATTATTGCTTATTGGATTACTATTTTTCATCAAAATCAACATAAAATATGCTAAACTAATCATATTGACTGAAGTATTAATAGCACCATTAGAGTATTTTTACTTCTTTGGGAGATTGTATCTTCTAATAATTCCTTATATAATATTATTATTAGGATACAAAAGAAACGAGAACCTAACTTACCTACTGATATTCTTCGTTTTATCTACCGCAGTATTACCAATAACTACGTATTTCGGCACAGACGAAATAATAATTGCTTATTATTCGGATCATCTTCTTCTTCATGGTCTAAACCCCTATAATCCTCAACTTACTAAAAATGTATTTTCTGTTTACCCGGAAAATACTTCCATATGTGGAACTCCGTATACTACGGGAGGTGTAGTAACAAATCTGAATTATCCAGCTTTATATATTCTCTTATATTTACCTTCTTATATTTTTAGTTTCTCGCCAAACTATATAGTCTTTTTCTTCTATTTGTTATTGCCAGTTATAGTTTATTTAAGATTAAAAGAAGCATTTCCCTTTTTTATTTCTGGATATATGTTATCTTATTATTATCTTATCTTCTCAGTTCATGGAGTTGATGACATTATCTGGGTTACATTTCTTTTGTTAAGTTTCTTAATCAAGAACAAGTATTTAAAAGGAGTTTTTTATGGTCTTTCAGTATCCTATAAGCAAGATCCTTTAATATTTCTGCCTTTTTACTTAATACAACTAAAAAAAGATTCTTACCATTTTCTTTTAGCATCTTTTCTCACATTTGTATTAATTAATGGATATTTCATTTTCCTTTCACCATATTATTTCTTTTACGATATACTAACGCCTGTTACAGCAAACATAATACAAATAGGTAGTGGAATTGATCTACTTTCTATCATAGGAGTATTTTACGAATATCCTCTTTTTTATATATCTTCACAAGCTATTATTCTTCTTGTTGGCTTATACTTTACTTGGAAAAAAGAGCTGAAAAGTGAATCGACAGGATTCGTTTATTATATCATGCTATTCATGTATAGAATGCTATACAATTATATCTCATATCTCCCTATATTCACTTACGTAGAAGAAGGGGGAAACGAGAGACGCATTAAGAGAAACCAAAAAATAATAATACCAATTGCTATTCTGTTAATCCTATCTCTCGCACTGTTTTTCCATTATGGATTCTCACAGTATTATAATACGTTGCATATTCAATTACTTAAAATATATAGCAAAGATGGAAAAGTTTATGCCATGCTATTTAACGTTAGTTTTAATGGTGAAGGAAAAATAAAACCATTTTTCAGAATATTTTCCAGCGGAGGATTATATACTGGAAATGGACTTTTATGGGAGTCAAATTCCACATGGCTAGAAAAAGGAGAATCAGAAATAGTATTAGTTTATACCAATTATTCTTATCTCACATTCACTTACAACTCTTACACAATTATTAATGCTTATTATAGTTATTATAATGCTTATTTTACGATACATTAACATATAAAAAACCATTTACATCTTCATAATAAGCGTTTATTATTATATATCCTCCCCCTGCAATACCAAGAATATTTAAAGGAGACTTTATCATTACTATCTCCCATTCACCTCTTTCTAACCAAGTAGAATTAGATATCCACAATAAACCATTACCACCATGATAACTATTAATAGCAAAAAGTCTAAACATGGGTTTTATCTTATTTAAAGGACCTTCGTAAGATACGTTAACTAACATTGCAGTTATGTTACCATCTGTTTTGAACACATGTAAAACTTCAATCTTAATGCTATTATAATAAGAGAAATAAGCATAATGGAATATCAAAGCAAATGAAAATATAACAAGAGAAACTAAGAAGAGTGGTTTAATAACATCCTTCCTTAAGCTTATTTTATTTTCAACCTTATTATCAAGGTAATTAAATATAGGAATGTACATAACATAATTCCACAACATCCTATACATGAAAAACATGAAAAAATAAATTGAACCTATGTAGTTTGAGATCTTACGTTTAATGAATAAGTATAAAGAGACAGAAAAAATAAACAACTGTGTAAAAAAGAAAAAGTCCTTAAATTCATAAAAGAAACCATTAACCGAAAAAATGTCAAGACCGAATCCAATTTCTAATAAGTTACTAAATAATGGGGTCAATAAGTCAGTAAAATAATAATGTGGCGAAATAGCAATAAAATATCCGTTTAGAATAAAAAAAGTTACAATAGCTCCAATTAAGAACTTACTCAAATTCTTTTTCTCTCTATAAAGTTCAATCATATAAAAAGGTAGGAAAATCAAAGGATCTTGCTTATAGGATACTGAAAGACCATAAAAAACTCCTTTTAACCACTCATCCTTAACTAGAAAAGAAATTATGAGAAATGTTACCCACACAATATTATCAATTCCACCAGTTGAATAAAGAAAATAATAGACGTTAAAGAAATAAGCAGATATAAAAAGAAGAAATGAGCTATTATCTAGTTTAAATTTCATTATCAAAGGCAAAATTACGTAGAAAAACAGAAGAATATAATTGGGATTAAAATGAAAAAGAACAGCTGGTATAAGAAGAAGAAACGATAGAGAAGGGTAATTTAAATTTGTCACAAAACCTCCAGTTGTATAAGGAGTTCCATAAATATATGGTGAAACATGATAAACAAAGAATACATTATTTGTGACATTTGGATTATAAGGATTTAACCCATGGAGAAATTGATAAGCTGAATAATAATCAATCATAAGTTCGTCAGTACCAAAAGAATTATACACAGGTTTAAAAATCCCAACAACGAAAAGGTTTACTAATGATGCAATATCTAATCTCTTGGTAAGAATACCAATAATAAGAATCAGATAAAGGATAGGTATGATGAGCATCTTATGAAATAAATAATAATAGAAGATTGGAGAAATGAAGAGTTCCGAATAAACTATAATTTTAAAGAATTTAAGATCACCTTTAATAAAAAGAAGAATACCAGAAATTAAAAGAAGAGAAACTATTAATATATCACTCCAAAATGATGTATAATAAAATTCTGAAAATAGAAGCATTGATGCCCAAATCAAAACTATAGAAATATTAGTAGTAACTGAAAACGTATATAGTTTTTGCATCGTAGAATTTGATTACTAAAGCAACGTTTTAAAACTATTCATTACACTAATGATCGTGTTTAGCAATTTCGTTTTCCCCTATTTAGAAGAAGAAAGAAAACTATCATTAAAATATTGCTCTAAGAAGTTGAACAATAATATAAGAAAAGGAGAAGCTCATGCAGAACTTTGAGAAATGTTTGAAATTAAAGTAGATATGTATTATATTTGCGTCTCAGCCTATTCTAAATCTTTTCCTTCTTACCATGAAAATAATGAGACTTCAGTAAGTACACCAGTAAATATAACAGTATACTTCTATACTTTTACATAAGGTATTACGATAATAAGTATTACCCCTAGAGTTTAAAGCATATGAGATAGCCCAAAACTGATAAGTTTTTGTAGGAATAAAAATTAATAAGAAAGAAAAATCATAGCCAGTTTCAATCACTACAAGAAAAAATTCCAAGTGCAATTTTAAAACTGATAAGAAAATACAGTCTAATCAAAAATTATGGCGTAGAATTTGTTATATTGTCTTGTATTCTCTTTAAGAATTCTTTATGATCTAATGTTCTTATAGGAGAAGTTTTCAAATGAGAATAAAATTGACTTACTTCAAGCATTAATCTACCGCATATCGGACATCTATATCCGTTTTCCTCAAGAATTTTCTCTAATTCTGGATATATAACTTGCCTCAAAAATTGCCTTTCTATTGATTTTAAGTTTCTATCTCTTTTTTCGCCTTCTAAGGATTTTAGATATTCTCTTATTGCTCTTTGCCCTCCAGCTTCAATTCTCTTCATCGTTTTCTCATAATTTTCCAGTTCTTCCTTTGCATATTCAAGACCTAAGGAAGCTAAATACTCTAACTCTTCCTTACTTATTGCTAACCTTAAAACTAGACCATGCAATGCTGCTTTTTGACTGTGGTAAGTTGCAGATCCAAAAGGAGTAAATATTTCCCATTTAACATCATATCCTTTATAATGTACAATTATTGTAACTTCTCCCCTTTGCAATGTTCTAGGTGCAACATGCTCGAAACCAATCATCATCAAAGCTTTAAATAAACTGACCATAACCATTAAAAGAAGTTTATAATTAAATACTTATGCGCCGTTATATCCTTCTGCCTTTAAAAGCTAATATTAATGATGTTGTAGTTCTCAAGACGACATTAATACTGGAATCATAAGAGAAAGAGTTATTAAAAGAGTGCAGTTAAACTTTATTATCTCGTTTAACAAGTTTAACTTATGGAAGTTCTAATAAAAAACATGAATGAAGAACTATATAAAGAACTTAAGGCAAAGTCAGCACTGTTAGGTATTACAGTATCTGAAGCAATCCAAATAGCAATACGATTTTGGCTTTCCTCACTTGATTCTTTAGTTGACGAGAACAACATTGTATTGAAGACTGATAAGAGAGCTATTGAGAGTTACGAGGAGGGAAAGTATGTTTTAGTCTGTGATGGAAAGTTCATAGGAGGTTTTGAGAGTGAAGAAGAAGTAATAAGAATTGCAAAGAACTATAAGAAATGTACTATAAGTAGTAAAAACTATCCTATAAATCCACAAGGAGAATGGCTTTGGTCCTCAATTGCTTCAGAATAAATAATAGACCAGAAGTTGAAGTTGAACTTATTGACCCAGTAAAGGAAATTTCTGAGAAAATTAAGGCGATAATCGATACAGGTTTTTCCGGATGGGTTTTAGTACCTGGTAGTATTTATTCTCGCTTAGCTTCTCTTGAATTGGCGGAAGATAATTGGAGAACATATTCTACTCTTTCTGGAAATATTAAAATGAGAACTGCAAAGTGTATCATTAAAATTGGGGATGTAAGAATAATGGGATATATTGAATCACCTACTTTTGGTAGAGAAATGACTCTACTAGAGAGAGAAGTATTAAAAAAGCTTAAAGTCGAAATTAAAAAAGGAGAAGAAATTTGCATAGAAGATCCTTAAATTAGTAATAGGCTGAATTAGATTTATGAAATTACTTCTACTTTAAAGGAAAACTTCATTTCTTCCCCCGGGTTAATTATCTTTAAGCCTAAACCGTTGTGATAAGCATCTGGTGCTCCACTCATTGGCTCTATCGCTAAAGCACCTTTAACACCACTGTATATTTGAATAAATGGTAAATTTTCCCTCTTTATTAATATAGAAGAATGAGAAGAAACTAACTTTACATCTTCCTCAACTAAAAAACAGTCATCATAATCTTTGTGAGATAGAGTGGAGTTAATAATTTCACCAGTAGGTATATTGTTTTTCATTATACACTGCTTAACCTCCTTAGGATAAATATCCCAATCGTTAGAAACTATAAAGTAAGGATGAGCCCCAACTGTTAATGGGGCTTTTCTATCTCCTATATTCTTTACTAAGAATGTAGTCATAAGACTAGATTCATTCACTTCATATTTAATCTCTATATGAAGTTTTGTAGGATAACCATTATGAGATAAGTCATAAGAAAGAGTAACAAAATCCTCACCTATTTCTTTAATAGTGAAGATCTTATCTAGTACAAGACCATGAATTGCATTACCCTCCTTATTTTTAGGCAAAGTGTATTTTACCCCTTCAAATTCATATTCTCCTCCTTTTACTCTATTAGCAAAAGGTATTAGAATTGCCATTCCTCCTCTAGTTAATCTGTAAAGATTACCACGAAGAAGAATATCTTTCCCATTTACGGAAAAAGAGTATAAATAAGCACCCTTTGTTAATACGTCAATTTCCATATTACCTTTTCTTAACTTCATAAAGAGATTACGAGTAACAAGAATATATTTTTTATGATGATACAGCCTGTCGAACTAAATTATTAATTTCTTTCTCAAATTCTTTTTCCAACCTCCTATAATACCCTTCAGCTAAGAATTCTACTAAAGTACCTAAAGATCCTTCATATACAAATAAAGATTTGATAACGTACTTTTTGAGGATCCTATTAGGTAAAATTATAAACCTAATATAAGAGGAACCTTTTATTTTACCGTCTTGCTTTTCAATAAAATAAATCACCTCATCATATTTTAGTATTCTCCTCAGAGTTAACCTTGCTTTATAAAATAACCATTTAGCTTCTAATTCCCAACTATTATCGTCAAGTTGTTTAACGCTTTTAATAGCCTTCATACTCTCAACTAGCTTGACTGGATCGGCAAAGTATCTCATAATAATAAATCTAGGAACTTCACAATTACATTCTAAGTCATATTGTAATTCTTTCATTGTGGTATATTATGTAAATAAGTCTATATTAGATTTTCCCTCCATTTCACAAATATTAAAGATAGAATCACATGAATTTAAAGTCTTTAATATGAATCATAAATGATAAATCATTCACTTCCTTAATAATTTCTCATCAGCAGTATATACTTTATCATTCAACACTTTTCCTAAAGCTATATATGATGCATCATAAATTGTTATCCCATATTTACTCGAAAGATAAGATACTTCATCAGATATCTCATCAAAAGGATGCAAAGTTATTTGAAAATCTGAAAGAATTTTACTTACCTCTTTTAACTCATTCTCACCTAGACTGTAAGTGTATTTAAGTCCATTAAGAACTTCAAAAGGTAAAATGCATGGAGCATGAAGATCTTCTATCCCTTTAACATATGCCTCCTTTAAGAGTAAAGCTTGCTCACTGTAATTCTCCTTAGCAAACCATTTTATCACAACGGAAGCATTACAATTGCCAATTTTTATCCCTAAATTCCCTTATTGTCTCTTCACTTCTTTTACCACCATAAATTTGATAGAACTCCAGCGATCTAAGGGATGCTTCAGCAATCCTTTTATAATCTTTCTTTTCCTTTTTCCTTTCTTCTTCCTCAATTACCTCTTTAATTTTACTCCTAATTACTTCACTCCAATTAATATAACTTAACTCATCCATCTTCTTTTTCAAATCATCATCAACTCTAATACTTATTATAGCCATATGTTATTTTTCACGTGAAAATTTAAAAATATTTACGCAGACGTATTACATGTATTAACGTGAGGAAGGCAAATCGAGTTAAGAGAAAAGCATAGAAACTACTTCAATTAGCTAGTTGACTATCATTATGCAATTTCAATCATTTTCTTAGCATGAGCGAAATAACTTTTTGCCCTTTCCTCATCAACAACGTGAAGCTCAACTGGAGCATCAAAAGGTAAACCATATTTATCCATAGCCCTTATCATTATTTCTTGTTTTAGAAAAAGTCTTTCCTTACTAGTTAACGGTCTTGAAATTAGAACTAAAATGTCAATATCGCTAAGCACTGTCACCCTATCTTCAGCAACTCCACCAAAAACGTAAACCTTAGCTTGTGGGTCTAACTCTTTAGAAGCCTTGGCAATAATCTCAGCATATTCCCTCCATCTTCTTAAGTGAGCAAATTTATCCTTTACCCAACTTGACATCTTTAGCAATCTCCTCTAACTCATTTATAATCTTTTCTACAACATCTACTGCTTCTTCAGCTTGTGATTTATCATATTCCTCTTCTCCATATCTAGCTTCACTATAAGAGTCTTCAAGGTTTATTAGAATTCTTCGATATTCAACAGAAAGGGAATCTATCTTGTCAGCAAGAGTAGAAAATTCGTTTTCTCTCAGAAGCTGAGATAAGCGGGAAAGTAAAGTTCTGACATCGTAAGACCTAAACTCAATTCCAAAAAGCTCAAAAATTACAGCCTTGGTATATAGTTGTAAAGCTTCCTCAGCATGAAAAATTGCAATATCATAAGAACCTCTGTTTATATCATTTTTAGCATCTGTTAGAAAATCTAAAGCTCTCCTTTTCTGTCTTTGTACTTTAATTCCACTCACACTTTTAACTTTCTCTCCCATTTTTAAAATTTGATAAGGTAATGAGAAATGAAAATGAAATTTGGAAAATTATTAACTCTTACCCCCTTGTTATGTACTTAATAGAGGAAGGAGAATACAAAAGTAACGAACTTTATGAGAAATTACAAGAAATTGAGAAATTAGTTTATCCTTCAAGAGAGAACGATTATGTTAGAGTTTATTCCTATCTGTTTTGCCCAGTAAAAGTTAAGAAAGAAATAAAGTATGTTCCAATCGTTTTGATTTATCTTAAATGTTTTGATGAATACGAGATTAGAATACTTGATAAAAAGATAGTTATAAAGAAAGGAGAGAGTGATGAACTAGATAAAAAAGTAAAGTCATTAGTATACAGGCTTTATGAATTTGTTAAGCTTCAACATGATAACCCCGTTCTTATCGATATAGAATTAATTGACAAGCATTACGCAACTGGTTGGGTAAAAAGGAAATACGTGGTAAAACCAGAAATTACAAAAGAAGAAGCTAGGGAAGTTTGGAATGCGTACAAAGACAATCTAAAGAATACTTTACCGTCTGAGGAAATAACGTTAAGAGATTATTTAGAGGTAACAAAAATAATTTATGAAGCATTAGGATTAGATACTTCGGCCGATTTAAAATCTCTTTACTTAAAGTATGCTGATGGAAGAGATTGTGGAATGATGGATTTGCCTCTTGATGATGCAAAGGCATTTAAAGAATGGTTACATACAGAATCTAATTGCGGAGGGCATTCTTTTGAAATAACTAGGGGAGGATTACACACATATGGAATTCATTTATACCCACCAGATGAGAGGAAAAGGTATATCGTTTCTGCTGGTGATTACTACGTTAGTTATTATAAAGCTGTAAAAGAATTGATAAAGAGGAAAATACCATTTATTGCTTCTGATTTAAAATTTACGTTAAAGTACTTAACTGGTGAAGTTAAGTTAAGAGTAAATGAGTTAGATAATCTTTTCCTTTGGGTATCTTACTATGACGTCATACGTAAAGATAAGATTGAGTGGGATGAGTTTAGGGAAGTTGAATATAGAAGAGGAAATAGTTGCAGACATTTGCATGCGTAAGAACTCATATTTTGCTAACTAGTGGTTTGTCTTATGCTATTATATTCAGACGAGATCCATGAGACTAGTAATGAAACTTATAACTCTTGAAAAGTAATAAAGATGATGAAACTTATAGTTCATAAACTTGGTCCTTTAAAAGAGACTGAAATTGAGATTAATACACCAATTACTATCCTATTTGGAAGATCTAATACAGGGAAATCTTACGTTTTAAAGGCTTTATACTCACTACTTAGCTTTCTTGATAAAAGTAATGAAGAAAGGATAATTGACTCTATCTTAGGTAATATTAATTTTCTTGAAAATAAAATGTTAGAAATAGATTTTGCTACTCACATCAGAACAGTTATTGATTTTCTAAGGAATAGTTTGGTTGGAGAATCTAATGTTGAATTGTATTTAAACGGAAAAAGAAGCGAGGATTTGATAAAAGAATTGGGAGAAAAAATAAGAAAAATTGATTTTAAAGAGGAAACTTATGAAGAGAAGGATATATACTCATCTTTTCCTCAACCACAGAGAGTCAGTGTGAAATTACGCGATGGAAAGCTTTTGTTAAACAAAGCGACAACGCAAGCGAGCTATTCCTTAATAAGTTTTCTTGCAAATAGCGTTAGAAACTACTTGTCAGATGTAGTACTTCCTATTATAGAGAAAAAAGCCAAAGATTTATTTGAAATTCCTAGTGTAAGGTATTTAAATTATGGTAGATTTGTAGCATTGTATGGTAATTTAGATGACCCTTATTTCAGTAGTTCTTCATATTGGATAAAGAATGGTAAGAATCTAGTAAAGCAAGGTAAAATAAATAGTGAGATTGAAAAACTTTTCAATTTATCTATCAAGATTAAGAAAGAAGAACTTACTATAAATGGGTATTCTCCAGCTCATTCATCTGCAAGTCTTGTTGAATTAAGCTCATTATTCTTAGCTGTAGCTGATGGTGAAGGAGGATTACTGCTTATTGAAGAACCAGAGACGCAGTTAGATGTTTATTCACAAATAAAAATTGGAGTTATACTTTACTTACTTTCAAAAAGATTTAAGATCGTATTTTCCACTCATAGTGAAATACTATTACTTACAATGGCTATGTTATCAAGATTTTCAGAATGTGCAAAAGACGTTCTTATATCAAGGATAAAGGAACTTGTAGATATTGAAAATTTGGACAATTTAGATCATGTAGATGTTAACTTTTACTTCTTTGACAAAGGAAAAGTAGAAAAACGTAGTGCTAAAGAAATATTAGCTAATGCTGAAATCTTTACTGATTTAAATAATAAGTTACTTGATAGTATAACGGAATTAGTATTAGCGTGGGAAGAAAAATGCCAACAGAGATAGTCATCAGAGAAAATAATTGCTGTCTTAAAACTGATTGCGTGTTAATCATATCATTCGAGAACAGGAATATCCTCACTGGTTCTCACCCAGAAGGCATGTGCATTAGATTTAATAGAAATGATTTAGAAATTGCCTATATTGAACTTAAAAACGTGAAACAATTAACGCAAAATATTATTGATGATATTCGAGCAAAGATAAACAATCTTATACTTTCTAAAGATGGTTATTCACCTAATCTAGTTAAATGCCGGCAGTTTGCTAATCTTTTTAAGTTCATTTCAGACTTAAGATTACGATATCAGAACACAAAGTTATCTTTTTACTTAGTCCTACCTGAGGGAGTGGCATCAACGTTTTCTAAAAATAACAGCGTCAATAGACGACTAAGAGAACTTATTATGAGAAAAGTAGACGATCTTAAACTTATACCATGTGGTGATCATATCAGTTAATCTAGCCTTCGTCACCTTTCGGGAGGTTGGGTGGTCATCACGACAAAAAGAGTTTTAGAATTTACCTTTTTATATTTTCCCGCCTCGTTTTATAATGCATTTATTTTCCCTTGACAAAATTTACTCATATGAAATTTGAGGTTAAAAACGTAGGTCCGATAGTTCACGCTAATTTAGAATTCAAGGATAAGGTTGTAATTGTCGGGCAAAACTCATCTGGGAAAACTACATTAGCCTCTTTATTTTACTTCGTGATTTACCCCTTTCAACTCGATCCTAATTCATTTTTACAACTTATCCAGAGCTTGAAAGTGGATGAAAATGCTATTACCTTAGTTAACGAGCACACAATAACTGTTAATGTTAACAAAATCATAAATGATAATAGAGAGGCGTTCACGTCAGCATTAAACAAAAACCTCAAAACAGTAATTGATAGTTCAATGATCAATGAAAACTCTGAAATATCAACTGATAAATTCGTATACAAAATAGGAAAGAATGAACTTGAAGTAGTTGGTAATGGGGAAGTTTCTTTACACTATGATTATGTTAAAAAAGAAGGAGATAAGATTACTCTAGTTCACAGGGCGCTAAATATGGAACTTAAAGTTACTAACACACAGCAAGTAACATTCAATGAGCTAGTTTTGGAGGCTATTTCAAAATTTTTCATAAGTGACTGGTATCCTGCAGTTTTCTTAAGTACTGAACGTGTTGCAATACCTCATTTACTTCCACTTATATACTATGGCACCTTTTCAGTCACTAACGTTAAGCCGTTTAAGCCTCAAATATTAGACCCTTTAAGATGGGATATGAGTGGAGAATATGAGGTGTTAGGTCATAAAGTAGTCATAAAATATGATTTACTTGGTCATCTGGAGATTTTAGTATACAAAGATGGTAAAGAGCTTGGTAAAGGGGTTGCTAGTGGAATATACCAATACGTGTTTATTAAAGCCTTCTCTACAAAGAGTAATATGAGAAGTTTAATAATCGAGGAACCAGAGTTAAATCTACACCCAGATGCACAAATTGAGGTAGCTAAAGAGATTGCTAAATTTAATAAGAAACTCTTCATAACCACTCATTCAGAATGGATTTCCATGGTTTTGGCTTATTTATTAAGATCTGAAGTGAAAGTTTATGAGATTGTGAATGGAGTTACAGAGGAAAGGACTATTGATGAAAATGGCCTTTTAGAAACGCTGAAGACAATTATACCAGTTGAAACGGAAAGTGTGGAAAAGATGATTGAAGGAAAGTTTTTGTGATATTTATGGTATCTCCGATTTTGCAAAATGATCACTATATTTGCGTTAAAGTTGATTGGATATGTGGTAGGGGAGTAGATGCATATTGTGTAAAGAAGGATGAAAAAGACTCTTTATTAGTTGAAGTGAAAGAAAAAGGAGATCAATCAAAAATTAGAAGAGCAGTAGATCAGATAATAGCTACTTACAAAACAATAAAAGAAGGAAAGCCGAAAAGAGCAATAATAGTAGTTCGTGAAGAAATGCCTATTCGTACTCAAATTGATAAGTACAAGCAAGGATTAGACGTTAGTCTAAAGATAAAAGTAGATATACTTAAGGATGACAACCCTAATTTAAATGAACTCAGAGATTTAATAGATGATATTAGCAAATAAATAAGCAACTTTACTCATGTTATTATGAAAAACTTATTAGCACTGTTTTTATCTTCCTATTATGGAAAAAACTGTACCAATAGTAATTGGAGTTGCCCTAGCAATAGTTGTCTCAGTTGTAGTAGTAGCATTTATCTTAGCATCAAGCCCATCAAGTAAACCCCCAATCTCTTCATTACCCCCAATTACAAGTTATTCTGGATCACCAACAGTAACTCCAGTAATTTATCCTAAGAACATTGGCGTATCTTTTGCTTCTACTACCTATATAAGTTATAAGAACACTTTTGAATACGCACTCGGTTTATATGATAATTCACCATTACCCTTGGTTCTAAAGGAGATTTATCCTTATCCTTCACACTACAAATGCCAGCAGTGGAATAATAATTCCCCCTGGAGAAGAAGTAACAATAAGCATAAATGGTACATTTCCTTATGCTTACAATTTCACAATCTTTCTAGTTTTCCAATATGCTAAAAATCTAAGCCAAATATTCCACGTTAACATAGACTATTTAGTTGACGCAAGCTCATTTATTAATAATAATTCCGAAGCACTCTATGTTATATATGCAAATATAACTTACGATTGTGCTTACTCAATGTACCTCTATTACCATAACTTTTACTTAGTTACTAATGAGGGTAACTATTCCTCAATAACATTCGGAAGTTGGCCTAATGAAATTCCTGGAAAAGAATTAGCTGGTGAATTAAGCAATAGAGAAACGATTAGTGGATTCGTAACATTTGAAGGTTCCAAAAGGAGCTAAACCCGAATACTTAGTCTATCAATGTAATGAAATTAATTTTGAGGGAACACTTTTCACACAAAAATTACCTTCAGTAAATGACTACTTATCATATTTCTCAAGTGTAAATGTTAACTCATTAATACCAAATGTTAATGTAAACGATAATATTTCATTCTTCTTCCTTGGTAAAGTTGGATTTACAAATCAGCCATTTATACTCGATATTCAGCTTAACAACTATAATCCATTTCCAGTAAAGGTTACTGGCTTTCTCATTTCTCCACAGACTAGTTATGCTACTAACGTAAGTAAAATTATAATTCCGCCTAATGGTGAGGTTTACGTTTTACTTAAAGTCTATTTCCCAGGCTATAGTTACAGCGGAAGTTTAACAATAGACGTTTTGGGCAATTTCAGTGTTCCTATATATCCATTTATTGAAAGTACTGGTTGGTTAACAAAGCCTTATTACTTAAACAATGTGTTAGTAATCAATTCCTCAAATGCTAGCTACTGGGGACAATATATAGCTTGGCATTATGTTCCAAACTCTAGCATAATTAACGTTACAATAGTAGTCGATCAATTTCCATTACACGCTCAAGGTACTAATCCCGGGATTGAGTTGTTTTCTTTCGGAGTAGGAAATTACACAACTGATGGTGATGGAGGCTTTTACTCATTAGTAGTAGACTTCTACGATAATCAAATACTTTACCATAGTTTTAATCATCAAAATGGTAGCGAAGATGACGTTTGCTATAATGATCTACCTCAACCAAATCCAAACTATCCATTCACATTTTCAGTTATCTTTATGAATAATAGCGGTTTCGTAGAAATATATGAAATAGGCATAAACGGAACATATTATCAAGTAGACTATACTACACAATTCCCATGGCAGTACATTAGTTACATAGGAATAAGGGGCGATATTAATGACATATTTTATGTTTCTTACTTCGCTGTGACTTCTAATGGAGAAACCACTGTTTATGTCACTTGATTTTTTAACTTTTCATTTTTTATTCCTAAATTTTCTTACCTCTTTTGGTATAGCTCTTTCCTTTTTTCTCTTTCGCGTATTACTAATGAGGGTATTACTTTCAATTTCTCTCATGATATCAGTAACCCGTGCTTCAGCTAAACTTTACGTGTTTTATTTCTCTTTCTAGGAACTAAGTATTACTTTGTACAGTTAACTCCGACTTAACTTGTCAATTTTACGAGTTTTTAACTTAACGTAAAAATTAAAGGGAGAAAACGTATAAGCCTTATTCCCCATAAAAAGTAGGGAAAAGAAGAGTTCAAGTGGAGGTTTTGTTTTGACAACGTGAAACGAGTAATAATCAAAAAATCTCTGGTAAAGAAGAAATAACGAATAAAAAGCTTAATCTCAAGAAATAATGAAATAACAAAAAATACATGAAAATAAAGCCCTAAAATTAACGTAAGAAGAGTCTAGAGATAATTGTGTAACAGATTTTATTCTATTGAAGAAAGAAAATGATTCATTTAATTTCAGTGAATAGAGATTATTTAACAAAACTTTTCAATTGTACTACGCTTGTTTGTAGGGAAAAGAGTAATTACCTTAATTACGTCTACCTCTATTTTGAATATTATGACTAGGTAAAGTTCATCAATACTTAATTTCATACATGAAGAATATGTACAGTCTGGTCTTTTCTTTCCATCCGGATTATTTGCAAACTCTTCTAATTTTCTATCTATTTCACCGTATATTTGAACTCCATATTTTATTGCTAACGTTTGTTCTCTAAGTAACTTTTGTTCTTCAGCGTGCTTAGTCAAAACAAGTTTAATACATAGTCACCGTGCTTATTACTATGCAAGGAGAGCCAAAATTATCCCTATAACTGTCGTAGATAGAAATATTAGTAACAAGAATTTGCACATTTACCTCTTTCTCTTGAATCTTTAACACTAGTGAGGGTTTTCTAATTTCTTTTATTTCTATAACATTTGCAGAACGGGAGTTCAACATAGAAGGATTACATAAAGGTCCAAAGGATGGTTTATCCGTAGTAGTAGCTATTACATTATTTACTACAATTCCTAACTTATTATCTTCTTTATACACCTTTGTGACTATTGGGATAATCTTGATAGTAAGAGTTTCCTTTTCAGTTTTAATCTGATAAACTCCTTCATGAGATTCAATAACTTGGTAATCAGTAACCTCAAGCATTTTTAATCTCCTTAATGAGATTCTTTAAATCTTCATCGTCTGGAATTATTGAAATATAAGAAAGCCTTCCTTCTTCATCTACCCCTATTATTACAAATGCTTCTCCTTCCGCATCCTTAACTGGCTTCCTATCTTTAAATTCAACTAACAAATTACCAAACTCATGATCAGCGATAACTTGAACTGGGTAATTCATGTACATATTACTAGAGATTACAAGAGTAGAGCTGTATGACATATTGAAATAAGTTTGTTCCATGTTTACAATATAGTATCCCGAATTTAAATAACTAAATGAAAAATACCATAAACGAGCGTGCTATGATCAAATATTCCTAACAAACAAGGATTGATCTCAGGACTTTTCATATGCATTCTAATTACAAAGTTTCGAATATGCTCAGCGTGCATATTAAGAAAAAAGTATAAAACTATTGAGAGACGGCACGTATAAGAATTGGGGTTTATTCTCAAGCTGAGTACCAAGTTATTGTAACATCAAATGCTACAATACTATGCCATGTATCTTGCAGAGAAACTGAATTCCAGAAATTACCTTCAGTAGCATATTGAAATGTAAAGCTTCCGCTTGGACTATCAATAACTGCAATAGTTGACCAGATCCACTGTTTTTGAGCCCACGAGCCAGCTCTGGATTTGTTAAGAGCCCAGTCCCAAATTCTAATAGTATTTAAATTAGAAGAAGGAGCCGTTCTCCCTATTAATATATATGTAGAATAGTATAGTGATATATCGGCTGATGTAGTAACTCCGTTAGGACTAGTCAGAACCACTTCCATTGAAATATTAGATTGACCTGTTGGAGGATCTATCCAAATATTCCTTGGACAACTCTCATAAATAAATGACCCATCTGGCTTAGTTATATTTATGTACTGTACCATTGTTGGTCCATTAGGATCTGTCATTCCACCGTCATCTTCATACCAAGGTGAACTAGCTTGTACTAAACCTTGGTTTAGTATGAAATACAAATATTTCCAACAAAAGTACCATTAGCTCTATAAACAGTTAGTTTATCCCCGGTAACTGTTTTACCCGATTTAAAAACCCAGTTTACAGTTAATACGGGTTATAGGTTTTGTACTCTAGTTATGGTTACATCAGCATGTGTTTGTATTGATAGGATGGATAAAGGTAATGCTATTATAACAATTAAAAGTAACGTAGTGACAACTTTTTTAATAAATGTTGTCTTCTCACATGATATCGAGTTCATCTTTCTTTTCATAGAAATCTCTCGATATTACTTATATATAAAATTTTTCAATGTAGAATATTAATAATTGAAATAAAATAGAGTGATAAATAGTTATTTATATTGTTTATACTGTGAAAATATTTTTATATTAGCTCGAGAGTAGCAGTAACAAGATAGTGATTATATGAATAAAAAGATAGTTATAATATCTTTAATTTTCCTCATCATTGTACTAGCAATAACAATTGGATTCCTAACAAATTTAAGTAAAATGAATAAGTCGTCCCCATCAGCAACTAGTAGTACAACAACTTCTTTTGTAAACTTAACTTTTGTTCCCACTACAGTATACAATCCACATCCTCTAGTAAACTCTTCCTCATCCTTTATAATAAGTTCTGGAATATTAAATACAAGTGGTATAGTTAAGGCATATGTTATCTTAAATTTAAGTAAAACAAAAGTCGGAGACTATTTTTACATTTACATACCAATAAACAAAAGAGCAGAAGTACAAAATGCCTTATACAAAAATCCCCTTGTTAAAGTAGCAATAACAAATAATACTGTATATACTGATTATGGATCAAAATATCTTTCCTTTGATATCGAAGTTAATCTCATTAGCATAAATTCTACTGGAAGTGGAGGAGCTACATCACTTATATCACCCATAAACGTGAATGGAAAAGAATCATATTATATCACTAACGTAAATGCCACTAGTACATTGACATCTGACGCTACTTTATACGTCACATTTTATTATAATTATGCTGAGAACCCCACGGAATATGAACTAGAATTTTGTGTGGGGCCTTAATGAAAGGGGTTATTCTCCTATCACTCCTTTTACTTTCTTTAGTAATTGTTTTAAGTTCGACCGTTGTTGTTAATGTGAAGAATGAAAGTATTATCCCAACATCAATCGTATGGTATAAGGGTGGCTTATATATTTCTTACATTACTTATAATCCAACAAATCATACTGGTTCTCTATATATGGTAAAATATTATAATGGGGAAACATCTGAAATAATAGCCAGTATACCACCAGTTGTAAATGAAACAATGATTGGGTTCCTTGAAGTGGCTAATAACACACTATTCTTAGTAGATTGGATATCCCAAGAACACTATAATCATGGCCATCCATATTTTACATGTAGTTCCGTAATTTATGAATACAATGGAAATAAGGTAATAAAAACAATGAACTCTAATGGAGAACAAACAATAATTCAACAAGTAAGTTATGGTAATAAATCAATTCCGGTACTAATAACTTCTAAAGCCCCCTTTGCCGACTCTTCTAATTATCAACTTACTTTCTTATTTCCTAATAAGAAGGATGTTAATATATCAATATATCCAATCAGTTACATTAAGGCTGATAAACAAGGTATAGTTATATTATCACCACATCCCTCAATATTTGCAAGTAATGTATATAATTATTCTCTAACGGTAGTATCTTGGAATGGTAGTATAATATTAGATAAGACTATTTTGTTAGGAATAGGTTTTAGGTCATTAATTTCAGAAATAAGTTCTCTCAACTATACCGAAGCTATGGAGACCAATAACACACTGTTAGTGGTGAACAGTACGTATATTGTCAAAAATATTAGTTACTATGGTACGACTTACGAGGAACCTGTATGTACTGGGAAAAAGTTAATTGAGATAAATCTCTCTAACGGGAATATTATATCATCTAGTACAATAAGTAATAACACTTTAGGCTTCACATACTTACAAAATACTCCCATTTTACTATTAAAAGAGAATAACACATTAATTGGAGAAACCTTTAGCGGAAAGACGATTTTTAAGATTCCTCTAATTTATCAAAAATCTCAAACTAGTACTAATAATCATATTATTATAATAAGCTCTACGAGCAGTAATTTAATTTCTCGTATATATTATATAAATGGTAAAATCTTAGTGGTTCAGCCTTATAATTCATCTACCTTCAACGTGACTATTTACACTCTCCATGGTTCTTATTACTATCTAACTGATTATAATTATACATCACAAGTTTCATCTTTATTTTCTATTTTTTCACGTTCCGCATTTACCCATTTATCTAACGCTTTTATAGCAAGGGTAAATTCGTCATCTTACATTGTAGTTCTTAATAGTAATGGAAGTATAAAGGATGTGTACAATCTTCCACCTTCTCTATATACACAATTTGGATTTGTTAGCGTTTTTGGTACTGAGGTTAATGGAACTTATTATTTTGTTTATCCAACAGCTAGTAGTGGTTATTATTCAATCAATTTGATTAGTACTGCTACAACGACAAACAATTCAACAACATCCATGAGTACACCGAGTACATCAAATAATACGTCTATCAAACCTTCAACTTTAAACTATTCAATACTAATTATAGGTGTAGTTATCTTAGTTATACTGGTTGGTATAGTGTTCCTATTAATAAAGAGAAAACCTACAAGGTAAATCCTATTTCTTTCTCACACATTTCAAACTCTGTTATAAATGTACATTGGATTTTTATTACCTTTAGCTTAAAATATTTACATAAAACGATAAGAGTTTTACATCATGTTAACATTCAAGAAAGTTAAGACTATCAAGATCTTTAACAAAGTAAGAATAGACCAAGACGAAAATTGCATATTAGCTTTTAATACATATCAGCCTAAAACAATTTGTGACTAGTAAGGGGCAAATGAATTTTTGAGAAAGGCTGAAAACTATCTTAAGTTAACGAGGATGAAGTAAATGGAATAAAATTAGACATCAAGTAATATGTTACAATAATAGAAACACATTTTTGTTAGAAACGTATTAGCAAAGAACATGTGGTAATCACTGATGAACTTTCCATAGCTTAATTTTAAGGGCTTCTTTATTAATCTTTTTAAATTTTATTTTAGTCTCTCTAAAGCACGTCAAACCAATGAATTTAGTCGTTTGTTAAATACTATGTTTATTACTTATCAAAAGTTGATTCTCTTTCTAGGTAAAGATTGAACCTTCACTTTTAAATCTTAGGAATCTATTCACATAACATGGACTATTACTTATCAAATGTTTCGCAAGTTAAAAAAGACCTAGTTCCTATAAAGGGAAGTAAAGGAGCTTATATCCAATGGTTAGTAACAAAGGATCATGGCGCACATTATGCAGTAAGAAAATTCACATTAGAACCTTATGGAATTATTCCTATGCATTATCATAAGTATCAAGAAACTGTAGTAATTACTAAAGGAAAATGTAAAGTATGTGTTGCTGATAAAACTTACGAGTTAAAGGAAGGAGACTATATTTTTATAGATGCAAACGTTAAACATGCATTTGTAAACTATGAAGGAGAACTAGAGTTCTTTTGTATAATAGACTATCCAGACGATATGAGTATACATACATTAGATGAAAAATGTGAATAACTTATTCCCTTATCATTAAATAAAATACAGTGGATAAGATAATTAATAGAATATCTAAAACAAAAGCTATTAATGCTGGTCCAGTTGTTGTGGGCAAGGGTTTTCCAATTAATGGAGCAGGAAAAACCCTAGTTAATGTTAGTAATAGGTAGTTTATCCACCAATATACGACCTCTAGTAAATATATTATTTTGATGGTAAATAATCTGAAGGATAATATAAAAAGTATTCCAGCTACTATTGATAACACTGAATCTAATACAAAGAAAATTCGAATCCCAAATGGCAAGAAACTTAGATTATACAAAGGAAAATGGTCTGCACTCCATGCAAAACTTAATATTCCTGTAATTGCACCTAAGCCTATTATTGCTGTTGAAGCTCTTTTCATAATTTAATAACATTTTCTTAGCAATTTATAAATTTTTGCCCAAATCAAAAGTTACATTGAAAAATCATTTATTGGGAAAAAATTTTTATTCAATAAATAAGATAAGAAAAGTATGAAGATAGATAAAATAGGTCTTATATTAATTGCCCTCTCAGCAATAATCCTTATAATTGGTGGAATATTTTTTGCCATGGCAGCAATACCTCACACTACAGTATCAAGTAGTCATACAAGTATTAGTAGCACTACGACATCAACAACTACATCAACAAGCACCAGTACTTCATCCACAACAACCTCCTCATCTTCACCAGTATGGGCTTAAAATCTCTTGCGTTATTTATCTAATTCGTAATCAAATATTAAGTACAGTGTAGTCTTTTATTATGGATACTAAAGTCTAATTCTTTCACTTTCCTTAAAAGCTTCTCATCTACTGTATACACTTTTTCTTTCTTTTTCATACCTAATGCTATGTAGGAGGCATCGTATATTGTTATACCATTTTCTGTGGATAAACCAATAGCTTCTGAAAATATCTCATCAAAAATATGTAGAGTAATTTGAAAATCATTTAATATTTTACATATTTCCTCTATTCCTTTTCCCTAAATTATAAATATACTTTAGACCATTTTATGACTTTAAAGGGTAATATGCATAGAGCTGATAAATCTTCAATACCTTTCACATAGCTTTCTTTTAGAAGTAAAGCCTTATCACTGTATTGTTCATTAGCAAATCATTTAATAACTACTGAAGCATCAACTACTCCTAATTTATATCTCTGCATTCTCTTATGTTTTCTTCTGATCTTTTACTCAATAATTTAAGAAAAATTAATAAGACTCAACTGACGCTTCGGGGTTTGGGTCTCATTGAATTCCATATATTTTGTATCCATTCTCTTTCCTTAGATTTCGTTGAAGTCATGGTTATCTAATCATTTTTCTCTATACCCTTCACGGGAACCCTATGAGAGAAATCCGCACACTTGAGTTTCTAATATTATTCGGGAATTTACCATCCACATCTGGAGTATGGGGTCTAAAAATAATTTGCACTAAGAGTATTTAAATTTCATGCTTTTAGGGAAATTGTTTTCTATGACAACTCTTTTGTAATCTTTCTTTCTATTTCTCTTTTTTCTCCTCCTCTTTTTTGACTTTTTCTATTTTCCTCATTATTACCTCGCTCTAATTAATGTAACTTAGCTCATCCATTTTTATTTTTAATTCATCGTTAATTATTACACTAATACTTAATATACGAAAATATTTGTTTGCATATATTATAAAATTTACGTACTCGTAATAAATGTGTTAGCTCATCTTTAGGAAAATTACACCAATCACTTTTTATCCTCTTTGTCCTCTAATCATTTCGTGATATTGGAAATCGCAAACTACATAGGAATAATAGCTTTTGCAATATCTGGTTCAATGAAAGGAATAAAAAAAGGAATGGATCTACTTGGAATTTTAGTTTTAGGCTTTTCAACTGCATTAGGCGGGGGAGTAATTGCTGACTTATTGCTCGGTAAAACACCACCAACAAACTTAACTTATTTACCTTATCCTCTAACTGCATTAATATCGAGTTTAATTACATTCACCTTTTATAAGATATTTGCAAACGTAGGTAAACCATTATTATATGCTGATGCTATAGGATTAGGTGCATTTGCTGCTTCTGGAGCCTCATTAGCTTATTCAATAGATCCTTCACCTTTACTTGTTATAATGATTGGTAGTGTAACTGCAGTGGGAGGAGGAGTAATTAGGGATCTTCTTTCGAATGAAATTCCATTAGTTTTAAGTAGAGAATTTTATGCAACTGCTGCAATTCTTGGCTCATCTATCTATTTTATCTTAAGATTTGAAGGAATAAGTAATTATTATGATATAATAATCTCCTTTATAGTGACATCATTACTAAGAATAATTGCGATGAAAATGAATTGGGAATTACCTAAAGCTATTAAGAATAAGTAATTATTAAAGGAAAGAAAATATCTATTTTAATTCTGTTTTATACAAACTAAGAAATTAGACTCAGCTATTTTATCACTAAGTAAAATAGTAATAGAAGCCTTATGTTGGTTTGCTATTTTTCTTATATGATTGATTAATACATCCCTATCTTCTCTTGATGTTGGTATTATTATGCTTAATTCTTTATTCCTCGCTAATAAAGCCAAAATAAACTTACTCAAATCATTGACCCATTTAAAATTGTAAAGCCAGCAAGTATTAAAACCAAGCCTATCATTGATCTCAACAATGTTTTCTTCAACTAATCCTTTAAGGCTAACTGTCATTACAAGTCTGTTTTAATTTGTAATTAGAGTATTTAAAAGTTTTTACTACTAAAGTCTAGGTAAGACCAAATTAAACTCTGTTAACGGAATTTAATAATTTTTCTAAAATTTCTAGTTTTAGATAATGTTTATACGTTTTATAAAGAGACTGTTTGCTATGGATTAAAAAATTATCTGAAAAATAAGCTTTAAAAACAAACATTTTTCACTTTATACATGGCTGAGAAAAAATCATTGTTCATCAGAGAAAGCTCAGGTTTAATTAAGCAAGTAAACCTCCTTGATGCTATAATGCTAAACTTAGGTAATATGTCTGCCGGCGAAGCCTTATTTCAATCAATATCTCCTTATGTTAGTAATGGTGCAGTACTCTGGATAGCAAGTGTTTTAGGATTCATTCTTTCAATACCACAGATTATTGTATATACAATAATGACCTTAAAGATTAGAAGAACTGGAGGAGATTACGTTTGGATATCAAGAGTGATTGATGGTAGACTAGGATCAATACTTGCATTATCATATCTTATACAATCAACAGCGTTCTTTGCAATAATTGCTTTTTTCTCAGCTTCATCAGTAAACTCGGTTTTATGCACAATAGGAATTATGACTCATAACCAAGGTTTGATAAGCCTTGCTAATAATGTCTTTGTAAATCCTTATGGTAATGTTACTTTAACTCAGAGGATAATATTTTATGTAATATCTGCTATCTTTTTTGGAATAGTAATAGCCATTAACATAAGGAAAGCAAAATGGGGATTTACTTTAGTCACGTCTTTCGGAGTGTTCTCTATTCTAGCTTTAATCATAGCAATGATTATAATTGGGGCAAACAGTAGTGATTTCTTTGTTAAATTAACTCCATTCTTGAACGCTTACAACATATCTGTTCCATCTGGAGAAAAGGTCTTCTTTCCTAGTAACTTCAATTTGTTAGCTACACTTTCCCTTTTACCTTTATTTGCATTATATACTTACCCATGGATAAATGCCGGACCATCAGTATCTGCTGAATTTAAGAATGCTGATAAGGTAGCGAAACTAAACATTATAATTGCGTCTCTTGTCACATTCCTCTTAGTAACTTTAGGTTTTATGGAGATGGATTTAGTTGCTGGATATAACTTTAATATTTCAGCTTATCCAACTTTTGTCTATAATTTCTGGACTGTTGCAATAGCCTTAGCAAGTAATCCAATTTTACAATGGATAATAGGCTTAGGACTAATAATGTGGAACTTTTATACTTTATCTTATGGCGTTGTAATGTTTTCTAGGTATGTTTTTGCTCTTTCATTTGATAGAATCCTTCCAGAGAAGTTCTCTGAAGTTAATAAATATGGCTCACCAGTTTATGCTCACTTACTTGACTTAACAATAACTCTTCTACTCTTGTTAATCCCAGTCTTTTCCCTAAATGCAGCATTAGCACTATATGGCACAACGATATTAGGGGCTATATATCTTTTCTTTGGAGTTCTAGCTGGTACAATATATGGTTTTAGAAATAACGAAAGAATTTTGAAGATCTTTGGAATATTAGCTGTTGGCTATTTAGGTTATTTAACTTATGAAGCAACTACTAATCCACTTATAGGTTTTACTACATCTCATGGAGTTAACACAATTACTTTAGGATTTGTAATTTCAGCATATATATTTGCAGTTTTAGTATTCTTGGCATCATATTTAAGGCATAAGAGAGAAGGAGTAGATATTAATATAATGTTTAAGGAAATACCACCAGAGTAAACTAGTTAGTATACTAGTAAATTAACAAGTATACTCATTAAGTGATAATTTTTTTATTTTACGTTTGTTTTTAGAATCTCATGGACTTAGGTGTGTTCTTCGCCTCATTAGGGATTTCTTTACTCGAATTGTCAGAAGCCGGTGCAATAGCTGCTATTTATCACAATATTTTGAAGAACAATATACCATTTCTTTATGCAATATTAGGTGTATTAGTAGTATTAATACCTACTTTTACTTTAGGAAAATTTATTTATCTAGTACCACTTAGCTATTTTCTTCTAGCTGCTTCAGTTATTTTATTCTATTTTGGATACAGACTATTAAGAAGTGCAAGAAGATATTTTAAAAAACAATTTAAGAAAAAAGGAGAAAAGGAAGAAAAAGAAGGTGTTGGAGTTGTGTTTACGGTTTCAGCAGTAGAAGGATTAGAAGCTTCATTAGTAATTTTAGCTTTACTTCCCCAAAGTTATTCCTCAGCATTATTAGGAGCTATAATTGCAGGAGTTGCGGTGGTTATTTTGACTGCAGTTTTGAAGGCCCAAATAGCTAAGATAAGGTTACCTCACTTAAAGTTTATACTTTCGGCACTTTTATTTAGCTTAGGTACGTTGTGGCTGGGTGAAGTTTTTATTGGGATCGATGAAATCTTCTTACCATTGTTTCTTCTTATTTACCTAGGAGTTAATTATATTATAATAAAAGGATAATAAGGAGGTATTCTTCCTTAGTTCGCTAAAAGTACTTAATGTGTTATTTTTATATTTAGTCTCATAATTTGTATATTGTGAGAATCTCTTTTGTTGGAATAAAAGGAGGGATAGGAAAATCAATAATGGCACTCATGACTGCAAAAGAATTAAGTAATAGAGGTTACAATGTACTATTTTTAGATAGGGATTTATTCTCTTTTGCATCCCAAATTGCCAAGGTTGGAAACAGTTTATTCTCTCAGATAGCAAAAGGTGAAGAACCTAAAAATTATTTTATTGATATAGGAAATCTTACTATAGTTAGACTTTTTGGAGAAGGTATAATATTTTATAAGGATGTAGAAGAAATTCATAGGGATAGTAAAAAACGAGATATTCTAGAAAAAATTTACGAAGAATTAGTCAAAAGAAAAGATTACAAATTCTTTATAGTAGATAATCCACCCTACGTTACTATGAAAAGTGAAGTTGTTGAACATGAACTCACAATGTTTACTAAGCTTTTTCCTAACGTGGAAATATATAGGGTTTATCTTACTACCGACTTAGTAGAAGATACGGAAACAACTAAAAAATACATTAACGAATTAGAATCCACATCAATAGGTAAGCCTTTAGGCTTAATTGTTAACATGAGTACTAATAAGGAAAGAGGCATTAACGTCCTTAGATCTTTATTGGATGACAGATTTTTAGTAGGTGTTGTTATTCCTTTCATAGACGAATTGTATCAATTTAACGGTAGATTAGAAGACTTACCGATTGTTCCCCAAATAAAGGAGTTTGTTAATGCAATACTTAATAAAGAGAGAAAAATAATATCTTAAATACAATTTCGAATATAATTTAACAATTGATATCACATAGGTTCTACTTTAATGAATATATATATATAGTTTTCTAAGATAGTAAATATAAAAAACAATTTAACTTATTACCATGCTTTTACTTTTTTCCATTTTCTTTTCTGAGTAGTACTTTGCTGTATAGTGTTGTAATCTCTTATTCTAGCTAAAGCCTCCCTCCAATCTTTCACACCTTTTAACATCTCCGCTAAAGTACTATTTCCTATATACTTTAGCCATGTTACAATATGTCCTTGCTCAAGATGCCAATTTACACATGCTGGATCTGTTGCACCTATTCTTGCTATTTCCTTCTCTAACTCTTTAACATCATGTGCTACGCCCACAACTCTTTCATAGGATTTGAAATAAAACGGCTCCATGTGTTAACCATTAATTATTAAATTTTTTAAGGAGTTAGGGTTTAAAGAAAGTGAAATGTTTATCTTAGTCTTCCTTAAAAATTAAGGTTAGAGAAAATAGTATTATTTTTCTTCATAAAGATTAAATGTTAAATACTCCTAAAGAATAATATAAATTTGTGAATGATATAAAAGAAATTGAAGAATACTATGCTCAAGGAAATTTAGTTTCTGCACTTAAAAAAGCTGAGGAGGTTATTAAACAAAATCCTTCAAAAGATGCTTATAATTTATTAGGAAAAATTCTAAAAGAACTCGGCGAAGATGATAAGGCAATAGACGCCTTTATGAAAGCGGGGAATTATGTTGAGGTAGCAAAAATATATATTTCAAAAGGGATGTATAAGGAAGCATTGAAAGCACTTTCTAATGTTAATGATAAAGAGGCTAGATTGTTAAAAGCTTTAGCGTATTTAAAGCTTGAAGAATATGAGAAGGCAAAAGAGGAACTTAATGGATTAGAAGATTCTTCTCCTTTATTTTACAAGGTGAAGGGAATTATTGATTACTATACCGGTGATTCTTATGACGCTTTAAGAGAATTAAGTATTGCTGTTTCTCTTTATCCACTAGATGCTGAACTATATTATTTTAGAGCTTTAACTAAAATGAAATTAGGATTAAATGCTGAAGACGATTTAAATACTGCAATGAACTTAAATCCTTACTTTGCAGAGGTTTACTTTAGTAAGGGGGTTCTTCTAGAGAATGAAGGAAAGTTAGAGGAAGCTATTACATATTATTCTAAAGCAATTAACTTAAACCCCGAGTATATACAAGCTTATGTAAGAAGAGCAAAAACATATATGAAACTAGGTAAAGAGGAGGAAGCAATAGAAGATATAAAGAAAGTTTCGGATAGAAAATGAGGGAATTTTATTTATTTTCAATAATTAAAGATATAATGTTAAAAACTTTACAATCAGTATCTCAAAATTTTTGTTATACTTATAAGTTTGAATTACTTTCTCCTTTTACTGCTTTAGGTTCTTCTGGTAGTCTAATATTAAAAGGGATGACAAAGGATAATAGGGGCGTAATTTACTCAAATTTTAAGAGAAAAGTTTCCTTCGTCCTAAAAGATAATTATATAGTAATAGGCGAAGAGAAATTTAATCCATTTAACTTTAGTTTTCAAGATAGGATTATCAATAAGTTGTCTTATTACGAGAGGGAAGCTCTTTGCGTTACTCAGAGAAATAAGGTTAAAGTAAAAGTAATTGAGGGTAAGAATGTATTGCCTTTTCTTAGTGAAGATATAAAAAACGAGTTATCTTTAACTCTTTTTAATTATTTTAAAAAAGAAATAGGCTTCACGTTAGATAAACCTATCATGATATATAAGGTGATATTAAGTAAAAGTAAAGTGTACTTACAGTTTCTCTCTAATTGGAGTTTCTGGTATGTAGATATGGAGGAATTTGGAAAAAGAAATTATTCGCTTATACCCCTTATTAGACTAAGTAAGGAGATTAAAGAGACTTTAAATAAGTGAGATGGATTTTGCTTATCATCTGTAGAACCAAAACCTTTTACATAATCAAAGTTCAGTAGAAGAATTTTTACTATATCCCTTTCTTTTAAGGGTAATATAATTGCAAACAAGGGCTCACAGAAATCACTCAAGTAATCAACGTGCCAATGTTTTTTCTTTCCCTTCATTAATAAATGTCTACTAATTCTTTTTCCACAATTAACTCCACATGAACCTACATACGCATAAAAACCTGATTTTATTACAAATTTGTAAGTTTTAGTTGTAATAATGCCTTCATCACATTTAAACACTACTATATAACCTTTCACATATTTATAATATTTTAGCTAGAATTAAAAGTAGTTGAAACACAAAAAATTTGATAAAGTTTTATTACTGATTATTCAATAATTAAGTGTATGAGTGAGAAACTAAAGGACGCTAAAGATGTTATAAGGTGTTGTTATAAGCTTAGTGATACAGATATTGATTGTCTATTTAAGCTTATTGAACTTAATAGAGCAGTAACTTCAGATGAGCTTTCCCAAATAATGAAAGTAAGCAAAACAACTATTGAGAATAGTTTAAAGAGACTAATTGATGTTGGACTAGTTGTAAGAGATAAAAGTGATGATAAGAAGATTGGTAGACCTAAATATTATTATTCAGTTATAAAAAACGTTACAAACAAGATAAAGGAAGATTTATTAAATTGTTCAAAGAAAATGCAAATTTCACTCTAATAATAAAGTTTTTAATTTTCTCTTTATTTTTTCAATTTTCTCTATGTTAACATAGGAATTAAGTAATAAGTAGAGAGAATTAATGCCAAGACCTAATGAGACTCCTAATAAAAATAAAGAGAGAGGAGTAACTATACTTAATAAAATGATAAGTAATGATATATACGACATTATCATACCAAGTTGATTACTTTTCTTAGCACTAATATAATATGCATTTAAAAGATCTGTAATATTAAGCGAGTCTAATAGAGCCTTTAAACCACCTTTTAGCGACTTTAGTTTTTCTTCAACGTTGTTGCTTAATAAATCTATAGAAGGAGTCATCCTAAGTCCTACTAGTAGCTCTTCTAATAATTCTTGAGCTTCATCAGCTGAAACAACATCTAAATAGTTTTTAAAAGAAGATAATGATGCAATTGACTTTAATGTAATCCATTCGTTTTCAATCTTTTTCATTTTTATTTTGACTAACAAATACTGTAAAATTATATTAATGAGTGAAGTTAATAAACCAACAAATATCAGCAAATAAATTTGATTTGCCATTATGATAATTCTTTAGAAAGCTCATTAATAAGCTCTGCTAATTGAAATTCTAGTTTTCTAACACTATTTAATCTATTTAATAAGTCTAGTCCTTTATCTGTGATTATATAAGAATTATCTTTTTCTTCTATGTAACCCTTCTCCTTTAGATAATCAAGATATTTCCTTAAGATAGAGAAACTTAAGTTAGCATTTTTCATTAAAGCTGATTTTGAGCCATAACCTTGTCTGACATTCTCAAGGATATCGGCCATTATTTCAAATTGATCTCTCTTAACTCTCATACAATTTTAAATATGATTAAAGGTTTAAAAAGATTTATATAGACTTATCTTTTTTTGTTTCTTCGTTTTTCTCTATTAACTCTTTTAATAATTTATAGTCTCTTTCTCCCCTATATTTCTCTATAATTTTTAGGATGGCCTCTGTTTCTTCTTTACTAAGTGGTTTTTCCACTATTTTGTATAATTTCTCTAAAACTTCAACCAAAGGCTGTATAGATTCTATATACTCAGGTATTGTTAATTCTGGCAAGGAATTAGATAGGTTAATAATTCCTATGGATATAATATTTAATCCTTCTATAACTATCTTCCTTAATTCTTCTATTTGCTGATTCTTATCTTGTAGCTTTAATATTTCATCCTTCTTATTATTTAGTTCCTTTACGTATTCGGCAATCTTTAACTTTTGTATATCTAAGGATATCATTGCATCCCTCACTGATTTTGATGTAACATATCTTATTTCACCTTGGCCAAGGTTTACTATCTTAATTAGATCTTTTACCATTAATTCTTCTATGCTTTTCACTAAACTTTCTTTTGTCATCATGGGTGAAAGTAAAGAAAATAATGTAGAACTATCAATTCCCGTAGGACCAGATTGCGATACTGTTGTTAGAACTATCCTATCTCTTTTACTCATGAATTCCATGGAAGACAAAAATAAAATGAAGCTAAAAAATTCATCATGTGATTTCAGCTCCAGGAAAAGTGCTTTGGATTGGAAGTTATTCAGTAGTCTTTGGAGGAATTTCGCATGTCATTGCGATAAATAAAAGAGTAAGATGTGAAGTCAAAGAGGGTGAAAGATTTCTCTTTGAGACAACTTATGGCACTTTTAAAGATAAAGGAAATGAATTAATAGAAAGTGTTTTAACTGTATTTAAAGAAAAATATGGAAAATTAACTCCTTTACACGTGAAACTATTCAATGATCCAGAATTTCAGATCAATGGTAAAAAAACTGGATTAGGAAGTTCCTCAGCCTCTACAGTTGCTTTAACTGCTTGTATATATGAATCTCTCTTTAAACAGATTGATAAAGATGAGGTTTACAAATTAGCTCAAAGGGCTAACTATATCAGACAAAGAGGTATCGGAAGTGGATTTGATATTGCCTCTGCTGTTTATGGTTCAATAGTCTATAGAAGATTTAAAGATATTGAAAAAGTTGACAGTGAAATAAAACCATTAAAAATTGGCAATTATCAAATGCTCTTAGGATTTATAGGAGAAAGTTTCAGTACAGTAAACTCTGTAGCTAAATTCGTAGAAAAGAGCAAATCTGAGGAGTTTAAAAAAACTATGAAATATATAGATGAAGAAAATACGATGGCAATAAAACTTATACAGATTGGAAAATTGGATGAGGCTGTAGAACATGTGAAACTAGCTAGAAAATATCTGAATGGATTAGCTGAAAGAATAGTGGGAATAAAGATAGAAGATGATAGAATTAAAAAGCTAATTGAAATTGCTGAGAAAGACTCTTTGATAGCTTTATCCCCTGGGGCTGGCGGAGAATCTGTTTTTGCATTAGGAGAAGATTTAACTAAAGTAAAAGAAAAATGGGAGAAGGAAAAGGTTATAGTTATTGAGTTAAAAGAAGATGAGGGACTAAAAATTGAAGCTTGAAGCAGAAGCTATTGCACCTTCAAATATAGCAATTGTTAAATATTGGGGTAAAAGGAATGAAGAATTAAATTTACCTCTAAATTCCTCACTCTCTATTTCATTAACCAATCTAGAAGTGAGAACAAGAGTTGAGTTTTCCAGTGAATACACAAAAGATGAAGTTTATATTAATGGTGAAAAAGCGAAAGATGAGGAAATTAAGGAATATAGTGGAAGAGTCTTAGAAATTTTTAGAAAATTATATGGAGAAAAAATATATGCTAAGGTTGAATCGTGGAGTAATTTTCCAAAATCTGCTGGTTTAGCTTCCTCAGCTGCAGGAATAGCTGCTTTAGTTTATGCTGTGAATGAAGCCTTAGGCTTAGGTTTATCTCAAAGAGAGCTATCTAAAATAGCTAGAATTGGATCTGGAAGTGCTTGCAGAAGTACTGTGGGTGGTTTTGTCATTTGGGAAAAGGGAGAAAGAAATGATGGAGAAGATTCTTTTTGTTATCAAATATTCCCAGAAACTCATTGGCCTGAACTTGTTGATATTATAGCAATAATAGATGAAAAAAGTAAAAAGAGATCTTCAAGAGAAGGAATGATTTTAACTGCTAAGACTTCTTCCTTAATGAAATGCAGATTAACTTTCATAGAAGAATCTTTACCTAAAATTATAGATAGTATTCGTAGAAAAGATGAAATTGAATTCTATTATTGGTTAATGAGACATAGTAATAGTATGCATGCTGTAATTTTAGATTCTTGGCCATCGTTCTTTTACTTAAACGACATTTCATTTAAAATAATGGAATGGATACAAGAGTTTGGCAAAGCTGGCTATACTTTTGATGCTGGTCCTAATCCACACATTTTTACTACTGAAAAGTATAAGGATGAAGTTCTAAATTTTCTTGAAACCATTGGTGTAAAGAAAGTCCTTATAGCAAAAGTGGGCAAAGGGCCAAGAGTTAACAAGATTTGAGAATTTCAACATACTTCTTAACTTTATCCTCCATACTTACGTGGTAAACTATTATTGCTTTTTGTAAATCTTTTACAGCAGTTATTAAATTTGAGAACCTTGAAAGTTGGGATATTTTTTCACCATCATAAATATAAACAGCTTCACTTTCCTCTCTATAGGGAACGTCAAAGAATTCATAGTATATTATTTTTCCTTCAGTTTCCCTCATTAAGTTATTAATTTCAGCCTTATCTATTAATGACATACATTCTTGTGTTATATCTTTTTTAATTCTTTTGTAACCTTTCCTAAAGAGAATGGGATCTCTAAATTCTGTTTCTTCAATCATGTTAAGAATCTTGATATCTGTTAAATTTTCTATGTTATTAAGATCAATTTTACCTTCTCTTATGAGCTTTGAAATTGCATGCGATAAGATTGCATTGTACATTCCTACTACACTGTGAAAATAAACGTTCTCATACATATACATTCTAGCTAATAGAAATTGTTCAACTATCGGGATAGCTTTCTTCAATACAGCTATTTTCTTATCTACGTAAACTAAAACTCTCTTTAATCTTTCTATATCATAACTTCCATAACCTACACCAGCATAATAAGAATCTCTAAGCAAATAATCTCCCCTATCTGCATCAACAAAATTAGATATAATTTGGGATGCTAATCTTTCTTCCTCAGTTTTAGGCGTGTTGCCAATAACGTTAATTAGGAACTTAATGGGATCTGATATATTGCTCTCTTTTCCTAATTTATCAAAAAGTGAGGAATTTTTAGATATAATCTTTAAACCGTATTTGACATGTGTTTCTTTTCCATAATACTCTATGTTTTCACCGTATACTTCTTTAGTTACTTGTAAAGCCGATTCAAATGTGTGAGAGAATGCAACATGACCAACATCATGTAGTAAAGCAGAAACAGAAACAAGAGTTTTATATCCTTCTGTTAGAAAATCTATCTTATTATTCATAGAAAGATAATTTAAAAATTCTTTGGCTAAATGCATTGCTCCTAGGCTATGTTCAAACCTTGAATGTCTCATTCCAGGGTAAACCATATAAGCTAAAGCTGTCTGAGAAATGTATCTAAGTCTTTGAAAAAATTGAGATGAGATTATCGGTAAAACCTCATCATTAACCTCAATATATCCATGTATAGGGTCTCTGATAATCTTCATTAAGTAAAATTAACTAAAGCATCTAAAATAGCTATTGCACCTTCATTTACTTTTTTCTCTAATTCTTCTTTACTAATCCACCCACCTTTAACTAGACTATCACTCACGATCAAAACAGCACCACTTTTTATTTTTCTTAATTTACTTAACATGAATAGTGTAGCACATTCCATTTCCACTGCAATATTTCCTCTTTCTGACCACTTTTTAGTAAACTCCTCATCTTCAGCATAAAACGCATCACTACTAAAAACGTTACCAACACTAACCTTTAACCCTTTACTTTTAAAGGAGTTATATAAGGCCATAGTTAGTTCAAAATCTGGGGTAGCTGAGACACAAGCTTGTTCCTTAAAATATTGATAAACTAAGCTTGTTGGATTATAAGATGCTCCAGTTACTAAAACGTAATCACCAATATTTAATTCTGGGACTAATGCACCAGAAGTACCATACCTTACATAAATTTTTCCTCCAAGCATTGTAAGTTCTTCAAGGACTATTGCAATTGATGGCCCCCCAATTCCATGTGTTGCGATACTTATTCTTTCACCCTTATATTTACCAGTATAAATAAGGAAACCTCTATTTTCATTTACAAGTTGAGGATCTTCAAGAAACTTAGACAAGCTTTTTACTCTCCCTGGATCACCAGCGATAATTACTTTTTCCGCTATATCACCCTTTTTTGCTAAAATATGAACTGGGTTCATGCATAAATATCAGTCATCCCATTTTTATATCATTAATCAATACAGCCGGCGCTCATCATTCACTTAACAAATATAAACAGTAATATTAAAATGTTAGGAAAATTTGGAATAAGGTTTAAAAAGACAGAAGTAATATTTCATCTTATGAAAGAGAGAGTAGTAGAAGCAAAAAGATTAGTAGGGAAAAAGACTGTGAGGGGGAAGACCTATGAGTATGAGTACTATACATTGCCATTAAATCTATATATACCGAAGTCTATGATAGAAAAACATGGTACTAAATATATTTTACAAGTTGATGAAGATTCTGGTACAATAACAATAAAACCTACTGAAGGCAAATAAAACTAGAATACTCCCCCAATGATCTAAGTTAAATTTTTCCATAATCTTTCATTGTATCCACAAATATTTCTTTTATAAATTCATAACTAGAATCAACAGAACATTTTTTAATAGTATCTCTTCCTAATGAGTACTTTTCTGGATCTTTTAATACAATATTTATTTTTTCTGCTAAATCCTTAGGATCTCCTCTCTTAAAAACATATCCATTTCCACCGTCGATAACTAATTCGCTCACTCCAGCACCATTACTTACAATTGCAGGCTTACCATACACCCAACCTTCACATACTGTTAATCCAAACCCTTCGATATTAGATGGTAGAACAATTACATCAGAAGCTTCATATATTGCATAAAGATCCTCATCTGGTATATAGCCAGTAAAAATAACCTTATCCCTTACCCCTATTTCATTAGCTAAACTTTGTAACTTTTTAGCCCAAGAGTTAGCTTTTCCAGTTCCTAAAGCACCACTTGTGAAACTTCCATTTCCAACTAAAAGCAATTTCGCATTTTCTATGTATTTCATAGCTTGAATAGCTATATCTTGACTTTTCATAGGATCCATTCTAGCTACAACAGTAACTATCTTTTCGTCTCTGATCCCATATTTTTCTTTTACTTTCTCAACTTCTTGCCTTGAAGCCCTCTTATATTCATTAGGATCTATAAATGGGTAAATTTGTTTTACCCTACCTTTCATTCCTACTCTAAGCATTCCCTCTAAATCCCTTTTAGTACTAACAACTACTCCATCAAATCCCTCAAAAGTTCTAATTAGAAATTCCCTTACTTTAGGTGATAGATATTCCGGAACAAAAGGAATATGATACCATAAGACTGCTGGAGCTGAAGGTCCTATTATTCCTCCAATCAAAAGTTGTTGAAAATCATTTATAAAATAAATATCAGTATCTTTAAAAAATTCTAAGAGCTTTTGAGCTGAAAGCCAATTATAAGTTGCATATGCAATATAATCTTCTGGTTGAATTTCATACTTATATATTCCATGCGCCTCGTTATATATTCCTTCCTTAAATCGAGTGTAACCTTGAAGATCTTTTGGATTTAAGTCAACAAAGTAAATTTCTAAATCTTTAAACTTTATTTCAGGTGGATAACCTGGCCCTAATGAAACCCATCTCACTTTTTTAAACTTTTTACTTAACGAAAGCATCATTTTAGCTACTCCGCCAACAGAGACATAGTAATCCGAAGGGTCTAAAAGAGAAACATCTATTGGAAATTGTAAGAAGCCATATTTATCGACAAGATCCCTATAAGTATACCTAAATCTAATTGGTGGTGTTTGTGTGTTAATGGCGACAGAAAACATATGAAAATTTTTACGCTTATATTTATAAAGTTTTTAGCGTAATTATGCTTCGTGAATTATGCATTCTTATCTAACGGAATAACCTCTGCCTTAGAGACTGAAGGGAGTATTGAGTGGTTCCCAGTACCTAGATTTGATTCTCAATCTATTTTTACTAGAATATTAGACGCTGAGAAAGGAGGCTACTTCTCAATTAAACCTATAGATTTTGAAAAGATTCAAGAAGAGTATATTGGATATTCACTAGTGTTAAAAACCACTTTTAAAAAAGGAAATTTGACAAGCACAATAATAGATTTTTTACCTTTGTCCTTACCAGCAATTATTAGACTTTATGATACTGAAATTCCACTTGATGTAAACATAATTCCTGTATTTAATTATGGTTTGATAAATTCTGGGACAGAAATAGTGAAAGATGGCATAATTTTTAGGAATCCATTGTCTAAAGAAGGGGTCGAATTACTAATTTATGGTAATTATGAAATAATTAGCCCCTACAAAATCTTAATTAAACCTGGTAAAGGATATTTATATCTTCTATATTCAAAAGATTTAAGATATGGTTTATTTAGCCAAAAAGGTTTTGTGTACTCTAGGCCTTATGAAGCTTTCTCAAAGCTTATTACATTTAATGAAAAAGAATTAAATAAAGCTAGAAAGCTTAATAAAATTGATAAATTTAAGAATATTTATTATCGTTCTTTGTCAGTAATTTTAGGACTCTTGTATAGGCCCTCTGGAGGAATTATTGCTTCGCCTACAACTTCTTTACCAGAAATAATAGGGATGGAAAGAAATTGGGATTATCGGTATGTTTGGATAAGAGATGCTTCTTATGCTACTGAAGCCTTAGTAAAAGCTGAATTAATAACTGAAGCAAGAAGATCTTTAGATTTTCTTATAAGTGTGATAGATCCCTCATCTAAAAGCTTTGACCATCCATTTTACACTATTGATGGTACTCCTCCACCCGCTGAAGAGAACCTTGATTGGTTAAGTGGTTTTAAAAATAGTAAACCAGTTAGGGTAGGAAATGCTGCATATTTGCAAATTCAAATGGATGTTGAAGGTGCATTTATGCATACATTGTACGAATATTACAAAGAAACACAAGATGATGATTATGTGGATAGAAATTATTGGGCAATCGAAGCTATTGCCACATGGGTAAAATCATCCTGGAGAGATCCAAGTACAGACATTTGGGAAGAGAGGGGAGTAACTAGACATTATGTTCATACTAAAGTAATGTCTTGGGTAGCCTTAGATAGAGCTGCAAAGCTTGCTGAAGCTTTAGGCTATAGAAAAGATTCTGATGACTGGAAAGAAGTAGCTAAAGAAATAAAGAATGATATACTGATAAATGGTGTAAGAAACGGTAGTTTTGTAAGGTATTATGGTGGAGATGAGATTGATTCAGCATTACTAACATTACCAATTTACGGATTTATTGATGCTTCTGATAAAATATTTTTAAACACTCTTGAAAGAATAGAAAATGAATTAAAAATATCTGATGGTTTATATTTGAGATACAAAAAAGATTTTCTAGGAAATGTTGTTCACCCATTTAGCTTGGTTACTCCATGGATGGCTAGAGTTTATATAAGGTTAGGCGAAATAGAGAAAGCTATAAAATTAATAGAAAGACTTGATAAGTGTAGTAATTCTCTCAAGTTACTTGGAGAGCATATAGATAAAGATACTTGTGAAGCAAGAGGCAATTTCCCCCATTCATTTCCCCACGCGGGTATAATTTTAAGTATAATAGAGTTAGAGGAAAGAGTAAATGCAGAAAATTCTACAACTAATAAATGAAGCTATAGAAGAAATAGAAAAATATAACTCTTGTGAATCAGCATACTATCTGCTTAAATATATTGCCTCTCATGGAGAAAAATTTGTAGAAGAAAAAGCTACAAATTATGATTTTACCGTTGATAATTTGATTTTCCTTTCCTTAAAGGAAGAAATGCATAAGTATAAACTATTTGTAATCTCCTTCTTTATCTATGACTATTTAAGTAAAAAGTTCCAAGTGCAAGAACCTCTCTTTATCTTCAGATGGGGAAAAACTTACTTCATATATAGCTATAGAATTGAGTCTAGATTACAGATGTTAGCAAAAAATCAATTTATCCAAACTAAGAAAGGAATTGTAAGACTGACAAAGAAAGGGAAAGAAGAAAGTGAAAACATTTACAAGTTCTTAAATCCTATAGACAGACAAAAAGTAGAAGAAATAATCAGCAATATAAACAATATGAAATTAAAAGAACTAAGGATTTACACAAAAAAATATCTTTTCTCTATTCAATAGCTTTATAATTAAATAACTTGTTAAGATAAGCTTGTTCCCAATTATCTTTTTGTAGAGTGTAATCTCTTTTCATAACTGGATCTTTTGCAGCAGCCGGTGGCTGTTTTGTTAAATCTAACTGGAATTGCAAACTATAAGTATCTAACTTGCCTTCAAGGTTTCCTACATATGCCCAACCAACAAACGCATATTGTACTGGAACTTTTTCACTTACTCCCTCCATTTCTAAGATTTTATTTGCAGCAAATTGTGAGCTTTCAAAAGCAATCTCTTGGTTCTTAGGGAAGGGTAATTTTGCAGCATCACCTACTACTAAAATATCATCATACTTTGGTGTCCTTAAATCTTGAGGACTCCTAACATCAGCAAATGGTGCTCCTAAACCAGCCTCCTCAATGAATTTTGGAACTCTGTTTGGTTCTAACATAGCTAATATGTCATAATTATATTTCTCACCAGATTTAGTAACTACATAATTCTCTCCTATTTCAGTAATCTCTTGATTTGTAACTAACTCTATTCCAGCCTTCTCATAAATCTGCTTAACAATATCAGCAATAACTGGAGGTTGTGTTTTATCATTAGCGTCTATATGTATAATCTTAAATTTATCCCTTACACCTCTATATGAAAGGATTGTATGAGCTAACATTGCAGTTTCAGTTGGAGCTGGTGCACATCTGTAAGGAGCTTTAGGAGCATAAATTATTACAGTGCCTTTTTCAGCTGTCCATAATCTTTCTTTTAATACATTTACTCTTCCAGGGTCATAGACAGTTGCATTTTTCCACCAGAATTTATCATAACCAGATATTTTTGAACCATCAAACACAATACCAGGTGAAAGAACTAAATAATCGTATGAAATTTCTTTTTGAGTATTAAATGTAGTATCACTAAGATAAACTTTTCTATTATCTGGATCGATTTTGTAAACATTACCTACTACAACATTTATCCCAAGTTTTCCAACTTCTTCGTATCCTCTAATTATTCTTCTGTATTTTTGTTCATTAGTTAATAGTAATGGTCTACTAGGACCTGCAAAATAAAAAGCTTCCTTATTTATTACAGTGATATTCACATTTTTTAACTTTTGAGCTAAAGTAGTCGCTACTCCCATTCCTCCAATTCCGCCGCCAATAATAACAATGTTCTTCATATGTATAATCTAATTTAACAAAGTTTAATGAAATTTTGTATAACTGAATAAAGGCAAAAGATTTAAATTCATAAAATGTAAAGATATTAGTTTTGCAATTATTTGTAATTTTTGATAATAAAAATCTTATATAATGAATTAAAGTTAGTAATGAATATCTTGCCTTGAATGTTCTATACAAATTTCATTATAAAACATAAATAAGTATAATATATTTAAAATTGTATTCTTGTTTCAAATATGTAAAGTAAATACAAAGCTTAACTTGTTCATATATTTTGAGCTTTTTTTAAAAACTATTTAATTCTACAGACCAAAGAATTAATATAAGTTAGCAATATAAAATGTTATGGATAGGGGAAAAGAATCTCTTCGTAAAGAATTATCACTATTAAACCTAGTTATAATTGGAATTTCTGGCGCTGTAGGTACCGGAGCATTATTCAGCTCTGCTGGTATGGCTTCAAATGCCGGACCAGCACTAGTTATTTCTTGGATTTTAGGAGGAATTTTTTATTTCTTTATAGGATTAACATATGTTGAATTAAGTATAAATTTTCCAGAGGCTGGTGGGCCAGCTAGATATCCTTTATACTCTCACGGAAAAGTTACTAATGTTATTAATGCATTCTCTAGCTTAATTTGGTACCTTTTTGTACCTCCAATAGAGGCATTAGCAGTAGTTTACGGTCTTAATTTCTTTACCAATAATCTACTGATAAACTCTCAAGGTATCCCTACTACTTTAGGTGGAATAATAGGTGTTATAATTATGTTACTTTTTGTTCCCTTTAATTATTATTCTGTAAAATTTTTCGGAAAGTCAACTACTGTTATAGGAATTATAAAGCTTATATTGTATCTTGCTGTCGGTTTAGGATTCATACTTTTATTCACTCATCTACAAAATCTAACAGCTTATGGAGGATTTGCACCATTTGGCTTCTTAGGAATATTTTCTGCAATCCCATTAGCGATGTTCGCCTTTGGAGGAATTAGAGTTCTACCAGATTATGCTGAAGAGACTAAAGACTATAAGACGCTTGACAAAGCAATAATATATACTGTCATTGGACAAACGTTATTTTACATTCTCTTTTCATTAGCATTTGTCTTATCTATTGACTGGAATAAGATTAGTATTACTCCGGGTAACTGGGCAGACTTATCTAATATTCCTGGAAATCCATTCATATCAATAGCCTCGACTTATAACGTTTCATCACTTCTTATATTAACAGTTATAATTGGAATTATCGGACCTTTCGTTACTGGTTATATATATGTTGGCGGTGGAATGAGAGTTTTATTTGCTATGGCTAGGTCGAAACTTATTACAGAGAAAATGAAAGAGCTAAATGAATATTCGGTTCCTTTCTGGGCATTGATTGTCTTCGTAGTCATAGGAGCATTAGTTTCCTATCTTTCTGCCCCAATTCCAACAATTTATGGATTAATAGAAGATTCAGTAGTTGCTGGTTATATTGCATTTGCTGCATCACCAGTTTCACTTACATCATTAAAAAGGGAAGGGAAGATAAAGGAAATAATTCCCGGGACTGATATTATATCTCCTTTAGCTTTCATTTTTGCATCCTTAATAATCTTTTGGAGCGGATGGCCTTCAGTACCATATTCAGTATTATTATTAACTGTAGCTAGTGTAATTTTCTCTGTAATTTACAAAATTAAAGAAAATATAGTAAATTCTTTATGGTACATAGGATACATAGCGTTTCTTTTATTTATGACTTATATAGGAGGTGTAGGTGCTTTGTCCATTATTAATTTCTATTTCAGCAGTCTGATTGTTGCTATTATATCATTAATATTTTACTTTCTTGGTGTAGAAAGCAGAATTAGAGAAAGATAAGGGAAAAATTAATCTTATATTTTTTATTACTATATTTTTATAGTATATCTTATGAAACTGCAAATTAAAGGAAATTATGTAAGTATGTGGGATAAAGAGTTAAAGAAATAAAGAAGATTTTACATTGGAAGAATAGAGAACCTAGGAAAAATATAAAGAGTTACTAGATTTTGTTAGCATGCTTAAAGTATCTAACGAAGAAATTGATAACTATATAAACTTCTATCTCGATAAAGAAACAAATCTAACTAAATTCGATTATGTATTATTATCTTTAATTATCAGTGAAATAGTATGGAATAGAAAATCTGCTAAACCTTGAGGAAAGTAATAAGAATAATTAAGAAATTTTACCCAGAATACGCGTTGATAGGAAGATATGCAAGAAATTTTTTATGCGCCACCAGAAATCACATTAGATATAGATTTCTTGGTTAACTTAGATGACATATAAATCTTGGCTGAACTTATTAACTATATAAGATCACAAGGATATGAAATTCATCCAGATAATGAAGTCTATTTTCTAGAAAATAAAGAAAAACCATTATGCTTAGAATTAATACAAAATAAAAATTAATTTGCATATTTTACACTATAATTATATCTAAGGTTTGTATACTGTTGACCATAAAATGTGTAAAGCCGCGGCCGGGATTTGAACCCGGGACCTTTGCCTTTCAGGAACTTTAGAATCTTACCAGGGCAACGCTCTAGCCAGGCTGAGCTACCGCGGCATTAAATATTAAGACCTTTCGGCATATAAGTTTTTTGCAACAGCATTCGAAGATTATTTACATTTAAGAGTGTGATTTGTTATTTTCATTTTAGTCTCCTATTTTTAAACGCTATTAATAACATGGAATCTCAAAAAGAAATAGATTTAGTAGAACTTGCTTTTGAAGTAATTGAGGAAAACGTTCCTATAGATTGTGAAGACGTTATAAGGGAAATAAGAAGAAAATTCTTTAAGGACGTAAGAGACTTGGGATTTGAGGAAGCGTTGAAAAAATGGTCAAAAAGTGAGGATGATGTCGAGGTTATACTTTCTTAAAAATTTCTGGTATTTCTACTGAGGCTTCTTCATAATCTTTTATCGTATCTATTGATCTCCAATAAACATTCTCAAACGTAACTCCTTTAAGTAAACCTTTTTCAGCTAGCAAAGGGAATGTTGTTTTTTCGATATCTCCTTTTTCTGGTAAGTATTCAAAAATTTCTGGCTTCATTAAATACACTCCAGCATTTATCCAATACTCTTTGAGTATTGGTTTTTCCACAAATCTAGTTACTTTTCCATCTTTATCGATTTGTACTACACCATAAGGACTTCTTAGAGGAACAAGAGCTATTCCAACAATGCATTCATTAAGCTTAATTCTACTTACATCTAAGTTAGTTAATATATCACCATTAGTTACTATAAATTCCTCGCTGATAAAATCTTTTAACCTTTTTATAGCACCACCAGTACCTAAAGGTTCTTCTTCAGTCATTATAGCTATTGAAACTCCTAATCTTTCCTGGTTTTTAGATACCCATTCTATTAAGACATCTTTCCTATAACCTGCAAGGATGAAAAAAGAAGAAATACCAAATGATTTAAGCCAAATAATTTGCCATTCAAGAATAGGTTTTCCAGCAATCTCAACAAGAGGTTTTGGTTTGTCATCAGTAAGAGGTCTTAATCTTTTCCCAAAACCACCAGCTAAAATAACAGCTTTCATTGAAATACTAAACATCTAAATATTAATAAGTTTTTTCAAATGCCATAATTATTCTATTTTTTCTTAAGAATTTTTTCTATGTCTATACCTTCTAATTCTAGTAATTTCTTTTTTAATTCTATCCCTCTTGAATAACCTCCTATATCTTTTTCGCCTATAACCCTATGACAAGGAATAATTAGCAGAATATTATTTTTTGATAAAGCAACACCAATTGCCCTAGGAGAAGATTTCACAGCATCAGCAACTTGCTTATAAGTCCTTACTTCACCCCATTTTATCTTCATAACTTCTTTAAATACTCTCACTCTAAAATCGTTAAACGTCTTCAAATCAACTGGTTCTGTCAAGTCTACCTTTTTTCCTTCAAAGTATAAATCTAGTTTATGAAAGAAATCAGTAAAATAACTGTTATCAAGAAGATCTCTTTCAGCACAATCACAAAAATCTAATAAAACGAAACCTTTCTCATTTCTTGCAACTGTAATTGGTCCGAAAGGACTATTATACAATCCGTAAACTATCATTTCAATTTACTTAATGCACTCTGGTTCAAATCTCTATTTCTTATCTCTTCCAATAAAGCTCGCAGGAAATCCTCAAACCTCACTCCTCTTATTTCTACATTATTTCTACCTCTAACAGTAACCTTTCCTTCTTCTCTTTCTTTTCTCCCAAGTATTATCATGTAAGGAACACCTTCATCATAAGCTTTCTTTATTCTCTTAGATAGAGTTTCATCTGACATATCAAGTTCAGCCCTTATCTTATTCTCTTTTAATTTCGCTAAGACATTTTGGGCATAATCTTCTACATCCTTACTTATTGGCAAAATTCTAACTTGAATTGGAGATATCCAAGTTGGCAATTTACCTCTAAAATGTTCTAGTAAAATTGCCATAAATCTTTCTATTGAACCGTAAATAGCCCTATGTATCATAACTGGTCTTTTTCTATTACCATCCTTATCAATGTACTCTAATTTGAATCTTTCTGGAAGATTAAAGTCAACTTGTATAGTAGATAATTGCCACCATCTACCTAGACTATCCCTGATATCGAAATCTATCTTAGGACCATAAAATGCTCCTTCCTTCTCTTTTACGATATATCTAATTCCTAGTTCCTCTAAAGCTGAAGTTAAAGCTGAGGTTGCCTTATTCCACAATTCATCACTTCCAATGCTCTCATCTGGCCTTGTGCTAAGATTAATTCTTACATCATCACCTTTAAAACCAAATATTGAAAGAACATCTAAAGTCTTCCTTACTAACATTTTTACTTCGTCTTTTATTTGATCTTCAGTTAGGAAAATGTGACCATCGTCTTGTACAAATCCTCTAACTCTTAATAGTCCATAAAGTTCTCCTCTTTTCTCCCATCTGAAAACCAAACCAAACTCTGAAAACCTTATTGGTAAATCCTTATAACTTCTGGTCTTGCTCTTGTAGATTAAAATATGAGCAGGACAATTCATAGGTTTTAATCCTAATTCCTCATCCTCCATTTTAAATAAGACCATTTTATCTCTATAATAATCATAATGACCACTAATCTTCCATAGTAAAGTTCTATAAATTTCTGCAGTATAAACTTCTTGATATCCCATGCTTTCGTTTATTTCTTCCATAAATTTGATTAACTCTTTTCTTATTATTTGTCCTTTTGCGTGAAAGAGAACTAAACCTGGTGCCGTTTCATCTGGAAAACTAAATAAATCAAGTTTCTCTCCTAATATTCTATGATCATATTCTGAAACCTCTTCTAACCATTTAAGATATTTATCTAGTTCTTCTTTGCTTTCAAAACCTACTCCCCTTATTCTTATATATTGCACATTCGGTAAAGGGTGATGAACTGAGATATTGAGTATCTCAAAATATTTTGGCTCAACATTAGAAGGCTCTCCTATTATTCTAATTTTATTTCCTTTAAATTCTATGTAGCCATCCTTAAGCTGATAAGAGTATTGATTATATGTAGCGAACTTTTTTGCCTCATCTAATGTAAATGTTAAATCGCTCTCGACATCAACGTAAAAATCTCTTTCCCCTAATCCAACTTCTACTGGTTTATAACCTTGAGAGGCCAAATTTAAGGCATATATAATACCAGCCTTAAGCCAGACGTTTTTGTATTCTTCCATGATAGGCATTTTTATCTAACAAAATAAAATAGTTTTAGTGTCAGATTTACTTATAATTGCGAGCGGGGGAGGACATACAGGATTTGGAAGAGCTATTGCTGAGTATCTTCCATTTAAGCCAGATTTTGTTATACCAGAAGGGGATAGGAATAGCGAAAGTATGATAAAAGACTACGCTAGAAAAATTTACTATGTGAAGAAAGGTAAGGAACCTAATGAGGGAAACTTTCAGTTAGTTAAAAACCTTATTAAGATAATAAAACAGTCCTCAAAAATAGAAAAATACAAAGTTGTTATAGCAACAGGGTCAAATCATTCTTTGTTTCCTTCCTTTGTTCAATTTATAAAAGGGGCAAAGATTTATGGAATAGAAAGTCAAGATAGAATAATAACTAGAGGTAAGGCAATCCAACTAATTTCGTATTTTGGAAAAGGAGTATTTCTTCATTGGAAAGAACAGCTTAAACTTTATCCTAATAAAGGGATTGTAGTTGGTCCTATAGTTGAAAAGCCAAAGTACAATACTGAAAAAGGTGAGTATATTCTAGTAACTACTGGAAGTCAAGGGTTTAAAAGGCTCTTCGACGTTCTAGTTAGATTAGATCTTGAGAACGTAGTAGTTCAAACTGGGAAAATCAACCCAGAAGAGTATCAAAAGAAAAAACCTAATTGGAAGTTCTTTTCCTTTGACCCAGACTTAGAAAAATGGATAGCCAAAGCAAGAATAATTATTACTCATCAAGGTAAAACAGCTATGGAATCAGTAGTTATGTATAAAAAACCTACAATAATTGTTTATAACAAAGATTGGATTTATGCAGCTACCAAAGAAGATAGTAGGCTTTATGCCAACATACTAGGGGCAAAGTTCCTTGATGATCCATCAACATGGGAAAATGAAGAAGTTTTAATTAATGCAATTGATAAAGTTTCTGAGCCTAAAGATTTTGAAATAGGTACTAAAAAGTTAGTAGATATAATTTTGAATGAACTATGATGAAACGAGCGCACCCTGATAAGATGAAGACGTCACTGCGTGCTGATGATCTTATTTTCAAACTTTTAGATGCTTTTGAAAAAAATAAAGAGTTATTAAGAAAAGCTGGTTGGATTGTTACTGATGTGAATTCTTATGAATGGTGGGATAATTTAAAAACAGCTGATGAAATTCTAATTTCATCTATCTTAGTACAAATGACAAAATGGGAAATAGTTAAGAAAACTATCGAAAAGCTAAGAGAGTTAAACCTCAATAGACTAGATAAAATAGCAGAATTATCTGAAAATGAAATAGAAGAACTTATTAAAGGAATTAATTTTTATAAGACTAAAGCTAGAAGATTAAAGAAATTAGCTGTTATAGTCAAAGAAAAAGGCCTTGAGAACCTCCTAAAAGATGAAAAGGCACTTAAAGATATTGAAGGAATTGGAGATGAGACAGCTGAAGCCTTGCAACTTTTTGTAGCTAATCTCCCAGTTTTCCCACGTTCCACTTATGCATCTAGAATTTTAAGCAGACTTTTAGGTGAAGAAATAAGTAAACAAGAAGCTAAAAAAATTGTAGAGAATACTATACATGACGACGTATATAAACTAAAACTCTTACATGCTGGTATAGTAACTATTGGTAAAACTTATTGCTTTAGTAAACCTAAATGCAATAGTTGCATATTTAAAGATTTGTGTGCATATTATAAACATGTGGTGAAAAGTTGAAACTTTACGAATATGAGGGTAAAGAACTTTTTAAACAAGTCGGAATCCCAGTTCCAAGAGGTATTGTTACAGACAAACCGATAAAATGGGAGGGAAAAGCTGTAGTAAAATCACAATTACTTGAAGGTGGTAGAGGAAAAAGAGGATTAGTTAGAGTAACTGACAATGTAGAGGAGACAATAAAAGAGTTAATGAGCTTAGGAATAAATAAGTTCTTAGTTGAAGAGTTTATTCCACATGAGAAAGAGATCTACTTATCAGCCTTAATAGATAGAGACTCAGCTGAACCAATAATAGTAGCTTCTCCAGAAGGAGGAATAGATATTGAAAGCAGCAAGAACGTTAGAATTTTCCAAATTCCCATAGAAAGAGGGGTTAGATCGTATGATGTGATAAAAATTGAAAAATATCTAAATGTAAAAGGTCTAGAACCAGTAATAAAAGGATTATATAAATTAGTTACAGAGTATGATGCTGAATTAGCTGAGATAAATCCCTTAGCTATAACTATTGACGGAAGGATTTATGCCTTAGATTCGAAGGTCATTCTAGAGGACAATGCACTCTTTAAGCATCAAGATATAATTGAAAAGATCGGAAGATCACCTAGTAAGGAAGCGTATGTCGAACTTGATGGAGACATTGGAATAATTGGTAATGGTGCTGGATTAACTATGGCTACTATGGATATGGTGAAATTAATGGGAGGAAACCCAGCTGATTTTTATGATGTAGGCGGAGGAGCCGATAGAGAAAAAGTAAAGGAAGCAATTTTAAAAATTGGCTCAAATTCAAAGGTTAGGAAAATCATAATGAATATTTATGGTGGAATAACTAGATGTGATGAAGTTGCATTAGGAATAATTGAAGCTTATGATAAAGTGAAAAAACCAATTTATGTTAGGCTAGTTGGAACTAATGAAGAAGCTGGAAGGAAGATCCTTCAAGAAAAGGGTATACCTTATTATACAGATGCATTAAGTTGTATAGGTGATGCTTTACGCTCATAAATAGAAATTCTAGAGTACTGGTTCAAGGAATTACTGGTAAAGAAGGGTCTTTCCATACAAAGCAAATGTTAACTTATGGTACAAAAATAGTAGCAGGAACTAGCCCAGGGAAAGGAGGAACTGAAGTTCATGGGGTTCCAGTATATGATACTGTTGAAGATGCATTAAAAGAACACGAAATAGATGCTAGTATAGTTTTTGTCCCAGCTAAATTCGCACCAGATGCAATTTATGAGGCAATAGATGGTGGTATTAAACTAATTGTTGTAATAACTGAGCATATTCCAGTCTTAGATATGTTAAAAGTTGTAAAATATGCTAAACAGAAAGGTTCAAGGATAATAGGCCCTAATTGCCCAGGAATTATAGTTCCGGAAGAAAGTTTAGTAGGAATATTTCCCCCTAGACCTTTCAAGAAAGGAAAAATTGGTATCGTTTCAAGATCTGGTACATTAACATATGAGGTTGCTGAAATGGTTAAAGAACTAGGGCAATCAACGGTAATTGGTATAGGAGGAGATCCAATAGTCGGTACTAGTTTGGTTGAAGTAGTTAAGATGTTTGAAGAAGATCCAGAAACAGAAAGCATAATAATGATAGGTGAGATAGGAGGTACAATGGAAGAAAGAGTAGCAAAAATGAAAAAAGAAGGATTAATTAAGAAGAAAATTGTAGCATATATTGCTGGGATGACTGCACCTAAAGAAAAAAGAATGGGACATGCCGGAGCAGTAGTTTATATGGGAATGGGAACTTTCGAAAGTAAAATTAAGGCATTGCATGAATCTGGAATTCCAGTAGCGACAACACCATACGAAATCAAAAAACTCCTCGTTTTTTAAGCACAGCAACAATAACTAAAATAACCGCTATTGATATACCACCTATAAGGATATACTGAGAAAAGTCTACTGGAGTAGTATACGTTACACCAACTATTTCACCTCCACTATTAATAAATATTATAGATATATCGCCACCTTCAGGGAAAAACATAACATAATAGTGACCTATCATTGCGCCTATAAACGGAAAAGATTTATTCTGATATTCATAAGTAGTACTCCAATAGAAATATCCGTCAGAAGACAATTGTTGAAGTAAAATAGAATAAATGCTACCATTCACATAGATATTGCCACTAGGCTCAATATATGGAAATTCACTTATGGGTAGAATAACAGCAACATACCCATGAGCAGAAATATTTAAGGCAGGAAAAGTTTGATTCCCCAATTTAATATTGCCATATGCAAAAGAAGAGGAAGGAGAAATAACATATACTTCTTCATATTTATGTTCAGTACCAATTAAGAAATTCAATTTCACTTTATAAAGATTTGAAGATTTAACAAAATTTAAAGGTGAAGGAGATTGAATATAATTAAGTCTCACACTGAAATTAAACTTAATTCCATTTTCAAACGTTTTATTGTAAACTGATATCGGAAAACCATATTGAGCAGAGACTATCATATATCCTCCACCATTATCATAAAACTTTATTGCAGGTACAGTTACATTACTACCATTAACATTAACTGGATAATTTATGATACTGAAATTCGAAAGCACAGCTATAATAGGTAAATAATAGGGAGAATAGTAAATATCATAATATGTCAGAACATTATAACTACTAACCGAGACATTGTGATAAGGAGGCAATTTTGGCGATATAGTAGTTACAGTGAGATTATTAAAAACTGTCATATTAAAATGAGTATCCTCCCATTTCATAAGTATACTATCATTATAATAGAAATATTGATTATGTGAAACATATAAGGAGCTAGAGGATAATGTATATGAGAAAATCATTCCAGGGATTAAAAAGGCAAACAAAATTATTGAACTAACCATAGGTAAAGAGTTTTTGTAAGAGTTATTAAAAACTTTCATATGGGCCCGGTGGGACTTGAACCCACGACCTCCCGGTCTCTGCCGGGAGTGTTATCAGCCGGGCGCTCTACCAAGCTAAGCTACGGGCCCAATAATAACATTATAACTAACCTTTTTAAGACTTTTGTTAAAATCTTAATGAGAATGATGAACGATGGGCGGCTTGAGATGGTGATGAAAAATAAATTTACTGAAAACAGTTTTTTTATGTGAGTATTGAAGAAGTGAATAGATTGCTTAGAAGAGCCCAAAAATTTAAGGAAGATGCAACAAGATCTTTTGAAGAAGGATATTATGATTTTACTTGCTTTTACGCTGAACAAGCTATTCAATTAAGACTTAAAGCCTTCGTACTCAGATACTTAGGTTTCATTCCAAGAACACACTCAATTAGGGACCTACTTTCTTACGTTTACAAGTACACAAACAATGAACAAATCAGAGAGTATGTGGAGGGAAAAAGGAAACTTATATCGGATTTGGAAAGAAGTTATACGGACGCTAGGTATGGGGATATTGATTATGACAAAAATGATGGAAATGAGTGCTTAAATATTCTTAATGAGATATTTTCTTTGTTAGAAAATGAAGAAAGCAGAAGAAATATACATTGAATTTGCTAGGGAAAAAATAAAGATCCTATCTTCCTTCGACACTTATGCTAAACTTTTGTATGAGAGCCTTCTCCGCGTCTTATCTAGATACGGAATAAGAGGAGAAGTTTATTTCTTTGGATCCGTGATTGAAGGAAAATATACTGTCTCAAGTGATATAGATGTTGCTATAGTGACTGAACAAAGATTAAAGGCTGGACTACAAGCTGAAATACAAGACGAAGTCATAAAAGAAATGGAAAAGTTTGGTTACCCTTGGTGGTTCCCTTTAGAACTTCATTTCCTTTCACCACAGCTATTTGAAGCAATGAAAAAGGGTGGAGCTAATTTTGTTAAGGCTGAGGAATATCTAGAAAAGATTGAAATGATTATGTAAAACAATTACAATAAAACTTGGAAATATATGTTCTCTCCCTGAAATTAAACAAGAAAAAAGTAGTTATAAAAATAGAAAGATACAATAGTTTAACCCTCCCTATTTATTTAAAAAATGGGAAAAATGTCAGACACACAGTGTCATCATTAGGATCTGAATTATTTCTATAACTTTCTTAATGTTTAGCTTACATAAATTTTCATTTCTACTAGAGATAACTAACGTCATAAATTTATGCCTAAAAGACAACACTGTGAGATACATATGAAATCAGAAAAGGCCTTTAACCATATTGTATATTTCTGTCGCTACATTTTCAACTCCTTTTTCAACAGTTTCAGCACCAATCTCTATATCTTGACCAACCACTTCCCATTCCTCAACAGTAGATCCAGTTTCTTGAGCAACTTTTTCCAGAGCAGATTGAATAACAGCTACAGCATCAGCAGCAATATTTAAAGCCGAAACATCTTGACCTTGAGCTTGTGCCCAAGCTACAATATCATCCCATGAGTAAGAGCGGGGTGGAGGAACCATTAAATCAGCCTTGTATTGATATTCACTCCAACTACCGGGGGCAGGAAGTTCTGGTAATAATTGTTTACTGACAAAACCAATTAAAGCCTGAGAATCGTCACACTCAGTAGTACACATTTCAGAACCTAAAACTGGAGCACCAATAATAATAGGGAAATTGGATAAACCATTTTGTACTTGAGATGCTAACTGAATAACAAAATTAAATGAAGGTTCACTTGTATAATCCAATGTCATAGGTTTATTAGGCAAGGCAAGTATAGTAGGCATGCTAAACATATCTTCTAGTTTTCTCAAAAAATTAAAACCTAGAGTCATAGAGGGTGGCATATCACTAATTGATCTTAAATAGTTGGATATTGATGGATTTAATATCCAATAATTAGAAGTAGCATTATAGGTTATAGTTCCGTTATGTTTTGCAATAAAATCGAAAGAAGTTAATAAATATGCTTGTATTTGCAGCACATAATTCATTATGCCTGCGAATGTTACTACATTTATTAATTTAGAAAACTCTTGAGGTGCTTGCATAAATACTTGCACTATCCTTTGCCAAACCGATTCATAAACTAATTCTTCAATCTCTTCGCCCGCTTGATTTAATTGAATATTTCTACAAACTTGATGAACTGGATCTCTAAAGTTAATCCAATATTGGTTGCCCTCGGCTGTCGTAGGTATAACAACTAAACCAGAGTTAGAATTAAATATTTTAGGAGCTATTGAGGAGGTAAACTTAGCCTTATACGCATTTCCACCATTATAAATTCTTACTGAGTAAACAGAATTTGCCCATCCTTCATCATACCCTCCAATAAATACAAGAAATGTTTTATCACCACGGCTAGTTCTTACCAAAATCCCGTGTCTAACAATATGATTAATATCATTAAAGTAACTTCTCATAGAACCCGTATTTGGGTTAACAGCACTAGCACTAAACTCATAGGGCGAAATAAGAGATGGATAAATAGCATATACCTCATTTGAACCAAGGTACTTATTAATTAGATTTCCAGCATAGTTTGTTACACATTGCTCTTGTTGTGTTATTTGATATATAGTATTTCCTATATAAGATAGTATTCCAAGACCTTTAATACAGATTCTAACGCAGATTGACCAACTTCTAATGCCATAAATTATCTATGCAAAATATTTACTTTATGTTTTTAAACTTTTTCAAAAGAATAGATGAAATGGTAAATAACAAAAATCAGTCAAGAAAATTTAGGTTTATTAAATAATATTCTAATGCAAATAAAGGTAATTCCTTAAAATTAAATTATTCTTCTTTTATTTCTTTCAAGCGTAATGTGAGTTTGCAAAAATTGATGTTTAATTTCCCTCTGCTAGTGAGAGTGAAAAGTTATATATTGCAAATCATAAATGGATAAGAAAATTTAGAATTAGTTTGTACATAAATGGAAAATAACGTGCAGAGACTCCTGCGAAAATTCATTTATATCGTCTTTCTATAAAATATAATGAAGGTGTACAAAATGGATTTCATAGATCTCACAAAGAATATTGATATTATTGAAGACGTCGTTAAGAAACGTGAAGAGTTTAAAGATAAGTTAATCAAAGGACAAAGAGTTGAATTTGAAGTGGTGGACCGCATTCAAGTTGATAATTATTCCTTCGCTTTGTAAAAACTAAAAATGGGCGTAAAGGGTATGAGATAATAGTAAAGAAAGATAATGAAGAATATCATTTCATTGTAGCTGAAGAAAATAACGGATTTATACCAATCTTAAACGTAATCAAAAAGATTAGTAGAGATGGTGATAAAAAGATTGCAACGGTGGAAAGTTATTACATGAAGGAAAACCAACTAATCAAAGTTACTTCTGGGACATATGAAATAAAAGGAAATCCAATGAAACAGATTCTAACAAACTATGAACCAGAAAAAATTGAAATTAAAAAGATAAAAGAATAAATAATCATCTATGAATTTACAACAACAGTTTATTTTCTAAATCTTTTAATAGTATGAATTCTTTTTTGTTATGTTTATATATGTTTTACCTAAAATTCCTATTCCAATAGAAACAAAAATGATATATCACTAGAATATTCTAAGAAGATTGGTGTTAGTAAACTTTAAGATACTCTTTAAAATTTTAATTTCATTAACCATTAGTATCGATCTTCCACTCGTTCTATGACGACAAAAATTTTAAATTACGTATTGCAAACTATTTATTGACTGGGCCGGTAGCTCAGCCTGGAAGAGTGCTCGGCTTGCAACCGAGAGGTCCCGGGTTCAAATCCCGGCCGGTCCATAATCGTTCCGTAAAAATTCTAATTTCAATTTACCATTAGATTAAATAAAACGGATTTGTCCTTCGTTTCTGGATTAAGCTTATATAACCTTAATCGATAAGGTATTTCGATGCAGTCCAATTTAAAGACTATTCCTAAGTTTGACAAATTTAAGTTCCTTGATGTTGCAGTAGTTTCTGCTCTAGTGATAATATCTATATTAATTAGAATAGTAAACGTAATAGCATTCCCTCAAAGTGTTAATGAGTTTGACCCATGGTACTTGTTCTATAATGCATTATTAATTGCACAATCTGGCGGAAATTGGTACGCTGTACCTCCAGATGTTCATGGATGGTTCCCATGGGGTTATTTTATTGAACTAGGAAATACTATTGGTTTACCATGGCTAGTCTCTTTAATATCTTTACCGTTCTACGGACAATATGGTGCAAATGCTGTCTATACAGTAGCCGTTCTTTCTGATGTTTTATTAGATGGTTTAGGAGTTGTTGCTGCATTTCTAGCTATTGATGTAATAACTGAAAATAGAATTGGAGCATATATTGCAGCTGCTGTTATTGCTGTTTCTCCATCATTAACATATAAGAATCTTTTGGGTGGTTTACCTAAGACTTCTTGGGGAGCTGTATTTGTACTTTTTGCAATTTATTTCATAACTTTATCTATAAAGAGGAAAAATCCATTATATAGTATTCCAGCAGGTATAATGATTTTCCTTGCAAATATCACATGGGGAGGATATACCTATATTGATTTGAGTCTTGCTATTGCTGCGTTCTTGTTAATACTTTTAAACAAGAATGATGAAATTACAGCAAAATCATTGACAATCCTAGCAGTAACTTCAGCTTTTCTTACTTCTTTTGCCCCAAATAATATAGGTTTTATGTCTGGTTTAGCTCATGGTTTATCACTCTTAATAATTCCACTTTTCCTATATATTGAACTTTATATTAGAGAAGTTATTCCTAAGGAGATTGCTGATTCAAAGAACATTCTGATAGGGGCAGCAATTGTTTTCATCTTAGCTTTAGGGATTTTAGGTTTAGCGGCACTGGGTAAATCTCCAATTCCTTCTAGGTATTATGCCATTGTAAATCCTTTCTTCCAATTCTCTGTCCCTATAGATAGGACAGTAGCAGAATATATCCCACAGCCAGTAACCGCGATGATTCAAGATTTTGGCATTTCATTATTTCTCTCTATAATTGGAATGTATTTTGTAATAACAAGAAGAGCTCAACTTCCGGGATTATGGTTATTAGTTTTAGGCGTAGCAAGCATATATGGTACTTCTGAACAACCTTATCTATTTAATTACACAGCCTATATTGTTGCTGCTCTAGCAGGATTAGGTGTAGCTGAGATTGTAAACAGATTATCAGAAAGCAAAATTAGAACAGTTAGTAGGATTGCACCTATATTACTATTAGCAGTTATAGGTGTTTCTTTACTTGCAGATGCTGGTATATCAATGGAGATTAGTTATGAGCCAACAGCAATATATAATTCAGCTACCTCTTACTTAATTACTAATTACGCATGGATTTCGGCATTAGGATGGATTAATCATAATACTCCAACGAATTCCTTTATACTTAGCTGGTGGGACTATGGTTATTGGATTGAGACTATAGGTAATCGTAGTGTTATTGATGAAAACAATACGTTAAATGGAACACAAATTAAGCTTATGGCTGAAATGTTCCTTAATAATGAGAGTTTTGCTGTTAATGTATTAGAAAATGATTTTCATCTGTATCCTTATGGTAGTCCAAATTATACTATTCCAGTTTATATTGTTGCTTATGATGCAGTAACACAATATATATCAACATCTGGATCGACTTCGGGAGAAAGTGTATGGTTCATAGGTTATCCAACTGATTTCCCTGGAACATTTATAGGATATACTACAAGTTTAGGCGATATAGCAAAAGCCATGGGTGCTATGACTACTATTGCTGGCTATAATATGTATAGCTACGTTAACTTTACTTACGTTAATGAAACTGCAACAGCCTTAGCTGAAGCTGGTGAGACAAACTTAGCTTCTATTATTGGAAATTCATTACCAATGGCATGGACTCCTAAAGCATACAATTCTCTAATCGTTAATATGTTCATTGAGGGATTACAAACATTAAATCAAGGACCGGTTCAAGCACCATTCTCTATCTCTTTAAGTCAATTATCTTCTCCTAACGCTACTTTGATTAATCCAAATGGATTTCTACCAAGAGTTATTTTGCCATATTTTAGACCCGTATACATCTCATTATATCCAGTAACTGCTGTGCCAGCTGTTGGTGGTGAGGCAGTAGTATATATTGTAGTCTTAGTCTATCAATTTGTAGAACCTAATGTAATATTACCTTTAACAATACAAGAAAATGGGACAACTATAGCAACAACTACTTCTTAACAGTTTAGTTTTATTCCTTTTTTTAACTCTATCCTATATTTTACATACTTATCTATTGGTGAAAATCTGGGTGGATGAGGAATGATAGTTTGGGAACCGCAAATAGGACATTTATCCCTTAAAGTATAAGTAAAATCTTTGGGACATTTTCTTATTTTCCATTTCATTTCTTAACAACACCAAAATCAACTTTTTCCTCTTTACTTACTTCATTTATAGTATTAAGTATTTCTTCCATGACCTTTGAAAGGGTCTTAGGGTCAGTACCTATAACATCTATTCTATATCTAGGAGCTCCAATAGTGTAAATCCTTATATCAACATCAGCGTTTTCAGCTATTTCTACTGCAGAGCCTAATACTTTTCTTATCTTCTCAATGCCGGCTGGATCACTACTTCTTAACGTAACAATTTCACTTATCTTTACTCTTTTTTCCTCAATATGTTTGCCTATTTCTTCCATTAATGGCTTAATCCAGACTTCTGGTACTCCAGCATCTCTTAAAATATAATCTCCTTCTTTCACGGCTTTAACTAATGCCTCATAAGCGTCTCCATACTTATCCTCTAATTTCCAAGCAACTTGTTCCCATCCTTCTCTTTCGCTCTTATTTATCTTCTTTGAAACAATTTCTAATATTTTATCCACTTTTTGTATCTTCTTCCATTGAGCGTTTTTCTTTCTTTTTTCATCTTCTGTAACTTTCTTCAAAGAAACGTCTATTGTTCCTTTTCTTCTATCTACTCTAATTACTTTAACTACAATCTTTCTTCCTTCTTTTATAACATCCCTAATATTCTTTACCCATCTACTGCTTATTTCACTCCAGGGCAAAAAAGCTTGTAAATTTCCATATTCATCTAAAGTTACATAACTACCATAATCAAAAACTTGCTTTACCGTAGCAATTAAAACTTCTCCTTCTGAGGGGACGGGATTTTTATTGTATATCATTTTAACCTAGTATTCTTACTACTTCACCGACTATTTTAGCCTTACCGCCTCTTGAATATATTAATTGTGTACCACAAGAAAGGCATCTAACTGGAAAAGTAGAATGACTAAATATTGTTTGCTCATTTCCACAATTGGGACACTTAACTCTAAGGAATTTGCTTTTTGGTTCTGGGATTAAAACTTTAAACTTTGCCTTCATTTGACCACCTCAACTAGTTCTATCTTTTTCATTCTTAATCCTTCTCTCATTATTGTATAACCACATTTTTGACATTTTAATACAAGTGTTTGTTTCTTTGTCGTCTTAGCGAATCTTTTTTGTTCTGGTTTTCTTTTGCTTCCATAACCTAGATTCTTTCTGTCATATCTTCTCTGACCTTCTGAAAGAGTCCTTCTTTTTCCTCCTTTATATAATGATACTGAGTGCTCAGTATGAGTTTTACACTTTGGACAGTATGTAGTTATCACTTTGGGAACTTTCATTCTACTTCTATTGGAGTTATATAATCTAAGGTTATTAAAGCTAAAACTTGCTTTAACGGAAGCAAAATAAGGTCTCCAGGGTATAAATTCATATCATTTATAGAAAATTTTACCTTAACTAAACATAATATTTTATCTTCTTGAGTGAAATACTTACCAGAAATAAAGTTGACGTAAATTCTTTTCATTTGATTTAAAATATCTAAAAACTCTGAATCAAATCCCTTAATGTTAATCCCTTCAATTAGTTTACTGCTTCTTAACTCAAAAAGAGATTCTGCTAATTCCTCATAAACTGAAAGTTCTTTTTTGTGTAAGTCATCAGAGTATTTTCTTCTTATTTTCCTTAACTGGGAAATTAATTGGTATAAGTCTTTAAGTTGAATTTCTGTGCTCTCTTCTTTTAAAGTCTCATTTAATACTATTTCATCTAACATAAGCCTTAACCCTTCCTAATCCTTTTAGAGATAAATAAACTCCTATACTTATAGGTATTTTGATAGGCGAATCTTTTTTAAGAGTATACTTTTCATCAAATACATTTATAACACCAGAAATATAAGGTAAGAATACACAATTACCTTCAAAAGGAGATAACCACTCCCCATATTCGAATTTGTCATTTTTAACTTCAACAACCTTTAAGCCTGCTTTGCCGTTTAATGACCCAGGAATTCTTACAAGCCTTCTAATATCAATTGTTACTTGCATATCAATGTTTACACCATCAATACCTTTAGCTAATCTACCCGACCAACCTGGATTTTCTTCATGAATATACGTAGGTTTAGGAGATGAGATGTATTCAGCTATTTCCTTTCTATCATCAGAATCTAACAATGCACAATCGCCATAACAAGTTACCCTTAAATGAAATCCTCTATTTCCAGAAAAATAGATATTTGCATTTAACCCAAAATCTTCCTTAAGAATGTCCTTTATTAACAAAGCTTTGTCAAATACTTTCATTATACAATCTTTTGTGATTTCTGGATATTCTATTGTTGGTTGACTTTCACATTCTGTAGCTAGAGTTTCTAACCCGTCTTGAGGGCAAAATCTTCTAACTCTAATCTCACATATTTCATCAGCATCCAAATCAAAAAGTAAATCGGAACCTAACCAACCTTTTTCTTCCATATTCTTTGCTGACGGTAATTGATATCTTGCTGAAGAATAGTATAAGTGAAGTGGAGGATTTTGTAAGATGTATTGTCTTAACTCTTGTAATGAAGTAAAAGACAAATGCCTGACATAAGTTTCAGAATCGAATGGTTGATAAGCAAATTCTCTTAATTCCATATCCTCTGGTAATTCTAATTCAGCCTTTTCATAATATTCTGAAAAGAGGAGCTTGAGTATCTTATTCTGCTCTTGGTGCGATATAGAAATCTGCATAACCCCCTTGAGGCAAATTGTATCTAAGCTTGAGTGGTATTTGAGAGCCAAATGCTATTTCAACAGTATCAGAAGGCTTTCTCATTTTTGTTGTATTTACCACATATTCAAGTCCATAAACGCTTTCTGCATCTCCTCCTTCACTTTCTAAAAGACCTCCATTTTCAGTTGATAACTCTATGGTGGAAGAACCCATATCAGAGTTTGCTGAAATGTAAAGTTTCCCTCCTTCAGATTTAAATGTAATTGAATCTCCTCCTATATCCTCAATTTCATCTATTATATCAGTGAATGTGACTGTTAATGCTTTTGCCTTAAATGGAAACTCTAAATTAAGGTTAGGTGTTTCTATTTCTGATGCGACTATTGAAGGGAAAGAAAAAGTTCTTTCATAAATACCATCTAACGTTACTTTTATGTTATTATTTTCATCAGTTTCTAAATACAAATTGTCATTTTTTGTAACTGTTTTTAAAACATCGTTCAAATCTTCTAATTTAATTCCAACTTTTTCTTCGTTATTTACACTATATTCATCGAAGTAACCAGAAGGTATCAATATATCAATAAATGTTACTCTAGAAGGATCTATACCTTTAATTTTTAAACCTTCAGAGGTAAAGTAAAGTGTAATTTCATCTATAAATTCTTCCAACGTCCTAAAGATATATGAAAAAGCATCCGCATCAATTACTTTAACTTTCATGTATAAATCCTTATTTAATAAAAGTTTTAAAGCTTAGGATTAGGTTCTTCTGTTAAATAATCTTCTCCACCAGCAAATATCCTCTGAAGTTCAGCATACAATTCATCTAAACCATAACTGTTTATAGCAGAAATTGGTATTGGTATATTATCTAAGTTTTCTATGATAGTGTTTGCAAGCTCATAAGAGTATTCATCTATAACTCCTAGATCATCTATTATACTACCTTCTTCTACCCAGCTCCTTATTTTCTCTAATTCTTGTGGCGTAAGCAAATCTGCTTTAGATAAAACTAAAACTTGTGGCATCATTAATCTGAATTTTATAGAACTCGATAATAAAAGAAGTGAGATATAACTTCTAGCTTCTTTAGCCAAAAACGAATCCATCAAAAATACTGATGCTGATTTATTTCCTTCACTTATTAGTGAGGAAAGAATTTTGCCAGTTTCTCTATAGGCAAATAATTCTATTTGACCCGGAGTATCCACTATCACATAGTTTGCTTCTATCTTGCTTATCTCCTCTTTAATTTCTTTAGCTTTTGTCAGAATTAAATCTATAGAAGCAATTAATGATGAGTTTGGACCTAAACCATATTTTTCCATTACTTCAAAAGCATCTACATATTCTCTAACATCAACGTCTGGTTTATAAGGAATTTGTTCCACTGCAGGATCTAAGTTTATAATTGCAGTATCCATTTCATTATCTAATAAATAATCTTGAAAACTCTTGACTAACGTTGTTTTACCAGATCCGGCTGTTCCTAAAATAAATATGAAGTACATGTTCTTCCCGAGTTTAATCTTAAAAACTACTCCCTAAATTAAATAGTTAATGATTATTATAGGAGGAACAGCAACAAACGGAATAGATGAAAACTTATCTAAAATTACGTCAATTCCATTAATAAAAGTAGAACATAAAATTTTCCCAGATGGAGAATCATACATTAGAATACCACAGCACATTACTAATCAAGAAATTTTAGTTGTTCAATCCCTTTATCCTCCACAAGATAAGCATTTCGTAGAGCTTCTACTTATTTTAGAAACTTTAGCTGATATGAAAAATAATAAAATTACAGCAATAATTCCTTACCTAGCTTATGCTAGACAAGACAGAAGATTCAAGGAAGGTGAAGCATTAAGTATAAAGACAATATTAGGTGCAATTTCAAGAGCCGGGGCAGATGCATTAATTGTCATTGAGCCTCATAAGGCTGAAGAACTTTCCTATTTTGGAAAAGAAGTCAAAATTGCAGATCCAATACCTGAAATAGCTAAGGAGATTAAAAAGAAAGTAGAAAACCCCTTCGTCTTAGCCCCAGATAGAGGGGCTCTAGAAAGAGCTAAAAGGCTAGCTGAGGAGTTAAACGCTGAATATTCATATATTGAAAAGGAAAGAGACAGAGATACTGGAGAGGTTAGGATAAAGAATTTGCCAGAGTTAAAAGTGAAAGGAAAGGATGTGATTATTATTGATGATATAATAAGTACTGGTGGGACTATGATCCAAGCTGCAAAAGCTGCATATGAATTTGGTGCTAGGAAAGTTATTTCAGCAGCAGTTCATTCCTTGTTTTTAGAAAATGCTTATGAGAAAATGGTAAATGGAGGAATAAGGGAAATTATAACTACAAATACCATTCCTCAAGATCCTTCTAAAGTTACAATAATTGATGTAGCACCATCCATAGCGAGAAAACTATGAAATCTTATGCTTTACTAAATCAAAATAACTTATTTCTCTCTTTAGAGGAATTGAAGTCTATTATTGGTACTGACAAGATAGAATATTATCAAGGTGTAGGATTATTTGATGGTGAGCCATACAATGTTGCTAAAAGATCAAGTTTGATAAAATATTCTGGGAAAGTAATCCAAATCTCATCTGACGTAAAGGAGATTATAGAGGCACTCAAAGGGGGATGTTATTCCATTAACCCTAATGTAATATCAAAGGAATATAAAAACGAATTCCCTTCTATCTATGAGACTATTACTAAAAATGTAAAACTATCAAAAAGATGTGATAAAATAGATTTGATTTTGACAGAAGGACTTATAATAGCTGGCCTTAGGGTTGAAGAAAAAGATAACGAAAGTCTTATAAAACACCAGAAAAAGCCTTATTCTCAATCTGGTACATTGTCATCTGATATAGGAAGACTTATGATTAACTTATCTAAAGCTAAAAGACAAGTTTTAGACCCTTTTGTGGGTACGGGAACTATACTTATCGAAGCTAAATGGTTAGGATTAAATTGTATAGGTCTTGATATTGATGAAAAAATGATAGAAAAAACTATAACTAATCTAAGATTTTTTAATTATGATTGTGAGGTCTTGCATGGAGATGTAACTTTTTTACCCTTTAGAAAAGTTGAAGCAATTGTCACAGATCCTCCTTATGGAAGATCAATAAGTGTTAAAGAAGGTATAAACAACTTATACGAGAACTTCTTTTACTCTGCTAGTGATGTAACTTCTCAGTTAGTTTTCACAACAGACTCTAAACTTGATTGGAGGGATAAGTTAAAAGAAGCTGGTTTTAAAGATATTTCGATACATTTTATTTATGAACATAAAAGTTTAAGCAGAGCTATATACGTAGTAAGAAAGAAATGATTACCACTTATTTCATCGGTACTGGTGGAGGAGCTCCTAATAAGAGGGGTTTACCAGCTATCCTTATAAGGAGAGAAGGATTTGATGCCTTATTCGACTGTGGTGAGGGAACTCAGTGGAGAATGATGGAACATAATCTCAGTTTCATGAGGATAAAGCTTATAGGAATTACGCATATGCATGCTGATCACGTATTAGGTTTGCCTGGAATGATAGAAACTATGGCTATGTATAATAGAAAAGAAACTCTCCTTTTAATGGGACCAAGAGAATTAAAGGATTTCCTTGAAGAAGTTTTTAAAAGGACTCATTTTTATCCTAGCTTTGATATAAAGTTTGTTAGCAACTATGAAGATGAAAATATAAGAATTAGAAGTTTTGAAACTTGCCATACAATAGAATCTCAAGGATATTTATTTGAGGAAAAAGATAGAGTAAACATTGACGCTGAAAAACTAAGAAGAGAAGGAATTAAAGACTGGAAAGTTATTAGACAACTAAAAGAAGGTAAAAGAGTAGAAATTAATGGTAAAGTTCTACTTCCAGAAGATTATTTGATAATTAAAAAGGGAATAAGAGTAGCTTATACTGGAGATACTAGACCTTGTGAAAAGGTCATAAATGCTGTAAAAGAAGTGGACTTATTGATACATGATTCTACATTCTTAGATGAAAAAGAAGCTCATGAATATGGACATTCAAACAGTAGTGATGCGGCTGAGGTTGCTTTAAAAGCAAATGTAAAGAGATTAGCTTTATTTCATATAAGTGCAAGATATGACGATACTACAGAGTTATTAAGAAGAGCTAAAATAATATTCGAAAAAACTTTCGTATCAGAGCCTTTATCTTATTATATTATTCATCATCAGAAGGAATAGGATTTTCCCATAATGGAACTCCCTTAGCAGTTCTTGGAGTTAACCAATCTATAACAGCTTGGGGGTCCTTATGCTCTATCGTTACTTTTATTGGACCTAAAGGAGATTCGTTTTCGCTGTCTACAAATGAGATTCTTCCAACTGCGGCAGCTTGCTTATTTAGCATAAAAGTTATGATATTTCCTATCGTACCTTTAGTTAAATATTTTCTAGCAGCATCTAGTATTCTTTCCTCCCTAAGTCTTTTATAAAATTTTTCTAGGCTTTGAAGTGAATGTGATTCTGCTAAAATTATTTTTATATATCCCTTATTTTCCTCTCTTAAGTTATCAAAATCAAAGAAATTTCTAATTGCTTGTAAAACCTTATTATAATCTTCTGATGGTCTTACTTCGACTTCAATAGTTATCTTAGTCATAATATCCGTTTAATTAATTCTTCAGCCTTACTCTTAAATTCCTCTATTGTCGAATCATTAGTTAAAACGTAATCTGCCAATGCAATTACGTTTCCTATTCCCATCTCTAACTCTTCCCAATCTCTTTTTATTAATCCTTCCATTGTTAAAATGTCGTCTTTTCTAGCTCTTTTAAGAAGTCTCTCATACCTTAACTTTGGAGGAGAATGAATTGCAACAATTATTACTTCTCCAACTTTTTTGAATTCTTCAATTTCTTCCCAATTCCTTATTCCATCAAAGGCCACAATATTACTTCCTTTTTCAATCTTTTCAACACAAAGTTTAGCTACAACACCTTTGCCATAAAGTTGTCTCATCCTTTTAGCAAAATCCATTAGCCTCTCTCCACTCTTAGCCTCTTTCTCATATTTTTCTCTCAAAACATCACTCATAGTGATTACTTTAATACCTTTCTCTGAAAGCAATCTTGCAAATTCCCCCTTTCCTGAGCCCGGCATTCCAGTAATGGCAATTATTTTAATTAGTGACCACCAATTATCTCAATAATGGGGATATAAAAGTTGATTAGACTGTTTACAGCTATAGACATACCACAATTCCCTAAAATTCTCGAATTTATGGATGCTGTAAAAAGAAGCGGAGCAGACGTAAAGCTTGTTGAACCTTATAATATTCACATTACCCTTGTATTTATTGGGGAAATTCCAGAGAACAAATTGCAATTAGTTAAAGATTCTGTTTCGCATATTAATTTTCATTCTTTTAAGATCAAACTTAAAGGTACTGGGGCGTTCCCAAACTTATCCAGACCAAGAGTTGTTTGGATAGGTATAGAAGAAGGATTACAAGAGCTTAGAAGCATAAGAGGTATGTTAATGAAAGAGCTTTTAGGTAAAGGCATAAGACCAGATGATGAAAAGGAATTTAGCCCGCATTTAACAATTGGAAGAGTAAAAGGACCCTCTAATATAATGAATTTAATTAACGTTATTAATGAGTATCAAAATGTTGATTTTGGAGAAATGACTGTAAATAAAATAATTTTATTTAAGAGCACTCTAACACCGAAAGGTCCTATTTATGACTCTCTTTTAGAAGTGACCCTAAATGAATTTGGAGGAGGAAGTACTTCAGAAGATAAAGCCAAGCAAAGAGGATGAAGAGAATCTAAGAAATAAGGCACAAATAATTTTAGATAGATTAAAGGATTTTCACGCAGAAATTGAAGGTTCATTTAGGAAAGGAACATGGCTCAAAGGAGATACAGATATTGATATCTTTGTATTTTTTCCAAAAGAAGTAGGAAAAGAATATTTGAGAGAAAAAGCGTTAAAAGAACTTATCGAAAGAGTTAAAGATTTTAATTATACTATTGCATATGCTGAACATCCATATCTTATAGTTTACGTAGATAATATAGAAATTGATATAGTACCTGCTTTAAAGATAGAAAAAGGAGAGGATGCAATAACTGCCGCTGATAGGACTCCATTTCATTCAAGCTACGTTGTTTCACATTTAGATGAGAAAGGAAAAGACGAAGTGAGATTATTAAAGAGATTCTTAAAGGGAATTGGGGTTTATGGTGCCGAAATAAAAGTTAAAGGATTTTCTGGTTATGTCGCAGAACTTTTGATTATTTATTACGGTTCTTTCAAAGAAGTTTTAAAAAATGCCTCTAAGTGGAGACCACCAGTAACAATTAAGTTAGTAGAACCTAAAAGAGAATTTAATGAACCATTGATTATTCCAGATCCAGTTGATCCAAAAAGAAATGCATCCTCAGCAGTTTCTCTTAAAAGTCTAGCTACTTTCTCTTTAGCTTCAAAAGTTTACCTTGAAAGACCGTCAATGGAATTTTTCTATCCTTCAAAGAAAAATAAAGAACAAATTAAGGGGGACGTCTTACTAGTTAAAATAGAAATTAAAGAAAATACTATTGAGGATATTGTCTGGGGACAAGTATGGAGAAATGTCGAAAAGTTAAGAAAGTTAATTTCTCAGAATGGTTACAAAATAATAGACATATCAGCATGGGGAGATTCGCAGAACATAACTATAGGAATTCAATTAGAGAATAAAGATATTGGAGAGTATTATTTAAATATTGGACCTTATTTTTACCTCAAAAATGTTGAAGAGTTCATAAGTAAAAATGAAAACGTATGGGTAGGAGAAGATGGTAGGTTGTATTCTATAAAAAGGAGAAGATATACGATTGAAGAGATTATAGAAAGAAATTTATTCTTTAAGCAAAAGTTTAGTTATGAGTTACAATGGTTAACTGAGGAAGTTGATGACCCTTGGATAAACTCATTCTTGAGAAAAACGCCAAGCTGGTTAAAGTAAAAGATTTTATTTTCCCTAAATATGACGAAAGCATAGAAAAGGAGTTAATTGAAAACGGTATAAACGAACTTTACTCTTTTGGTCCACTGCAATTAGGAAAAATAAATGTGATTGGTAAAGGAAAAACTGGGGTAATTGCTTTACTCGATGAAAATAGAGTAATAAAAATTAGGAGGAGTGATGCTCCTAAAGAAACTCTGGAAATTGAAGCTAAAATACAAATTAGTGCCTACCCAGTAGCTCCTAAGGTTTATGCTTATGGTAAAAATTTCATTATAATGGATTACATTAAAGGGAGAAATTTAAATAGAAATGAGAAGATAGAAGTTATAACTGAACTACTAAGAAAAGCAAAAATGCTTGAAGATAAAGGAATCGAGCATAAAGAACTAGTTAGACCATATAAAAATGTGATAGTCTCTAACGAGAATAAAGTGTTCATTATTGATTATGATTCAGCAAGTTATAAGGAAGATCCCTTGAACGTAACTTCTATTTTAAGTTGGTTAAACTTGCCTTTGCTTGCAATTATGTATAAAAGATTTAGGAACATTGATGATATAATTGAATTAATCAAAATGAGAGAATAATTTTAAAAATTATTACCTTAATAATACGAATACTTTCGGCTAACTCTCTCTAACTCACTTATGACCAATTTGTATAAAGGTTCTAATGATAAGAACGACGTAATATAAGGTATATGGAATATATTAATAGGTGTCATAGTCTGATAATGGTGATTTACAATTCCAATAAAATACGTTTGTAGAAAATGTGGATATGTTTTGTACAAGTTCGATAAGGTAGGACAAGATTTTTATGGTGTAAGAACACCATCTGAAATAAAGACTATCTTTGGAGGAAAATGTCCTAGATGTGGTCACGAGCTTTCAACACCTACCTTAGAAGATATTAAAATAAAAGTAAAAGCTAAAATTACTCCAGTAATTGAATAGTTTTTAGTAAATTTAACTGAAAGATAAATATATTTTAGCTAAGGTCTTTATTTCAATTGCTCTTATTTTTTATGTTATATATCTAGGTCTCCTCTATATACATAAAAATTAATTCTAGGTATTTTATCATGAACTCTCTATTATAAATAAAACTCTAGTTAAATTATCCTTGAAGTTACTATTTATTCTTAAATATAGTAAATACACTCTATTAACTACTGAAAAACTATTTAATGCACGTAAAGCTAGAACACTACGTTCAGAATACTACATTCTACATAAAATATACACCAACAAAAAATTCAAATACTACATTATTGATATAACCATACACAGGGGCCGTCGTCTAGCCTGGACTAGGATGCAGGCCTGGGGATGAATCCCCAACCACCAGTTCGCCTGTGGTCCCGGGTTCAAATCCCGGCGGCCCCATAATTTTTACTTTATAAAATAATGTAAAAATAGATAAAAATAAAAAATTACCAATACTTATCGTTTCTTTCTTTAACTATAACTAAAATCATTAACAATGCTAAAACGAAAACCACAACAACTATAATAGCTGACTTTAAATCAGTGCTCGTACTTTGTTGAGGAACATCTGTGTTTTCTGCGTTACCAACAGTAACTTGTGGTACTGTAACTAAAATTTCTGTAGAATTTATAATAACTATATGATTCGTTACATCCGATATTATATAAGGTGCAGACATATAGTAATTATTTGCCGCATAAACTTCAATTTCATTTTTGCCTAAGGACAAATTAAAAGCGTAATTTAAGGCAGACGTATTTGCAATTAATTTTCCATTATCATAAATTAGATAATATTCAGCTCCTATACTTTTTGTCCAATTAAGATATATGGTAGTTAGTGAGATTGCCCAAGTGACGTTTGGAGGAAGAGGTGGTATATAGTAAATTAACGTAAATGAATATTTAGTTACACCAGCTAGATTAATTGCTTCTAATGATACATTATATATTCCAAATGGAGCTTTTACAAAGTATGAGGTATTAGTTGTAGTAACATTTACTAATACCTTATTTTGATGAGAAACAATTAGCTTATAAGTGGCATTAAATGTAGAGTTCCAACTTAACAAAAAGCCGGTTATTTCTTTAGTAATAGTCACTGTCAAATTAGTCTTCGCAACGGCTACGAAAGATGTAGTTGCAATGCTACTATTCCCGAATTTATTATAAGCGATTATACCAATTGTGTATAATTCTCCCGCAGTTAAGTTAGTTAATACATATGAAGTAACATTACCTAAATTCATACCTTTTCCGTTTACAAAGAGATAATACCCTTCAATAGGGAATCCTCCATTAAAGGTGTCTATCCAACTTAATGTCGCATTCTTATTACCAATTTTTACTTTTATAAATGGCGGATTTGGTACTGAGTATGGGGTAGCTGAAACAACCTCTGATGGAGTTCCTTTGCCTATTGAATTATAGGGAGTTATTTGAATATAGTAAGTTTCGCCATCTTGCAAACCTTTCAAAGTATACGACGTTACATTACCAACGTTTATAGTTACTTTATTTGTATAATTAGACCAATATGTCAAGTAGTAACCACTAGCATTTATATCGTACCACTTAACTGTTATAGTTTCATTTCCACTAATTACAGAAACAATCTGAGGTTTAGGTGGTGGCAAATATATTGAAACTGCTTGCATTGCATTAGTCTGCAGACCACTTTGACCATATCCTCCTAAAATTATTAGAGTGTTCCCTATTTCAACACTTGCACTAAACATTGTTGCTTGTTCTTCCATAATCCCTGCATTTCTCCATGTTCCATTATAGTAGAATAGAATCTCTCCCTGTTGTGGAAGTCCATTTACGTCGTATAATCCTCCAACTAGAAATAAATAATTCTCATAATAACCTAGTGCTCCACCAACTAATGTTCCAGGTAAAGGAGATAGACTACTCCAAGAATTATTCTCTGGATAATAAATATAAGCTAGATCTGATGCTTCTCCAACTGCAACATATCCCCCAACTACAAATAAGGCTGAACCATTAAAATAATAGGCTGAATACCCTAGTGGTTTTGGTGCATTACCTATTATTTCCCAAGTATTTGTCTTTATATCGTAAACCTGAATATAGGTTACTGGAGGAGAAGGAATAATTCCATTACTATCGTAACCACCTATTACATAAATCTTGTTATTATAAGAGAAAACAATTGCACCATATACTGGATAAGGCATTGAATTAGTTATAATTTTCCAGCCATTTCCTGTAAATTCAAGAATGCCACCAAAAATAGATGAGGAATTCTCGCCCCCTACTACATATAAGTTACCATCACAGACTACTGCCCCCGCTGACATCAAAGGAAACGGCAAACTTGGACCTAAATACCAACTTCCATTAGAATAAACATACACGCTACTTACAACAGAACCCGCAATATCAAGCCCTCCTATAAGATAAATTTTACCATCATAAAAAGCAGCTGCTGAATAAGCTAAGGAGTCTGGTATTGCTTGATATATAGAAGATTTAAATTCTATGTTGGCCATACTTAGTGTCGAAAATACTAATAATACAAAAACCAAAGCCAGGAAGGTATTCCGTTTCATGATTTATTAATCTGTCGAATAATACTTTATAAATCCTATCAGATATACTAATAGATTAACTAAAGTATTTTGAAACAATCCAGTAAGTAAAGTCTTGCATAATCATAGATAATTTAAGGAAGTAGGGTTCTATTTTCAATTTTGAGGGTACATAAATTTCTCTTTTTCCACTCTTTATAGCTTTTATTACAGCATTTGCTACCTTCTCCGGTTCAACAGCATATTTACTGAATTTGTCTTCAGAGTTCTTAAAAGATGGATGAGACGTAAAATTAGTCTTTACTGGACCAGGATAAATCCCACTGACTTTAACATTATATTTTCTAGCTTCAGCCCACAAAGCGTTAGTAAAATGAGCTAAAGCTGCCTTAGCAGCAGAATATACAATTAACTTAGGAGTAGCAACATACGCCGCTTCTGAAATAATATTTATTATATTACCTTCTCTTTGTCTAACCATAATTGGATAAACTGCTTTTATAAAATAAAGTGGTGCATTAAACAACGTCTTTATCATGTAATCTTCTTCGTCAATTGAAGTATCTAGAAAGGAACCATAAATTCCAAAACCAGCATTATTGACTAAAACATCTATTCTGCCAAATTTATTAACAATTTCCTTAACTATTCTAAAGTCGTTCTCTTTATCAGTTACATCAGTTTCATAGATTATATCTCCAACTTCAGATTTAGTTCTAGAAATTGCTATAACATTATATCCTTCATTTTTTAACCTTACCGCAATAGCTTTGCCAATTCCTTTTGAAGCACCAGTAACAATAGCAATTTTCATATTTTTTCCTTAGATTAAGTAATGATAAACTTTTGCCAAATTTAACTTATAAATGCTTTCATAAAGTTCCTCTCAACAATTTTGTTTACTTCATCTTCTTTAACGTTTTTTAGTCTAGAGATTTCCGAAATTGCTTCCGGTATATAAATTGGTTCTAACATTCTTCCTTTATATTCATATCCACCATCACTTTCAGTTAGAATAATATCTAATGGAGCCTTAACAACTATATTTTGATGTTTTTTCTGAAAAGTCACTGAAGGATTTACTGTTATAAAATATCCTGCTCCTTCTATGTCTTTTAATAATTGTTCTGGCCCAGTATACCAATGAAAAATAGCTTTTTTCACATTATATTTTTGTAAAATGTTAAAGGCATCCTCCCATGCATCTAATGCATGAACGTTGATTAATTTATTTTGTAGCGAAGCTAATTCAGCAAAGGTCTCAAAATATTTTACTTGAAGCTCTTTACTTGCTTTTGCATATCTATAATCTAAACCAACCTCTCCAATAAAGTCAGCTTTCTTTACTAAATCAACAACTTTATCTAAGTTTTCTTCATGTACTTTCCAGGGATGTATACCTACACCAACAAGAACGTTCTCAGCCTTTAAAAGAAGTGTGTCTATAGAAGAGGAGTAATCCATCGAGACAGCTGCAATAAAAAAATTATTATACTTTTTCTTTAAATATGAATAATGACAATGAGCATCATAATACATATAAAAATGGGGTAAAAGAAAAAATTAATATATTTCGCTTAGGTTTATGTTAACTTCTCCAGTGAAGTTGTAAAACTGTAGCTCTAATTCTCCCCCAGCAAGAAGGAACTTATGAAGTGTTAAACCTCTGTATTCTCCTAAGAACGTATTATTATCATAAATTTTTACACAAAATGGAACATGAGAGGATATAGTAATAGATACATTTCCATATGTTGGAAGACTTATAGGATAATTATATATACCAGATGTATTAGAATATATTGTTAACTCTGTAGAATAATTGTAATAATGTATAATTTTTTCCATAGGTCGAGAAGATGTAGTTATTACTGCATTCGTAGAAGGATGGACACCAAAATTACCTATATAATATTCGTATCCTATTACAGCTATTAGAACTAATACAGCTATTATCAATATCTTACCTATCATATTTTTTAACTCCTAATATTAGGCTTTATAAAAGGGAGAACTAGCTATTACGGATTGTTAAATTTAGAGAGCAAGGTTCATTTAACTTTCGAAGCACCAGATTTCCATGTAGCCAAAGTTAGGAAAACTATTGATAACGAGAAATATCCTAATATTAATCCCCATTTACCGGCAGAAGTGATACCATAAAGATCGACTAACTCACCCATAATTATGCTACCTATACCCCCAATTATACTACCTAAATTGTATGTTAAACCTGTAAGCACTCCCCTTACTTCCATAGGAACTGATTCAACAATTAGTAAAGGTGCCAAAGGCCAAAACCCAGTAGCAATGGTATATAACATTAAACCAAATGTTACTAACGTTTCCTCATGTAAAACAGCTAACATAAATGGTAAACCTATCATTTCTCCTATAACACCATACATAATTAACTTTCTTTTACTAATTTTATCTGCAGCTCTGCCAAAACCAATGAAAGAAAACGCTAAAAAGATATTAGACACTAGCATAAGCAAACCAACTAAATACTTGCTTATTCCCACAGCTTCTAAGAACTCTGGATATACAGCAAAAATTGAGTAATAAGAGAAAAACATGCCTGCAATAACTATTGTACTTCTTATTAATATTGAGGCATATTCAGAAACCTTAACTTTTGGAGTGTTTACGTTTTTGAACATTTTAACATCACTAACTTTCAAAAGTATGTAGGGAACAAGGAATATTGGAATTGATCCAGTAAGTAAAAAGAGTCTCCAATTTTCTGATAAGAAAATGTAAGCTATTCCAGTTAAGGCGTAACCTAACCCATAACCTGCTTGAACTATTCCGTTAACTAATCCTCTCATGGATGTTGGCGCATTCTCATATGCTATAACTGTACCAGCAGTCCATTGCGCACCCATAAATAGACCTTGTAAGCTTCTTGCTATAAGTAAAACAGCAATGTTTGGTGATAGTGCTAATAGAGCTTGCGATAATGCATATCCAGCAGTTCCAATATTTAGGACAATCTTCCTGCCTTTGAGATCAGCTAATTTGCCAAAGGTATATCCGCCAATTACTCTAAAGATTAAACCTAAACCAAAAAGAAGAGTACCCACAACAGTTGGAGCATTGAAGCACTTATATAGTTCTTCATAAACATACGTAACAATAAGTAAATCATATATATTTCCAGCCCAGGCTAAAGTTGAGGCTATGGTAGAGTGAATCCATTTATCCATAGATTAAAAATAATATTTAGATTTAAACTCTCTTCTCATCAAAATTAAAACAAAAATTTAAACATTTTACTTAGAAAATGGTAATTATAATGTCAAATTGAATGAGTTAAATTATCTATCCTTCCTCCGTCGGCAACAATTACTTGCCCAGTGATATATCTTGCTTTATCGCTTGCTAGAAATACTACAATATTAGCTATGTCTTCAGGCTTTCCAGTAGTATGCAACATAGTCTTATTTCTAAAGATTTCCCTTAGCTTCTCTTTTTCTTCTTCACTTTTACCTCCTAATGTCATATCAGTCTCTATCCATCCTGGTGCTACAGCATTTACTCTTATTCCATATTTGCCTAATTCAAATGCTAATCTTCTTGTAAGAATTATAATTCCAGCCTTTGTTATTGCATAAAAAGTAGTCCCTTCAGCAGCTGTACCTATCCCAGCATTGCTTGCAATATTTATTATAGACGCTGATTTTGACTTTTTAAGCATTGGAAGAAACTCATAAGTTACATAAATTGTTCCATTTAAATTGACTTTAAGCATTCTTTCGTATTTCTCCTCATCAAACTGTTCAAATGGCATTAAATACCATATTCCTGCGTTATTAACAAGAACATCAAGTTGAGGAAAAACTTTTGAGATTATTTCCTTTGCTTTTATCACCTGATTTCTATCTCCAACATCACATTTTACAGTTACTACACCCTTACTTTCCAATTCTTTTGCCCTATCTTCAGCACCATGATAAAGAACTGCAACTTTATATCCTTCTTTAATTAATGCCTCAGTTATAGCTCTTCCGATGCCTCTTGTTCCTCCGGTAACTAAAGCATACATAAAAGTTCGTTCACAAACAAAAAATATAACGTGATCGTATAGGAAATTTTATAAAAGTGAGATAATAGTTAGGTGATAAATGAAGGTTATAAAATATAACGTCAAGGTCAAGCTTGAGACAAAAGATCCAAAGAAGGAGCTTAATAAAGTTGGAGGAATTCTTATAGGAAGATTTACTAAAGATGAGAAGAAGTTTAAAGATCAATTAAATAGTATACTTCAAGGTAAAAGTAAAGTAATTGAACTTGATGGAATAAAAGCCAGTTTATCAGACTCTTCAATAGAAGTTGAAGGTATAAAATTTAGGAAATTAATAAATGTTAGAAAGTTCATTAATGAAATAGCAGAAAAATATGAAGCAAAATGCGGACAATTAAATAAATCAGAAAATTTAATGACAAAACAATGTGAAGGAGAAAATGTAAAAGTATACTTTGAAATAAAGCCAGAGAAAATTAAGCCTCAAAAGAAAGAAGAAAGTAAGAAAGAGGAAGAACAACAAAAGAACAAAACTGAAAGCAAATCTTAAATTTAGTTTTTACATATCTTCTCTATGCCTCATATAGGTGGAATTTTAGGAATAATCATAGGATTTATAATAGGATGGATAATAGCTTCAATTCCAGTCTGGTTAGCATCAAAAATAGTTAGTAGACACTCCTCCTTTGGGAGAGCAATGTTAGCCACGTTAGCTGGTTATATAGTATTTATAATAGTAGTAGGCATATTTACCGGAATAAGTGCTCTCCTAGGAAGGCCAATAATTGGGATTTTCGGAATTATAATAGCCTTCATAGCTCTTCTTGGAGTATTTAAGATATTATTTGAAACAGGTTGGGGAGGAGCATTTCTAATTGCCATCCTTTCAATAATTATAGCTTTTGTGATAGCCTTCATTCTAGGTTTAATAGGAATCTCAATACTTTCATTACATGGAGTTCCAATATGAGAAAGGTTATAGACTCATTAACTTATTATGGTATAAAACTTTACAGTTATGTTAAAGAATTAAGATTGAGTTATGAAAATTTTGAAATAGAAAAGATTGTGCTTAACCCACTTTATAAGTACTCATGCCAATGTTGTGTAGATGGTTTTTATCAGCAATATTTATGGAGTAAGGGAAGGGATTATGTAATTAGACTTGGTATATACAATCCTAAATGCAGAGTTCCACCTGAAATTGAACTAGGTAGACAATATGATCATGAGATAAGAGGAATTGTTTTACATCCAAACCATCACGGTTTTTCTCTTCTAGATAAAAAATTAGAGTACGTATACGAATTTGCTGAATACCATGATTTACCTTTAGTTATTCATTCGCCAAATGAGAGAGAAATAAAGAAAGTGTTAGAATATAAAGTAACTATAATCGTTGTTTCTTCGTCAAATAATTTTTCACTTAGTATCCCAAACGTATATTACATTAAAGATAAACCACTCAACGAAAGAGATATTTACGGTAGTGGAAGTCCTTATAACAACAAAGATTTGATAGAAAGCTTAAAAGAAAATTCAAGTTTTTACAATGAGAGAAGTTTTTATTATTTAGCAAAAGAATTATTTGACAAGAACTAAAGGAAGTTTGCCTACTTTAACCTTGCCTTTCACCTTTTTATTAGTTATAACATCAGTGTACTCATCTTCAATTGTAACTTCAAAATCTCTATTCAATGTTTTTACAATCACTAAAACCTTGTCTCCCCTCATAAATCCACATAAACCTTTAGATAGTTTCAATGGCTTATATTCTCCCTTAATAAATAAATCACCGAAGTCTCTCCTTAAAGAAAGCAAAACCTTTGTTACGTATGCCTTTATTTTTCCATTTTCAAATAATTTATCGTCAAATTTTTCTGGAATCTCTCCAAAAGTCACTGGCCTTCTATTATCTGGATCTGTCAACAGATATCTAAAGTTCTCTAAACCTTGATAAAAGTCAGCTACCCCTGGAGACATTACTTTTAAAGTTAATAGGGAAAGTGACTTTACCTTTCCCATGTCGTCAATTTTATTTTCAAATTCTAAGAAACTTTCTTTAAATTTCTGATTCTCAAACATTTTATCTATTAAACTTGTTATCTTATTTTCATAGTCTTTATTTGGGTTTATCCAATCAGTGTTAACTTTAGCCTCTCTTAATGCCTTTATCATATGTGCCTTTAATCTTTCTTTGTACTCCTCATTAAATCCTTCGAAACTACCTACTATAGTCTGATACAGCCTATACTCATCATTTTTATCAATATTAGGATTAAGTATACTATGCCACTCGTTTACTTTTTTACTCCACTCATCCGGGATCTCTGAAATAGCACTAATTCTCATTCTCACGTCTTCACTAAATTTCGTGTCATGAGTAGAAGTAGCATTAAACGATAAAGTACCGATTCTGTTGATGTTAAATTCATGAAACTTCTCACAAGGAATTGAATAATAATGAAGATCACTTCCAACCTCATTTAACGAGATTAATCTAGAATAAATAAACAAAACTGTGTCCTCATATGATTTAGCGAATACTGCAGGCATATATTGCTGTAACTTCATGAAAGCCTTAATATTATTCTTCATTTTTTCATATATAGTTTGATTGCAATTCTTTACTATTATTTCATCTCTCCTGTCCTTTTCTGTGATATATGTTCTATAAACTTTCAAACATGAGAGAAATTCTTTTAGTTCCTCATAACTTACGTTTAACATTTTAGCTAATCTTTCTATGTCATGTTTAAACATTATATCAATAATTTTTTTCTTTGTTTCTATAATTAATTTATCTAAGTCAATTTTTATTATTTCCTCGTATATCTTGCTCATTTTTTCTTCGTTAGCTGTGAATAATAAGTTGGAATAATTTAGAAAATCATATCCAGTAGTCCCTTCAATGAAGTCCCACCTTAGCTTCTCGCCAATCGAAAGTATCTTTTCAACAAAAATCAGCTTCCCTTTTGATTTAGCTTTTAGTTTCCTTAAATATCCCTCTGGGTCAAATAGCCCATCTATATGATCTACCCTATAAGCATCAACATTAAATGACAAGATTTTTGAGTGTGACTCATCAAAAACCCAATCCACTTCTTGCCTTACGGCTATGAGTTCATTAACTGCGAAAAACCTCCTATAACTAGGATACTCTTTCCAATCGACAAGTTCATAATACTGGTTTTGTAAAAGTGTATTGATATCGTTTAAATATCTCTTACTTTCATCATTAATAGGAAAAAGATTCCCGTAATAATCTATGAAAGGTTCACCATTAACATAAGTAATTTTGAAATTCTTATCACCTAAAATTGGAATCCTTATTTTCCCTTCCTCTTCATAAAAATCAAAATACTCATAATAACGACTTTTCTTTCCATTCTTTAATACATCCATTAACCTCCAATTAGTATGATGAACAGCCATATGGTTTGGGACAATATCTTGAATTATCCCTAAGCCTTTTCTTTTTGCTTCTTCAATAAGTTTTACATATTCTTCTTCTCCCCCTAACTCATCATTTATAACACTATGATCAACAACATCATAATCATGTGTGCTTCCTGGTCTAGCCTTTAAGACTGGAGATAAATAAAGATGAGTAATTCCAAGTTTTACAAAGTAATCAAGTTTTTCTCTTATATCTCTAAATTTCATTGGCTGTAATCTATAAGTGGAAAGTAATTGCATTTAATACTCAATCCTCCTATAAACTAATGCTGTTCTTCCCTCAATTTCTAATTCCTTTCCTCCTTCTACAATTTTTTCATCATCTCTAATATCCCGTAGGTAAGAAGATACAACTAAACTCCATTTACCATGAGGAAACTTGAACTTAACATTATTCGGAGAACCATTTAGTATTATAAGAAAAGTATCATCTGCTATTCTCTCTCCTTTCTCATTTATTTCATCCATTACGCTTCCTTCAAGAATATATGCAATGAAATTTGTTGGTGATTTCCATGTTTGTTCGTCAACCTCATTACCGTCAGGTTTAAGGAAAGTTACATCCTTTAAAGGCATTCCATGAAGCTTTTTGCCTTGAAAATATCTAGCTCTCCTAAATATTGGATGTGCCCTATAAAAGTATATCATGTTTCTTACAAAATCATGAAATTTTAACTTCCTTTCATCTAAATTCCAGTTAAACCAACTTATTTCATTATCTTGACAGAAAGCGTTATTATTTCCTTTTTGAGTTCTACTTATCTCATCTCCTCCTAAAATCATTGGTGTACCTTGACTTACAAATAAAGTAATTATGAAATTTCTCTTTTGTTTTTCTCTGCAAAATACCACATTATTGTCATTTGTATCTCCTTCAGCACCGCAGTTCCAGCTATAATTTTCATTCATTCCATCTTCATTATTAAGTCCATTAGCTTCATTATGTTTCTGATTATAACTTACTAAATCCTCTAAAGTAAATCCGTCATGGGAAGTTATATAGTTTATACTTGCAAAAGGTGTCTTGTTGTTTCCAGCGTATAGATCTGGAGAACCCATAAGCCTATTTGCTAACTCTTCATAGGGAATTGCCTCACCTCTCCAAAACCTTCTTATAATATCTCTATACTTACCGTTCCATTCAGCCCATTGATAAGGAAAATTACCAACTTGATAACCTCCTGGTCCAACATCCCATGGTTCAGCAATTAATTTTACTTGAGAAAGAACAGGGTCTTGTTGAATAGCTACGAAGAAAGTTGACAACATATTAACACTATATAACTGTCTAGCTAATGCTGCTGCTAAATCAAATCTAAAACCATCAACATGCATTTGTAATACCCAATATCGTAAACTATCTAGCACCATTTGCAAAACTCTAGGATGACTTAAGTTCAATGTATTTCCCGTACCAGTAAAATCTAGATAATATCTCTTATTCTTAGGATCTAGCATATAGTAAGCTAAATTATCAATACCTTTAAAAGAAATAGTTGGACCTAAATGGTTTCCTTCAGCAGTGTGATTATAAACTACATCAATTATTACTTCAATTCCAGCATTATGCAACTCATTTACCATTTCTTTAAACTCTTTCACCTGCTCTCCAAGACAGCCGGAAGAGGAATACCTACACTCTGGTGAAAAATAATTTATTGGATTATAACCCCAGTAATTTCTTAACCCTTTCTCAACAAGAAATCTTTCATCGACAAAGTGATGCACAGGCATTACCTCAACAGTGGTAATGCCTAAATCTTTTAAGTATTCGATCATTTGCTTTGACGCTAGACCTTTGTATGTACCTCTTATATTTTCCGGCAGATCCATTCTTAGCTTAGTAAAACCCTTAACATGGACTTCATAAATAACCATATCCTTCAGCGAGATTTTTTTCCTTCTAAAGAAGTGATCATCATCCCAATCAAAATTTGGATCAATAACAACACTCTTTGGAACAAACTCGTCATCTGGTCTTTCATCAAAGGATAAGTCTTGATTTTGATCACCTATCTTATATCCAAATACTGCATCATTCCAAACTACATTACCATTTATAGCCTTAGCGTAAGGATCTATCAGTACTTTGTTAGGATTAAATCTTAATCCCTCTTCTGGTTTGTATGGACCATAAACTCTGTAAGCATAAAGTTGACCAGGCATAATACCGGGTACAAAAACATGCCATATATCTCCAGTTCTTTGTTTTACTTCTATAACCTCTTTTGGATACTTTTGATTAGTCTGTGAATATAGTAATAGTTCAACTTTTGTTGCATTTTCAGAGAATAATGAAAAGTTAACCCCGTCTTCATCTTCAATCCATGTTGCACCCAAAGGGTAAGGTTCTCCAGGTCTTAAAGGTATGTCCTTATATATAAACATACTGAAACTTTAGATAAAGGAATATTTAACGTTATATTAAATAAACCCCAACGCCTTTATTTACAGTTATTTTTTGACCTTTTCCTACTTTTGCAGGAAAATTAGTTGTTGAAAGAATAAGATTTCCTTTAGCTGGTGAAACTAACTCCGTGTTTGCAAAGGAAACTAAAAGCATTATTTTCTCCATAACTATTGATAACCAGTTTTCCCCTTTATTCACTTTTACATTCCTAGAACACTTATTACCAAACTCCTTCCTTATATTAATTAATTTCTTATAATATTCTAATATTTCAATATCTATATTCCAACTCAACTTACTCTTTTCAAAAGCTTCATCAGATTGAGGATCTATAGTTTGCCCATTCTCCCTAAGTCTTCCTTCTCTTACTCCTTTTATTAAAGTCGGGTCAGAAAAATCTGAAAAGAAAAGAAAAGGGTTCTTTTCATAATACTCTTCACCCATAAAAATCATGGGAATGAAGGGTGATAAAATATATAGAGCTGAGGCAATTTTATAACTTTCCTTGTCTACTAACAATGAAATCCTTTCTCCGTTTCCTCTGTTTCCAACTTGATCATGATTTTGAATATAAACTACAAATTTACAAGCATCTAAGTTTCCCACTGGCATACCATGAGTCTTTTTCCTAAAATTAGAATATTTACCATCATAGACAAAAACATCCGTATATGCTTTCACTATATCATCAAGACTTCCGTAATCACTATAATATCCATTCTTTTCTCCAGTTATATAGGCATGAATTGAGTGGTGAAAATCATCAACCCATTGCGCATCAATATTATATCCACACTCCTTCCTAATGATTTTAGGATCATTAAGATCGCTTTCAGCTATTACAAACTTTCCTAAACTATGGGCTATTTCACTAATTTCCTCTAGTATATGCTTTGGAGAGAAATCATATATTGCATGAACAGCATCCAGTCTTAGGCCATCTACGTGAAAAATCTCTAGCCAGAATCTGACATTTTCTAGTACAAATTTCCTAACTTCATCACTATAAGCGTCATCAAAATTAAACGTCAAACCCCATGGTGTTTTATATCTTGAGGAAAAATAAGGGCCTAATATTGTCATATAATTTCCTTCTGGACCTACATGGTTGTAAACTACATCTAAAATTACAGATAGTCCTCTCTTATGAGCTTCATCAGTAAATTTCATGAACGCATAAGGGCCTCCGTAAGAGTTTTGGACAGCATATAAGTAAACTCCATCATATCCCCAGTCCTTTTTGCCCGGGAATTGAAAAACTGGCATAACTTCTACTGCTGTTACTCCTAAATCAACTAAATAATCAAATTTTTCTATAGCAGAATAAAAAGTTCCTTCTTTTGTAAAAGTTCCAACATGAATCTCATAAATAATCAAATTTTTAGGGTCAATCTTTACGTCTTTACTATCCCAATTATACTGCAGAGAAACTAATTGAGATTTTCCATGAACGCCTTCTGGCTGATATCTCGATGCTGGATCTGGAATTTCTCCTTTGTTGGTAAGAAAGGAATATTTGTCTCCTTCTTTAGCTTTAACTGTAGCAGTAAAGTAACCTTTTTCGTCTTTTTCCATTTTATATTTGTTACCATTTATCAAAAGGAACACTTCTGACTGATAAGGAGCCCAAAGAGTAAACTCTACTTCTTCATTATCCAAAAATTTAGGTCCGAACATAAAATAAAGTATGAAACATAAAATATAATTCTATATACGAGAGAGGAGCTAAAAACCATGCTGAAATTATTTGAGAAAAAGTGTGTGCTTTTAATTTATATCTAGATATCGAAATAAGTACACCAAAGAGATAAAGAGGGATATAATAAATGCCTAGAATAAAGACAAGTAAAGTTATTCCACCAACAGTAGTACTTACATGGACGCTAATTTTAAACTTCAGTGTTATCAGTAGAATTATTATAGTATTTATAATGTAAATTAGAAGAATTTTAAACAAAACATCCTCTTTTACTAAAATTAGTCCAATTATGTATGAAAATATTGAAAGAGAAATGGGAATAAACCTCTCCTCTTTTCTGCTAACATAAATGTCAGTAACCTTTTTTGCTTTTACCATAAAAAATACAATAAGAAAGGGAATTATTGAATAAAAAATTGTAATTATCAGAAGAGAATAATATTCTAAGTGCAAGAAAGTTACTGTAATAGAAAACACGATAAAAGTTACTACTGAAGGATGAAATAAAGCTGATAGAACTTCATGTAGTTTTTTCAATTCTCTCCCTTCAGATAATTTTCAACTAAGCTAATAAAATATGGGTAATTGTATTTCTCTTCTTGATTAATTAAGGATAATTTATCTTTTCCATACATTCTTTCTCTCTTTATAGTGGCATAGACTTTACCATTGATTTCTAAGTCTATATCAGCAAAATATCTTAAACAATAAATTAATTCCTCAACACTTCCTTTACCATTCCTAAGTTCTTTTAATAATACAGTTTTAATCTTTTGATGAGCAGAGTTATAAACACCTTGATCACAAGTTAGTAAAATCACATTTGGATAATGTCCTTTTAAATCCATTGCCTCTTTAATTAATTTAATATCAGATCCTAGTTTTTTATTAACATACCCTGCTGGAATTGTATTATGGATTTTCTTAAAACTATCCATTCCTAGATTACCTATATATAACTTTTTATCATTTTTCTGAGTAGTATTAAGCATATTTTCTAGCTCAGAATAAGTTGATGAAGAAAAAAGAATTTGATTCCCATTCTTTATGAGATTACTCAATCGATTACCTAGATTAATATAAACGTTTACATCTGCTATAAAGTAATTATCTTTATCACTTGCTAGTCTTTTTATATTATCTTCTGCCTCATATACAAAAAAGCCAGACCTAACTAAGCATGTCTTATATTCATTAGCAAGTTGAGAAATCTCCGAAAGTTTATTCCCATCGTAAGTTAAGGAAATGCTTCCTTCTTCACTTTTTAAATTTAAAACAATTTCATTACCTAAAAGCAAGTAAAGATTTAGAAGAGCCCTTATCCCTTCTCTTCCTAATTCCACATTTTTATTACCACCTTTGATGGTTTGCGGAGGATCATAAGAAATCAAGGAACTATTCCTAAGATCATAAATTCTCACATCAGTAAAAGGAGCATAACCAAATATCCTATATCCTTCCTCCTCTTTCTCTAGATAAATATACCTAATTTCATGAGCATTTGAATAAGTATATACAGCTAAAGCCATATATTTTCTTCCTGGCGTAATATCAGCAACATCTATTTTTAAGTCCTTCAACTTATTTCTCCATTCTTCTATTCCTCTACCCATAATCTTTTCTGTTACTTTAGCATTTATCCCTAAAACTTTCAGTATCTCTGCAATTTTACTGTAATCCCTTTTTGATTGTTCTTCGGCTAATATCACAATTTCATCTGGTTTAAGTCCAGTAAAGACTTCAGTTAAAATAGCATTAGTAGTTGTCACAAGCTTATTAGAGCCTAAGGTAGCTAATATCATATATATTAAACAATACTTCAAAATATAAAACATAATGAAGTTTGAATACGCTGAAGATGTTAGAAAATTAGCCGAAATAATAAATGAAAAATTTAATTTAGGATTAGATTTAACCAAAGTGATATTTATAAGAAGTCAAGGATCAAAAACTAGAGCAATCGCCAGAACCTTAATGCTACCTTCACAATGGAGATTTGTCTTATCTCCAAACATACTTTACATAATTGAAGTAATTTCAGAAAAATATGATAAATTGTCTTGTGAAGAAAAGGCTTACGTCACCCTTCACGAACTAACACACATACCAAGAACTATGAAAGGAGGATTAAGAAACCATTCGCACTCTCAATTCAAAAAGTTGAAGAAGCCACCTTATAAAGAGCTAAAAGAAATATGCAAACATATTTAATTTTCTAACTGAAAATGAAAAACAATGGTCTCATTAGAAGAATTAAAGGCTATTTTTAAACCAAAATTAAGACCAATAATTTGGAAAGAAGATACTTTAACCCTTTTAGATCAATCAGCCTTACCATTTCAAACAGTCTATATAGACGTTAAAACTCCAGAAGAAGTAGCTAGAGCAATAAAACTAATGCAAGTCAGAGGAGCACCAGCCATAGGAATAACAGCTGGATATGGAATGGTCTTAGCATTAACATCTTCAAAACCATCAACACTTAATGAAGCTATAGAAACTTTAGTAAAAGCAAAACAAATAATGGATCAAGCTAGACCTACTGCAGTAAATTTAAGCTGGGCAACATCAAGAATGTTAAACTTTGCAAAAAAGAAAATTGATGAGGGCGAAGCAAAAAACGTGAATGAGCTTATTCAGTTGATGAAGGAAGAGGCTAACAGAATATTTGAGGAAGAATTGGATGCTGAACTTAAAATAGGTATGTATGGTTTAGAAAAAATAAACGAAGGAGATACTATATTAACTCAATGTAATGCTGGTGGTTTAGCTACTGGGACTGGTTTAGGTACAGCATTGGCTCCAGTAAAATTAGCTCATTATTTAGGAATGAAAGTTTCAGTAATTGCACCAGAGACAAGACCTTGGTTACAAGGCAGTAGATTGACTGTTTATGAGTTAATGGCAGAAGGCATACCAGTTACTCTAATTACAGACACTGCAGTTGGATTAGTTATGTATAAAAACATGGTGAATAGCGTTATGGTTGGTGCTGATAGAATATTAAAAGATGGACACGTGTTTAACAAAATAGGCACATTTAAGGAGGCTGTAATTGCACATGAACTTGGAATACCATTCTATGCTTTAGCTCCTTCATCTTCTTTTGATTTAAAGAGTAAGGCTGATGAAATTAAGATTGAGGAAAGAGATCCTAATGAAGTGAGAACTATAAGAGGCATTCCAACAGCACCAGAAAACGTAAAAGTATATAATCCCGTATTTGACGTAACTCCACCAAAGTATGTTACTGCATTAATAACGGAGAAAGGAGTCATCTACCCACCATTCGAAAAGAACGTGCCTAAAGTACTTGGTCTATAATTTTTATGCCTCTGCTCAATCTTGATTATATGGTAAAACTTATAGCTACACTAGGCACTAGTCCTGGAGGCGTATTTGAGACCTACACAAACTTAATCAACGGGAACTATGAAAGTGATAATCCAAGTAAAGTTGAAATAGATACAATCTATCTAATAAGAACTTTAGATAAAGACGTTGAATTTGCCTTTAAATTAGTAAAAGCATTATTCATTTGTCAAAAGATTCCCTCAGAAGTTGTAGAAATTAAGATAAATATCTCTGACATAACTAATAAGCAAGAGTATGAACAGTTCAAGTCTCAGATATTTCAAAAAATAGGTAAAGGAGATTTTGTTGATTTTACAGGTGGAAGAAAAGCTATGTCGGTAGCTGCAGCAATTCAAGCTCTAAAAAGAGATGCTTATCTAGTTACTACAATTATTCCACAGTCAGAATACAACAGAATTCAAAATAAATTGAAAGAGCTAAAAAATAAAGAGAATGAAATAAATGATATATTAGCAAATAAAAACCTTAGTTTATGCCCTGAATTAAACGAGCTAATAGTTCATGGAGCAAGAACAATACTACTCAGCTAATGCTACTGGAGTTACTTTTATTGTACCTTTATTCTTGCCTCTGATAATTTTAATCTCTATCTCACTTATTCCAGCTTCATCAATTCCAGCAACCAAATCTAACTGAGATTCTACTTTTTTGCCATTTACTTCAGTAATTATATCGCCTCTCCTAACTCCGGCTTCAAAAGCAGGACTATCTTCATCTACAGCAACTACTAAAACCCCAGTATCTGAAGGTAAATTGAAATATGTACTTATTGCCTTATTTAATTTTAAAACCCTTATACCAAGGTAAGGCCTAATATATTTTCCATTATTTTTCTCAATATTTTTTAAAAAACTAATAACTAATTTTGAAGGAATTGCAAATCCTATTCCTTGCGCATAAGGTATCATAGCAGTAACAACCCCTACAACTTCTCCTTTAGTATTTACTAAAGGACCACCACTATTTCCCGGATTTACTGCAGCATCAGTCTGCAAAACATATAAAGGATTTCCTAAAGGGGATTGAATAGTCCTATCTACACTACTTATAATCCCTAAAGTCACGCTATCTAAACCTAATGGACTTCCAACCGCTAGAACTCCCTCTCCTACCTTAACTTTTTCTTGTAATTTTAGTGGCTTTAAATCCAGCTTAACATAAAGTAAAGCTAAATCATTAAAGGGATTTATTGCAACAACATCAGCCTCACTACTAAAACCATCTCTTGAAACAACTATTATATTCCTAGCGTTTTGAATAACGTGATAGGAAGTGACAACAAAATTTTTTGAAACACTAAAACCAGAACCTAAACCTTCTGCAACTGATGGCATAAGAAATTCATCTAAAGTTAATTGTTTAGTCAGTATTGTTACAACTGACTTTGAAACTTCTTCCACTACTGCCGAATAGTCCATGAATATTAGTCGAACATGAAACTTAAAAAACCTCGTTCTACCATATTTCTACTGAAGAACCGTTAATGACAATTTTTCTAGCCTCATACTTTTCCTCAAACTCTCTTATTTTGGATATAACATCTAACTTAGGCTCTTTTATTTCATATCTATTCTTTAAAAATTTTGAAGAGATAAAAGAGAGCAAGTTAACGTCTGGTGGAGAAATCAAATTCCCATCAACATAAACTCTATCATTAAGTATTGCTACTATCCCTCTATTGATGAAATAACTAGCATAATATATTAAATTACAATTTCCAATTATTAGTGGTCTGAATAATTCATGCAAATACATAAGTAATGTAATAAGGCCAGATTCACCACAACTAAGATTGTAGACTAAATTGTTAATAACTACCCATCCATCCTTTTCTATTATTCTTAACTCCTTAACGGAAGTATGTTTTATTATGAAAGAAAGAAGATCCAAATCTTTTCCGTAAAAGAAAACCTTCCTCTCATTTAATAATTTAGAAATGTATACTATTTTATCAAAATTTTGTAAGAGAAAATCTTGTGAAGAATAAATTGTAAGATTTCCTATCTCAAAAAAGTTATTATATAAGTATACTGTTACATCACTCTTTTCAATTTTCTCCAAGAGTTCGTCCATAGGAATAACATCTCTACATACAACCTTACTTTTGCCAAAATCAATTTCAAATTCCCTAATCTTAACATTATATTTCTTTAGTAGTCTTTCCACACTTAATTTATATACTTTTTCACTTTAAAATAATTCCTTCATTAAAGCAAGTTTTATATTGGAAAATTTTAAAACCATATAAAAATCAACAAAATATATGTCAGAAGAGGCAGAACTTATTGTTCAATCTGCAAGTGAAATATCAAAACAACTTGATTCTACAAGTGAAGAACAAGGAATTTTTCCAACTAAAAACCTTGAATTACTAGCACAGCAAGGTTTTATGGGAATCTTAGTACCAAAACCTTATGGATTAGGATTACCGGCAAAAGTATTCGTTGATATAGTTAAAACGATAGCAAAAGCCTCTCCTTCAACAGCATGGATTTATGTAACTCACGTTGCATCAACAATAGCACTTAACACTTTTGCAAACTCACAATTAAAAGACAAGTACATGAAAGATCTTGTTGAAGGAAAGTTACTCATTGGAGCTGCGGGAACTGAAAGCGTAGGAGGAGCTATAAATGCTGTACTGAATACAATGGCAGAGTTAAAAGGTGATAAGTATGTGATAAATGGTACTAAAACCTTCATAACTGGTGCGGGAAAGCTTGATTTATATTTACTTATTTCAAAAGTTCAAGGAGCTCAAAAGCCTGGCGTGTTTTTACTTGAAAAAAGCCAAATAAAGGAAGGTCAAAAGTTCGTATCTTTAGGAATGAAAGGAATTTCCTGGGGAGAACTAATAATTGAAAATGCCGAAGTTCCTAAAGAATATATGATAGTTGATGATGCTGTGAAGTTCCTAGGAGTATTAGGAAGAGTAGGAATGCTAGGTGCTTCAGCTATAGCTTATGGATTAGCTGAAGGTGCTTATGAAGAGGCATTAAATCATGTTAAAAATAGGAAATTAGGACAAAACACACTTTCATCTTTTGAAGGTGTACAAATATACTTAGCTGAAATGTCAGCAAAAGTTGAAGCAATGAAACAAATGGTTTATAATGCTGCTGATCAATATTCATCACAAAATCCATTACCTGCAATACTTAAGGCTAGAATATTTAATACTGAAACAGCATTAGAAGTAATTGATAAAGCACTAAGAATTACCGGTGGTCATGGATTTAGTAATGCACTTAAAATAGAAAAATATTATAGAGATGTAAGGGCAACGATGTTACATTTCCAGACTTTAGAAATATCAAAGAAGGTTTTAGGAGGGCTGTTAATAGCATAATGCCCATAAGAGATGAAAGAACCTATGCAAAAATGAGTTTTAATGATTTTTTAGTTTCATACGAAAGATTAAAGAAAGGTGAATTAAAACTTTCAGCCTTTAGAGCATATAAAGCTGAAAGAAGAATGTTACAGTCTTTGGCTATGAAACATAATTTACACAGAAATGATACAAAATGTGCTGTGCCAAAAAAGGAAATGTTAAAAGTTGCAAGAGAATTAGAGAATCTTTATCAAGGCATATATTTAATGACTGAAAAAGCATTAGAACTTTTTGATGAGTGGAAAAATAATAATGCAAAAGAAGAAGATATAAAAAATCTTCTAGTAATGCTTCCATATGAATGGTTAAATATACATTTGTCAAAAGAAGAAATTAAAAAAATAAAAGAACTTCAAGATAAACTCAAGTCATAACAACCTCATTCCCTCTATTCGAAACGACTAAACCTTTCAATATGCTTCTAACTTTTTCCTCTAATATTTCATTATCACCTTGCAAAATTCTAACAACCTCCATTGTTGACATCTCAACCTTATTAACGCCTTGTGGAACTTCTAGTGAAGAAGAATTAGTAATAACAAACCTATGTTTTACTACGTATTCTCTCTTTTCGTGTTCTACAGTCGTAACATAACCTAGGAGCTTAAGCTCATCATCTTCTATATTTTCATTATTGTAAAGTTTTACTAAACCTATATAAGCATCATTATCTACAATGAAGAACAAACCAACCACAAAGCTCTTACCCTTTATCTCAATTCTCTTCCCTCTAGGGTGAACGTATGTAATATTAAATTCTCTTGAAAGAGAGGATAACGAATCTCTTACAAGTTTCTCTAGATTTTTAGAGTCTTCACTAACATCCCTTAAACTATAGGAAGTTCTTATTTTATTTTTAAGACAATCAAGATTATCATTACAGTCTTTATTTGCTTTCTCTATCTCACTTCTCATAAACTGTAAAATACTACTAACAGTATTTAATTCCCTCCCTTTCCATAATGATAGAACGATAGGCAATAACTCTTCTGATAATGGTTTACAATAAGCTTCAACAATTTCCTTTATATCATCGGAAGTTAAAGAATCTAAAGATATTCTGCTCTCGTCTAGTCTCCTTCTTATGGCTAAATCTGTTATCTTACTATAAGCATCTGTAGGAATTGCCATAAGAACTGAAATTCCTAAGCCAGAATTTATAAGCCTATGAATTTTTGGAATGTGCGATTCTCTAACCTCATCAATAAGCAAAACTATCTCTGAAAAGGATTTAAAATCGGATATGAAGTTTAACATACCATCATAACTACGCTCATAATTTAAACAATAAAGTCTTAGCATTTTATCATCTTTAGCGATAATTTTGTTACATAAGGAATCTATGTGAGACCTAAAAGAGACACCAAATAATCTCTTTAGGAAAGAATATCCATATTTTTTCTTATCTTTCTCTAACATAGGATAAACAATATTTCGTACTTTCTCACCATTTACCTTACTCCAAAATTCATCTTCTATCTCATTCTTGCTAGCTAAGTCTAGGTAAAAAACGTTATGAGAAGTTGTCAAAGATTCTTCAACCTTCTTTAAAATTGTTGTCTTACCCATTCCAGGCTGTCCAATAATGGAAGCAACATCTTTGTTCTTAGCCGATTCCAATGCTTTATTTAAATATTGCCTATAAGTTGGACCAACTAAAAGGACTCCCTTAGAAGACCATGTAGTAACAGAAACTTTAGGTATATCACATATCATACTTTCACCTCTTCTTAATTATGCCATAAACTGAACCTTTCCTTACAAAACCTTCATCTCCTCCTGCAATAAGCTCATAATTACTTTCAACATAAGACCTAAACTTAGAGTAAAACTCCTCCTTAGATAATCCAAGTTCTAGCCTTATATCAGAAAGCTTCGCATAACCTAAACTGTCTTTAACTCTCTCATAAGCATTATCAAATTCGGAGAAAGACAACTTCTGTCTCTCTTCTATCATTTCTTCTAATTTTCTAATTTCTTCTCTTAACTTTCTTATTTCTGAAACTATAAGAGAAAATGGATCAACATTAAATATTTCATAAGCCTTACCTCCACCTACCTCATATTTCTTAACTAATCCTTCCCTTTCTAACTCATTTAAAACCCTTTCTAACTCCTCTGGGTCAGCTTTGATCTTTTTCTTTATTTTCGAAAAAGCAACAGGTTTGCCATCATAAAGTTCTTTAATGACAGAGATCACATCTTCCTTAGCAATCATAGCTAATTCCTTTACTGGTTTGTTTTAAATACCCTATCCCTCATGATAAAACATATTAATATGAAGAAATAGAGTTGTAAAAAATGAAAGTTTGCCCACGATGCGGTACGGTAAACGTTAATGAAGCAAGATATTGTAAAAAATGCGGATTTTATATAGAGAAAGTTTGCCCTCACTGTGGTTATTTGAACGTGAAAGATGCAATATTTTGTGCAAAGTGCGGTTCACCATTAGGAATCCTATGTCCTAGATGTGGAAAAGTTAACGTATATGAGGCCAAATTTTGTGCTAAATGTGGATATCCATTAACTCAACAAACAAGGAATATTAAAGTCGATACTGCAACTACAACGAGAAAAATAGAAGTGCCTATGACACCAACAATAAATATACAACAAGCAATGAAAATAAGAAAGAAAGAGAAACAAAGACTAAGTATAATCTCAGCTGTAGCAGTAGTAATAGTTGCAGTTTTAATAGCTTCACTCATTTTCCATGGTATAAGTGTTCATGACGCAGTAATAGGCGTCAGGCAAATGTCTATCACTGAATTAGATTCAGTTTTAGGCGGAAATTGGATTGCTTTATCTCCAGTTTATACGACTAACATGAACGTATTTGATAAGATATTCAATTACTCCATTCAAGGAGGGATTAATGGCTATTATCAATACTATGGTTATTCTAATTTTACAGCCTTTGTAGCATACATTAATTTTACTAGTTCGAACTACGCTAAACAATTTTACGATAGGTACTCTGGTATAGTAACTACAATTAATACTTATTCAGTTAAGATTATTAAAGCAAGCTACGCAATAGTCGGAGTTACAGCTTTCGGAAAATATATTATATATATAGAGATTTATGCTGACGAAAAAAATATTATAATACCTTATAATACAACTCAAATCGAAGAACTAATTTCTTATATGGAGATCACCTGATTGCTTCATGTTCTCCATTTATAACCAATTCCCTTCCTTCTTTCATTTTAGTTAATGGAACCTCATTAAACATCCTTACAATTTCCTCTAATGATAACCCTTTAGTCTCTGGTATAAAGAAGAATACAAAGATTAAAGCTGCTAAATCAAGAGCTGAAAAGATAAACATTGAGCCAGCTAATCCTACACTAGACAACATTACTGGAAAAACTTCAATGAGGGCAAAATTAGCTAGCCAATCAATCAAAGCACCTATAGATGCCATCCTCCCTCTAACTCTCGTATCGAAATATTCAGCTTGTATTAACCATCCAGTACCTCCAACACCATAAGCAAAGAAAATAATAAAACCAGCAAAAGCTATTAACATACCAATATTAAAACCATACAGTGCTGAGATACCACCGATTACATCAAACGCTAACATACCAATATAAGCAGAAATTCCTAGATTTCTTCTCCCTATTTTATCTATAAATTTAAACGCAATGAAAGTTGCGGCAACATTAATCACAGCCAATATAGTAGATTCAAGAACACCATCAATAGCTGAATAAACTGGATTAGTAGTAGAACCAAAAATATGAAGTTTAGATAAAATTATTGGACCATAATAGAATGGAACATTTATTCCAGTTATTTGCTGAAAAACTAGCCACAAGCCCACCAGCAGTAAAGCTTTCTTAGTTGCCGTATCTAGTTTCATACTCATTTCACTTTGAATTTCCCTCCTAGTTCTTTCAAGCACATCATCAGAAACAGTTATCCCAAACTTGCCTAAGTCCCTCTTTAACCTATCAAACTGACCAGAATAAATTAACCATCTTGGGGACTCTGGCATCATAAATCTAAATATTAAACCTAATATGGCTGGAATCGCAGCTAGACCAAGAATTAATCTCCAGTCTACAGTATAAGCTAATGAGGGTAAGAAGAAAAGAATAGTAGAACCAATTAAATAAGAACCTAAAATACCTATAGTAATCATCCACTGTTGCATAATGGCTAAAGTTCCTCTTTTATCCTTTGGAGCATATTCTGTAATATATGCTGTAGCAACAGCAGAATCTGCTCCAATTGCTATTCCAATAATTGTCCTCATTATAAGCAACATTGTTCCATTTATTGTTAATGCTGAAAGAATAGCGGCTATAGTATAAATTGCTGCATCAATAATTAATAATGATTTCCTTCCGTACCTGTCTGTATAAAAATATGCAATTATTGTTCCTATTGCCGCACCTAAGGAAGCACTAGCAATTTCGTAACCCAATAGAAAACCTGTATAGCGATAGGGAGCAAACTCTGCTGCCGTACCTATTACAGCAGTATCATACCCAAATAGAAAACCTCCTATAGCTGCCAAAATGGTAATGATCCAATACAATCTTGTTACCTTTCTTGAATCTAAAATTTTCAAAAGGTCTTCATAAGAGGACATTGCAAAAATATATATCACTTTAAGCTATATAAAAATTAGTAGATTAATTAAATACATCATTTAGCAATATGAATAATATAATTCTATTTAAATATTAGAATTTTCTACTTTAAACTATTATTTATATTAAAATAACTAAAAATTAAGAGTTTAAATCTATGATTTATATAAAGATAAAACAGCCATAGTATATGTTATAAAATTTTGAGATTAGTTTTTAGTATGTACAACAATAATAAGGCAATACATGATTATATGTAGTTTAATATAATGAAAATAAAGGGGATATGATTAAACTTAATACTACTCACTCTGAAATTAAGTCCCTTTAATATTATAAATCTGATACTTAAAAAGACATAATATCGAAACAATTAACTCAATACCTGAATTACCTTCTTCCAGTCTTTGTCATAAGCTTCAGAAAGTTGTTTAAACATTGGATTATTCACTATTTCTTTCACAGCTTGTATATCTAAGTTCTTAATTATCCCTTTTTCTTTTAACTCTAAGACTAGATAAAGCACATTTAATTTAATATGATAATTTAAACTTTTATCTTTAAGTAAATCAACTATTAATTTTTCATCGATATCCTTAACTAAATCTAGCTTAAGCATTTCTGGTAAAAGACTCCATGCTCCTAGCCTAGTTAAAGGATCAGAAGATAAAGCCTTTTTATAACTCTCAATTTCGTTTTTTAGCAAAGAAAGATCTATTACTCCTTCTTTATATAAATCTATTCCTATCCACCATGCATTTATATCTCCTTCCCTTAATGCTTTTACAAAACATTTATCATCAGCCTCACTTCTTTGAACTAACCCTAATTTCAAAAGTTTAGGTAAAAGTTGCCATGCATGTAATACTATATCTAAATCCTTGTCGCATAGAAGACTTATGAAAAAGTTTATTTTACTTTTAACCTCATTAATGCCTAGTACATTTACAAGATAATCTACTTTAAACCATGCATCAAGTCTATCGTATTTATTTTCACTAATTAGTAAACTCTTATATACTTCTGTTATCATATATATAAATAGATATACTTTTAACTATATAAAATTATCTTGTAATTTATGATATTTAGATTAGATAAATATTTTTTATAATCCTCACATTTACAAAATTTTGATATAAGTGTTTTAATAAGATTTAGAATATTACATTTAAATTTGATAAATGCAAGTATCTATTTGAGAACCATGCCAAAACCCTATGTTGCAATAAACATGGCAGAAGTTAAAAACGATCCCAAAACATTAGAACTCTTCGGAAAAGTAGGACCAAAAGTATGCATGGTAACAGCAAGACATCCAGGTTTTGTAGGATTTCAAAACCACGTACAAATAGGAGTAGTTCCTATGGGAAATAGATGGGGAGGGGCTAGCTTAGACATGAGACAGAACTTAAGTAGTATAATGTTAATGCAATACACTTTCTGGAGAGATTGGAAAGATCATGAGGAAATGCATAGGCAAAATTGGGCTAACTTATTTAGACTTTGTTTACAATGTGCTGATCAAATGATATGGGGACCTTATGAACCCTTATATGAAATAGTTTACGCTGATATGCCATTAAACACAGAAATGACAGATTTCACAGTAATGGTAGGTAAAAAGTTTGCTGCTGGGGAAGCTGTTTCAATACCACCAATATCACAACCTTTTGGAAAAAGAGTAGTTGCATTTGGAGAACATGTAGTTAAAGAGGGATTAGAATCTCAGTTTGAAGAAGCTGCAATAAAAGTCTTACAAGCGTTCAAAGCAGCTCCAGGGTTCTTAGGAGGGATGATACTTAAAGAAATAGGCGTATCACCATTAGGAAGCCTTCAACTTGACTCAAAAGGATTCCATCAAATTTTAGAGACAGCAAACGGAATGGATGTGCCAGAACCAAAGACAATTTATGAAGCACCAGAATTTAGAAATAAACCACAGAGATATATAGTTCATACAGAATGGAGCAATACTGATGCATTAATGTTTGGATTAGGAAGAGTGCTAATTTATCCTGAAGTCAGACAATTACATGATAAAGTTCTTGATACTCTAGTATATGGACCTTACATAAGAGTGTTAAACCCAATGATGGAAGGAACATTCTGGAGAGAATATCTAAACGAATTTCATCTTTAAATCTTTTTCTTCTCTTCCTACTTTAAATTCTTCAACTATTCTGATATTAATAATAAAACTCTTGGGATTATAATTATTAATCATAACCTCTTTAAACTAACTTAAAATCTTGTAAGAATAATTCAATGAACTAAAACCTAAGACTATAAATGATGATCTCTTTAAAATTAAATAAATCTCAATTTTATTCTATTCATTATTTAATAATTTTATGATTAAAAACAAGCGTTAGCCTACTTTTTGTCCTTGATTAATCTTTATATCCCTAGTCATTGATCCAATTATTACCATCAATAAACCAGCAACAGAAGCAATTAGGAATGTTAACTGGAAAGCAAAATCGGAAGGAATTTGTATTGGCATATACATGATATCACCATTAACTGGCATTGGATAAATCATGTAAGTGTAAAAAGTTGAAAGTAAAGAACCAGCAACAGAAGGACCAAAAGCACCTCCAATAAGTCTAAATACAGTATTCATTCCAGTAGCTACTCCTAAAACTCTCCTATCTACAGAGAAAGTCAGAATGTTTATTAAAACTACATTAAGCATTGCTGCTCCCAATGTAGCTAGTGAGGAAAAGAGTATGACATTCACTATTCCAGCCTTAGAACCAGCAGAAGCTATGAGAGAAAGAAAGAAATAGAAAACTGACAGAATTACTGAAGCTAAAACAATTACTAGTTTAGTCCCACTCCTTACAATAAGTCTTGATGCAGTAAGTGCACCAAATATTTGCATAAATGATACAGGCCACATTAGTAATCCCGTGGTCAAAATATCGAAACCAAAACCTACCGGAGAAGGCAATTCAAGAAGGTAACTTAAAGCTTGATAAGCCATAAAAATACCAAAACCAGCAACGAAAGCAGCTAAATTTGCAGCAAAGACATTTTTCTCCTTTAATAACTTTACGGACATTAATGGAAATTGTACTTTATTCTCGTAAAAGATAAAAGATACGAATAAGCCTAAACCCAAGAAAACAGTTGCAAAGAAAGGAAAAGAAGTCCAACCCCATGTTGGAGCTTCTGATAAACCAGCAACTAAAAGGGCTAATGAAGTCCCTAGTATTCCTGCACCAACATAATCGATTCTTGTGTTTGGATTTGTATATCTACTTTCCCTTATGTATTTTGCTGTTAGATAAGTAAGTAAAATGACGAAGGGAATAACAAAATGATAGTTGTATTGCCAACCAAGATCTTGTGCGACAGTAGCTGCTATAGGCAAACTAATAGCTGAACCAATACCAAACATAGCACTAACAATTCCCTGAGCCCTTGGTACTAAATAAGGTGGAAATTCTTCTCTAATAAGACTAAAAGCTAAAGGAAACATTCCTAAACCTATTCCTTGAATAGTCCTAAAGATCACAAACAGTGTAAAGTTTGGAGCAAACCCGTTTAGTGTTACAGCTATTGTATAAAGAATCATGATGTATACTAACACTCTTTTCTTTCCATAAATATCACCAAGCTTACCAACAATAGGATTAGCTACAACACCACTAATCAAATAAGCTGTTAAAACCCAACTTACAGTTGCTGAATTTACATTATAATCTTGTGCAATAGTTGGCAAAGATGGTACAAGCATTGCTTCAGTATACATTACAGCTATTGCAATAGGTGCAAGTATCATCAAAGCCCGATAAGCGTACTTCAAGTCATAATTTTCGGACATAGGTGATATATCTAGTCAGATATTAAAAAGTTGAATTCAGAAAAATTAAACAAAGAACTTTTAAGAGTCGTAAATGAAGCATATACTACAATTTCCTTTTTATAAGCCTATATAAACTACTTGTCTTCTCTTATTTGAGAATACAATCTTCTGATTTTAGGAATTGTTAAACTCATTCATCAATAATAAATCTCTACTTACGAGAAAACAGTATTTTTATATCCTCTGTAGTGTAAAAATAAACACTAGGCTGAAGGAGGTTAAACCATTCGTCAACGTTTTTACAATATTCTCCTACCAATTTCCCTTCAATACACAAAAGTTCTTCTCTTATAACTCCAGCAATAAAGTCTGCTGATGAAACCCAAATCCTTTCCACCTATATTCACTTTTATTTTACTCTTCACACCTTTTATCCACTTATGAAAATTATTAATAATGAACATCTTTTCACTATCAGTAAGTAAGGGATTCCTATCGTAAACTATGGTAACGTCGCTGGGTTTAAACGTGAGTAATATTTCATTTACGTGATAAGCCACTAACTTTCCCCAGATTGTTACGGCAAGCTCACCCTTTATCTTCTCATATTTTTCTATTATTATTCCTACAGAAGTAACGTAATTAGAAAGAAATTCTATGAATAATCCCTTTGCATTAGTTCCTTCAAGCCTATTCGCTTTAGGTAAGCTTTCTGAATATTTCAAGACTTTAAATTTTCCAAACAACTTCTTTGGTATTTTGGCATTAGTTCTTTTCATACTCCTTTTCTTTTAAGATAGCAGATATTCCTAAAATATAAGGGTTTTCATCTGATGGGTTTCCAGACTCGTCTACAGCAATAATCACGAGAATAAGTAGAAATTGGAATATAAAAATGCATCATCCTGTCCGTATACCCGGACAGTCCTCAATTATATATTTTCCGAAATGTTATAAAAAGCTTTGTTTGAAATCGTGCCGTTACTGTGACTTTTAATTTCTAGCATTTATAAATTGTTTCATCTTTATATAGAGATTAATAATGTCTTAAATCCTAATGTCGCACTCATGAAAAAGCTTATTTTTTCTCTTTTCACCTTTTTCTTGTGTATATTGTAGAACTTTACAATGTAAAGAAGATTTATAAAAGTGGGAATAGGGAATGGATTGGATTAAATGACGTTACTCTAAAAGTAGAAAAAGGAGAATTTTTAAGCATTATTGGTCCTTCTGGATCTGGAAAAACAACACTCCTTAATATAATTGGTTTAATGGATTCTCCTACTTCTGGTCATGTGATAATTGATGGAAAAGATGTTACTTATACTACAGAAAAGGAAAAAGCATTGCTGAGAAACAAATACATTGGTTTCGTTTTCCAATCTTACAATCTAATATCATTTATGACAGTTTACCAAAATGTTGAATTACCTCTTATAATTGCTGGGATTGGTGAAAAAGAAAGAAGGGAAAGAGTAATGGAAGTTTTAAAAACTGTACCAGGTTTGTTAGAGTTAAAGGATAAAAAACCTAACCAACTCTCTGGAGGACAACAGCAAAGAGTTGCAATTGCTAGAGCCCTAGTTACAGACCCACCCATAATCTTAGCTGACGAGCCTACAGCTAATTTAGATACTACAACTGGACAACAAATAGTTGAATTATTCCGTGATATAAAAGAAAGATTAGGAAAAACGATAATTATGGCAACTCACGACCTTGAAATGTTAAAGTACTCTAATAGAATAGTTTACATTAGAGATGGAAAAATAGAAAAAGAAGAAGTTAAGTAACTCTTATAGCTTCTACTGGGTTTAACCTTAGTATTCTTATCACAGGATAAATTCCTCCCACAATAGAAATTAAAACACTAACTCCTAAAATCTCCAGTAATTGGTTAACATATATTATTGGCGTATAGCTTATTTTAAGCAAAATTATTTGATTAGTAATATAAAGACCAATAAGTATTCCTAGAAAGCCACCAACAATACCTATAATCACGGCTTGAAGCAAATACACTACACTTACTCCTCTTCTTGTCATTCCTAAAGCTAACATTATACCGATTTCCCTAATCTTTTTATTAAAAGTAATTACTAGTCCAGCAAAGTTAGTAATAACACTAGTTAAAAAACCAACAACAACTATACCATATAAGTAAACTGAAAAATAAGTATATTGACTTGCAATTTCAGAAGCATAAACACCTGGTGAATACACCGTAACGTTATATATATTTTCAATCTCCTTAATAACTAGGCTATCATATTGACTACCTTCAGTCACTATTACTATAAATGAATAGTTAGAAGTATTGAAAACCTTCTCTGCTAAAGTTAGAGAAGAATAAATATAAAGCGTAGTAACCGGGATAGAATAAGAGATTTTGCCAAATCTCTCAAAAATAGTTCCACTAACATTTATAACTCCACTTACAAAAGTTGTTATAGTATTTTTACCTTCAATTTGAAGAACCAAATTATTAGAAACAGGGACATAGAAGTTTACTGGAACATATATTCCTTCACCTAAGTTAGAAACGCCAGAGAGTAGAGTATAAGACAAAATTATGCTTAAGTTGTCTATTCCGAGAAGATAAGCCCGATAATTTTGACCATTTAACTTTAAATAAACTGTACCATTAATAGCTGGATAAGCGCACTTTACATATTTTAAACTAGAAAGGATTGAAACTTGTTGACTTGTAAAACTACCTTCGTTAGGATAAACTATAATTACGTTAGGCCTTAAAAAAGCGTATATTGATTCTATACTCTTAACCATTCCCTGAGACTGAGAGATAACGATTACAGTACTTGAAATACCTACAATTAAACCAAAAATTACAATCACTAAAATTAATTTTCTTGATGTTAAATCTTTTAACGATATTGAAAGAATATCTTTAACTTTCATTACTCAACCCTCATCATATCTGCTGGTGTCCTCTTGGACAACCAAATAATAGGATAAGTACTACCTAATATAGATACAGATACGCCGATAAGGAAAATCTCAAAGATCTGATAAAGAGAAATATAAGGAGTATAAGATGAAAAGAAGTAAGAAAGAAGATAACCAGCTAAAATGCCAACTACCGAACCTATAGCACCAGCAATAAATGATTCTAAAGCCTTCACAGTAACAACAAGACGAATTCCCATACCTAAAGCTCTAAATATTCCAATTTCCCTAACTTGATTAAAAACAGTCAAACTCCTTATAATACTAATTACAAACACTGAGATAAGCGAAGTAATTAGTGTAATTATATAAGCATAAGAAACACTTATATCCTTACTCTTTAAGTAAGCCTTTGCTAAAGATTCAGCAGAGACAATTGCAAGATGAGAAAAGACCACGTTCACCGAGAATTGGTTAAACTGAATGATTGGTAAAGTCAAAGTATAAACATAATTAGCTACATAATTATCATAAACTGGATTATCAGTCTTTATTATAACTAAATTATATACGCTTCTACCAAGAATAAGTTCAGCTAATTGAAGAGGTATAATAACAGAGTTATTAGAAAAAGTCATGTATAATAATGTAGTTGTTGGATATGATATTATACCAGATACTTGAACGTTATAAGTAGAATGATTATATGCAATCTTAACATACTGATTAACTAAAGAAGGTGAAGGAAATAAAGTATATGGTAATAAAATTTGATTTGTAGTAGGAGTTGAGCCATAATTAATTGTATAGTTAGGGAAAATTGATAGAGTTGGAGTACCTATTATAGTAACATTCTTCTTAACACCAGCAATATCTAAACAAGCAGTAAAAATCATAACTGGAATAACCTTCTTCACGTGAGGAATGTGTTGAAAATAGCTTACCAGAGTTGAGTTTAAAAGAATCCCACTCTGGTAGTTTAATTCTTCTACAACAACAGTATTAGGACCAAGATAGAGAATAGAGTTCTCTACATAATTTATTAAGCCTTGAGAATTAGAAATCATATAAGATGAAATACCAGAAGTTATTACAACTATTAGTATAAGGAGAACTCCCATAACTTTATCAGAAAATAAAGAGGAAAAAGAAAACGAAAAAATATCCTTTATCCTCATTTTTTACCCCTTCTAATGCCCCAAATTATAGAAATAATCAACGCAATTGCAAGTCCGGCAATAATTATATCATACATAGATAAAGTAAAACCGTGATGAGTCACAGTTACTTGGGGTGCAACTAAATCAACATGAAAGTCATATGTATATGAAACTAGCTGACCATTTCCTTTGTAATACGAAATAGTTACTGGAATAGTATAATTACCAGGTTTACCAATAATTTCAACACTTTCACCTTGGGTTACAGAAGGTCCTACATCTCCAACTCCAATTACAGCTGGTGAGATAATCGAAATTCCAGGTGGAGTTTGAAAAACTATATTAACTCCCTCAGCTTCACCTAAACCATTATTAAATATGTCAAAGCTAAGAGAAGCCTCAACTAAGGAAGAGTTTCCCTTAATTATTGTGTATGTTGGAGCTTCAACCTCAATAAATGGTTCACCAACTCCAAATAACGTTATTGGATATGTATAGTTTAACAATACTCCATCATATATAAAAGTTAATGTAACATCTAAAGTGTATGTGCCAACACTACCATTACTAGGGGGCATAATTTCAACATGAAGTTGCTTTGTATAGGTTGCAAATTGTGATAGTGAAGGAACGATAAAGTACGTTGGAGTCACACTAACTGAAGAAGGAGTAGATATTGAGACTGTTACAAAGGTAACCTTAGAAGGAGAATAACCGAAAAGGTAATATGCATTATACGTTATGCTTAGCGTTAAGTTATTTTCCTTACCATACTGCACTGATGATGGAGAGATAGAAACAGTAAATAAACCAGCCAAGCTTGATCTAGATACCACTTCATAATTATATGATATAGAATAACTCTTTTCCACTCCATCCACATAATAAGTAAATGAATAAGTAATTGTTAATGAATTCCCTACACTTGATGGAACAAATATCTCAAAAGTTATACTAAGTAAATGATAAGGAAGCCATGAAGTAAAGTAAAAGTAATTATTCCCTACTATACTGCCAATTTGTGGCTTAACTGTTACATTTACATCATAGAGAGGAACACCAGCAGTATTATTAAATGATACTATTACAGAATTTTCAAATCCTGCAAATAATGATTGTTGCTGAAAACCTGGATCAACTAACTGAATTGGTGGTGGAGGAGATAAAATTTCTACTTCTTCTGGGTAAACTAAAGTTAAAACTTCATCTAAGGAATTTAGATATGTAAGTGTTATATTTATAGAAACAATTTCACCCTCCTCATTATAAGGTGAATAAACAGTCAAAGTAACTACAGCCTCATTACCAGGATATAAGACTGGAACATAACTAGAAGAAATTAACGATAATCCTTCCTCACTAGCAGTCAAATTATATATTGGTGAAGAACCAACATTTTTAACAGTTAAATTAATTTCTCCATTCTCTCCAGCAAACAAGGATGTTGAAATACCTAATAATTCAATCTCTGTTTGAGGATAAACTGAAACAGTAAAGTTCTCCCTTTGCGTTACAATTCCTGAATTAGTATACCATGTTAAAACAATTGGTATCGTATAAATTCCCTCTTTACCTTTAACATAAAAGTTAAAAGTTACAACCCCAGACTGCGAAATTATTTGAGTAAATGAATATAATTCATGACCTCCAGATCCATTATATAAGGTTTGAGGCAAGATAGCTTGAATTGCTAAGGCATTTAATTTAAAGGGAGAAGAATAAACAATTTGTAAAGTCATTTTTGGATCAGAATATAATGGCTGAATATAACTAGTTATTGAACGATTAGAAGAAACTAGAATAGGAACAGTAAAGTTATGATACAAGCCTAGATAATATGCTGAAACTTCAATATAATATACACCTGAGGAAATTGCCTTAACTTCAACTGGCAAAGAAAAGGAATATGATTGCTGAGAAGATATACTTGGAATAGTTACAGTACCAATAGGAAAGCTAAAGAAAGTAGAATTATAAACATGAAATTCAACAATTTGAGTAGGAGCATTGCCAAGATTAGTTAAGGTAAAGTCTATTGAATTATAGCTTAATACTCCATTAATACTTAGATTAACATAACCGTTTATATAAACTTGAATAGGAACGTAAATATAAAGGGGAGAAATTAAAGCATAAATTGTATAAACACCATCTCTTGCTGTAGGGCTAATATTTACAAAACCGGTAATTTGAATTGATTGACCAGGCTCCCAATTGGTAACATAATATGGTTGAAACGACCCACTGAAAGGACCGCTAAGAATAATTCTTATACATACAGTCTCATTTATTAATTTCCCCTCATTAGTTAACGTTATTGTTAAAGGCTGTAAAGTCATACCCGGAGCAACGACTTGATTTTGCCATTGAGAAGACCCAACAATATTATTACCAGCAGCAGAAAGAAATAACATACTAACAAAAGGTGATAAAAGTAAAAGAGATAATATAAGTAGACTTCTCTTCAATTTTCCTCATTACATAACTTATATGATTACTTAAAAACTTTATCATAAGACTAATCATTTATAAATCAACCATAGAAAAATTAACACTTACATTCTTTCTGGATAAATAAAGATAATAAAATTACATTGATTGAGAGTTATCATTACTTTATCTCATAAAGATATAAATTCTAAGGCATTACTGATCTATATCAAGATTGAATAAATGTTTATATTCGCTAAATAAGTAAACATTGAAAAGTTATAGAAATAATTAATACCTTAATAATGACACCACGCTTCCATTATTGCTTTCTGCACAACTTGCTTGATTAAAAAACATAAACTTACGTTTTGTAAAATTCATCTCTAAATTAAGATTAATTATCTTTACTTTCTCTTTTTCAGCATGAGCATTATTACTATTAATAAAACTACGACTATAGCTATACCAACATATAATACTGGGAATGAGGATGAAGGCGCTGTTGGAGTAGTTAAAGAAGGCGGTGCAGTAGTAGTAGTAGAAGAAGAAATCTCTACGAAGTTTAGAGTAGTGTTTAGTCCTTGTTTTCCTAAATAAACAACATAATATACGTTTGAATTCTTAGTGAAGAGAACTTCTAAAGGAGTTTTTGTATTATTTAACTCAACTGTCCTAGTTACATTTCCTAGCTTATTCAGTAGGATAAAGAACGTTTTATTACCATAACTTCCTAACAACACGTTAGGTATGTAATATGCATCGTTTGCAAAATAACCTAATACAATTTCAGCAGGAACTATATACGAGAAATTATAACTTGTTTTATAATGATAGGATTGAGAGAGAGTATATACAGTAACCTCATGGTTAGATAAATTCTCTATTAAAATATATCTATTATTAAAGAATACTCTATCTAGCATAACTGTCTCGTTAGTTGTCACATTTTCTATTTTACCATTAATTTTCTGAGGCTTTGTTACTTTTACAGTCTTAATATACAAAGGAATTTTAAATGCTAACTTTACACCGTTAATTATCGTATATATGTAAATGAAATTATGGGATTCAGTTATTAATACTGGCTCATTATCAAAATCAAGTAAGCCAACTATAGAACCATTTACAGCTTGTAAACTATATGCTTCTTCAACCTCACCATTCATCAAATTTATTTTTAATATTTCACCTTCTACTGGAAATACTGATCTTGTAGCATTTATAATATATAAAGTGTTGTTAAGAGCTAGATCCCATGTAACATTATCAAAAATCAATGGGACAAATTGGATGTGAGAGAGAGATAAAGTGTAAGTACGATTCCAAACAATACTACCGTTCCAGCCATAAAGAACTATAGAATAGTTTGCCAATTGAATAGGTCCAATTGGTTGAAAAATATGTTTATTAGAAAGTGCATCAATTACAATTATTCCGTCTTTTGAAAATAAGGGTGGTAAAATATTAGTACTGAAACTTATGTTCTTACTGTTAATCTCTACAATATATTTTCCTATAAACGGCCCAGATATATTTGCATATACTATTCCATGATGATTATCATAATTTAATGGATAAACATAATAAAAGCCTTTGATAGGTTGTAATTCAGTTATTCCAGTCCCATTATAGATATATATTGTTGTAGTTTCTTTAAAATTAACAAATAATTCCCTAGAAAAAGTTACAGTCTCTATATACAATTTACCATTTATTACATAAAGGTAACTATTGAAAAAAGCATATTTGTAAGGAACTTGTTGCTTTAACAAAATTAGTGGTTCATTTCCCTCTATCTTGACTACATAAAATGTTGAAGTATCTGAAGTAACGTTATATATGTTATAAGCAATGTAAACAGCATTATTATACCAAACTATTGAAGTTGGTATAATTTCCTCATTGGTTGAAACTATAGATAAAGTCATTGAGTTAACAACTTCAGCTGAAAACAAGAGAAATAAAATAGCTAAAATTAAGATTAAGCTTTTCATATATGTTAAAAATAATTTTGAATATATAAACCCTTTTGTAAAATAGTCTAAGAGACTTCTACATTAAAGATGTTTTTATTAATTCATAGATTATATGTGACTATATATTCTATATAGATTAGATCTATGTTACTCCTTTCAGACAGTTTCAAAACTCTTCAATTTAAGAATGCAAAAACTCACGAACATATTAATAATCTATTTATGGAAGAATAATTTATAACTAAGAAGCAGAATATTTATAGAAAAATAAGAAATTATTTTTTAAAATAAACTTATCTAAGAATAAAAAAGTAATAGATTAAGAATCGATTAAAAGTCTACACAGAAATGTTATTCGCTTTAATTTATTTAAAGAAGTCTTTAAGATTACTTTCATTAGCCAATTATAGTCATATATATTCTACTTTTAACTAAATATTCTATATAAATAAACCTTATATAAATCTTATGTATAATAGTATAATAGTGAAAATAGATGATAAATACCTTAAAAAGAAACGCTGTAATATTAATTATCTTATCAATTATTTTAACGTCAATAATAGCATATGAAGCCTACACGATTAATGAAACTTTTTCTCATAGCGTAAATATCTTCTTTTTGAGAAATAATCAACTTCTTCAAGGAGTTTCAGTAACATTATTTGCCTTCTACCCAACTTCTCATGGCACTGTTATAAAAAAGATCTATCAAGCTAGAAACGTAAAGTATGTAACATTACCTTTATCAAATCTAACATCATATGCAGAACATTGGATTAAATATTATAGATATAGAATCATACCCTCATTATTAGGATTTGCAACCTATACAGAAAGAAATAACAATAATACAATAACAGTTTATACTCAACCTTTTACGATACCTATATCACCTTATAATGTAACTCATGGAATAAGCGAGAGTTATATTATTCCATTCATAAATCCAATAGTAAAAACTGTTAAATTAAATTCATATGTTAATTCCTCTAATAATAACAATAAAGATTCATATACTTTTACAACCGTAACCACTACTGTTCCAAAAAACGAAATTACAGGACCAAATACTTGCATTGTCTTAAATAATGTCTGGTATTATCCATCACAGAATAGTTTAGGTCCAGTACCGTTAGCAGCTGTATATGTAACAAATTCTAACCTTCAAGATTATAGTGGAGCTTTAGCAGTATGGGAAAGTTCATCAAGTTCTAGCGGTTTTAGAATATCTTTTGGAGTAACATTTTTTGGAGGAGCAGCAAATCTGCAAATTATTGGAGCCTCAATAACTACAAGTAGTTCCTCAATGAGTTTGACTGTTGTTAGTCATTTTGGTGATATTAGCAACTCACAATTTGCTGAAATCTATACTTACGGTCAGATAGCCGTAGCTAACTTTACTGAATATCAATACTGTTATCTTCCTGGATTTTATTGGTCTCAACCTATAGGTAGTATAACTGAAGTATTCTTTACTGCTTTACAGCTTAATGGAACTAATTCAAATTACGTTCCAGCATTATATTCTACAAATACACCACAAATTCCAATACAAAAATTCTTCTCTTTTACAAACAATTATGTTCTCGTCAAAAATGATTCTATATCAGGTTTTACTTGCATTTACGATACGGCCAGTTCTTATCCCTATACTTCTTATGGCTATCTATCAGGTGGAATCTCATTAAGCCTAATCGTTACTATAGCTAAAATTATAGGACTTGCGGTACCTAGCTGGGTATCAATACTTGCGTTTGTAATATCACCGTATTTATATATAGGAACCTTCACACAAAGCATTAACTCCTTTGTAACAACACTATCTATTACTATTTTAGAACCTAGTGGAACATATAATATTTATATGCTATACTCAAATGCAACATACAATATAAATGACAATAATTATAGTATTCCAATAAATTACTTCTACATAAAAAATTAAAGAGCTACTATATTAATAAGTTATATTCTTTTTTATACTATATTGATCAAACTCATTACTAATATTTATCATCCTACTATCAAGTAGGATTTAGATATACGATATATAACATACAAAGTATAACCACTAATATCAATTTATGAATTCAAGTCGTTAAATATTAAGGAACAATACACATAGGATTTAACTTATACGATTTAACATCAACTCAACATCATTCTACTCGTTCAAATGAAAAATGACATCGATAAAATCATTGAAAGAGTAAGCGTAAATATCAGTAAAAAAGGTTAAACATAAGTGCTAGTTCTTTTTTCTATTAGTTAAATTTCAAGTGTTTCAGTTGATATATTAAAAAGGATAATAATGATAAAAGCTCAGATAAAATTCCAAAAAGCACTGGAGGGAGAAAAATTTTGAAACTATCTAGAGTTCTAAGATACCTACTAGTATTGCATAAAAGAAGAGTAAATTAAAACGAAGCTGGCAAAACTCCCTAAAGAAAATTCTTCGCTCTATATAACAATACCCTCCTTTATGTCATCTTTCAATATACTCTTTAACTCATCATCTTTCATTTAACACAACAAATACTCCATCATATAATCCTAAATAATCTCTTTTGACCTAAAGATCTATCATAAATATTGTTGACATAACTACAAATAACTAGTATATATAAATAGTTATATAAACTAAAAGTATAGAGCAAAATTTAAAAAGATTAATGTTTTAGCTATACTTGGGTTAGAGTTGATAAAAGGAAAGATTTTTGTATTTTTAATTATGTTTCTCCTTATCTTTTCAATCGTTTTCTTTATATTTTATTTTTATGTAACGTCGTATATAAATACTACATTTCATTTTAAATACATTCATGAAATTAAGTATACTCTTTATGGAATTTTTTATCCAGTAAATATTACTATCATTAATGAATCTAACACGTATCTTTATTGTTATAGTGATAAAGTAATGAGTATAAAATACAACTCTTCCAATCTAACATTAAGATTAGTAACAGAAGAATATAATGGAACAATTAAGCTTTTGAATAAGTCAATTAACCTTATTACAAAAAATATTTCAGTATCATCACATGCTTTAGTTTATCCAAAGGGTAACAAGTTCTTTTATTCAAGAATATCATTTCCTTTCATTTTCATACCAGTAGAGCATGGGACATTATATTATCTTCCAATTAAGCATGGAGAATACTTACTAATCTTCTCTGTTTCTCTTCAACTTGACGAATATTATGGCCCTGTTTCAGATTCAGTAGTACCAATACCTATAATAGCAGTATTATCATTTATATTATCACTTATTATTTCTCCTTTAATATATATAATAATAAGGAGGGTATTAAAATGGAAGTGACAAAAAGAAGGTATTTTATTTTTGAGTTGAAAAGAAGCCTTACATCTCTCCCTTCTCTCATATTTTACGCCTATATTATTCTTATGATAACATTTAATTTAATTGAAAGAATAACAGATCCTATAGGGGGTTCAAGTACAGCTTTAACAGATCTATACAATTTTATCAGCAGTAATGACGCTATAATTCAGCTCATTTATGTATTGCCTCCAGTAGTAGTATCTTTATACTATTTTAACTATGATTTTTTTAGAGGAGTAGAATTTAATTTAACATATCATTTTGGTATAAAATATAATGAATCTTTCTCTATCAAACTTTTTGCATATATAATAACACTTATTCTACCAGCTATTGCCTTTACATACTTTAGTAATGTAATACTTAATGGAAATTATCTCGTCGTACCACTAGTTAGAGAAATGCTATTATTTAATTTACTATTTACCTTTACATCGGTAATCTTTTTCATCATAATCTCAATCATTATTTCAATTTATATAAAAGCTAATATGGCTGCAATTGGTGCTCTATTAAATATAATTATTTATGGAGCCCTTCCATTTATTTTACTCAGCATAGCAATCCGCAATTTCCATAATTTAATTCTCCTCAAATATCTTGTCATATTATTTCCCTTCGTAGTTTACGATTACTTAAATGCCTATGAATTCTATGTCGAAATTTATCATGTATCATTTTTTGAATCGAAATTTTTCTCCCTTATCCCATACTTTATTGGAAATATTATTCTAGTTATCCTACTTTACTTCCTCTTTTTCACTATTAGTAGAAAAATAGAGGTGATAAGAAGATGATTGAATTAGTTAACTTAACTAAGAAATATGGTAAAAAAATAGCTTTAGATAGAATTACAGCAAAAATTGATAAAGGAATAGTAGGCGTTATAGGACCTAATGGTGCAGGAAAATCTACATTGTTTGGTGTTTTAGCTGGTGTTTTAAACTATGAAGGAGAATGTAAGATCTTTGAAATAGAATGCAGAAACACTAAGAAAGTTCATCAAATAGCTTCATTCTCTTTAGATAATCCATACTTCCCAAATGTAAAAGTCAAGGATTTATTACAATTAGCTGGGGTAGATAAAGAAATTATGTCAGAATTTCAGGCTGAAGAATTACTGAATAAGAATTTTAATTCTCTATCTATGGGACAAATGAAAATAGTGACTTTAGCTATAGCATTAGGTAAAGATGCGGATGTTTATATTTTAGATGAACCAACAGCAAATCTTGATGTGGATAAAAGAGATATTTTCTATCGTCTGTTATTAAAGAAAGCTAAGAATATAGTTATATCAAGCCACGAATTAAGCGAAATAAGCAATATATTAAATAAAGCTTTAATAATTAGAAATGGGAAAATTCTCTTTAATGGGACTTTACAAGAACTAATACAAAAGTATAAGAATACCTTTGTTATAAAAACCGATACCCCAGATATGATAAGAAAAATTTTTGGTGATAATGCATCAGTTTTCGGAAACTTAGTAATCATAGAAGGTTTATCAAGCATAGATGAAGTCTGGGAAAAACTAAAGAAATATGATGTAAATAATCATATTTTTGGAGTAGAAAAAGCTGATCTAAATATAATTTATAGGCGGATGGTTAATGATAACATTTGAAATCAAGAGAAGACTCCTAGACTCATATTATCCCTTAATAGTTTATCCCTCTACTATCATCTTTGCGTATATTATAGAAAGAGAATATATTGAAAATACCTTTGACTATTTAATATACTTTTTATTAATCATTCCGTCGGCAATCATATTTTCTTATATTACAACAGTTGAGATAGAAAATGGTGTTGGATTTACAGTAGTTTATGTATATGGAGTAACAAAAAGGGAATTCCTATTTTACAAAATATTATCCCTCATTATATTTCCAATAATCCCACTCCTTATTATTAATTCAATCTTTGATGAAATCCTAAACCAAACATTATCCAATTTACTTTATATTACTATACAAATCTTACTTATAGGATTCATAGGAACATTTTTCGGATTATTAGCTAGGAATTCAATGGTATCATTCCTCATATCAACTTTCCTTTCAATCTTTTATTTTTTCATCCCTAGCAAAAACATAATTTTAGATATATTATTCCCGTTCTTTGAGCAGAGTTACTTAAGTTTCCCATTACTCATTTTGTTACTCATTTTACTTTACTTATTGACATCAAGAATAGAACTAAGAAGACGTTAAAAAACTTGCAAGTTTATTACGCAATAGAAAGATTGTTAGTTAAGGTTAATTATACTATTTATGATAAGCATGAGGTTTATAATAAAAAGTGACAAACATTGCCTTAAAGAGTGTGCCTATATTATCGTTACTTAGGGTTAGAAGGCTAAAACAATAAGGATAAGATTATAGAAATAATTAATGATATTCTACAGAGATATAAATGTATTATCCTTCGTTCATAACTACATTATTACTCCTCTAGAGAACTTGGTTTCCTTATCACTTGGTTTATGCTCCTATGAAATCATAATATACACACTCTATAACCTGAATGTGCCAAACATTTTTGTTTTTACAAAATTTATTAAATAAATTAGGGATAAGAAAAACTATTATGACTTACTTTCTTCTATTTTTATAATCTAATTTTTTTACTTTCAAGTTCTATGTAGAGAATATAGTTTTCCACTCTTTAGTGCAATAATAAAATTGTTGGACACACTCATCTTAGATAAACATTTATATCTCACTGGTGATACACCAGTAACTGGTGATACACCAGTTGTTATTCGACCTTCACCCAAAAGAAAACAGAAAAGAACTATTTGGCAGAGACAAAGAAATTGAATATGCAATATCGCAACTTTATCACGGAAATTGGATAGTTATCTTAGGACAAAGAGAAATAGGGAAAACCTCATTAATGAAAGTAATTATTAATGAAATGAAGAAAAGAGGAATAGAAGGAATTTACTTAAACTTAAGAGGAATAAAAAGCCTAAACTCATTACTTTCCCTTTTACTTTCAGAAATAAATAAAGGATTAACATGGAAATTTCACGTTAATATAAACTTTTTTGTAACATCAGCTGGACTAGAAGTAAAGAAAGGAAGTAAAATAACACAAAGCTTACTTGAACTTTTCCTTTCAACAGATGAAATAGTAATTGGTCTTGATGAAGTACAAGAATTATCACAAGTTTCAAGACAACTGTTAGAAGTATTAGGAAACGTATATATGAGTAATCCAAAAGTCCATTTCATCTTTTCTGGTTCATACGTTGGTTTAGTTCAAAACTTACTTAACCCCTCTTCTTCTTCACCTCTTCACGGAAGACCACCAGTAGAAATTAAACTTACCCCTTTTGATAAGGAAACATCAATTGCATTTCTTAAGAAAGGAATGGAAGAATTAAACGTGAATTTTGATAAATATGAGGAAGTAATAGAAAAACTTGACGGAATCGTTGGTTGGCTATCATTATTTGGAAACTTTTACGCAGTTAGAAAACTTGAATTTATTGAAGCATTAAAAAAGACAATTGAAGAAGGGAAAAAGATTATGTGGGATGAATTTTCTCACTTCCTTGAAGATAAAAGAAGAAAAGAGTTATACTGTGCAATAATGGAAAGCTTAAAAATAGTATCAAGGTGGAAAGAGATAAAACTAGGAGTTGAAATAAAAGTTGGAAAAATTGATGATAAGGAGTTATCTTTAGCACTTGAAAACTTAATTAACTACAATTTCATAAAGAAAGAAAATGAGGAATACCACATAATAGATCCAATACTAAAAGATCTTGAATATAATTGCTAATTTAAGGAAAAATAACTAGAAATATATACACACTCTTAGGATTAGTTTTAAAAAATATGTTAATTAATTTTATTTTTGATGAGTGACGCCACGACAATATCGAGATATTTGATTAAAAAAGAGATAATAGAGAGCACACCAACAAAACTTACCCTATACGTTAATCAAGGTGAAAACGCATTAGTAATAAGTCAAGGACAAATATTAGCTAACCTCCCCCCAGGTAAGCATGAGATAAAAATCGCAAACCCAGTTAAAGTATTAAAATCAAAATTACTACACGAAAATTCCCGCATATTTATATACTATTACTCAACTGAAGAACATGAAATCACACTGAAAGTGGAAAATTACGATAGCGAAATAAAAGTTAAAGTAAGAGTTTCAGATCCAGAAAAATTAATACTTAATATGCCCGCTTTAGAAAGAGAATATACAATAAATGAACTAAAAGAAGAACTAGAATCAGATGTGAAAAAAGTAGTGGAAGAAATCCTAGTGAAAGGAGAAGCTGAAAAAATAAAGGAAGAAATAACGAGTATAATAATAGAAAAATTGCGCAATCTAGGATTAGATCTTGTTAATATAGTTTTTTAGACAATTTTTTACCAGTAACAATTGATTTTCCAAGTTAATAAACTTCATCATTTATTTTCTATTTTATTCCTATTAATATTCTATGATCTACATTTTCTATTTCAACCCTTTTCAACTTCATAAATCATTGTAAAGTACTATTCAAAGAGCTGTAATGACCGCATGTATTAAGTCGCATTTTTAATTCATTGAAAATATAGTAGTAACCATATGTTTAAAATTGCGATATTATCTATCTAATACCTATATAGAAATTAACTTACGTAAATTCTTCTTCGACAACCGCAAAATTTAACTTTTTTCCACGAGCCTAATAAAAACCCACAGTAAAGAAGAGTAAAACCCAAGTTACGATTCCACTTTTACTAACCTTTTTATCATTAACCAAACTCTTTTCAGATTTAATAGCAATGATACATGTGTTGGCAACAAACTAGTTATCCTATAGGGAGTAACGCAATAGGCACTGGTACTATAGTAGTTTACCTTGACGCGATAAATATCGGTCCCTTTACAATCGGAGCACTTACATCTACAGTAAACTTTACTATAGCTACTGATTATTATGATTACGGTATCGTAATGAAACCCTTTACTATAATTAGAACGATAGGAGGTTTACTAGATGCAGTTGTACCACCGGCAAAGTACAATGGAATAGTTGTATGGGAAGCTCAGTATATTAGCCCGCGTGAACGCTTGCTAATCCTATGAATACGAGATTCAGCAACCTATTCCTAATAATCCCAATTTAGTCGGAACATAGTACACTAGATATGCAGGAGGTTTAAATACACCTTTGTTGCCAGTAGAATACGTACCGGGTACCTGCTCATTAGCAATGTTTCAAGTTACAAGTTAGTTAAAGTTATTTATATTTTTTAATAACACATAACATTATAAGGTGATTTAATGTATAAGATCCTATTCAAAAATTTCCTTAATAGATCTTTAATTAGAGATTTGATGATTATAGTATTAATTTTAGTGTTGTTTTTAGTTGTCTTCAGTCAAATTTTCTTCTTCGAATTTATTACAATATCTATTCTTAACATTAAAAACAATCCTTATGGTAACATGCCTACAGTTGAGCTAAATCTAGAAAAAGCTCTAGTTGCTGAAAAGCTTACTACTTTTTTTGGAATGAATAATCTAGTGCCTTTTGGAACAATGTATGTCAGCACTGGTCATGGGGGAGTATCGGTTTTTGCTATAGCTTCACCTAATCTTACATTAGCTATGAAAGTATTTAATGTACAACCTATGTTGTTTTCTGGCAATTATCCTTCATATGGTGTTTATCTAGTTCAGGGAGCTCTAAGCAACTAGGTCTTTCTTTAGGGGATTATGTATATACAAGCATAGATAATCACACAATTAAGCTTAAAATTGTAGGTGTACTTTATAATTCATTCTTTTCTAGTGCAGGATTTGCGTTTTTACCCTATGGTAAGGATAATTTTACTGAAATTGCAGCGTCCTTAAGAAATATTCTAATATTAAGCAATAACGTTACAGCATTAAATGGTTTTAAAGAGTTTTTGAACAACACAAAAGTTTACGGCTCAAGTTTAGCTGGCTATGACTTAATATATCCTTGGAAATTATCGTTTACTACGGTTTATGTAACTCCAGCAGATCTTACTTTATCTACTCGTATTTACATTATTGCGGAAATAGCTTACACTCTACTTACAGTCCCATTTATATTTAGAACAAGATTTAGTAATATAATAGGATTAATGATCTTAGAAGGAACTGATACGAAGACAAGCTTCAAAATCTTATTACCCATATTTTCGCTTATAGGTATTTTACCTCTTGTAATATTCTTTATATACTACTATACTTATGGGATTTATTGGTATCCACTTTACATAGCTTATGGATTAATACTAGGTTTACTTTCCCTCTTCTTCTTTTCATTATCGACTGAGTATTATACTTTAGAAAGAGCTTATAAAGATCAATCCAAATTCCTAAAGATGAGGGAAATTGAGTGAAGTTGTTTACGTTAACGCTGTAAAGGAGTTTAGAACTTCACACTTCAAGTAGAGTTAAAAGTAAAAGATAATGAGAAAGTTGCAATTGTTGGTCCTAATGGTTCTGGCAAAACAACATTACTTTACCTAATTTACGGAGTACATAAACCTACTAAAGGAGAAGTTAAAGTACTCGATAGAGAGCCTGACACTACAACGAGGAAAAAGGAAATTTTTATGCTTGAGGAACATCTAATCTTCCTAGAAAATTTATCATTAAAAGAAAACTTTGAGTTTATAACAAAACTACGAGAATTTGATAAGGATAAAGCCTTATCACTAATAAAAGACTTTAACCTTGATTTAAACAAAAAACCATATCAACTGAGTTCTGGACAGAGAAGACTCTTTAAGATTTCATTAGCCTTTAGCTCTATGGCTAGAACACTTTTACTTGATGAGCCTACATCAAATCTTGATTTAGATAATTCTAACATTGTTAGAAAAATGATAAAAAACTATCCTTATACAGTAATTTACGCTTCTCATAACACCCTATTGAGAGAAGGAGTATGTGATAAAATAGTATATTTAAGAATAGGTAAAATAGAAAAGATGGATAAATGCTAACAAAACTTAATAATAGTAAAGCAAATCTCATTATGTGGTAAGACTTCTTGGATATTACGGAAGCTTACAAAGAGACATTGACATAATGATTGTAGCTGATGATGTAAAAGAAGCTATCGCATTCTCTTCAGAACACTTAATACCATTAGAAGAAATTGACTTACATATTTACACAACAAACCAGTTCTTGGAGCTTATAAACCTAGACCCTTTCCTTGCAAACGTTTATATTAATGGAAAATGGTTGATAAAAAGGTTAGAAGTTAGTGTTGATAAAGAAGCTATAATGAAAAAAGCAAAAAGGCTTTATGAAGAGTTATGCAGAGAAAAAAAGAAAAACACAAGACATTGCTTATTTCTATTTAATTTCTAATGGGATCTTCCCCAAGGATAGGTACGAGGTTATTAAATTAACCGGAATTGATCCTAAGGAAGGATCATTAAGTTTATGCCAAGAACTTTTTAACAAAGTGGACATCATTTAACTTGTGAGAATAGATATAAAATCCTTAGGTCCCTTACATAACACTACCTTTGACTTTAGTTCACCTATTACAATCATCTTTGGAAAATCCAATTCGGGCAAATCTTACGTTTTAAAAGCAATTTATTCCTCCTTATCCTTCTTCGATGAGAGTAACAATATTAATTTAGTCTTCTTATCAGAACCAAATATAAAAATAGATTCTGCAAGTGAAGCTAATCTTTAGAAAACTTCACAACCTGTAAAACAACAACCTCAATAAAGATGATGATGCAATCATCCTAGAATACATCACCTAAAAACTAGGTTGTTGAATAGAATACAACGTATCTAAATTTAAAATATCTTGAATCTGTTCTATAAAAGAAGCCTTAAAAGGGATAAAATATGAATAACCGTTCTCTTTTCATGATATAACCCATCTAAATCCTACCCACTCTCATGAGCATCTTGCTCATAAATTTTATCGATACCAACCAAAAAGTTACACTATAACCTTTACTCACGGTATACAGCACATTATACAATTGTCTAATCCTTCCTATCAATACTTCAAAGTTTACTAAAAATCAAGATAGCAAAACTGTATCCTTATGAACTTTAGATATTTCTGAATCAGTAGTATAAATTTTACCCTTCTCTCTTTCAGCTAAAGCTATAATAAAAACATCTACTAATGAAAGAGTATTGTATTTTAACTTTAATTCTCCAGCCTTCACCACTAACTCGTCATCAAGATTAACTACATTGATTGGAGACTTTTTTATTAAATTCAAGTAATTAATAGCTGATTCCTTACCATATCTTTTTGCAAATAGATAAAATAATTCAGTTAGATTAAGGTATGTGGTTAAACAAGTAACTTTGTTTGCATAAGCTTCCTCGATAACTTTCCTACAAGCTTCGCATTTCCCAGTAAAATAATTTATGAAAAATCCAGTATCAAGAATCACTTTCAACTTCTTTTCTCCTCATTTCATGAAGCTCTCTTATTAACTCCTCAGCATCCTCCTTTTTCCCAATACTTCCATATGCTTCAAGCATTGTGACTTCTTTCTTTAAAACTATTGTATCACCCTCCACTTTTATGCTTAACAAACTTCCTTCTCTAATGTCTAACTTTTTTCTTATCTCGGCTGGTAAAACTATTATCCCTTTCTTATGAACTTTAACTTCCATGTAATTACATTTGTTTAACTTAAAATAAAAGCTTAACCTAAGAGTTGTGTTTAACTTCCATCAAAAATTAACCTAAATTTGTCAAGACCATTGTATCTACTTCTACCAAACTTCAAAATTCTATCATCCTGCTTTTCCTCTTTTAAGACTTCCTCACCATAACTATATACTTTCCTTTTTTCTTAATCTTATAATTTCCCATAACTTTACCATCCACAAAAACAAGTATTACATCATTCTTGTCATTTATTTCAATTTTACTACTCCACCTTTCATTACAATTCTTTTCATTCTTCAAATTACCTCCACAATCTAAGTAAGCTAAAATCGTGTCAATATTTGTGAACCCAGTATCTAATATTATTCCATTTTCTATTTCAACACAAGGTGATAAAAGGTGAAGTTTGGAAGCTAAGGCAAAGGTAAATTCTTTACTTTTCTTGCTTTTAATTTTAATAGAGGGTCCTCCTAAACCAAGATCTCTTATACCAAGAGTAAATCTCTTTTTTGACTCAGATGTATAATCTTTTCCTAAATCACCAAGAAATAGTCTTTGGAAATAGTTAATTGACTTTAGCAATTTATTACAATTAATAAAAGACATTAATTCACCAACAGTAAGTGCTCTTAATGGTATTTCACTCACTAACTCTAGAAAACTTTCTATATAATAAAGTTTTTTAATATCTTTCTTTACATCTCTACCTAAGAAATAATCTATAGTAGCTATTTTAGAATAAATTTTGTTAAATCCCACCTCTTCGTTTTTCTTAAAAAATAAATCAAATATATTACAAATTTCCTCATACGACTTTTTAATCCCTATTGACTCAAGGTAATCCGCAACTTCTAAGCATTCCATAAGAAATAGTTTATTTCGAAGTTTAAAAATAACAGAGAGAGAAATAAACAATATCCAACAGTTGGGTAATCCAGGTTTCCATTGCTATTTCTAATAATTTCATTCAATTATAATAATTCAATAAAGAAATAAGTGAAAATTTGTATACTGTAGTTACGAATGTTGCTAGCTCTGTGTACCTTTGACATTGCATTATACTAGCACTATTATTCTAGTTATTTGGAAATGATAGATTGTGTAGGAATTTTTACTATTATTCAATTATTACAATTTTCAATAGAAACCTGAATTACCCCCACTAAGTTTTTTAAAGGATTAAAACAGAAAGATTTTATGGAATATTGCCATGATCTCCTTTATTCAAATATTTACGAGCTTATTAATCACCCTGAGTGTTTTATTTCAATAGACCATTATTATAGGGGAAGATTCGCTCTCTATCAACATAATCACAAAATGGTAATTAAACGTCCTTATGTAGCTATTAAAGTTGTCACAGAAACAAGAGACTCTATAATTTACATCTTCGGAATCGATGATTCTAACAAAATATTTGTTATGGAATTACTTTTAACTTCATATTACATTCCCTCACTAAGGGATTTAGATATAAGGAGCTTCTTAGGGTTTGATTATAATTGGAATGAAGTTACTAATATTAAGGAAGGAACTAAAATTAGAATACAAGGTGATTTAGTTCTTGAGGTCAAAACAATTTTTGAAACATGGGATGAGGTACTAGATCACTTAGCAGATGATTTTAATCCTAGAGATCCTAATCCCTTATGGGAAGAGTTTTTTAGAAAGTATTTAGGAGAAAAAATGAGAATAGCTGAGACTTTGTTACCTATTTACGAAAATTACGTTAGGCTGTATACTATAAAATCCTTGAAAGGAAAACCTTCCCGAGAGACAAAGAAAATGAAAAAAGATATGAATGAAATTAAATCTTTGATAGGGAGAACTTATAAAACCAATTTTATTGATATAGATAACATAAGGAGAATTGTAGCTTTAAGAAATAGAGAGAAATTCAAGGATTTCCTTCGTAATAAGGTTGAAAAACTTAAGTTAAGATTAGGTCATTATACTGCTCCACATGAGGTTGAAGTAATTGGCATTTTAACAGAAAGAGGTGAAGCTCCAACCGTTGCCTTACCTCCTCAAAAAATATTATTAGGCACAGAGAACATGGTGAGAATTACTTTAATATAGATAAACCAGCTATTGTGTGGTTTCGGACTTTTGATACTATAAGTAGATAGCATTAAGAAATATTTTCAAGTTAACTCTTCCGTGCGGTTTTATCATGTAAGATGAGGAAAATAAAGAATGAGTTTAAAAAACTTTAAGTGTAATAAGTCTTTTTCATTGAAAATACAACGGATTAATTTCAATCAAACGAACCCTTGCTCATAAATAATTTAAGCAATTGTAAATGGTGTTACACTTACTATGAAAAGGCATTACGTGCTATCGCCTCTAACAGCCTAAGTAATTCACTCTGTGAATTTGTAGGAGAAGAAAAACATGACTACAAGTACTTCATACTTGACGGAAAACACATAAAAGATGGAAAGACAGTAATATTAATAGCAATAGACGAGAGAGGTAAAAAGATGTTTATTTGGTCATTTCATTCTCCTTATAGATTGTTTCAAATTATGTGGGCTATTGGTTTGGGATCTAAAAATTTTTCTCATCCCTGTATTTTTATTACTCTTACACATGTTTTTCTCCTAATTAATATACTATTTCATTTAATTCTTCATAGTATTATTATAATTGAATAAAATAATTACAATCTGCAATGGAGCTCTGAATTACCTCATGGTTGAATTATTTTGAATTAAAGTGCTTATCTTGTAATAAAATCGATTTACAATGTATAAATAAAAGTCTGAACGAAATATATCAAGATCCAGTAATTAAAAGCATAATAGATAATGAATGCAAAAAATCTGGGTAAGAATGCTATAGAAATTTTGAAATTCTTGTCTAAAAAGGAGGAAAAGGGAACTTAAGGGAAATAAATCTATATAAACCTAGAAAAATGAAGGATTAAAAAGTTTATTAAATGATGGATATATCATTAGAGAAGAAAGAGGAACTTACGAAATTATAGATCCCATAATGTCTAAAATACTTTCTGATATAAGTCAAAATAATTTCTAAGAATACCATCAATGTATTAAATATCTATTTTGATGTCTAAAGGAATATAATAGTTAAAAGCTCTCAATAAGTATGCTAAAAATTTATGCACATTAGCTATACTAAGTATTGACTCATGATTTAAGAAAAAACTATTGAGATTATTATGTTTACATTATTTTTGCTTCTTCAATTGGCTCATAATTTATCTTCCTCAAAAGCAATGTATCGCCCAAAAATAGTCCAATTGTCCACAAAGCTAAAAATAATGCAGACCATTCCACTGATACTGTGGGTGCATTAATTCCAGATGCGACAGTAACCGGAGGTTTATTACCAGAATAACCGTAAAACAGCAGACACATGATATTTAGGTATGGCGATGCATATGTAACCCACTCTGGATAAGATGAAGCAAAAGTATATAATGAATAAAATATAAACCCTAGAACTAAAGGAATATAGTTTACTAATTGTTGGTACTTTATTCCTCCAAGTTTCATTGTAATTAAGAAAAGAAAGAATGAAAGAGAGATTAAGAAAAGAAACGATAAAATGACTACAGGGAAAACTACATAAGGTTTAGTGGGCATCACAGTATAGCCCACACCATTGGTAGAGAACATACCAGAAATAGCATAAGTTAGAATTAAGGACAGAACTATTCCTGCAATTGTACCACCTAAGAACATTGACATCAAATATTTACTAGGAGTTAATTTACTATACTTGAATAAATAGGAAAGTGAACCACTCTGAAAATAAACTAAATATGTTAAACTTACACCTATAGCACTTAAGAAAAGTATCATCAGAGTAGCATACCAAGCAGAAACTATATCAGTGTACACCGAGGACTTCACAATAGATAAACTTTCGGGTAAAGTATTCATTTCTCCAGGTACGCTAACATATGCTGCTATAACTCCCCAAAAGAATATAAACAAAACTCCCCACCCTATAATATTAGGATTTTTCAATATGGATTTTATAATGTATGATAAAGTTTTTCTCATATATTGAATAAAGAATAGATACTTAAATAGGACAAAGAAAGTTCAAAAATTGAACCATACACATTATTTATAACCATGTAGGATAATAAAGTACTCATGATAGATTATAAAGATCTTACAATAAAATTTTCCAATACAAAAATATTTGATAAATTAAATTTATCTATTAAACAGCATTCAATAGTTATTGGACCGAATGGTTCAGGAAAAACTACATTAATAAAAGCAGTATGCGGACTCATACCTTATAAAGGAGACATTCTAGTTGATGGACAAGAAATAAGAAAAATCAAAAATTACCTTAATCTTTCTACAAATATTCCAGAAGTCTATACAATAGGAAGAAAAGTAAAAGATATTGTGGATGTATATTCAGAAATTAAAGACCTTGAATTAGATACTTTCCGTGAAATATTAAAAGAATTAAGAATTTATGATGAAGTTATAAATAAGAGAATTTTAAATTATCAGCAGGCCAGAGCACAATAGTTAGAACTGCATTAGCTTTATCTTCTCCAAGTAAGAACATGCTAATTGATGAACCATATGAAAATGTAGATCCATCTAAGAGGTTATCTATAGCTAAACTTTTGAAAGAAAATATAAAGGACGGATTTATTACAACTCATGAATTAGATTTATTAAAACAGTTTAATTCTTGGCCACTCTATATAATTCTAAGCGAAAGAGTATATGGTCCTATAATAACTGAAGATTTTCTAAATTCAACTATTGTTGAAGGAGAGATCCCTAATGCTATTTTAACGTTAGATGTAGGGGGCAAGAAAATTTCTATAATGAGAGATAATGGATCCGGCATTAAAGTGCTTACCTTAGGAAATATTAATAGACTATACGGTGTAGTATAAATGGAGGATTATAAAAAACTCATCGAAGAAGGGAATAAACTTGCAGATACGATAATATCGAAAAAATGAGGAAAACTCTCGGAATTTATTACGGAACTTGGGTAATTTATTTTTTATTTATCAACCTAGTCAATTATGTAGAGAGCTTATACACATCCAATAACGTTATTTTTACTTTAACAGACATTGTAATAGTTGTCCCTTTCATTATATATTCTGTCTACATATTTGGAAAAATAATACGATTGCGTTTAATTAGATTTGGATATAATAATAGATACTTCCAGATAACTAGAATATTCTACTCATTATATTATACGATTCTAATAATAATTTTCATGATAACCTTTGATCAATGGTATAGTATCATTCCTATTCTCCTCTTTACTGCTGGAATTTCTTTCGCTATATGGAGAATCTTATTTTCTCGTTATAAACTCACTAAAGGAAAATATTATGATATACTAGCAATAGGTAGTTTTCAACTTTATCCTCTTTATCCAATATTAGCTGCTACATCATTTAGTAAATTTGCTACTATATACGTATTTATATTCGCTATATTATGGGCATATGCATCAATTAAATCTTTCTTAGAGTTGATAGATAATGGAGAATATCAAAGATGCTGAAAACAAAAACAATATTAAAGATCTCTTGCAATTTCTAAACAATAGGGCTTTGAATAATTCTGTTAGACTAGGAATATTGATTGCGTTATCAAATTTTGAAAGATTATCCTTTTCAGAATTACTCGAATATACTAAAATACGAAAAAGTTCTTTACTAATGTATCTTAAAGTACTAGAAGAAGAAGGTTTAATTACAGTTAAAAAACAATTTACATTATATCGACCGAGGACATATGCAAGTATCACTGATAAAGGAAAAGATACTATAAAGAAATATTTTGATCTAGTAAACAAAATAAAGTAAACTTTTCCTTTTTATATTAAGAATAATTTTTATAAGATTAGGCTTACAAATAATTATACTTTTAATTGTATGACACACTCAAATAAGTTCACAAATTTTTGACCAAAAGATACAAACTAAAAAACACTCTTTGTATAAAAACATCAGAACCACAAACGTTCAAAATACTTCATATTTCTATTCCTCTTCATAATAATCTTCTCTGTAATAAATAGCTTTGGCAATTGCACAACCAACAACTTGTTTAACAATCTCCTCCTCACTTAATCCGGGATCAAAATACTCTACAACACACTCCTCAACATAACTTAATGCTGAATATTCTCTAATCCTATTAAGCTCCTCTCTTGCCTTTGTGTAAATATTATTAGCTTGCTGAGCAACGGAAAAAGCCTCACTCCTTATTTCATTCTCATCCTCAGAATAAGGAGTCCATTCATAAGCCAATTTTACAGCATAATCACCATACTGCTTTCGTATCTGATCAGAAATACTATCCATTGTTACAGCAAACAAAATCCCTAATTTTATTACATCTTCCAAATAATACAATTTAAAGAAAGACTCTAAATCAGACAAACTATAATTACCATAATCTGGATGAGGAATAGCAAAATAAATATCTTGAGAACCCAAATTAATAGATCCTATTTTTATTTCACTAAAACTACCCAAACCTATCACTTGCCCAAAATTACCATACTGTGAACAACCAGTACCACAACTAAGAGAAGACTGCAAAGGAGATCCTATACCAACTTTCAAAATATCCTTAACTGAAAATGACAAACCAAGTCTGTTTTTCACATACTGTCCAATAAAAGTTACTGGTGATACAATAAGTTTCAAGTTATTGATAATCAAATTTGCTGCGATTGAAACAGTAAGATACATAAAAGGAAGCGTAGCACTTATATCTCTAAACGGTGTAGTTAAAGGAGCAATTCCAGCACTATAAAATCCGTCTTTACTTGAAAATGGCCATTGAGCATAATTAAGGTTACGTGAAAGTCGTAAAATACTACTCGTATATTGAGGATTAAGTGTCATTTGAGTTGAAAAAAGCCAGTTGAAGAAATTAGCTATAGCGTTTAGTATTTGTTGATACCATGGACCACCCTGGCAATCGGTCATAGAATAGGTATTAACCCAAGGCTTTCCCTCCATTTCTATTTCTCTTTTTCCTAGAACTATAGCGCCAAACTCAACAGTATCTATCGAATAATTACCATGAGCCCATGGGACTGATATACCTTGTTGTATTGTAGATAATAGATTATTACTAGCATATACAAGCTTCGAGAGAAATCTTTTACCTAAGTATTTGTTAAATGTCTTTCCTCCTTGTGCTATAAGAACCCTACCCCAGTTAGAGTTTACCCTACCAATAAATACTAAATAATCATCTTTAGTATTAACAATAACACCATGACCAAATAAGTTAGTTAATGGAACATTAACATCATAAATCCCAATAGCACCGACAATAGCAGGTCTAACAGTCTCATTAGCTTGTGTAATAGGTACACTATAGTCAGCAATTTCTCCAGATCGATCCCATTTTTCAAGAGTACTGACAATACATTTCCATTGAGATTGCTCTACAATACTCTTTATCAAATCTAAACTGCCAAGTGCAATGCCTGTTATTCCTAATCCAAAAAGGCTAGTAGTATCTGTATATGGTGGATAAGGTTCTGTTGCCATATATTACCATCTATTTCTATAAATTATCATATATTCTATGTATATAAACTTTTTGATAGAGGACTACATAAAGTTAGATTATTAGAGGAGATAAAAGTATATTTTAAGAAAGAAGCATAGAGTCTTTCTTCCCTGTTTAATGCAAAGACAGAGTGAGAAATCTTATAATAGTCATTATATTTTCAGTAAAAAAGACTATAACAATAAATTTTATATTTCTAAAACGATCATCATATATACGATGTCAGATACTACTCCACTACCAAGAATAGAATTACTTATTAATATAGAAGCAATAGAATCAGCAATACTTAATGCTGGTACTACTACTCTCTCTACTTTGTGCCAATTTAATAATAAACAGCAAATAATTGGTAATGTGGGCAATTACCCAGCAATGTCAGTACCTAGAAGAGTTAGTTCCGCAATGGCAAACCATTTAACTATAGATACTATCAGATATGGTGTCGTAGTGAGAGTCATCATAGATCCACAATATCAAGATATCGCACAACAAATATGGGGAAATAATCAATACGGTTTATTTTATATTGGTAGTGTTTCACCACTGGGTTTTAGCGGTAGAGATTTTAATGTTTATCAGGGGAAAGACATTACTACTTAATGTTACCTTCATCAGTAACTCAAAACTATGGTAACAAACTTATAGTTGCACCAATTGCACCAGCTGATCCTAATTTTAGTAAAAATCCGATTGAATATATGAAAAAGTTTCTCTTACCCAACTCAAATCCAAGATGTGAGTTAAGATATAATCCATTACTTGACGATAATCTTATTGGAGATATAACTGGAGTATTAGAAAATCAGTCTGCTGTAATGGTAGGAATGCCAAATTATGCGTTTTACATGACTTTGGATAAATGTTGGTTTTTATCAATTAACGATCTAGGTAATATACTTGTAATGAAATCTGATAATAAATACGAAATTGCCATAAAATCTGTACAAGCACTATCTAGGGGACCACCAAATATATGGTATCCTGTACTTGTAACAATGCCATCTTATCTTACCCAAATATTTAATGGCGAACTTTTAGGTATTTCACTTTTACCAAATGCCGAAAATTTAGGTACTAATCTATCACAAGCTATTGAGAAATTATTAGACAATAGTAATGCATCTTATGAACCTGATGAAAAAACGTTATTGATAGATCGTTCAAGTATTGCTTTTAGTAGTAATACAATTATAGGTGCCCCAATATATTACACAAACAAATGCAAATTGTTTAACAGATGTTCTAATGAATTCTCTATAGGTGAGGTTAACGGTGTTGCAAGTATAAATCAAGCTGTTGCTTATTCTATTAAGAAACTTAAGTTACCTACTACTTATTCGGAGGCTGTTCTATTAGCTAATCAGCTTGGTGTTGGCAACTTGTTTACGTCTTTAATTGATTATGCAAAAGTTTTCTATCCGGTATTATATAGTGTTACAAATTCACTAATCCCCGATATTGAGTCTTTGGGTATTGATGTTGACGATATGATTGTGCATTTGGGTATTGATATTAATTGATATTATAAGAGATGTTGTAGATGCTGGAATTCAGGCTGGTAAAAGTATTTCTGATACGGTAAATGATACTATAAATGCAATAAAGAGCTTGTTCTCATGATTATAACTTTTGTTTTTACAAATTTCTTGTTTAGAGAGAGAACACGTTTTTCAACTTTGTGATAAAATTGTGAACACTCTATATCACTTGTATTAAATTTTTATACAGTTAACAGGAAATAAATATATGCGCCTCATTTTTATAATTGGAATTATTATTTACTCATTCCTTATCCTTTCCCTATTTATATACTTGCCAAAGTTCTTATTTTATTGGTATTTCTTAATAGTAGCTTACAATTCTTTATGGTTCTTACTTAGTAAGAGAATGCATAAAATTCTAGACCAACATCCTAGATTCTTGTTTAACAACTATGAAGTATATATCAAAAACGCAGATAATAGTTTCTATGTAGGGAAAAATAGGGTAATTATTAGTAAAAAACACACAGAAGATAAAGACATATTTAAATATGTACTCTTCCATGAAATAGGACATGCTATAGACGAGAAAGAATTAAAATACTTATCAATACTTTCTATGTTTCTCCCAATACTTTTCTTTTCAGGCTATCTTTCAGTAAGGGATTTAGCAAATGCAATAAATTCAAAAATCCTAAGTTTTTACTATTACTTTGGACTTATATTCACCTTAAACTACTTTTTCGTGTCGATACAAATATTACAACCACTTCAAATTGTTTGGCCAATATTAATATTCGCATTTTTCTTTAATATAAGATTTAAAACATTTAACCCATACACTTTTTCTACAATGCTAACATTATTAATCCTATCATTCATAAACACCTTTATGTACTTTCCTATGTATCTCTCTCTATACTATTACTTTGCAGTAAGAAACATAATTGAAATAAGAGCAGATATCTACTCAGCTTTAATTACAAAAAGCGATAAAGGAGCAATAAAACTATTTAAAACATGCAAAAAACCAATTTTTGAATTCCTTTACTTCTTTTTACCTTACTCAACACATCCGCCAAGTAAAATTAGAATTTGGATAATAAAGAAACTAATTAGTTGATCTTATATAGTCTTTTTCAATGAAAATGCAACGGAATGATTTCAATTATAAGACTTTTCACTCTACTACTATGAAAAGCACTATAGTCTTGATAATCAAACAATAACCTAAGAAGAGACAACTACTTAAATTCTGGTTATCTTACTTTAACCATGTTAAGGTGTCTAACTTTTAGTTGCTCTCTAAAGCTTCTCTTGCGCAGAAGATAGCTTTATCTTGTCCCATTTCGTTTACTAACGTCTAACCTACTAGTCTTTTGTATTGTAGATCAACCAAGAGGCTATTAGTAAGAATTGAAAATATTATCTGAGTGCGTTTATAGTGTAATCGTTAAGGTATAAATTATTTCTATAACTTTTACCCATATGCTCCGAATTTTATGACAATGAGTAAGTTTAACAATTTCAAACTTGACACCAAAAGCATTTGAGCTTAATAAGTTCAAAGCTCTTTACCCTAAGCCTTAATCTAGTAGTGCACGAATATTGTTAAATACAACAAATCCAACTTATCCGCTTACACATTAAAATAATGAGTTACAACCCTGTATCTATGTCTTTCAGTATCCTAAACCTGACGCCAATATCAAGGTCTCTTGTTCGATTAGAACTACTTACTTTTCATAGTAAATGCCACTTACAATTAATTATGATTTAAATCCATCCGTTGCATTTTCAGTATTAATATGTCATCTGAACACTTTAACTTTAAGAATACCATATTCTACGAATTACCTAAACATGCATAATCTGCACTAAATTCTAGCTATTAAATCCATTGCTTCAGAATATTTTTCCCCGTTATGGTTACCAAAATCATAGAGTAACTTACTCTTATTTTCAATGCACAAAATACTGTAAGGCTAGTCGAAAATGAAATTTGGACTAAAATTACAAACATACAAGTCGTGAATTAGGGCCCTCGGCTAACGCTCGGCGACTTTCGTTTGGCCACTTAGGGAATCTCACCCAAGGAAGGGGCCGATTGGGAGTGGCGGGCTAAACCCCTCGGGAAAACCCTCGGGGCTTACACCCCCACCCCATCAAACCCCTCTTCTGGGGGAGGCCCCCGGCCTTGCGGCCTGGCCGCCTCTTTTAGGGGAGGGGTTCCCGCTTAGATGCTTTCAGCGGTTACCCCTTAGGGCGCGGCTGCCCGGCACTGCCCTACCGGACAACCGGTAAACTGGAGGCCCCGACACCCTGTTCCTCTCGTACTAGGGGTGCCTTCCCCGCAGGCGGCCAGCACCCCCTACCCTTAGAGTCCGACCTGTCTCGCGACGGTCTAAACCCAGCTCACGCTCCCCATTAACGGGCGGGCAGCCCTACCCTTGGGGGCAGCTGCACCCCCAGGGTGGGAAGAGCCGACATCGATGTAGCAAACCGCGGGGTCGATGTGAGCTCTCGCCCGCGACGACCCTGTTATCCCCGGGGTAACTTTTCTGTCATGCCCGGCCCCCACGTGTGGGGGCACGAGCGTTCGCTAGGCCCCGCTTTCGCGTCGGGACCCCGTGCTTTGAAGGGTCCCGTCAGGCCGGCTTTTGCCCTTGCACTCTACGGCGGCGTTCTGTACCGCCTGAGCCGACCTTTGGGCTCCCGTGTTATCTTTTCGCGGGAGTGCCGCCCCAGCCGAACCGCCCACCTGACGTTGTCCCCCCTTTCGAGGGTTAGTCCCCCGAGCGCTCATGGGTGGTGTTTCACTTTCGGGTCCACCGCCCCCGAAGGGACGGCTTCGACCCCTCCCACCTACTCTACGCATAAGCGCCCGAGGGACAGCGCCAGGCTGCGGTGAAGCTCCACGGGGTCTTCTCTCGGTGTAGGGGGGTGCCGGACTGTGCACCGGCTCAGGGCGTTCACGGGGCCCCAGGCTGGGACAGTGGGGACCTCGTTGATCCATTCATGCGCGCCGGAACTTACCCGGCAAGGCATTTGGCTACCTTAAGAGGGTCAGAGTTACCCCCGGCCTTCAGCGGGGCTTCGCCCGGTTGAACCCGGGTTTCACCAACCGCCAGTGGCCAGGATTTAGCCCCCGTACTCACCCTTACGGGCTAGCGGGGACCTATGTTTTTATTAAACAGTCAGGTCCCCCTTGTCACTGCGACCTATCATGGCCGTTTAGCGACCATGATAGGCACCCCTTCTTCCGAAGTTACGGGGCTAATTTGCCGAGTTCCCTAGCCTGGGTTACCCCCCAGACGCCTTGGGCTTCTCACCCAGGGGCACCTGGGTCGGTTCTCGGTACGGTCTCCCGGGATCGTTCCTGGCTTCCTTTTCATGGGGACCAGGCATCAGGGGAACCCGCCTAACGGCAGGCCCATCACGCCTTCGTCCCCTTCTCGCCATTACGGCACTCCGGGGACTTAAGCGTTTGGGCGGAGCGGTGGCTCCGCTCCCCCTAGCCCGATCCGTCAGAAGCCAGGCTTGCGTTACCGCACCTACCCGGGAGGCAGGGGAATATTAACCCCTTTCCCTTTCGGCGGGTACCTATTGGGCCCCGCCTTAGGACCGGCTAACTCCCGGCTGACGACCATTGCCGGGAAACCCTGGCCCTTCCGGCGTGGGGGATTCTCACCCCCATTCGCTGTTACTGCCGCCGGGATCTGCACCTGCGGCGGGTCCAGTGGACCTCACGGCCCACCTTCTGCCCCACCGCAGCGCCTCCCTACCGAGTGGATCCCAGCGGGATCCACCCCTCGGGTCTCGGCGGCCGGCTTGAGCCCCGACCAATCTTCAGGGCCTCCAGCCTCGGCGGGTGAGCTGTTACGCACTCCTTAGAGGATGGCTGCTGCTGGGCCCACCTTCCCGCTGTCTAAGGCTGGAGACGCCTTTTCATTGGCACTTAGCCGGCACTTAGGGGCCTTAACCCGAGTCTGGGTTGTTCCCCTTTTGCCACCCAACCTTACGCCGGGTGACCCACTCCCCCCTTCTTCGGTGCCCGTGGGTTCGGAGTTAGACCAGGAGCCCCAAGCTTTCGCTTGGAACCCCTGATCTGTCACTCTACCCCGCGGGCCACCTCCTGGGAGGCTGCGCTAAGACGCATTTCGGGAGGAACTAGCTATCACCGGGCTAGATTGGTCTTTTGCCCCTAGTCCGGGGTCAGGGGAACGAATTGCACGTCAGAACCCCTATTCGGCCCTCCATCGGGGTTTCCCCCGACTTCGGCCTGCCCCGGACTAGATCGCCCGGTTTCTAGCCTCACGCCAGTGACTTCAGGCCTTGACAGACCCTGCCCCTCACCCGGTTTCCCGGGTTGCGGGCACTCGGTTTCCCTAAGCCTTCGGGGTTAACCCCCTTAGGCTCGCCACTGGCGTGAACTCCCCGGCCCGTGTTTCAAGACGAAAGGCAGGACCCCGGTCCCCCATCCTCGTACTCAGGTCTCGCGACCCTTTCCTTCGGATGGGATCACTCCTTTCGAGCCCTGCCCTCTGTAACCACCCGGTTTCAGGCTCTTTTCACTCCCCCTTCCGGGGTTCTTTTCAGCTTTCCCTCACGGTACTAAGTTCGCTATCGGTCTTGGGACGTATTTAGCCTTGGAGGCACGTGTCCCCCAACTTCCCACCCCCAAATCAGGGGATGGTACTCTGCCTCTGGCCACCCCCCACCATCCTTCGCCTACGGGGCTATCACCCTCTTTGGCCCCCCTTTCCAGGGGAGTTCGGCTCAGAGGGCCAGGGAGGTTGGGGTCGAACCCCAGACCAGAGGCCAATAACACCACATCTCCACCGGCTTATCACCGGCAGATTTGGTTTGGGCTATCCCCCTTTCGGTCGCCCCTACTCAGGGGATCTCGATTGATTTCTTTTCCTCCCCCTACTAAGATGTTTCCGTTCGGGGGGTTCCCGCTCCCGAGCAAAAGCCGGGAGCGCTGGTAACCCAGCAGGATATCCCATTCGGGTATCCCGGGGTCAACGGCTGCATGCGCCTAACCCGAGCATTTCGCAGCTTGCCGCGCCCTTCTTCGGCGCCCAAGCCGAGCCATCCACCGGGCGGCGTAAGCCCCTGGGCAAGACACCCTAAGTGGCCATTAAACGGCCGCCGAGCGTTAGCCTCATTGAGCCCCGGTAAGAGTGATAACTCTTACCATAGGGCTCTTAGCACTTCGTTCCCCTCCGCCCTAAAGAGGAGAACTGCATCTAATAATGGGGAAGCCATGAGCTTTAGTGAAGCCCTCCCGCCCGCTTACTAGGCGGGGGAATAATTATTATGTGAGGTGATCCAGCCGCAGGTTCCCCTACGGCTACCTTGTTACGACTTCTCCCCCCTCGAGAGAGAGGAGTTCGATCCCCTACTCATCGCAGGGGGCCTCACCCCTCTCTCTCTCGGGTGGAGCGACGGGCGGTGTGTGCAAGGAGCAGGGACGTATTCACCGCGGGTTGTTGACCCGCGGTTACTAGGGATTCCTCGTTCACGAGGGCGGGTTTCAGCCCTCGATCCCAACTGCGGCAGGGTTTGAGGGATTGGCTCCCCCTTTCGGGGTTGCAATCCCGCTGTCCCTGCCATTGTAACCCGCGTGCGGCCCGGGGGTTTCGGGGCATGCTGACCTGCCGTGGCCCCCTCCTTCCTCCGCCTTACGGCGGCAGTCCCCCTAGTGTGGTTCCCGTCCGGAGACGGGAGTACCAACTAGGGGTGGGGGTCTCGCTCGTTGCCTGACTTAACAGGACATTTCACAACACGAGCTGGCGACGGCCATGCACCTCCTCTCCGCGAGTCAGGCAAGGTCGTTAGCCTGGCCGTCATCCTGCGGTCTCCCCCGGTAAGATTCCAGGCGTTGACTCCAATTGAGCCGCAGGTTCCACCCCTTGTGGTGCTCCCCCGCCAATTCCTTTAAGTTTCAGTCTTGCGACCGTACTCCCCAGGCGGCGGGCTTAACGGCTTCCCTGCGGCACCAGGTGAGCTCTAAGCCCACCTGACACCTAGCCCGCATCGTTTACAGCCGGGACTACCGGGGTATCTAATCCCGTTTGCTGCCCCGGCTTTCGCCTCTCACCGTCGGGCGCGTTCTAGCCGGGCGCCTCCGCCACTGGTGGTCCTCCCGGGATCTACGGATTTCGCCCCTCCTCCGGGAGTACCCCCGGCCTCTCCCGCCCCCTAGCCCACCAGTATCGCCCCCATTTCCCGAGTTGAGCTCGGGCCTTTAAGGAGCGACTTGGTGGGCCGGCTACAGGCGCTTTAGGCCCAGTAAGCGTCCCGACCACTCGCGGAGCTGGTGTTACCGCGGCGGCTGACACCAGACTTGCCCCCCGCTTATTCCCCCGCCTTTTTAGAGCGGGGAAAAGCTCCCTAACGGGAGCACTCGGGGTAGCGCCCTCACGCTTGCGCGCATTGGGGACGTTTCCCGCCTGGTGCGCCCCGTAGGGCCTGGGCCCTTGTCTCAGTGCCCAACTGGGGGCTCCCGCTCCCACGGCCCCTACCCGTTATAGGTTTGGCGGGCCATTACCCCGCCAACAGCCTGATGGGCCGCAGCCCCATCCTCGGGCGGATATGAGCGGGAAATAGCCCATATCCCTTTAAGGGAGGAACCGTTCCAGGACTCCTCCCCTATGGGGGATTATCCCCAGTTTCCCGGGGTTATCCCCCTCCCGAGGGTAGGTTAGCCACGTGTTACTCAGCCGTCCGCCACGCTCCCTTGCCCGGGAGCGTGCGACTCCCATGGCTTAATGCTACCCCGATAGCGGTCGGGTCCGGCAGGATCAACCGGAATTGGGGCGGGAGGGCTTTTACACCGCCCATGGCTTCCCCTGTTGGGAGTGAGGTTTCCGGGGTTAATGCCCCGGCTTTCTCACTCCCCCATAATTGCAATTCTTCCCCCGCGGGAGTTGTTCTCCCGCGGGGTTGTCCGCGAATATAGTATTGTATCAATAATATATTTAAAGCTAACTTTATGGTGTTATATTATAACTAACGTTATTTTACGTATGTCAATTTTATAAGAAGTTTCCCCACTTATTATAATTTCTTAATTCATATTTTGTGTGTTTTTACTTAGCCAAGTAAAAAAATGAGGTTAAAAAATTTTGTATTAAGGTTTCTTCTGTGAGATTACTCCTAAATCTTGAGGTTTTTATCATATAAATGAATTGTAAGATAGTCTAAAACTAATGAGAGAATTAACATTAGTAAGTGTGAATTATACTAATGCTCATGTAAAAGGTGATTTTGCTTTAGTTGGTCTAAAAAGACAAAAACTTATCTTTACACGGTTAAGTGTAGACGAATGATGTATGAATATTTTCCGAAAGCAGTTGCTATGTATCTACGAATTCACAGAGTGAATTAGTTAGGCTGTTAGGAACTTACCTAAGACTTAATAGTTTCTTAGTATCTCAGACCTAAGATCGAATAGTTTTGATTAAAAGTTGAACATGGCTATCATAATCGTTTAGATCTGATTTTATCTACGTTTAAACTTTTCAAGAACAAGAAATTTGACGTTAAATTCAAGGAACTGTTTTTCGTGCTTTGTTGAAAGATAAGAAGAGCTTCTTTAGAGCGAGTACAGCGTGGTGAGAGTTTTCTTTCTATATCATCTTCAGATTAAGAAGTATAAAGAGATAGTTTAGATTGAAGAAAAAGAATAATTTTTTATTTCTAAAACACTCATTACATATACGATGGCAACTACCCCAAAACTGGGTATATCTGTTAATATGGGAACGATAATAACTGCAATAGTTAATGCTGGTACTGCACTTGGTTCTACCCAGTGCCAGTGGAGTAATAGGTGGCAAATTTTTAACAATATAGGGAATTATCCAGCAATGTCAACACCGGAGAGAGTTAGTAGAACAATGGGAAATCATCTAACTGTAGATGTTATTAGATATGGTGTTATAGTAAGAGTTGATATAGACCCTCAATATCAACAGACTGCGCAAAATATATGGAGAAATAATCAATACGGATTATTTTACATTGGTAGTGTTTCACCATTAGGTGTTGGAGGTAGAGAGTTAAACATCCTTCAAGGAGGAGGGCACTTCTACTTAGAGTTATCATCATCAGTAGGGCAAGACTTTTATCAAAACTATGGTGATAGACTCATAGTAGCACCTATTGTACCGGCAAATCCTAATTTTAGGAGAAATCCAAAAAGATATCTAAAAGGGATTATATCTCCCAACTCAGAACCGGGTTGTAGTTTAAGCTATAACCCAATATTTAGCGACGATGTCCTTGGAGACATAGGTGCAATACTAGAAAATCAATCTGGTGTAATGGTAGGAATGCCAAATTATGCATTCAACATGGCTTTAGAATATAGTTGGCTTTCGCCAATCAATAAACCAGGCAATGTGTTCGTGAAAAAATCTGGCGGTAAATACGCGATTAATATTGATACTATTGAAAGTCTATCTGACGCACCACCAAATATGTGGTATCCGATAGTTGTGACGATGCCATCTTACCTTTCACAAATATTTGCTGGTGAACTCCTTGGTGTTTCACTTTTACCAAATGCAGGTGATTTAGGTACTGACTTAGCACAAGCTATTGAGAAATTACTAGGCAATAGTAATGCCTCATATATGGCTGATAGAAAAACGGTTATGTTAAATGATGCTAGTAAAATCTTAGCTAGTAACTTTATCATTGGTGCTCCAATATTTTATACAAATGGTTGTTCTGGTGGAAGTTGTGCGAATGAGTTCTTTATAGGTGAGGTTAATGGTGTTGGAAGTATAAATCAAGCTGGCGCTGTTGCTTATTCCATTAAGAAATTTAGATTACCTAAGACTTATGCAGATGCTGTTGAGTTAGCTAATCAACTTGGTACTGGTAGCTTACTCACATCTTTGATTGATTATGCAACACGTTTCTTCCCAGTACTGTTTACTGTTGCTGATTCAATAGACACTGATATTGAATCTTTAGGTAGTGATGCTACTGAAGTTATAGGAGATGTTATCGATGCTGGAATTCAAGCTGGTAAAAGTGTATCTGAGATAGTAAACGATGCTGTGAATGCACTTAGAAACGAATTCCCATGGTTATAATAGATGCGATCTTGTTTTCATAAAATTGAAGAAGAAAATTGAGAATCTCAATAAATTAAATAAAAAGGAATAATAATTATTACTTGAAGATTTTTATAATCTTTTCTTAGCAACTGGAGTGAGGTAGTTTTCTTTACTTATTATCTATCACTATAAGATTGATTACTGATCGCTCTTTCTCATTAACTCTTGAGTATAAAGACGACTTATGAGTAAAGAAGCCTCTATATTTTTGTTGAATTCTAAATTGAATTAGAAAATTTTATATATTTTAATTCCTTTCTTGTATATATGTCAGTTGAAAAAGCACCTATTGCAAATATATCTGTTATAGCAAATGCGATACTTAATTCTTCTGTAAGCTCTATTCAATGTCAGTGGAGTAAAAAATCAGAAATCTTTGATAATATATACAATTACCCAGCAATATCAGTACCAGGGAGAGTTAGTACCACAGTAGGAAATCGACCTGTTATAGATATTATTAGACATGGTATTGTAGTAAGAATTGAGATAGACTCTAAACATCAAGAGGTTGCTCAGAAGATATGGAGAAATAATAAGTACGGTTTAATTTTTATTGGTAGTGTTTCACCATTAGGTGTTGGAGGTAGAGAGTTAAACATCCTTCAAGGAGGTAGACATTTTTACGTAGAATTGCCTTCAGGCGTTTATCAAAATTTTTACCAAAACTATGGAAATAAAATTATAGTAGTGCCAATTGTGCCAGCCAATCCTAATTTCAGCAAAGACCCTGTAAAATATTTAAGTAACTTTATATCTCCTAAATCAAGTCCGGAGTATGATGTGAATTATAATCCACTGCTTGATAATGTTTCTGGAGATATTTCTCTTGAAAACAAATATGGTGTAATGATAGGAATGCCGAATTATGCATTTTATATGGCTTTAGAACGTAGTTGGCTTTTATCATTTAATAGTTCTTATAACTCATTAGTATCATACTCTGGTGGTAAATATCAGATTGAGGTAGGTGTTTTACAAAACATATCTAGAGCTCCACCAAATATTTGGTATCCAATACTGATGAAATCTAAAATTGAACAAGGCGATTTTCTTGCAATCTCACTTTTGCCAAATGCTAGTAATTTAGGTACGAGATTAGCTCAAGCTATTGAGAAATTGTTAGATAATAGTAATGTCTCGTATAAAGATCATGAAAAAATGATGATGTTAAGTAATGCCAGTGATATTTTTGGTAGTAATGCAATTATTGGTACTCCGATATTTTACACAAATAGATATTCTAATAAAGGTGATGAAAACCGATCTTTAGCGGAAAGTTGTTCCAATGAATTATTTATTGGCGAAGTTAGTGGGATTGCAAGTGTAAACCAAACTGGTGCTATTGTGTATATAGTTAAGAAAATTAAGTTACCTAAAACTTACTCAGAGGCTGTAGAATTAGCTAATCAACTCGGTACTAGTAACATATTCACGTCATTAGAAAGTAATTCTTCTTAGTTACTTAGAAAATGAGGTTAAGTAATGACGTTATATGAGATGATGTAGATGCTGGAATTAAAGCTAGAAAAGTGATTCTAACACGGTAAAGAATTCGATTGATAAACTGAACTACATTTCCCTTTTGATTATCTAAAGATATGAGATAATTATTAGGTAGTGACGTTGGCTTCTTGAGAGTGTGATGATATCTTTTATGAGTTGAAAATTGTGTATACTCTGAGAATTTATTCCAAATATCATCGTAATTTTCTCGAGTAGATTCAATAATTTCTTTTTACCATATAGTACTTTACGGAATTTGTTCTAAGCCGAATAGTTTTTAAGTATTATTTACCTAAGGATTGACGATATTAATCTAATATGAGATAAAATCATCTTATTATTTAAATTAAAACCATATAAATTAAAAACTTTTTAAGGGTTAAGGGAATTGACGTTAAGTTCAGGGAACTGCTACACGTGGTATGTTATCGGCTCCACTCACTTCCATCTTAGCTACGTATTTTACTCCATTAACGCTCTGACAAATCTCGTCTTTTAGATTATCATATACTGCATCAATAACCTTCACATCTGCATCTCCTTCTGTGAAAATTATGTAGTCTAGTTTTTTCTCTCTGCTTTTAGGCAGTTATTTTTCAAAGATTGTTAAACAGTCCAACGAGCTCACCCTATGTCTATTAGTCTTATATCTATACCAGCACTAAGAAGGTTCTCAGCGTCTTCTTTACTTACATACTTAGCTGTTATGATTCCATTGCTGTTCTCTAGGAAGAATATTTTATAATCTATGTTGTTTTTGCTAGTCAGTTCATAAAGGATTTCTAGTGTGTCTCTACTTTGTGTAGTAATGAAAAGTTGTAGGTTTTTCTCTTTTGCAATCTCTAACGCTGTACGTAAGATGGTTTCTAAACCTCCAAGGTCTTGATGAGTTTCTGGCTCTTCCCAAAGGATAATTGAATTATCCTTTGCATATAAAAGTAAACTTGATATAAGGACTGCTAATTTTCCACCATCTCCAAATACACTTATTGGTAAGACTGTTTCTGAGGTTGACACGTATATATCGTTACCATTTTTTGTAGAATCATACTGAATGCTTATTTCCTCTATATCCTTATGATATTCTTTTCTCAGCAATTCTACAATTTTCTTGTCTAGTCTTTGTTTTCTTTTTAGATATAATATAATATCGGCGAGTTTCTGATAATATATGTCAAATAACGGTTCAATAAAATAAACAGGTTTTCTTTACTTTTCTCAAGTTGTGGATATACTTCGAATTTTTGTGTATTTGATACTACGTATAGCAGTTTCCTGAACTTGACGTCAAATTCTTTATACTTGAAAAGTTTTAACACAGATATAATCAAATCTAAACGATAACTAGGTATTGCTTTCGGTTAAACTATTCGCTCTCAGGTCTGTAATACTAAGAGATTTTTAAGTCTGAGGAAAGTTCCGTAAAGTGCTATACTTGTCTTAGAGTTTTGGACCTAATCGAATTCCACAATTAATTCTTGATCCTAAGATTTCATTAGAGTCATAATTATCTAATCATTCTTCTCCATCCTTTCGCTGAAAACTCATACTTCTCGAGCTAATTCAGATTTCCATTTTAGATTGTAATAATTTAATAATAGTAAAAAATTCTTATGAAATCTATAATTTTAGAGTAATAAGAATAGTTATGTGACTATAAAGCGATGTTAAAAGCACACAGATATACTAACATTCGTAATAAAAGTATAAAATTTTCACTTATTTCTTCATAGTATCATCGTAATTGAATGAAATAATTACAAATAGCAATGGAAACTTGAATTGCTCACTTCTCGTCACTATTCTGAAATTTACCATACAAAGCGTGGGAATCTGAGGATAAATCACATAAATAGGATCTAAACAAACTTTACACTCTTATGGAAACATTTTTCTACAGCTTAGATAGATAATAATCTACTTATTTAAGCACTGCTTAATCACATCTTTTATCTCATCGGGTTTAGCTTCACATGTACGATATGCTTGGCTTATACTTCCTAGCACCTCATTATCATACTTTATTATCATAGTATTTGTAGATACAGTATTAAACTCAATACTATACTTTCCATCTTCAAAGGGTCCCCAAAGTGTAACTAAAAGTTCAATATTATAATCATTGTTAAAGCACTCTATAAAAGCCCATGAAGTCATTAAGTACTGAGTATTAGATTCAGGTTCTGGGTGAGCTTGTTGACCAATAAATACTAAAATTGGACCACTAAGTGTAAACTTAGAGCTACTAGTTTGATCCTTTAAATATCTTCCATGATCCGTAATTTCCTCTATGCTAAACTTTGATATAATCTCAGCATGAGACTGAACTTTCTTAATTGCATTAACTGAAAACGATTGCATAGACATTTGTACTTGATTACATGTCTGTGAGTTCTCACTCATAACTAAACATAATTAAGAATTATATTTAAAGTTTTTAGCAATTGAGTTAAAAATTAAAAAATATAAAAAAGAATAATGAAATACAAAAGGAAGAAATCTAGTTTGTTTTAATATAAAAACTCCTTATAACTTTGATAATCACCAACCAAAAATTGGAAAAATTCAACAACTACTATTTACTACTACCAAGCTTATGATTGAATAAGCAATGTTCCAGCTATTTATGTGTACGTAAGGATCCCTCCCTTTCCCTCCTCATTCCCTTCTCCTTTCTTCTCTTTATAAAAAATCTCTAAAAAATACAAAAAATCAATTAGCTTATAATTAGCTAAAAATTAGCCTACGTAAAAATTCGAGTTTGCAAATTGTTTTTTTTCTATCTCTTTTTAGGTGAGTAGTAGTTATACCAGTTATAGGATTTTTAGCTTTTTACTGGGGAGTTAACTGATTGTAAAATAGTAATAATATTACTATTGCGTTATTAAAGATAATAACGCGAGAAACGAAAGATTAAATACCCCTTTTCAAAATCAGAAATCGGGGGATGAAGGGGATGATGAACGCAACACGAGATGAAGGGTGAATGACCAGCCTGCGCTGACCCAGACCCCTCCATCCCCTATTATATTATACTTCTTCCTTTCTAATTAAGCTTATCTTCCTAGAAAAGTACCTACAACTGTGGTGGGCGAGTGATGATTGAAGCCGTGTGATCTAACCGTAATGAGATAGGCTAGAGCTAAGCACGCCCTCAAATTTTTTCTCGTTTTTGACTAATTAAGCTTTCCATGACATAATGGTTTTAAAATTTTTCTGATTGAGAGAATAATATGTCGACGAGATTATGAACTGAAAAGTGGAGATGGGACGACAAACTGAGGTCTTGTATTCCGGAGTTAGATCCGAATAGTAAGCGTGCAAGTGTTGTCTCTAACAGATTGTTTTTATCAAATACCTCAATATCAATGCTGTACTGTTGGTTCTGTAGTTTGTGATAATAATATAAAAGAACCTTCTTGTTAGAGTTAGTAAAGTCATGTATATGCCAGTAAGAATCCTAGTTCTTCTGGGTAAGGAGCTCCGGCTATTTTATAATATGACCTCTTTTCCAGAATCTCTTTCAATTTTTTCTTAAGACCTCCTATATTTTCATTGTCTTCAGTCTTTTCGATTATTGCAGCAGCAAGACCTTTCTCTATAAAAGCTGGGTACTTGAAATAATAATCCACTTTCTTATTTATTTCCTCCAGTAAGCTGTCTCTTTCTGGTGTACCTAAATCAAATTCCCCCCGAAATATATGCCCAGGCTCTAGTTAGTTCAGAAGTATCTACCCTTGATAAGAGATTATCACCAATTCTTTTTAATAAGGGGCATAAACCACCCTGGGTTTAATGTCAGCGTTAGTCTTATTTTTTCTGAGATTACCTAATAGCATTAAGCATATTACTTGAATAAATATATGAAGAGCTAAATTATATTTATTCTTTAACCGCTACGATTTATAAAACGTCTTTATCTTAAATAGTACCAAGTTAGAAGTTGCAAAACTCAACAACAATTACCACTAAGCATAAGTCTACTGAAGCAAAATTCCAGATGTTTATGTGCTGTTAAGGTACTCCTTCTTTCTTCTCTTCATAAAAAATTGATCATCTTTTTTATGTATCGTTATTTTTTCTTTACTTATATTGTAGATTATAACAGTTTACTCCTCAGTTTATCAAGAAGGCTAAATCACTCTAATTCGGAATAACGACAGTCCCATAACTTTATCGTATACGTTGGATGAGATCTAAGAAAAAGTTTATAAATGTATTAAGCATATCTTCGAATTCCGGGTTTTCTGATGCTTTCTCAAGAAATGTGTAAATTGTTCTCATAACATTGATTAGTTCATCTTGATGCTTTTTCACATCTGAAATGTAATTTTCTACATCTGGAGTCCATTCATCCTTATATCTAAGCAAAGGACCCGCTGCAGCCTCTAAATATGTTGAGTATAGTAAGAACTCGATTATATATTGAAATGCTATATATATTAATGCTAAGAATGTTGGTATTAGGTCTAAATTTTCTTTAATTCTCTGAAGAGTTTCACGATCCCACTGTTTGCATTCTGATGAAAGACTCCCTGCTAATATTTGTTTATAGCATCTGTCGATAGAGTCAATGAGCTCTTCTTTTAGATAATCTAACTTCACGGCTTTTGTATATTCTTCCTTGAGATTAACTACGTCTTCGTATTTTCGCTTTGCTGGAACTTGATCTATAAAAGAAACTATGTGTGTAAAAATTCCTTAATTCCTCAGTCTCTTTACCCACAGCTATCTTAATTAGAATTTTAGATATCTCTCCTAAGGGAGACCTCTTTATGGCTTCATGACCTAGTTTCTTTGGATTTTCTAATAGTTTCTCTTGTTTTTTAATTGCATTTCTTAGATCATTAACTGCATTAACCAATTCTTTTAAATAGTTTTGATCTATAGCCTCTAAGCCATTAAGTTGAAGATGAATTAGAAGCGGTATGATTAAAGCAGCTGTATAAATCTCGTGTATTGCCTTATAAGCTTTTCAGTAGCTGCTCCCATATGATTTATCTTTACAACTTCTAAGCTTTCTCTTTCTTTTGAACTCTCTTTGATTTGAATTAAATCATGAAGGTTTAAGGCAGTTACGACATCATTATATGCAGATTCAACGAAATTTTGAAAACGAGACTTTTTCCTTTTTTTCTTTATCACTCATTACTTTAATCCCAAAACCTTATCTTTGATGACTGAGTAATCTGCATATTTTGGGTACCTTGTGTATACGTATTTTAATAATTCCCTCCTACTCTTTACAACCCATTTCTTAAAGAATTCTACCACTTCTGGTTCAATTTGACTCAAGTTTACCTTGTCCTTTAGTATATATTTTCTTTGATATCCTATGACTTCGTTTGTAATAGGGTCAATAATGGGTTCTGCAATCTCCTCCACTTCACCTTTCTCAACTAATTCTATTAGTGTATCGTTTAATTCCTTAGAGTAAGGACCAAATAACCAGGGTTCAAATTTTAAGCCTAAGTCCTTTATGCCTTCCTTTTGAAGAAGAAAGAAAATTTTCTGAATTTTAGTCGCAATAACATCAGTGTTTAAATCATTACCTATTTCGATAAGTGCCTTCAAATATACACGTATTGTATTCATATTTGGTATTATATAATGCTAACAAAAAAGTTTATATGAAATACGTGGTGGAATTGCGATACACTCCTTGTTGTAAGTAGGTTTACTGGGGAATAAACTAAGGAAAAGTCAAGAAGTGATATTTGTTATACCAAGTGTTTCGTTTGTCTGTTAAATATACGCTCCTTCCTTTCCTTTTTCTCCATAAAAATAGCTAATCTAATTTAGTCTTTATAAAAAATTGTTCATGAATTTACATTTTTTTAAAAAGTTTCTACATGATATTTAGTTTTTGAGTTAATTGAGAAGTCAGCTAAAAGAAAGAAATAGTAATATTATCACTATTAGCGTGAGATATGAAAATTTGAATGTTTTATCAGAAATCTGAGGCGGGGAAACGATGAATCACCCGGCATTTGACTGGTTTGATGAGGGTCAGATCTGACCCCGCCCTAGTTTCCATTTTCTTATTTTATCTAATTAAACTTTTCCTCACTAATAATAGGCTTAAAAGAAGACAACAAAATGATGAGAGTGATAATGTAAACTGGCTCTGAGATGAGATAAAGACGAGAAAAGAAAGTTGGTTATAGAAAGCTGAGCTTGAGAAGTGATAAGACTGGGGTATAATTTATCTATGAAGACTCAACTATCAAACATAACGAGGCTTCTTAAGATGTAATTTGTGTGATTATTCTTTTGATATAAAGTTTTAAAGGATAGGTTTAATATTTTCTAACTAAAATAAAAAGCTGTAATATTATTCCTGTTTTGATATTAATTATAATACAAGGAAAGGAAAAATTAAAGTAGCCTTTTGGAAGATCCAAAACGGGGGCTGACGTACAGAGAGATGATCCACGGCGTGGCACTTGACCCCTCAATCCCCCTATCATATTATACTCCTTACCCTCTAATTAAGCTTATGTTATCGGTTAGTGTTAATGAAATGCCGACAGTGATGAGTTAAAGTTATTTTACCCTTCCAGTTTTGAATGATATACACAAGGATAGTTGTATTTGAGTTAATGAGATATGAAGATAACTTACATCATGTTAATATTTAAATATTTGAATATCTAAATATCTACTATGAAAAAGACTCTTGTTAGGCTAGATGATGAAATTTATGAGGAGTTGGTAAATCTTTCAATTAAAAAGTACGGGAATACTAAGCATATTTCTGATGTTTTGAATGAGATACTGAGGAAGACTATGAGGAAGGAAAAAAGGAGAAGAGTAAAAATGAGTGTTTCAGTAACTTTGGAGAATGGAGAGAAACTTTCTCCAGAAGAGATAGAGAGGCTTGCAAATGAGGTATTTAGCAATAGTTGATACTAATGTTTTAATTTATGATTTTGTGTCAAATTCACCTTTCCACGAGGAGGCAAGGAAGAAACTGGAAAGTCTTGAGGCTTTAGTTGTTCTCCCAAACATTTTAGTTGAGTTTATATTGGTGTCAATTTTGAAGTTAAAAATTAATGAAGAGATTGTAAGGAAGAAGGTTGAGGAGATATTAAGGCAGAGTGTTATTGTTAGGGTGAGAAAGAGGGATTTTGTTGAAGCTTTGAATTTGAACGTGAAGGATATAAATGATGCTCTTTTAGTTTCTGTTGCAAAGAGGCTTAATTTACCAGTCATGAGCTATGATTCTGACGTTAAGGAGTTGTGTGAGAAAGTAGGTGTGAAAATAGTTTGAATGTAACTTCAGATAGCTAAATTACAAAACTGCCTTAAAAACTACTTAAATAGACTTTGTTTCTTATTCGGAATCACTTTTATTATTTCCACTAAACATATACATAAAACTACATATATTGAATATTAGGCAGAATCTAATGTCAGAATGTGAGGTTTTATGAATCAATGGTCCGAGCAAAGGTAGTTATAGAGGGAAAGCTTAAAGAGATTGTAAAAATAAACTTCTTTTTAGATTGCCAATATAGTGGTTTAGTGTAACCTAAACATCAAATCTTCATGCAGAGATAATAATATCTTCAACTAAGAAAGAGTTAATTAGTTTTGTAGAAGCAATTCTCTTTATAAAACTCTAGGAAAAAGAAATATTTACTTATTTAATGTAGAAATTGAACATTCCATTTCTTTATTTAAGCATAATTGTTATGATAAATCTTTTATATAGGAATTTTCTAATCATCTTATATGAAAAATAAGTTAATAGTACTAATGTTAGTGTTTTTATTTTCTTTTTCAACATTATTATCTACAGCGAGTTTCACTATATCAACATCTACAATAGCTAAAGTGAGTAATGCTCAAGTTTTACCGCTTTCTTTAACGTGGTATAAAGGCTCACTTTATATTGCATATGATGTAATTAACGTTACTACAAATTCTTCATCAACATACATAGTAAAATATTCATCAAATTCAACATATACAGTATTTGAAGAGTCTTCCCAAGAAAATACTATCTACATCCCTATGATGTTTATATTTAACAACACTCTATACATAGAATTAATATCATTTATGAAACCTACTAATACACCAGGTTCTTCATCACTATTCCATGTTTTCCTTTATGAATATAATGGAAGCACTATAGTAAGTGAAAAAGTGTTTAACAAATTTATGATCATTTATCCAATAAGATATAATAGTAACTCAGCGCTTTTGATGGAATCTCTATCACAATTATTCTCTTCCACAAATATTACATTATTGTTTACTGATGGAAAATCAGTAAGCTTGAACATGTCTTCTATTGGTTATGAACCTATTATAGAACCAACGCAAGAAGGAGTGTTATTGGGAGAAATTCATACAATAAATAATTTCCCTATATTGGACTCTCCTAATACTTTTACGTCTTCAAGTTCAAGCAATTCAACACTGCTTCTAGTAAATTGGAATGGGAATATAGTATATAATAAGACGTTGAATTTATCCATTATACCTCGTGGTTTCGGTTTTGGAGAAAACGGTATTAGTTTCTCCTCAAATACTCCAATAGGTTCAGAATATGCTATAGCTGGTAATTATTTCTATATAATTAATTTCTCTTCAACTGGTAAAACTTTTCCTAGTGAATATACTAGTAAGTTGGTAAAGATTTACATACCTAACGGAGAAGTATCTTCAGTTCTAAATACTTCGTCCCAAATTTCACTATTATCTCTTGATAATAACTTACTGATAATAAAGAGTGTAAATAACACATTACTTCTTTACAGTTTAGGGATGAATAACAGTCTAACTCTATTGTATAAGATACCTCTAAAGTATAAGACAGTAACTCGTACAATACAGGTATCTACTCCTCAAGGAATAGAGAACAAAACTGTGAATTCTACTGTTTTAGCGACTTTATTTTTTGAAATGAATAATTATATCTTAGTTGCTAATCCAATAAACAACACAACATATAATGTAACAGTTTATACGATAAATAAGGCTTATAGTTATTCATCTAACTTTAACTTCTCCTCAGCCGCTATTGCTTCATTGCTTTCGCAGGAACTAGGACTCTTTACTTCATTTGTAGGTGTTGGTGTACCTAGTGTTCCATTTAATTCATACTTAGTCTCTTCAGAAAATGGAACCGTTAGCTTTGCCTTATTTGGGTCTAATGGTAGCATAGTTTATTCTTCTACTATACCCAAGGCTTATGCAATAAATGGAGTTCCGTTAGTTATAGTTACTAATGCTAGCAATACATATTACATTGCATATGAAGTTAAAAGTTCAAACTCTACTTCGATAAACTTAATGATTATTAATCAAACTACTCCAGTGACTACAACAACTACAAAACAAGCATCTACAACTACATCAACTATTACCTCATCATCTTCTTCAATAAGCCCATTAATTATTGTTGGTATAGTAATAGTAATAATAGTAATTACTATTGGCGTAATCTTATTAAGAAAAAGGTAAATTCTTTTTTTTTAAATAATTTGTTTTATTTTAAGTTAGAATTAAAATGATAAGGATAGGATATGTTATAATTAAACCTTAATTTTAGTGGTAGCAGAACGATTTTCTTTACACTTATGAAAGCAAGGAATGAAGCAAAACAGCAGAAAGTATACTTAAGCTAATAACGACACAATTGAAGCAAAACAAACAGCATTACATGTAAATTTTATCATGTAGATGTTCTATTTAATTATCCCTCCCTAAACCATCCTTCCTTTGTCTTCTTATAACCTACAATTCTTTTCTCAACTTCCTTCTTCAGTTCGTCATATATAGATAGATCATCACAAATGAGTTTGCCTTCATAAAAGGCATCAATAACTATGGTATTAAATTCTTTGATTGCTTCCTTTACCTTATCAACGGGGATAAAATGGAGATCAACTTCAGCCCATGGTAAAGGTGGTTTTTCGTAACCAATTACAAGTAAATCCCAATCACTGTAGATTTTATTATCACCTCTAGCCCTAGAACCGAAAAGGATTACAGTATATTTCTTTTTCTCACAAAGAGATGCAATATACTCCTTAGCCTCTTTCTCCTCTTTCTTGTATAACTCAAGTAAGTCAGAAAGTAGAGAGTAATCTTTCCATGCATCTGACACATTTCTCACCTTCAGACTTATCTAAATCAACTAGGCTTTCTTCTGGGTAACGTGATCCAGTATAAAGAGTAGAAAGATAAGTGGCACATTCCATAATTTCATTGTCTACTTCCACATTTTTTATCTTTTTTACTTCCTCGATAAGCCTTTTTAATGAATGCGTGTAAATGATACTACCAGTATTTTGAACTAGTATACCTTTGAGTTTAAGTTCTACTGCCATATGACTATGGAAACAAGCTTCTGGATAGAAACCACGTTCAAGTAATAATTTTGCTACAATTCTTTCTCTCTCACTCTTTTCATTTTGCCATATGATATTGTTGAAAATTAAACAAAAAGGAGTTTGGATAATCAGATAGAATGAATTAACAGCAAAAACCAATGTCTTTCAAGGAATAGTCTTTTTACATTTACATGTTTAAGAATAACTTAAGCTTAAAGAAGATTGGAAAAGCTAGCCATAATTACGTACTCAACTAGAAGTTTACTCTTATCTCTAATTTATTTTCTTCCTAATTTATCAGACGTTTACAGAAAATAAGTTCTTTAAGCCAAAACAGAAAGAAGACTTTTGTATAAACTAATCTAATTATGCAATATTTATTTCTATACTGATGACTCTTTGTCTTGATATTGTTGAGTTATGAGGAATTTCCATAGAGGGATTAACTCAACTTCTTTCCCGTCTATTTTTTCTTTTCCTTCAGTATCCCACGTTATGATGATTAATTTGTGATTTTTGAATTTGTCAGAAAACTTTCTTAATCCCCTAAATTCCCTTTCATCTATCCCTCCAGCATCATAAGTAACTTGTATTGCTAAATCTTTAGTTACAAAATCAACTTCTCCAGTACCGTTAGAGTAATAGTACACATCTTTATACCTCTTGTAAAGTTCAAGGAAGACTAGGTTTTCCATTAGTTTTCCTATTTCAAAACCCTTGAGAACGTTAAATATTCCAGTGTCAATTACGTAGACTTTCCTTGAAAGAGTATATTTCTCCAAGGACTTCCCAGTAAATCTCTTTATGAAGAAAAATAGGTAAGCGTTTGATAAGCAAATGAAGTAATTTTCTACTGATTAGTGAGATAGATTAAATGCGTTTGCTAATCTTCGAGTTGATACTTCTTTTTCAAGTCAGCTAAGCCTTTAATGTCTTTTCTTGTTCTGCACCTTAATAAAACGTCTCTAGTCACTGTAAAGGTTAGTTAAGTACTCTCTGACGTTGAATTTAAATGTTTCGGGAAAACCGCCTTGCTGAAGGTAATTCCTTAACTCATCTTTTAATTTCGCTATTCCTCTGGTTGTTTCTTCGATCTTAACATCTTTGTATTTTAAATATTCTCTAAAAGAAAAAGGGAAGACTTGAAAGTCTAAGTGCCTACCAGTTAAATATGTTGCCATTTCTTCGCTCATTAATCTAGCGTTACTTCCAGTTACTATGACTGGATAATTTTCCCTTATTCTAGATACGAAAAGTTCCCATCCTTCAACGTTTTGTATCTCATCAAGAATTATAACATCTATCTTTTTCTTTATTTGATAACCCGCTTCAAGAATTTTATTTAGTTCATTTGCTTTAATTCCGTATAGCCTTTCGTCATCAAAGTCTACTCTTAAGTATTCTTTCCCTCTTGCAAGTTGTATTGCAAATATTGATTTTCCAGCTCTTCTAGGGCCAGTTATTAAATATGCAGTATTGTGTGAGATGGAGTACTTGTATTCTCTTTCTATTATTTTCTCTCTTTCGAGTTTATCCTTTAGTAATGCTTCTTGGTCTAAAATTATTCTTCTTATTTCCTCAACTTCCACAATAGACAGAGGAGTTGAAAGTTTAAAAATCTGTCAAATAATATTTGACAGAATAACGGAAAACTGTAAAATACTATTTGACAGTCCTTGTTTTTTTAGTTAAAATAACGTTAGGGCATACAGTTTACTATTTAAATTGCTTTTAACAAATTTGAAAATATCTTTTGAAGGGAAAAACAAGCAATATACTGTACTTAATTGCATAAGCTAACATAATTCTTATGTTTAAGTAGTAATTTTCTAGTTAAAAAATTTCATAATGAAGTTTACATGTAATGATATTAGAATATGGGTTATTTCGTATTCCTCAGCCTAAAACTTCTTAGTTTTTGTTCTTATAAGTACCGTGAAAGAACATAGCAGAGATTTTTTGCAAGCCTTTCAATGAGGAAGAAATTATGAGGGAATTAAAATACTAAATCTTCATTACGTAATTAACGGTTATGATAAACATCTGCTTGACAAAATTGAATTACAAAGACTAAGCTTTTATGGGAATAAGAATTTATGTAAAGAGAGTAAGATTAAGAAAGTGTTAGAGATTCTTGATCCAATAACAGTGATCAAGCCGTGCTGATTCCTCTCACAGAATAAAAGGGAATTATAGTTATTAAACCGAAACTCTAATCTTAATTCTAAGAAGCTTAAGAATTTTCCGGAAAGAATAAAGCGTGCCTTCTCCTAATATTTGTCTAATAGAAGTAACTAAGTCTGAAGAAGATATATGATTTTCCTAGTCTTTAATTATAAATTTAAACATGTAAAGGAAATTTTAGAAAATAGTTTTTTAACTATTAACTTTTTTATAGTAAGTGAAGGGGATGGCGTCCCCCTGAGGGGGGGGATTGATTTTTACCCCCTCAAACCGCCCGATCAATGAGGGCTGATGACGCCTACTTCTCTAGAAGTAGGTGAAAGCCCAGTGTTGAATCTAGTATTAACTCTAATATTAACTCCTATATTAGCTAATGCTTTTTATTTTAAAGGTATAAAATACTCTACTATAGCATCTGGAATATATCTCGTTTTTATTTCTTTATTAATGCTTTATTTTCACTTTAACATTCAGAACGAGTATTTTTTCGTTAGTAATATAACTTTATATTTCATACTAATGGTTTCTTCAATTTATTTGCTATCTTCTATCTTCTCTATGAGTTATTTGAAAGTAGAGGAGATGAGAATAAGCGAGAGACTATATTTTCTATTGCTGAACTTTTTCGCCTCTTCTATGCTATTTTCATTGGTTATAAACAATTTGGGTCTTATGTGGGTTGGTATAGAGGCTACTACTATCTCTACTGTTCTTTTGGTTTCAGCTGAAAAGTCTGAGGTTGCATTAGAAGCATCTTGGAGATACTTAATCTTGGTTTCAGCTGGGGTTACTTTTGCTTTTATTTCTGTAATACTTTTTTATTATTATTATCATACTTTAACTATCTCTACGTTATTGACTGAAAAATATAATGGTGGTTTGGTTCTTAAGTTTGCCTCAGCAATAGGTCTTATAGGTTTCGGGACTAAAGTGGGAGTTTTTCCGGTAAATACTTGGTTACCAGATGCTCATAGTGAAGCTCCACCTCCAATAAGTGCTATGTTTTCTGGTGTTTTATTGCCAGTAGCATTGTATGTTCTTCATATAATTTATCAGATTTCTCCTTTACCTACATTGTATTCTTGGTTTGCTGTAATATCTATAGTTGTTTCATCTTTAATTATGGCAAGTCAAACTAACATAAAGAGGCTTTTTGCCTATTCAACTATAGAGAATATGAACTTAGCCTTGTTAGGAATTACTTATGGGTCTTTATTTGGAGTTATAATTCTTCTTATATCCCACGCTTTTGGAAAAGCTGGAGCGTTTTATTCCTCTGGGTTAATCCTTACGAGTGTAGGAAGTAAGAGGATAGATAATTATGGATTATGGAGATTACGATTTACTCCATATTCTTTGATTTTGTCATCTTTAGCAGTAACTGGTGCTCCTCCTTTTGGAACTTTTATAGGAGAATTCTTAATATTATCCACTGTTTTGCATTACTCAATATTTCAATTTATTATAGTATTAATATCATTAGCTATAGCTTTTATTTCTATAAATTTCCATGTTAGTAGGATGGTCTTTAAAGGGGAGAGGGCTTTAATGGATGAAAACAAGGTAATGGGTTTTGTGTCTCTTATTTCTTCTATTATATCATTAGGCATTGGTGTTTATATCATATGGTGGGTTTTATGAAGAGAATTATAGGTAAACTTGGGAAATATTGCTTATATTCTGATTCAGTTATTGAGGGTGAATGCCCAGAAGTGAAAGAGGAGGAAGAAATGGGAAGAGTTGTTGGTTCTTTCACTTTTACTTATGGTCCTTCAGCTGGCGGTTTATTTGAATCTGTCAAAATGGAGATAGATACTTTTGGAGAGTATATAAGGAAGATTGCAGTTGATCCTTACTTTAAGTTAAGGGAGATAAAAGTTTTAGGAAAGAACATAGATGATGCTCTGCTTTTGATAGAGAGAATTAACGCTTCTTTCTCTGCCTCTCACAGTATTGCGTTTATTTCAGCCATTGAGAAATTTTCAGACGGAGAAACAAACCCAGATGTTAGTTACTTAAGGATATTAGAGATAGAGCTTGAAAGGATAAGGAATAACTTGTTTGTTATAGAGAGAATGGCTGAATCTGCTGGCTTCTTAGTACCTGCATATCAGTTGCTTTATTTAATAGAAAAAGTGAACAGAAAGATTGGAAAAATATTTGGGCATAGGTACTTTTTTGGGGTTAATTCGTTGAATGAGGTTAGAATAATTGATGATAATGTGAAGTTTGATGATATAGAAAGGGAGTTTAAAGAAATTTACCCAGATATAATTAAAAACAGAATATTTATAGATAGATTGCAAAATAATGGAGTTATAAAGGACGAGAGGAGTATAGGACCAGTTGCTAGGGCTGCTGGGTTTGAGTATGATGCAAGGAGGGAGGATTTACATTTGCCTTATAATGATTTTGATTTTTCGATACCAAGATATGATACTGGTGATGCTTTTGGGAGATTAATAGTTAGGGCTGAAGAGGTGTTTGAATCTCTAAGGATTATTTCTCAAATCAAACTAAAAAGAGCTAGACAAAGTATTAAGGTAAATGAAGGAGAAGGAATTGGAAGGGTTGAGAGTCCTTCTGGTGATTTAGCTTATAATGTTTCTATAAGTAATGGTAAAGTAATTGATTTGAATTTACTATCGCCATCTTCAATAAATATTAAATTTTTCTCTAAATCTATGGTAAAAAACATTTTTACAGATTTTCCATTTAATTGGGAAAGTTTTGGAATTTGGATCTCTGAAGTTGGGGTGAAGTTTGTATGAACTGGTTTTTGAAGGGTTTAAAAAAGGGTATAAAGACTGAAAGGGTTATACAAAAGAATGAAATTGCTTTATGGTCTACAAGGATAATGAAGGCTAAGGAAAATGGAAAAGTCAGTTGCCCAACTAGTGCTATAGAAAATAGTATATGGAATCCAGAAAGGTGTATCTTTTGTGGTAGATGTTATCCTTACTATTATCCTAACGGTGATGAGGACATTTTTGAGGTAAAGCAAAATAATAAGTTGTTTAAACGGTCTTTTTATGTTTATCCTATAGATGTTGGTACTTGTAGTGGATGTAACTTTGAGGTAAAATTGTTAGCTTCTCCTCAATATGACATGACAAGGTTTGGGATATTTTTCACAAATACTCCTAGACATGCTGATGCACTTTTAGTAATGGGTGTAATCACTGAAAGGATGGAAGAGGTTCTGGAGAGAGCTTACGATGCTATGCCTAATCCTAAATTAGTTATTACCATAGGCACTTGTGCTATTTCTGGTGGTATAATTGGGAGGAATCCTAAGATAAAACCTGATGTAGTAGTTTATGGTTGTCCTCCAAATCCTTACACTATTCTTAAAGCGTTAATAAAGGCTAAAGGTGACAAGTTATGAACCTCTTAATAGTTTATCTTGGCTTTATAATATCGGCGTTAATATCGATTTTTAACAAAAAGTTAGGATATACTTTTTCCGCTATTTTCTCTTCAATTTTTATATTTTATGGGGTTAGTGTTGGTAATATATTTGGGTATTTTTATGTTATAGCTGGATTAGTGTGGTTATTTTCTTCAATTTTTTCTATTTTTTATGATAATTATGGGAGATGGCTTTCTCCACTTTTTATAATTTCAATACTAGGGATGAGTGTAGCGTTTACATCAAATAACTACGTAAGTTTTCTAGCTGGCTGGGAGATAATGACTATTGGATCTTACGCTATTATAGGATTAAATAAAAAGATAGATTACCCAGCGTTTACTTTTATGGGTTTTGGAGAGCTGAGCACTGTTTTAGTCTTAGCAGGATTTTTATATGCTTACAATGTGACTGGGAACTTAGAATTTACCAGTTTACCTACCGCATTACCCTTGATAATTTCAACTTTTGGATTTATGATAAAGATGGGAATTTTCCCATTTTTAGTCACTGAATGGTTACCAATTGCTCACGGAAATTCGCCAGCTAATGCTTCTGCTATACTAAGTGCCTCAATGACCTTAGTAGCTATATATGGAATAGTTAAAATGGCATTGCTTTCTCCTATTTTGCCTATTTTCGGATATATAATTATGAGTATAGGTGGTTTTTCTGTATTCTTTGGAGCTTTGTATGCTTATGTTTCAAATCATGTTAAAGGTTTGCCAGCTTTTAGTACGATAGAGAATAATGGTGCCATATTGACGTCTATTGGGGCTTACATGATACTTCCTAATTCAACCTTAGGATATTTTGCATTACATACAGTAATAGTTTTTGCTTTTGCTCACTCTATTGCTAAAACTGGTATATTTCTTATCTCTGGAAGCGTTGAGGGTGAAGATCTTGACCATATTCAATCAATAAGGAATAAGTTAGGTAAGATAGGGGGAATTTTACTTACATCTTCTATGTCTGGTTTATTACCAAATATAGGTGGAGTTGCTACATGGAGCTTATTACAAACGCTTTTCATGGAAGCTTACGCTTTTCATTCATTTATACCTATAATTGTAGGCTCTATAGTGGCAATGGGAGAAGGGTTTGCTACTGGTGCAATGATTAAGTTCATTTCATTTACTCAAATATTTAAGGGGAAAGAGGGAAGAAATGTAAAGCTTTTTGTTCCTTTCTTAGTTAGTCTTTTTGTTCTATTTTCTGGGTCATTGTCATATGTATTTTACCCTAAAATTTTCATAGGAGGTGTTCAGAGTTTAGGAGTAATTAATGGCTTGCTGATCTTCTCAAAGTTAAGTCCAACAAAGATTTTTGGTGGTATTTCTCCACTATATGTTTTGTTTCTAATTGGAATATTTAGCGTAATTACGTTAGCAATATTTGGTAAACCTAAAGTTAGGAGAACAGAAGTTTGGAACAATGGAGTTAAGAAGGTAGAAAGTTATACTGCATTTGCTTTTGCTAATAATATAAGGATGATGTTGACAAAGTTATTAAGAACTAAGATATATCTTCATAGTTTAGAGACCTCTGCAGACATATTTTGGGAATTTATGTATCGCCTATCCAAAAAATATGTTGACTTCTCTAGATCTTTAGCTAGAAGTTATATGAACAGCGATATAATGTGGTATATGATTTACATGATAATTGCATTTATCATAGTATCTATTTTGGTGGTGATATTATGATCTCAACATTAATAGAAACTATAATTCAAGTTTTTGGTGTAGTGCTTTTATCTCCATTGTATTCCGGAATATTAGATAAGTTAAAAGCAAACATAGCCTCTAGGAAAGGGCCTAGTATATTTCAACCTTATTACGATATTTTCAAATTATTAAAGAAGGAGACGGTAATTTCAAATTACGCATCAGAGGTTTTTATTTATACTCCATATATTATATTTTCTATATATTTAGTGATCTCATTTGTTATTCCAGTTGTTTACCCAGAACCGGTTTTCTTTACTCCTATTGTTGATTTCTTAGGTGGAGCTTTACTTTTCTCTTTAGCTTCTTTCTTAAAAATAGTTGCTTCTATGGAATCTGGTAGTAATTTTGTTTCTTTGAGTGCTGCTAGAGCTTCCTCTTTTAACTTTCTTGGGGAAGCTACTCTTATAACTGTGTTTTTTGCTGTTGCTTTAGGTACAGGAACAAATAATCCTTATGTGGAGCACGAGTATGCTGAGTCTTTTACATTTTATTTAGCTTTAGATCATGTTACAGCTACTGTTGCTTTCTTTATGCTATGGATATTTGAGACTGGAAAATTACCTGTAGAGAGTTCCGGCTTATCTGAAATGGGTATGATTGATGATGGATTGCTTTACGAGTATAGTGGAAAACCATTGGCTTTGTTAAAGTGGGGAGGTTACATTAAACAATATCTTTTGGGTTCTGTGTTGCTGAATGTGTTTTTATTCCCATGGGGGTTGCAAAGTGGTGTATTTGGTGCAATAGAGGACTTAGGTATAATGTTTCTTAAATGGATGTTGCTGATTTTCATTACTTTAGTAATTGATTCTAGTCTTGCAAAGTTAAGATTGTACAAGATTCAAGATTTCTTAGCTGTTGCATTTGTCCTTTCTGTTTTGTCTCTTTTATTGGTGGTGATTCAAAATGAATGAGATAATAGAATTAGTATCTATGTTGGTTATTATAAGTGCTTTTTATATTCAAGGACAGGCATATTATAAACCTTTAATTGAAGCCAGTGGATTGCAATCAGTTATAATTGGTTTTTTATCCGCATATCTAGGAGTTATGACTGGAACTTTGGATTATTATATTTTAGCAGTAATTATTATATTACTGAGAGGATACTTAATTCCTAAAATTTTGCTAAGAACAATTAAAGGGAAATATGAGGAAAGAGAGAGAATTACTGGAGTAGCATCTTTGTTAGTTATCGACTTAGCGTTCTTTTTCTCAGCTGTGTTAATAATTTATGAGATAATAATTTCAAGAATTATTCCTCATTCTTTTTACATAGTTTTTGCTTTATCTCTGTTTTTCCAAGGATTATTTTTAATTGCTTCAAGGAAAGCTACACCAGTACAGATTATAGGATATATTGAGGAGGAGAATGCTTTAGTTATGTTAGGTATATTTCTTATTCCTATACCACTTTTAATAGAAGCCAGTGTATTTTTAGACGTATTAGCCTTAACTGTTATCTCTACAATACTGATTTTGGAGAAGAAAGAGCATAGAGTGATTGAAGAGTTAAAGGGATGACTATTTTTACAATAAAGTTTAATTATTTAAGAAAAACTAATTAGAAATCGTCATAGTGCGTCTTTTAGGTATAAACTCAAGGCATTACTATCTCTAAATAAAGATAAGACGAAAATGTTTATATACGCTAAACATTAAGTGTATATTTGGAAAGTTATAGAAATAATTTATATCTTTATGAGGGCATTATGAAAAAGTTAAATTAACTAGTAGAGTGAAATTCTTCTATGATATACCATTGATATAAGTTATATCCTAACAGCACATTCGTTCCATTAAATTCCATTCCAACGCGAATGTTTAGCAGATACGTATCATAAGGGTCATAATTTGTTACTCCATCCTCAATTAAGAATGATCCCATATTCTTTAATACGCTTGCTATTGGAAATCCAATCAGTCCCTCAATTGGTTTTACTGAAATGAAATATATAGTAGTCCACCCTCCAGCAGACCCAGTTTGTGGTAAGATATATACGAAGTATGGCCAGTTACTATAATAGGTGCCGTTAATGTATGTTGGAATCTGCGTAATTCCCAAGTATTTGGCATATTTAAGAAAGCCTGGTGTTGTGTTAAGATTCTGTTGCCAATACATCCAGATCATAATTTCATAATCCCCATAGTGTAGGTTGTATGCGTATGGGTTTGGTGAAAGCCAAATATCATACGAGAAATCATTTATTGTGCCATTTATATCCCAAACTGAGAAATTAACATAAGAGTACATATAGGTTGGTAAATCTTCAACAAGCTCTGGTAATTCTAAATATGGTGATTCTATAGTCTTATTGTACACTGGGAAGAATGGTTCATCCCCATAAATAACATCTGGATAACCATCAACCATAATTGTTGGTGTAATCTTTTGAACGTTTGTTAGATTAACAGTAACGTGTAAGAAGGGATTAACAGTCATATTTACAACCCCTTTAGCAGATTTCACATTCCACATATACGGTGAAATGTAAAGAGAAGTGTTAACACCATAAATTTCACCAAGTCCATATTCACTATCAGCGAGATAGTTACCTATCATGCTAAAATATGTTGGCTTTCCAGGGAATAAGGTCAATGTAATTGAATTATCTGAAATGGTAGTAGTCGCCTTGGAATTACTTAACGTATTTGTTAAACCACTTAAATTACTTTGATGACTCTTTAAACCTATATAATAGCCAGCAACAAAGGATAGTATAAGAAAGAGAACTATTATTATAACTATTTTTATCCTCATATTTTATTATATCATCATTCTGGTTTTAAAACATATCAAAATAATTGACCAACGACCGAGAAGTAGCTATCTTACGAGCTTCCTATAATGGCAAATAAACTTCTAAGGAATCTAAAGAAAGATTAACACTACTAATAAGTTTTTAGATTACTTTCCATGATCTTCAAAACTTAAGATTGTCTAAAACTTTACGGAAATACTAGCATAAAGAGGAAGGGATACATAAAGTACAGATTCTTAGCAGGTTTCTTAGTTATAGTTAAGGGAAGGAGAGTCGAGTACAAGCGAATGAATGTAAGATTTCCGGAATGTATAGAGAAGAGATCGAATGGTTATGGTTAAAAATTCAGAGAAAAATTACAATTTTCTTTATTTTATCTCCTCTTATCCTAACTTGGTCAACCTTTAATTTCATTTCATGAAAACCATAAACGTGTAAAGACCATGACGCTAACCAAATTTCCTAAACTTCTGAAGAGGCTCTCTTCGCTATTTCAAAAAGAAAGTTTTTATCTCATCTTCTTTTACTCTTTATTTTTTCTAATATGTCTGTTATATTCAGTTTTACAGCAATTAGCTTTAATGCTTCTTCAGCAGCTTTGTAATATTTTTCACTAGCTTGAACCACATCACCCTTACTCAAAAACTCATCAGCCTCATGTAAGTATACATCTGAAGCTGTAAGTAAATTCACAATTAGTAATTAGATCGTGACTATTTATTTTTGTACTAGATTCGAAATAGAAAAAGACTATTTTTATCTTTTCCTTCTACTTAAAATAAATCCTATTATGATCATTATTATTCCTATTAAGAAGAGTAGAATTGCAAGACCTATTAAACCTCCACCAAAAAATATGTTTGTAGTCGTGACGTAAACTATTCCGAGATACATAGTGACATTTTGAAAATTAGGATTATGGAATGTTATGTGCCCTTGTTTTTGTGGCAGAAATTCAACAACTCTACCTCTAGATATGTTAATTGGAGTTGCATTTGCAGGCAAGTTGTAAACGTCCACGGGAGAAGTAGAATTATAAAATAGGAGAACTATTGAACCGTTAGACACATAAGGTATTGTATAATTTGAAAGTGGTTTAATCGTTATCTTTTTAGCATTTGTTATAATATTTTCAACTTTAGCTCCTATTCCTTGGAAGACTGTTAAATAAAATCCTATTGCCCCTATCACTATGCTAATAACAAGAATGATTATACCTATTTTAGTTAATTTGTGCATGATTATAAGAAAAGCGTAAAAGATATAAAACTGTTAGATATACAAATGGTTTTTCTATATCTTAGATTCGGGTAAAAACTTAATATAAGTAAATTATCAACGTAAAATAATGATTAGTATAAATAAGGCAATGCGAGTAATAGCTGGTATTGCTGGAATAGGATGGAGTATATTGCATTTGAGTGTTGGGTATAATGCAGCTACTATTGCTGCCCATGTTGTTGGTAATGCTTCTTTCATTTTCGCTATTTATTCAGAATACTTTGGTTTTAATTCAGCATTATATCTTTTTGAGGCATATGAAATTTTAACTTATACTAGAAAATTGTTACCATACTTTTTCATATTAGATTTGTGGAATACTTTTCTAATTATTTACACTCACGTTCTTCCTGCTCCTTTTCTTGGTAAGCCATTGCCCATAATTCCTCAAGTTCCAATAGCAATTGTCCTAGATTTTATTTTGCTTTTTACTATATTTTATCTACTGGTGAGGGAAAGATGATATATAGCGAGAGAATAAAATTTGATCACTTTTTATTAAAGATCATCAAAAGACCGGAGTTGTTTGTACCATTAACATACCATTTTCATCTGGTAGAAAAGGGAGAGAGATTTATAAGTCTGTTATACCCTAGGGAAGACATCAAGGACGTAAAAATTGAGGAGCATTTACAGAAGTTTATTCTTATTTATAAAATGACTCCACAGGAAGTTACCTATGTGTTTGATAATGAAAAAGGAATAAAATATACCATTACTATTACAAGTAATTTTATTTCTGATAAATACTTAACTATTTCGATAATTAGTGAGAAAAAAGGATTTTTAAAATCTCTCCCTATAAGTGAAGAGCATATATTGACTCATATAATTGAAAATGTAAAATATTTGGTTAATGAGTAATTTCTTAGTTTATTCTATATATTAGAAATAAAATTATTTTAGGCATAAATATTTAATTATAATTTTTAAGATAAAGTTAATAAATTCAAGAAAAATTTAAAAGATAAGAGTTCTATATATAATTTTTGAAGGTGAGACAAATGAATATAAAGAGCCTTAACAGAATTGTTTTAATTTCATCTTCGGTATTATACTCCATAAACATAATTCTTTCAATTTCTCTATATACTCTTTTATCTGTAATTTCTTTACCAATAAGTAATGTCGCAATAAGAAGTATATTAATTTCTGTTCCTTTGATTTCTGGGATTTTTAATGCATTAATTCTTGCTATGATAACTATGAGCTTGAAATATGCTGAATATTATGGTATGGGTAAATCAGTTTTAGCTATCATTATCTATTTAGCATATTATTTTGCGTTCAAACCCCCTTCATATGTTCTAATATTAATGTTTTCAATTATTGCTTTATGTATAATACAGATAGGTGATCTATTAATGTATGCAAAAGTACAGAAGGAGATGTTTGGATAATGCTTATAAAATTTGAGTTAACAGGTAAGGAAATTTTTCCTTCTCAAGTTACCGGGAGTTTTGCTTACAAGACAAATTTGATTTTAATTATTAGATTAATCCAAGGTAAGAGGGTTTTGTTTATTGATTATATTTCTCCTCCTCAACACTTAGGATCTTATGAACCGCCTCCTTTTTTATCTGGTAAAATATTCTTTTACGAAATTATTGAAATACCGGAAGAATATTCACCATTTATAAAGTGTATAGCAAGAGAGGCTGAGAATAAGTTATCTCCCCTTTTCAAAAACAAAAAGTTACATTGTGATAAGGAAGTGACGGTGGTAATAGAATGAAGATTAATAACATATTTAATTGTGGACAAGTAAAATGCATGAAAACTAATGAGTTTTGTATTGAAGTTGATAATATAAGAATAGTGTATTCTATGAGTTTCAACTTTGGCATAATAACAGAAATTCAATTTAAATCGACCAATTATAAGTCTATGTGTAATATCGTATTTGATACTAGAAAAGAAAAAATTATAGAAGTAGAATGCATAGGTTTTAAGGCTGATAAAGTGAAATTAACTCTTGAAGAATGTTTCAGACAAGAAGGACTTCTTTATAAGCCAGCTTAATAATTTTCTTTTATGAGATTAATTGTCGAGGAAGGAAATTCTGGAGATAGACAAATGGCATTAGATGAGACCATGCTTATTTTACTTTCTAAAGATTTAATACCAGAAACCGTGAGGCTATGGAACTTTAAGCCTACAACTTTATCATTAGGAAGATTTTTAGCTGTTAAGGATTGGGTGAATGAGGAGGTTTTATCTCAATACGGTTTCCCCTTAGTAAGACGTTTTACAGGCGGAGGACCAGCCTTACATGATGAAAATGGAGAAATTACTTGGAGTGTTGTGCTAAAAGGAAATGATATGATGAAAGCATATCAGCTTATTTCTAAGGCTTTAATTCACGCATTGTCTAAATTTGGTTTAAAGGGGGAATTTTCTCCGATAAATGATGTTATTGTTGAGGGTAAGAAGATTGTTGGAATGGCTGGAGCTATAAAAAGAAATTCAATATTAGTTCATGGGACTTTCATGTATGATACTAATCTAGAATATATGAAAGTTATTAAATCTCCTAAAGTTAAGGAAGTTGAAAGAGGAGAAGCTAAAGCTAGAGTTACCACTCTTTCCATTCTTTTAGGTTATAAAGTGAGCAGGAAGGAAGCTTTAAATGCATTAATTGAGGGATTTGAATCAATATTTAATCTTGAGGACGGTGAGTTAACTGATTTGGAAAAAGATATTTCTGAATCATTAAGGTTTAAATACACAAATCCTCAATGGACATATTTGAGATGATATGCGAGAAAGCCTTTAGGTCTAGGGCTGGGAAGACTGTAATTTTAAGGGTTTATGATGATAGAGTGGAAGTTACTGGTGATTTCTTTACAACTGATGATAATTTAGCAAAAATTGAAAGTTATCTTTCGATGTTAGAAAAGCCAGATAACGTTTTTATTTTAGGTGTTGAGGTTGATGAACTGTATGAGAAAGTTTTGGAGTGTGTTAAAAAATGAAAGTTTTGCTTTCAGCAGGAACTTATTATTTTTTGAAAAAAGGGATAAAGATTAGTGAGACTGCCTATGCTTTACAATATGGAGGGTGTGAAGGTAAATGTAAGTTTTGTACACAGTCAATTTACAGTAAAGCTGATAAATCATATCTATCAAGGGTAAAATGGTATTTGACTGAGTTAGACGAATCAGTAAGTAACAAACTTTTAGCCTTTACTCGTTTTTGTTTGCAAACAGTTATTAAGAAGAATTTTGTTGAAGAAGTTATAGATATTCTCGAACTTGTGAAGAATAAACATAAATCTGTTACAATAACACCTATTGACATTTCTTACCTTTATAAATTCAAAGAGTTAGGAGTAGATTATCTTGGAGTTGGATTAGATACTGTTAAAAGTTTATGGGATTATGTTGGAAAACCTTACTCTTTTGAAGAATATATAAAATTCATAAAAGAGGCTGTAAAAGTATTTGGAAATGGTCACGTTTATGCTCATTTAATAGTAGGTTTGGGAGAGAGTGATGAGGAGTTAATTGCAGTTATGAAAATGCTAAAAGATATTGGAGCAAATGTTGCACTTTTTGCCTTTACTCCCATTAAAGGTACTCCTTTTGAAAATTTGCCAAGGCCAAGCTTAGAAAGGTATAGGAATATTCAGAAAATTAGATATTCTCTCTTTTATGGAAAAGAAACTGATTTTGCTTATCTAACTTCTGGTTGTCCCTCTTGTGATAGACCTTATTATAATGAAGATCCGAGAGAAAAGCTGTATAATATTCCTTTAAGGGATCTAAAATGGTATTTGGGTTCGTGATTTTAAAAAAATTTAATGTAATTAGCATATCTGGAGGCTCTTGCTCTCTTAGCTGTTCTTATTGCAACTCAACTTACATAAAAAGCATGGAATCTGCTATTTCGGAGGAAGAGTTTTATAAACTTGTAGTGAAAAAGTATATGAAAGGGACTAGAGGTTTTTTAATTAGTGGAGGTTTTAATCCTAAAGGGGAATTATTAAATTTAAAGAGAATTTTGCCAGTTATGAAAAAGGTAAAGAAGGAGTTTGAAGATATAATTTTTAACGTTCACCCTGGATTAGTAGATAAAACCACTATTGAAGAAATGAGAGATGTTGTTGACATAGTAGACTATGAGTTTGCCTATTCTCCAAAAGCGTTTGAAAGTAAAGGAATAGAAAGAAAAAGAGAAGAATACATAAAGGTCTTAGAGGATTTCATAGATTATGGACCAAAGTATGTTGTTCCACACATAATTTTAGGCTTCCCTAATGATGAGGTAGAGGAAAGTATAAAAATAGTTTCCTCTTTAAGGCCTTACCTAATTAACTTTTTAGTTCTAATACCAACTAAGGGAACTCCATCTGAAAGTATACCTATTCCTTCGATTTCTGAGATTATAAAATACATAGAGTTAGGAAGTAGATTAATGAATGGGAAAGTCAGTGTTGGTTGTATGAGACCATATAAAATTAAGGATGAACTTGATAAGCTAGTAGTAGAAAGGAATCTAGTCGAAAGAATTGCTAATCCTTCAAGAAAGATCTGGAATAATATAGAATTATATGACGCTTGTTGTAGCTTACCTACTGAGTATTTAGATAAATTTAAGATAAATTCAATTTAATAAAAAGAAAATTTTTATACTCCGAACACATGTTCGATAATGTATGATCTATATAATTGGTTCAGGAATTGCTGGCTTATCTGCTGCGGTAGCGCTAAAGAAATCTGGGAAGAAAGTTACTGTAATAAGTAAAAAAGTAGATGGAGGTTCTACTCCAATTGCAAAAGGTGGTGTAGCTGCGGCTGTTGGAAATGATGATAGTCCAGAGTTACACGCACAAGATACTATTAAGGTTGGAGATGGTCTTTGTGATATAAAAACTGTCAATTATGTTACTTCTGAGGCTAAAGGAGTTGTTGAAACATTTGAAAGCTGGGGTTTTGAATTTGAGCCAGATTTAAGATTAGAAGGAGGACATTCAAAGAGAAGAGTTCTTCATAAGACTGATGAAACTGGAAGAGAAATATTCAACTTTTTACTGAAGACATCTAAGGAGGAAGGAATTCCTATCATTGAAGATAAGTTAATTAGTATAAACGTAAAGGATAATAAAGTAGTTGGCTTTGTTACAGAAAAGAGAGGTTTAGTAGAAGACGTTGATAAATTAGTATTAGCTACTGGTGGTTACTCCTATTTGTTTGAATATTCATCTACTCAATCTACAAATGTTGGAGATGGAATGGCTATAGCGTTTAAGGCTGGTGCTATTTTATCGGATATGGAGTTTGTACAATTTCATCCAACAGTTACTAACCTAGGTGGAGAAACTTTCTTACTTACAGAGACCTTAAGAGGAGAAGGAGCTCAAATTTATAATGAAAAGGGAGAAAGGTTCCTTTTTAATTATGATAAGAGAGGGGAACTAGCTCCTAGGGATATCCTTTCAAGAGCAATATATACTGAAATGCTAAAGGGACATAAAGTTTTCATTGATTTAAGCAAAATTGATAATTTCGAAAAGAAATTCCCTGTAGTAAATGCTTATTTAAAGAGACATGGTTATAGTTATAAAGATAAAATATTAATCTTTCCTGCAGCTCATTTTGTAGATGGTGGGATTAGAGTAAATATTAGAGGAGAAAGTAACATAGTGAATTTATATGCAATTGGTGAGGTTAGTGATTCTGGTCTGCATGGAGCTAATAGGTTAGCTAGTAACTCACTTTTAGAAGGTTTGGTTTTTGGAATTAACTTACCTAGATATATAGATAGTTCATGGGAAGGTATTTCAACTGATGATGGAGTAATATATTCTGTTAAACTTCATGGTACCAAAAGATTTAGCATAGAAGAGATAAGAAAAATTAACTGGGATAACGTTGGAATAATAAGAAATGAAGAGAAGTTGAATAAGGCTATACAGCTTTACACTGATTCTTGTCAAAATGAGGTTATAATATCTTATTTAACCGCATTAGCAGCTGAGATTAGAAAAGAAAGTAGAGGTAACCATTATAGGGAGGACTATCCATATAAGGATCCTAAATGGGAAAAGAGAATTTACTTCAAGTTAGCTACTTAAAATTTTCATTGTTCTTTCAAATGCTTCTTTAGCTTTTTCAGCAACGTCTTTAGGAACTTTAACCTCATAAACTTCTTCTTCTAATGATCTTTTAATTTTCTCTAAAGTAATCATAGCCATATATGGGCATCTTGCGCATGCGCAAGCTTCAGTTGTAACTAATGGATAAAACGTTTTGTTGGGAACTTGAATTTTCAAAGCATTTATCATTCCCAACTCAGTTGCAACAATAAACTCCTTATATGGACTCTCTTTGGCAAAGTTTATTATTTGATTCGTTGAACCTACAAAATCTGCAGCTTCAAGTATTTCTAAAGGACTTTCTGGGTGAGCCATTAATATAGCATTGGGATATTTTTTCCTTGCTAATGTAACTAATTGCTTAGTGTAATTAGCGTGAACAATACATCTTCCATTAGGAGGAACTTTAATTAATTTCTTACCTGTTTTTCTTTCAACATAATTAGCTAAATTAGCATCTGGTCCAAAGATAATTTTATCAGCATTAAGGCTTTTAACAACTTTTATAGCTGTAGATGAAGTTACAATATAATCAGCTAAAGCTTTTGTATAAATGCTAGTGTTTATATATAGAACTACTGGTGCCTCTGGATACATTTCCTTATACTTTTTTAATGTTTCAACATCTAAAGAATCAGATAAGGAGCAACCTGCATTTGGATCAGGGGATAATACTTTCTTATCTTGGTTTAATGCTGCAGCTTGCTCTGCCATAAAGTAAACTCCGGCAAAAACAATTATATCTGCATTAGTTTTCATTGCTTTTACAGCTAAATCATAAGAATCACCAGTAAAGTCAGAAACTAATTGAACGCCATATTCCATGTAATTGTGTCCTAAAATGATTGCATTCTTCTCTTTTTTTAATTGTTTTATTTGATTTATTAATTCCAACATATCTGGCATGGTTCCTCGAACATGTGTTCTGTGCATTATAAGTTTTTAAATATTACTATCAAAAATTTGTTTTTATGATTTAAATATGTCAAGAGAGAAGTCTAAAGACCTAGAGCTGTGTGTAATATAACCGCTAGAAATTATGTCTACACCAGTTTTAGCATATTCAATTACATTATCTGGCGTAATTCCCCCAGAAGCTTCTATTATTATTTTCCCTTTTAAATCCCTTACTATGGGTTCTATTTCTTCTGGTTTCATGTTATCTAAAAGTATTGCATCAGCACCAGCTTCATAAGCTTCTATTGCATGTTTATAAGTGGAAACTTCAACCTCGATCTTCTTTGTAAAGCTATTAAGTTTTTTAGCTTTTATAACAGCTTCCTTTATACTCCCTAAAAGCGCTATGTGATTATCTTTGATGAGAACTGCATCAGATAAATTAAATCTATGAGGGTCTCCTCCACCTACTTCGATTGCATATTTTTCAAATATCCTTAATCCAGGGGTAGTTTTCCTAGTTCCAGCAATTTTGACGTTAGGATTGACTTTTCTTGCTAAATCAGTCATTAATTTAGTTACTGTGGCAATTCCAGATAGTTTACCTAAAAGATTTAATGTTAATCTTTCTACTCCTAGAATAGTTTCCGCCTCTCCTTCCATCTCAAGAAGTATATCTTTCTTTTTTATTTGTGTACCATCTTGAAGGTAGTTTATTACTTTTACTCCGAGATATTCAAGAAACGGTATAATGAACTTTTGACCAGCTAAAACTCCTTCATCTTTAGAAACAATAACTGCTTTACATTTAATTCCAGAGACGATTTTACTTGTTATATCTTCTGGGTAAATATCTTCTTCTAGGAATGTGAGAAGTTTGTTTATAATTAATTGTGTTATCACAAGTAAAAATGATCATATAAAGTAAAAAATCATCTTTAAAACATGTCGGTCGAGCAATCTCAAAATAAACTTTATATCTTATATCTCTATAATATTATTTGCCGCTGTAGCTCAGCCTGGTTAGAGCGCCGGCCTTGTAAGGTTGCCAGGACAGCCGGCGGTCCGGGGTTCAAATCCCCGCAGCGGCTTTTTTCTCACTTAAATACCTTATTAAAGCCTCTCTTATAATTTCGCTTCTACTTATCCTATTATTTAACGCATAAAGGTCTAATTGCTGCAATAGGTCTTCTTCTACTTTAAATGTTACTACTCTCATTTTTCCTCAAGTAATACCTTAAAATAAGATTTTACATAAGTTATGTTTGACATAAGTAAGGATAGAGAGACTAAACCGAAACTATTATCTTACTGGACGTAAGTACTTCTTCAATTATTTTCTTTAATATTTCAGGATCTTTTTCATCTTCAATAAAGCCTCTAATTAAGAATGATTCTGCTTCCTTTCTGCTCAATCCTCTATTCTCCAAATAGAATATTAAATCCTCAGGCACCCTTGATACTGATGCAGAGTGTTTAGCCATCATAACTCTACCAGTTTTAACTTCTAACATTGGTGCAACTATTGCTTTAGCGTCTTTTCCTAAAATAAATGCCCTTCCTATTATAGAGGTAGAAGAGTCTAAAGCAGTTTCATTTATTGATGCGTCTCCTCTTATAACAACAAACGCATTATCTGTCGCTATTCCCTTCAAATTTCCATCACTTACACTTTTTTGTCCTTGATGTTGTACAATAATTCTAATGTCAATTTTATCATCATTTGTTCCAATTGATTTTGCACTAAAAACTGATTTAGATTCCTTATCAAGGATTGTTGTATATTCAATATGTGCCATCTTTGATTTTGTCGCAAATATAGTACTATTAAGTTCTCCTTCACAATATACTTTTACGTAATTGTAAATATAAGAGGAAGTAGAAATTAAAGTAAAGTTCGCTTGAGAATCTCTAGATACTCTTAATGAAGTTATTGCTGTTTGGAGAGAATTAGGTATTTCATTTTCAGCTAAATATACTATATCAGTTATTGCACCATCTTTTACATTTATTTCAATATTTGCTGGAGAAAAGTAATTTCTCTCTGCTACTCTATGATAAATAAGCACTTTATCCGATTTTTCTATATCTATCTTGATTTTTCTTGATAGAGCTAAAGTTAATGCGACTAGTTTATGTTCTTCTGGTTTTATTAAACTATTAGTTGGTTCTTCGGATACTAATCCACCGCTTATGAAATCATCTTGAATATAAATTGTCCTATATCCTTCTAATTCATATTTCTTCTTTATCTCCTCTTTACTTGGAAAGATTGTAAGGTTTAATTTATCGTATTCACTCCATTCAGTGTAATGTTTTACTGTTGGAGAATCGTTAATCACTTGATAAGGTAAGGATTCAGCCAAAGAAAGTAATTTTTGTCTTTCTCCTTTATTTTCTAAATTAGAAATATATTTCTCTGCAGAAGAAAAATCTATTATACTCATTTATGCCACTGCACCTAGTTTATCCAATTCTAACTTAATAACCTTATTTAGCATCGTTGCATATTCAAATGGCAATTCTTTCATTATTTCATCTATAAATCCTAGAACTAACATTGAGACAGACTCTTTTTCGTCTATTCCTCTATTCATTAAATAGAACAGTTGATCCTCGTTCATTCTAAAAGTATGGGCTTCATGAGCTACATCAGCGTCTTCTTCGAACACCTGATTGTGCGGAAATGTATAAGCTTTTGTTTTCTCATCAAGCATTAAGGAATCACACTTTACAAAGGCTTTTGCACCAGTTGCTCCTTTGTTTACTCTAATTAATCCTCTGTATATGTTTACTCCACCATTAAATCCTATGTTCTTATTAATCACTTTACTTTTTGTATTTGGTGCAGCATGTATCATCTTTGAACCACTATCTTTCCATTCTCCTTCACCGCTAGCTAGTGTTACAACTAAGCTTGTTGAAGACGCATTTCTTCCTCTTAATATTGTTGAGGGATAAACAAAACTGTACTTTGAACCTAAAGAACCTTCTACCCATTCTACTGTAGAGTTTTCATCAGCCCATGCTCTCTTATTGTTGAAATTAATTACATTTTTACTCCAATTTTGGACAGTGGTGAACTTTATGTAAGCGTTTTTCTTAGCATACAATTCTACCATACCATCATGGAATGAGAATTTCTTAAACTGAGGGGCTGAACAACCTTCAATGAAATGTATGTAGGAACCCTCATCTGCAATTATTAAAGTGTGCTCAAATTGTCCTTCCATTTCACTACCTATTATAAAGAATCCTTCTACTGGTGTTGTGATCTTAACGCCTTTTGGAACATATACAAATACTCCGCCACTCCATAATGCTCCATGCAATGCTGCGAATTTGTGATCAGATACTGGAAATATTTTTGTAAAATATTCTTTTATTAGATCTGGATATTTTTGTATTGCTTCTTCTGGAGGCATCATGATAACTCCTTTTTTAGCTAACTCTTGCTTAACGTTTGAGTAAATTGATTCTGACTCAAATGTAGCTACTAGTCCCCCTAAATATTGTTGTTCTGATTGAGGAATTCCTAATTGTTCATAATATTTTCTTATTTCTGGGGGAACTTCATCCCAGTTAGAGGTTCTTTCTGCATCAGGCTTAATGTAAATTTCCATTTTTGAAACATCAAGTTCTGATAAGAAATCTGGTAACCAGTTTGGAGTAGGAAGTTTTTCAAATAATTCTAAACTCTTTAATCTTAATCTAAGCATCCACTCGGGTTCTTTCTTTAATTTTGATATTTCAACTATTACATCTTTACTTAATCCAGACTCAACTACACGTTTATGAAACTCAGATTGTGTTAGGTTATTATTTTTAGCCTCGATTGCAGCGTTTATGAGCTCGTTAATGTCAAGGGAGAATTTTTCTTCTGGCATTTTGGTTTACCTATCATTAACTCTGTTAAAGATATAATATAAGCTTATCTATAAATAAGTAAAAATTTTAAATTATAGAAAAAGATTTTTACTTAAGCACTCCCTCATATCCTTTTTCATCTATAAGTTTAGCCAACTCCATACCGCCAGTTGCAACTATTTTGCCTCTGTAAAGAACGTGAACTTTATCGGCTTTTACATGATCAAGTATTCTTCTGTAGTGAGTTATTATCAAATAACCAGTGTTGTTTTCATTCTTAAGTTTTAGTATTGCTTCAGCTATCGCTCTAAGCCCATCAACATCAACACCCGAATCTGGTTCATCAAGTATTGCTATTTTAGGTTTCATTAGTAGCATTTGAAGAATTTCTGTTCTCTTTTTTTCTCCTCCGCTAAATCCTTCAAAAATGCCTCTATTAAGTAATGCGTCAGTAACTCCAACATTTTTGCTTAATTCTTTTACAAAACTAATTACTTGTAAAGGTGAGTTTGATGAACCATAGATTCTATTATATTCAGCAACTAAAAGTGTTGATAATTTTACTCCGCTTATTTCAATAGGATTCTGGAATGCTAAAAATAATCCTTTCTTTACTTTTTCATGGGTTTCAATGTTTGTAATATCTTCTCCATCCAGCAATATTTTTCCTTCAGTTATCTTATATTTTGGATGTCCCATTATTGCTAATGATAAAGAAGTCTTCCCACTACCGTTAGGTCCCATTAGTACGTGGATTTCTCCAGAATTTATAGTTAATGAAACACCCTTTAGTATTTCTTTTCCTTCCACTGTTACATGGAGATTTTCTATTTGCAAAGTTGCCATATATATCACTTCCACTTATGAGCTTAAATTTCTCTCTATCCATGGTGCTTCTTCAAGGAATAGCGAACAGGAGGAATTATTTAGTGCCTCTTCTAGCATTATAAGTAAATCATCAATATAGCTTGTTAGAAGTTGATTATCAGTATTTAATTGTGATATATTTTGCTTTATTTGAGATATCAACGTATATCCATTAGAAATTCTTTTTACGCTAGGGAATAATATACTCATTATTATCTCATCAAAAAGATCATTGACTTTCTGGAAAGTTTCTATTAATTTCTTGTTTATTTCTTGGTCATTTTTGACTTTGTCATCTTTCTTTATAATATCATTAAGCTTTTGCATCACGTAGTATATTCTTAACAAAATAGAAGAATTTACTGCAATTATAAAGTTTCTTAATGTGTCTCTTTCTGAATTATATCTTCCTCCCATACTCCTTCTTAATAACATTAAGTAAACTCTCCTAAGATCTTCAATGGTTGATTGAACTTCTGAAGGTGATTGACCTTTAAGAATCGCAATAACATCATCAACTTTCTTAGCTATAATATTAAGTATTCTTCTAAGTAGTGATTCAATACCAATTTTTTCTGTATCTAATAAACAATCAAGCCTTATTTTATCGTCTGTAACCTCAGATAGTTCTATTCCTACTAATTGCTTTGAGAAATTCACCACGTCTTCTATTTCTTTATGTTCTAAAGTTTTCTTAGATGAAAAAACAATCTCGTCATAACCTAAAGCATACAAACATGGAATTGCGGTTGTCATTGATTGCTTAAAACTGTCTATATCAATCTTCACTGCCCTTTTGTTAGAATTTAACTTTATTTTTTCAGCAACTAAGCGTAAAGTACCGTCTTCTGAAATTTCCATAATTATCTTATCTCCTGGCTTAATTCCCCATCTATTTATCCACTTCTTTGGTAATGTTATAAATAAAGAAGAAGAACCTAACCTTTGAACTTTCCTAGTTTCAACATCTTTTGAAAACCTTGTAGTTTCATCTGACAAGAATTTATCCCTATTTAATCTACTTGAACGCCGTTTATATAAATGTTTCTAAAGCTTACTAACAGCTATATAAAAAGCAGTTTTTATCTCATTTCCTTTTCTTTATTGTTACTTTTAATAACCATTTAGCTTTAGAAACATCCATTGTTGCAGGATCAGCGTCTTCTGGTAAAGTAATATTCAATCTATATTCTTTTCCATCTTTTGTCTTGCATGCAATGTATAATTTTCTTGGTCTTGATTCTACTTTTAAAGTAGATAAGTTAGCTTTAGGCATATCTATAAGATATTCGTAACTCTCATCAGTCTCTCTAAAAGAATAAAGTGGTGATGAAAATCCCTTAAATTCTTTTTCAAATTCTTCCTCTATTCTTCTTAATTTTTCTTCTTCCTTTTTTATTAAATTTTTTATTAGTTCATCCAGATCTCTAAACGCCGGCATCTCTATCACGCATAAGTCATTGGCCTGCTTGAGGCGTAAGTAGGTAGTTCTTGCTTTGTCTGCTCCATTAATCCTTTTATCTTATCTCTAATGTCTTCAGCTTCTTTAAGTAACTCATCAACATTTATGTTAAATCCAATATATTTACTTAGTATATTAATAGCTATCGCAGATGCTTCTGGATCCGGTAAATCAAGAAAAGATTCAACAACTATAACAAAATTAGCCAAATTGTTCTTGTGAGATTCTATTAATAATGGTGCGTAAGGGCCAGCTATATAGCCGTCACCAAACTTTTCCATTAATCCTAATTTTTGCAAATCTTGTGCTGTTTCATCATTATTAGCAATCCAATACGCATTTAGCTTTTCAGCATTTAATCTATCTTGTATTGGTAAACCAGTTATTGAAATAATATTAGATATCCCATATCTCCTAGCTACATCAACTATTATTTTTGTCAGTGGAATGATGGCAGAAGAAGGTATTGCTATCCATGAATGAAACACTACAATATTGTGATTATGATATAACCTTATAGGTGATTTTGCTACTCCATCTTGAACATGTGAAATAGGAGGTAAAATGTCTGGAGCATAGATCTCAGCAAATTCTTTTAATTTAAGTTTATCTATTAGATACTCTGTAGCAATTACTCCTACTAGTCCAGCATCTGGTAATCCAACAATTAGATATGTGGGTTTACCTAAAGTAGGAACATATTTTTCAATAATTTCATATTGACTCATTTTAAACCCTCTTTCTCTTTTATTAATTCACTATATTTTTCCGGACTTAACAATTTTTCCATTTCGTTTTTATCTCTTATTTCTAGTTTAAATATCCAGCCTTCACCATAAGGGTCTCTGTTTATAAGCTCTGGTGAATCTAGAAGTTTTTGATTAACTTCAATAACTTTCCCAGAGAGGGGTGAATATATATCTGCTGCAGCCTTAACTGATTCTACAACAGCAATAGAATCCCCCGATTTAACTTCTCTTCCAACTTCTGGCAATTCTACACCTACGATATCACGTAATTTTTTCTGCGCATAGTCTGTTATTCCTATGATTGCTATGTTATCTTTTACTAATATCCATTCATCTGTTTCTGAATAATATCTGTCTCTTAGTATTTTATACTTTCCACCAACTACTATTTCACTCATGTTAATCACTAAATGAAAGGAAAGTCTTGTAATTTAGCTTCAACTTGCTTATTCCTTATTTCTATATTAACTGAGTAGCCGAAAATTGCATGCTTTGAATTTATATAACCCATTCCTATAACTCTATTAAGATAAGGAGAGAAAATAGAACTTGTAACATAACCTATTTCGGAATCTAACAGCTTTATTTTATTATCTTTTCTTGGTATACTTCTTTCCCCTTTTTTTAACTTTAATCCAACTCTTATCTTTTCTACTCCATTCTTTAATTGTTCTATTATTTTTTCTCTGCCTACGTATTGCTTATCTAGTGAAAATACCCAATATCTTGCTTCAACAGGAGTAGTATTTTCATCTATGTCTTCTCCATATAATACAAAACCCATCTCTTGCCTTATACTATCTCTGCATATCAAGCCAGCTGGCCTTACTCCTACTGAAACTAATCTTTGTATAATTTTTGAAATAGTTTCTGGTACTCCCCATACTTCAACGCCATCCTCTCCAGTCCATCCAGATCTGCTTAAGAGAAATACCTCCTCACCAAGAAATTTAGTATTCAATCGGAACTCTAATGGTTTTAACTCTATCTTCTCTATAAAATTCCATACATTTCTTCCTTGTATTGCTATCATGGCATATTTAAAGGTTAAATCTTCAACTTCTAAAGAAGAATTTGATTCAATCCAGTGTATTACTTTTTCTCTATTTATTGCATTTGTGACTATAAGAAATTCATTATCACTTACTTTATAGCTCATTACATCATCTACAAATCCACCTTTATCATTAAGAAATGCAGTAGGACCTACCATATTATTTACAGGAGTATTCCTAATATCTTTAGCAATAAGATAATTAAACTGATCAATATTACCTTTAACTCTTAATCTCCCCATATGCGAAAGATCAAAAAATGCTGCAGAAGTACGAACTGCCATATGTTCTTCTTGATAAGAAGAATATTTCATCGGCATTTGCCATCCAGCAAACTCGCCTATATCGGCATTAAGTTTAGATTCAATATCCAAAAGAGGTGTACTAAACATTTTTAATTCATATATTGAATACTAGTAGGCATATTTATATGGAGATGCATCCATGGTTACCAAATCTAAAGTATATTAATGAAATGCTAGAAAGCATAGGAGTAAATAACATTGATGATTTATTTAGAGACGTACCAACTGAAATTATATTAAAGAGAGAATTAAATATAGATTATAAAAAGCCTCTTTCTGAGTATGAAATCCTTCTAAAGTTGCAAGAGTTACAAGATAAAAACAAGAGATTAGTAATGCCACCTTTTTTAGGAGGAGGAATTTGTCCACATTATATTCCAGAGGCTGTAAAATTTATAATAAAAAGATCTGAGTTTTATACTGCATATACTCCTTATCAACCAGAAATTTCCCAAGGATTACTACAAGCGTTATTTGAATATCAAAGTCTAATTGCTGAACTTTTCGAAATGGAAGTAGTAAACGCTTCTCTTTATGATTGGGGAAGTGCTTTAGCTGAGGCAATAATGATGGCAAATAGAATTAACAAAAAAAAGACAGTATTAGTACCTAAATTAATGAATCCTTATCATAAGGAAGTTGTAAAAACTTGGACCTATGGTAAAGATATTAAACTTTCAGAAATGCCAATCAATAAAGAAACTGGAACTATAGATGTAGATAAGATAGAATTAAATGAGGATATTTCGGCTATTTATATTCAACAGCCTAACTTTTACGGTATATTTGAAGATAACATAGAAGCAATAGTCGATCTTGCAAAGAAAAAGAAAATAATTACAATCATGGGGGTTTCTCCGTTAGCTTTAGGCCTAATTAAACCGCCAGGCGAATACGGAATTGACATTGCTGTAGGAGATGGACAAGAATTAGGATTACCTATGAACTTTGGTGGCCCACTTTTAGGCATACTAGCAACAAGATGGGATGGACAATTAGTAAGACAAATGCCTGGAAGAATAGTAGGACTAACTAAAGATGTTGAAGGAAATAGAGGATTTACTTTGATTCTTCAAACTAGGGAACAGTTTGCTAGAAGAGAAAAAGCTACATCAAACATAACAACAAATGAAGCCCTTATGGCTATAGCAGCAGCAGTTTATCTTTCTTTGCTTGGAAAAAACGGAATAAAAGACCTTGCTGAAGAGATATATATTAGAAGTCATTACGCTGAAAGTAGATTAAAAAATGCCGGAATAAAAAGGATTTATAATGGAGATTTCTTTGAAGAATTTGCTGTTGATTTTGGAAGAAATTATGATTTAATTTACGCTAAATTATTAGAAAAAGGTATACAAGCGGGTTTGAAACTTAATTCCACTCAAGCCTTATTCTGTGTAACAGAAGTTCATACTAAAGATATGATAGATAAGTTAATAGAAAACATTAGTGAGGTGTTATGAGTGAAATGGCATCAAGCTACATGGGATGAACCACTAATATTTGAATATAAAGGGAAAAATAGGGTAGGCTTAAAGATACCAATAGAAGAAGAGTTAAGAAAGCAAGTAAAAATTAATTTACCAATAAATCTTAGGAGAAAAGATATAGATTTACCGGAGCTAAGTGAGTTAGAAGTAATTAGACATTTCATAAGGTTGTCACAAATGAGTTTCGGAGTAGATAACGGCATGGTACCCTTAGGATCTTGTACCATGAAATATAACCCTAAAATAGAGGAAGAGGCAGATAATCTGACTCAAAATTTACATCCATTACAAGATGAATCGACAGTTCAAGGAATATTGGAAGTTATTTATGACATGCAAAGATGGCTAGCTGAAATAACCGGAATGGAGTTGTGTAGTCTACAAGTGCCTGCTGGAGCAGCCGGAGAACTTGCTGGAGTATTAATGATTAAAAAATATCATGAGATTAAAGGTAGGAAAAATAGAGATGAAATGCTAGTTGCTGATACGGCACATGGAACTAACCCAGCTAGTGCATCGATGGAGAATTTTAAAGTGATTTATATAAAGTCGAATAATGAAGGGTTGGTAGATATTGATGTACTTAAGGAAATAGTAAGCGAAAGGACGGCTGGATTTATGTTGACTAATCCTAATACATTAGGATTGTTTGAAGAGAATATACTGGATATTGCAAAATACATACATTCAGTTGATGCAAAGCTTTATTATGATGGGGCAAACCTTAATGGCATTTTAGGTATAGTTAGGCCAGGAGATATGGGGTTTGACATAGTTCATTTGAACTTGCATAAGACCTTTGCTGTACCTCATGGAGGAGGTGGGCCAGGTGCTGGAGCAATTTGCGCTAAAGGAGAGATGGTTGATTATCTGCCATATCCACTTGTAGAGAAAAAGAATGGAAAATATTCACTAACTTATATACCTAAATATACTATAGGTAAGATAGCTACATATTATGGAAACATTGGCAACGTAGTAAGAGCTTATATCTATATTCTTGGATTGGGAGCTGAGGGCATATCATTAGTAGGTAAGATGAGCACGTTAGCCACAAATTACTTGATTTCTAAACTTAAAGATGTAAAAGGATTAGATTTAATTGCACCAAATAGACCTAGAAAGCATGAGGTAGTATTTTCTGCTAAAACGTTAGCTAAAGAAACTGGAGTTACAGCTAACGATATAGCTAAGGCGCTATTAGATAGAGGATTCTATGCTCCTACTATATATTTTCCTCCCAATGTAGAAGAGGCATTAATGATAGAACCCACAGAGACAGAACCAAAAGAGGTTTTGGATAGTTTCGCTGAGGCAGTAAGAGATATTATAAATTTGGCATATACTAACCCTAATGAGGTACTATCATCTCCAAAAAATACGGCAGTTAGGAGATTAGACCAAGTAATTGCAAATCATCCTTCAAGTGTTACTCCAACATATAGAGTGAAAAGATTAAGAGAAGAAGGAAAAATAGGTTCCTTAAAGTAATGAGAAAAGTATTGAGATATAACCAAGATAAGGTATAGATATAACAACGCCATTAATCTCAGCAACTTTTCCTATAACTTGTGTTTGAGATACTCCATATGGTCCTTCTAAACCAATTTTGTTATCAGGCTGAGGATTTGTTATATGATCTACTCCTTGGGTGACGTAATAGGTTTCTCCATCAATATAGTTTATTTTTATCACATGATGTATAACATATGTATTAAAAGTAGGCGATTTATATATTATTATATCTCCTATTTTAATATTGCTAGGAGATGTATAAAATGTTAAGTAACCATTTTGAAAAATAGGATACATTGAAACTCCTTCAACGCTTGCTGTTTGCACTACTCCAGATAAAACTACAATATAGATTAAAATTATAACAACAAGAAGTAATATATCACTCTTCTTCATCTAGATCACTAAGATCTAGTTCAATTACTTCAGCCCTATCTTCTTCCTCTTTTTCATCCCCAATTTTCTTTACACCTTTTTTACCTTCAACTTCTACTGAACTTCCGCCAGCCCTTATCTTTGAAACGACAGCTTTCCATTTATGACCATTAGGGCATTCAAAAGACCCCATTACTGTTATTGTTATTCTTCCGTAAGCGTCAGGGATTGGAGACACTAATTGCCACGTTTTAGTAGGTTTTTCAACTCTTGTACCACATGTAGGGCATACGTAGGGATCACTTTGCTTTTTTCTAGGCATAATTTGTATGATGAAAAACAAGACTATAAATTAATTCTCCTAATATTGCTGTTGAAAATAACGTAAATATTAAGAGATTAATCTTTCTCTTTATAGCAAAATTATAAGATATAAGGTTAAAAATAATCAAAAAAGGGTATAGGAGAGTAGGACTATAAAAATATGAAACAAGATAAGGAGCTGTAGTCCAGGCTATATAAAAAGCTTTTTCATTACTAAGCTTACCTTTAAGAATTTTAGCATAAAAAGGAGTTAAAGTACCATACACGACAAAAATTAGAAAGCACAAACATAATGACATATTAATCCTTGCTCTTAATTAACATTGAGATTTAAATGAATGACGACTACTTTAGGATAAAAAGAATCAAAGGTTATCAAATTCTAGATTCAAGAGGAAACAAGACAATAAGAGTAAAAGTTGAAACATATGGCGGAATATCAGCCACTGGCGATGCTCCAGCGGGTGCGTCAAAGGGAAGTAGAGAAGCAATAGAATTAAGAGATCAAGATGGGGGAGTAACTAGAGCAATAGAATTAGTTAATAGTCTAATTAACGATTCACTAAGAGATTTTGATGTTAGAAATCAATTGGGAATAGATCTTACTCTAATAAAAATGGATGGCACCCCTAATAAATCAAAAATAGGTGGAAATACCACAATTGCCACTTCTATTGCAGTAGTTAAGGCAGCGGCAAAATCCCTTGGTCTCGAAGTGTTTCAGTATATAGGAGGGCCTAGAATAAGATATTTGCCTATTCCTCTATTAAATATTCTTAATGGAGGACTTCATGCTGGTAATGAGTTAAAAATCCAAGAATTTATTATAATACCTCTAAAGTTTGATAATTTTAGTGAAGCGCTTTTTGCTGCCGACGAAGTATACAAGAATTTGAAAGGACTAGTAACAGAAAGATATGGAAAAGTTTACACTATGTTAGGCGATGAAGGAGGAATAGCTCCTCCATTATCTAAAACAGAAGATGCACTCGATTTGGTCTATACTGCTATTAAAAACTCTGGTTATGAGGATAAGATTATGATGGGAATAGACGCAGCATCTTCTGACTTTTTTGATGGAAATCACTACGAAATAGATGGTAAAAAACTTACACCAGATGAAATGATAGATTATTATGTTAACTTAGCTTCCCGATATCCGTTATTGTATATAGAAGATCCCTTCAACGAGAACGATTTCGCAAGATTTTCTATACTTCAACAAAAACTAAAGAAAAGCATAATTACTGGGGATGATCTCTTTACTACTAACATAGAATATTTAAGAAAAGGAATTGAAATGAATTCTGCTAAAGGTACGATTGTAAAACCTAATCAAATAGGCACATTATCAGAAACTTTTGAATACATTGAATTTGCTAAAAAGAACTCTATTAAAACAATTGTAAGTCACAGAAGTGGAGAAACTGAAGACTCATTCGTAGCAGATTTAGCCGTGGGAGTTCAAAGTGATTTTATTAAAACTGGTGCACCAGCAAGAGGAGAAAGAACGAGCAAATATAATAGATTAATAGAAATAGAAACGGATTATGGATTAGAATATTATGGTAAAAAAATTTATCTTTAAGGTATTAAAATACCTATTATTATTAAAAATATAGCTAATACTAGCATTAACATTACAAAAGTCCTAAAAGGCATGTTAGGAAGCTCTTTAAATGCCTTGACTAATCCATATATAATAGCTCCTATTAATACCATAAATACAATAGCTAATCCTATGACAATTAATCCTGTTGCTAAAGGCGATGCATTAAAATGAAATAAACCAGCTAATTGAGAAGTGACGTTAGCAAGATTTTGTAAGCTCATACTTAATCGTAAAGTATATCTTTCTCGTAAATGTTTTTTAAACTTTCTTACATAATATTTTCCTGCGGATGATGAGGGTTAAAAGCGCTTAACGGTGATGAACCTCTACCTTCTGAGGAGCACAAACCTTTATAAGTAAAATATTGTAGAGCTCATATTTTTGAGGAGTATTACCATGCCAATTTCAGTTGATGTATTAACGAAGTTTGTTGGGCAAAAGATTAAAGATGTATATGGTAGGGACGTTGGTAGTATAATACACGTATATACTGAAATTGACGGAACAGTAACTGGCATAGAAATCTCTTACGGTAATTCATTTGTTACTGTTAGCCCTGACATGATAAAAATGGACGGAGATTCAATAGTATTATTACCAGAATGGAAAACTGAAGCCATAAAGATTTTAGGCTATATGGAGAAAATAAGAAGAAGGCAGAAAGCCTTAGAAGAGTTATACTCAAAACAAGAAATTCCAAAGAGTATGTATGACGATATGAAAAGAAAGCTAGATTCTGAATTACTAAAATTAAGAGAAGAACATACAAAATTGAAAAGTAAATTAAAGACAAGATTGAATGAAATTGAAGATCAACTAGCTCAAATTGATAAAGCTACAATCTCACTAAAGATGAGTTATATTTCTGGTGAATTACCAGAAGTAGCTTATAAGAATTCTATGGAAATTTTGAGACAATCAAAAGAAAGTTATACGTTAGAAAGGGATGATATAAAGAAGACTTTAGATAAATTGGATGGTTTGGATAAAGAGGGAATAGATATTAAGCCTTCTCCCTCATTAACTACGCAACAAGAGCAACCTACAAAAACGGATAATAACAAATCGGAAGTACCATTGCCAATACCAGTAAGGGTAATAAATACTTTGTAACTAATTTAGTGAAATAGTATGTTTGATAAGATTTCATCATTTTTTAACAATGACAGAAAACGTAAGGCACAATTAGGCAAAGTTATCACAGAAATATCTTTGAAATTAAAGGACCAACAAGATAGGCTTGATGAAGCAATTAGACGACTGCGAGAAAGAGATAAAGAACTATATGAAAAAGTAATAAGAGCTCAAATAGAAGGAGATATGGCTAAAGCAACAATATATGCTCAAGAAATTTCAGACATAAGGAAAATGATCAAAATAATTTACACTGCTTTCTTAGCTATAGAAAAAGTAAGAATAAAATTAGACACTGTACAAGAACTACAAGGCGTTTCGTTAGTATTATTACCAGTAATGAAAGTTTTAGGACAGCTAAAGGATCAGATTAGAGGTATAGCCCCAGAAGTTGCAATTGCATTAGATTCAATAACGAGTAGTGTGAATAGCATTGCTGTTGAAACTGGAGCGCTGAGTGAAAAGACCGTAGTACCGACAGTAATTGATGAGGAGGCACAAAAAATATTAAATGAAACTAAAAAAATGGCAGAAGATAAACTAAAAGAACTGTTGCCAGAATTACCCTATCCGCCAAGTGATACCCCATATTCTAGGAAACAACCAATAGAAATAAAACATGAACAAACTAAACCTAAGAAGAAACCCACAGAAGAAGATTTGCTTAATTACATAAGACAAACTGGTGGATTCTTAGATGTAGAACACTTTTGTAAAATATATGATGTAGAGAAAGATGAGGTCTTTGACTTACTTAAATCGCTAGCAGCTAAGGGTTTAGTAACTTTAGAAGGGTGAGTAGATGTCAGCTCAAGCAATGTTAGAAGAAATGGCTAGAAAATATGCTATAAATGCTGTAAAAGCTGACAAGGAAGGAAAGGCAGAGGATGCAATAAACAACTATAAAAAGGCAATAGAAGTGCTTTCACAATTAATTGCATTATACCCAGATTCTCCATCTATTAAAGTTTATGAGCAGATGATAGCGGAATACAAAAAAAGAATAGAAGTATTAAAGGAAGCAGTTCCAGCAAGTGGCAGTGATTCAAAGCAAGTTGACATCGAGGATCTTATAGTTAAGGAGAAACCTAAAGTTTCCTTTAAGGATATTGTAGGTCTTAATGACGTAAAAGAGGCATTAAAAGAGGCTATAGTTTATCCTAGCAAAAGGCCAGATCTGTTCCCATTAGGATGGCCTAGAGGGATACTATTATATGGTCCTCCAGGGTGTGGTAAAACAATGATAGCTGCAGCTGTAGCTAATGAAATAGACTCCTATTTCATACAAGTAGATGCTGCTTCCATAATGTCAAAATGGTTAGGCGAAGCAGAGAAAAATGTAGCAAAAGTATTTAATAAGGCTAGAGAAATAAGCAAGAAAGAAGGAAAACCAGTAATAATATTTATCGATGAACTTGATGCGTTATTAGGAATTTACAGTAGTGAAAACGGTGGTGAAGTTAGGGTTAGAAATCAATTCCTAAAAGAGATGGATGGTTTACAAGATAAGTCAGAGAACTTTAAAGTTTATGTTATAGGAGCTACAAATAAACCTTGGAGATTAGATGAACCTTTCTTAAGAAGATTCCAAAAAAGAATATATGTAAGACTTCCAGATTTCCAACAAAGATTAGCATTACTTCAATATTATACATCAAAGATTAAGATGGAAAACGTTGATTTGAATAAAATTGCTGAAATGACAGAAGGATATACAGCCAGTGATATTAAGGACATTGTTCAAGCTGCTCAAATAAGAGTAGTTAAGGAAATGTTCGTTAATAACTTAAATGAGCCAAGACCCGTAACGATGGAGGATTTCATTGAGGTAATCAAAATTAGAAAGCCAAGTGTTAACCAAGAAATGATTAAAGCTTATGAGGCATGGCATGAGAAGTTTAAAGCTTTATGATCAGATACCCCAGGGTTCATATCACCTATCAAGTTGGCATGACTCACATCATCTCAGAAATTATATCTTTTACAAATTTTCCAGTTGACTTAGACCTATAAATTTTTTTCAAAATATCTTTTTCATCTAATTTTGTTCTTTCTTTCCAGGTGTTTAAGGCCTCTTTTAATTTAATTGTGGCTTCGTAATGATATTTACATAAATCACCGTATTCAGCCTCTAGGTCACAATACTTACATTTCTTATACTTGACCAATCCAAGAATTTTGGCTAATTTAATCCCTATTTGATCCTTATATTTTTCATAATTTTCTAAGTACTTCTTAAGCGTGATAACCGTGTCTTCAACTACTTTGTCAACTGTCTCCTTACCATCTAATATACTATTAAGCTTCTCTTCCATCTCAGCAGTAAGCTTAACACTAGTTAAATCTTTAAAATAATCTTTAAGGACTTCAACAACTACGATTCCTAAAGGAGTTGGATAAATAGATCCTCTCTTTTGAAAAAGATATTTTCTATCAAATAAAGTTTCAATTATCCTACCTCTCGTAGCTTCTGTACCTAAGTTAAAACTCTCCATCCATTTTAATAATTGTACTTTATTATATCGTTTAATATTAGGTTTTAAAACATCCATCTTCACTGATACAGACTCTATTTCCACTTCATCACCCCTTTTAACGTTAAGTAGTTCCTCGTCAGTTACATTATAATAAGGATAAAGTAGTAACCAGCCTCTAAATTGCACTTTTTGCCTTGTAATTTCTTCGTCTATGTTGGATTCTTTAAATGAAATTATAACTTTTTGACTTTTAATGATAGCGTCTTTTGATATACTAGCTAAAAATCTTCTCGTTATTAATTCTAGAAGTTTATATTGTTGGATAGGTAACTTTTCATTTATTCTATTTCCAGTAGGATAAATAGCTGGATGTGCTGGGTCATCTTTAGTCCCTTGTCTTACCACATATTCTCCTTTAGTTATGCTTCTTGTTAATTCAACTAGATTCTTAAAAGATAAAGCTAAGCCATTAACTATACTATTTATATCAACTGATGAAGGAATCTTCTGGCTATTAGTTCTCGGATAACTTATTAATCCGTCTAAGTAGAGTTCCTCAGCTAATCTTTCCACATAATATGGTGAATAACCTAAGATCTTGCCTGCTTCAGCTTGTAAATCTCCTAAATTAAATGGTGAAGGTCTAGTTAAGGTTTTATCTTCTACTTTAACATCTTTCACAATTACTTTTGATTTCTTAATTTTATTTGCGAAATCTTGAGCATCAGACCTATTCTCAAAAGTTCTATCTAATGTTATGCTTATGATCTCTTTATCAATCTTAACCTTTACACTAACTTTATACATAGGTAATGGAACATATTCCTCACGTGAAATTTCATTATCGACTACATGAATTAACGTTGGACTTTGAACTCTACCAGCACTTAAAATAACTTTCTTTTTACTAACCGATTTTACAGCTAACATTAATGCTCTGCTAACGTTAATTCCCCAAATCCAATCTACTTTATGCCTAGCTATTCCAGCATTAATCATGTTGTAATCTAATGGAGAGAGATTTGAGTATGCTCTTTGAATATCTTGTTTAGTTAAAGCTGAAAATTTCATTCTTTTTGCTTTTCTTAGATCCCCAAAGAACTTTATTATCATATAACCTATTACTGATCCTTCTATGTCATAATCACATGCATTTATATATTCAATAGCGTATTTAGACAAAGAACTTAATAAGTCATAGTATTTTTTTGTATATCTAGCTGATTCATCTATCTCCCAAAGAGGTTTCCAATCCATAGAAAAAACTGGAAAAGAGTTATTCCCATAAAGATTAAATAGATGACCAGCTGCGGGTGCTATAACATTTATTTTACCTTTATATGTTACAACCCAGTAGTTTACTGAATACTTTCTACATGTTATTGGTCTTTCAGAAAGAGCTTCAGCTATTTTTCTTGCAGCTTTACTCTTTTCTGCAATTATAAGAATATAACTTTTCGGGGAACAATTCATATTATTTGAACTCTACTTTCTTTACACTTACTAATTCAACTTTTCCATTAGGATATACTCTCCTAACAGTAATAGGCAAAACTCCTCTTTTAAGTTCCTCTTCAGCTATACTTATTACATCATTAAAAGGTAAGTTGTTAGTATCAATTAATGGAGATGCTCCCATTGCAAGTTGTAAAGCTCTAGCACTAACTATTCTAGCAATCTCATATTTAGTAAGCCTATTCTTCCAACTTTCTTCAAAAATCTTATTTATACTCACAGTAAAACACTCCTAAAAGTTTTAAATAAGATTAACTCCACTCTACTTCTTCTCTCAAAGGTTCAGGAAGTTTGCACTCTTCCGGTGGCCTATAATCATATTCTTTTCCTAATATTTTTGCAGTAGCTTGAAGCAATTTATTAACTGCCCTATCATCAACCACTCCTAGCAAACCTATTCTTATTATTTTTTCTTTTAATTCTCCCATACCGCCAGAAATTTCTATGTTAAATTCTTTCAACTTTTTCCTAAAATCTGGAATTGGAGGAACTCCTGCTACTACTGTATTAGAGAAGTTTGATTCGTTACCAAAAAGTGAAAATCCATATGAAGATAATACTTCTCTAACAAATCTTACACAAGCTTCATGCCTTCTCCATCTGTTCTCAATTCCTTCTATCTCAAGAAGTTCTGCAGCTCTTAAAGACGCATTAAACACTCCTACTGCTGGAGTAAATGGAGTTTCACCTTTATCCTGGAACTTTAGATGAAGAGAAATATCGAGATATGATGGAAGGTTTTCTGTTACTAATTCACTTATCCCATCTTTTGATAATGCAACAAATGCCATCCCAGGAACGGAGGCTAAGGCTTTTTGACTACCAGTAGCAATTGCATCAATCTTCCATTCATTTACTAAGATTTTATACGCAGCAAAACCAGAAACAGAATCTACTAGTATCTTTAGGCCCTTTCTCTTTACAACATTTACAACATCTTCTAAGTTTCTAAAAGCTACACCACCGCTTGTCTCATTATGAACAATAGCGACAGTTGTAGCATCTTTATTTTCATCAATAGCTTGCTTTATCTCTTCTAAAGAAAATGTGTTACCAACTGGTTTCTCATAAACTTTTACATTTGTTCCTCTCCTTTTCAATGAATCTACAAGTCTCCTTCCAAATTCACCATATGGAAAACTTATAACCTTTTCTCCTGGCTTAGTTAGAGAATATATCATTGATTCTACTGCTAATGTTCCAGATCCAGTAAGTAAAGCTACTCTTGTAGAGCTAAAATGTTTATTCATTAATTTTTCTAGTCCAGTTACTATTTCTCTAAACCCTTCACTTCTATGATTAATTACTAATGTAGAAGCTTCTCTTACACTTTTAGGTACTTCAACGGGGCCAGGAATTAATAACATTTTAGATCATCCCTAACTCTTTCATTGCGTTAAGTAAGTTTTGAGTAGTCATTTCAGCAACTCTTTTTTGAGCCTCTTTTGTTTGAGCCCCTATATGTGTTGTAACTATAACTCTCTCATGTTTTAACAGTTCTAATTCCCATTCTTCTTTAGGTGGTTCGTTCCAAAATACATCAGTAGCGTAAGCATACACTTTTCCTTTTTTAATATAATCTAATAGGGCAAGACCATTAACAGCAACTGCTCTACTAGTGTTAACAATAATTACATTATCCTTCATCATTTCAAATTGTGGATAATCAAGTATTGGTTTAGCGTTTTTGCCTACAGTAACATGAAGGCTAATAACATCAGAATTCTTAACTAACTCTTCTAAGCTAACCGCTTTTGCATTTATTTTCTCAGCTTTCTCCCTTATATCTACTATATCATATGCAAGAACTTTCATTCCCATTGCATTTGCTATTATTCCTACTTTAGTTCCTATTCTACCAAAACCTATTATTCCAATAGTTTTCTCAGCTAATTCTAACCCTTCAAGTTTTTTGAATATCCCTGATTTTGCTAGATTCATAGAAGTGTACATCTTTCTTGCAGCAGCTATCATTAGTCCTATAGTTAATTCTACAGCCGAATCCGTAGAAGCCCCAGGAGCGTAAACAACTCTTATCTTTCTTTTTTCAGCCTCTTCTGTATCTATATTGTCTAAACCAATACCAGCTCTTGCTATTATCTTTAGCTTTTTACCTCTTTCAATAACTTCTCTATCAACTTTTGTTCTACTTCTAACTACGATAATATCATAATCTTCTATAACTTTCAATAGTTCTTCTCTACTTATTTCTGGTTGATAGTCAACTTGTACTCCTTTATCTTTCAAGCTTTTTATCAAGATCTCATCTATGGGGTCCGTAATTAAGACTTTTATAGTATATACGGCCATACATAGAACACCCCTTTAAAAATTATGAAATTTAAGAAGTTAACATGAGATTGATGATGAGAAGAAGAAGGAGAAGAAGTTATAAGAATAAGGAATTCTTAACTTTTCCAAAGTTTCTAGCATTTTATTTGTATTCATTTTAACCCATGATAACCATTTGTTACTCATTTTTATATTTTTTTATTCTACTTTACGATTGTATTAGTTTGTTTAAAAAATATATACAAATCGAGCAATCCCACTTGAATATTTAAATTAGAACTAATTGACTTAAGTAGACTCTCTGCTAAATAATAATCCTTTGGTTTTTTAATTTTTAAACTAGTAGTTCCAATTTCGTTTAAGAACTTTAATATATGTCTATCTATTATAGCGAGATCAAAATAACCTACATTTCTCAAAAAATGACTAGATTCTTTCAAACCTAAACCGTTTATATTATTATAAAGAAAATCTCTAGCCTCTTCTTGTGAATAATCTGCTATTGGTTTTATTTTTAATTTAATATATCCATAATACTTTTTTATCTCTGCTATGTATTTTGCTTTCAAATTATAGAATCTATATCCGCTTTCTTTTAATCTTTTAGCAATCTGTTTCTCTTCTAAAAATAAGATGTCGTCTAATAAATAATTAAGAGCTTTGTATGCTGATATAAAAGAACTATTTGCTGTCAAAATACATAAAATTAATTCTCTAAACCAAACTTCCTCTCCAGCTCTGTTATTTAATCTAAACTCTTCTGCTCTTTCTAGCACTCTTGCTCTTAGCTTTGGATTTTTTACTAGATCTCTTAGCACTTTTCTTCTTCCTCTTCGCCTTTTTAACTTTTTCTTTCTTAGGTTTACTTCCACTAAATTCATCTTTTAGAACTACTTTTGTAAAACCTTCATCAAATTCTAAAATAGCAAAAGGCTTATCAAATGAATCAGTGATATCAAATCCCACTAATATATAATCCTTATCAAAGAACGTTAGCCAATTTACTTGTATTTGTTCAGCATTTTCAAGAGAAATAGGGATTCCAATTCTTAATAATTTCAATGGTTTAGGTAATATATATTGCGAAGTAACTCCTTTAATAAGTAAAGGAGTAGAATTATGAACATAAGCTATTCCTTCTTTTAATGAAATATTATCTAGTTCTTCATCCGAATTTATTTCTATTTGTTCCTCTTTACTCTTTTTAACCTTAATACCTATAATACCGGGATAAAGTTGAACATTTTCTCCGTTAAAATATTCAACGATAGCCTTCAATTTTTCCCATATATTATAACTCTGAGAAACTAATTAAATTCACTTTATGAAAGCCAAAGTATAACACAATCCTCACGTTAAATATAAATATTTCATAGTGTCACTTTTAACCATGAGTATTAAAATAAGAGGCTCTAACGCTTACGGACATAGTGGATGGTTCACAGTATATTGTAGGATATGTAATAGAAAATTAAAAATAGGGACTGATTTAGTTTACAAATGTCCTAAATGCGAAAAGAAGTATAATGCCTACTTCTGTGAGGCAGATGCTAGAGGATTAAAATGGAAATGCCCATATTGTAACACAGAACTAGTGCCAGTAATATGAATATAAAGAAATTTTTTGTAAATAATAAGCAAATTGCTATAATAAATGATTCCATTGTATATTTAGATACTGATAAGATAGTTGATGGAACAGAAATAGTAAAGAGATTAAGTTTTATTAATGATAAAATAGCTTATTTAGATTTTGATTACTCAACTCAAGACTTCTCTCTTAAAAAGCTTGTATTTTGCAAAACAAGACTTCATATATATCTATGTAATGTATTAATAGAGTTAAAAAACCAAGCCTTAACACCAGAAGAAATTTACAATAAGTTAGAGGAGGTATTAGATAAGGTCATAACATAACCTTCTTGTCGAAGTTTTCTATTAACCTTATCTACAATCTGAGTAAGTAATTGAGCATCTAAGGACTCAAATCTTATATAAACATTAAGTTGTTTCGTCTCATTGAATGCTGTGTAAATTATGATGAGAGAATCTTTTGATGGAGCGCATATTATTGTAGCACCAGCCTTAATAGGATTACAAAAATCTACTAGTTCTTTTTCTAAAAGATCTACTACATAAGGTAATCTTGAGAGCTTTAAAGGATCAGAAGATAAGAGAATAAATTCTACTCTAAACATTATTTCACCTCTTTAAGATTTATTTTCTTAACTGGAATGTTAAGCTTATCAAAGATTTTCTTTACGATCTCTGAATAATTTTTGTCTCCTTTAATTAATTTCAATTTTAATTTCCTATAATTCATTATAAGCTTTGGTTCTCCACCTGAGTAAACTATCACTTTTCCTTTCACTTTATTTTGGAGGTTCTTTATTAAGTAGATATAGACAAATGTTTTATCATTAGGTAAATCTATTATTCCGGCCTCTCCAACTTTATATATTCCATTAACTTTTCTTACTTTTGTTGGTTTATACTCGTAAATATTGTTATTATCTACAACAAAAATTAGCGTCCTTATAGCATGTTTTCCACTTTTACTTTTGCTATTTTCTAAGTAAACTTCCATTTTTTATCGACCTAACTGATTCTAATAAGCCATCAATTGTTATTTTATCTTCAAGATACGCATCTATAAGTATATCGTTTCTAAAAAGTAATCTTAAGAGAGATCTTCTTAGAGGGAGAGAGGAATATTTATATAGCTCTAGTAATTTATGCTGAATATTTATACCATTATACATTTTTTTTAATTTTTCATCAATAAATTCATCAAATTGCTTCTCCTTGTAAATTGCCTCAAAAGCTGTTTCTGCTGAAATAGCTGAAGGTCTTATCCCTTCACCACTTAAAGGAAATACTAATCCTCTAGCTTCTCCTATTCTATATTTTTTATCCTTAACTGGAGAGACAGAAATTGGTGCTCCTCTAATATCCAATATTAGAGCGTCAGAATACTTCTCTTTAATGTAGTTCAGTAGTAGCTCTTTTGAGTTTTTGTATTCTAAAAACCCTGCCCCTATATTTAATATCCCTTCTTCGCTCGGAAATATCCAATAAAATCCAGTATATCTAGTGTCAAACTCGAATATTGCAATATCATCAAATTTACTAGTTTTTACTAAAGCCCTTGTTGTGTAAACTACATTTCTGTCCATATCATATGGACCTTTAGCATCAATTACCATATCAAACTCGTTTTTATTAAAAAAAGAAATGTGAGAAACACCTACTTTTTCTCGCATCTGGTTTATCCATTTCCATTTATCTATTACTAACCACTTTGTATTTCTATATTCAATATCATGAACAAGTTTCCTATCTAAGTAGAACGCAAATCTCTTTATATTAAATTTTATTTCCCATGGTACGGGAGGATTATAAACGTTAGGTACAATATCACCACAAGGTTTAACGTAGTTTTCTCTAATGTCGAAAAGTTTTACATCATAATTAGTTCTAGTCTTTATCAAATATGATAATAATGCCCCTGATACTCCTCCCCCTAGAATTGCTATTTTTGTCATTTTAAATGCTTTTTAAAGTAGCTCCTTATAAATTAGTGTTAAGGTGAGTAGTTATTGTTATCCCAAGAGGAAATCAATAAGAAATTAGAGGAATGGCCTAAGCATTATGACCCAAAAGAAATAGAATTAAAATGGCAAAAAATTTGGCTTTCAAAAGAATATTGGGAGGAAGTATTTAGATTTAAGGATGAAGATGATAAATCTCCCGTATTCATTATAGATACACCACCACCTTTTACTAGCGGAGAACTACATATGGGTCATGCTTATTGGGTTACTATTGCGGATACTATTGGTAGATTTAAAAGATTACAAGGATATAATGTACTTTTGCCTCAAGGATGGGATACTCAAGGGTTACCTACAGAACTAAAAGTTCAGTATAGACTCAAAGTACCCAAAGAGAACAGAGAACTGTTTTTGAAAAAATGCATTGAATGGACTGATGAAATGATAAGAAAAATGAGAGAAGCTATGATAAGATTAGGTTATAGACCAGAATGGGAGCGCTATGAATATAGAACTTATGAACACAATTACAGAAAAATAATACAGAAAAGTTTGCTTGAAATGCATAGAATGGGATTGATAGAAATGAGAGAAGGACCAGTTTACTGGTGCCCTAAATGTGAAACAGCATTGGCACAAAGTGAAGTTGGTTATTTAGAAAAAGACGGAATCTTAGCTTACATTAAATTCCCCTTAAAGGATGGTGGAGAAATTATTATTGCGACAACAAGGCCAGAACTTTTAGCAGCCACACAAGCTGTAGCTGTTCACCCAGAAGATGAAAGATATAAGAGCCTTGTAGGTAAAATAGCAATTGTTCCTATCTTTAATAAAGAAGTAAAGATAATAGCTGATGAGGCAGTAGAGAAAGATTTTGGAACTGGAGCAGTTATGATAAGTACTTACGGTGATCCTCAAGATATTAAGTGGCAATTAAAATATAATTTGCCTACTACTGAATTAGTAGATGAGAAGGGCAAAATAAAGAACACTAACGGTATTTTAGATGGTTTAAAAATAGAAGAAGCTAGAAAGAAAATGATTGAATTACTTAAAGAAAAAGGATTCTTAGTTAAAGTAGAACAATTCAAACACAATGTTTTATCACATACAGAAAGGAGTGATTGCCTTTCACCAATCGAGTTCTTAGTAAAGAAACAAATATTTATAAGAACCTTGCAATTCAAGGATAAATTATTAGAAGAATATAAGAAAATGAAGTTTATACCTTCAAGAATGGCTTATTATCTAGAAGATTGGATAAAAAGCTTAGAATGGGACTGGAATATTAGCAGACAGAGAGTTTATGGTACACCTCTACCATTCTGGTATTGTGATAATAATCATCTCATTCCTGCTAAAGAAGAGGATTTACCAATAGATCCAACTAAGGCTAAACCACCTTATGATAAATGTCCCTATTGTGGCTTACCATTAAAACCAGTTACCGATGTAGCTGATGTCTGGATAGACTCGAGCGTAACTGTAATCTATCTAACTGGATTTTACACTGATAAGAAGAAATTTGAAAAGACTTTCCCTGCCTCATTGAGATTACAAGGAACAGATATAATAAGAACATGGTTATTTTACACCTTCTTTAGAACGTTAATTCTTACTGGCAATATTCCATTCAAGGAAGTTCTAGTTAACGGTCAAGTTCTGGGTCCAGATGGTACTAGAATGAGTAAAAGTAAGGGAAATGTAGTGAATCCATTAGATAGAATTGATGAATTTGGAGCAGATTCAATAAGACTTACTTTGTTAGACGCTAGGATAGGAGACGACTTTCCATTTAAGTGGGAAACAGTAAGAGGTAAAAAGTTACTTCTACAAAAATTATGGAATGCTGGTAGACTGTCTTATCCGTTCATAGGAAAGAAGAAGTTCGAAAAACCCACCCAACTCCATCCTATTGATAAATGGATATTGCAAGAGCATAAGAGATTTATTAAAAAAGCTATTGAAGCTTATAATGAATATAATTTCTATGAGGTAGTTGAATCATTATATTCATATTTCTGGGAAACTATAGCAGACGAATATCTTGAACTAATTAAACATAGGCTCTTCGCAGAAGATACCTCAGCTTTATACACATTAAGCAGAATATTCAAGGATTTACTTATAGTACTACACCCGATAGCTCCCCACATTACAGAAGAAATGTACAGCAGACTATTTGGAGATAAAATCTCAATTCTCTTAGAAGGTTTACCTAATGTGAATGATATTGAAGAAGATATTAACATAGACACTTTAGGAAAGTATATTAAGGCTACTACATCTGCCATAAGAACTTTAAAGATCCAAAATAGAATACCTATACCAGTGACAATTAATGTTAAACTTATCGGACCAAAAAATTACATAGAGACTATAAAAAACGTTGAAGATGACATAAAGAAAACGTTGAAGATTGACAAGGTGATGTATGAGGAAGGACAAGAAATAAAAGCAGAATTATTAAAATAGTTCAGCCCATGGGAGTTCCGTTCATCTTTCACACTATCAGGGTGTCATCAACATATCAATAAACTCTTTCATCCTTTTTATACCTTCTCTTATATCATTTTCATTTACAGCAAAACTGAGTCTAACAAACTCTTTACCTACATCTAATGGAAACACTTCACCTGGTATAGTAGTTACTCCTTTTTCCTCAATAAGCTTTAATGAAAAATCTTTTACACTTAAGTTACTTTTCCTTAATATTTCCCCTACATATGGAAACATATAGAATGCTCCAGCACTTTTATAAACTTGTATCCACTTTATTTTCTTTAACTCTTCATACATCGTATCTCTTCTTTTTCTAAATAAAGATATCATCTCTTTCACTTTATCAAAAGAATCAAAAGCAGCTAGAGCTCCCTTCTGAGCAAAACTAGTAGCACATGTATATATGTTAGCAGCTAATGCAGCCATTTTCCTAATGACATTTTCTTTTGCAACAACATAGCCTAATCTCCAACCAGTCATTGAAAAGGTTTTACTAAATCCATTTACATATATTACATAATCTCTCCAATCTGGGTCTTCAAGCACACTCTTCATTTTACCCTCATAAATAAAATAATCATATATTTCATCTGATAAGAGAATTATTCTTCTTTCTTTCGCTATTTGCATTAATTTTTCTATTTCTATTGGATCAAATACCATACCAGTAGGATTATGTGGATTATTTAGTACTATCATTTTAGTCTTTTTAGTTAATTTTGATTCTACTTCGGATAAATTAAGAGAGAAACCCGTATTCTCGTTAAATTTCATTTTTACATATACTGGTACTCCTCCTAACATCTTTACGACTTCTGCATAAGAATAAAAAGAAGGATCAAATATTAGAACTTCATCCCCAGGATTTATATACATTAAAAACGCAAGATATAATGCCGTTTTTGCTCCAGGAGTTATGATTACTTCTTCTTTTTTTACTTTACCGTATTTGTTACTCAGATGTTCAGCAATTTTTTGTCTTAACTCGTCTATCCCATAGGCTGAAGTATAGCTAGTAAATCCCTCATCTAAAGCTTTCTTTGCGCTTTCTCTGATTTTACCGAAGGTAGGAAGATCGGGTTGACCAATTCCAAAATTTATTATTTTTATTCCTTTAGTTTTCTGTACTTGTCTTGCAAAATCTTGATACACTAATGTGGATTCTCCAGTTATACTATTCGCTGAAATGGAAAAGTTATCTACTGACATAGGAAAAAATTATATTAGTTCCTTAATTTTGTTTGGGTCCTTCATTAATGTAGTTCCAATAAGGAAAGCGTCAGCTCCAGCTTTCTTTAATTCAATAATTTCTTCCCTACTTTTTATTCCACTTTCAGCTATTTTGATAATGTTTTTGGGTATTAACTCAAGTAATTTCTTTACTTTTTGTATATCTACTTCTAGACTAATAAGATTTCTTGCATTTACCCCAATAATATTAAAGTTATGCCTCAGAGCTATTTTAAGATCATTTTCATCAGTAATTTCTACTATAGCTTCCAATCCTAAGCTCTTAGCATATTCATACAGATTAACAAGCTCTCTCTCAGTAAGAATTTTAACTATTAAAAGAATTACATCTGCACCTAAATTAAATGCAGTATCTATTTGTTTTTCAGTAACTATAAAATCTTTCATTAATACTGGTAGCTTAACTATTTTTGTGACGGTTTCTAAATCGTTATAACTACCACCAAAATACTTTTCTTCTGTCAAGACACTAATTCCTATAGCCCCGCTTTCTTCCATAAACTTTACGTATTCTACTAAGTTTCTATTTTCGTTTAACCCAGAGGGTGACTTTTTTTTATACTCAGCTATAATTGCATTTTTATTAACTGACGATTTTATGAACTTAGAAAGTAAATATATAGGCCTTTCTCTAGGCTTATTTACCCTAGCCCTATTCAGAGAATTTTTAACGACATCAGAAAGCCAACCATCCAAAAATCGTGGCATTGATTATACTTTATTGAGGAAGTTATAAATAATTCTCTTGCCTAAAGGAGTGCCTACACTTTCTGGATGAAATTGTACACCATATATCCTTAATTCAGAATGATGAATTCCCATTATTTCGTGATCTTCCATAGAGTACGCATCTATAATTAAAGGTTCCTTTACCTCATCTACAACTAAACTATGATATCTTGTAGCTTCAATTTGCTTGGGTAAACCGTCATATATTGGCACGTTAATATTAAGAAGTTCTATTTTGCTTATTTTTCCGTGAAAAACTTTCTTAGCTTTTCTTATTTTAGCTCCAAAAGCATAACCTATCGCTTGATGCCCTAAACAAATGCCGAGTATAGGAATCCTTTTTCCTAATTGCTTAATAACATCTATTACTATCCCTATATCTTCTTTCTTATCTGGTGATCCTGGCCCTGGCGAAATTATTATTCTATCTGGATTAATTCTTTCTATTCCTTTCACACTAATTTCATCATTCCTTATAACAATGGGATAACTTCCTAACTCGCCTACAATTTGTGCTATATTGTAAACAAAACTGTCATAATTATCTATAATTAAAGTTAGGTCCACTATTCTACACCCATAGCCACTTTTAATGCTCTCATTTTATGTTCTGTTTCATAATATTCCATCTCTGGTATTGAATCATAAACTATTCCAGCTCCAGCTTGAATTCTAAACAGATCTTTATTAGCAAAAGCACTCCTAATAGTTATAGCAAATTCTGCATCCCCATTAGCTGAGAAAAATCCAACTCCGCCAGCATATGGTCCTCTTTTGTAGGGTTCTAAAAGCTCAATAATATTCATAGCCATAGGTTTAGGTGCACCACTCACTGTTCCAGCTGGAAATACGGCCTTTAAAACATCAAAAGAATCATAGTTTCTTCTTAAAGTACCAACGACTTTTGTTACAATATGTTGGACATGGCTATATTTTTCAATATACATAAATTCTGGGACTTTAACAGACCCCATATAACAGACTTTACCAATATCATTTCTTGCTAAATCAACTAACATTATATGTTCTGCCCTTTCCTTCTCTGAAGCTAACAGTTCTTTTTCTAGCCCTAAATCCTCTTCTGGTGTTTTACCTCTAGGTCTTGAACCAGCAATTGGATAAGTTTCTACAATGCCATCTTGCAAACTAAATAATGTTTCTGGACTTGAACCTATAACTTGCCTATCATAAAACTTCAAGTAGTACATATAAGGTGAGGGATTTATTTTCCTTAAATTATAATAAAATCTCATTAAATCACCTTTATAATTATATCGTAAAAACCTAGAAATAACTACCTGAAAAGCATAGCCATTTCTTATATAATCCAAGATGTCTGAAACAGCTTTTTCAAATTGCGTTTTACCTAAAGATTCTGATTCAAACTCGAACTTTACGTTTCCTATATCCTTACATGAGAAAATTTTAGGTAAGTCTCCTTCTACATAAACCTTACCCTCAACATGGTCATATATAATGATATTTTCTGGTATGAAGAATTCCATATAAGGCCAGTTCTCGGCTTCAGCCTTTAGATCTTTAATGTTTTCCCAATACCTTACGGCATCATAACTTACATAACCTATCATACCACCTTTAAACCTACCTGGCAAATCTAATTGAGGTGCTCTCGATAAAAACTTTTTTAAAACATCAACTGGATCATAAAAACTATCATTTATATCTCCATTCACACTATTATTTTGAATATTCAGATAACCTTTCTTTCCCCAGGCTACTATGCTATACCTTGATTTGTGTTGAGGACCAGAACCACTTTCTAAAAGTGCTGCAATTTGTTCTTCTTCAATTATACACTTAAATACTTCATAAGGTTGAGCAAATGAAATTATTGGATAAACGTCCATTTTTTCACCTTCTCACTTATTTTGATCATTTTTTCCTGGTCTTTCTTTGTCTTATATTTCTCGATACCAGACGAAATATCGATCCAATAGGGATTTAAAGAGAGGAATTCTTCTACGTTATCTGGCGTAATTCCTCCTCCTATTCCTACCTTATCGTATTCCTTTACTAACTTTTTAGCAAATTCTAGGTTTACTTTTTCTCCTTTCTTTTCTGAATCAACAAGAATAAGATGATTAGTCTTTTTTATTATCGTATTAAAATAAGAGTAAAATTTCTCGTTAGCTGGAACGTAAAATATAAACTTCTTACTATAACTTAGAGTCTCTTCTATTTCATTATCTGACAAAACCCTATGGAGTTGAACATAATCAGCATCACTTTCATTAATAATAACTCGTAAATCCCCATTTACTTTTACATTCACTATTGGTTTATCTACAAACCTCTTTACTATATTAATAAATTCTGGCTTTACATATCTGGGACTAATAGGATCTGTAACTACACCTAAAAAATCAGCCAATTTAGATGCTAATATAGCATCTTCAATGTGAGAAATGCCACAAAATTTTATTTTAATCAATTTTTTCCACCAATCTCATAAACTTCGTTATATCTCCATTTTTTTCCACTATAGATTTTATGTGAGATATACTAGAATCCATTAGCTGTAAAGCATATTCATAACCATCTTTAAGATCTTTTACTTTCCTTATTACATATAATCCCATAGAAGCATTTATTCCAATGAACTTTCTTGCATCTTCATCCTTTCCCTTAAAAGCCTTTAACATTCTTAGTGCTGAATGCGTGGAATCTTCAACAACTAATTTAGACACGGGGACTTCTTCTTTTAAACCAAAATCTTCTACTGTAACTTCATAACTAACTACCTTATCCCTTTCAACTTCATAAACATACGTAACACCTTGCGTACTTATTTCGTCTAATGAGGGGAAACCATTATATAGAACTACTTTATCGTAATCTAGTTTAACTACAACTTCTGATAGCTTATGTAAAAAGTCCCTAGAAAATACACCTATCATTTGATACCTAGCTGAAGCTGGATTAGTTAAGGGGCCTAGAATGTTAAAGATTGTCCTTATTCCTAAAGTTCTTCTAACGTTAGCAACGTTTTTCATAGCGGGATGATATAACTGAGCAAAAAGAAAGACAAAGTTTGTTTCTTTTATTAACTTCTCAGCTAACTCTGGTTTCACATTTATATTATAACCCATTGCTTCTAATACATCGGCACTACCAGATTTACCGCTCACAGCTCTATTGCCATGTTTTGCAACTGGATGAATTTGACTTAACAATAATGCTACCGCAGTACTTACATTTAACGTATTAAAACCGTCTCCACCAGTTCCAGCAGTATCCAATGCACTTGGAAAATTTATGTGTAAAGCGTTTTCTCTCATAGCCTTAGCAAATCCTACTATTTCTTCAATGCTTTCTCCTTTAGTCGCTAATCCCACAAGGAAACCAGCTGTAACAATCTCTGGTATTTCAGCCTTCATAATCTTATTTGCTATATTTCTTGCTTCTTCTTCCATTAAATTTTCTCTTTTAACTACTTTTTTTAATAGGTCAATTGTATTCGTCTAGGATCCCCCTAATAGTTTTAACTAACTGTAAAGCAGAATTAACTCCATTTTTTTCTATTTCTTCAATAAATGCAGTACCTATAGCAACACCGTCAGCACCAGCAGAAAGAGCTTTTCTCATATCATTAAAGTCATTCAATCCAAATCCAACCACTAATTTGTTCTGAACTAAATTCCTTATTCTAACAATTAGAGAATCCACGCTTACTGGGATTAGTACACCAGTTGTAGGCCTAACACCGTAATAAAGAAATAGATCAGACATCTTAGAAGCTGTAATTATTAAATTATCTGGTAGAGAAGGACCAGTAAATAATACAGCTTTTACCCCTTTCTCTTTAATTTTGTTAACGTAATTCTCATAATCGTCAATAAAATCTATTAATAGATCTGGGAATAAAACACCATCAATTCCAATCTCGTGTAATGTAGTCAAAAACGAATCTAAATTAGATAAATAATCTTCAAGATATGTAAGAATAACAATCGGAATGCTCACCCTTTTCCTTACTTCTCTTAATGGAGTAAAATAATCTTTTAACCAAGAAGTAACTGCCTTATAACTTTTCCTAATTACTGGACCGTCATACTTAGCATATTTTGGTGGCAAACCTATTTCCAGTATATCAGTACCTAATTCAACACTCTTCTCTACAAAAGTATAAAAATATTCTAGGTTAGGATATCCTAATGTCATATAAGTAACTAGCATTTTTTTCATTTTTCAACCCTTTTCCTTATAGACTCATAATTACCAAGATCTAACAAACCATGTCCACTTAAATTAAATACAATTACTCTCTTTTCCTTCTCAGCTTTAGCTTTCAAAGCTTCATCTATTACAGCTTTTATTGCATGAGCAGACTCTGGGGCTGGAACAATCCCTTGAGTTTTCATAAATATCTTTGCAGCTTCATAAATTTCCTCCTCTTTATATTCTCTCCATTCCACAATTTTTTCCTTGATGAGTAAACTTAAGCTAGGTGCAACACCATGATATCTTAAACCTCCGGCATAAATAGGTGGTGGAACATAATCTTTCCCTAAAGTTATCATCTTCACTAGAGGTAATAATCCAGCAGTATCTGGATAATCGTATTCATATCTACCAGTACTGAACTTAGGAATTTCAGCTGCACCTACAGCAATAAACTTCTTTCCTTTTTTAGCTCCTATAAATGGATAACTAAATCCTCCGAAGTTACTTCCACCACCTACACAGCCAATTAATATATCTGGTTCTTCTCCTATTTCGTCTAATTGTGCTATTGTTTCCATTCCTATAACAGACTGATGTAATAAAACTACATCTAGAACACTGCCAACTAAATACCTGTAATTATGATCTAATGCGTACTCAATAGCTTCACTCATTGCTATTCCTAATGAACCCGGATGATTAGGATTCTCCTTAAGTATTTTCCTTCCAAATTCAGTTAAGTCAGTAGGACTTGCGTACACTTCTCCCCCATAAAGCTCCATTATTGTCCTTCTCAATGGCTTTTGTTCAAAACTTACTCTTACCATAAATATTGTTGAAGCTAAATCATACATTGATGCAGCCAATGCAACGGCAGTTCCCCATTGTCCTGCACCAGTTTCAGTAACTACATGAGAAATTCCTTCTTCAGCTGCAAAGTACGCTTGAGGTATTGCTGTATTTATCTTATGAGAGCCAGTTGGTGTAGCACCTTCATATTTAAAGTATATCTTAGCCGGTGTATCAAGATACTCTTCCAGCCTTTTAGCCCTCATTAAAGGAGTGGGTCTTCCAATTACTGCATATCTGTCCCTTACTTCTTCTGGGATTTTTATAAATCTCTCTATAGTAAACTGTTGTCTTAAAACTTCTTTAGGTAAAATTTTCTTTAATAGTCCTATTCTTGAAAATTCTGCATCTGGTGGATCTCTTGGTGGGGGTAAGGGTTTAGGTAGATCTGGTATTATGTTATACCAATATTTTGGTAGGAGATCTGAATTTACCATTGGTGCAACAAAAACACCTAATAGACTAAAAAATCATCTGGTTTATAAATTTTAATGTTATAAGGTCTCAAAGCTGTCAAATTCTCCTTTATACTCTAAAAATCTATATTCTACATGCTCAACTTTAGCTAATGGAGGCCCTCTCCTTATATATTCAAGTAATTTCTGTAATGCTTCTTCGTATCCTTCTGCTACAATCTCAACAGTTTCTCCGTCTTCTAAGTTTTTTGCATAACCCTTTATTCCAAGTCTTACCGCATGAATTTGAACCCATTTTCTAAACCCTACACCTTGAACTTTACCTTTAACTATAACATACATTCTCTTTAACATAATACCACCTCAGAGTCGCTCCACTTCTTCACCAATCTGCAATATTTTTTCATCACGTGGTATATTTTATTAACTACTTTTCTTGTTTAAAAACATATGATTAGGATAGCAATAGCTGGTTTAGGTAATTGTGCATCAATGCTGATTCAGGGAATAGAATATTATAAACGGAAAGGAAATAATTATTATGAAGGTCTTATAACTCCTATTATAAACGGTTATAAAGTTACAGATATAGAAGTTGTAACAGCATTTGATGTATCTAAGAACAAAGTAGGAAAGGATATTAGTGAAGCAATATTCGAGAAACCAAACATTACCCCAAAAATAGTAGACATGGAAAAGAAAGGGATAAAAGTTAAACCCGGGCCAGTTCTTGATGGTGTAGCTAAACATATGCAAGATGTTTTTAATCCCACTAATGAGGGATCCTTAGAAAGCGTTATACAAGAACTAAAAGATAGCAAAGCCGAAATTTTAATAAATTTACTACCAGTAGGAAGTGAACAAGCTAGCAGAGAATACGCAAGAGCTGCATTAGAAGCTAATACAGCTTTCATAAATGCAATTCCAGTGTTTATCGCTAGTGACCCTACTGGTAAGTTTCCACAGTTATTTAAAGAAAAGAATTTGCCTATAGCTGGCGACGATATAAAAGGCCAAGTAGGAGCTACAATACTTCATAGAACTTTAACTTCTTTATTTAGATTAAGAGGAGTTAAAGTTGAAGAAACATATCAGTTAAACGTAGGAGGAAACACAGATTTTCTAAATATGAAAACTGAAGAAAGATTATATTCTAAAAGAGTGAGTAAAACCAAAGCTGTTACAAGTACATTAGAGGATGAGAATTATTTAGAAAAGGAAGGAAAAATAAGAATTGGCCCTTCAGATTATGTGCCATTCTTAGGAAATACTAAAGTAGCTTACATTTATCTAAAAGGTTCTGGCTTTGCTGGAATGCCTATAAAAATTGAGGCATCATTAGAGGTGGATGATAAATCTAATTGCGCTGCAGTACTTGTAGATGTAATTAGAGCTGTAAAAGTAGCATTAGATAGAAAAATAGGGGGACCTTTAGTTGAGGTATCAGCATTCTACTTTAAACATCCACCAATTCAGGCTAAAGATGATGAAGAAGCATACAGATGGTTTAGAAAGTTCCTTGAAATGTGAAATATGTGAAGAAAGAGTAGCTAAATATACTTGCAAATTATGCGGAAGAAAGGTATGTGAAAAGGACTATATAAAAGAAAAAGAAATCTGTGTAGTTTGCGAGATTAGCTTATGTCAAATTTGTCATAAAAATTTAGCTATAGGAAAATGCGAAAAATGTGGAAGGATAATATGTGAAGAGTGTACAGCTTATTTTGATGGAGCGAGAAGGTATTGTAAAGAATGTTTTACTTCTTATTCCTAAGTTTCTCCAACATTATTTTTTGCTCTATTGAAGCTACTTGTCTCCTTACTTGAATCACAGCGTCAGGGTTTACACTAATACTGTCAATTCCTTGCCTAACTAAGAATTCATTAATTTCTGGATAAACACTTGGTGCTTGTCCACAAATAGAAACTGTTCTACCATACTTATGAGCAACTTTGATTAATTTCTTGATAGATTCTAGCACAGCTGGATCTCTCTCATCATAATATCCCATTCTAGCTAAAAGATCCGAGTCCCTATCAACTCCTAAGGTTAATTGAGCTAAATCATTACTACCAATACTAAAGCCATCCACAATTTGTGCAAACTTATCAGCTAAAACTACTACAGAGGGAACTTCTGCCATGATCCAAACCTTAAAGTCTTGACCTCTTCTTAGTCCTTCTTCCTCCATAATCTTAATAGCTTTTTCTAACTCCCAAGTTGTCCTAACGAATGGGAACATTACCCAGACGTTCTTAAGACCCATCTCATCTCTAACTTTACGTATAGCTCTGACCTCTAACCTAAATGCTGGTTCATATTGCGGACTAACGTATCTTGAAACACCTCTCCAACCAATCATTGGATTTCTCTCTTCTGGTTCAAATTCCTCACCACCTATTAATCTTTTATATTCATTAGTCTTAAAGTCTGAAAACCTAACTACAACTGGTCTAGGATAAATGGCAGACGCAACCATTGAAATTCCTTCAGCCAACTTATCAACAAATAACTCTGGCTTACCAGTCTTTATTAAATAGAGAGGATGATACTTTATCCATTCACTTACAATAAATTCAATTCTCATCAAACCAATTCCGTCAAAAGGTAAATCAAGATACTTATGAATTATATCAGGCTGACCTAAATTCATATAAATTTTAGTTGCTGTTACTGGATAAAGACTAAGCAGAACGTCCCTACTGATTCCGCTAACTGCAGTAGTAGTCTGAACTGTAGCCTCCTTTTTCTCTTCAGTTTCAAATGTGAGTTTACCTTCATATACTATCCCTCTAATAGCATCCACTGTTACCTCTTCACCATCTTTAATAACCTTAGTAGCATTACCAGTACCTACAACAGCTGGTATTCCAAGTTCTCTGGAAACTATAGCAGCATGACTTGTCATTCCTCCTTCATCAGTTACAATAGCTGATGCGATTTTCATTATAGGAACCCAGTCTGGATCTGTCATTCTTGTGACTAGTATCTCACCTTTTTCAAAATCTTTAGCCTCTTTAACATCTAAAATTACTCTAGCTTTTCCGTACGCTATTCCAGGGCTTGCTGGTAAACCTCTAGTTAAAACTTTTCCAACACTAACTTTTACTTCTTCTTTTTTACTTTCAGTTTGCTTATTGGTCCAATAAGTTTCTGGCCTTGCCTGAACAATAAAAACATTATCTGGGAATTTCATATCTGCATCAATAGCCCACTCAATATCCATTGGTCTACCATAATGTTGTTCTATCTTTAAAGCAAGTTTTGCTAATTCTATTGCTTCTTCATCACTTATAGACATTTTATCCGCTTCTTCACCAGATAAATTAAGTATAACATTTTGTTTCTTTTCTCTATCATAAACTATTTTTAAAATCTTATGGGAAACTTTCTTCTCAACTATTTTTAAGGAAGATTTATCTATAACTACTTCATCGGGAGTAACTTTTCCACTTACAACAGCTTCTCCTAATCCCCAGCTTGCTTCTATCATAATATAATTTCTATCTCCAGTAGCAGGATGTAATGTGAACATAACTCCAGCGGATCTAGAGTTTACCATCTTTTGTACAACTACTGCCATCTCTACACTTATCTGATCTATTCCTTTAAATCTTCTATAGCTTATTGCTCTAGCAGTATATAAGCTGCTCCAAACTCTCTTAACTGCATCTAATAATTCTGCCCTACTCACATTCAAATATGTGTCTTGTTGACCAGCAAAACTTGCAGATTCTATGTCTTCTGCAGTAGCTGAAGATCGAACGGCAACTAGTATTTCCTTTCCAACTAATTTCGATAAATTATCAAAAGCTGACAAAATCTGATTAGCTAAATCTGGAGGAATTTCACTACTTAAAATTAGTTCTTTAATTTTACTACTTATTACTTCATCATCTTTTTCTCTTTCAAAGATTTCTTTAATCTTCTCATCTAATTTATTATATGTAATAAAATATTTATACGCATGAGAAGTTATAACAAAGCCGGGCGGTACTCTTATACCCATTGATATCAATTCGCCTAAATTAGCTCCTTTTCCACCAGCTAGACTTATCATATCTTTTCTAATATTTTTAAGATCAGTAACTAAACTCCCTTCAACAAGGGAAGAATCCAAACTTGTCTCCCAATAAAAATTCCGATTTAAACATTAAAAAATGTTTTTGACTCTTCAAAAAAGCTATTACAATTGTTTATTTTTGATTTTCATTAGATTTTTGAGCTACTGAAGTAACAAACGATGGAAGTGATGGGAACTTCTCTTTCATTCTCTGCTCTGCAACAGCGGAAGCCTCCTCTAATATCTTCTTTGCCTCTGGAGATGTAATAGTATAATCAATTCCAGATCCAGTAAATTCTCCTGCTTCAATTACAACCTCTTGTAGTCCTTCCTCTAATTCTGCTAGTTCTACAGACAACTCTGGCATTACACCCTTCATAGCTTGCCTTAATTCTCTAACAACTCCTAAAACTGGTATTAAAGATGTAAACACATCACCTAATTCAGTTATGGTTTCCAACCTTAATTCTACTTGTTCTAATGCTATTTGTGTAGTAAGTAACTGTTTTGTAACTTTTCTTATTTCAGCTATTTCATTAGCATACATTGCTGCCCTAGCTGTATCTTTATTCATTTGAGCTTCAACTACTTTTTCAAATAATGTCCTATCCCTTTCTTGTAATTTTGATATATAAACATCTAATCTGCTAATAGTAGTTTTTAATCTGTAATGTGCCATTACTAATCTATATCTTAATGGTTGTTGTGGCTTAAATAAACTCTTCACTTTTTCTGCAACTGATGGCTCTTTCTTATCGCCACTCCAATTCTTTATGAATTCATTTACGCCAGCCATTTTACTCAATTATAAGCGTTGTTAAAGGATAGCTTATAAGCAAAAAAACCATATAATACTCATGAAGAGCGTGAAAAAGAATGAGAGTTTTTGACGCTACTTTACAGGATGGTACTGTAGTATTAACAAATAAAAGCAATAAAAAGGTATTACTTAGGCTTGTTACTCTGCATTATGAGGTTACAGTGTTAACAATAGAAGATCAAAGATCAATAAAAACTATAAATGAGGATAAAATAATAGAAAAAGAAATAAAATCAGGAGAAAAAATTAAGGTAAAATCAGAATTAAAAAATCTAAAATCAATTAGTATAGTATACACAATTGACGATAGGACTTTTAGGGAAGATATTGAGTTTTAATTTTTTCCCATATCGGAGTTATTCTTTTCACAACACTTTCATCGCTCGAAACTTCCTCTGGCCAATCTCTTCCTAGTTCCTCCTTAAACTTCCTAGTAGCATCAATGCCTATTTTACTACCTAATGGGGGAAATGGAGTAGTATGATCTAACGAATCAGTTATAATATTATCTATTATTACGATATCTCTACTTGGATTAACAGTTGTAGTGATAGCGTAAAGAACTTGATTTAAATCATGAACATTTACATCAGAATCAACAATTATAAGCATTTTTAATAAACTAAGCTGTCCTAAACCCCAGATACTCATCATAGTTTTCTTAGCTTGTCCCGGATATCTTTTCTTTATAGAAAATATACCTATACCAGTAAATAGCCCATACTCTGGTAAGTTCATATCTACTACCTCAGGTATAAGCATCTTTATAAAGGGGAGAAATAATCTCTCTACAGCTTTACCTATCCAAGCGTCTTCTAATGGAGGTTTTCCAACAGAAGTTGCATGAAATATCGGATTATCCCTAGAATATGCTTTCTCTAGTTTAAATACCGGATAATAATCTGGAGGAGTATAATAACCTAAATGATCACCAAAAGGTCCTTCTAACCTTGAATCTTCTATATCTACATAGCCTTCAAAAACAGTCTCCGCATGAGAAGGCACTAAAATCCCATTATCTAATTCATGTACATCAACTCCTTCATTACGTAAAATCCCGGCAAAGAGATACTTATCTAATCCTGGTGGAACTGGAGAAGCAGCAACAAAAGCTAATATTGGATCAACGCCGTTTACTATTGCTACTGGTATCTTTGTTATTCCTTTCTCTTTGTATTTAAAGGAAGTAAGAGCACCTCTCTTTAAAGCTTGCCAATGAACTATAGCCTCCTTTTCATTAAGTAATTGAACCCTATATACACTTAGGTTATGTACATTAGTATCTGGATCTTTAGTTATTACTATTGAAAAAGTTAAATATCTACCAGCATCTTTAGGCCAAGTTTTTAATGCTGGTATTTTTTCAAAATTTAATTCTTCATTTTCCTTAAACAATGGTTTTTTATTTTTAGGTAATATCTTTCCTAATTTCAAGATATCAAATAAATTTCTAATTTTACTCGAAAATGATAGGGGCAAAGAACCCATCATATTTTCAAGAAAAGATTTCGTAATTTCTTCTAGGTTATTAGTACCAAACAAGTCATAAAATGCTTCAATAGAATAATATATGTTAGTAATTACACTCCATCCAGGATACCCTTTTACATTCTTAAATAATAAAGGAGGTAACTTATTATACGTTGCTCGTCTAGAAATTTCTGCAATTTCAAGTATTGGATCAACCTCATCTTGAATTTCAATAATTTTTTTCTTTGAACGCATGAAATTTATATATTCACGTAAATCCGAAAAGGCCAAATTAATCACTAGAATAGTATTCATAAGATAAAGCTTATAATTTAGTATACAAAAGTGCTTAAACGTTAGTGGTGAGCTATAGTTGGAAACATGCAAGGATATCTAAAATGCTTAGACTGTGGAACTGAATATCCTCTCCAACAAGATACTATAACTTGCCCTCGATGTGGAGGATTACTTGAAATAATATTAGAACCTAAAAAGGACTTCTCATTCAATAAATTAAAAGGTAAAGGAGTATGGAGATATAAAGAACTTATTGCTGGTGAATATAAAGAAATAGTGAGCCTTAATGAAGGAAATACTCCTCTGATTAAATCTTCCTCTAGCCCAAACTTATACTTTAAATTTGAGGGAGCCAACCCTACTGGAAGCTTTAAGGACAGGGGAATGACAGTAGCTATAAGTTCTGCAAAATCCTTAAACTATAAAGTAGTAGTAGCTGCTTCTACTGGAAATACTGCTGCATCTGCTGCTGCTTATGCCAGTAGAGCTGGTTTAAAAAGTTACATAGTTTTACCTAAAGGAAAAGTAGCCTTAGGAAAACTAGCACAATCCATATTGTATGGTACAACAATATTAGAAGTTGATGGAAGTTTTGATATTGCAATGAATAGTGTAATGAGGTTATATAAAGAACTAAAGATAGTTTACCCATTAAATTCTTTCAATCCTTGGAGACTTGAAGGACAAAAGACTATAGCATTTGAAATAGTTGAAGATATAGGAGTACCAGACAATGTTATAGTACCAGTTGGCAATGCAGGAAACATTTACGCTATTTGGAAAGGATTTACTGAACTAATGAACATTGGAATAATAGACAAAGTACCAAGAATGATTGGGGTTCAAGCAGAAGGAGCAGCCCCAATAGCGAAAGCATTAGAGAAAGGTCTTGATAAACCAGAGTTTGTAGATTCACCAGAAACTATTGCCTCTGCTATAAGGATAGGAAAACCAGTTAACTGGAAGAAGGCAATAAAAGCAATAAAGTCATCTAATGGTTTTGCAACTTATGTTTCTGACTCTGAAATTTTAGAAGCACAAAAGGAACTAGCAAGAAAAGAAGGAATTGGAGCAGAACCAGCCTCAGCAGCCTCTTATGCTGGATATTTGAAACTTGTAAATAATGGAAAAATAGATAAAAATGAGAGAACTGTCCTTATATTAACTGGACATGCATTGAAGGACCCGGACGCAATGGTAAAAGCAGAAGCAAGAAGAATTTTAATTAATCCAGAACACATAAACGAAATTATATTAAGTGATCTAAGATGAAAGTAATTAAAATTGGTGGATCCATTCAAAAAGATGAAAAAGATTATGAATTAATATTAGAAAAACTAAGAAAAGAAATAGATTCCAATGATAAAAACATTATAGTAACTTCTGCTATTAAGAATGTCACTAACCAACTCTTAGAAATAATTAAAGAGACTGATAAATCTATGGACCTAGTTACTGATATTTATGATAGACACATTAGATTACTTTCAAAACTGACTAACGGAATTGAATTTGAACGCTCGTTTGGAGAATTATCAAAACTTACAGATGAACTTTTCAAAATAGCATGGTCAGTAAGAGTACTTGATGAGGTAACACCAAGAGTTAGAGATTACATATTATCATTTGGTGAAAGATTTGCTGTGATTTTATTATCAGCATTCTTAAGATCAAATAACATTCCAGCAAATTACATAGTGGAGCCTCCTTTAATAACAGATGAAAATTACGGAGAAGCAAACGTATTACTTCAACCCTCAAAAGAAAACCTTACTAAAAAGATAGACGGCATAAAAGAAAACGTCATAGTTATTCCAGGCTTTATCGGAAAAAGTAAAGAAAATAAATATACTACAATAGGTCGTGGTGGGAGCGACTATACAGCAACAGTTGTAGGAAAAATTTTAGGAGCAAAAGAAGTAAAATTAATTACTGAAGTCCCTGGCATAATGACGGCTGATCCCAAAAAGATACCAGAAGCTAGGACAATTCCCAGATTAGCATTAGAAGAGGCAATTGAACTTTCGCAGTTAGGAGCTAAAAAGTTACATCCAAGAACATTTGATCCAATATTTAACACTAATCTAAGAGTTGTAATAGAAGGATTATATGAAGAAGGGAATACAATAATAGAAGGAAGTTGCACTAAAGAAGATATTTTAAAAGGAATTGCAACTAGAAACAATATCGAATTAATAACAATAGAAAGTACAAACATAGTTGGAAAGATAGGCTCTGCTGCTACAATAATGTCAGAAGCTAGAAACGCTAATGTAAATCTTGTTGCTATCTCACAACCAGTATCAGAAACAGTTATACAACTAGTAATTGACTCACAAGATAAAGAGAGGCTTATAGAAAGGCTAAACAGTCTAAGTAACTTAATAGAAGATATTCAATCAACTAAAGTTAGCGCAATAAGCATCGTAGGATGTGGACTAAGAAATAAAGAAATATCAGCAAAAGTTCTAAGTAAAGCTTCTTCTTTAGATCCTATATTCATATCTAGAGGTTTGAAAGGAGTAAGCTTAACATTTATAGTTGATGAAAAAGATGAAAATAGTCTAGCTAAAGAACTTCACGAGGTGGTTTTAGAGTGGCAGACAAAATAAAAGTCTCATTATTAGGTTCTACTGGAATGGTAGGACAAAAAATGGTAAAGATGTTAGCTAAGCATCCTTATCTTGAACTTGTAAAGGTAAGTGCGTCTCCAAGTAAAATTGGTAAAAAATACAAAGAAGCCGTAAAGTGGATAGAACAAGGAGATATACCAGAAGAAGTACAAGATTTACCTATAGTTTCAACTAATTATGAAGATCATAAAGATGTAGATGTAGTCTTATCAGCTTTACCCAATGAGTTAGCAGAGTCAATAGAGCTTGAGCTTGTTAAAAACGGTAAAGTTGTTGTATCTAATGCTAGTCCCTTTAGAATGGATCCAGATGTTCCTCTAATAAACCCAGAAGTTAATTGGGAACATTTAGAACTACTAAAGGTTCAAAGAGAAAGAAAGGGATGGAAAGGAATTCTCGTTAAGAATCCTAATTGTACAGCTGCAATAATGTCTATGCCAATAAAACCATTACTTGACATAGCTGTAAAATCTAAAATAATTATAACTACATTGCAAGCTGTGAGTGGTGCTGGATATAACGGAATTCCTTTTATGGCAATCGAAGGAAATATTATACCATATATAAAAGGTGAGGAAGACAAAATAGCTAAAGAACTAACAAAATTAAATGGAAAAATTACTAATGGCCAAATTATTCCAGCAAATTTAGATTCTAATATCACATCAATAAGAGTACCTACAAGAGTAGGACATATGGGAGTTATAAATATAATAACTGATGAAAAAATTAACATTGAAGAAATAAAGAAGACATTAAAGAATTTTAAATCTTTACCTCAACAGAAAAACCTACCCACAGCTCCAAAACAACCCATAATAGTTAGAGACGAAGAAGATAGACCGCAACCTATAATAGATGTAAGTGCTGAAAACGGTATGGCAGTAACAGTTGGAAGAATAAGGCATGAAAATGGTGTGCTAAGAATGGTAGTCTTAGGTGACAACTTAATTAGAGGTGCTGCCGGAATAACTATACTTACAGTAGAAGTCATGAAAGAATTAGGGTATATTTAATGTTAAAAATAGATTTTCATACTCATACTTTTTATAGTGATGGAAGAGAATCTCCACAAGAAATGATAAATTATGCTTTAAAGATAGGGCTTAATGGAATTGCTATAACCGATCATGATACATCCAAAGCCCATTTAGTTTTTAAACATAAACTAGTTATTCCTGGACAGGAAGTAACAACAGAATTTGGTCATGTTGTTATTTTATGTAATTTTCCTCCAGACCCACCAAAAAGAATCTATGAGCTCGTTGATTATTCAAAGGAAAACAATTGCATAATTTTTCCTTCTCACCCATTTGATATTTTTCGTAAAGGAATAGGAGATAAAATATTTGAATATCATTTTAATGCAATTGAGATATATAACTCAAAAGCTCCTAAATCAGCGAATGAAAAAGCTAAAAAAGTATCTATCCAACTAAACTTGCCTGGATTAGCAAATAGTGACTCTCATGTAAAATACGCATTAGGCTCCGCATACAATATTGTAAATATCTCAGAATTTAATGTAGATGAAATACTAGATTGTATAAGGAAAGGAAAAATAGAACCTGTAGGCATTGGATTAACAGTAAAGGCTAAGTTTGAAATCGCCAAATGGTATATATTGAGGAAACTAAAAATTGAGGAAAATTCCCGCAGAACTATGTATTAGATGTAAAGGCCATAAATACTTATGTGGATTACCCTCTTGTCCTATATTAGATAGATTTAGAAATGTTGCAATAACAGTGGCAAAAATTAAAAATTCAGACAAAATACAAGGATCAACTCCTCCAAGCATAGTTGTTGGAGAAAAAAACTATCCAAAAGTTTCAATAATATACAACATTCCCCCCTCAGTAATAGGAGAAGAAGCAAAAGATTACGAGAATCCAGAAGGATGGTGGGGGAAGAAAAGTTTAAGTGATATTTTATCTTTAAGAACTTCTTTAATTTCCTCAATATTAGCTAACGTTAATGCAAATAATCCTTATGAACTCTATGATAAAGAAGTTTCAATAACTGCGGTATCTGAAAAACCAGTACTATCTGAAGTACTAAGTGAAAGCAAAAACTTGATACCTAAACTAAAATTCGACGGGCTTTTGTTACCTAGAGGACCATCACTAAACGCTAAAGATATTAAGATTAACGAAAATCCGAAAATACCTAAACCCATAGATAAATTAATATTTGATGATATAAAAGCACAAGAAGCTATCCTGGAACTCTATAACAATAAACAAAGTATATATACTATAATAAATGCACTTTCTCTAGGTCTTCTAGGAATCAGAAAAAACAGAAAAATAGTTCCTACTAGATGGGCAATAACTGCAGTAGACAGTACTTTAGGAAACTTCATGCTTAACCAGATAAGAAACTTTGACACTATAAGCGAAGTTCAAGTATTTTACAATTCTTATTTAGGCAACTATTTTCACATAATTTTATTCCCATCAAAATTTAGGTCAGTGTGGGTAGAAATTTGGCATCCATTATCATTATGGGCTAATGAGTTAGTAATTAGTGACTTATCAGAAGATTACTGGGGAGATTATGATTTTTTAGATGGAGGATATATGGCAGCTAGATTTTCTGTCGTAGAAAAACTCTTTGAGATGAGAAAACAATCTGGAATAATAATCATTAGAGAGATTACTAATGAATACTATGCTCCAGTAGGAAATTGGCACATAAGAGAGACAGTAAAAAGAGCTTTTAATAACAATCCCTTAAAGTTTGATAAACTTCAAGATGCAATTATTTACGTGAATTCTAAATTAAAGGCAAAAGTTAACTTGTTAGAAATAAAAAGTATAAAGAAAATTTTAACTCAAAAAACTATAGATGAGTTCCTAAAGAAGTAAAGAGAGAACAGACATCGCAGTATATAATCTATTTTCAGCCTCATCCCACACAGCACTTTGAGGACCATCAAGCACTTCCTTATCAACTTCTTCGCCTCGTACAGCAGGCAAACAATGCATAAAAATTGCATCTTTGCTAGCATACTTCATTAGATCTGTAGTTACTTTGTAATCCTTTAGCATAGCTTTCTTCTTTTCGGCTATCTCTTCTTGTCCCATACTTACCCAAACATCAGTATAAACCACTTTTGTACCCCTCACGGCTTCATATGGATCTTCATAAAATTCGATAATAGCACCACTTTTTTCAGCTTCTTCCTCAATCTTTTTCCAAATATCTTCTCTAGGTCTTAGTTCTTTAGGGGAGGCAATCTTTATTGTTAACCCCATCTTTGCCACAAAAGCCATTAAACTAACTAATACATTATCACCTCCATCTCCAACAAAAGTTACTGACGTATATTCACCAAATTTCTCTTTTATTGTCATAAAATCTGCTAAAGCTTGTAATGGGTGAGAAAGATCACTTAACAAATTAATGGTAGGTTTCCCAGAATATTTTGACAAGATCTCTAAGGATTCATGTTTTAAAACTCTTGCACCAATCCCATCAACATATCTGCCTAAGACTCTTGCAGTATCTTCTACTGGTTCTCCTCTACCTAGCTGAATTTCTGACTTATTCAAAACTATCGGATTTCCACCCAAAACTCTTACAGCTGTTTCAACACTGACTCTGGTCCTCGTGCTTGGTTTCTCAAAAATTAAAGCTACATTTTTACCGTCTAAAGACTTAGGTATAGCCTTAGTTAAGTAAAAATTCTTCATCTGAAATGAGACTTCCATCATTTTTTCAATTTCTTGCTTTGAAAAATCCAATAGGCATAACAAGCTTTTTCCTTTTAACATATTTTAAATTTTAGACCTCTTATTTAAAAATGTGGAAGAACTATTAACACTTTCAAAAGTTACAATTCCTAAAAAAGGTAATAAGCCTAACTTTGATGAGGCTCATGTACTTTTAGCTTTAAGCATTATTGAAAAAGAACAGCCTATTGGAAGACATTTATTAATGAAAAAACTAGGATTAAGTGAAGCATCTACTAGAACTATGATAAAAAGATTAAAAGAATTAAATCTCATTAAAGTAGATAAAGTAGCTGGCATATTTTTGTCAGATATAGGAGAGAAGATACTTAGTAGTATTAGAAACAAAGCAAATATTATAGAAAATGTTAAAATTTCTAGTATTAATTGGAACAGTATGATAGTGAAAATTAAGAATGGTAGACTATTTTTAGAACGTATAGGCTTATTAAATTTAAGAGATTTAATAATAAAACAAGGAGCAACAAGAACCATAATAGCTGTAATTAGTGAAGATGGACGATTAGAATTACCACCAAAAACTTTTGATGAAAGTGAAGAAATTAAGAAATTAAAGGAAGAATTACAGAATAAAATTAAAGATGCTGAGATAAACGACCTTATTATTATTTTTGAACCTCAGGATTTACACTTAACTTATAAAATAATTCTTACAATTCTCACAAGTGCATAAAATAGGTTTTTTAGTTAATCCGGTTGCTGGTAGTGGAGGAAAAATAGGACATAAAGGAAGTGATGATTTAGCAATTAATAATCCTGATACTCCACAAAAGGTAGCCAGATTTCTAAAATTAGCCCCTAAGGATAATATAAAATACATAACTCCTAAAGGAATAATGGGAGAAATTTATTTTGATAATAGCTTCAATGTCAAGCTAATTGATGTTAAAAACATAGAGAGAACTACAAGAGAGGACACAATTATTGCATCAAAGACTTTTCTTGAGCTAAACTGCGACATTATAGTATTTGCTGGTGGAGATGGGACAGCAAGAGATATTTACTCAGTAGTTGGAAACAAGATTCCTCTCTTAGGAATACCAACTGGTGTAAAAATGCATAGTGGAGTATTCGCTAATACCCCAGAGGCTGCAGCTATTCTTCTGTTGAAATACATTAACAATGAAGCCTCTATAATAGATGCAGAAATCTTAGATATAGATGAAGATGAATATAGAAAAGGAAGGTATAATGTAAAGTTATACGGGATAGCAAAAACTGTCTCTTATTTAAATTATTTAACTCCTAGCAAAGAAGAGATAAAAAGCAATGAAGAGGAACTAGATGCAATTGCTGATTATTTCATAGACACTATATTAAAAGATAATGAATACTATGTTTTCGGAAGCGGAAGTACTGTAAAATATATACTTAAGAAACTAGGTTATGAGACCAATTTCTTATCTATTGATGTAACTTATGGAAGAAAACTACTTATTAGTTCTGCTAATTATTATGATTTACTCAATTTGACTGGGGAGTTAAATTTAGTTTTAACCCCCATAGGAAAACAAGGATTTTTATTAGGAAGAGGAAATCAAGAAATAGGGCCTGAGGTTATCAGAAAAATTAAAAAAGATAAAATAATTATAATTTCTACTAAATCAAAATTAAAAACAATAGATTGCTTAAGAATTGATACTGGTGATTCAGAATTAGATAAAAAATTACAAGGAGTATATAAAGTTATAGTTGGTTATGGAGAATATGTCGCGATAAAAACCTGTGATAATACCAGTGTGGTAGATAATGATAATACCTAAGAAATAACTGACCAACCATATTATAATCTAGTTCTTCATATATAATCTGATGAAAAGAGAGGATGCTGACATAAATATTGAAGAACTGAATGAGGAAATAAAACAACTAAAAACCGGGCCTAGATCGAAGCTAATGGAAGCTATTCTTGTTCTTCTCTTAGCTAGACCATTAAGAACTTCAGAGATTGCTATTAACTTAGGATTAGAGACTAAGTATGTTAGCAGTTATTTAAGTTATTGGAGGAAGAAAGGGTTAGTATATCAGGAAGCAGGGAGATGGCATCTATCTGCTCAAGGAGAAGATCTAGCCAAGGAGATCATAGAAGAGAAAAATAATTCTAAGTTTGTTGAGTATTTAGCTTTTGCAAAACAAATACTTAATGAAAATGTTAACCAAACAATAAACAACAAAAAACAGACAAAACAAGACAAAGATGGAAAAGAATTTTTGTCGTTTATTGTTGACTTAACCAATTCTAAGGTCAATAAACAACAAAAGTCGAATTTAACGGACTGTATCGCAGACATACTAGAAAAATTAGACGATGAAGAAAAGGAACTACTCTCCTTCTTGCTAAACAAGTATAAGCAATGGGGCTCTACTTATGTTTATATCGATCAAATTCAAGAAGAATTTAACGCAGATACAGGTTGGTTATTTAAGGTTCTTCGAAAATTACAGACAAAACGTATTTTGTATTTATATCATGATCCTAAATTAGGACTTAGGATAGGGTTTACTCAGCAGTTTAAGGACAAAATATCTAATTGTTAATTCTACTACTACATTTAAATCTATTATCATTTGATATTTAGGTTTCATATTATGTCATTATACAAACCTTTGATTTTATTTTTATGAGAATAAGATAGGAAGTAGTAGTAGTAATATATATTAGTATTTTGTATTAAGTTTAAACTAGGTGTTAATGTTGTCTGAGTCTACCAAGTCTTCCAGAATCTCAGAAGATGAGATGAATAAGGTATTAGCAAAGGCTGAAAAAGAAGCAGAAAAAAAAGATCATAAAAAACAATGGATTGAAAGGATGATAAAAAGTGCCAAAACTTATTATAAATTATGCCCTTATTTTGATAAGAAATCAACTAAGTGCTTTTTAACACTAGGAGATAAGTGCACAAGAGAAGGGAGATATGAAAATTGTCCAATATTTATTAATTATTTAGATCAAAAATATAACGAGATTATTCAAAAGAAAAAGATGCTTCCGATGGACTTTTTAGATTTAGCACAGATGATTTAATGGGATCAGATAAGTGCCTAGAAAAAAGAAGACTGAAGAATCTCAACAATCTGCAGATAAGAAACCGAAAAAGAAGTTATCTTCCAAAGAGAAATATGTTGATCCAAACGTTATAATAGATGAATATTTGGATGAGGTAATAAATTCTTTAGGATTAGCATATTTAAATCTAGAGAGAGAAGAATTTAAAGAGTTAATAAAGGAACCTTTTGCTGCTGCTGTAGGTGAAGTAAAAACTAAACCGAAGGCAAGGACTATAATAAATAGATTACAAGCTAATAGAGATTCGTTAATGGAGTTTCTTGCATTAAAACTTCTCAGAATTAAAGACCTAGATAAAATGACTGATGAACAATTAGAATTTGTAGTCTATAATATAAAATCAGCTATTAAGGACCTGGGTCCTAGGCTATATGAAGAGTTAGTTAAAAGAAACAGACAAGATCTAATCGATTTTCTAAGATCTACATGGGCTACTTATGGTATAAATTCACCAATAGAATGTCCTAGATGTAAATTTAACGCTATAATGCCTGATCTTTCTTGTTATATTTGTAAATATATTATTTCTATGAAACAACTTAAAGAAGAAATTCATGTTATAGATTTATTAATTGATTATAGCAAAGTAGATCCAGAAGGATTTAAAGAAATTATATCATCTGGTTATTTCTATTATAGTTGGAGTGGTGTTTCACCCCCCAGTAAAATGCCTAAAAATGATCCATTAGTTTTTGAAATAGTTCTTAATAAGGACGAGAAAGAGAAGCTAAAATCTTATTACAACGTTGGCAATACTCCCCCTCATTAATAAAAGCGTTACATAACTTACATGTTTTCCCTTGAAATAACTTAATTGAAGAATGAAATGTGTGGAAAAGCTCATAATTCTCTTGTAAATAAGATAATGTCCATTCATATATTTTATTAAACATTTCATCTCTCCATCTGAGCTTTATCTCTGCGAATCCTTTAAGCTCATTAATAGAGGTAGAATATAATGGTATAAAGAATATATTATTGTTAAATATAGTCATAACTTTAGCAAAACTTAAATAATTAGAATCTTGTGATGAAATAGAATAAATTAAATATGATAACAAGAAATCAGATGTAAAAGGTAAGACTTTTATTTTATGTTGAAGCTTTTCAGCTTCAATTATCATATTCCAGATAATATCATTTATATTATCTTTCTGTACGTTTACTTTTACTTCATCAATTATTAGCTTACATTTATAACATGCTTTATCTATAATAAACTTTAATAAGGCGGATAGAGGACCGAATTCTTCTTCTATGATTATAGCCACTTTATCATTATAACTAAACTGTTTTGAGTCATAGATTTCTCTTCTTACTCTTTTGATAATTTCATCTCTTGCACAATATTCGCATAATTTTCTGCCACCAATTACTGTTATTGCTTCTCTTTTATTGCATCGTTGACAGATTTCCATATTTAATCCTTAGATATTGTTTTTTATCCTCTTAAATTGATCACAAGAAATCATAATAGAAAAATTTATATATAAGCGATTCTAATGCAAAACCAGATACGGTGTTTAAATATGGCAAACGCCCCAGTCTTGTTATTAAAGGAAGGTACTCAAAGATCTTCTGGTAGAGATGCTTTAAAGAACAATATTTTAGCTGCAGTAACTCTATCTGAAATGTTAAAGAGCAGTTTAGGACCTAGAGGATTAGATAAAATGTTAATCGACAGCTTTGGAGATGTAACCATAACAAATGATGGTGCAACAATAGTTAAGGAAATGGAAATTCAACATCCAGCAGCTAAACTTTTAGTTGAAGCTGCTAAAGCGCAAGACGCTGAAGTTGGTGACGGAACAACGTCTGCTGTAGTCCTTGCAGGACTTTTATTAGATAAAGCGGATGATTTACTTGATCAAAATATTCATCCAACAATTATAATTGAAGGTTATAAGAAAGCGCTTAATAAGGCTTTAGAAATAATCGATCAATTAGCAACTAAAATTGATGTTTCAAACTTAAACTCTCCTGCTACAAGGGATCAATTAAAGAAGATTGTTTATACTACGATGTCGAGTAAGTTCATTGCTGGAGGAGAAGAAATGGATAAAATAATGAACATGGTAATTGATGCAGTATCTATTGTTGCTGAACCTTTGCCTGGAGGAGGTTACAACGTACCACTTGATTTAATAAAGATTGATAAAAAGAAAGGAGGAAGCATTGAGGACAGTATGCTAGTTCACGGTTTAGTATTAGACAAAGAAGTTGTTCACCCTGGAATGCCAAGGAGAGTTGAGAAAGCTAAGATTGCAGTATTAGATGCTGCTTTAGAGGTAGAAAAGCCTGAAATATCAGCAAAGATTAGTATCACGAGCCCAGAACAGATTAAAGCTTTCTTAGATGAGGAGGCAAAGTATTTAAAAGATATGGTAGATAAATTAGCTTCAATTGGCGCAAATGTTGTAATATGCCAGAAAGGTATTGATGATGTAGCTCAACATTTCTTAGCAAAGAAAGGGATACTTGCAGTAAGAAGAGTTAAGAGAAGTGATATTGAAAAACTAGAGAAAGCACTTGGTGCTAGAATTATAAGTAGCATAAAAGATGCAACTCCAGAAGACCTAGGATACGCTGAGTTAGTAGAGGAAAGAAGAGTTGGAAATGATAAGATGGTATTCATTGAAGGAGCAAAGAATCCAAAGGCAGTGAACATCTTATTAAGAGGCTCTAACGATATGGCATTAGATGAGGCTGAAAGGAGCATAAATGATGCCTTACATTCATTAAGGAACGTATTAATGAAGCCAATGATTGTGGCTGGCGGTGGTGCAGTAGAAACTGAATTAGCTTTAAGATTAAGAGAATATGCAAGATCTGTAGGAGGTAAAGAGCAGTTAGCTATTGAGAAATTCGCTGAGGCATTAGAAGAAATTCCAATGATATTAGCTGAAACTGCTGGTATGGAGCCTATACAAACATTAATGGACTTAAGGGCTAAACATGCTAAAGGATTAGTTAACTCTGGAGTTGATGTTATGAATGGAAAGATTGCTGATGATATGTTAGCCATTAATGTACTTGAGCCAGTAAGAGTAAAGTCACAAGTATTAAAGAGTGCAGTAGAAGCAGCAACTGCAATATTAAAGATTGACGATTTAATTGCTGCTGCTCCATTAAAGAGTGGAGAGAAGAAGGGCGAAGAGAAGAAAGAAGGAGGAGAAGAAGGCTCTTCTTCCTCCTCTCCATCATTAGAGTAATAATTTTTTATTTATACATCATTAGCTGATTTGTTTCTTCTGATCCATAACCTTCAAGTTCATCAAGGATTTTTTTTGCTGCATCTTTAATTTTCTGGCTTGAGTAATTATCATAGACTGTTATAAGTAATTTTTTAGTTAAATCTACGCCAATTATAAAAATTAAATTTGTAAAATCTGGGCTTAATAAAAAATCTGCTAATTTTTCAGGGTCTCCTCCATAGGAGGAAAATCCATATTTTGATTCAGCTTTTGCTAAAAGTTTTTGCGCTTCATCTAAACGTCTCATGTCTAAACTTACTGGAGTTAAAACCTTGCTAACGATATGTCTTAAGAAGTCTGGTTCACTCAATTACTTCGCCTAAAATATATTAATATAAATTGGCATATAAAAGCTGTAATTTTTAAGTTTTACATTTCATCAATACTTATAAGGATTAAAACTTGATATAATGTTAGGTATTGAGGGTTAAATAATGGCCTCGTCAAAGAAGAAGAAGAGATCTGGTGAAAAAGAAGAGTCTTCCAATAAAATTGAAAGTAAGCTTAAGGTGTTGTATTCTGACAAAGAAGTAGTCGTAATGACTGCACCTAATGAAGAAGAACTAAAGCAAATTCTTTTAGATTTGTTAAGTGAAAAACCTATGAATCTTAAAGAATTACATTCTTATTTATCTGGGATAGCTAGCGAAGACAAAATTAGAAAAGCATTATCAGATTTAGCTGAGAAAAACATGGTTACTATGTTAGACGATGGAAGATATGCAAAGTTAGGTTAAGTTTTTGAATGGGCACGTTTTCCATTGCGTTGAACATAAGTTTGCTTGTCTTTCTGTAAGTATTCTCCTAAGGACTTTACAATAGGCAACTAGTCCTTTTTCAGTCTTTATGATTTGGAAATAACTACACTCACTATCCAATATTTTTTCTAAAATATTTATTTTAGGATAGAAATTTACTTCTTCTTCTGTATCTTCTCCTGAAATAAACACTTCTAATCCATCCTTCTTTTCTTCTTCATCTTTATAAAATCTACAAATTCTATAATCTTTAAAGCATCTATTAGGGCTTGTTACAGTATCCGAAGGATTATCTAATAGAGGTGATGTACAAAATCCACCCTTATAGTATGGACATACACTACGTTTCTGCAATTTCTCTCACTATTACATGTACGCCAAGAAGATCATCATCCCCACTTTCTGTGGGTAATGTTATCTTATTTACTACTATTTGATCTACGTCATTTATTTTTTCTAATATTTCTGTTAGATTTTTTTCACTTATCTTCTTTTCTCCCCTTAAATCTTCTACTATTAAGACTTCTGCTCTTTTCATAGTTTAACACTTCAGAGTGGAAAAAGATATAAAGATAGTGGCTTATGCTCTGTTGTGAATCCTATAAAAGAAGTAAAGCTAGAGTTTGCTAAGATTTTATCTGATGCACTTGGTGTTAGCCAAGATAAATTATATGAAAACTTTGAGTATCCTCCAAAAGAACAAATGGGAGATATATCATTACCTTTACCAACTGTAATAAAAGATAAAAGCTTGTTAAATGTTTCTAACTTTTCTTTCTCTGGTAAATTAATTAAAGAAATTAGAAAAGTAGGTATATATATAAATGGGATTATAAATGAAGGAGAATTATTTAAGCTTATTTTTTCTAATCTTTCAGAGGATTATGGAATAGAAAAAATAGATAAACCACAAAGAATAGTCGTTGAACATACTAGCGCTAATCCTATTCATCCGCTACATGTTGGTCACTTAAGAAATGCAATATTAGGTGACACTATTGCTAGAATGCTTAAAGCTCGCGGTCATCAAGTTAACACAAGATTTTATGTAAATGATGCTGGAAGACAAGTTGCAATACTGGCTTTAGGTTATCTTTTGCTAGGGGAACCAAGCCCTCCTAAAGATGAAAAAATAGATCAATGGATTGGAGTAATTTATGCAATTACAAATATCTTGATAGAGATAAATCAATTAAAGAAAGAACTAAGTAATTCAAAAGAAGAAGAATATAGAGAGAAAATATCTAAATTAGATGAATTGGTTTCTTTAGCCGGAAAACATAGAGAGAGATATCCTGAGATATTCGATAAATTAGCTGATGAAATCAGTAAGATTGAGGATATAGAGATGAAAATTCAAGAAATTATACGAAAATATGAAAGTCATAGTGATGAAAAGATAGTAAATACTATAAGAAAGTTAGTGAGCTGGACATTAGAAGGTTTCAAGGAAAGTCTTGAAGTCCTTGGTATTACGTTTGATAACTTTGATTATGAAAGCGAGTTGTTGTGGAATAAGAAGGTTGATGAAGTAGTTAAATTAGCTATCTCTTCTGGTTTAACAAAAGAGTACAAAGGTACAACTGCTATATTTCTTGAGATAGATCCTGAAATACGTAAAAGATTAAATATTCCGTTAGGACTTGAACTTCCACCTTTAGTTTTAGTTAGATCTGATGGTACAACTCTTTATACTACAAGAGATATCGCATATTCTCTGTTTAAATTTGAAGTTTTTTCTGCAGATAAAGTAATAAATGTGATAGCTGAACAGCAAGCAGTTCCTCAAATGCAATTAAGAGCCACTTTGTATCTTTTAGGATTTAAAGATATTGCTGAAAATCTTATACACTATTCTTATGGAATGGTAAACTTACAAGGAATGAGAATGAGCGGAAGACTAGGAAGATTTATCTCGTTAGATGAAATAATAAATGAATTAAAAGAAGTTGCTGAAAGTAAAATAAAAGAAAAAGGAGGAGATGTCACAAACTTATTTGATATAGTAAACTCAGCAATAAGATATGCAATTTTGTTAGTATCTGCAAATAAACCAGTATCATTTAACATAAAAAACATTGTTGATTTTGATCAAAATAGTGGTCCTTACTTACAGTATACTTACGCAAGAGCTTACAATATATTAAATAAAAATACTGAAAATCTTCAACTTAATAAAGCAAATCTTAACGATCTAGTAGATGATAAAAGAAAGCTTTTACTTCTTATTGCTAAATTCCCAGAAATAGCTACAAAAGCTATAGATGAATTAAGACCAGAGGATCTTTTAGGCTTCTTAAGAAATGTTGCTGACGTATTTAACAGATGGTATAACTTTGAAAGAGTCTTGCAAGAGCCAGATGAAGGCAAAAGGATGACAAGATTATTTATAGTAAAAGGAGTAGAAAGAGTCCTTTATAATGGTCTTAATTTAGTTGGTATAAAGCCTCTGAAGAGAATGTAGCGGACCCGCCGGGACTTGAACCCGGGACCGCCGGCTCACTGCATAATAACCGCAGGCCGGCGCTCTATCCTGGCTGAGCTACGGGTCCTCAATATCTAATAATCTAAATCTACTATTAAATTTCCCGTTCCAAGATATTTATGAATAGAAGAAAATGAAATATGTTAGTTACATGTCTAATGGGTATTAGAAATTTCCCTTCTCTTTCTGGTAATACCATGCTGTTTACTTATAAACCTAATATATCAATTTGACTAATATTAAATGATAGGAAATGCAAAAAGCTGATATTAACATTCTTTCCCTTTCGAAGCTTAAGGTTATCAAAAGGGGTAACAAAGTAGAGGAATTTAGAGCAGAAAAAATAATTTCTAAACTAGGTCTTGTGCCGGAGGAAGTTTTTGATGGAATATTGAACGACATTTCGCAAAATGCAAAAGATAATGCTATCGATACAAGGACAATTGCTGACATAGTTGAAAGGAACCTAATTGAACATTCACTTGATCATCCAGAATTAATGGAATTAGCTAAAAAGTACGTTTTAGCTAGGATTTATAACCACGTTTATGGTAAGGGTAAGTGGAAGGAGTTTGACAAAAGGGATTTACTCCTTACATATAATGCATTAAAGGTTCTTGAGGCTAGGTATTTGCTAAAAGATCCTAACACACTTAGATACATAGAAACTCCACAAATGATGTTCAGAAGGGTAGCTAAGTTCTTAGCATCTGTAGAAAAGAGTTACGGTAAATCTGATAATGATGCAAAGCAACTTGAAGAGAAGTTTTATGAGATAATGAGTGAGTTAAAGTTCTTACCAAACACACCAACTTTAATGAATAGCGGGACACGTCTCGGTATTCTTTCAGCTTGTTTTGTTATCCCAGTCAGAGATTCAATGATTACATCAAATGGTGAAGGTATTTATGATGCTTTAAGAGCTATGGCTGTTGTTCACCAACAAGGTGGTGGTACTGGTTTTGATTTTTCTGAATTAAGACCAAAGGGTGATATTGTTGCATCAACTGCTGGTGTTGCCTCTGGTCCAGTATCTTTCATGAGAATATTTGATGTTTCTACAGACGTGGTAAAGCAAGGTGGTAAAAGAAGAGGGGCTAATATGGGTGTTATGCATGTTTGGCATCCAGACATTGATGACTTCATTAAAGCTAAGACTGGACAATTAAAAGATACTCAATTACAGAATTTCAACATTTCTGTTGGTGTTTATGATTACTTTATGAATGCTGTTGAGAGGAGTGATGTTGTGCCGTTAGTTAATCCTAGGAAGACTAAAATACCAGGCAAGGAGTGGGAGTACTATATTGCTAAGGCAAGGGGTTACATTACGGAAGATTGGATACAAGAAGTTATCCTTTCAGAACTTGAAGAGAAGGGCGGTGCGGTTTATCTTGATGAGAGTAAGATAATAACTGTAGATGAAGCATTAGTAATTGCTGAAAAAGAGGGAGCAATAACTCAATGGGTTAATGCTAGACAACTCTTCGAAGAAATTGTTAAAGGTGCATGGGACAGTGGTGATCCTGGACTTCTTTTCATAGATACAATAAATAGGAGGCATCCAACTTGGTACCTTGGAAAAATAAATGCTACTAACCCATGTGGTGAAGAACCATTATTACCCTGGGAATCTTGCAACTTAGGTTCGATCAACTTAGAAAAGTTTGTAATCGAGAGGGACGGCAAGCCTACAATTGATTGGGATGGTTTAGCTGAGACTATTAAGTATGCTGTTAGACTTTTAGATAATGTTATTGATGCTAATCGCTATCCATTAAAGCAAATTGAAGAAGCTACTAAGAGGACTAGGAAGGTTGGTCTTGGTGTAATGGGTTTGGCTAGAATGTTAATAAAGCTAGGTATACCTTATGACTCAGTTGATGCTGTATATTTATCTTATCAATTGGCTAAGTTCATTTATTATCAAGCTTTCAAAGAGTCTATTGAGATTGCAAAAGAGAAAGGCTCATTCCCTGCTTATGACTCTAAGTTGTATAGAGATATTTGGGAGAGTGCAAAATCATTTGATGAAATCCTTGAAATTGTAGGTATTAAAGATAAGCCCAGTGAATATATAAAGAGACTAACGTTTATCGTAGACAAATTGGATTTTGATAAGTTAAAGGAGGATAGGATTAAGTATGGTTTAAGAAACGCTACTGTAGTTTCAGTTGCCCCAACTGGTACAATATCAATAATTGCTGGTACGTCCTCTTCTATTGAACCATTATTCGCATTAGCTTTCATAAGAAATGTTGCAGTTGGAAAATTCATGGAAATTGATCCGCTCTTCCTTGAATATCTGAGAAAGTACGAATTAGATAATCCAGAGGTTGTTAAGAAGGTAGCTGAGACTGGTATGATTGGTGATAATCTATTCATGCCAAAAACAATGAGAAAAATATTCAGAACAGCACATGAAGTACCACCAGAATATCATTTATTACATCAAGCAGTATGGCAACAGTGGAACGATTCTGGCACATCAAAGACTATAAACTTAAAATCAGAAGAACCGCCAGAAACTGTTGAAAAAGTGTATTTACTAGCTTGGAAACTTGGAATCAAAGGAGTAACTGTGTATAGGGATAAATCAAAATCACAACAAGTAATCTACTTCGGAATAAAGAAGGAAAGAGAAGAAGTAAAGAAACAAGAAGAGAAAAAGATCCAACAATTAATACCATCAAGTTTCAGAATGCAACAAAAGTTTGTTGAAGTAAGCGAAACATATGCTGGTGGATGCAAGACTTGTGAGTTATAAAGATTTTTATTTTTATTTTCCGATACTTCTATTGTAGTGTGTTTATTATGCAACTAACCCTACCATGCGAGTATTCAGTAAAGGAAATTTTACCAGCTATTAGAGCTCTTATCGCAGAGAAATTAGTAGAAGAGAAGAATCTTTCAATATATAAAGCCGCTGATCTTATGGGTTTAACTCCGGCTGCAGTCGAAAATTATTTAAAGAAAAGAAGAGGAACTGCAGTTAAAGAGTTATTAAAGAGAGATAAAGAATTCATGGATTACCTAGAGGATTTCAGTGAAAAAGTGATCAAGCAAAAGGATTCTGTTTCTTTATCTTCATATTATTGTATACTATGTGCTGAAGGAAAGAAAGTACTTAATAAAAACGGATATAGGTTATCCCATTGTATTGTAGAGAGTGCTTTAACTACTTATAATTTTTCGCTTAAGGAATGATTCTAATAATCTTTTTATTTTCAATTTAACATAAATTATACCGAATTTTCTCATAGGAATTTTTATTCTGTCAAATTCTGGATTAAGTTTTTCAATTTCTTTTCCTTGGGGTGATAAAATGTATGCATCTTCTATTCTAGCTGATAATAATAGATTAGCTATTGCTGGAAAGTCATTAAGGTTTACTAAGCCTAAAATTAACTGATTATTATCATATTTTATAAAAAACGGTATTATGCCACTAGGATATGCTTTATATAATGATATAGGAAATGGAAGTTTACAGTCAATCTTCAATACTTTATTTTTTAGATTCCAAGTAACTTCATATGGTTTAGCTTCTTTCCACGTTTTAGATTTTACTACTACAATTCTTCCTAAAGTTTCTACTTTTAAGAGTCCTTTATCATTAATTAATTTAAGCTTATTTTCCCCAACTATATTAAACGTTTCCTTCAGAGAAACGCTGAAAAATTCTGATTTCCCATGCAATTCTTTACTTTGATTTATAATAAATGGGTTAAGATAGACGTAGAATGGATTTATGTAACCTGTATCTAGTGTAAGATTGTTTTCATAAAAAGAAAGTGTATGCTCTTTCTCTCTCAGTTTTTCATTTATCTCTCCACTCTCCATAAATATCTTTTTACCGTCAAATATATCTTCTCTATTCCAAAATGAAGGATTAAAGTAACTTTCTCCTTCTTTACATGGTAATATATCATAAATTAGCTTAACTAGCTCATTAGTATTTACTTTTAAGTCCCAACCTATTTGTAATTCGTTAATTGGGGATAGGTAAAAGTATTTACTGGTATTTTCTTTTCCTATTGTTTCAATTTGTGTTCCATCTGGGCCAATAATAATTGAGTTATATTTCCAAAATATTTGATCTGGGTTTAATAATGAAAGAAGTTGTGGTGACTGCTCTAAGTAAAAAATATCGTCATCTACATATATTTTCTTTATTTCTGGAAGAGGAAAATCAGCGGCTACCTTTAATAAATCATCTAGTTTCATAAGCGGTCAAGCTCATCATTTTTAGATCCGCCAAATGCCTTTTCTTCATCACTCAGTCTCGGGGGTAATTCTTCATCCTAAATGTTCCTTTATTATTTCAATAACTTTTCTGCTATCTGCTCTTCCTCTAACTTTACTCATTACTTTACTCATTACTATATTAAATGCTTTATCCCTTCTAGCTTCAATTTCTTTTTTGTTTTCTTCTATTGTTTGTATCACTATCTTTTCTATTTCAGAGTCACTTAATGGTATATAGTTTTTAATTATGTCACCTAATGGCCTTTTAGACGTTGCCAATTCTAATAATATTTCTTGAACAGCATCTTTAGTTATTTTATCTTCATATACATACTTTATTAACTCTTCTATTACATCATCACTTATTACTGAAATATCACCGCCTTTACTTTTTACGTATTTTAGTGTAACCTCCAGTGTAGATGCAATAAATGTTGGTGGAACTTTAGGAGAGTATTTTTTAACTAGTTCATCAAATAAATCAAGTCTAATACTATTTAATATCGTATTTGCGAGATCTTTGCTTAATCCTAACTCTATTAATTTCTTTAATTTCACTTCTGGTTGTTCAGGCATAAATTGTTTTGCTAACTGTAATATTCTTTCATCTATTCTTCTTGGAGGTATATCAGTTTCTGGATACATTCTAGCCGATCCAGGCTGAGGTCTCATAAACTTTGTGGTACCATCATCTAATGCGGCCCTTGTTTCTTTAGGTACACCATCAAATGCTTGTAATACTCTGTCTAGTATCGTATTTTGTGCTATATCTAATTTTTCCTTAGGGCCTACAATTAGAACAAATGCGTCATTCTCCTTTATTTCTAGTATTTTTTTCACTTTTTCTACTTCTTCTTTAGTTATCCCATAATTAGGAAGTTCATCCGAATGGAATAATCCTCCAAGTCCTGCTAAAGATCTTACATAGTCAGCAACTTCTGTTCCAAATCTTCTATTAGGCATTAGTTGCCATCCGAAGATTCCTTTAAATCCAACTACTTTTAAGCCATATATTCTTCCTCCTTTTTCTACTTCCTTCTTTATAATTTTGCTATTGCTATCCTTTAATTCTTCTGTTAAATCTTCTACTTTGAAAGAGTTCCTAATGTTGTCCTTAGTTAGATTTCTTTTCTTTAATTCTTCTTTAATTCTTAATAATTCATACTGTCTTTTAGCCTCATTTTTTATAATCTCAGGAATAAGTTCTAGCATTTGAACCCCTTTTATTTCAGTTTTTACTCCTCCTTCAATTGAAACGTTAAGGTCTTGCCTAATTGTTCCTATACCTCTTTTTACTTTTCCAGTTAATCTCAATAGTTGCCCTATCTTAAATGCTACTCTTTCAGCTTGTTCTGGTGTTCTTATATCTGGAGCAGTAGAAATTTCAATCAAGGGAATTCCAAGTCTATCTAAATTGTAAATAACTTCAGTTCCAGTATCAGATATTTTCCTAGAAGCATCTTCCTCTAAGGCTAATGTTTGAATTCCTATTTTCTGATTATCAACTTCAATATATCCTCCTAAACTTATTATTGCAGTTCTTTGAAATCCTGATGTATTTGATCCATCAATTACTATTTTTCTCATAACATAAACTTCATCTACTAGTGTAGAATGTAATGCTAAAGATACTGCTACAGCTATGCCTAGTGCCTCGTCATCTATAATGTGAGGAGGCTCTTCATCACATTCAACTAGGCAGGAACTCGGTGGGACTCTATAAATATATTTTTTGCCTTTCTGCCATTCAAATAGAGCCGCTATATCAACCTCTCCTAATTCGCTAAATGATGGCCTTAAATATCTTTCTAATTGAGTATGAAAGTCTTCACTTAGCGTTGTTGGACAGTTGCAGAAGAGTTTATGCGAAGTATTTAATTGTTGATGTATTTCTAATCCTACTTTTAATCCTAATTTACTGTAATCTAATTCTGTCATGGTACCACCTGGGAAAATATTCTGGTATATGTCTATAATTCATCTCTCCAGCTAAGTTTGTAAGCATTAACTTTCTAATATTATCTAAATCTGACTCATGAGCCAATACCCACATGAGCTTAACGATTGCTGTTTCTGGTAGCATGTCTTCTAATGGAGTTACGCCAACTTCTTGTAATTGTCTTCCTGTAGTATATACATTCATGTTAACTCTTCCAAATAAGCATTGGGAAGTCATGCCTATAAATATGCCATCTTTGCTTGCCTTTCTAAAGGCTTCAAGGAGTTCGGTTGATGTATGTCCTAATCCAGTTCCTTCAATTATTATTCCCCTAATACCAGAAGCGATTAGATAATCTATTATATCTGCTCTCATACCAGGGTAATATTTTAATAAGAAAACTCTGGTGTCAAATTTTGCGTCTAGTTCGTTCTTTTCCCTTCTTGTAAAATAATCATCTCTAAGAAGTTTAATTTCCTTATCTTTCCAATAGACTTTAGCTATAGGGATATCATTTATAGATTGAAAAGAATCTCTTCTACTAGTATGCATTTTTCTAACTTTTACACCTCTATGCACTAAAGTATAAGTATCAGAACTTTCACCATGCATATTAACTGTAACTTCAGCAAAGGGTGCATTTTTAGCAACTAAAATTGCAGAGTATAAATTTATAGGAGAATCGCTACTAGGTCTATCACTACTCCTTTGGGAACCTACAAGAACAATAGGACCAGTTAATGATTTAAAAGAGAAAGCTAAGGCTGAGGCTGTATAAGCCATTGTGTCAGTTCCATGTGCTATTACAACACCTAAGTTTCCATTATCTAATGCTTTTTTTGCACTCTCAGCTATCTTAATCCAATATTCGGGCTTCATATTTTCACTAAGAATTGAGAATAGTACTTCAGCATCTATTTTTGCAATTTCTTTAATTTCTGGCATAAAGTTAATAATCTCTTCTGTGGTTAATGCTGGTCTCACTGCACCAGTTTCGTATTCAATTTTGCTAACTATAGTGCCTCCTGTACTTATTATCTTTACCTCACTTTTTTCTTCTTTTTTCTTTTCTTCAGCTTTAGTTGTAGGAGGAACAGTTTTCTTTTCTATTATTCTAAAGTTATTAATTCCTTTTAAAGAAATGCCTACATTGTATCCATTATCTAACTTTATAACTATTATATCGTCATCTTTCGAGTAACTCGGCATTAAAACTCCTTTTATTGTTATATTATCTTTTTGAATTTCAATTATATCTCCTAAATCAGCATTGTGAAAAGACAAAAATTCTAATGCCTTTCCTTTATATCCCTCTAACATTAAAATAAAAGAGATAATGTTAATTAAAAACGTTTATCTAGCAGCAACTGCTTGTTTTGATTGACGCGCTTTTACAACCCTTTTCTCATATTCAATTCTGTTTCTAACTCTTGGGACTTCTTTATGTTTCTCTTTTTTAGGCATTTTTGGTGTTGCATTTCTTACTTTTCCAGCTTTTGTGAGCGAACCGTGAGATGGCATATTATGTTATATATGATGGGGAAAAATTTAAACTTAAATGCTAATAGTTGTTTTGAATACTGATGAAAGTATATATCGTTGAACATGCGATAGGTTCATTTGCATATGATGAGCAAGGAAAACTTGTAGACTTTGTGCTAAGTAGTAAAGATTTAGGGAAAGTTGTTGATGCATTAATCGAGAACGAAAAAGGGATTCCATTACCTACTACTGTAGAATTAATAAAGAAAATAAAAACAGAAGAAGTTATAGTAGAAAATGAAGCTGAAATTCCTTATTTACAACAATTAGGTGTGAAAGCTTCATATGAAATTCATAATTTAGGAAGCAAAGTATTCAGAGAATCTTTGCCTAAAGTTGCCGTAGAAACTAAATTTGTCTCCTCAGAAAACGAATTGTATTCTTTTCTATATGATGTTTCTTTTGAATATACTAGAAGAAAATTAAGGAGTGCAGCTAGTAAAAGAGATCTATTAGCTATACAAGCTATAAGGGCTATTGATGATATAGACAAGACGATAAATCTGTTCTCAGAAAGATTAAGGGAATGGTATAGTATTCATTTTCCAGAACTAAATAAGTTAGTAGAGGATCATGAGCTATATTCCACTATAGTATCTAAGTTTGGGTATAGGAATGAAATAACTAAAGAAGGATTAGAAGAGATGAGTGTAAACAAAGATCTAAGTACAAAAATTTTGGATGCTGCTAAGAAAAGTATTGGAGCAGATATAACAGATGTAGATATAAGATCTATTAGAATGCTAAGTGATACTATATTAGAACTTTATAAAATAAGATCAGAACTTACTGATTATGTTGAATCAGTAATGAAAGAAGTCGCCCCAAATATTACGGCATTAGTAGGTCCAACTCTAGGTGCAAGATTATTAAGTATTGCAGGTAGCCTAGAAGATTTAGCAAAGATGCCAGCAAGTACTATTCAAGTTTTAGGAGCAGAGAAGGCTTTATTTAGAGCCTTAAGAAAGGGCGGAAGACCACCAAAACATGGTGTTATATTTCAATACCCGGCAATTCACTCTTCACCTAGATGGCAAAGAGGTAAAATAGCTAGAGCATTAGCAGCAAAATTAGCTATTGCAGCTAGAATTGATGCATTCAGTGGTAGATTTATAGGGGATAGACTTAATGAGGAATTAAAGAAGAGAATAGAAGAAATTAAGACGAAATATGCTCAGCCTCCGCCTAGAAAACCTCAAGAGCAAAAGAAAAAAGAAGAAGAGAGAAAAAGTAAAAAAGGAGGAAAAGAAAAAAGAAGAGGTAGGAGATGACAATTATGTCAGAATTAGTTAAAATATCAAAGACTCAGTTTGAAAATGTATATCAGTGTGAATTTAATGACGGTACTACAAGGTTATGTACTAAAAATCTAGCTCCAGGCTTTAGTGTGTACGGGGAAAGATTATTTAAAGTAGAAGGAATAGAATATAGAGAATGGAATGCATTTAGAAGCAAATTAGGAGGGGCTATTTTAAAAGGTTTAAAGCAAAATCCAATCGTTAAAGGCACAAAAGTACTTTACCTTGGTGCAGCATCTGGTACAACTCCTAGTCATATATCAGATATTGTAGAATTAGAAGGTAAAGTTTATGGTGTTGAATTCTCTCCAAGAGTTGTAAGGGAGTTCTTATTAGTTGCTCAACATAGACCTAATTTATTCCCAATTTTAGCTGATGCTAGGTTTCCTCAATATTATAGGACATTAGTAGAGGACGTTGACGTATTGTATGTAGATATTGCACAACCAGATGAAACAGATATAGCTATTTACAACGCTAGATTTTTCTTAAAAGAAAATGGTTATATGCTCTTAGCTATAAAGGCTAGAAGTATTGATGTTACGAAAGAACCTACGGAGATTTATGAAATGGAAGTAAATAAATTAAAAGAGGCTAACTTTGATGTGTTACAAGTAGTTCAATTAGACCCGTATGATAAAGATCATGCTATGGTGTTATCAAAATATAAGGGAAAGTGAATGATAGATAAAATATTTGAAATTGGTTTAAAGAATTTTTTAAGTTTTTATCCACAAGAATTTGTTAGCTTAAGAGATGCACTTAATGGAAAATTAAGTATAAAATTGTCTGACGGATATTCTCACACTATGAAGATAGAAGAAATTAAAAAACTTTCTAATATTATTCCTATATATTTATGGTCTTTAGTAAAGATACCTTTTGTAATAGTAAAGACGTTAGATCCTGGAGAATATTTGGTTAATGGAAGTGAGTGGGAGATTAAGGCATTATCGATCTTACTTAATAAAGATGTAAGCAAGGGACTAAGGACTGGAGATGTTGAAAAAATAATAAAAGAATATAAATCTTTAATAATTATAACATTAAGTCCTATAAGTATTGCGAAAGAGGATGAGGAAGATGGTTACTATTACTGATGTTGCTGAATTGCTTTCAAAAAGATCATTAGAGTATTCTATGATTAATTACCCAGATAAAAAAGAGAAATCCATAGATATAATAGCTGTTAATAGAAATAGTAGAATGATAGTTAAGATAGTAGAAAGTAAAAAATCATTAAAAGTTAAATCTGATCTGAAAAATATTGCTAAAATTGGTCTTGGTATTCCTGTTATTATAGATGAGTCAACTGAAGAAGAGATAATAAATGACAAAGGAAACATTCTTGGAATGAATATAGAAACATTTCAGAAAATATTAGATGGAGAAAAAGTTTTCTTATACAAGACAAGGGGAGGACTTTTCGTTAAAATAAATTCAAAAGAGTTAAAAAAGAAAAGAGAAGAAATGGGGTTAAGTCTAGGAGAAGTCGCTCAAGCTCTTGGAGTTTCCAGGATTTCGATATATGATTATGAAAGGGAAGATTCTTATGTTTCTATTGATATAGCTGAGAAATTAGTAGAGTTATTTGGAGAAGAAATTTTAGGTGATGTTTTAAGTAATTTTAAGGTTGAGGAAAAAACTGATACAGAGTCTTACGATACAACTGATAAGATGAGTATAAGCTTAACTGAAAAAGGGTTTAAAGTTGTAAGAATGAACTTTACGGCTGTTGATATTATTGCATTAAAGGGAGATAGAAAAATTATGTTTTCAATGGAAGATGAGAATGTAAACAAATCTTTAAAGAAATTTAGCGAAGCGAAAAAGATTACTAATAAAATGAGGGCGGAACTAATAGTAATAGTGAAAGAGAGTAAAAGTAAAAAAATATATGAAAAAGAGGACTTTAATACTCTTACTGAAAACGAAATTATGAGCTATGAATTTGATTGAGATAAAAGAAGGAAAGGTTTCTTTATTAGTGCCAAATCCTAAAGATTACGAGAAGAATGGAAAATTTGACCCTAGTTGGGCTCCAGTGTTTTATAATCCTAGGATGAAATTAAATAGGGATATCAGTGTTTTAATAGTAAGTGTAATAAAGCCTAAAAGTATAATTGATGCGTTGTCGGCATCTGGGATCAGGGGACTACGTTATTATATTGAAGTGGGTGGAGTTGAAAAATTAATATTAAATGATAAGAATCCACTAGCAACAGAATTAATAAGAAAAAACATTGAAAAAAATAAAGTAGAAGCTCAAATTACCACAAGAGATGCAAATTCATTACTATATGAGGTCAAAGCAGAATTTGTAGATATTGATCCTTTTGGATCTCCTTCTCCTTTTATATTATCATCTATAAATAGCGTAATTAATAAAGGATATGTTGCATTTACAGCTACTGATTTGTCTGCATTAGAATGTTCTTCTAAATCCTCAGCTAGGAGAAAATATGATTTAATTTGCGATAAATTAAGCTTTTCAAAAGAGGCTGGAATTAGAGGTCTTATAGCTAAGGTAATCAGAGAATCTGCTATACTAGAAAAAGCTGCTTATCCAGTATTTTCGTTTTATTTTGACTATTATTATAGGGTAGTTTTTAGAGTAGAGAGTGGAGCAAAAAAGGCCGATAATTTATTATCAAAACAAGGCTATTATTATGAGTGTCCTAAATGCGGATTAAGAGAAGCTAGCGAGTATTTAGAAAAGAAAAAATGTCCTAAATGTGGGATAGATATGAAAAAATATGGGCCGGCTTGGTTAGGCACATTGTGGGAAAAAGATTTCGTAGAAAAAATGAGAGATAAACTAAATGACTTTTCTTATTTAGATAATTATTTTACTATAAATAAACTTTTGGATATAATAATAAAAGAATCTAAATATGATAATCCTTATTATAGAATAGATATTCTTTCTTCCTATCTAAAAAGAAATATTCCAAAAAGAGAATATATAATAAAATGTTTAGGTTCAGCTTCAGTTACTCATTTTGACTATAGGGGTATAAAAAGCGATAAAGGAATGGATGAAGTGAATGAATGTATTAAAAAATTAACTAGCTGAGTTTGAATTAGATAAAAGATATTTTGATAACTGGGGACAAGTAGAGGGCGAAATATAGCTTCCATTACCGCATTTCTTTAGGTTCTTACAAGTATAACAAGGAATTTCTATAATAGAAGATAAACTAACATATATATCTATTCCATCATCATCTATGGCAAATAACTTTATAATACTTTTCCCATTTTCTTTTACAGATCTTTTAATTATCTTTTTTTTCTCGATAAGCTTTTTAATTATCAAACTTGCTTCTTTAGTAGATAAGCCCAATTCCTTAATCAAATCTTTTTGAGGAATTCCATTATCTCCAGCTTCCTTTATCTTTTGATAAGCGAGATCTTCATATGATGATGTAGTTGATTCCATACAACCACCGTGTTGGCTATAATAATATATTGTTAAACTTGCTTATTTATTTTATTGTCTCTTAAAGTTTTACCTCTATTTCGAAATTAGATATAATTTCCTTATATCTATTTCTTATTGTAACTTCTGTTATATTCAATGCATTTGCAATATCTTTTTGAGTTTTCTTTACGTCCATAAGAGTACTCATTAAATATACGCTAGCTGCAGCTAATGCAGTATATCCTTTACCGCTTGTTAGTCCATACCTATGCATGAGATCAACTAATTCTGATGCTTTTGTGGATACAAATGGGGGAAGACTCAATTTTTCTACGATTTTAGGAATATATTCTGTTGGCCTAATGTTGGGCCTGAACTCTAATGAACTTTTAGCAACTTTTTGAACTCTTTCCAAAGCTTTCCATAATTCGCTAGATGAAATACCATAATTGGCTTTTATTTCCTGAAGAGACTTCGGTATTTTATTAACTTGACAAGAATAATAAAGCACGGCTGCTATAAGAGTGTACATATCTATTCTTTTTGCTTTACCCTCTTCAATGATTTTTCTAATAAGAAGAGAGGCTGTTTCTTTTACATATTCTGGCAAATTTAATTTTGCTGCTTCATTGTTTAATACAGATAAGTAAGTTACTAATTTCCTATCTTTAGGAGAAACTCTAAGCTTATTTTGAATTGCCCTTAACTTTTCAATTTTGGCCCTATTGTTTACCTTTGAATAACCGATTTTTGTGGTTAATCCATAATCATGTACTTTCGCAGTAATTGGTGATCCTGTTCTTTCTCTCTCTAACCTATCTTCTTCAGTATATGCTCTCCATTCAGGTCCTTGGTCAATGACGTAATCATCAATAACGAATCCACAGTTTGTACAAATATATGTTCCTCTATTAACATCTACTCTAACACTCTCACTTCCACAGTTGGGGCACTTCATTTTCTTCTTCCTCCTTTTCTCTTTTCTTTAAATTCAACGTATAATTTTCCTTCAGGTTTTGAGTTTGATATCGGCATAACAAGTACATAGGGCTCATTAACATTTCCTATAACATCTAGAATTTTACCTACTCTGTTGCCTTTTTCATCAATTAAGACTTTGCCTGTATATTCTTGAGATGAAAAATCTACTTTTGGATTACCCTTTAAAAGCCACTTATTATTCAGTGTATCTTTGTAAAATTCTCCAATCTCAACAAGTCTAATCTTTGTCACAAATATTATATCTCATTTGGTATATTAGTTAGTATTTATAATAATACTCTAGGAAAAGAAGATAAGGTATTATCATGCTTAGGATTAAGATTATTGGCTTTAAAGCTTATATTGAGTATCAGAAATAACTATAATAACTTTTGAATAGTAGTGATATACGAATGAGCGACTCAGTTGAATCAGAAGAAGAGCTTCAACAAAAGCTATCAAAAGCTTCTGAGGAATTAAGAAAGCTAAGGGAAGAGAGACAAAAAGTTATAGAAAATATAAGAAAATTGAGAGATAAGAGGAGGGAAAAAGTTAGTAAACTTAAAGAAGTAAGAGAACAAATTAAGCAATTAAGAGATGAGTTAAAGGCTAAAAGTGAAGAAATAAAGCAACTTTCTATGCAGAAACAAAGCCTTATACAGGTAATAAACGAGATAAAGAAAGAGTTTGAGCAGATAAAGAATATAGATAAGGTTAAAGAAAAATTAGACCCATCTCAAATTTTACGAAGAATTGAGCAATTGGAATGGAAGTTACAAACTTCAAGCTTAACATTAGAAGAGGAAAAAAAGATAATATTAAGAATAGCTAGTTTGGAGAAAAAATTGGAAGTTGCTAAGAAATTAGCTCAATTAAAAGAAAAGAATACTGAGAGTAGAGCAGAGCTTTTAGCTAAAAGAGTTGAGTTATCTACTATTAGACAAAGAATAGTTGAATTAAGAAATCAGATTTCAGAGAAGATTAAGATTTATCAACAGTTAAAAAGCGAGAGAGATTCCTTAAAGAAAGAAATAGAAACATTAAATAATCAAATTAATGATCTAGTAAATAAAAATAATGAACTTAAGAATAAGATAAATGAAAAGAAGGAGGAGCTAAGAAAATATAGAGAGGAATTGAAAAAAATAAGAGATATGTTAAAATCTAGAAATGTTACCGAAGTTTATGAACAACAACTCAAAAATGTTAATAAGGAGATAATTGAGAATAAACGTAAGAAAGTTGAGGAGAAATTAAAGAATAATAAGAGATTGACATTTGATGAACTTTTAATATTATACTACAATGATAAAGATAATAATGAGCAAGATTCTAATAATTTACGTTGATATTGATGACGATTTAGGCAAAATAGGAGTAGATACTCCTGCAATAGGTGAAGAAAAAGTAAAAAAAGCAATTGAAATAGCATCAGAGACTATTCCAACGGACTCCGATTTCAATACAATGGTAGTAGCATATAATATATATAAGAAGCTTCGTAAAGAAAACAATAATGTAGAAATAGCCTTTATTTCTGGATCTGAGAAAAGTAATGTAGAAAGTCAAATTGACTTTGCTAAAAAATTAGATAAAGCAATAGAAATCACTAATGCTGAAGAAGCAATAATAGTATATGATAGCCCAGAAGATGCCAAAGCAATACCAATTATTCAGTCTAAGTTAAAAGTTATTGGCATAGAAAGAGTTATTGTTGAACAGTATAGAGGGGTAGAAGAGACTTATGTTCTCTTAGGTAGATATATTAGAAAAGCCATTTCTGATCCTAGATTTGCAAGAATTTTTTTAGGCGTGCCTGGGATTATATTAATAATTATAGGTATTTTCTCTTTGTTAAATTTAACAATATATGCAACTCCAGCAATACTTATTGTTGTTGGGCTTGCATTGCTTGTTAGAGGTTTAAGAATTGATGAGTACATAGAACAATGGTGGGAAAACTCTACTATTATGGTTATAGCTGCTATAATTTCTATTATTTCAACAATAATAGGGATTGTAGAAGGCTATTACGTTGGTATAACAATAAAAGTATACGATGTTTCTTCTGTTTTCGAAATATTAACTGTAATCTTGCCATTTATAGTATTTGCTGTAGTTGTATTGTTTGGAGCAAAAGCGATAAGTAAAGTAATGAATAAAGACATAAAGGTATGGCATGATATTTTTAGAATAATATCAATAATTATAATCTATTATATGATCGTGCTAATATCTAAAAACTTTGAGGAAAATATAATAGGAGTTCAATTACAGACAATGTACACTTTATCAATAATAACAATGGTCTTAGTATCTCTTTATGTTGTATTTTCAATAATAGAAAAACGTTTAACATAAATTATTTAGGTAATTTATCTCTTAATTCTACTGGTAAATCTTCTTTCTTTAAAATCTTAGCCTTCTTGCTTACTCTTGTTACTACTTTACCTAGAATAATATATGCATTTACGTCATTTGCTTTTTCTGCTTTTTCATATGATTTTAGATATCTTATTTTAGCATATTTATTTTTGTCTAATTGTACATAAACGTATTTTTTATGTTTTAAAGTCATGTTTATCACCTAATGTTTAATAACTTAAAACTCTAACTCTTCCTCTTCGAAAGGTTTCACGCAGTCAAGCTCTACTAATTTATCGAATATCTTCTTTACGGCTTTGTGAACTTCTTCTTCTCTTTTAGCTCCAGTAATCACCATTTTCCCACTGCTAAAGATTAAGAGAACAACTCTAGGATCATCCATTCTGTATATTAGCCCAGGAAACTGTTCTGGTTCATACATATTATTTTCTAAAAGGAATGCTGCTTTATCTAAATTTACAATAACGTGTAAATTAGCTGATGCTACAATATTTTGAATTTGTATTTTAGGTTTTCCGGTTAAATTCATGCCATACTTTTTAAGTGTTTTTATTATTCTTTTTACAGCTTTAATTAGTTCATCTGTGCTTTTTGCTCCAGTAACTACCATTTTACCAGACTTAAATATGAGTGAGGTAACTTTTGGTGCTTCAAGTCTAAAAATTAATCCAGGGAATTGGTCTGGATCATATTCAACATTAGGAACGCTTCTTTCCATAGCATATAAATCTAAATTTTGATCCAGGGTGACAGTTGCTACAATGTTTTCAATATTTACTACTGCCTTGTAAGGTATTTCTGGGATATTTGACCACCTACAAAATACTTTATAAATACACATTTATAAATTGCTATTTAAAGTAGAATGTCCTTAAGCAATCCTAGTTCTGGGAATTCCATTATTCCTTCTTTTTCGATAATAACATATGGTTTAGCTTTTTCTAGAATTGAGTATTCACGCATAATTTGTGACATATAGTTAGAATGAATTAACGATATATCATTTCCAGCCTGATAGATTCCTATAGCCGGTAAAACTATTACTTTAGAGTTATTTTTAAGGGGAGTTACGAGGAAGCATTGCATTCTTCTGATAAATCCTAATTTATCTCTTAATCCTAATCTTGGATGCTCATGTCCTATTATGTAAACTTTGTTTTCTTCTATTGGTATGTTTAAGTGACCATGAAAGATAGTTAGGTTATCTACTGTTAATGAGTCTACAAGCTTAATATTATCAAATTTTTCTGTAACTAAAGAGAGATAGTTATCATGATTTCCTTTAACAATAGTAATTTCTGTTCCATCATCTTTCAACTCTTGGAAAATTTCAGTAAGCTCGTTTTTCTCTTGCTTGGTTAGTCTGTTAAACGTATGTTTTAGATCTCCATTAATAATTAATTTATTAGTTTTAAATACTTCTCTTGCTCTTCTAAAAATAGTTAGGAACCTCTTCTTTTGTACTTTAGGTATAAATATTCCTTTTGATGCCATTTCTTCCTCATAACCTATGTGAACGTCAGAAAGTACAATAGAATTTAATCTCTTAATATATATAACAGGTAAATCTTCATCAATGAAAATATCCTCAGTTAGACTTATCATCATTTTATAGTCTAATTTAATACTAATAAATGTCAGTTTAGATACAATGGCAACACTTAAACTTATAGGTTTAGGATTGTCTAAAAGATTTTTAACAGAAAAAGCAATAAATGAGATAAAATCTTGTGATATTGTCCTATTCGAGACTTATACATCATTATCATGCGATCTAACTCCAGATTTTATCAAAACTTTAAATAGTAACTTGCTTACTGTAGATAGAAAGTACATAGAGAATAATAGTAAAGAAATAATCAAATTATTATCTGAAAAAAATAATGTATGCATAGTGACTATAGGAGATCCAATGATAGCTACAACTCACGTTAGTCTTATCGTTGAGGCTAAAGTGAAAGGACATGAGTTCGTAGTTGTACCAGCAATATCGGTACATTGTTATATTATGTCAAAGTCTATGCTATCTTCATATAAATTTGGAAAATCTGTTACGATAGCTTATCCTTACGGTGAGAAAATTGATACAACCCCTTATAACGTGATTTATGATAACTTCGTAAGAGGTTTACATACCATATTATATCTTGATTTAAAGGAGGGTAAAGCAATGTCAGCAAAAGAAGCTATTGAGTTGTTAATAGAAATGGAAAGAATTGAAAAGAAGGGTTTAATTACTGATGAGAGAGTTATTATTATAGGTCAGAGATTAGGTTGTGAAGATGAAGAGGTAGTTGCTCTTAAGGTTAAAGATATATCAAATTATAAATTTAAGGAACCACCTCATATTATTGTATTCCCTACAGATAAATTGCACTTCATGGAGGTTGAAGCTATAAAATGTCTAATGAAATAAGAAGTAGAGTAGAAAAATATATAAAAGGGATGGAAGAGAGGTTGCAGAAAATACCTGGCAATATATGTGATAAATATAGGAAAATACTTGATCTAGCGAGGCAATACACTGATGATGCAAAATATTATTTAGAAAAAGGAGACGAAGTAACTGCGTTAGTAGACGTGGTGTATGCAGAAGGTCTTTTAGATTCTGTTATATTTAATGAAAACCTTGATATTGATTCTCAGATATCAAAAAAAGTATTTGTTGGTGGCACTTTTGACATTATTCATCCTGGTCACATTGAGTTTTTAAGAGAAGCATCAAGGTTAGGAAGAGTTTATGTTTCAGTTGCTAGAGATACTAATTCAGAAAAAATTAAGGGCAGAAAGCCCATAAATAATGAGAATCAAAGATTAGAAGTTGTTAAGAGTATTAGATATGTTTATGATGCCTTTTTAGGAGATGAAAAAGATTTTCTAAAAAGTGTCGAAAGAGTTAAACCAGATATATTGTTTTTAGGCCCAGATCAGAAAGTTGATGAAAATAAACTGAAAGAAGAATTAAGGAAAAGAGGAATAGAGAATATTGAAATCGTAAGATTAAAAGAAAGAATAAATAAATGGCCTCACTCTAGTACTACGTCTATAATCCAAGAAGTTATAAAAAGATATTGTAGTCAGAGATAAACTTCAACTTCTACTTCATCTCCATCTTTAAGATTTAATTTTTCTCTTAGATAATATGGTGAAATTATCTCTACTACACTTTTAGGATGGGTTGTTCTTGCTGGTATAACTATTGCAGCTGGTGAGATAGAGTTGATAGAAGAAGGAAATGCCTTAACACTCCCTAATACTCTGTTAGGTTCTTTATGTTCTGGTATAATTATTCCCTTAGCAATGTCCAAAATTAACCTATTTTCTAGTGAAATTCTGTCATAAATTATTATATTTAAGGTGCCAGCATAAGGTTCAAACCCTAAATATTTCTTAAAGGATTCTGTATAATAAGGTATTGATAAGAATATTCTTCCCTCTCCTAATCCAGCCGTAACTTTACCCCTAATATGAACTACTTTTGTTCTCATTATCAGTTGTAGCACATCTTCAATACATTTTTTTAGTTCGTCTTCTCCCTTATCAGTAAGTTTAATATATTCTCCATCCTTTGTTATAATTCTTTGAATAAAGCCATCATCTTCAAGTTCCTTCAATTTTCTTGATATAGTCTGTTGGGAAAGTCCAGTTTCTTTAGAAATTTCTGATTGAGTTATTAATCTATCATTATTTAGTAGTTTGAATAGTTTACATGCAAATAGTGTGTCTTTTCAAGTCTCTCCCTCCGTACAACCTAATTCTGCCTCTTTATATTCTCCATTTATATCGTCTTCAATATCTTTAGTGGCCCAATTCCAATCATTTGTCCAAGCATTTCCGATTTGTATGGGTCTATTTAATTTACTTAAAAGAACTATTCTACTCGGAACATGCTCAGATAGAATCTTATAGCCAGTATATTCAGCTAATTTATAAGCAAATTCTTTAATTTCAGAGTGTCTAGGCATTGCATCCTTACTTAGTCTATAAGTTGAAGGACCTACATGCATGTATGCTTTAACTTCTATATAAGTAGGTTGTGCAATTTCCATTAGCTTAGCAAACTCCTTAGCATCTTCATCACTCATATTAAATCCTTTTATCATTGTCATTCTTATTACAGTAGGCGAACTAAAGCTAGGTAAAATTTCTAATGTTCTCATGACTAAATTCCATGAATTTGCAACAATAGGTCTATTTATTAATTTATGCTTAAACTCGTTAGGAGCCTGAAGAGACACAAATAATTGTGTTGGTTCTTCATCTAGGTTTGCTAAAATGTCTGGCCTAACTCCACTAGTTACTAAAAACGTTGTCATTCCTCTCTTATGATACTCTTTTATGAGTTCTCCTAACCTTTCATAGAGGGTGGGTTCACCAGTAAGGCTAATTGCAACATGTCTAGGTGTCATTGCTTCTCTGACTTTTTCTTTATCTACTCCTTCTCTTCCAAAATACCCAGATACTGCTCTTTTATGTTCTTCAATACTTTTCTCAGCTATAATATCTGGGTCATCCTGAACAGGCATTTTAGTTTCATCCCATTCGATGCCTATATCTTCTGGTTCTAGTCTCCAGCAATGAATACATCTAAACCAGCACCAAGCTGCTGTAGGTGACATCTGTACACATCTATGACTTTCTATACCGTAGAATTTTCCTTTATAGCAATATCTTCCAGATGTTAATGCTTCATGTGTCCAGTGACATTTTTTATATACGCTATGATTTCCTACTATGTGGTATTTTTCTTTCTCTAACTCTTTCATTATTAAGCTTAAAGTGTCAATTCTAAGATTACTTACCATCTACTACATTTCAGAGTGTTGGATTAAAAACTTTAACTTAATGGTGCAGTTAAATCATAAAGCTTTAAGACTTTTTCTATTTCAGCAGATAAAGTCATAAGATAGTAATCTGATAGATACTTTCCCATAAGCTGTAAACCTACTGGCAAATCATTATAGAATCCGGCTGGTTGAGATAAAGCAGGAACACCGGCTAAATTGGCAATTACAGTATTTACATCCATGGCATACATTTTTACTGGGTCATCAATTACTTCTCCGATTTTGGGAGGAAGTACAGTCATTGTAGGAGAAATAATAACATCAAATTCTTTCAGTAAGTTATCTATGCTATCCTTTATTAATCTCCTAATTTTTAAGGCTTTTATATAGAATTCCTCATAATAACCAGCACTTAATATAAAACTACCTAGTAATATCCTTCGTTTAACTTCTATTCCAAATCCTTCTCCCCTATTTTTTGCAAATGTCTCTCTCCAATTTCCTTCAGAATACTTACTATAGCCATATCTTACACCATCGTATCTAGCTAAATTCGAACTAGCTTCTGACATTGCTATTATGTAATATGCTGGTAAAGCATAGTCCGTATAACCTAATTTTACTTCTTTAATTATAGCACCTTCAGAGCTTAGTTTATCCAAAGCTGTGTTAAAGACTGAAATTACTGGTTTATCAGAGGCATCAACAATATCCTTTAATACTCCTATTTTTGTATTTTTCAAGTTTACTTTTTCTACAATTTTTTGTTCAAATGGGATAGTAGTAGCATCTTTAGGATCGTCACCAGAAATTATCGAATAAAGAACAGCAAGATCTTCAGCGTTTTTTGCCATAGGTCCTATTTGTTCTAAGCTATTGGCATAGGCTACTAAACCAAATCTGCTAACTGTTCCATAAGAGGGCTTTAATCCAAATACTGCATTAAATGCTGCTGGAGCTCTGATAGAACCTCCAGTATCACTTCCTAGTGCTATATCAACAATTCCAGAAGCTAAAGCAGCTCCACTACCACCGGAACTTCCACCTGGAGTCCTTTCTAAATCCCAAGGATTTCTAGTTGGACCAAAATAACTTGTTTCTGTCGTTGATCCCATTGCAAATTCATCCATATTGGTTTTGCCTAAAATTACAGCTCCTTCTTGTTTTAATTTCTCTATAACAGTGGCATCATAAGGTGGTATATAATCTTCCAACATTTTTGAGGCACAAGTAGTTCTTATTCCTTTAGTGGAGATGTTATCTTTTATTGCAATCAATATCCCGGCTAATTTTCCTTTACTTCTTATTTTTTCTTTAATTTCTTTCTTTACTTCTTCTTTTTCTCTTATAGTAATAAAAGCCCTTATTTTTGGCTCTAATCTGTTAATTTTTTCATAAGTTTTTTCTACGTACTCTTCTGGATCGAGTGTACCATTACGTAGATCTTCAATAAGTTTAGAGATCATTTTATTCACCATAAGTCGCTGGTCCTATAATATATCCATCTTCTTTCCTTTTTACATTCTTTAATGCCTCTTCTCTGCCTAACGGCTTTATTATTTCATCTTTTCTTAACTTACCAGTAGAAATTGGATGAAACAACGGTTCTACTCCAGTTAAGTCAAGTTGATTTATTTTATCAAAAAAGTCTAAAATATTTTTTATATCTTTCTTTATTCTTTCTTTTTCTTTTTCATTCAGCTCAAGCAATGCTAGGGTTTGCAATTTAGAAATAAGTTCATCATTAACTTCAATTTTCATTTCTTTTCACACTCTCACTAATCCATTTTAAATATTCAGGTAGCCCATCATTAAAGTTTATTATAATAATTTCTGGCACTGTATAGGGATGTAGTTCCCTTATCCTTCTTATTAAATTTTCTTTTTCTTTTATGTGAGTTTTTATTATAAGTAAACACTCATCATCCTCTGTTGTTTTTCCTTCCCAAACATAGAAGGATTTTACATAAGGTATAATATTTACACAAGCAGCCAATCTTTCATCTACTAATGTTTTTGCTATTTTCTTTGCAGTTTCCATTCCACTAGTGGTAGTTAATGCCAGTATATATGACATAATTAATTAATGTCTTTTAATCATTAAAAGTCAATGAGAGCTGAAGAGTTACTTGATATTATTAACTGGGAAGGGTTTAGGGAAGCATTATTTTACGGAATTAGTGAGTGTGAAGAATTAGGAAAAGAATTCATTGGAATTACGCTAAGTACTGGAGATGGGTTAATTTTAAGAGTGAATCCTTACGAAAATGAAGTTTTGTATATATTCTTATATTCTGATAGAAAGTATCCATTAGATGATCTAAAAGTAGTAGGCATTTTTAAGCCAAGTGATGATAGTAATACCTATTTTATATACCAAATAACTAATTTAAGGAATTTTTTAAATAAGTATGGTAGTGATATTAAAGTCATTTATGTTGAAGTGATCAAAGGTGCTCTTGAAGACTTTTTATATTCAGCGATGGCTTGATGAGAATACATTTAAGAGATTATTAACCTTTTCTAGATTTATATCCAGAACTGAGAGGGGTTCTCAATTTGTTATAGACATAGATAGAGCTAGGAAAAATAAAGTAAAGTTAGATGATATAATTTCTACTCTTTCTGATTTAGGAATTAAATTAGAGGAAAATGAGATAAAGGAAATATCAAAGTATTTGCCAGAGTACGACATAGAATTTGAATTAAAGGATGGTAAACTTCTCATAAAGCCTCACATCTTTATGTTAGATATAGTGAAAGATCTTAAGGAAAAAGAAATTTTAAAGTATGATAAAGTGAATAAGGTTTATGTTACTTATCCTTACTACTATTATATCTTAAAAAATAGATTAGAAGAATATGGATTAAAAATAAGGGAATTAAAGTTAGATATAAAAGAACTAAATGTTAATTTCAAAGGGGAATTAAGAGATTATCAAAAAGAAGCTATAGAAACATGGAAACAAAAAGATGGTTCCGGCGTAATTGCTTTGCCAACTGGTGCTGGGAAAACTGTTATTGGAATTGCTATTTTAGCAGAAGTTAAGAGATCTACATTAATAGTTACATTTACAAAAGATCAAATGATACAATGGAGAGACTCACTATTTAAATTTACGGATTTAAGCAAAAGCGATGTAGGTCTTTACTATTCACAAGAAAAAACTATAAGGCCAGTTACTATAACAACGTATCACACAGCATATAGGCATATGAAAGAATTATCAGGAAAGTTTAATCTTCTTATAATAGATGAGGCTCATCATTTACCAGCAGAGAAATTTAAGCAAATAGCTTTACAGTGTATAGCTGCTAAAAGACTCGCTCTTTCTGCTACTCCAGTAAGAGAAGACGGTAAACATGAAGAATTGTTTAAATTAATGGGCGGCTTAATATATTTCAAAACTCCTCAAGAGTTAATACAGAAAGGTTATCTGGCTCCTTATGAATTAATTCAGTTAAGAGTAGATTTAACTCCGAAAGAAAAAATGAAATATTCATCTCTTCTTTCACAATTTAGAAAGCTATCTGGAGGGAAGAAAGTTTCTGAGTTACTTCAATTGATGAAAGAAGGGAATCAGAATGCTATTGAAGCAATGAAAATATATAATGAAATGAAGAAAATAGTAAATTTGGCTGAAAATAAACTAAAGGTACTGGACGATATAATAAAGAAAGAAAATGGAAGCAAAATATTGATTTTTACACAATATGTGGAGCAAGCAGAAGAAATTGCGAAAAAATATAACGCTTATTTAATAACAGGCAAAACAAATAAGAATGAAAGAGAGAGAATTCTAAAAATATTCAAAACTTTAAAGTCTGGAATTCTAGTATTAACAACAGTTGGGGATGAAGGATTAGATATACCAGATGCTAATGTAGGTATAATTGTAACGGGTACGGGATCAAGAAGACAATTTATTCAAAGGTTAGGAAGATTACTCAGACCTAGTAATGGAAAAGTAGCTAAATTATATGAAATAGTTACCAGAGGCACCGCAGAAGAGTATCAAGCTTCAAAGAGAAAAGATATTACTTTCGGTATAACTTCCTATTCAAGTTCTGAAGACGATCTTATGTAATAGAAAAGGGAATATGCAAAAGTTCGTATAATAGGTGTTGTGGGTTTTGAGTAAATAATTACCTTATCCTTATCTATTGAAACTAGTGGTATATCGTTAATTGTAACTATAGGATATCCTTTAGTGTTTACTTTACTTAATGGTATCTCTAAGTTATCAAGAAATTTCTTTAAAGTGAAAGCTGTTAAAATTTTACTACATTTTATGTTTAGTTCTCCTTTCACTACTGTAATATTTTCAGAAACAAACTCTATTTTTTCGTCTCCTTTAATCTTATACCCATCTATCCATGAAGGACTTTCTATAATTTCTCCACACGAATCTGAGATTTTTGAGAGAGGAGGATAAACTATAAGATTTTTATTTATTTTTAATAATGCAGGATAAGTTATTATTATGTCTCCTATTTGAGCATCTAAGTTAATGTTTGCTTTACATATTCGAGCTCCTTTATCAACATAAGGCATTTTAACTCTTGTTATATATTAACTTTTGAATGATATAACCTTGTAAGGTCTGATAAATGATGAGTAACTAGGCTGTTGATTATGAGATGGTTAAAGAAAAGAGAAATAGTCATTTATTATTTACTTTATAAAAAATTTAAGTATAATGAGTTTAATATTGGATTAGCAATAGATCTTCTTTCGCCATATTTTAGCAAGAAAACGATAAAAAACACTATAAAATATATGACAAAAATAGGAATTATTAATAAGTTAAACGAAACCGAATATAGATTAATTCCTTTTGAGGACTATTTATCTACAATTTCTTTCCAATATTTAAAAAGAAGAGCTACTCTTCGTCGTAAAATTCAATAGTGATTTTTACTTTTACATCTTTTTTGCTTATTGGTGGTATTTTGTCTCCGAAGTCTACTCCTACTACTACTGGATTTCCCATTGAATCGTTAAATTTGACTTCAGCAACATAGTGAAGTTTTGGTTGTTGCTGCATCATGTTTAGGACTTCATTGTAAATCCTTGTCAATGCCATTTGAAACGCTAATGGGCTTGATAAATCTTCTGGCTTAAGTTGAATTGAAACTAAATTACCCATAACTTCTCCTATTTTTGCTCTTCCTTCAAATTCTACCTTATAAGAAGGTTGAGTATTTTCTGGCATTATCTCACATAAGTATATAATAAGTTATTGCTAATTAATCTATTGCTTAAAGAAAAGAGACTAATAAAAAGGCTTTATCTTTGCTTTTATGCTTTCTTCCTAATTGCTATCTCTATTGTTGATACTCTAGACTGTCTACCGTCTTGGCTTGTTACTACTTGGCTACCAATCCTTATTTCTTTAACTTCTATTTTGTCTGGTAGGAATCTGTTTCTTACTATTTCTACAGTATCAACAGCTTTGCTTATTGCTCTTCCTCTTGCTTTTATTATTATTTCGCTAACACCTTGGTTTAATAGTGTTAAAGCTGCTAATACGTAATTCATTACTGGCTTTTTACCTACTAATACTACATTGCTTGGAGTTGGGGTTGCAGTGCTGCTCATTTTTTCCACCCAAGTGGTCGGATATTAGAATATGAACAAGGATAATAAAGTTATCTTAAAGTTCTTGTTAAAAGAATTCACAAAGTATCACTTAGATTTTTGATTTTTAAAATCATACTAGCACAATCTATTACTTCAGCATGTTGAAGATTAATTATCTCTTTGGTTGCCCTAACTGTGGAGGTCCTATTGATGAAGATCGTCTTTTCGCTGGAATTCCTTGCAGTAAATGTTTGCCTGGTAAAGTAGAAAATTTAGATTATAGAGTAATTTATGATTTACTTGTAAAAAATTCTACCTTGAAAGGATATGCTGAGTATTATTACGAGAACGAGACATACGAGGAAATTTTAGAACTATTTAAAAAGGTGATTAAAAATGAACCTTGGAATCTTCAAAAATATTGGATAAAAAGACTAGCAAAGAACGAAAGTTTTTCTCTATCTGCTCCAACTGGATTAGGTAAGACAACAACACTATTAGTCTACTCATTATATTTTGGTAATACATCATTGTACATAGTTCCTACAAATTCTTTAAAAGATCAAATATGTGAAAGATTAAAACAAATAGGCGCAAAGGTTTCTTGTGACAAAGCTAATGATAATTATGTTAATGTGGCAACCTTTAATAGAATTTTACGGCATTATGAAGAATATCAAGCGTTAAGACCAAGATTAGTTATTGTAGATGATTCTGATATGATATTAAAAAGTGGTAAAACTACTGAAGTTATAGCCAAGGTTTTAGGTATTAATAATGAGGTTTTCCAAGACGCAATTAATCTTGTAAAACTAAGGAAATTACTAAGATTTAATAAAGATGATAAAGAATTAAAAGATAAGATAAATGAATTAGAATATAAAATCTCAAGTTGGAAACCATTAGTTCAGTTTCTTGTTGCTAGTGCAACTCTAAAACCTAAAGGGACTAAACAACAAGCCTTAAGATTATTAATAGGATTTGAGCCTTCTACTATTCAGACATACTTAAGGAATATTGCTGATCTTTATTATCCATCAACTGATCTAAAACACGTTATTGAAAAGATTTCAGATAAAGGTGGCTTGATATTAGTTTCTAAGGAATATGGGAAAGAAAAAATGAAAGAATTAAAAGATTTAATAGAAAAATTAGGATATACTGCTAGTTTAGCAATTGCTGGAAGAAAGTTTTTAGATAAGTTTAGTGAGGGGAAAGTTGATTTCCTTATAGGCTCAGCTAGTTATTATGGTGTTGCTGTTAGAGGATTAGATGAACCAAAAAAACTAAAGTATGTGATATTTTACGGAGTACCAAAAATCAGGTTAAATCTGAAAGACGCTCTTTACAATCCATCAATGATAGTTAAGATAGCTGAAAAGATAGGCATCGATGTAAAAGACATTAGAAGAAAGTTAGTTTTCCTTTCTCCTTCGGAAATTCAATTATTAAAAATAGGTTTACTTAAGAATGAAAAATTAAATGGAAAGATAGAAGAAATCAGGAATTATTTAATGAAATTAAGAGAAGAAATTCTAAATACTTTAGAGGATAAGAAGATAGAGAGAATTAAAACAGAATCTTTCCTTGTGGCAGAATCTAACAACAAATATTATGTTTATGTTCCGGATGCTGTAACTTACATTCAAGCATCTGGTAGGAGTAGCAGAATCATACATAATGGATTAACATTTGGTGTGAGCATAGTACTAGTTGACGATATAGATTTATTAGATATTTTAATACAAAAATTAAGAAAAATAGTAACTAGTGTAAATTTCATAAATATAGAGAATATTAATATGGATAAGATAAGAGAAACTGTTAAGAAAAGCAGAGAAGAGAGTGCTGTTCAAAAGAAAATTGTTACAAAGACTGTACTTTTGGTAGTAGAATCACCAACGAAAGCTAAAACGATTGCTAGACTTTTTGGAAGACCAAGTAAAAGGGAAGTATACGGTATTCCAGTTTATGAGACAATAATAATGGTTAATGATACTATACTAATTGTAAATATTATAGCTACTAAAGGTCACATAACTGATCTCACTACTGAAAACATTGGGTACTATGGTGTTGATATAAAAGATTCCGATTTTATAGCTAATTATTCTCCTATTTATAAATGTTACAATTGTGGCAAAACATTTACATCTAAATCTGACTCTTGTCCTTACTGTGGTTCTATATTCATTTCTTCAACAGAGAAGATAATTGCTGCTTTAAGGAAATTAAGTATGGAAGTAGATGAAGTGTATATTGCATCGGATCCTGACCAAGAAGGAGAAAAGATTGCATTTGATGTTGCCTCAATGACTAGTCCTTATAACAGAAATATTTATAGAATTAAATATCACGAAGTTACTAGAAATGGAATACTTGAAGCAATTGTGAATAAAGGGAAAATTGATTTAAACCTTGTGAGGTCTCAAGTCGTAAGAAGAATAGAGGATAGATGGATTGGGTTTGAGTTAAGCTCAGCGCTAAAATCAGTATTTTATGAAAGAAACCATGGCAGTGGAAGAGTTCAAGGGCCAGTATTAGGATGGGTAGTTGAAAGAACTAAACAATATAAGAATAATCTTGGTTGGATAGTTAACATAAAGCTAGGAGATTATAATATAAGAAAATTCTTTAAAACGAAAGAGGAGGCGGAAAAGTTTGTATCAAATTTAAGAGTAAAAATTAATGCTTTATCTGAAAGGGAAGAGATACAAAATCCTTTACCGCCATTTACCACAGACACTTTACTAATGGAGGTATTTAATAAATATGGAATAAACGCTCAAATTACCATGAAAATAACACAAGAGTTATTTGAATCTGGCTTAATAACATATCATAGAACTGATAGCACTCACGTTTCTAATGTTGGTGTATCTATAGCAAAAGAGTACTTAGAATCTAAAGGTCTCAAAAATGACTTTATTGGTAGAAGTTGGGGAGAAGAAGGTACACATGAAGCAATTAGACCTACTACTACTATGGATGTTGAGGCTCTCATTAAAGATATTGAGGAGAATCCTAACAAATACTTCATTAGATTTACAAAATATCATTTCAAGATTTATGATTTGATATTCAGAAGATTTATAGCTAGTCAGATGAAGCCAGCTAATATAAAATATATCAAATACGAAATATTGATTAACGACGAAAAAATTGAGGTAGAAATACCAGTAAAGGTTGAAGGAGGGTTTTCAATTATTTATCCTCTAAAAGTCTATACTTTATCTGATAACTTTACAACTTATGTAGGGAAAGGTTCCACTGTTCTGTTATTGGGATACGCTGATGTTATAAAAAGCATGAAAGAGAAAGAAATTGGTAGACCAAGTACTTATGCAAAGATAATCTCTACTTTAATTAAGCATGGTTATATAGTTGAAAGTAAAAGGAGGTCTTTCCTTATTGCTACTAACAGAGGTATAAAAGCTTATGAGTTTCTATCAAATTGCTGTAGCGATTTAATTAGTGAAAATAGAACAAAATCATTACTACAAAAGGTTGACAAAATCGCTAATGGGAATGTTAGTGCTGATGAAGTACTGTTTGAACTACATAGAGAAATTACAATTTTATCAGATAAGCTAGTAAACTCTCTTAAGTCTTATACTAATATATGATATTCTTCTTCTATCTTTAACTTCGCTTCCTATATCTGTTTTTTCAAGTTTTATTCCATCGCCTAGTCTATCTTTAAGTAAGTTATAAACTTCTACAGCTTTATATATACTATTTCCGACCCCTTTTAGTTCTACTTCATCATATCCTTGATTAAACATTACTATTACATCTAAAACGTAATCTTCAGTTCTTTTAGCTCTACTAATTAAAATTTCATTGGGCTTTTTTGTGGTCATTTTGTATCGTTAGTGGATAAGAGAGAAGAAAAATAAATCTGTCTATCAGTAACACGGGCCTTTATCACCGCTCATATTTAAGGGCTTCATCATCCAAATTTTTTACTTTGAATATAACTAACAGCATTTAGTACTAAAAATCCAATGCTGCTCTTATTAACATAATAATATTTTGGTGATATTGAATATACTAGCGCATCATTTGGATCTTTAAGTCTTAATTCCATTATCTCATTATAAGGAACTTTTTTGATAAAATAATTGGGATTTTCAACTAAGTCTTTTACTCTAAAAACAATTTCTGTACTTCCCTCTGATTGTATCGGTCTAAGCACGGCAATATAAGTTTCGTCTAGATTAATAGGATTAAATGAATTGTAATAATCTCCAGATTCAACAATTTCCTTTAGGTCCTCCATAAGACACCATCTATTTTCTCCATTATCTATATCGATAAAGGATACGGTCCTATATTTTGAGCATGGCTTTCTCATCTTCTTTAGTTTAAGTTCCAATGTTTTCTTTGAAATTCCTATAAATTCTGAAAGTTCTTCTATCGTATAAGCTCCTCCTTTTAATGCTTGGTATATCTTTAATTGTAAATCTGATATCCACGGTCTTATGGGTGTATGAGATAATACAGCTTTTCCTAATGGTGTTAAACCTTCAATTTCTATTATTTTTATCTTCCCTTCTTTTATTTTCTTTATATATTCGAAAGTCCTCTTTATACTAAAATATTTTGATACTGTTTGTCTTAGTGCTTCTTTGAGAATAACATAATCTTCTTTTATATTTAACTTACCCAATTTACCGAAACTATATTGTATTTCCTTTGCTGTAGCTAAAAATAGTGGTGATCTATATATTGATCTTATGATTAGTTGTTTTATTTCTTTATCTTTGAGAGATAGTATTTCCTTAAATAAATCTTCTTTTACTCCCTTAATAGAGAAGCCATAGATTGATGCGCGAGAAGACACATTAAGGTTATATTTCTTTGTGGCAAGATATAGTAACATGTGAGATATTGTATTTGCAATCTTCTCTGGAATTATAGTAGAATATACTATTTCATCACTTGTTTTCTCTACATACATTATTTTTTCAGATGGTAAGGGTAAATTATGTATTGTATAATATTTAATAAAACTTAATAAGGATTCATACGCTTCATTATCTATAATCTCTTTATACTTGTCAAAATCTGCAATTATATTTCCTAATTCTGATACGAGTAATGATGATTTAGATATGTTTTCTCCTTTCCAAATTGGTATTTCTCCTTCTCCGTTATTAGCTGGAACAACATTAATGAGATGCTTATTAAAATCTATGTTAATTATTTTCCATATTTTTCCACTAATCCTAATTGTATCGTTATTTCTTAAGTGTCTATATACATAGATAGCATCGATTTCTCCCACTGGCGTATTTTCATAGCGTATAGTAAAAGTATCATCAGTATTTATAAAAGAGAAAAACTCAGAGAACTCTTTAGCCCAACTAATCTTATTATCTTTTTCAAATCTCCATATTTTGAAGAAGGATTTTCCTAGCTTTACTTTATTATTTTCTACTTTTATTACTTCTTTTTTTCTTAAATAATTAATTAGTCTATCGAACTCAGTCCTAGAAAGATTTCTATAGTAATATGAAGATGAAATAATTTCATAAATTTTATCTAAACTAATTTCATCATATTGTAATGCTAATCCTATTATTTCCCTCGAAGCAACATCAAGATAAGGAAACACAAAGGGTTCTTCTATTCTCCCATCTTTAGCTAATTTGTATAGTGTTAATCCCTCTAGTATATCAAAATCATAAAGACATAAGATTTCGCCTCTAGATATAGCATTTATTGCATGTCCACTCCTTCCTAACCTTTGCAAGAACGATGCGACAGAAGGAGGAGGCCTATATAAAATTACTTTTTTAATATCTCCAACATGAATTCCCAATTCTAATGTTCTTGTACAAATAACTAGATTTGCCTTTCCTTCTCTAAGGCTAGTTTCCACTTTTATTTTCTCTTCTTTTGATATTGATGAGTGATGCACATAAATATCCTTAGCTTTCATTTTCTCTAGCTCTTCATAAAGCCTTTCGGTCGTAAATCTAGAGTTAGTAAATAAAAGTGTAGGCTTTTCAATCTTAGATAATATGCTTTTTGCGGCAGACTCCCAAAGATCTTTATCTGAAGATATTTTAGAGATCTTTACATCTATAGACCTAGAAGAATTTATTCTAATTATTTGAAATTTCCTTTGTGAAGATCCAAAAATAAGTTTAGCAACTAATTCTTCATTATTTATTGTTGCCGATAATCCTATTCGCTGGAAATCATAATTAATAAAATCCTTTAATCTTTCAAGGAGTATTGACAGTTGTGCACCTCTTTTCGAATTAACTAATTCATGAACTTCATCAATTATTACCCATCTTAAATTCTTATAATACTCTCTAAATCTAGTAGCCCAATCTAAATCAATTTCTAATCCTTCTGGAGTTGTAACTAATATATGTGGTGCTTTTTTTAATCTAGAGCTCTTTTCTTTTTGTGGAACTTCACCATGTTTTCTACTTACTATAAAGCCTAATTTGTTAGCCCACCATTCTATCCTTAGAGTTAAATCATTAATTAATGCCTTTAGAGGTGTTATGTATAAAACCGAAACTGGCTTAACATTTTCATGTAGCATTAAGTTAAAAACAGGCAGAAGAGCTGCTTCAGTTTTTCCATATCCTGTAGGAGCAATTACAAGCGTGTTATATCCTTCTAGTATTGGCGCTAAAGTTTGCTTTTGAACTGGAGTTAATTCATCCCATCCCTTTTCTTTTATTAATGTCATCAGTTTTGCATGTAATCTATTATTCACTAATTATCACCGCAATGTTTAAATGCACATTATACCGCTATTTTTAAAAATTTAAACTCTACGATTCAAAACATGATTGAAAAACACGTTTGTATTGTTTGCGGTAGAATGTTTCCAGAGGGACAAGGTATTAAACTTTCTATTCAAGGAAATGAATATTACTTTCATAGCAAGGATTGTGCATATAAGTTCTTACGTGAAGTTATTTTAACAGCAGACTCAGATTGTATTTCTAGTGTAATAAAAGATATTAAAAGAAAATACGATGATTTAACAAAAAAGAAGAAAGAAGCTTCAAAAAAAGTTATATGATCAGTGCTCAGCCAGAGTGCATCATTTTTCAGCGTCCGCTATTGTCATCATCAAAACAGATTTATTAACAATTCATTATATATTTTCATTTGGTATGTCACAAGTAACAATCAAGAGAGTAGGCACTTATGAATGGCGTATAGATAAGGGAACTCAACAGTGTATGAAAGTTCCTGTCACTGTTTTCGCTGACGATGTATTAATAGATAAAATGAAACAAGACCTCACTTTGAAACAAGCTATGAATGTTGCATGCTTACAAGGAGTGCAAGAATCTGTTTATGTATTACCAGATGGCCATCAAGGATATGGCTTTCCAATTGGTGGAATAGCTGCTACTGCTATTGATGAGGAAGGAGTAGTTAGTCCAGGTGGTATTGGATATGATATAAATTGTGGAGTTAGGCTTTTGAGAACTAACCTTGATTATAAAGATGTAAAAGATAAATTAAAAGATCTTGTAGAAGAAATCTATAGGAATGTACCCAGCGGAGTAGGGAGTGAAGGCAAAGTAAAATTAACATTTCAACAACTTGATAATGTACTAGCTGAAGGTGTAAAATGGGCGGTTGATAATGGATACGGTTGGGAAAAAGATATGGAGCATATAGAGCAACATGGAAGCTGGGATTTAGCTGACCCTTCAAAAGTTAGTCCGATTGCAAAGCAAAGAGGTCATACTCAATTAGGAACTTTAGGAGCTGGGAATCATTTTCTTGAAATTCAAGTTGTAGATAAGATATATGATCATGAAGTTGCAAAAGCCTTAGGTATAACTCATGAAGGACAAGTCACTGTTATGGTACATACAGGGTCTAGAGGTCTTGGTCATCAAGTTGCTAGCGATTATTTACAAATAATGGAAAGAGCTATGAAGAAATATAATATTTCAGTTCCAGATAGAGAATTAGCCGCAATACCGTTTAACACAAGAGAGGCACAAGACTATATTCATGCTATGGCGTCTGCTGCAAACTTTGCTTGGACTAATAGACAGATGATAGCACATTGGGTAAGGGAAAGCTTTGGTAAAGTTTTTCATACAGACCCAGAAAAATTAGACTTGAGTATAGTTTATGATGTTGCACATAACATAGCTAAAATTGAGGAATACGACATAGAAGGAAAGAGGAAGAAGGTTTTAGTTCATAGAAAAGGTGCTACAAGAGCTTTTCCGCCTGGGAGTCCTGAGATACCAGCTGATCATAGAAGCATTGGCCAAGTTGTTTTAATACCGGGTAGTATGGGTACTGCAAGCTATGTGATGGTCGGTATTCCGGAAGGAAGAAGGACTTGGTATACTGCACCTCATGGTGCTGGTAGATGGATGTCTAGAGAAGCTGCTGTAAGGAATTATCCAGTTAACTCAGTTGTGCAAAACTTAGAACAAAAAGGAATAGTAATAAGAGCTGCTACTAGAAGAGTAGTTTCTGAAGAAGCACCCGGAGCTTATAAAGATGTAGATAGAGTAGCTAAGGTAGCTCATGAAGTTAAAATTGCTAAATTAGTAGTGAGATTAAGACCTATAGGTGTTACAAAGGGATGAAAAGAGAAGACCTTTTAAAAGAAGTAGTTGAAGATATAACTTTAGACGATTTAAAAAATTATAAAGATTTTTATAAAATCCTAGATAAAATATATGGATTCACAGCGGAGTCTGTAGTTAGAGGAGTAAAAATATTAAATGATATGATTAAAGAAGCTGATCTAAGGTTTCTATCTTTTACGGCAAATTTAGTTTCAACTGGTTTAAGAGGGTTATTTGCTGATTTAATTAAAAAAGGCTACTTTAATATAATTATAACAACTGGTGGTACAATAGACCATGACATAGCAAGGAGTTTTGGAGGAAAATATTACAAGGGCTTATTTGAGTATGATGACTCGATGTTAAGAGATTTAGAAATTCATAGATTAGGAAATATATTAGTTCCTATGGAAAGTTATGGCAAGGTCATTGAAGATGTAGTAAGAAAATATGTTAATGAAATAACTAATATAAAGAAAGAATGGCCTGTTTATGAACTTTTATGGGAGTTTGGTAAGAGAATTTCAGATGAGCATTCTATCTTAAGAGCAGCATATGAGAGAAAAGTTCCTATTATAGTGCCTGGAGTAGTTGATGGTTCGTTTGGTACAAATTTATTTATTTATTCTCAGTTTACTAATTTGAAAATTAACTTATTTGAAGATATGAAACTCATTAAAGACTTAGTGTTCTCGTGTAAAAAATCTGGTGCACTAATTATTGGTGGAGGAATAAGCAAGCATCATACTATCTGGTGGAATCAGTTTAAAGATGGATTAGATTATGCTATATACATTACTACAGCCCAGGAGTATGATGGAAGTTTAAGTGGTGCTAAACCTAGAGAAGCAATATCATGGAATAAAATAAAGCCATCAGGTGAGAATGTTGTAATATATGGAGATGCAACTATTATATTACCTATTTTGTCAGCATCTTTATTAGGATAAGCGAATAAAATATTTGTATTGTGATGATTTATGTCCACTGAGAAGTTTACTAGTATTTCTCCTGCAGAATTCTTTAAAAGAAATCCAGAATTGGCTGGGTTTAGTAATCCAGCAAGAGCTTTATATCAAACAGTCAGAGAATTAGTTGAGAATGCTTTAGATGCAACTGACGTTCATAATATTCTACCGTCTATTAAAATACTTATTGAATTAATTGATCAGCAAAAACAAATATATAAGGTTAATGTTGAAGATAATGGAATTGGTATTCCTCCACACGTGGTTCCAAATGCTTTTGGTAAAGTTCTATATAGTTCTAAATATGTTTTAAGGCAAACTAGAGGGATGTTCGGGCTTGGTGTAAAGGCAGCAGTACTTTATAGCCAAATGTATCAAGAAAGACCAGTTGAAATAATAACATCCCCATTAAATTCGAAGAGAATATACATGTTTAAATTGAAGATTGATGTAGTTAAGAACGAGCCTGTAATATTGCAAAGAACTTCAATAGTTAATGAGAAAGGTTGGCATGGGACTTCTGTTACTTTATATTTATATGCTGATTGGGCAAGAGCTAAACAAAAGATATATGAGTACATAAAGAAGACTTATATTATTTCTCCTTATGCAGAATTTTTCTTCAAGGATCCAGATAATAACGTAGTTTACTACAAGAGACTTACTGATAAAATACCAGAGCCTCCAAGAGAAGTAAAACCTCACCCTTATGGTGTTGATATTGAACTAATAAAATTCATGATAGCAAGGAAAGAGAAACCTATGCCAATAAGAGATTTTCTTATAAACGAATTCCAAAGTGTAGGAGATGTTACAGCCGATAAAATTTTAGAATTAGCTAAAATTCCTAAAGATAAAAAGACAACAGAACTCACAGATGAAGAAATTTCAAGATTAGTTGAAGTAATGAAGAAATTTGAAGATTTTAGACCACCTTCTGCTGAAGCATTATCAGTTATAGGGGAAGATCTTATAGAACTAGGCTTAAAGAGTATATTTAATCCAGAGTTTGTAGGTGCTATCACTAGAAAGCCTAAAGCTTATCAAGGTCACCCATTTATCGTTGAGGCTGGAATAGCTTATGGAGGATCAATTCAGCCATCTCCTGAACCTATTGTTTTAAGGTATGCTAACAAAATTCCTTTAATCTATGATGAAAAATCTGATGTAATTTGGAAAGTTGTCACTGAAGAGATGGACTGGAAAAGGTACGGAATAGAAGAAGAACAACCTCCATTAGTTGTTATGGTTCATTTATGTAGTACTAAAGTTCCTTATAAGAGTGCAGGAAAAGAGAGTATAGCTGACGTAGAAGAAATTGAGAAAGAAATAAAATTAGCATTAATGGACGTAGCAAGGAAATTAAAGAAGTACATCACGGAAAAGAGGAAAGAAGAAGAGGCTAAAAAGAGGTTAATAACTTACCTAAAGTACATCCCAGAGGTAAGCAGAGGACTTGCTTTATTTTTAGTTAATGGAGACAAGCAAAAAATAGCAGATGCGTATTCCGATTTGAGAGAAAAATTGCTAAAGATCGCGTTAAATAAGCTCGAAGTCAATGATAAAAAATTAGAGGAAGAGATTCGTAGCTATAAAGTTGAGGAGTTATGAGTAACGAGTTAACATCAAAGGTTGATAAAGAAGCAAGAAGAAGAGCGGCTGATATACTTAGGCAAACATTTCTTAAACTTATAGAACAAGTTAACAATTCAGAATCACCAGTTATGGAAATTCCAAAGAGAACTTTAGGAAACACAATTTATGATGAGAAAAAGAAATTGCTTTTATTAGGAGAAGAAAAATTAAAAAGGAATTTCTTTGACCTTAATGAGTCTAAAAGATTCATGCAGACTGTTTTGATGGCAAGCATAATATATGATGCATTAATAAACGATGAGTATCCTACTATACGTGATTTATATTATAGGGGTAAGCATTCTATTATACTTAAAGATCCTAGGGGCAAAGCTTATGAAGAAAACACATGGGATGAGCAAAAAGAGTCAGACAGTGTAATAATGGACATTGAAGTTTTCACTTCCCTTCTTAGAGAAGATATGTTAATACTGAGTAAGGAGAAAGGAAAAGTTGTTGGTGATATGAGAATTAGGAGTGGAAATGATATTATAGACTTAAGTAAAATGGGACACGGAGCTTATTCTATTGAGCCTACTCCAGATTTAATTGAGTTTGTTGATGTAAATGCAGAATTTGTATTGGTTGTAGAGAAAGACGCAGTTTTTCAACAACTTCATAGAGCAGGATTTTGGAAGCAATACAAAGCAATATTAGTTACAAGTGCTGGACAACCAGATAGAGCTACAAGAAGATTCGTTAGAAGGTTAAATGAAGAGCTAAAATTACCCGTTTATATATTAACTGATGCTGATCCTTACGGGTGGTATATCTATAGTGTATTTAGAATAGGCTCTATTTCATTATCTTACGAAAGTGAGAGACTAGCAACTCCTAATGCAAAATTCTTAGGAGTTTCAATGACTGACATATTCGGAGACCAGGGTAAGAGGCCTTATCTTTCAGATCAAGAAAGAAGAAACTATATTATTAAAGCTAAAGATGCTGATATAAAGAGAGCTAACGAGATAAAGAATTATAAATGGTTTAAGACAAAAGCGTGGCAACACGAAATTGAGATTTTCTTGAACAAGAAATCAAAGCTTGAAATAGAAGCTATGGCGAGTAAAGGATTAAAGTTCTTAGCTTTTCAATATATTCCAGACAAAATTAAGTCAAAAGATTATATTGAGTAATCCGCCGAGACAGGTCATTTCATCGTTCAAAACATGGGGTCTCTTCATCATTCATAATATCCTAAGATGTCATTAAAAGTATTTCTTTTACAAACTTTACAATATTGATAAATTGCTGGTTGTTTACTAATGTCGAAGCTAATGTTAATTGTCCATTCTGTGCCACAATTTCTACATTTCAGTTTCCAAGGCATAATGCTTTTTATATTTTTAAGTTAAATAAGATTTGCTATGAAGATGTTAGACTATCTGATTACATGATGAAGGGCCAAAGCTCGGAGCAAAGAGTTTAAAGCTTTGCCTTAATTAGGATATTTTGGGAAACTATATGAGCATTCAGTACACAACAGTCGGAGATTTAAAAGTAGGTAATTATGTAGTTATTGATGGAGAACCTTGTAGAGTTGTAGAAATTAGTAAAGCTAAAACTGGCAAACATGGTAGTGCAAAAGCAAACATTGTAGCTATAGGACTTTTTACTGGTCAAAAAAGAACTTTAATGGCTCCAGTGGATCAGCAAGTTGAGGTACCAATTATAGAGAAGCATGTAGGCCAAATTTTAGCTGATAAAGGCGATAGTATAACTATTATGGACATGGAGTCATATGAAACTTTTGATATAGAAAAACCTAATGAAACGGATATCGTAGACAAAATAAGGCCGGGTGCAGAGGTAGAATATTGGGAAATTATGGGGAGAAAGAAAATTGTTAGGGTAAAGTAAATTGCTTGACAATTTAAAAGATGCTGTAAGAAAGTTTTTAGGTTCATCTAGTTATGATAAAGCTGTAAATGATTTCATAAAGGAACTTCAAATTTCTTTAATTAAATCTGATGTTAACGTTAAACTTGTAAGCAATTTAACTCAAAAAATAAAGGAAAGGCTCGAGAAAGAAAAACCACCTACAGCAATAGAAAGGAGAGAATGGTTTATATCAATAGTTTATGATGAACTATCTAAACTATTTGGTGGGGATGTAAACCCAGATGTAATGCCAAAGAAAATACCATATGTAATAATGTTAGTAGGAGTACAGGGTAGCGGAAAAACAACCACTGCTGGCAAATTAGCCTATTTTTATAAAAAGAAAGGTTATAAAGTCGGTTTAGTTGCTGCTGATGTTTATAGACCGGCTGCTTATGATCAATTAGTTCAAATTGGAGAGCAAATTAAAGTTCCAGTTTATGGAGAACCTGGAAATATTGATGCTGTTGGAATAGCAAAAAGAGGAGTCGAAAAGTTCTTGAACGAGAAAACTGATATTATTATTGTAGACACAGCTGGTAGGCATGGATATGGAGAGGAAGCAAAACTACTAGAAGAAATGAAAAATATGTATGATGAAATTAAGCCGGATGAAGTAATGTTAGTTATAGATGCCTCAATTGGTCAAAAGGCCTATGATTTAGCCTACAGATTTCATCAAGCAAGTCCTATAGGGTCAATAATTATTACTAAAATGGATGGGACAGCTAAAGGTGGCGGTGCACTTTCTGCTGTAGCAGCAACTGGTGCTATTATAAAATTTATAGGAACTGGAGAAAAGATAGATGAACTAGAAGTATTTAATCCAAAAAGATTTGTATCTAGAATATTAGGAATGGGTGACATAGAAAGCATTGTTGAAAAAATAAAAGGTGTTGAAGAATACGAGAGAATCCAAAAGAAAATGGAAGATATAATGGCTGGAAAAGCTAAGCTTACTTTAAGAGATATTTATAACCAACTTATAGCCTTAAGGAAAATGGGTCCTTTGAATAAGATTTTGCAAATGATTCCAGGGATTAATATATTCTCTCAAATCCCAGAAGAGCAATTAAAATTAGGTGAAGAGAAGATTAAGAAATTTCTTGCAATTATGAATTCTATGACATATAAGGAATTAGATAATCCCTCAATTATCGATAAATCTAGAATAAGAAGAATTGCTAAAGGGTCTGGTTCTACACCAGAAGAAGTAAAAGAATTGTTAAAGCAATATCAAATGACTAATAATTTGCTTAAAATGGTGAAGAGGAAGAAAGGCCTTGCTAAACTCTTTGAAGACAGAACTTCTAAATAAATCATTAGAATTACTCTCTAAATACCCTCTTTGTGATAGTTGTTTAGGTAGATGTTTTGCTAGGCTTAGTTTAGGCCATACAAATGAAGAGAGAGGTAAGGCTATAAAAATATTGCTACTAATGGAGATAGACAAAGCAATAAAAGAGCATCAAATAGAGGATCTATCTCAAATAAAAGAATTATTATATAATATGGGCGAAATAGCAAAGACATTCTACCATAACTACTTTAATGATGAATTTCAAAATAGAAGTTGTTATATTTGTGATAATAGAATAAAGGAATTTAAGGAAAGTTTTGAGAAAAAAGCACTAGAAAAACTTGTTAACTATAAAACCTTTGTTTTAGGTGTAAGACTTACTGATGAATTAAAAAACAGAGAAGAGAAATTCATGGTAGAAAATCAACTATTTTATTATGAAAGTATAAAAAATGAAATAAAACGAGATGTAGGTAAAAAGCTTGCGAGTTTAGGTTATATTCCAGAATTTGACAATCCACAAGTAGAGTTAGTGTATGATATGGAATATGATGCTGTAATTCTATTTACTAAAACTGTTAGGTATTTAGCATTTTATAATAGACTTAGTCGTGGTATACCAATATCTAGCTGGGTTTCAAAAGGAGGAGAATCGTTAGAAGGTTTGTTAAACACACAATTAGTAGCTCCATATTCTGAGGCTTCAGAGTATAGGATTCTTGATGACTATCCTTTAATCGCAGAGAATTTGGTCAAGAATGAAATTAATATTAAAGGTTTTCATATTCGTAAGGTTTCAAAAATTGCTGGAAAAGAACTTTCAACAATTTTTACAATAAGACCCTCTAAAAGATTGTATAGAGTTACCATATATTCTGAGAAAGAAATTAAAGACGCTGTTAAGCTTCATGATAATATTTATGATATATTTGTGGAAGCAAAAGATTTTAAAGAACTTAGGGAGAAGGTAAAGGATTTGTTAGTTATTTCTGTAGACTTACTTTCTATGTCCGGCAAAAGTAAATTAATAGCCGATACATATATTAAATAGATTTTTTCATAACTAACGCAATGAATATTGATATAAATGGTAAACGTGTATTGATAACAGCCTCTACAGATGGAATAGGTAAAGGAATCGCTAAAGCTCTGGCAAGAGAGGGATGTAAATTAGTAATTACTTCTAGGACAACAGAAAAAGTATACAATACAGTTAAAGAATTAAAATTCTATAACCCAGAAGTTTATGGAATTGTGTCAGATTTAACAGATTATAATAGCCTAGACGAGTTAGTGAATTTTAGTATAGAGAAACTTGGAGGAATAGATGTCTTTATTTTTAATACTGGAAACCCTTCAAATGAACCTTCTTATTTTGATGAGACATCTTTGAAGGATTGGGAATACTCAGTAAAACTTTATCTTTTAAGTGCAATAAAATTAACTAAGTTAGTTATCCCTTTTATGGAAAAACAAAAATGGGGCAGAATTATATATTTATCTTCATGGACTGTTAAGCAACCTCAAAGGATTTTTGTACTAGCTGATGTTTCAAGATCTCCAATAATACAGCTAACTAAAATTCTTTCTAAAGAATTAGGGATATACAACATTACTGTAAATACTATTTTAATGGGAAGTTTTGAAACCGAAGGAGCGAAAAGAAGTTTAACTAAGCTAGCTCAAAAACTAAATCTTAACTTTAACGAACTATGGAAGAAGGAAGTAATTGAGAGATCATCGTTAAAGAGAACTGGCGATATTGAAAAAGAGTTAGGATCTCTTATAATTTACTTGATTTCTGACTATTCTTCATATATAACTGGCTCCGTAATACCAATTGATGGAGGAACAAGTGATGCAATATAAGAATTAAAGGAATCCTTTAACATTAACTTATGTTACTAATGGTATTATACCTTACAATACTTGACAAAATGTTTATAAAATTGTCTAAACTAGTATTATAGTGAGTAGGTATGGCTGAGAAAAAGGTAAAAGTTAAAACTCCTAGTGGTAAGGAAGCGGAACTATCGCCGGAAAAAGTTTGGGTATTGGCGCCTAAGGGAAGAAAAGGAGTTAAAATAGGACTATTTAAAGATCCAGAAACTGGTAAGTACTTTAGGCATAAATTACCAGATGATTATCCAGTCTAACTTTTTAATAAAGCTAAAAATATTTTTCAAAGATGAAGTTAGTTCTCAAGATAAGTGGAAAATTTTTTGATGAAGAGAGTTCGGAAAACCTTATTGTCTTAAAAGATACAATTCAACGACTAATCAATGAAGGACATAAAGTTGCTATAGTCAGCGGAGGTGGAGCAACAGCTAGAAAATACATCAAAATGGGTAGAGAATTAGGTGTAAATGAAGCTCATTTAGACTTATTAGGTATATGGGCTTCTAGATTAAATGCATATTTATTAACTTTTATTCTATCAGGCTTAACTTACATGAAGGTCCCTGAGAACCTAGAAGAGTTTATTGAAAAATGGGAAAGTGGCAAGGTCATTGTAACTGGAGGATTTCAGCCTGGTCAGTCAACAGCAACAGTAGCTGCATTAGTTAGTGAAGCTATAGGAGCAGACTATTTAATTTTAGCTACAAATGTTGATGGAGTTTATGATAAAGATCCTAGGTACTACAGTGATGCTAAATTAATACCTAAGTTGGATACAGAAACTTTAAAGAAAGTATTAGAAAATTCGCAGTCAGTAAAAGCTGGAACTTATGAGCTTTTAGATCCATTAGCGATAAAAATTATAGAGAGATCAAAAATTAAGGTTATTGTTATGAATTACAAAAAACTTGACAAAATTTTAGATATTATTAGGGGTAAAGAAATAGGTAGTGTAATTCAACCGATGTGATAAGAATGTCGATATTAAACGAAGAAGAATTTAGGACATTAAGGGAATATAAAGGAAAAGTAGACCTTGATTTAGTTATTAAAATTCTTAATGAAATAGAAGATGATTTTGAAAAAAGTAACAACTTAACCTCGTCCTTAATTTTTGTTTACTCTAATTATATTGCTATAGTAAAGCAAAATAAGGACTTTTTTGATTTGATATTAAAAATTTTGCAAAAATATTCTCCAAAAATAGGGACGGAAAATGTTATTCAACTTATAATAAATTCTCTTAAATAGTTTTTTATTCGAACCTATTCTTTACCGATCTATTTATAAGGGAATTACTAAAAGAGAAACTACTAGTATGAAAGTAGGAATACTTGATTCGACATTAAGGGAAGGAGAACAAACACCGGGAGTAGTATTTACAATAGATCAAAGAGTAGAAATAGCTAAGGCTTTATCTGATATAGGAGTTCAAATGATTGAAGCTGGCCATCCAGCAGTTTCTTCGGACATTTATGAGGGGATAAAAAGGATAATGAAATTAAAAAGAGAAGGGATAATTACTTCAGAGATAGTTGGGCATAGTAGAGCTGTAAAAAAGGACATAGAAGTCGCGGCAGAGCTAGAAGTAGATAGAATAGCTATCTTTTATGGTGTTAGTGATATCCATTTAAAGGCAAAACATCATGTAACTAGAGAAGAAGCACTTAACATAATAGCTGAAACAATTAGTTATGCGAGAAGTCATGGTGTTAAAGTAAGATTTACAGCAGAAGATGGAAGCAGGACAGATTTAAATTATCTTATACAAGTATGTAAAACTGCAAGAGACTCTGGGGCTGATAGAGTAAGTATAGCTGATACGGTTGGTATTTTGTATCCTACTAAAACTAGAGAACTTTTTAGCACTTTAGTAAGAGAAGTTCCTGGATTAGAATTCGATATACATGCCCACAATGATTTAGGTTTAGCAGTAGCAAACGCATTAGCTGCAGTAGAAGGTGGTGCTACAATAATTCATACTACCGTGAATGGTTTAGGGGAAAGGGTCGGTATAGTACCCTTACAAGTAATAGCTGCAGCATTAAAGTATCATTTCGGAATTGAAGTTGTTAAGCTTAATAAATTACAACAATTAGCAAGTTTAATTGAGAAATATAGCGGAATACCTATGCCGCCTAACTATCCTATTACTGGTGACTATGCATTTATTCACAAGGCTGGTATACATGTTGCTGGAGTTCTTAATGATCCATCCACTTATGAGTTTATGCCACCTGAAACATTTGGAAGAAGTAGGGATTATGTAATAGATAAATATACAGGTAAACATGCATTAAAAGATAGATTTGAGAAATTAGGAGTTAAGCTTAGCGATATAGAATTAGATCAAGTTCTAGCAAAAATAAAATCAAATCCAAATGTAAGATTCTACAGAGATGTTGATTTACTAGAGATTGCTGAATCAGTTACGGGTAGAGTTTTAAAGCCAAAACCCCCAGAAAATATTGAAGCATTAATATCTGTAAAATGTGATTCAAACGTTTACACAACTGCTGTTACAAGAAGATTAGCAGTTATACCAGGCGTAAAAGAAGTCATGGAAATTTCTGGTGATTATGACGTCCTTGTAAAAGTTGAGGCGAAAGATACTAATGAGCTAAATCAGATTATAGAGAATATTAGAGCTGTTAAAGGGGTAAATTCTACTTTAACGTCTTTAGTCCTAAAGAAAATGTAATTTTTATTCATAGGTGAAAAGTTTAATGCTAGATAAAACCAGAAAATCATAGCTTCTTCTATAAAAATCTAGAAAATTATAAATTTAATACTAAAAACTATTTTATTATGACATTGGCATATTTTCCTTGATTAATAAACGTAACAGTAATGGGATTTTAGGATGCGGGGGGTGGGCTTTGAACCCACGCAGGCCTTCGCCAGCGGATATCCCCTCGGGGTCTTGAGTCCGCCCCCTTTGACCAGCTCGGGCACCCCCGCTTAAATAATTATAATAATTATATGCTTAAATAGGTTTTGATCTTGTCTTAAACCTTTTATTTAGTTTAGTAGAATTTTCTCATCATGGATCCAAAAGAGGTAGTTTCTCAGTTTGTTGTTAACAAGTTAAAGGAGTATCAGATAATAGGCTTAGGCACTGGCAGGACAGTAAAGAAACTTATAGAAATATTAGAGAAAGAAAAATTAATACAAGGAAAGTATTTTGTAGCTAGTTCCATAGATACAGAATTAGAAATATCGAAGAGAGATGGAGTTGTGCTTAGCCTTTTTTCTGGTGTTAAGCCTCAAATATATATAGATAGTTTTGACTATGTAACTTCCGATAAAATAATGATAAAGGGTGGAGGAGCTGCATTGCTTAGAGAGAAGATGCTTTATTACTTTTCTAGCACGAAAATCTTTATTGGAGAGGAAACTAAGCTTAAAGACCAAAAGGAGTATTTAGTTCCTCTTGAAGTTGTCCATGTAGGTTTGTCTTATGTGATTTCTGATTTAAAGAAACAAGGATATGAGATAAAAATCAGAGAAAGTAATGGAAAGATAGGTCCTATAATATCTGATAACGGAAATCCTATTCTTGATGTGAAGGTTAAAAGAGAAGAATTATGTGAATTTGAAAAGAAAATTAAATTTATTCCTTCAGTTATAGAAAGTGGAATTTTTTGTGGAAAGGACTATGAAATATACTTAGCCAACGAAGACGGAAGAGTAACCATATTATAAAAAGTGTTTTTATGAGAATTATTATCTGCAAGGATTAGTTCTTTAAACACACTGAATCTAATACTTTTTAATTATCTTAGACGATTTATATTTTTCTTTTTTAGAAAAATAAGTGAAATTAGTACCTTTATTATTTTATCTACAAGATCCTTTATGATTCATTATTTCCTTTAATTTTAAGAATTTCTTAAATAAATATTTAGATCAATATTTAAGGTAAAAGGAGCTTAAGGGAATTTTACCTAGCCAATACTTGTTTCCCATAATTACGCTAAAAAAAGAGCTAATCATTAGGAACTAATAAACTAGAAATAATCATTAAATTACATTTAAATAAGACTCTTAATATTCAGGAATTCAGCGACTTACCTTATATCTCCTAAAAGAAGCAAAATAATGCATGAAAGTATTAATACGGATCCGTGATATTCAAACCTTTAACTATTTGAGGATATACTTGAGCGTTAAATGATTTATCAATTTGCGTTAATTTCGTTCTCCATCTAAGAACATAAAAACCGTAAAATTTAGGAAGAATTCACAGGAGGTGCCGCCGCGGGGATTTGAACCCCGGACAACCGGATGTCCCCTATTTACCGTATGAGTCCGGCGCTCTAACCAGGCTGAGCTACGGCGGCGCATAAATAAATATTCTTATATGCTTATAAAGTTTAATCCCTTGTCTTTACTGGAAAGGATATATTGAGATAGTAAACATGGTTAAGTATGTTTCTGCATTATTCTTTAGTATCACTGTAACGTTCGCGATGTATTCTGAATCCTTATTCATAGGCGGCGTGCTTAATATATGAGCAAAAATATAGTTGCCACTATATGGTATGCTAACTGTGCTATTATATACTGTAGACGAATTAGTTTTTATCTGCAAAGCATAAGTTCCACTTTTAATATTTAGTAAACTAGGGTAAATAAATAAATACCAACTAGAACTTATTGATCCATTCGAGTATATTGTAATGTATATTGGGTATACTGGAAATGGTGAAGCGCCAGATTGTTTTAATGTTATATTATCATATTTTAATGTTATGTGATAATTAATATAACTGGAAACATTTGAAATCATGTGATTTAATTCATTTATTAAGCTTGTAGTTCCTTCTTGTGTAACCTTATAATTATAATACCCGTTGCCAGTTAATATAATGCTTGATATGAATCTAAGTTTTAAAGGCATGTAATAAGTTATTATTACTGACTTTTTACCAAATGGGCCCACATAAATTGTAGTGGTATTAGAATAAGTTTTTTCACCCCCTATCAATGAAGAAGTAGATGCTAAATTTGCTTGGACTTCCACGTTTAAATTCAAATTCATAGGCAAAAATCCATCATTAATTGCCGTTACGTTTAGTTTTATTATATATCCTCCATTTTGTTGGTTTACATATGTCGTAGAAAAAGGTGTAATGATAACATGGAAATTAATATCTTCATAATAAAATAATACACCAAGTATTATAATTAATATTATTGCAATTGATAAAATATAAATTCCTTTCATCAGTGGTAATTCTTAAGCGTGGTATTTGAGTTTAATTCAAAGAGCTATAGGAATAGATTACTTTATTAATCTCTATTTTATCAAAAGACTATTGGAGGGCCTTAGGAAAAGAGATGGAAACCCAAACTATTTCTCTAATTTCAGAAGATAGAATAATAGGAAAACATGTTTTTGGAAATCTATACGATATAGATCCAAAGATATTAAGCGACAAAGAATTTTTACATGAAATAGTATTAGAAGCTGTAAAAATAGCTAACATGAAATTAGTAGAAAGCAAAGCATGGGAATTTGGAGGAAGGAAAGGCGGAGTTTCAGTTATAGCTCTCGTGGAAGAAAGCCATATAGCATTACATACATGGACTGAATATAACTATGCAACCCTTGACGTTTATACTTGTGGCGAAAATAGTAATCCTCAAGCTGCTTTTGAATATATAGTCTCTAAACTAAAGCCTAAGCGGTATCAAATGTTTTACGCTGATAGGAGTTCAGAGTGAGCTGAGCAAATCATCTTTCATACGTTTTTTCTCATCATCTAAATTGAGATATTTTTTTGATTTTTAAATTGATATTCGACAAATGTCTATGAATTCATAGACATTTGTAGAAACTCTTTTTATTTTAAATACTCCTTAGTATAGCTGATGAGTTCTGGTATAATAGGATGGGGAGCGTATGTTCCTCGTTATAGATTAAATGTCTTAGAGATAGCAAAATTATGGGGATATGATGAAGGTGTAGTAAAAAGTTTAGGCTTAACCGAAAAAGCTGTTCCTTCATTTGATGAGGATTCTACTACTATGGCATGGGAGGCAGCTAAAAATGCACTAAGTAGGGCAAGAGTAAATCCATCAGAGATAAAGGCTGTACTTTTTGGATCAGAATCAAAAGTTTATGCTGTTAAGCCTACTTCTACAATAATAATTGATTCGCTAGGAATTTCACATGAGACATTAAGTGCAGACTTGGAATTTGCATGTAGGGCAGCATCTGTAGGTTTAAGGCTGATAGCTGGTATGGTAGACTCAAATAAAATTAAATATGGTTTAGTTATAGGTAGTGATGTAGCTCAATCTAATCCAGGAGATGTACTTGAATTAAGCTCTGCTGCAGCTTCTGTAGCTTATGTAGTAGGTCCAGCTAGCGAATCTTCAGCCATAATTGAGTATTCTACCTCATATACTACTGATACTCCAGACTTTTGGAGAAGGGATGGTATGCCTTATCCACTTCATGGAGAATCGTTTACTGGAGAACCTGCTTACTTTGCTCATATTATTTCGGCAGTTCAACTCTTGTTAAAAGAGGGAGGATATAGCATTTCCGATTTTGATTATTTTGTATTTCATCAACCTAATGGCAAATTTCCATTACAAGTTGCAAAGAAACTAGGTGTACCCTTAGAAAAGGTAAAAGAAGGTCTTGTATCTCCTTATATTGGAAATCCATATAATGCTTCAGCATTATTAGGCTTGGCTAAAATCTTAGATATAGCTAAACCTAATCAAAGAATCCTAGTGGCTCCATTCGGAAGTGGTGCAGGGAGTGATGCATTTAGCATATTAGTTACTGATAAAATAGAAGAAAGACAAAAATTAGCTCCTAAAGTTGACGACTATATTAATAACAAGAAAGTTATTCCTTATTCCTATTACGCAAAGACAACTAATAAATACAAGGTGTATGAGTAATGGTATCTATTGCCGAAGTTTCTTTAACAAAAGTTGACAGATATTATGAATATTCTGAAAAAGATCTAGCCATAGAGGTATACAAGCAATTAGAAACTAAATTAAAGGAGAGACCAAAACCGGATATTATTATTGTTTCTAGCGGCTATATGGAGAGCATAAACAAATCTACATTGTCAGCAGTCAAAATAGCTAATTATTTAGGTTTTAAAGGAGCAAAAACCTTAAGAGTAGAGAATGGTGATAATGGTGGCGCAGCCATTTATACAGCTTATTCATTTATAAGGTCTGGCTTAGCTAATTCTGTCCTTTTAGTTGGTATTGATAAATTTTCTGATCTAAATTCGAAACAATTGAATGATGTATTGGCTACTAATTTACTTCATGAACATGAGTATCATTTAGGTTTAACTAATCATGCTTATGCTGCAATATTAACAAAACTTTATATGAAAAAATATAACGTTTCATATGAATATTTTACAAATTGGCCTATAAAAATGCATGATAATGCAGTCGAAAACCCTTATGCTTATCTAAGGTTTAAAGCTGATCTAAAAACTATAGTTTCATCACAGTTAGTTGCTGAGCCTTTAAGAATATTTGATACTGCTGCTAGAGGTGATGGTGCAAGCATTATTTTAATGACAAATGACGAAATAGTTAAGAAATATACTGATACACCAGTTTATTTAGATAAAATTTCTGGTGCTAGTTTTGATTATTCTTATGATTTGGATTTGCCTTCATTGAAGCTAGCATTGAAAGAGATTAATTACTCTCTTTCTCAGAACGATATTATAGAATTGCATGACTCCTATAGTATAATTGCAGCGTTAGAACTAGAAGAACTAGGCTTAGAAAAAGGGAAATCATTAAACGAATTTGAATCTTATCAAGTTAACTATAGTGGCGGGTTAAAGGCAAGAGGTTACCCTGGAGCTGCAACAGCTATGTATCAATTAGCTGAAATAGTTATGCAACTTAGAGGCGATTTTCCAGGAAGAAAGGCGGTTGGTGAAAAAGGAATTATAATTTCAACAGATGATTTAGCAACTTCTTCTTATGTTTCCGTCTTAAGGAGGTGACTATTATGAGAATAAGTCCTCCTAAAAATTGGAGATTAAAAGAAACTCTCTATTCAGTAACGTTAGGTAAGTGTGAAAATTGCGGTAACGTAATGTATCCATATCAGCCTCTATGTAATTCTTGTGGCTCAACTAATGTAAAGAAAATAGTATCAAAGGGACATGGGAAGTTAATTGAGTATACAATTTCCTATCAATCTCGAGAAGGATACGAAAAAGCTATGCCTATGGCTATCGGACTTATTGAATTAGATGAAGGAATAAAGATACTTGCTCCCCTTACTGAGGCTGAAGATATTAAAGAGGGATCTGAAGTTGAAGCCGTTTTAAGAAGGATTACTGCTGATTCAACTAATGGTTTAATACAGTATGGTATTAAATTTAGAGTGATAAATAATGCAAGAGATAATAGATGAGATTGTTAATAAAGCTGTTAAAGGTGAAATTGAACTTCATGAAATAGATAATTTTTTAGAAGCAAATGCTGCAATGGTAGCTAGAAGGCAAGCGATAGAAAGACTTACTAATACTCAATTACCTTCTATTGGTTCTACAATTCTTGATTATAGCGAGATAAAAAATAGAAATGCTGAAAACGTGATAGGTGGTATTCAAATACCAGTAGGTGTTATAGGTCCATTAAAGGTAAATGGCGATTATGCTAAAGGTGATTTTTATGTTCCTTTGGCAACTACTGAAGGCGCATTAATTGCTAGTGTAAATAGAGGGGCTAAGGCTGTTACCAAAAGTGGAGGTACAAGAGTAAAGATTATTTTTGATGGAATGGCAAGAGCACCGGTATTTAAACTCGATAGCATAGAGGAAGTTAGTAAGTTTTTAGATTGGATTAAGAAAAACTTTAGCAAAATAAAAGAAGTTGCTGAAAGCACTACTTCTCATGGGAAGCTTATCAATATTGAACCATTTGTTTTAGGCAATAATGTATGGCTGAGGTTTGTTTATGAGACTGGAGATGCTATGGGTATGAATATGGCTACTATAGCTACTGAAAAAGCTTGTGAGTTTATAGAGAGAGAATTTGGAGAAGCAGAATGTGTTGCAGTCAGTGGAAATATGTGTAGCGATAAAAAACAATCTCAAATTAACTCACTACATGGCAGAGGGAAGACAGTTGTGGCAGAAGCATTAATTCCGCACGAGATTGTAAAAACAGTATTAAAATCAGATACAAATCTTATTCATGAAGTTAATTTAAGAAAGAATTGGTTAGGAGGAGCAAGAGCAGGAACAATATTTCAGTTTAATGCTCACTTTGCAAACATAATAGCTGCTATTTTTATTGCCACTGGGCAAGATGTCGCACAAGTTGTCGAAAGTAGTTCTGGATATACATGGACTGAAGTAAGAGAAGAAGGATTATATATTTCAGTAACTTTAACTTCATTAGAAGTTGGTACAGTAGGGGGAGGAACTAGATTACCAACTCAAAGAGAAGCATTATCAATTATGGGTGTTGCAGGTCCAGGGAATCCACCTGGTAGTAATGCTAAAAAGTTCGCTGAAATTATTGCATCAACAGTACTTGCGGGAGAATTAAACTTACTTGCTGCATTAGCCAATAAGGAACTAGGAAAGGCTCATATGAAATTAGGTAGAGGGGCCAAAGTTTAAAATCTATGAAAATTTAACTTAACCACATGAGTCAAATTCCAAAAGAGCTTGAAAGGATAATTGAGCTTACAAGAGAACAAAATAAGTGGAGAAGAACTGAAGTAATTAACTTAATAGCGTCTGAGAATGTAATGAGTCCTTTAGCTGAAACAGTGTACATGAGCGATTTTATGTCAAGATATGCTGAAGGCAAACCTTACAAAAGGTATTATCAGGGTACTAAATATGTTGATGAAATTGAAACTTTAGCAATGCAATTAATGAATGAAATTACAAACACTAAACATTGTGATTTAAGAGCTACTAGTGGTACAATTGCAAATGCTGCAGTGTTTCGAGTTTTAGCAAATCCGGGCGAAAAAGCGTTAATTGCTCCAGTTCAAGCTGGTGCACATGTTAGTCATACTAAATTTGGAACATTAGGTGCTTTAGGAATTGAACATATAGAATTACCTTATGATGCTGATAGGATGAATGTTGATGTAGATAAGGCAATAAAAATGATTGAAGAAGTTAAACCTAAGTTCGTTGTCTTAGGTGGAAGCTTATATTTGTTTCCTCATCCAGTTAAAGAGTTAGCTCCTCACGCTCATGCTGTGGGTGCAAAATTAGTTTACGATGCTGCTCATGTATATGGTTTAATAACTGGCAAAGTTTGGCATAATCCCTTAGAAGAAGGAGCAGACATTATGACATCTTCCACTCATAAAACATTTCCTGGCCCTCAAGGTGGAGCAATATTTTCAAATGAAGATGAAATATTTAAGAAAGTTTCAGACACAATATTTCCGTGGTTCGTAAGTAATCATCATTTACATAGATTGCCAGCAACTGCAGTTACTGCGTTAGAGATGAAATATTTTGGTGAGGAATATGCTAAACAAATAAGCAAAAATGCTAAGGCTTTTGCTGAAGCATTAGCTGCTGAAGGATTTAAAGTAATTGGAGAACATTTAGGCTATACTCAAAGCCATCAAGTCGTAATAGATGTAAGAAATCTTGGTGGTGGAGCAAAAATAGCTAAACTATTTGAAGATGCAAACATTATAACTAATAAGAACTTATTACCTTACGATCCGCCAAGTGCAGTTAAAGATCCTAGTGGTATAAGACTTGGAGTACAAGAAATGACTAGGTTTGGAATGAGGGAAAATGAGATGAGAGAAATAGCAAAATTAATGAGAGAGGTGGCTATAGATGGAAAAGATCCATTAGAAGTTAAGAAAAAAGTAATTGAATTCAGAAAGAACTATCTTGAAGTTAAGTACACATTCAACGTAGACTTATCAAAGTACTCAAACGGAAAGGTATTGCCATTACTCATCTAACTAATATAACTGTTGTAGGTGCATTAACAGATATAGATAATGCTACAGAACCAATATTTATATCACTATTTATGGACAATCCTCTTGCACCCAATATTACTGCATCATAAGAGTTTTCTGATAAGAATTTCAATATCTCATTACTTACACTGCTTTCTTTGCTTGAGAACTTCAATATCTTAAAATCATAATCAACTCTTCCATTTACTCTTTTTTCTACTTTCTCTTTCATTGCCTGTTCATTACATTCTTCACAAACATGAATTATAGATATTTGTGATCCATATCTCATTGCAAAATCAATAGCTAACTCTAACGCTCTAAAGCTATTTTCTGAACCGTCAATAGGGACTAGAATTTTTCTTAACCAAAAGCTTACAGTGTATGTTGGCTCACTCATAGCAAATACCCTTTCATTATTCCTAAAGTATCATTTGTAACTTTAATTGACTCTTCTTTATCCATTAAACCTAGAGAAGCTCTTATTGCATCAATGTTCTCTGGTACAACTATTGACTCTTGATGGACACCGTACATTAAGAATATTTCATTACCATTAGTATAAATTGAGTCTTCAAATACAACAACCTCTGGAATATCATACCTATATCTTCCCATATCTCTAGCAACTTCAATTATTTCAGCAGTTGATGAGACAGTGGTGCGAGAAGAGTTTACTAATACTATTCTTGGTGTATTTGAAAGAATATTAATAACGTCTTCTCTAGTTACCTTATCCTTTACAGTCAATACCATTGTATGTAAATGCATTAAAGTAGTAGGTGCAATAACAGCCATTGTAACGATATCTAATCCTTTTATAACTGTCAAAACATCCTTTGCATGATGACTAGGTACTGAAGCTGGGTCTGGAACAATCGAATTTATAGGTCCTCGTTTTACTTCTTTTGGATCGGCAGCTCTTCTAACTATTGTAGCCCTAACTTTTTCTACCTTACTTAGCTTATTCATTGTACAGATAACTCTTAACATACCAGTAGTATTACAAGAGACAACTCTAATGTACTTCCTACCTTTAGCCTCATTATAATTACATAGTGCTGAAAAAGATATATCAGCAACATCAGCCTTCTCTCCACCTTGGAATAATGCATTTTTATTAAAACTTTGATATAAGGGTTTATAAGTGGCGCCAACACCATTAGGAGTAGTATCAACTATTATGTCAGCCTCTTTTACCATGTCTTCTATTGTACCAGCTACTTTTAATCCTGTCTTTTCAAACTTACCTAGATTATCCTTTACTGTATATATTTTAATTCCTTTTTTATCTGCCAAAATTGCTTCATAATTCGGAGAAGTTTTTCCCACCCCTATTAATTCCATATCTGGCTGTAATCTTATTGCATCCGCAACTCTTTTTCCAATAGTTCCATAACCGTTTACTGCAACCTTAACTTTTGCCACTATTCATCACCCATGACATATGTAAAGCTTCTAACGCTGGTAACTTATCACCGGCTAAAAATAAAAGTAATGCTCCACCACCAGTGGAAACATGAATCTTATTAGGATTAATTTCAACATCTTTATCTAACATACTTATCATATGTCCTCCTCCAATTATTACATAACCCGGACTTTCAATTGATGCCTTCAGTAAGCTCTTAGTTCCTACTCTAAATCTTTCATCCTCAATAACTCCCATAGGTCCTCTTAATGTTATAACCTTAGCTTCCTTTATAAACGATGAATAAATTTCCACTGTTGTAGGCCCTATATCCTTAATTGTTCCAGTAACGTTATTTTCGGGCTCACTAGACAGTTCACCATTTGGTTTTTCCACTATAAAGTCTACTGGAATTTCTAATGGTGCCCCAGATAAGAGAATTTTCCTTGCTCTTGGGACTAAACTTAAAAGACCTTTACTTTCAAGAACTTGCATATTAGTTTTACCTAAATTTATTCCTTTAGCTACAGCAAATAACTCTGCAACCAAACCACCAGTTAAAATTCTATCAGCTACTCTATTTTTTGACAAATGTTCAATAATCTTTAATGTATCGCTAACTTTACTCCCTCCTAAGACAAAGACTTTAGGTGAATCTTCTTTATTGAATATTTTTGAGAGAGCTGAAACTTCCTTTTCCATTATCCTTCCAGCCGCTGAAGGTTTAACTAATGGAAATCCTACCAAACTAGGTTGGCTTCTATGTGCTGTGGCAAAAGCATCATTAACATAGTAGTCAACTAACGGAGCTAATTTTTTAACTAAGAAAGTTTTAGATTGCTGTTGAGGTGGTGCCTCAATTAATTCTTCAGAAACAATTCTAACATTTTCAAGCAATATTGCTTCTCCTTTTCCTAATTTAGATATTCTTTCCCTAGCATAAGGGCCAATAACATCATCTACAAACTCTATTTCTTTCCCTACGTACTTGGAAAGTATCTTAGAGTGTTCTTCTAAAGAAATAAAATCGTCATCCCCTGGTCTACCTTGATGAGAAATAATAACCAATGAGTTTCCTCTATCTAATAATTCTTTTACAGTTTCAGCATGCGCTTTTATTCTAGAATCATCTAATAATTTTCCAGTCTTACGATCTACTGGAGAATTTATATCTATTCTAAGTAAAACTTTCTTATTATTTATGTCTAAATCTTCTATAACTGGAATATTAAGATCAGCCACTTTTATCATAATCTCATTTTAAGATTAGAAAAAAGGTATATAAATAAGTAGGATTTAACAAACGATATTTGAGGCTAAAATATTTCCCCACAACAAAGGAATTAAATATTTTGTCCTAAATTTTGAAATACTAACTTGAATCTCCACAACTCTAGGAGAAGTAGTTTTCAAAGATACTTTAGGTTCTTCATATGAGAAATATGAAAAAGTCTCCTTTAATGATTCTACATTAATCTCTTTTGAACTCCTACATTGGTAAACAGATTCAAAACTACCATTATTTAGGGTTAAAGAAGCTGAACTACATGAAGACTCAAGCGTTCTTTCTATCATTTTAATAAATAAATCTTTCATGACGTAAGGTATCTCATATCCGTAAGCCCCCCTGGGTGGCAATAGCATTTTAATCTGTTCTTCCTCAATTTTTGGAGATTTCCTAACAAGAAGATCAGCAGAAAAGAAAAGAAATGTGATATTACATGCCCTTAACCTACTTAATCTCATTTCCCCTAAAGTTAAATAATCTGAGGACACAGTCTTAAACGCATTATAAAAGTCCAATTCCCTAATATGATCAGGGAACGTTAACATACCTTTAGTAGAAAATAAGCCTTTAATTTTCTCGTCTTCAACGTAATAAAGTAAACTAAAATCCCAATCCTTTACTTTTAGTTTTTTCATAGTTTTTTCTATCATAGCCCTAATTATTGAGGCGTTTCGATTCTTTCGAAGTATTAACCACTCTCCAAACTCATCTGTAATACTAAAAGAATTGTCATCATCGTGCCGTTTAAAAAATTTCATTATCAAAACAATTAACCTCTTTATTATTTCTGAGTTGTGGAATATAAACGTTAATTTATGTTAAGTTAAGTAGGGTTATATTCTTACAAGTTATACTTTTCATACCTTTTGAGTTTGATTGGTTTGAGTTATTTTAGTTAAATTGTTTGCAAGAAATAATTAACATTCTCCAAATCTAATACGTGTGTGTTTCTTTACTTGAATTATCAGCATGAGTATTTTAATTATTTTTATCAAACCCTTTCATAATAACGAGCTATTTCTTCGGCTCCTTCTCAAATCTTAGCTTGCTAAATAATTTAGTACTTAAATCAGACGATTTTTCCTATGTAAATTATAGGAATTATGTTTTTAGGAATTAAAAAGTTCGAAGTTAGCAAGTTTAATATACCAAAATCAGTAAAACATTATAAAAATTATGTTATTAAAATAAGGTAGCCGGGCAGGGATTCGAACCCTGGTCCGAGGGGCCAAAGCCCTCGATCCTTGACCGCTAGACGACCCGGCTAATTTAATATATAAATTATAGAATTTTAAATCTTACGCCAATATTTTTGTGTCTATAAGAATCGGAAAATATAGAGGAGTAAATAACAGTAAATCTTATCCCTAGTGTCTTCATGAAGATATATATTTGTATAATGAGTATTACTTATTGTAGGAAATCTGTTTATAGGGATATTACTTGTCCTTCTTGTGGTAGTAATCATGTTGTTAAGAAGTGTATGCAGGATATCTTTGTAGGAGTTGTAGTAGGATATTTCTTGAGGGTGCTAAGCATCGTTATGATAAGAGTGTAAGGGAAAAAGCTTTAGAAATGTACTCTAATAGTATGAGGGCTATTTCTCGTGTTTTAAATGTACCTTTAGGTACTGTTTTTATGTGGATTAAGAGGTATGGTAAGAGGAAGTATGAGAAGTTGATTGAGTAGGGCTAGAGACTATGTTAATGAGGGTGTTATTAATGAAATGTAGACTTACTTAAAGAGGAATAAGAAAGCGTTCTATAATTTTACTGAGTTTCCTTTTCTCTAGTAATGGTATGTATGTTTCATTTTCAGGATCGTGATGAGAGTACATTTAATGAACTTAGGCAATGAGAAGGGTAACTGATGATTACAACTTGTATTACCTTCTACTCAACACACCAGTTAATCCTAATGAGGTTCTTCACTCATCTTTGCACGGTAGTTAGATTCAAGAGGGTAACAAAGGCTGTTAATAGGAGCATTGAAATAATGAAGTATTCATTAGCGTTAGTATCATGAGAGAGGATCTGTACCAGAATTTATACCTTCGTGACGACACTATGAATATACTCACTATAATGATAAAGTTTATAAATATTAATAAAAACATTATATTTATGTCTTTGACTAAAGAACAGTTACAAGAAATTGTACCTCAAACAGAAGGTTATTACGAATTATTATATGAGTATGCCAGAGAAGGACTAGAGTTTCAAAGAATGTACAACACCTTAATGGCTGGTTATACTACATTAGCAGCAGCTGCTCAATCTATATTAACTTATGAAACAGTAAAATGCTTCTTAGATGGAAACTATAATGCTTATGTAAACAAAATGATACAACTATACCCAGCTATTGCAACTGGCGAGAGAATGTTAAGTGATACACAATCATTAATCGATATTATAAGGCAAGGAATTGTAATAAAACCGGAGGACAAAGAAGATATACTCTTCTATATTGGAGGCTTCTCTCCCTATTGGGCTTCCGGAAACTTACTAGTATATCAAGGTGGTACTGTATTTGGTGGAGGAGACGTTAAAATAGCTGGAGGAGTCAAATTACAAGGTAAAAAATATTTGCAAAAATTGAGAAGTTTGTATAGTTATAATAATGTGAATGTTACCAAATATATGAATTTAGTAGTAATACCACTATTAGCTAAACGAAATTTAAATTTTATAAATCCAACATACTATTCCTTTCCTCCAGCCAAAAACTATAAAGAGACCATTGGAATATTTAAGAATAGTAATCACTTAATAGAAATGCTATCTTACCAACCATATATAAACTATCTAGCATTAAGATATAGAACTAACTTCTATTATATAAAAGAAGGTTCACGATATATTTCTGAGACATTTACTAGTGGTGGAAGAGAACTTTTAAGGATAAGTAGTGAATTTCCTTATCCATATGTAGGGTTCTTTAACCCAACTCCACTAGATATAAGTGGATATGCAACACAATTATTTTTGGGTCTAGCTTATATAATAGCAGCCCCACCAAAATTAATGCCGTTATATTCTACTAAAGTTGAGCTATATCCGCCTTTTTATGATTACTTTAACACAGCTATTAATTTTGTGTCATTAGGTGCTCCTATATATTTAAGTAATTTTGATCCTAATGCTTCTAATAATTGTAGTACTTATGGTGTTGTTGGTTTAGTTAGTGGAATATTAGATTTTACTGCAAAAATAGGTAATAGTATTACACAAGATAGAAGTATTTTGTCTCAAATTCCTTCCCTCGAGTTTGAGTTAGGCATTTATGTTCTTCCGGTAGTTAAACTTCCAGATAGTACTAAGTACTCTGATATTATTGAGTATGCAGAAGCGTTAAAAGTTAATGATTATGTTAACTATCTGTTAGAAATTATAGATAAGGCTAAGAGGGCAATAAGTAGTCTTATTAGCTCTGGTGTATTAAGTGGTATAGCATTTGCAGCAGTGATGGCTGTAGAGGCTTGGGATAGTGAGGATCAAATAGTTAAAGATGCGCAAAAATACATAGAAAAATTAAATGAAATATATAATTATGTTTTAAATCAAGCGTACTCTTGTATTGAATCATTTCCCAACTTACCAAGAAATGAAAAAATTATTTACGAAGAACAAGTACAGCAATACTTAAATGGAATAATAGGAGATGTTGATGCTAGATTAGATAAAAACGAGATAATTAGTTTCTTAATGGAAAAAATAAATGAGTATTTAAGTAATCAAGGAATTTATTGTTTCAGTGAAGAAGTTTTATATTAGTCTTAATAAAATGTATGTAAAAATTTTTAACTACATGACAGCATTATGGAGATAACCAAGAGTATCATTAATTGCAAAAGTTAATCTTAGTTTTATTTAATTTAAGATTATGTCTATAGTATCACAACTTAGATCAAAAATATCTTTAAATGATCTAATTAAGGGTGGACTAGCAAATATCATATTCCAAGTAGTATAAATTAATCCTTATTTAATCACAATATTCCTAAAGTTTCATGACATGATTTAGATTGTACTAGGTTTATCCACGTTGTTGGCTCTTTATGATCAATTTATCAGTTTTTTTTGTTACATCTTTATCTAGGCTAAGAAAGACAATATTTAAAGGAAAACTTTTTGAACAAAAAGATACTATGTTTGTGTGGTACTGGACCCGTAGCTCAGCCAGGACAGAGCGCCGGCCTCCTAACGGCCGGTAGACAGCCGGTGGTCCCGGGTTCAAATCCCGGCGGGTCCGCTATATATTTAAGGTTCTAATTGAATATTTTATATTGTGTTAAACGAAATCTTTGACATTATACATGATTTGAATGAAGACAGAATAATTGAGGCGGCAAGTAAGACATTAAGGTTAGTCAAAGATGTTGAAGACGAGAATATAATGAAGATAGCTGCTGAAATAGAAAAAGAAATTAGGTCTATGAGAGAGGATGACGAATTAATTTACTTAGTTGACTCTGAATATGCTAATGAGTTAAAAGGTACTATATATGATTTGAAAAAAGCTAAAGAGAGGAAGATAAAGATCTTAATTGCTTATCTTGTGAGGAAAGTAAGTAAAGATAATATATTAGTCGTTGAGGCTTTGAAACCTAAAACTGAAGTAAAACCTCATACTTTTATTTAATACTAATAACTTTTATTCCACTTACTTTAATTATTTCTCCTAATACGTCATAGATTCTTTTTGCTTTGCTTAAGACCAAAAAATCGTTACTGCTAACTGTACTTTCTTGCATTATCAATTCTTTATCAACTTTATTAACTACCTTAGCTTTGATGTTTCTTTCTCTAAGTATTTTTGCTATTTCACCACTCTTACTTATTTGTGAATCAAGAAATATCATGAAGTCCAATTCTTTATTACTTAGAAACTCAGAAATTAAGAGCAATGCATCTATTATTTCATTGTCATTTTTTCTTTTTCCTAACCCAAGATCTCTATAGAAACCATCATCACATAAGAATATCTCATCATTATAAATTGCTGAAAGAAGAGTTATTGCTAAATTATAACCATCAATTACTATTTGATTACTTGAAGTTATGATTTTCTCCTTCACTGATTTTATTTCTTCATCTGAATGGGTACATCTGTAAAGTAAAAGTCTTTCCTTTTTGTTTAAGTTATATCTTCCAGTTATAAGATCCAAAGAAGTTTTTCTATTATAACCTCTATTTAGTAAGTATTTGTAGTCCTCATAAGCCATTAGTAATTGCTGACTTAACTGTATTGACAATTTTATCCTCACTTAACTCTATTGTTATGCTACCAAATGTTCCTTTTCCTCCTCCTTTTCCTCCTATCTTTCTTAGTTCCTCAATTATTTTATCTACTTTAAGGTCGTTAGATGTAGCTATTTCAACTATATTTACGTTTCCTCTTTTTGTAATGTTTAATACTATAGTACCCTTTGTTGATGTGAGTTTTCTCATAGCTTCTTTACTTAATTCCTCATCTACTATGTTTAATACATATAACGTGTTTTGATTAATTTTTTCTTTCTTGCTTATATCCTCAATTTTTTCTAGCATTAATTTCCTATAATAATCTAGGAGATTTTCCTTATTCTTCATATCCTCAATATATCTTCTCACTCTGATTTCTAATTGTTCTGGAGAAGTAGAGAAGTATTTTGCTAATTCTTTCAGTTCTTCTTCTTCTTGTCTCGCATATTGGGCCACCATGTCTCCAGCGACGTATTCAAGCCTTATTACGCCGTCCTGTATTTTCTCCACATTTATTATTTTCAAAGCACCTATTTCAGAAGTATTAGATAGATGTGTTCCTCCACATCCTTCAATATCCCAGTCTTTGATTTCAATTAACCTTACATCTGCTCCTTCTGGTACTCCACCTGCATATATTGAAACGCCATACTTCATTTCTGCCTCAGTTCTGTTTATTATAACTGGTCTAACTGGTCTCCTATCGTTTATTATATAATTAGCCAAGTCTTCTATTTTCTTTATTTCTTCATCTGTTAATGGTTTGTAATGCGTAATGTCAAGTCTTCCTTTTTGTGGAGTTTTTTCTGCTCCAGCTTGCCATACATGTTCTCCTAAAACTTTTTTTGCAGCAGAAAGTATCACATGAGTTACTGTGTGGTGTTTCATTATTCTGTATCTTCTTTGCCAATCTATCTCTCCGTAAACTATATCCCCTTCCTTTAATTGTGGTTCTGTATCTAAGATGTGAACTACAATGTCCTTTACTTTCTGAGTATCAGTAACTTGATAAGTGTTTCCTTTTTCATCTTTAATTATTCCAGTATCCCCTATTTGTCCTCCTCCTTCTGGGTAAAATGTAGTTTGATCTAACACTAAATAATTCTTATAAACTCCAACTACTTTTGCGGTAAACTCTCGTCTATATTGATCCTCATAATATAATTTTCTTGTCGAAGGTAATTTTGAGACAAAGTCAATTACATCTTTTGGTAATTTCTCCTTTTTAGTCTCTTTTATTGGAGCTGATTGATGTCTTTTTGCTACTAGAGCGTAAAAGTTATGTGGAATTTCAACTTTTACTTCTGGGTTCTTCTTCCTTATTTCCTCTGCTAATAAATCCGGTGGAATTCCATTAGAATCATAAAGTTTTATTAGTTCTTCCGTGGAAATCTCCTTCTTCTTTGCTAGTGAAGTAGTAATAGCTGAGATTTTAGTTAAGGTTTCATTAAATCTTTCTTGTTCAACGTTAACCACATCAAGTATGTAGTCTTTATTCTTTAACATCTGTGGGAAATCTTCCTTCCAATAATTAATCTGCTCTAGTATTAATTCGTAAAGCTTTATGTCGCTTCCCAGAAGCTTTAGTACTCTTAAAGCTCTTCTTATTAAAAGCCTTCCTAAATAGCCTTCACCGGAATTAGATGGTACTAAGCCATCAGCTAACATCAACGCTATTGTTTTAGTATGGTCTAAAACTTGAAATACTCTTGCAGCTCTAATTAATTCTTGGTCTACATAATTATAATTTAATCCTAATTTTTTGGCAACTTCCTCTCTATGTCTTTTAATAGTTTCTGGTTTGTCAGTGTCTATTCTTCCAGCGAATATTGCAGCTGTTTTTAATAATTCGTCATCTACTTGAGGAACTCCTATCTTTTTAAAGAAAGTGTAAACTAAGTTTCCATAGATTGCATGGAATGCTGTTGGTGTTTTTTGGGTAAACCAAGCTATTCTTTCAACTCCATATCCAGTGTCAACTATCTTTAACTTAAGCGGGATGTAATTTCCATCTTTAATTTCATACTGCATAAATACTAAGGTTGCTAATTCTAATCCTCCAACTGTAACTTCAAATGACGGTCCAGCATTTCCTCCCCCTTCCCACCAAGATTCTTTATAGTTCAGTTGTTCTTCTGGTATTCCTATCTCTTCAGTGAAAAATTCTTTTGAAAGCTCAACAGTTTCATCTTTCCAGTAAACTTGCTTATCTGGATAATTGAAAGCGTGGTGGGCAGCCATTTCGAATGCTGTTAAGTGTCTTCCGAATGTTATTCCCACATTATCTACATCTTCTAGCCTTATGCATGGTTGTGAGAGTACAAGTGGGTTAGCTGGGGGTGGAACAACTCCACTAGTTACAAATGGTTGAAAATCAACTATGCTAGCAATTGTTAAATATAAGTCTTCTCTCCATCTTGCAAGAACTGGTTTAGGTGGAATAATTGTATGTCCTTTCTTTTCAAAAAATCTTAAGAATTTCTTTCTAGCCTCACTCACAGTTAATGGAGGACTTTTTATGTCTAAGTCAAAGAAATAATAATCAGTACAAGGAACATCAGCGCAAACATTTCTATCTTTGTCTTTGGTCCAAAACGGGGTATTACAAACTTGACAAATTTTTCTATTATAATTATTATTCAAAAAGAATTTCAAACGATACTCATTTTCATTTAGTTGAACCATAATCTAAATAGATAAGAAGAGGGTTAAAAGAGTTTGCATTAAAAAAGATTTTTATCCGAAGAGGCTTGCTAATCCTCCGCCTATTTCTTCTTCGCTTGGTCCTTTCTTTTCTTCTTCTTCCTTCTTTTCTTCTTTCTTCTCAGCTTGTTGTGCTGGTGCTGCTGCGGGTGCTGCAGCTACTGCTACTGGCATTGCTGTAGCATTCTTTAAAACCTCATCAATGTTTACTTCTTTTAAGGCTGCTACTACAGCCTTTAATCTGACTTCGTCTACTGTTATTCCAGCTGCAGTTAATACATTTTTTAAATTCTCTTCATTTATTTCCTTCTTTGCTGAATGTAAGAGTAAACTCGCATATATGTATTCCATATTTATCACACCATAAAGTTATAAACTAATATTTAAACTCATCCACCGAAGAGGCTTGCTAATCCTCCGCCTATTTCTTCTTCGCTTGGTCCTTTCTTTTCTTCTTCTTCCTTCTTTTCTTCTTTCTTCTCAGCTTGTTGTGCTGGTGCTGCTTGTTGAGCTTGAGGTACCTGAATTCCTAAATCTACTTTTCCACTTATTGCTGAAGCCAATGCATAAGCTTTAGCAACTGCTTTAGAGAATACAGCTTGAGCAGTTTCTGGTGTTAAATAACCAATTTCTGAGGCTAATGTAATGGCATTTCTTGCTGCTTTCTCTGCAGAGACTTTTAGTACATCTGGTATTGGATACGCTATTTCTACGGCTAATCCAAAAGCTGAGTGATAGGCTTTGGCAATATCTGTCTTATATTCATCTAGATTGATAACTAATTGCTCTCCAGGAATTAAAAGCCCATTATCGTAAGCTGCTTTTATGTTTAACTTTATGTGTACTGGCATTATTCCTAATTTTTGTAAAATTGGTATAGCATCTGGTGGTATTGGGTCTCCAGGTTTAGCAATTACTGTATCTTGAACTACATGTATTTTCCCATCTTGTACTTTTGTTTTTATTTTAAGTTTTCCAAATATGCTTAATGCTGGGCCAGCTGGCATTCCAGTATCTCCAGCAGGAATAACTACTTCTTCATCAGCTTTGTCCCCAGGCATTGCATATCTCTTTAATTTAAATTTGGATAAGAAGAGTTGAATTTCAAATGGATTTTTGTTTGTAAATATAAACACGTTTGGTCCAGTAAGGTATTTTTCTAATTTAGAAATGTCAATTCCAGCATTTTTTGATGCAATTTCAAAGAGGGTGTTCTTAGTTACTTTTATTTCAGCTATTCCCCTCATCTTTTTCCTAATATCATGTAGTTTATCAGCGGGGAATCCTTCAATACTAGCGATTATAATTGTGTGATATTCTTTTAGTTTTTGCTCTAGTTCTTTTACTTCTTCAATTTTCCATTTTGCAATTTTCCTTTCTTGGGTGACTACTGCCATTTATATCACTTCTTAAATTCTACTTTAATTATCTTACCCATAGTAGTTTTTACGTATATCGCTCTTAAATTAGCTTCAACTTTAGCTTTGCTTTCAATAGCATTGAGTACTGCCATAGCGTTTTCAGCCAAATCTTCTGGTTTCATGTCTTCTGTACCTATAAATGTTTGGACATGTGGTTGATCTTTTGTTCTTACTATAGTTGATCTTTTGAATCTTAGTATATATTCAGTAACATCTGCTGTGTTTGGTAATGGTGTTGGGAATTTATTTCTTGGTCCTAGTGCTGGACCCAAAATTCTTCCTACTAGAGCCATTGATTCTTGTGATACTAAGAACCAATCATTTTGTCTAGCTAATTTTTTAATAGCTCTTTTTTGTCCTTGTAATTTTTGTAGATCTTCTCTCGTAAGTAAAACATTAGGTTCAGCTTTTTTAGCTGATTCGATTTGCTGAAAAGCGGGGATAACGAGAACTTTTCTCGGTTTAGAAGGTTCTTTGGGTAATGGCACTATTTCTCTAAGCTTTAACTCTCCTTTTTTCATGTCAATGCCTTTGAATGTAAGTATAAGTTCAACGCTTTGTGTAAAGTTTCTTTTTGGATTATTTTCTGGGCTAAGTGCAAGTTTTAATGCTTCTACTAAACTATCTTTGTTGGCTAACATTAAATTCACCCTTCTATTTCATTCCATTTTTGTTCATATTTGGCTAATAAATCATCATATTTACCTTCATCCACAGCTTTTACTAATTCTTTAGGATTTTTTTTATCTACAGTTAATCCTATAGAATAAGCTGTACCTAAGATTGACTTTACTGCAGCTTTTAATGTCTTAGCAGTAATTTGTGGCTTTTTCATTATTGCAACTTGAATTACGTCCTCAAATTTTATATCTCCAACTTTTTTATGTGCTGGGTCTCCTGAGGGTTCGTTTGCATTAGCGAATTTTAATAATAGTGATGTTGTAGTGGGAACACCAACTTTTATATCATATTTCTTTGTGTCAGTATCAACTTCAATAGTTACTGGAACTGACATACCTTTAAACTGAGAAGTAGCATCGTTCATTTTCTTTACAACTTCTCCTACATTAAGGCCTAATTGTGAAAGAGTTGGAGCTAAAGGTGGGCCTGGCTTTACATTTCCTCCTTCAACTACAATTTTGATTGATTTTGTAGGCATTTATTTCACCTATTTCTTTACAGGTTTTACTTGATCTATTGGAACTGTAACCTGTAAGGGGAAAGATGATTCTAAAATATTTAAAACTACTTCATTTTTAGCACTATCTATTCTTACTACTTGGGCTTGCATTCCTCTGAATGGTCCAGAGGTTACTTCAACTAAATCTCCTGCTTTATATGCAGGGGCTACGGTTATCTTAGAGACAAATTTTACTATATCTTCTCTTTGAACTAGTCCATGTGTAAAACCTCTAACGTGTCTTATGCCGGTAGCTATCAGTTTTACAATATGCGGACCAGAAGCTTCTAAAATCACATATCCCTTAACGTTAGGGGGAACTATTATAGAATAAACTTCCTTTATATTATTTGTTTTTATTCTTTCTTCTATCATTAAAGCTACATTTATTTCTTGTCCGCCAGTTACCCTTACAGCATAATAATTACTGAACCTTGGCTTTTCCATTTTTTCCTACCCTAATGGAGTAATAGAGCTACTGTTAATTGGATAATATAAGCTATTATCCCTACAATTGCCATAACAAGTAAGGTAAGTTTAATACTCTGATTAAGTGTATCTTTTTCTGGTTTTTTAGCTACAGAGATTATTCTCTTCCAATCTTCACGTAAATTCTTAATTCTTTGTGAAAGACTCATATACGATATAATTTATCGTATAGTTATTAACTTTAACTACTGAAAAGCCTTTTTATAAACCATTCCGCATCAAAGGGGATTAGGCTATCGTAATCTTGTCCTATTCCAAGATATGCAACAGGTTTATTGAGTTCATAAGCTAATGACAATATTATTCCTCCTTTAGCATCAGCATCTACTTTTGTTAGAATAACTGCATCGTATCCTACGTTTTCTTCGAAATATTTAGCTTGTTCTAAAGCATCATTGCCAGCTAAAGAGTCTAATACTAGAATTCTCAAATCTGGTTTAGCAATTTTTACTATTCTCTTTAATTCAGCTACTAAGTCTTGGTCAATATGCATTCTTCCAGCAGTATCAATTAGAACTACGTCTATATTTCTACTTTTTGCCGAATTTATAGCATCAAAAGCAACTGCTGCGGGGTCTCCTCCATATTTTCCCTTTACAAGAGGTATCTCGAGTTTAGATGCATGATAGGATAGTTGCTCTTGAGCTGCGGCTCTAAAAGTATCTGAGGCAGAAATTATACATGAGAGTTTATTTTTCTTTAACATATACGCAACTTTTGCTATAGTTGTGGTTTTTCCAACGCCATTTACTCCAAAGAAGACTATTACATAAGGTTTCTTATTTTTTCTTCTTATTTCTTCTATTATATCTATTCTCTGATTTTTTGTTAGTATTTCTTCTATTGATTTTTTTAATGAATTAATAACTAATTTTTCTAAATCTTCACTTCTCTGTACTTTTTTACCTACTAGAACATTTTTTAAATCATCTAGTATTTTTTCTGTTACTTCATAAGATACATCTGACTCTAACAATTGATATCTAAGCTCTTCTAGTATATCTTGAATATCTTCTTCCTTTATAGTTTTAAATCTAATAAAATCAAAAAATGAGAATTTTGATCTCTTGGTTTCTTCTTGTTGTTCAACGTGTTTTTCTTCTGTCTTTTGTTGAGGTTCTTCAATTTTTGGAGGAGCTGGTTGTTGAGCTGTTTGAGCAATATGAGGCTCTTTAATGGTTTTAGGTTGTTGTTCTTCTTGTTTTGCTAATTGTTCTTCCTTAATAGTCTGTTCAGATTGAGTAGTTGATGTTTGTGATTGTTCTTCTTGTTTAGATTCACCTTTAAATTTATCTAGGAGATTATTAAAAGCTTTCTTTAATTTATCAAAACAAATTATCCACCTTTACTTTGTTGAGCTTGAAGTTGTTGTTGTGCTTGATTCAATATATCTGCAATTTCTTTGTAAGCTTCTAAAGACTTAGCTAATTCTTTTTCAACGTTACTTAATAATGAACTAAGTTCAGCCTTTTTATCACTAAGAACTTTAGTAGCAAATTCTGGGTCTACTTCAGCATAATATTCTAGGCCTAGATGAACTAAAACTTTGGCTTTATCAACTCCTTGAACCTTAAATATAATATTTCCTTTTTTATCTCCTACCATTAATAATTCTTGATTGTTCTGTAATTCTTTTAATGCTTGTAATGATGAGTCAATTGACATAATATTATCTTGAAGTTCCGCATATGTCTTCTGCAAATAATCAATATATTTTTTTAGTGCATCAGCTTGAGCTAGTAAATCTTCTAGTGAGACTACTACGTTTTGGTTTTCTTCATTACTCATAAATATCACATAATTATTTTGCTTAACTTTGCTAAATCTTTTACCGTTTTATCATTAGCTTGTTCAATTGGTACTTCCTTTATCTCTTGTATTTTTATATTATATCTTTTTATTTTATTTTTACTACCTAGGTATGAATATAAATATTCTATCGCTTGTTTTTCATTTAATGCTCTTACATATTTTACTACTTTTTGTTGTGTTGGATAGTGCGAAGCGTTAAATGTTGCAATTGCTCTTATTAAGTAAGTTTTGATTTCACTCATCTCAATCACTAAAAGCTCTTTGGATTCTTAAAATCTCTGGTCCTGTTGTTGCTGTTCCTACTAGAATTCCATTTTTGTTTGCTACTAGACCACTATGGATAAATACACTACCAAAATTAACTGTGCCAGTATCTATTTTAACTTTAAATAATTTGCTTAGTTTATCTATTTCATCTTCTGTTGCATCTATGTGTATTAATCCAGCTTTATCTGTCACAACTCCTACAGAACCAACAGTTATAATGTTAGCTATTGTTCCTTTTTCTATATTATTAACTCCAAGGCTCTCTTTTACTTTTTTAAATTCTATAGTAGTAAGTTCTGGATAAACTAAAGCTCCATAAGAGTTTGCTAAGATGATATTTCCTAGGGCAGTAGGTTTGATATCTAGAACTTCGACCCTAACATCTCTAGCAATATCTTTTATTTTCTTAACTTCTTCATCGTCAACATTTTTAGGAAGTAGTATTACGTTATTATTCCCAGCCACAAATATACCTATTAGAAAACTTCTCGCAATGGTAGTTTGAATTATTTCTGTTTTTAACGTTTCTTGAATTTTTTTAATTGTTTCTATATCTATATTTTTAGGGACAATAGTATATTTATCATTAGTAAAAAGATATATTCCAATATTATCTGTTCCAAAAATAGTTAACTTATCTATGATCATTCACTCTTTAATGCAAGTCTAACTAAATATGTTTTTTCTCCTATCTTTTTAACAGCTACTCTAACTTTCCTTACTATTCTGTCTTTCCCATTATATGTTATACTTTTTGCTAAAATTGGGTCAATTATGACTTTTTCAGCACCAAAATGTCTTTGAATTATATTTCTAATTAACTTGATAGCTCTCTTTGTCCTTGTATTTCTTCTTCCCATTATTACTCTTTTGAAATTAATTGTCATTTCAAAATTGTCTTTCTCCTTCATTTTTTTACACCTTTAGATCATTTCTTCTCCAATCTCTTCTATGTAAATTGTATCTAAATTTACCATTAGTTTTTATAATTACCCAAGCTGGGACTGGGGAATTGCTTTTTAATGCCTTAGCTAACCTTAATTTTCTTCCTAACGGTTTGTTTTTGCTCATTTCCAACCCCTTTCTTTAATTGTAATTTTATAATCTTTCCTTGTCTGGTTAGTTAATTGGGCTAAAATTTCTTTTAATTCATCATCAGTTATAGGTGCTTGAATTCTTCCAGCTTGAGCTAATGCAATTAACTGGTTTTCTATTGCTTCAGCTAAGTCTGGTTTAACTAATTTTACATTAGATAATCTTTGTCTAGCTTCCGGAGTCAAAATGACTCTCAATATTGCATCCTTTTTTGCTTCTAGTTCAGCTTTTCTTTGTTGCTCTTCTAACGCTTTTCTTTGTTGTTCTAACGCTTTTCTTCTTAACAACTCCTCTAATTCTGCATCATATTCATCACTCATATTAATCACCTCATTCTAAGTATTTTCTCAACTCTGGTTTTTTCTCTGCCAACTCTTTAAACATTTCGTATGATAATTTATCTAAAAGTGACCTTCCTTTAGGAGACAATACTCTACCTTTTTTGGTTCTTATAACTAATCCAGCTTTTTCTAGTTGATGAAATATTAATCTATTTGCATGACCTGGTGCTTTAACAGTTTTTGGTGGTTTTGATCCTCTTCTCTTTAATCCACTGTAAAGTCTTTGTGTCTCTCCTACACCTAAGGGGGCTAAGAAGTATAATTTTCTAAGCAAAGAAGCTGCTCTTACATACCACCAGATCTCTGGATTATCTGGGACTCTTTCATTAAAACTGGCAGACTTTGTGAAATAAGACCATTCTGGAGGTTGTAATTCTTTTACGTTATCTTTAAGATACTGAGCTAGTCTAGGAATTAAAACATCTGCTGGAACCATTTTAGGCGTTATCATGAATTTTCAGTATATGATCGTCTATCGAAGGTTTAAAATTTAACTTGTCTTTTTAATTAACGAGTTGGTATGAAATTTTACATTGCTTCAGAAGAGGAGATACTTTCCGGTAAAATAACCGATATTTATTTTGAAAGGACTGAGCAAACGCTTAAGCATTTAGGTGTAACTAATGCTAGAGTTAGAATGGAAGTTCACTCCTATGGTTTACCACAAGGATATAAATGGGCTGTTTTTGCTGGATTAGAGGAAGTTCTTAGACTTTTCGAAGGCAAACCAGTTGATGTATATGCTATGCCAGAGGGCACTCTTTTTAAAGAGATAGAACCGGTTATGATTATAGAAGGAAATTATCTAGACTTTGGAGTTTATGAGACAGCTTTTTTGGGTATATTAAGACACTCTTCTAGTATAGCAACTAAGGCTGCAAGAATTAAGAGTTTAGCGATGGATAAAACAGTATTATTCTTTGGGTTAAGGGCTTTACATCCTGCAATAGCTCCAATGGCTGATAGGGCAGCTTATATAGGTGGTTGTGATGGAATTTCTGGAGCATTTGATAGAGAATATTTTGGCATTGAACCATCTGGTACAATGCCTCATGCATTAATGCTTGTTGTAGGTGATAATGTAAAAGCTTGGAAAGCGTTTGATGAAGCTATGCCCCCTAACGTACCTAGAATAATTTTAGCTGATACATTTGAAGACGAAAGAACAGAGGCACTTAAAGCAGCAGAAGCCTTAAAGGATAGAATATATGGTATTAGGTTAGATACACCTTCTAGCAGAAGAGGTAACTTTAGGAAAATTATACAAGAGGTTAGATGGACTTTAAATATTCATGGTTATAATAATGTAAAGATTATAGTTAGTGGTGGAATTGACGAAGAGGACGTAATTAATTTAAAAGATTTGGTTGATGGATTTGGTGTTGGGACTAGTATAGCATTTCCTCCTAGTGTAGATTTTAGTGCTGATATAGTTGAAAAGTACGCTGATGGTAAGTGGGTTCCTTATACCAAAAGAGGTAAATGGCCTGGGGCAAAGCAAGTGTATAGATGTGGTCCTACTCCAGACAATGATATCATTACGCTTTTAGATCAAAAGCCACTTTCCGAAGGCTGTACTCCCCTTTTAGTAAAATATATGGAAAATGGAAAATTAATAAGAAATTTACCTTCAATAAAAGAAATTAGGGAGTATGTTCTTAGTCAATTGAAGAAAATTACTCAACAATAACTTCTTTTGTATTCTCTAAACTTCTATTGAATGCTATTTCTACTATTGGCTCCATTCTTCTTATAGCATTATATAACCTTAGATTTACGCTTCTTATCACTATAATTAATCTATAATTATTTATTGAATCATTTTTTGTAGCTTCAGCTATTAATATTCTTCTAAGAGTTCTTAACTCTTCCATAGCTTCATTTATTAATTTTATATCTTCTTTATTAAGGAGTTTGATAGCATGATCTATTATAACTGTTGACTGTTCAATTAAATCATTAAATTGTGACCAATATTTCTTTAGCTCTTCTAGGTCTTGTGGTGGTAAAGCTAATAAATCGTTTGCTGCTTCACTTATTTCATCGGCTGCCTCTTCTATAGCTTTTATTAATATTCTATTTCCTATTAATTGTATTCTTTTTACTCCTATCATATAAGCTAAGCTTCTATTTGATTGTGATAAGATAAGTTGTCTTAATGCCAAATAGTACAATCTATCAATTTCTTTTTCTAATTCTATCGCTTCTTGAAGAAATGTTCTACTACCTTCTTTAATACCTAAACTAAGGTAATGTAACATTTGTTTTAGGTTATTTATAAGTCTATTGAGTAGGCTATTCATAGTATATTTTGTAGGGTCCAAGAACGATTGTATTTGAATATAGTCAATATTTTGGACTGTAATCTCAAATCCTATTAAGCTTCTTACTGATTCCTTAATTTTTCTCAGTAAATCCTCATTAAAAAGCTTCTCTTTACTTTCTATTTCTATTTTGTCGAAACCTAATATGTAAAGTCCATATATTATTCTCGTGATTATTTCTGGCATGACTAAGTTAGAAATTACTACTTTTATTTCTTTAGGAGATCCTTGTAATTTCATATTAGGAGGATAGATTTTTAGACTTCCATCTTCATCAACTTCTAAGTAAACACTTTCTCCAGCATTTAACCCTACTTCCTTTACCCATTCTGCTGGTAGGGAAACCATTAATGTAGATTTTCCAAATTTTTGAACCCTACGTACTTCCATTTTTATCACTATACTATGTGTTATATATATTTCAAAGTTTATAAAAGTAGTTTAAATGGGTATCAGATAGTTTTAATCTCGGGTATTTTGCCATAATCATTAATAAATATATAACCTGATCCAGTTGTTGGAATAATTCTTATTCCATATGGTCTTCTTTTATTAAATTGTATTGCTATGCTATCTAAAAGTATATTATAATATAGATCTTTATCTCTAGGAATTGGTACCATATCTAAACCAGCAACACATGCAAAGGTTAATTGTTGGAGATTTGGCAATTTTAGGCTTCCTTCTTCGACTCTTTTCATTAGAATTAGGTCTTCGGCAATAGGTAGCATTGTTTCAGAAAAACCTATAGGAGTTACTTTAAGTTGCCATGCAATATTAAATATCTCTCTGTTAATTTGGAAAACAGCGTAAGTGTTTCCGTGCGAAAATAACTTTCCACTTTTATTTTCGATTATTTCAGCTACACTTTCATTCATCCATGGTGACAGAGATATATCAATACCTAGATATCGTAATTGTAGTTGTTTAGAGTATTTTATTCCGAATTCATTTGCTTCAGCTATGCTTTTGTTAATTTTACCTTCTAAGTAATCTTTTGCGTAAAGTACTGAAATTGCTAGAGAATCAGCTATTGTATTTGCAGAGCCTACGGGGAAATAAGGAGTCAGAAGAAAATCATCATAAATTAAAACAGCTATTCTTGTGGCTATTTCTGGCTCTAAAGAATAGATAAAATTGGCTATTTCTTTGGAATCTTCAACTTTACTAAGAAGAATAGAGGCGTATAATGACTTACTTGTCTGCAAGATATTAGAAATGTCTTTTACTCTTTTATCGTTAGATCTAAGATGAATTGCTGAAAATATCACATCTCTTGAGTTTGGCAAAAGCTCTGTTATTTTATCTAATGGAAGATCTTTAGGAGTTGGAGGTAATGCAATTCTCTTTGTCCAAATCTTTTCATCTTTTATTTCATTCAGTCTTTGTACATAATAATCTATCCTACTTTTATCAAAATTAGTTACAAATATTGCTAAGGCTCTTATTTTCATGTGTACGATTATATCTGGCAAATATTTTATTTTTGCTTACTCATTTACTACATATGCAAAAACTTGTAATTCTCGTTTCTAACAATAATCTTGATGCAATGTACCATGCTCTCACACTATCCTTATCAGCAAAGGCATTAGGATGGAACGTAAAAGTCTTTGTAACTTCACAAGCTGTAGGACTTTTTATAAAAGGTTCAAAAAAGAAATTCTCTATGCCTTTCTTTGCAAGACTTTTTTTAAATTGGCAAATGAAAAGATTAAAAATAACAGATGCTGACAAGATGTTTGAAGAGGCCTTGAAGGAAGGAGTAGAATTTTTTGTTGATGAGGTTGGTTTGAAAATAATAGGAGCTAAAAAAGAGGACTTAATAGATGGTGTAAAATTGTCTGGTAGTATTACTTTTTTAACTGAAGCTAGGGAAGCTGATGTGGTGATTTCTTTATGATAATAGATTCAGATGATGTTTGTCCTGTAGTTCTAGTTCAAGTATTAAGAGCTTTTAGAGAAGCTAAAAATGGTGAAGAAATAATTGTTAAAACTAAATGGGAAGCAGCTGTTCAAGAATTAAAGAGGTGGTGTGATGAAACTGGAAATCAATATGAAGGATGGGAGAAAGAAGGAAGCAAGTTTGTAATAAAAATAAGAGTTTTAAAGGAAAAATAATGCTTTTAAGTAATTATTTACTTAGAATAATTAGGCGGTCAATATTGTGTCATCAAGAGAGCTTCACGTTTTTGAAAACCCTATAGAATTAATGGAAGGAATGTGGCCAACACCAATGCTTAAATTGAGTTTAGGTAAAAATGTTTGGGCTAAATTAGAGTTTTACAATCCCTTCAGTCATAGTATAAAAGATAGGACAGCACTATTCTTATTTAAGGAAGCAATAAAGAGAAACGTGAAATCTTTAGTTGAAGCCACTTCCGGCAATACTGGGATAGCACTTTCAGCTTTATCCTCAATTTTTAAGATAAATTTTACCGCTTTTATCCCAGCTACTGCTCCTTCTTCGTTTAAAGTGTTAATGAAGATATTAGGAGCAAATGTTATAAGTGCTGGTAATTCGACAAATGAGCTTTTGCCTTTAGTAAAGAAACTTAGTGAATTTAATGGTTATACTCACTTAGATCAATTTCATAACGAGATTAATGTATTAGCACATTATGAGACTACAGCAAAAGAAATAGATAAACAAATGAGTTCTATAGGATTAAAAATAAAGAGGATTATTGCTACTATGGGAACTGCGGGTCATATAGTAGGAATTGCTAAATATTTTAAAGAAAAATATGGAGATGACCTAGAAATTATAGGCGTAGAGCCAGCTCAAGGGGAAAGAATTCCAGGAATAAAAAGGGTTACTGAAGATAAAGAGAATAAATTCCTTAATATGGTTAAAATTGATAAAATTGTTGAAGTAAAATTAAAGGAAGCTATAGAAGGAGTTATAGATGTTGCTAGGAATGATGGAATTTTAATAGGTTTGAGTGCCGGGGCTACTGTTTCAGCTTATAAGAAAATTGCTAAACAAGACGAGGAGGAAGTTACTGTTTTAATATTCCCAGATGATGCGTATAAATATGTAAATGAACTAGGGAGTTACGTATGATTAATTTTATAAATGTTTTTTCATGTAAGTTATAATCCGTGGCTACTGAAGTAATAGTTATTTTTAATAAAAATGGAGATATATTAGATTTTTCTCCAAGAAATATAAATCTAAATGATTTAATAAATATGAAAGAAAAAGAAGTTTATGACGACGGCGAATTAATAAGAGTGAAAGGTAAAATAGATAATAAATGAAATTAGAAGATTTCTTTAGAGGTCTTTATTCTCAAACACGATTAATAGATATTGATGATAGAAGAGTAGTAGTTAAGTGCTATAGTTCCTCTACTTCATTTAAATGGTATTTGATTTCTCCAGCATTTAGGAGATACCCATATACCTCTGATCCTTTAGAGAGAATGAATAGGGAAATTAATTTTTTTACATTTAACTGGAGAGATAAAATTAAAGTTCCTAATATAATAGATTTTGATGTAAAAACTTTGTGTCTGTATAGAAATTTTATTGATGGAAACGAAATAGTACAAAAGGAGCAATTTAGGGAATTAGGAGATGCATTAAGATATATTCATGAAAAGAACTTTGCACTTGGGGATACAAAAATCGAAAATTTTGTTTATAATGAGAAAATAAGTGTAATTGATGCAGAACAATCAATACAAACTAGTAATATTTCTTATTTTGCTTGGGATTTATTAGTCTTAGCATTTTCGATGTCATACAAGTTTATAAAAGATCCTTATCTCTTCTATGAAAATTACGATGCAGTATTAGAGGGATACGCATTGAATAAGGAAATAGCAAAAGAACTTCTTAATTTTAACAACTTACCTATACTCACATTAATTCCTTTTACGCATTATAATTATTTTAAAAAAGTTGTTGAGAAATTTTTATAATTATGGATTCATTTTCCTTTTTTATATTTATGATTTCATCATTTATTCTTGTACCGCAGGCAGGACATCGATAAAAGTATCTTACTACTTTATTTCCATCGCTGCTATTTTCTGCTTCAGCAATAAAATCCATTCTTATATTGCATTTTGGACATAACAGTTCACTTTTCATATTCAAGTTTTAATACCTTCGAAAACGATAATAAATGTAATGATTGATAGATTTGGGAGACCAATAGAGGACTTAAGAGTAACATTAACACATACATGTAATTTCTCATGCTTTTTCTGCCATATGGAAGGTGAAGATAACGCTCAAGGACTGTTAACTCCACAAGAAATTTCTTTGGTTGCAAAAGTAGGAATGGAATATGGAATAAAATCCGTTAAACTGACTGGTGGTGAGCCCACTTTAAGAAGAGATCTCATAGAAATTATTAGAGAATTAAAAATGGTAGGAATTAGAGAAATATCAATGACTACTAATGGGGTACTTTTACGTTCATTAGCCTGGAAATTAAAGGAAGCTGGTCTTGATAGAGTAAATATTAGTCTTCACTCGCTAGATAAGAATTTATTTAAAGAAATCACTGGCGTTGATGCATTAGATAAAGTAATTGAAGGAATAAAGGAAGCTCTTAAAGCTGGTTTAAGACCACTAAAACTTAACTTTGTAGTTACTAAGAAGAATATTACTCAATTAGAAAAAATAATAGAATTTTCAAGAGAAATTGGTGTGGATGAGTTACATCTTATTGAACTTCACCCTGTGGGTTTAGGAAGGAACGTCTTCTCTTACCATGAAAAGTTAGAAAGCATAGAAAAAATATTGAGAGAAAAAGCAGAAAAAGTGGAAATTAGGAATAAGCATTTTAGACCTAGATATTACATAGGGAATTTAGTTATAGAAGTGATAAAGCCTTATGCAAATCCAATATTTTGTGCTGGCTGTAATAGAATAAGACTAACAGTTGACGGCAAGCTAAAAACTTGCTTATATAGGCAAGACAAAGAAATTGATATTATTGATATTTTAAGAGGCAATTATTCAGAAGATAAAAAGAATGAACTACTACGTGAGGCATATGAAATAGCAATAGCTATAAGAGAGCCTAACTTTAAATTTAAGGTAGAGCCTTATGCGACTTCATAAGCTTCAAAAAATCCTTGAAGAGAAGAACCTAAAATGTGCTATAATAAGTAATACAGCTTCTATATTTTATCTTACCGGATATGATTATATAAGCACTGATATTGGAAACTTTGTTGCACTAGTTTATTGTGATGGAGTTCCTACCCTTATAGTACCCTTATTAGAATTGTATAGAGCTGAAGAGAAAATTAAGGACATTGATGTAGTTGCATATAGTACTACATTTACGGGAGATAAAATTATAAAAGGTAATCTAAAAGATGCGATCTTTAGTTATGTTCACCAGAATAAAATAGGCCTTGACATTCAGAATACTTCTAGTACTTTTTATAATTATTTCAATAAATATGAAATAGTTGATTTATCTAAGGATCTCTCATTATTAAGGGCAATAAAAGAGCCTGAAGAGTTAGAATTAATAAAGAAAGCAGGAGAGATAACTTCTGCGTCTATGAAAATAGCTCAAGATAAACTTACTAATTCAGAAGTTTCAGAAAAACAGCTAGCCGGAATAATAGATATGACGATGAGATCCGAAGGAGCAGAGGATTATGCATTTCCTAGTATTGTAGCTTTTGGAGAGAATTCTGCTTTTCCACATCATGTGCCTACAGATAAAATTATAAAAGATGGTCAAAATGCTGTAATAGATATTGGTGCGAGATATAATAATTATTGTTTTGATAGTACTAGAACATTTATAAAGGGTAATAACTTAGAAATTAAGAAAATTTATGAAATAGTATTAGAAGCACAGATAGAAGCTATCGATAGAGCGAGGGACGGAGTTAAGGCTGCTGAAGTTGATTTGGCTGCAAGAAATATTATTGAAAAGTCTGGATATGGTAAATATTTTATTCATTCAACTGGTCATGGTGTAGGTATTGAAGTTCATGAATATCCTCCAGTTTCTCCTACTTCTGATGCAGAACTTAAAGAAAACATGGTAATAACAGTTGAACCTGGTATATATCTAAAGAATAAATTTGGCGTAAGAATAGAAGATACAATAATTATAACTAAGAAGAAACCCATTGTTCTTGAGACAACATTCAAGTATTTATAACTTTTTAGTACTCTTTTTAATTTAAATTTATATTTCATTGGAGTCAATAACACTATTGTTATGGAAGAGACATTAAGCCAAGAAAAAATGATCGAAGAGATTGCAAAAAGAATTAAGGAGATCCTTGAAATTTTAGGTGAAAATCCAGATAGGGAAGGATTAAAAGAAACTCCAATAAGGGTAGCAAAGGCTCTTATAGAAATGACTAGTGGTCTAAGAACACCTAAACCACAGATAAAAACGTTTAACTTAGCTGAAGATGGGCTATCAGAAGAGGAAGATCAAATAGTTCTTGTAAAGAATATACAATTTTCCTCGCTGTGTGAGCATCATTTATTACCTATTATAGGGAAAATACACGTTGCATATATTGTGGGTCCAGAGAAGAAAGTTGCAGGATTCAGTAAAATAATAAGAATTGTAAATTATTATTCTTCAAGGCCTCAAATACAAGAAAGGCTAGTCCAACAAATTGCTGATGCCTTAATGAGCAGTGATATACATCCAAAGGGAGTAATGGTTATAGGAGATGCTCTTCATATGTGTGCTTATGTGAGAGGTGTAAAAGATAGGGAAGCTAGTCTGTTGTCTGTTGCAACTAGAGGTTTGTTTAAAACTAATGCATCTCTGAGAAATTACGTATTTAGACTATTAGAAGTTTCAAAAAAGTCAAGTTTATTATAACGTAAGAAGATTTTTTATTGAATGGCGGATTCAAAATCTAAGATTATAGATATTCTTAAGAGATTTGGAGAAGTTCCGCAATCAGAACTTGTTAGACTTAGTGGTTTATCTAAAAGTAGACTTTCTGAAATTTTATCCGATTTAGAGAAGCAAGGTCTTATTGAAAGGAAAAAGACATTAGGTAAAAATTTAACTGTAAAATTAAGTAATAAATTTATTAAAATAGGAATAATTAGAGCAGCAGAGTACCCATTTATTATTCCATTTGTTAAATCACTCAAAGAGAAAGGTTTCTTTGTAGATATAGTTATTTATGATAATGGTCTTGCATTGACCAAAGACTTAGCAGAAGGTAAAATAAATGCTGGTTTTTCTCCTGTTGTAACTCAATTAATTTTCAAAAAGATATTTGATAATTTTGAAATTATTAGTGGTGGGGCTAAAGGAGGAGGTGGTATTATTGGTAAATCATTATGTGACACAATAGGTTCAACAGAAATGTCTAGTATGGAAATTTGGACTTTACTATTAAATCCCGAATTAGAGTTGCAAAGTTATAATTCACCTGAAAGTATGATTTATGATCTAGAAAGAAGAAAAGTCAGTGCTATATCTATTTGGGAGCCATATTTTACTATACTTTCGCATAAAGGTTATAATGTTTTACATCAGTTTGAGGCTCTTCATTGTTGTACTCTTGCAGTTAGGAAAGAGTTAGATAGTGATTTGATTAAAAGAATTTATGAAGATTCTTTTACTTCTTTTCTTTATCAAAAAGATAGATGGATAAGAGATTATTCAGTCTTATTAAATATGGATTACCCAATTCTCTCAGAAGCTATAAAAAATTATATATTTGATTATTATTTAGATTTAAATGAAATAAAAAGAAATCTAAGAAAAATAGGTATTTTAGGCATCTAAATAGTAGTATAGTTCCATTGGATGCGGGTATTGTTGCATTGTCTTTGCTTCATCTCTCTTCAAATCTATATAGGTATTTAATATTGATGAGCTAAATACTGGTTTTAGGAATTCATTATCGCTTTCTAACTCATCTAGTGCCTCATCTAGTGATCTTGGCATTTCTCTTATTTTCAATTGTTTCTTTCTCTCTTCGCTCATATGATATACATTCTCGTCTACTGGATCACCGGGGTCTATTTTCTTTTTAATACCATCTAATGCAGCCATTAGTATTGCTGCAAATGCTAAATATGGGTTACAAGAGGGGTCTGGTGGTCTATATTCTAATCTCTTTGCCTTTTCCATACCCCTATAATAAGATGGGATTCTTATAGCAGCACTCCTGTTTGATTTACTCCATACTAAGTAAACTGGTGCTTCATAGCCAGGGATTAATCTTCTATAACTGTTAGTTGTAGGAGATACTATGGCTGACAATGCTCTACCATGTTCTAGTATACCTCCTACTATATATCTGCCAATTTGGCTCAATTCAGCGTATTCATCATTTGGATCATACATTAAATTCTTACCATCTTTTGTCCATAAACTAAAGTGTGTATGCATTCCAGTTCCGTTATCTCCAAACATAGGCTTTGGCATAAAAGTTGCAATCATACCATGCTTTGCTGCCACATTTTTAACAACGTATTTTAATGTCTGAACCTTATCTGCTGTATCAACTAGAGTTGAGTATCTGAAATCTATTTCTCCTTGTCCAGCAGTAGCTACTTCATGATGAGTTGCTTCAATTGTAAACCCAAAATAATCTACAAGAGTATTTATTGCTTCTAATCTTATGTCCATTAATTGATCTACTGGTGGTGCCGGATAGTATCCTTCCTTATATCTTATTAAGAAACCACCATTTTTAGACCAAGGAGCTTCTCTAGCATATATTTTATATCCTGTTCCACTTTGAGGTGTTGCTACATCTAAATCAATTTTGTCAAATATGAAAAATTCTAATTCTGGTCCAAAATAGCTTACATATCCTTCTTCGGATTGTTTTTTCTCGGCTTCTTCGGCAATATGTCTTGGATCTCTTTCAAATCTACCTTTTCCTCCTCCCCAGAATACTTGAGTTATTACTCTAGCTACTCCTTGATTCCATGGTATAAGTGTCATAGTTTGAGGTACTGGCATTAATACCATATCACTTTCATAAATCATAGTAAATCCTTTAATGCTGCTTCCATCTAGTTTTCCGAATCCTGTCTTGAATGAATCTTCTGTAAATTCATATGCTGGGATAGTTATGTGGTGTAATCTTCCGGGTAGATCAGTAAATTGAAGATCCACCCACTTTATATTATTATCTTTCAAAAATTTTAGGGCTTCTTCTGGCGTTTTAGGCAAATTTGGCATGATAACGAATAGCTTTAATTGTTTAAAAAGATTTTTAGCGCTAAGTATAAAAACTGTTCAGAAGTTTATATATGATTCTTAATTACAGATTATGTAAATGTAAAAAATGGCTTAAAAATATGATATAAAAAATAATTTAATCTCTCGCTAAAGAATAAAGAAGGAGTGAAATTAATTTAGATATTTTTTAACGTAATCCTCTAGTGTGCTTTCATCTACAGCACCAACTATTTGATCTACTACTTGTCCATTAACAAAAATTAAAGTTGTAGGTATATTCATTACACCATATTTATCAGCAGTCTTAGGATTCTCGTCAACATTTAATCTTCCAAAAACTATCTTATCCTTGTATTTTTCAGCTATTTTATTGTATATTGGTTCGTATATGTGACATGGCGCGCACCAAGGTGCCCAACAATCAATAAACACTACTTTATTCTTAGTTATAATTTCATCTATGTTACTGTCAGTTATAGTTACTGTTACTTCTTCTTTCTTTATTATTTTTTCTGCTTTTTCTTCTAGTCTTTTAGCTATTTCCCTTACTAAAGTATCAATTTCACTCAAGTTTATCCACTATGTATACTTTCTTTAACCTCTTATAAAACGCTACCTTTGAGTTAACATAATTTAAAAGCTCCTCCTCTAATCCAGCCCTTTTCTCTTTCACAATAACTTTTGCAACAGGTTGCTGACCTAATTGACCTGCATCTTCTCCGATAACTTTTGCATCTATTACGGAAGGATGAGTTTTCAGTATTTCTTCCAGGTCTCTAGGGAAGATAGGATAACCTTTATACTTTAACATCCTTTTCTTCACACCTCTAAAGTATAATAGACCTTTTTCATCCATGCTCATTAAATCTCCAGTCTTTAACCAACCATCAGAGAATACTTTTGCTGTTTCATTAGGGTCTTTATATCCTAACATAAGCCAAGGAGCTTTAACCCAAAGTTCGCCTACCTCACCAATTTTTGCCTCTTTACCGTCATCTTTAACTAGTTTTATCTCAACCTCTGGCAAAGGTTTTCCTACGCTAATAACGTCAGCATATTCTAAGGGTTGAAAAGTTAATACAAATCCTTCAGTAAAACCGTATTGTTGGACTATCTTTTTACTATATTTATTGAAAAATGTGTTAACGGTGTTTGGGAATAGAGGTGCAGCAGTACTAACACATAATTCTAAGCTTGATAAATTCCCTGAAACTGTATTTAGTGAGTCATAAACCATTGGAACTGTTGAAAGATAGTTTATTGAGTACTTTTCAATTATTGATACAGTTGACTGGGGATCAAACTTTTTCATTACATACATACTTCCTCCAGCCTCTAAAGTTACACCTAAAACGCTATTACCCAGGACATGAGCAATTGGTACTGTGAGGATGCTTCTTACTTCTTTTAATTTTGTAGCCCTATAAAGTGATAAGGCATTAAGTTCCATTCTTTTAGCACTGTGAAGTACTTGCATTGTTCTACCAGCTATTCCAGCATAATAATAGATTAAAGCAACTTCATCTTCTCTATATTCATAAGGAGGTGAGTATACATTTTTTCTAGGTATATTAACAAACGTCTTGTAGTCTTTTAGAACATTTTTTTCTCTTTCGTAAATTTCTGAATCAGTAAAGACAATATCTGGGTTAGAGTCCTCTAATATAAACTTTAAATCTTCGGCAGAAGTTAAGGGGTCTACAGCAACAATTTTTGCTCCAGCCCATAAAATAGCTAGATATGAAAGTATGGATTCTATTGAATTGAACATTATGTGGACTACTGTACTGCCAGGGGAAATATTAGAGGCTATACTGCTTATTTCTTTTGACGCTTGTTCATAGGTCAAGCTTTTATCTTCGCTTATTAAAAAAGTTTTATTAGGATATTTTTTACTCCACTCAAATACTAACTTAGCTAAACTCATAAGCCTCTGATAAATGAAGTGTTTAGCATGATAAAAATTATTGGTCTCTCGAGAATTCATATTACACTTATTGATTTAGATGGAAAATACGGTAGGATTGATGGAGGAGTTGGGGTAGCATTAAAATATCCAAGAATTATAATTAGGACTGGTAATTGCAATAAAGCAAACTTAAACTTACCTTTTGAAATACCAGATTATTGCATAGAAGAAGATTTTGAAGAACATATAGGTTTAGGGCATACTACACAATTTCTTCTTTCTTTAGCAAAATTAGGAGCGGAATATAATTTAAAAAATATAGATGTAGTAGAATTAGCAAAACTTGTTAAACGTGGAGGCACTTCTGGGATAGGTGTTTATGCGTTTAAATACGGTGGGTTTATAGTTGATGGTGGACATTCTAAGAAGATAAAAAAAGAAGTGTTACCATCAGATTATGCTAAAGTTGATCCTCCACCTTTAATTGCAAGGTATAAATTTCCGTGGTATATTTATGTTAATGTTCCTAAAGGTGGACGTAAAATATTTGGAAAAGATGAACTTGAAGCTTTTAAAAATGCTAAAGTTGAAGGGATTGATACCTTAACTAGAATTGTTTTCTTAAAATTAATTCCAGCTGTAATAGAAAATGATCTCGAAGAGGCATTAGAAGCTATTGGACTCATACAGAATTTAGGGTTTAAGAAAATCGAAGTTAGTCTTCAGACAGATGAAGTGAAGTATTTAATGAAGAGACTTTATGCTAAAGGATTTTATTCCGGAATTTCTTCATTTGGTCCAGCTATTTATACTTTTGTGAGAAGTAAAAGAGAAGGAGAAGAATTAGTATCCACTTTTGGTGGTTTTGTAACTGAAGCAAACAATGAGGGGGCAAAAGTACTATGGCTGAAAGATTAGAGTATGACGAATTTGTTATTGATGATTTAAAGAAAATTTATGGTAGCTATCTTAATGAATTTCTAAGATCAATTCTAATTCCTAATAGCAGACTGTATATTAGAGTAAATACAATAAAGACTTCAGTTGAAAAGGTCTTAAAGGAGCTAAATTTTCTTCAAATGGATGAAGATTTTGAAGAAGCTTTATACATTAGATTAAAAGGTCCTAATAAGGTTGTTGAGCACGACACAAAGGTTATAGTAGATAAAAAGACTGCAGAAAGTGTTATGATGGGTGCTAATGTTTACAAACCTGGAGTAAAGAAAATTGTAGGTCACGGAAAAGAGGTCAGTGTGATAAGTGAAAACGGAGTAATAGTTGCTGAAGGAGAGATAGTTAATCAAGGGAATTTAATAGTTAAGGTCACGAATCCTCTATATTATGCACCACCGTTAGCTGACTTAGATTTAGTTAAGGAGGGATATGTAATTCTTCAAGGTAAAGCGTCTATGTATGTTGCTCATTTACTAGATCCTAAGCCTAATGAAATAATAATTGATATGACTGCTTTTCCTGGAGGAAAATTGACCCATATATATCAACTAGAACCTAAAAGTAAAGTAATTGGATTTGATCATACAAAGAAAAAAGTTGAAGAATTAAGGGAGAAAGTTAGAAAAATGCACATGAATATTGAAGTTTATTTAGCAGATTCCAGATATCTTTATGAAGATTATGGTATAAGAGATGTTGATAAAGTAATTATTGACCCTCCTTGTTCCGCTTTAGGTATAAGGCCAAAGGTTTATGATAAAAAGACAAAAGAGGATATTCTTAACTTTTATTATTATCAAAAACAATTTATTAACTCTGCATATAAAATATTGAAAAAAGGTGGGACTTTAGTTTACTCTACATGTACCGTTACTTCATGGGAAAATGAGAAAGTAATTGAAGATGAGAGATTTGAAATTGAGGAGATTGTAAGATTTCATCCGCATGTTCATGATTTAACAGGGTTTTTTATAGCCAAATTAGTTAAGAAAAAGTGATGCCGCTTGAAGAATATTTAGGTAAAAAGCCCAGGATAGCTGAAAGAGTATATATTCATCCTACTGCATACGTAATAGGTGATGTTGCAATAGGCGAGTTTTCAAGTCTCTGGCATTATGTTGTAGTAAGAGGCGATAATGATTCTATTGAAATTGGTAAGGAAACGAATGTACAAGAAAGTACTACTATTCACACTGACCCTGGGTATAAAGTGATAATAGGTGATAGGGTAACTATTGGACATAATGCAATAATTCATGGCGCTAAAGTTTCTTCCAATGTGATAATAGGTATGGGAGCGATCCTTTTAAATGGCTCAGAAGTAGGGGAGTATTCAATCATAGGTGCTGGCGCAGTAGTGACTCAAGGCAGTAAAATTCCGCCATATAGCATAGCTGTTGGCGTACCAGCTAAGGTAATAAGGAAAGTGACTGAAGAAGAGATAAAATTAATTTCTGAGAATGCTGAAGAATATTTAAAGCACGTAAGGAGGTTTTTAAAAATTGAATAGAGATCTAAAGGCATTTAGGTGGTTTATTAAAACCCAGTTATTAAAGGATCCCTTTAATCCAGCTTATGCGACATTTAAAGTTACCTCTAGATGCAATCTTCATTGTACTTTTTGTTCACCAGAGTACTATTCTGGCAAGCTTGGTGAGGCAAGTACTGAAACAGTTAAAAAGATAATTGATAATTTAAGGAACTCTTCAATAGTGGTATTATCTTTTGAAGGAGGAGAACCTACAATAAGAAATGATATCTTAGAACTCTTAAGATATGCTCATGATGGTTCATTCTATGTGATGTTAACTACTAATGGGTATAGGCTGAATGACGAAGATTTCCTTGTTAAACTAGCAGATAGCATTGATTTTCTCCATTATTCAATAGACGAATATCATTGGAATGTCAAAGCTTTAGATAATTTGTGCAAGTTTAGGCAATATGGCCTCAAGGTTAATGTACAGACAGTAGTTACGAGATATAATTTGCATAAGCTAGAGGAAAAAGTGAAAAAAGTTAAGGAATGTAAATATAAAATCGTAATACTTCCAGCAATTGACTACCCGGAATCTAAAGTCAAACTAGCTCCAGACCCTTATGAATTGTATAAAGTAATGTCGGATTTGAAAAGGAAATATGGGCCTACAATAAATAACTCGTGGGGCTTCATTAATGCTTTAATTGGTAAAGTTTCAACAAAGAGAGTAGTAAGCTATGCTATTTCAGTTTATCCAAATGGAGATTTACCTTATCCAGATGATATAAATGGAAAAATAGTAGGGAATTTGTCAAAGGAGAAGTTAGAGGAGATATTAAAGAAACCTATAGTTAAGGAATTGCAGAGATATATGCTTAACAACCAAGCAAAATTTGAATATCTACATTTACAGACTGCGTCATTTAATAGCGTTAAAGATCTAGCGGAATATATTTATGAAATGATAAAATGGAGATTTTTAGGAAAAGCTTAACCGAATACTTTTTTATAAACTTCTTGTAAATCTTCTGTTATTAAATGCGTGTATATTTGAGTTGTTCTTATATCCTTATGCCCTAATAGTTTTTGCACTACTGGTAGTGGCATTCCTTTTCTTATAGCTTGAGTAGCGAATGTATGTCTTAATATATGTGGTCTTAGATCTATTCCAATTTTTTTACCTAACCTTTTAAGTTTTCGATATAGCGCATGATAACTCATATTGAATAAGAGATCAGTATCTTTAAGATTCTTGATATATTTAGCTAACATTTTCGCTGTATCTTCTGTGAAAAATACAATTCTCTCTTCACCATTCTTAGTATTTCTTACAATTATGTATCTTTTTTCAATGCTAATATCAGATTTTTTAATAGAAAGTAATTCCTTAGAACGCAATCCAGTATCTAACATAAGATGTATAAGTAATTTGTCTTTTAATCTTCTAAGATTTTCATCTATTTTTTTGATATCTTCTTCTGATAAAGCTCTAATTTCCCTCCTTCTTACTCTAGGTAAAGTTGGCTTTATATCGATTCCTAGCCATTTTAAAAACCTGAGAACAGCTATTATGTAATGTCTTGCTGTTACAGCTTTTTTTCTTCTTTTTTCAATATCGTTATCATTTTTACTCTTTGTGTTTCTGCTTAAAATATTCATTATCCATTTATTTAGATCTTGAGCTGTTGTGTACCTAGGATCTTTCTTTATAAAATCTAGGAAATCACGAATTGCAATTGAATACAATCTAATAGTGTTATCTGATGCACCAGCAATTGTAAGAGCAGTTATAAAGTCATTGAAAGGATCAATTATTATATCTGGTTTTCCTAATTGTAACTTCACGTAAGGATAATTATTTCAGTAGCTATTATTAAGGAGATAGAGTGATACTCGTAGTTATTCTATTAGAATATAGAAAAATTTTTCCAATAGCAAAACTACTTATACCCCTTTTCTACATAATATTTTTTAGGGTACTCAGGGACCTAATGAAAGGAATGATGATCCCCCTGACCCCCCAGGTCCCTGGGTACTTACAAGTAATATAAAAATCCCATTTTTCCATTTCTAATTAAATAATATTTTTCTATGAATCTTTTCATTAACTGTCTAATTTTAGATACTTTAACAATTTCAGTTGAACCTCCCCATAGTCTATCTGATCTAATATGTATTCCTTCTCTCCCAGTATCAATAATTGTTATAAAAATAGGTTTAAAAGGCTTCTTTGTTTTTCCCAGAATATAATTCCCAACATAAATTCCACTACGCATAGCAAGTTCTCCTAATTTAGGAAAACCACTAATGAGATCACCTATTATAAACGAGTTTTCATATTGTAGATATTCATTCACCTTAAAAAAATTAAAAGGATAAGATGGTTTGCATGATGGTAGGATATCTTCAGCTTTTTCAGTATATTTTATTCCGTATTTTTCAGTATATTTTAAAATTGTAGAGCTTATTTTATCTCCTAAATAATCCATGTATCTCCCATTATATTTAACTTCTTTTCCCAATTTTCTTAAATAAAAAGCAATTTGAATTGCTAAATAATCATTAAATGGGTCTTCAGAAGAGATTGAGACTTTATCTTTTCTCACAATTGTATTTATTGTGTTTATTATCTCATTTTTATCACATCCAGCAGCTACAATTAAATTATCAACATTATATTCATTTTTTGTTGTCTTGACCCATTTTGACTTTAGATCATATTCAATAACTTTCTCTTCTTTTATAAAATTAAGCTTTTTCGAAAATTTTCCACCAAAAAATAAACTTCTTAAATATGCAGTATAAAATATGAAAGTAGAATTATCAGATACTAGTTCAGCATCTTTTATAACGTGAAATGCATTTAGTCCAGCGTATCCGGTCCCTATTATTAAAGTTTTCATAGGTAGAATAAATTAAATTTGGTAAAAATAAACAGTTATTTGTGAGGATTAAGCTAGCATATTCTAGGGAAGAAGAACTAAAACCGCTAATTCCATTATTACGAGGTGAAATAAATAATAGGGGATATGAATTTGTTGTAGAGAAGATAAAGGAGGACGAAATAAAATTCAATATTAATAAGTACGATTTGCTCTTTATTCCCTTACCGGTATTAGCTATAACGAAAGATGTAAAAGTTTTATCTAATGGTAGTATGTTAGTTAACGGACTCTATATAAAGAAGATTAAAAAAGATGAAAAACAAATAAAACTTCTAGTTAATGGAACCAATTCAACAGAATTTTATTTAGCTAAGATATTTCTGAATAACGAGAATATAGTACCTTCATTTGGTGATTATAATGCGATAATAAGTTATGATGAAGGGGATATAAATCTATATGAAAAATGGAAAGAATCTTGTGGCAATATTCCAATAATTATATCTATCTTAGGAAGTCAAAAGCTAGGAGAAGAAGATCTTCTAAAGTTAAAAGTAATAATACGTGAGTCAGCATCTCTAATAGTAAATAAAGGTGAAATACCAGCAATGTCAAAGGAACTAGGATTAAAAGGGAGAGAAGCTTTAGAATGCTTCTTTAAACTTTGTAAAGAAAAAGGTATATGTGGCGAAGTTAAAATCTCTTTACTCTAATTTTTCTTGATATTTTAATCATTTTTATTACAGTAGGAATCGCTATCGCTAATTCAATTGGATATGGTATTTTTAGTATGAATAGAGAAAAGGAAATCAATAGCAAAGTAATTTGTAAGTATACGGCCTTCATATGTTTATTTGCATTAGTAGTAATTTAACGTGAGTTGATATAATTCCTCATATTACTTCTACTCAACTTTAATAAGTATTTTCAGCTTACTGAGTATATTTTAATTTAATCCTACTAATGTAATGATTCCTCATATACTTTCGGTTTTTGATATTAATTTACCAAAGGATGTTAACTTTTGGTTCTTAACTCATGAAGATGTTATACAAATTTATTCTGATGCATTAAAGACACCAGAAATTAAGATAAAAAACGATATAGACGTTAAGGGTCATTGGTTACTTAAGAAAGGTTCTAACGTTATTAGAGTAGAGGATGGGGAAAACGAAATAGTATATTCTAATCAGTCGGCATATGATTTTATTCTAGTGGGAGAAGATATATATACCGTAGAGAAAAAAGGGAAGAATTTCGTATTTAATGGAAGTAAATTTTTAAATTATAAACATAAGTATTCTTTTTATGTCCTAGACAATAAGTCTAATACAGTAGTTATTACAAATGGTAAATTAATAGAGTTAAACAAAGCAATAAAATATAGGATAAATCCTAATTTTATAAATCTAATTTATGATGAATATTCATTAATTATAGACAATTTCGGAAATAAAAAAGAGATTAAGAAACCATCTTTTTATTTGGGAAAGACAAGTTTAGGATATATATATCAAACATTAGCTGGTAAAATAACCATGGAAAGCGAATATGACTTATTAGGGATATGTTCTTCCGATGCTTATCTTATAGGTGAATCTACTTCTGGAATAATGATAGCTTGTGGAGATAAAGTAAAAGTATATTTTAGGGGTGGATGGTCATACCTATCATCCATATCTAACATAAATGCTAGCTTTGCAAATTATAATTATGTAATAATCACTGATAATTTAACTACAGTTTACAATGGTGAACTTAAGAAATTATATGATTTACAAAATGTTCACAGTATAGTTGCGGATAGAAAAAATATTTATGTAATATCTAATTCAAGAAGAATTTATATATTAGATCAAACTGAGAAAGAGCCGATAGAAATTCTAAGTTCTTATAATTCGTTAGAGAATTCAGCAATTATAAAGGTTAATAAAAAATATTTAGGTGAGATAAAGAACGATAATAAAATAATTAAAATAGCAGAAAGAGAAGAAGGAGATAATGTTCTGTTATTCATAGAGCCATATAGGCTAACTTCTGTGATTTCTTCAATATCGATTGAGAATGAATTATTCAAATATAGTCAGAATATAAATATAAATTCTGATAAACCTGAAATTAAACTTGTTGAGGGCTATATTGTTAAGGCCGTAGGTGGAAGAATTAAAGGCAATACTGATTTTTATAATAGTATAATTAAATTAAAGATAAAATATAATATACCAAGTAGAATTAAAAAGATATTAAGGCTAAAAATAGAAGGAAAAGAGTATACATTCGAAATAGAAAATACCAATGGAGAAATCTCTATAAATATTCCGTATGTAAAGTTTGATTCTAATGAGGAGATTATTACTTTATCGATAGAAAGAAATGGGTTTATTGAATTAATGAATGAGTATGTCTTACCAATTAAACAAGTAGAAGAAAATCCTCAGTATGTATCAAAAGAAATAATTGAAAATGCAAGTAGAAAAATTTTACAAATAAGTGAAAAAGATGCGTTTGAGTGGATAAGGACTTTTGAATATCCATCTATTTATGATAATGTTATAATCGCAAAAGAAGGGAGCGAAATAAACATAGAAGGAATAAACATAAAGGTTAAAGGGGGAAAACAAATTATCTCCATTAATAAAGATAATTATAAAAAGGAGTACATAATTTATGGATTATCATATCCTATTAAAGAAATATATGGAAATATAATAGGTAATGATTTATTTATAAAAATAAAATATTTGTACAATCTTCCTACTACCATAATTTATGGAACTCAGATACAGACAAGTACTTCTGGTGACTTCGTTTTTAGATTAGATCCTACCTATTCAAATATTTATGTAAGAGTTTATTATTCTAATGATATAAAGTGGGAAAAAACCTATATGATAGAAAATATTTTAGAGAAATCAATAATTAATGCATTTTATATAGCGAATAAGCTGAAGGAAGAGCTGGGAAATTATGGGATTATGTGATATTTTCACTTAACTCACTGTTATATTTTTAACCACTATTTATCATGTCTGAGACTTTAACAGAATATTATGTTGGACCGGTTAAAATAAAGATAATTAAAGATGAAAGTGGAATATGTAAATATATAGTTGAGGAACCTTCGCTCACTAAATATGAAGAAAATATAAAGAATAATATTCTATCTGATTTATTGTATATTAATACTAAAAACCTAGAAGATGAAGTTATAAATAGATTAAAAGAAAAAGGTTTTAAAGATGAATCCATAGAAAAGATATTATATCACATTAAGAAAAGTATGTTATATGATATAATTACTCCACTGATGCTAGATCAACAGATTGAAGAAATAGAATGTAAAGGATACGGATATCCCATAACAGTTGTTCATAGAGACTTCTCTGAATGCATTAGATTATATACAAATATTATTCCACAGAATGACGAAGAAGTAGTAAAAGTCATTGAAAAATTAGCAAATAAAGCTAATAAAAGTATAAATATCGCTAAACCTTACGTAGAATTTTCTCTACCAGATGGGGATAGAGTAGCAGCAACTCTAAATAATGAAATTTCCTTGCCTGGCTCTACATTCGATATTAGAAAATTCCCTTCTAAACCATTAAGCATTATAAATATGGTAGACAACGGAATGCTAAATGAAATAATAGCTTCCTATTTATGGTTTTTAATAGAATATAAACCCTTTATAATGATTTTAGGGCCTACTGGTTCAGGGAAAACAACTCTTCTTACTGCATTGTTAAACTTAATTAACCCTAACTATAAGATATTAACAATTGAAGATACACCAGAAATAAATATTGTAAGTGATAATTGGGTAAGGTTTATAAGTAGATCTACTTTAGCAAGCGATTATGATGTTACTTTAAATGATTTAGCAAAGCTAGCGTTAAGATATAGGCCAGATTATTTAGTAGTGGGAGAAGTAAGAGGGAAAGAAATCGAAGCTTTAATACATGCTTCTGCATCTGGACACGGTTCCTTAACTACATTTCATGGGTCTAGACCAATAGATGCAGTAACAAGGATAACTGATTTGCTATCTACCGATTTATCAAAACTCTTTTTGCAAACTATATGGTCTTTCGTGGTCGTAAGTAGAAGAAAGGAAGGAAGAAAGAGTGTAAGGAGTATTATATCAATTTATGAGACTAATATTGATAAAGGAAAAATAAAATTCAAAAAAATTATAGAATGGTCTTTTAATAAGGGTCAGTTTATACCTAATGATGTTAATTCTCTAATTAAGAAATCTTATAGACTTAAATGGATAGGTAAAACATACGGTTTGTCGCAAGATGAAATCAAAGAAGAATTGAGTAATAGAATTGAATTTCTTAAAAAACTTAGGAATGATAGAGTAGTTGATTTTTATGAGGTATCTAATAAAATTAGGAAATATTATGATGAGGTGATTAGAAATGCAAAAAGTCTTATTTTATCATAAGTTAAGGAAAATTTATCCTTGTATTTTATTTAATTCTAACATAAAATCTAACTTAGAGTATTATGGAGGAGATATTGAGGAACTATGTAAAAAATACAACTTCTTGCTAAAAATTTTTCTCTCTTTAATATCTTTAATTACATTACTTGCAATACTAAAAATTAAAATATTATTATTTCTAGATATTCCACTAGCACTATTAACTTACTTTTATCCATTATTATATTCATGGTCAAAGAAGGAAGAATTTAAGAAATTGATTAATTTGGAAGCACCATTCATTTCAATAGTTGCATATGTAAATTCAATAGTTGATAAAAGTTTAGTTTATACTATGAAGGAACTTTCAGAAATTAAAGAATTAAAAACTCCTAAAATAGAGTTTCAATTATTAGACAAGATGATGAAGTATATGGGTTTTTCGACGATAAATGCCATAGAGAAAAGGGCAGAAATTCATAGTGGAGATCTATTGGGGAAGCTTTACAATAACTATATTGCGGCAATAAATCTAGGAATAACTGTAAGAGATAGACTAAGAGATGTATTAAAGGATATTTTATTTGATTTGAAAGAATCTTATAAAGGATACGTAGAAAAGTCAGCTGAATTAGCTGAGGTAGAATTTGCTGTTCTCCTTTTATTGCCTATAGTATTAATAGGATTTGCTTTCACATTCAAAGTCTCCATAATAGAATTACTATTTCCACTAGTATTTATTCCGCCATTACTTTTCGTTATAACGACTTTGCAGCCGGGTATTAATTATGAAATTAAATATGGCAAAATCTTGTACGGTTTAGTGTTAATTCCATTAATTCTTATTTTGCAAGTTAATGTAACGTATAAAATAGTTTCTATTCTAACGATATTATTGATACTTAGCTATTTTACTTATCAGCAAGTCTCATTAGCAAATGAATTAGAAAAATCATTACCAATAATACTTAAGGAATTATCTGTGTATTTACGAATCGGATATACAGTTCAAAATGCTCTTCCAAAGATTAGGATGAACTCCAAAAGAGTTAATAAAGTTTTAAATGATGTAATAAAAAATCCTGAAGATATATCAACTCCCTCTAAACTTTTCAATATGACAATGAAATTATTATTCTTGTTATCTAAAACCGGATCATCTTCTAATGCGTTAGAAGAATTAGGAAATGCTATTGCTGAGATTCTTTATTCTAAAGAATCCTTAATGAAGCAGTTAAGACTTTATGATGCCTTAGTATTTTTAACTCCTATAATGTTATGGTTATCCTTTACTACCTTAAACAAGATAATAAATAGTATTATACCAGAAATCGATATTATAGCATTGTATACCGTAGGCTCTGCTTTATTGCTCTCAAAACTATCAAGGTTTACAATATTGTATTTTCCCACAATGGTTATGATAACAGTAATTTTAATTATACTTTCGTTTATCCCACCCGTCTTTTTATAAATTATAAAAATACGAGAAAAATGAAATACGCAAAAGGGATATCCTCAATACTAGGAACTGTTATAGTATTAGCAATAACAATAGCCTTAGGTACACTCTTATATGCCTATGCAAACGGAATGTTTGGAAACCTAACTCAAAATGTAAATGTAAATGCCCAAGCAGAAATAATAGTAAATCCCTCAACAAACCAATCTTATTTACAATATTCCTTAACTAATGACGGTAATATACAAGTAACAATAACTGAGATCTTAATTAACGGAAATTCTACACCATTAAATTCTGGGAATATAATACTTAACCCTGGTCAAACATATCAAAATGTGACAAAAATTCAATCTGGGATTAACATACAACCAGGTTCTTATTATACGGTAATATTCTTAGGTAAAACAGCTACTGGTAAACCTTTCTCTATTTCACTAAACGTTCTAGCTTCTGAAACTGAGTGATTAAAATGAAAGGGATTTCATCTATTTTTTCTTCTCTCATAGTAACTATAATAACTCTTTCACTAGCTGTTCCTTTATTCCTTTATTTTAATTCTCTATATAATTTCAATTCTGGCATAATAGGTCATAATTTTAACAAATTGAATAACGCTATAACTACTCAATTATCTGTTATACAAATGGGAGATACAACTAGTAAAGTTTATCTTTATAATTATGGTAAAACTACTATATCTATTAATTTAATAATATTAAATAATAAGGAGTATAATATCTATATAACTATTAAGCCTAATGAGTTAATCTCTTTAAGTAAAATTATAAATTCTAATATAACTATAACTAATGCAACACTAGTCATAGAAGCTAATGGGAACTATTACTATTACGAGCTTTAAGTTAAGGAAGTTTCTTTTTTAACGTTAAGTTCAATTTGCATTCCCTTTTCAAGCGCTTCAAGTATTTCTTCACCTTTAGGTGTAAGTCTATAAACTTTATGTGATCCTTTAGAATAAATTGTCTCTATTAGTCCTAAATCTTCTAAAACGTGAAATAATGCAAGAACCTCATATCTAGGTAAGCCAGTGTAAATAACTACTTCTCCAGGGTTAACGTGGCCTTCTTTAATTGCCTCTAATATCAATTTAATCTCATACATCATGTTAGAAGTTTGTTTCTAAACCTTTTTAAGGTAAATAGCCCATATAGGAAGTGTGCACTCCAAAAGAGATTTTAGATAGACTCTCTAAGACTTACTCTATAAATCCTATAGATTTTGTAGCATATGATGTATGTGCAAGGACAAAGGACGTTTTCAAGACTTTTGTAGCAACGATTCTTTCGCAAAATTCTACTGATAGAGCTACGTATATTGCATATAATAACTTAGAAAGAGAGATTGGAATATCAGTTAATTCAATTTTATCTCTGTCAGATGATAAGTTAAGGAGTTTAATAAGAAATGTAGGATTGGCTAATTCTAAAGCTCGATATATCAAAAATGTAGCGTTATTTTTTAAAGAACATAAAAATGATATATATAGTTTATCTTGTGAAGAATTACGAAAGATATTCACTTCGATTGAAGGTGTTGGTGAAAAAACAGCTGATGTCGTATTAGTTAATTGCTTTAAGTGTAGAGTTTTCCCAATAGATACACATATAAGGAGAGTTGTCACTAGGTTGGGAATTTTAGGTTCTAATCCAAAGTATAATGATATCTCTAAGTTTTTCACCTCAAATTTAGATTCTGAGCAGCTTTTACAAGTTCATCAATTACTAATTGTTCACGGAAGAAAAACTTGTACTGCCAGAAAACCTTTATGTGAAAGTTGTGTTTTAAATTATTGTTGTGGTTACTTCAATAGAATGGGTAAGAGTTAAAGATTTAATACCTCATGAAGATATTATCCCATTTATAGTAGAGCAAAATATCGTAAATATAAAGAAAAGAAGAAAAGTAATTCCTATTATTGTTGATGATGAAACTAATTTAATACTTGATGGTCATCATAGGTATTATGCATTTCTTAAACTTGGAATAAATAAAATTCCTGTATATTATGTAAAATATAAAAGTAATCAAATTATAGTTAATTCGTGGTATCGTTTAGTTTGCCCAAGTATACATATTTCATTTAATACGGAGGGAAAATTCTGTGTCTCTTATCATGATAGAAAAATCTTATGTGAGAATTCACTTTATAGACTTTATTGGAAACAACATTTCTTTGAGCAACAATTGACTAGACTAGGTTTTAAGATTATAAAAAACGAGAATAAAGGACTTTATATTCCTTCACTACCTAAGGATTATATAATAAGTATTGCTACAAAGGGATTAAGATTTCCTCCTAAATCAACAAGGCATGAATATAAATTTTATATAGCTAAAGAAGAGATTGGAATTAATGAATATTAGTTGGATAATTCAGTTTTTAATATTTCTTTACCCTACGTTATTTGTTATTTATCAGTTATTTTTATATAAATTATCATTTAATAATAATTACTCTTTTGAAGATATAAAGATAAAGGATTATCCTTTCCTATCTATAATAGTTCCTACTAAAGGAGAAAAAATATCAGTCATTGAAGGATTGTTAAATAATATTTCAGAATTAGAATGGGATAAAAACAAAATGGAAGTAATCATAGTTTCTGATGATACAGAAGATTATTTTAATGAAATATTGAAAAAAATAAGGATACCCAGTGGTTTACATGTTTTTCTATATAGAAGGGAGAAAAAACTAGGTTATAAAAGCGGAGCCCTTCTCTACGGATATGAGAAATCTAAAGGTGATTTAATATTAACTATTGATGTTGATTCAAGACTTCCTAAAGATGCTTTAATTAAATCATATTATAGAATGCTTGTAAATAATTGTGATGCAGTAGCTCTTCAATGGGTAGGTTATTCGGAAAACACATATTCAAAATTGGCAAAAGGGATAATGGCTTCCACTTTTTTTGCAAGTAAGGCATTATTTGAGGGAAAAGAAAAGATAAATTTAAGTGTATTTCCAGTGGGCAGTGGTACTCTATTTAAAAGAAAAACTTTAGAAGCAGTGGGAGGATGGGATTACAATATGATTCAAGATGATTTAGAAATAGGTGCAAGATTAATAAATAAGAATAAAAAGATATGCTCTTCTGGTGTTCCAATATATATTGAAGTGCCTGATAATTTCTTTTCTTTCTTTATTCAGCAAACTAGATGGGCCATGGGAACTGGCGAAGTAATAAGAAATAGAATAAAATATATTTTAACAGCTAAAGTAAGTTTTATAAAGAAAATTGATATGTTAATTCATTTACTTCAATATACTCCGATTATATTTACTTTTTTAGGTTCATTGTTGTTGCTTTTTTCAGTCATGATTGCAAAGCATGATTTGCTAGCATCTCCTCTTTTCTTATTTTGGGGATTTGTACTAGGAGTGTATGCTTACATAATTTATGAAGTTGCGTTAAAATTAGGTTTTAGTAGGAAAGATGCATTATTTTCTTTAGGTCGTGTTTCGGGTTTTACGGTTGCAATTTCTCCTTTCATTTTTTATTATTTTCTAAAAGGTTTACTTAGCAAAAAGAAAACTTATATTGTTACACCAAAGGGAGGAAGCAAAGTTAATACGCAATATAAGATAATTCTTGTTATTGGAATTTTTGGGATTATTTATACTTTATCGGCTATAATATATTTCCTTAATCATTATTACTTTACTGCATTTTGGTTACTCTATTATGCTGTAGGATTTTTATACGCTTTAATAACTTTTAACAGGGAATTATGAACAATTATTTTAATATCTCTAATAGTTATTCACAATTGGATGGAAATTAATTATACAAATTACTTTACCGATGATGAAATTCTAAGAATGCTTACTCCACAAGTTGCTAATTGGTTTAAAGAAAAATATGGTTCTTTTACTCCACCTCAAAGAGGAGCAATACCATTAATAAAAATGAATAAAAATGTTTTAGTTTCTAGCCCAACTGGAAGTGGAAAAACATTAGCTGCTTTTTTAGGGATTTTAGATACATTAATCGATTTAGGATATAAGGGTAATCTAGACGATAAAATATATGCAATTTATATTTCTCCTTTAAGAGCATTAAACAATGATATGAGAAGAAATCTTTTCGAACCATTACAAGAACTTAAACAAAAATATCAAGATCTTCCAGAAATAAGAATAGGGGTTAGAACTAGCGATACTACTTCTTATGAAAAACAGAAAATGTTACGTTTACCACCTCATATATTAATTACTACCCCAGAATCTTTCGGAATCTCTTTAGTTTCTCCTAAATTTAGAGAAAAATTAGCTGAAGTAAAATGGATAATTATTGATGAAATCCATGAATTGGCTAACAGTAAAAGAGGAGCCTATTTAATGGGGATGATAGAAATATATCAATCTTTAGTGGCAAAAAATGAGCTAACAAGAATTGGATTAAGCGCAACTGTTTCTCCCTTAGATGAAGTTGCAAAATTCCTCGTAGGAAGAGATAGGGAGTATAATATAATTGATGCAAGATTTGTAAAACCAACTGATATTAGAGTAGTTTCACCTGTTAAAGATTTGGTTCATGCTACTGAAGACGAAATAAGCCAAGGAATATACTCTTATTTAGTTGAGGAAATAAAGAAGCATAAAACTACTCTTATCTTTACAAATACAAGAAGTGCGGCAGAAAGAGTATCATATAAGCTTAGGAAAATTTTTGAAACAGAAAAAATTTTTGATAGTGATGTAGTTGCAGCACATCATAGTAGCTTAAGTAGGGATGTTAGATTAGAAGTTGAGGAAAAGTTAAAGAGAGGGGAATTAAAAGTAGTAGTCTCGTCAACTAGTCTCGAATTAGGTATTGACATAGGTTATATTGATTTAGTAATTCTCCTTAGTAGTCCTAAGAGTGTTAGTAGATTATTACAAAGAATAGGAAGAGCTGGTCATAATATAAGGAATGTTAGTAAAGGAAGAATAATAGTAGTAGATAGAGATGATTTAGTCGAATGCACTGTTTTAGCCAAATTAGCAAGAGATAGAAAGATAGATAAACTTCACATTCCAATGAAGCCGTTAGATGTGCTAGTACAATTAGTTGTAGCAGCTTCTCTAATTTCTCCAATAAAGAAGGACAATCTTTATAAAATTATAACTAAATCCTATAATTATCAAGGGCTGAGTGAAGAAGAATTTGACAGTGTAATTGCTTATTTGCAAGGAAACTATGAATTAGAATCAAAAAATGTATATTCAAAAATTAGAGTCGAGAATGATATGATAAAGCCAAAAAGAGGGGCTAGAATGATATTCTTCTTAAATAGTGGTACAATACCCGATGAAGCTGACATAGCTGTAAAAACAGAGAATGGCAAATATGTAGGTAACTTAGAGGAAGAGTTTGCAGAGATACTTATGCCTGGAGATATATTTGTTCTATCTGGCAAAACTTATGAGTTTATTCGTAGCGAAGGCAACGTAATAATAGTAAGAAGCGCAGAAGGACAAAGACCAACAGTTCCCAGTTGGTTTTCTGAAATGTTACCTTTAGCATATGATTCAGCTTTAGAGGTAGGGAAGTTTAGAGGGTTTGTTGCGAATTTAATTGAAAAAGGTGTAGATAGGAAAGAGGCAATAGAACTTGTTGCAAAAGAATATCAGATTAGTAAATACGCTGCATGGTCTATATATGAGTATGTCTTAGAACAATATCTATTTACGAATGGAATAATTCCTACTGATAAACTAATTTTAATAGAGATTTATGATGATGAAGAGAATAGAAGAAATTTCATATTTCACGCGTTATATGGTAGAAGAGCGCTTGATGCATTATCTAGGGCAGTAGCTTATATAGTTAGTGAAGAGCTTAATACTGATGTAAGAATTTCTGTTACTGATAATGGGTTTATTATAACCTTACCCCAAATCATAGATTATAACATAGAAAATGTACTGTATAAACTGAACCCAGACGAGATGTATAATATATTATCTAAAGTGGTGTTAAGGACAGAAATGATTAAGAAGAGATTCAGACATTGTGCTGAAAGATCTTTTATGTTACTTAGAAGATATAAGGGTAGAGAAACTAGTATTGATAGACGCCAGTTAAATTCTGAAGTTCTTTTAAATGTTGTAAAAGAATATGAAAGTTTTCCTGTGCTTAAAGAAACTATACGAGAAATATTAGAAGATTATATGGATATTTCTAAGGCAATTGAAATAGTTAAAAAGATAAAGGAAGGAGAGATAAATGTTAAGGTAATTGGCCCTAACACTATACCTAGTCCCTTTGCTCACAATATTATATTAAAGGAGCATTCTGATGTAGTTTTAGCAGAGCAAAAAAGAGATTTATTAAAGAAGCTTCATGAGAAGGTCCTTGAGTTCCTTAGAGATAAGGGAATTAATATCGATCTCAAATACACGGAAACTTGAAATGGTATAAGCTTTTATACACTTTTTACTTGTAATTATCCATGGGACATTCCAATATATCATATTTACTTCGTCTATTATGCTTGGTTCACAACTTTCATTATGTGTATGAATTATTGCTTTCAATTTAGGCAAATATTTGTAAAATATTTTAGCGTCTATTTCAAAACTGTTCTCTTTGTTTGAAATATTATCAAGAAATACTATTGAATTATCGTTTAATAAAAGGCCTATTTTTTCTTTTTTCAAGGGCCTACCAACTCTTCAAGTCCAGCAATAGTCTTTAATATATCAGTTCTTGTAACAATTCCAATTACTTTTTGATCTTGGTTATATACTAAAAGTCTACCTACGTTGTATATTAACATCTTTTTTATTGCAGTCAAAATATCATCCTCATCTCTAATACTAATTACGTTCGTTTTCATATATTCACTAACTTTAGCATCATATTTTCCTTCAAAGAAGGCTTTAATTATATCTGCTGTTGTTAATATCCCTAAGGTTTTTCCTTCACTATCAAGTACTGGGGCTCCTCTAATTCCCTCTTTGTAGAATATTTGGGATGCTTCCTTTAAGCTCATATCCGGTTTTAGGGCAACTAATTTTTTAGATATTAAATTCTTTATTTGAACCTTAGGAATGCTTATCATTCTAGTGACATCAGCAACTAATTCTTTCCTTGAATCATCAATATGAATAATAACTCCCTCTATGACTAATCTTGTATAAGGAATAGGGCCTATCTTTATTGAATCACCTACTTTTAATTTTCTCAAATCTCCATTAACTCTTAAAAGTATTTTATTCCCAGAAGGATTAGTAATATCCAAAAGTTCTATATTGCTAACTTTAATATCTGTCTCTAAACCGTCTTTATATAAGCTTAATTGATCAAAAACTGGTGCAACAATTGGATTTTTAATTGATTCGTAAGCCTTAAGTGTTGGAACATAACCGCCATTAGGACCTGGTTTTGATTCAATAAGACCAAGAACTTTTAAGCTAAGAATTATATTTCTTACTGTACCTTCATCCTTGCCGATTACGTCAGCAACTTCTTTACTCTTTATCATTCTCTTATATCTGTTATAAAGGTCAACTAAAGCTAGAAGTATTTCTCTTTGAGTTGATGATAGATTCTGCATCAATAATTATAATACAAGTTTAGGTTTAAAAATAATTCCCTAAGAAAATATTCTTTTTAGAATTTTTTGATTAATGTTAAATACTTCTGTGGCTATAAGGCTAATATATTCTTGCTTAGGTAAAGGATATTTTATACCAATATTAATAGCGATTACTTTCTTCATAGCTTCTAATGACATTTTATCTCTTATACTCTTTTCAGCTATTCCTTCTGCAATTTTAAAAGCTGTATAAAACCTAGAGAAACTTACTGCAGTATGTTTTAATTCATCTAGGTCAGTGTTGTTAAGATTTCTTATAGCTTTAAAAAGTAATTCTTCTGGTTTAAATGAAAAAATTGTCTCTGTAAAAGCCAGCCTAAGCGCTTTAGCGACATTTCCTTTATCCTTATCAAGTTTTTCGTAAGCTTCAAGAGGCTTATTTTCTAACACTAGAGAAAGAGCTTCATCATAAGTTATTTCGAAACTGAAAAGTTTGTTAAATAAATCTTTATAATCATCAAATAAGCCTAAACCATCTTTTCCAACAACATAAAGGCTTATTAATTCTTTCTCATAAAGATCTTCAGCCTTGAATCCTCTTATAGGTTTTATACCTTTTTCCTCATAAGACTCTCTTAACATTTCAATAACGTCTCCTCTAGCTATATTTTGTTGCTGTAGAATTTTACTCCAAAGATCTGTAAGTACTTTCACTCGCTCCTTGTAAATCTCTTTAACCATATCGTTTCTATTAGCACTCTCCCTTAAAAAAGTATTAAATTTAAACATAATATCATGAGCACAACAGAAGAGACTTTAAAGCCAAACGTTGTTCTAATTTCAGCATCTGATCTTGAATCTGAAATAAAACAATTAGAAGAGAAAGTGAAACAGATTAATGATACTAATATTCAGGAATTTGAAAAAATAAAATCAGAAATAGATAAGCTTCATACGCTTACCAGTTGGCTAGTTATCGCAAAATCTCAAGGAATATGGAAATCAAAAACTTGTAGGCATGTAATAAATGATTCATGTTCAGCATGGAGCATCAGTGAACCAGAGAAATTAGGAATTCCTCAGGACGCAGTTTTTGTTACAGAAAATGGAAGCAAGAAAGTTGTTGTGGCAAAGTTTCCAGAATTATGCATAACATGTCCGTTATATGAACCTAAAAAGATCTAATTAAAACATTTTTAATTCTTAACATTTTTTCATTTTTAACATCATTATTTTGAATGAACTCCTCTAAACTTTCAATTAAGTCTTCAACTATTATTTCATAGATTCTCTCTTTTTCCTCCTCATCAGCTATTTCTATCGCCTTCTCTATTGTTTCATCACTTGGATGAGTTTGTCCATTTATAAATTTAGTAATAGCAGAAGGAGAGATTTCTAGCTCATTAGCTAACTCTTTTTTACTTCTTTTTTCTAAAAGTAGTTCAATAATCTTTTCTCTGGCTTCTTTGCTAAGATTGTGTACAATTCTCATAAATAATATACTTTCCTTAAATTTAATAATGCATTACCATTATTACTATTGAATGAAGGCAATTGTGTTTGATTTAGGTATTACATTGAAAGACGTGGTAGAGAAACCAGTCTATAGAGATTATGTACAAGTATCACCATTAAAAGTATTAATCAGTGGTTTAGAGAATTCTATTTATACTGGCATATTATGGGTTCAACCAGGAAGAATATTAGGTAGTACTGGTTTTGTAAAAATTGAGGCAGCTGGATTAGACTCTGATAATCAGTTAGAAGGAAAGCAAGCAATAATACTACCTTACTCAAAAAAATATGGTGGTATAGGAACAGAAATTGATGGAATATTGGCTGAAAAATCTGTAATACCCGATGACTCTATAGTAACGTTACCGTCAAATTATCCAGATAAATACATACTTTACCCTTTTGTTAGTATTGGCTTACAACTTAGAAAAATACTGAGAGGGTATAACGTTTTAATAATTGGAGATGGTCTTACTGGACTTTTGTCAGCGTATATGCTTGTTGGTAATGCAAATAAGATAGGTATTTATAGCGATGATATTTATAAAATAAAAATATATGGAGTTGAAGAAATTAAAGATCTTTCAACTCAGTGGGATGCAATAGTAATAACTACAATGAGAAGTTGGATTAGAGCAATACTTGCTAACACGCTGATAAATTCTGTTATAGTTATTCCTAGATTTATGAATACATGGCCAGTTGTAGTACCAAATAATGTAAAGTTTGTTGAACCAACAAAACTTAATGGTGTATTTGAGTACATAGATGATGAAATTTCAGAAAAGTTTTTTAATCAACTAGTAGGGATATCGGAAGATTTCTTTTCTTCTATACCTACCTCTAAACCTGGAATATTGGTTAACATAGAAAAAACTTTATTTAAGAAAGTCTGATATTGTTTGCCCTAGTATTTTTATTCCTTCTTCCAGTTCTTCTTTTGATGGATAACTGAAGTTTAGTCTCATTGTATTTCTTCCACTATAATCATAATAGAAGCTCGATCCTGGCACATATGCTACTCCTCTTTTCATGCTTTCTTCTAGCATTTTTACTGTATCTATTTTTTCTGGTAACCAAGCGAAAACAAACATGCCACCGACTGGTTTACTCCATTTGGCTTCTTTAGGGAAATATCTTTCTATCGCATTTAGCATTACGTCTCTTTTTTCTTTATAAAGGCTTCTTATTAATGGCAGTTGATTTTGTATTACTCCTCTTCTTATTGCTTCCATTGCTATCATTTGCGTTAACGTTGGTGTATGTAAGTCAATATTTTGCTTATATAATTCCATTTCACGAATAAACTCCTCATGTGCTACTACCCAGCCTAATCTCAAACCGGGAGCCAATATTTTGCTAAATGTAGACGTGTATATTACTCTTCCACTTTTATCTAGAGCTATTAATGGTGGCGGGGCTTCTCCATCAAATACTAAAAATCCATAGGCATCATCTTCAACTAGTAAGAAATCATATTTTTCAGCTATTTCTATGAGTCTTTTTCTATCATCTAAGCTCATTGTTGTACCTCCTGGGTTCTGGGCTGTTGGTATTACATACATTAATTTTGGTTTTCTTCCATTATTTACACTTTCTTTTACTTTTTTCTCAAGCTCATCTAGGTCTGGTCCTTTTTCAGTTAAATGCACTCCTATGAAGTTTGGTTTCCTTGCCCTTAATATATTAAGGGCAGCTAAATATGTTGGCATTTCAACGATCACAGTATCGCCAGGGTCAACCAGTAAGTTAAATATCATGAATAAAGCTTCTTGGCTTCCAACAGTTACGAAAGTATTATTTTCGTTTATTCCAGTTATTCCTCTATACCTAGAAAGATTAACCAATTCTTTCCTAAATTCTGATATACCGGATGTTGTTGAGTATTGTAATGCTCTATCTGATTTTTCACTAAGTACAACATCAACTATTTTTCTAATTTCTTCGGCTGGAAAAGTTTTAGGATCTGGTAAACCACCAGCAAGACTAATTACTTTCTTTCCTTCAGTTAACTTTAATAAATCTCTAATTTCGGAAGATCTCAGGGTTGTTACATCTTTAGAGAGAAACTTTTCAAACATATTTCCACAACCAAATATAAAGCCTTAAGTTTTTATCTATTATTGTGGAAGTTTGGTACGCTGAAATTATAAACATAGGGAATGAGATATTAAGTGGAAGAACAATAAATACCAATGCATCACATATTGCTAGAAGGCTAACTTCATTAGGATTTACTATAAGAAGAATAACTGTTGTTATGGATGAAATAGATGAGATAGTCTCAGCTTTTAGAGAGGCAATAAAAAGAAAGCCTAAGTTAATTATATCTACTGGAGGATTAGGTCCTACTTATGATGATAAAACGAATGAAGGTTTATCTAAGGCGTTAAATATAGAACTAGAATTAAATAGTATTGCATACGAAATGTTATTGCAAAAATATTCAAAGTTAAACATAGAACTAACTGAGGAAAGAAAGAAAATGGCAATGATGCCTAAAGGTTCCATACCAGTTGAAAATAATGTAGGTGTTGCTCCAGGAATATTAATAAGTTATGAAGGGATAACAATCTTGGCAACTCCCGGAGTCCCTAAAGAAATGGAAGATATATTAGAGACATTTATTAAAAAATACCTAAAAGAAAAACCTGATGTTAAGTATATTGAATCTAGTTTTTTAATTAGAGGAGTTATGGAATCTTCAATAGCTCCTTATATAAAACAGCTAGTTAAAAAATATGATTTATATATAAAAACTCACCCTAAAGGCCAAGAGTTAACATCGCCGTTATTAGAAATTCAGGTTGCTGGAAGTTCAAAAGATGAGAATGAAATAAGAAATAGAATAGAAAAAGCAATTGAAGAGCTTAAGGAAATAGGAATAAAATTGGGAGGAACTATCTTAGAAAGTCAAGTATGAGATTAGTCAGTACTAATGGTGCTTCAAAATTTAGGAAATGCCCATAACCATTGAGAACTTTAACATTTATACGCTTTAAATTATTTTGAAAAACTTGAATATTTGCAGACAATTTGTCGTTATCTCCATAAATTAATAGTGTTTCTTCATCGATTTTACTTAAATCATTAGAGTAATCTCTAGCTGACAATAATCCTTCAACAGAATATTTATAGCCAATTGGTGTGTTTTCATTATAAACACTTACGAGATCTCTCCACGCTGTAGGATTATTAATTAAAGCATCAGAAAATTCGCCTTGACTTCTACGATATTCAGCTAATGCTGACATGCCTAAATTCATTGCTATAGAGACATATTTCTGATATGGTTCTGGATTAGGAGCTTTGTATAATGCACCTATCAATATGAGTTTCTTAACGTAATTGTGTAGTGCATACTCAATTGCAATTAAAGTTCCTATTGAATGCCCTACTAATATAGGATCTTTTACATTTAGCTCTTCAATTAAATTTTTAAGATCTTCAGCATGATCTTCAATTTTATAGGCACTTGGAGGAATTGAAGATCTTCCATGTCCTCTTAAATCATATACTATTACTCTATATTTTTCTAACATTTGTGGAAACATATATTTCCAACTATTCACACTACCAGCAAGATGATGAATCAAAATAACGTTATTCTCTTTGTTTTCTCCTTTCTCCTCATAATAAATTCTTATTCCGTTAGAGAGATATGCAAACATTTAAAGTAACTCTTTAATCTCATCTAAATAAATTTCACTTATAGCTATTGGGTATTCTATTTTTAGTTTCTCTAATATTTCTGGTTTTACTTCCCCTATTATTCCTATTTTCTTTCCATTACAGTATATTAACGCTGTTCTGCCATCTATTAAGAAAGGATGCTGAGCTTTCTTATACTCGACAGATATACCTAAGTTAGATAATATATAGTGAACTGGTGCTTGAAGTTCCTCAAAACTCACTTTACTATTCATTATTGAATAAACAGCATTTAGCTTATTGGAATACCCAGTCTCACTTTTTTCGTTTTCTACTACTACTTCACCAACTTCAAACACTTTTATTGGCATTCTTGCGTGTTGATTTTTACTTAAAAACTGCAACATACTTGGAATAAGCGAGTTCCTTACTGCGTTGTAATCAATAGTAACTGGGTTAAGAATCTTAACAAAATTTCCAATCAGATAGGAGTCATTAGTCAAAATAAATGTGAAGATTTCAGTAAAACCTGCTCCAATACTTAAGTCTCTAATTACTCTTGTTATCTTAGTCTTTTCAGTAAGTTCACCAATTTTTCCGACTTTATATGGAGATGGAATAAGATTTGCATATCCATAAGTCATAGCTACATCTTCAGTAATATCAATTTGAGCCAAGATATCATTTCTGTAAGGTGGTATAATGACTTCTAATTCACTGCCAATATCATTAACATCAAATCTAGCCATTTTAAGTAACTCAATTATTTCATCTTTAGTTAATTGTGTACCTAGCACATTGTTAATATAATCTATTGATATTTTGATTGAAGAGTGCCTAAGAACAGGTGAAAATTCGGCGTAAGGGGAAAGTACTTTTACTCTTCCTATTTTTCCTCCCATTTCAGCTAAATTAGTGACAATTAGATCAAGAGTAAAGATTACAGTATCAAGGGAAGTACCAGTAACATCGATAAACAGATTTCTAGTTGAAGTTTCTATTCTAGTTTTTTCTGCATTAATAACTGGTGGTAAACTTAGAATTTGTCCATCAGATTGCATTATTGCTGGCATTTTTCCATTATATAAAGATATTGTACCATATTCCTTTCCTTGCTCAGTCTCTTCCAGTACTTCTTTCACTATCATTTCCTTGCTAGAATTTAATGGTACAAACTTGTAATTGAGGTCAACTGTTGTATATAGAATATGCTTAGAATCAATTTTATCCAAATCGTGTAAACCTATAGCTATCTTTTTTCTTTTTCTACCAACTGTTACGTGAAGTTTTTCTTGGAATTGAATAAGTTCTTTTAATAATTCATCATCTAACTTTATGTTCTCCACGATTGCCGATAAAGCATAAGGTCTACTCTTCACTTCCTTAACTTCAAACAAGTAATCAGTGTCTTTAACTTGATATTTTGCTTCTCCTAATTCTCTCTTCAATAACCCTTTTATAGCTCTTATAATTCCGTAAACAAATAGTAAGTCCGGTCTATCATTATTTATCTCGATTTCAATATGGTCTTGGTCAATAGGTTTCATTTCAGACTTAAGATTAAAAAGCAAATCTTCTAACTTACTTTCATTAATTTTTAGTTCATTTAAGATCCTCCATTTGTAGACATTAATAGTAGGCATTAATATCTACCTTTCTATTTCTTAGATATTCAACATCAGAGGCGTATAATAATCTTATATCTTTAAGTCCAAACAATAACATTGCTAATCTATCTATTCCAATTCCCCACGCACCTGCAGAAGAGCTTATATTAACAGCCTCAAGTATTTCTGGTCTTAGTAATCCTGCTCCAGACATTTCTACCCAACCTAATCCTTCTATTTTTCCGTATACCTCCACACTTGGTTCGGTAAATGGGAAATAAGCTGGTTTAAACTTTATTTCCTTAATCCCAATTCCATTAAATATTTCCTTAAGCGTTCCTAGTAAATCTCTAAAGTTATAGCCATCTTCAATAACTAAACCATCTAACTGATGAAATTCAATTAAGTGTGTGGCATCGATGGAATCTGGTCTGAAAACTTTACCTATAGTGAATACTTTTATTGGTGGCTTAGGTCTTGAAGCTAATACTCTTGCTGTTGTTGCTGTAGTTTGACTCCTTAACATAAGTCTCATAGCTATGTTAACATCCCAAGTGTATTTCCACCCTTTTTCATGTATTTGTCTAACTTTCTCAATTAACTTTTCGTCAGCGATTTTACCCTTTCCAGTTATAGCAAAACTATCATGGATCTCTCTGGCAGGATGGTCTTGAGCTTGAAATAACAAGTCAAAATTATAAAATTCCATTTCTATGTAATCTGAATAAACTTCTTTAAATCCTAATTCCTTCATTAAATCTCTTAACTTTTCAAGGAATTCTTTAAAGAAATGCTTTTTCCCTAAAGAATAAAAAGGAGGAAAAGCTTCAACATTATATTCCCTTAAAGTGTATTTTCTCCATTCACCAGAGACTAACAACTCTGAAGTTAAGAAAGTAATTGAAGGTTTGGTTTCAACAGTTTCTTTAATTAATCTGAGATATAGCTCCTTTTCTGTTTTTTTAATCAGCATTTTTCTATATAATAATTGTTGAATAATCTCTTCTTTTGCATCTTCTGGTTTTTTAAGTGCTTCTTTTTCTTCTTTTGCTTCGTAAACTTGAACAAGAGGGATTATATTATCGTCTTCTATTTTAATAAGGCCTTTTCTTTTAGCCCAACCTATAGCTATATCGAAATCTTTCCCTATTTTTTCCTTCAAATCTTTAATTTTACCTTCTTTGCCAGCTAAAGTGTTCAAGAGTTTTTCCTCTGGAAAACCTTCATTTAGTCTTCGTTTTCCTTCCTCAGTAAGCTCATATTTTATATGTTCTTTTTCTTCTAGTTCTATGTACCCTTTCTCTTTTAGTAGTCTTGAAATGCTAAATACAGTATCTAATGGAATGTTAAGTTGCTTACTGATATTTTCTGCTGATGCTTCCTTTACTTTAGCTAAATATTCTAAGATTTTAATTTCATTTTCACTTAACATTTATAATTCCACGCTCTGTCCTGGCTGAAGTACAAGAGCTTTATAGCCTCTTTTAGATACTTCTTTTGCGAAATCATCAGGATTAACTTTTATTAAATCCCAAGTATTATAATGGATAGGTATCGCATATTTTCTAGGTTTCAGCATCTCGACAGCTATAGCTGCCTGATAAGGATCCATTGTAAATCTTCCACCTATAGGTAGTAGAACATAATCAGGTTTGAAGATCTCTCCGATTAGCTTCATATCTTCGAATAATCCAGTATCTCCTGCATGGTAAATTGTAACACCATCTCCGTTAACAATAACTCCAGTTGGATCACTATGCTCACTTGAATGAACAGCCTTAGTTAAAGCTAATTTTATGCCGTTAAAATCAACATAACCACCTACATTGGCTGGTATTATTCTATCCCATGAAATGTTAAATTGCGTTGCTAGATAATTCTCAAGATCATATGTAGCAAATAAGTGGGCTTTAGGATTTATTTTCATTAGTTCAACCGTATCTCCTAAATGATCATAATGATCATGAGTCACTATTATTAAGTCTAGGTTATTCTCAAAATAGTTTAACTTTACTGGAGATAAAGGATTGTCCTTTATCATTGGATCTATTACAATATGTTTTCCCGATAAGTTGAGTTCAACTGCTGCATGACCTAACCATCTTAGCTGTGCCATATACAAAGATAATTTAAAGGAAAAAATTAAAGTTTCTATTCCTTTGTTAATCTGTGGAAGAATCTGCATTAGAACTATTAAAAAAGGCTGGAAAGATAGCAGCAAAGGCAAGGGATATTGGTGCTAAAGCAATTAAGCCAGGCGCGAAAGTATATGATATTTGCGAAGAAGTTGAAAAAATTATTGTAGAAGAAGGAGCAAAACCAGCATTTCCTTGCAATTTATCTATAAATGCAGAGGCAGCACATTATAGTCCTAAAATAGACGATGAAAAAACAATTCCAGAAGGTGCAGTTGTTAAGTTAGACGTAGGTGCCCATATTGACGGTTACATTACTGACACAGCCGTTACTGTAGTTTTAGATGATAAATATCAAAAATTAGCTGAAGCTGCTAAAGATGCTCTTCAAGCAGCAATAGCCAATATGAGACCTGGAGTAGATTTAGGAGAAATAGGCAAAAACATAGAAAAAATAATTAAAATGTATGGGTTTAAACCTATTAAAAATTTAGGTGGTCACTTAATTAAAAGATACGAACTTCATGCTGGGGTTTTTGTTCCAAACATTTATGAAAGAGGTCTTGGAAGAGTAATAGAAGGAAATACTTATGCCATAGAGCCTTTTGCTACGACTGGGGAAGGAGAAGTTATTGAAGGAAAAGAGGTTACAATATATTCTATTAAGTCTTTAAATGCTAGAAATCTTACTGATGAAGAGAAAAAATTTCTTGATGAAATTTATCAAAGGGCTAACATGCTGCCTTTTAGTGAAAGATGGCTAAAAGATCTTGGAGAACCAGAGTACATAAGGCAAATGTTAAAAATCCTTGTAAGAAGAGGGGCTTTGAGAGCCTATCCGATATTGATTGAAATTAGAAAAGGTCTTGTTTCGCAATTCGAGCATACAGTTTTAGTGTCTAAAGATGGAGCTGAGATAATAACATGAACAGAATTAAAGTTGTCCATTAACTTTTAATAAAGTTTAATTAGGTGGTGTGTAGTATTAATCTTTGAGAAGTATGTTTGAATTATTAGCATATGCTCAAACAAGCTCAAGCCAAATTAATGCTACATATACTATAATAGGTTACTTTGTGTTTTTCCTAATTATAATATTGCTATCACTACCTGGTTTTCAGCAAAAAATGTATGTGTATTTCGTAGCTAGGGACATTGAAAGCGGATTAGCAAAATTAGAAAACTTTAGTAAAAATGCAAAGAAAAAAACAACTGAGTTACTTAAGAAAAACGGTGCGATGAATGCTGATGAACTAACAGAAAAATTTGCTGAGTGGTTTACTATTGACCCAGTAAGTGTTGAACCTACTGATATAATCAGTAGAATGCGACTCTTAATGAGAACTAGTGAAGATAAAATAAAACAACTAATAGCATTATCTTTACCTAACTTAGATCCAGTTACAAGAAGCAAAATAGAAGTTTCAGCTGAAATAGTTAATGCTTTAAATATGTTATATAAAGTAATTAGGCATTATCTATTACTTGGTAAAAAACTTCAAAGTTACTTTATACTTGTTCAGTTACAATCAGTAGTCCCAATGTTAGTAAAAATGGCTGAGGCTTATGAGAAAGCACAAGACGTATTTTTAAAGGGAATTCCTGTTGGAGATGGATTAGGAACATTAGTAGCATCTAGATTCTTAGTAAATATATCCGAGAAATGGTCTCCTAGCAGAGAAATGATAGCTGGGGAAACAGAATTTGAAGGAAGAAAATTAGTAGTGTTAAAAGCTGAGGGACCAATGGCCACTGTTGGTACGCCTGGAGAAGCTGTAGAGAATGTAGTAAATAGATTAGGAGGAAAAGTAAGTAGAATAATTACTGTTGATGCAGCAGCTAAATTAGAAGGAGAACAAACTGGAAGTATAGCCGAAGGTACTGGTGTTGCTATGGGTGATCCGGGTCCTGAAAAAATAGCTATTGAAAGAGTTGCTGTAAAATACAATATTCCTATAGACGCTATAATAGTAAAAATGAGTATGGAAGAAGCTATTACGGAGATGCCTAAAGAAGTATATGAGGCTGCTGACAAAGTGGTAGAGATGGTAAAACAATTAATTAGACAGAGAACCCAACCAGGAGATACTGTGATATTAATAGGTGTTGGTAACACTGCGGGTGTGGCCCAATGAGCCAAATGAATCAAAGTCAACAACCTAAAACAATAATAACTGTACTTAAGTGCTTAAAATGCTCATACATGGTTGAAAGGCCATTTAAAGAAGGAGACTTTGTATTAAAAATAGATGGTACTTGCCCTAATGATGGTTCTCCATTGTATATTTGGGGAATTTATGCAAAGTCTTTAGTGGAAAAGAAATAACGTATTATGTAAGATAGTTTTTTAAGGAAGCAATGATTACTTATTATTGCCCACTCGGCCATAGTGGGCGGGTAACACCCGGACTCGTCTCGAACCCGGAAGTTAAGCCGCCCACGTTAGAAGGGCCGTGGGATCCGCGAGGACCCGCAGCCCTTCTAAGCCGAGATGGGCTTTCCTATAATTTTTAATAATAATACTTCTTTATAATAGATATGAAAAAGATATTTGACGAAATTCATGGTTATATAACTCTTAATGATGTTGAAACTAAGCTTGTTGATACTTCAGTTTTTCAAAGATTAAGGAGAATTAAACAAACTAGTTTAGCTTATATTGTTTACCCTGGTGCAATGCATTCAAGATTTAGTCACTCTCTAGGAAATATTTTTTTAGCAAATAAACTTGCACAAAGACTTTATTCTGAAGGTGTTATAACACAAGAGGAAATTCAGTATTTAAGGCTCTCGGCTTTGCTTAAAGATTTGGGTCAGTTTCCTTTTAGCCATTCAATAGAGCCAATTTTTCTAAATAAAAATATAAGCAACACATATCTTAGGGATTTAATTTTAAGTAAAAATCAAGAAATAAATGAAATTTTTGATGAGTTTTCAATCTCGTTGAAGAAAATATTAGACATTTATCATGGGAACTCCTTTATTTCAGCTATAATAGATAGTGACGTAGATGTAGATAGAATGGATTATTTAGTTAGGGATTCAATGCATACTGGTGTTCAATTAGGAAGTTTAGATTTGGATAGGCTAATAGATACAATAAATTACGGAGAAAACAAGACAATAATAATATTAGATAAAGGACTGAATTCTTTAGAGAATTTTTACATTTCAAGGCTTCATATGTATCAATCAGTTTATTATCATAAAACTATATTAGGGTACGAGATCCAACTAAGAGATATTTTCTTTCACCTTGCAGACTATTGTTGTCCCGGAATTTTTGATGAATCTTTCTTGAAAGAAATTATATCCTCAAATTACTTTGCATATTGGGATGATGAATGGATATATTCAAAACTATATGAGAGTCTAGTTGATTCCTCAGTACCTGAAAATTTAAAGATGAAAATAAAGAATTTTCTTGATAGAAATGGACCTAAAGTCATTTATGAAGAAATTTCTTTTCAAAATCAAGGGTCGAGGATAGAAGAGAATGTTTTAAAGTTAAATAAATATGGTATTCCAGAATCAGCTATCTATCCATTTGAAGAAGCAATTAAAATTATAGATAAAAACAGAATCAAAGTAAGGATTAAAAATAAAGAAAAAGATCTAAGGGAGTATTCAAGTACATTGCTGAATGTAATTCCATCCACAATTTATATTAGAAGAATTTATGTTGAAAACATGTATGCTAAAAAAGCGAGGGATATACTAAGTTGATTAAATTAGTTTTAACAGACGTTGATGGAACACTTACAACAGACAGAGATACTTATGAGATTGATTTAGATGCAATAGAAATACTACGTTTATTAGAAAAACGTGGAGTAAAAGTAGGTTTAGTTAGTGGGAATTCTTATCCAGTACTCAGAGGTTTATATACTTACTTTAATTTTCATGGTGGGTTAGTAGCTGAGAATGGTTGTGTAGTTTATTATAATAATAATATGGTTAAAGTGTGTGAAGAAATAGACAAAAATCTAGCACTAGAATTTGAGAGAGAGTTTAAGGTCAGAAATAGTTGGCAAAATGAATTTAAGTATTGTGATTTATCTTTTACACCTCCTCTCTTGCCAGAAAATATGATTAGTTGGGCGAAAGAACGAAATTTATATATTAAAACGAGTGGTTATGCTATACACATTTCAAGGTCATTAAGTGGTAAAGGTATAGGTGTTAGAAAGCTAATTGAATTACATGGATTAGATAAGTCAGAAGTATTAGGTATAGGAGATTCTAACACGGATATAGAATTTTTACAAGAGGTAGGTTTTAAAGTGGTAGTCGGTAATGGTGATAAAGAAGTTAAAAAAATAGCCGATTATATAACATTTAATAAGAGTGGTAAAGGAGTAGTTGAAATAATAACTAAATTACTTAGAGGCGAAATAAATGGATGAAATAGAAGAATTAATATACAAATACACATTACAAAATGCATATAAGCATGGTGGTAAGGCACAAGAAAAAGCAGTAGTTAGTAAAATCTTTACAGAAAGGCCAGATTTAAGAAATAAAGCAAGGGAAATCGCTGAGTTAACAAAAAAGATTGTAGAAAAAGTAAACTCAATGAGTATTGAAGAACAAGAAAAAGAGCTTAAAGATAAATATCCTGAACTATTGGAAGAGAAAAAGAAAGAAGAATCTAGTAAAAAGGCATTACCGTCAATAAAAGTCGAAGGTAGCTTTATAACTAGATTTGCCCCTAACCCTGATGGACCTTTGCATTTAGGCAACGCTAGGGCAGCTATAATTTCTTATGAATATACTGAGATGTACAAGGGTAGCTTTATACTTAGATTTGACGATACAGATCCGAAAGTGAAAAAACCTATTAAGGAGGCTTACGATTGGATTAGACAAGATTTACAATGGTTAGGAATTAAATGGAATAAAGAAGTTAAGGCTTCAGAAAGGCTAGATTTCTATTACTCAGTAGCTAAGGAATTAATCAGTAAAGGATTTGCATATGTAGATACTTGTAGTGAAGAAGAATTTAAGAAAATGAGAGATGCTGGAAAACCTTGTCCTAATAGACTGAAATCACCAGAAGATAACTTAGCCTTATTTGAAAAAATGCTTATTGGTGAATTTAAAGAAGGAGAGGCAGTAGTAAGAATTAAGACCGATTTAACATTACCTGACCCCTCTCAGAGGGATTGGGTTTTACTCAGAATAGTTGATGTAAAGAAAAATCCTCATCCAATAACTGGTGATAAGTATTGGATTTGGCCAACTTATAATTTTGCTAGTGCAGTAGACGATCATGATTTGGGGATAACTCATATTTTCAGAGGTAAAGAGCATGAAGTTAATGCAGAAAAACAAAAATGGATCTATAATTATATGGGCTGGAAGTATCCTTTTGTTGAAGAGTTTGGAAGACTAAAGCTTGAAGGCTTCATGATGAGCAAATCTAAGATAAGGACTGTGTTAGAGAAAGGAGTAACTATTGATGATCCTAGATTACCAACCTTAGCTGGATTAAGAAGAAGAGGAATTTTACCAGAAACTATAAAGGAAATCATAATAACTGTTGGGCTTAAGATAACAGATGCCACAATAAGTTTCGATAATTTAGCTGCATTAAATAGAAAAAAACTTGATCCAATTGCAAAGAGGCTTATGTTTGTTCCTCAACCAAAGGAGTTCTTAATTGATTTGCCAGAGCCTATGACAGCAAAAATACCTTATAATCCAAGTAAGCCATCAGAGTTTAGAGAAATTACTGTTAATCCTGGTGATGTTATTTATCTTGATAAGAGAGATGCTGAAGAAGGTGCAATAATAAGACTAATGGAATTATGCAATGTAAAAGTAATTGGCAATAAGCTTGAATTTCACAGTAGAGGAATTGAAGATGCAAAAAAGATTGGAGCTAAAATAATACAATGGGTTAAGAAAAGTGAAGCTGTAAATGTCGAAGTTATTGTTCCAGATCCTAATGAGGAAAAACCTCCAGTTGTGGGTTATGGAGAGAAGGAGATTGGTAATCTTAAAGTAGATGAAATAGTGCAGTTTGTTAGATTTGGTTTTGTCAGAGTTGATAATAAGAATGAAAATAAGATTAGTGTAATATTCTCACATGAGTAACTTTATTAATCTACTAAGCTATATCTTTTTTGCGTGACGAAATAAGAGGAGGATGAACGCATGTCTAAGCCCTCATATGTAAAATTTGATGTACCAGAAGATTTAGCTAATAAAGTATTAGATGCGGTAAGAAAAGCTAAAGAGACTGGAAAAATTAAGAAAGGAACAAATGAGACTACAAAAGCAGTAGAAAGAGGTCAAGCAAAACTAGTTGTAATAGCGATGGACGTTCAACCAGAAGAGATAGTAATGCATTTACCAATACTTTGTGATGAGAAGAAAATACCATATGTTTATGTACCTTCTAAGAAAGCATTAGGAGAAGCGTGTGGATTACAAGTAGCTGCTGCCTCAGCTGCAATTATTGATCCCGGAGAAGCAAAAGATTTAGTAGACGAGATTGTAAAAAGAGTTGAAGAGTTAAAAGGCAAATCAAGTTAAATTTTTTACAATGAATATTTTAGCAATTGGGAACGTTTTTAATCCTTCAGGCGTTTCTACTCATATAATAAATGTTCTTAAATCCCTTGTAAAATTAGGGGATAATGTAATCTTATATGTACCATATTTTCTTGTGGATAATAAAGTAGAAATCTTAGAAGATCTAGAAAGAGCTGGAGTTAATATATATCCTACAGTTTATGATGCTATAGAAAAATATAGTTCTAAAATAAGAACTTTTAGTTATTTTATTGAGTCACATACTGTCTCTCTCAGATGGAATAATATAGGAGAAGATAAAGAATTATTAAAAGGAATCGAAGAAGTAAAACCTGATATAATATACGATATGCATGAAGATTCAATAACCTTAAGACTTTCTTATTATATAGGTAAAAAAGTTAATAAACCAGTTATCAAGCTTCTTCATGATGAGCCTTTTAGATATTCCTTTGGAAGAGGATATAGAAAATTTTTAGGACTCAAAGGGCTTGCGTATGATATGATAATGTCAATTTTCTACAAATTTGACAAGAAAGCGTATGAAATAGCAATGAAAGATGGAATCTTGAAAGGTATTGCTGCTGTTTCAGAATCTTCAATTTATTATTCAAAATTAGATGAGATAGCTAAGAATTATGGGACCAGAATAAGAGTATACAAGATAGGTAATGCATTCGATAAAGAAAAAGTCTATAAATTTAGGAAATTAAAAAACAAAGAAAGTTATGCGGTATTCTTCGCTAGATTGGTTCCACAGAAAGGATTAACAGAGTTACCTAAAATAGCAGAAAGATTATCAGCGAAAATTATAGTCTTCGGTAAATTATTCTCGGAAAGTGATAAGAAATACCTTAAATCAAAGAACATAGATTATAGAGGATTTAGGCCAATTGAGGAAGTTTATGAAACAGTAAGTAAAGCGAAAGTTCTTATTTACCCATCTCACCAAGACGGATATTCGTTAGTTGTTTTAGATACTTTAGCATTAGGTACTTCTATCGTAGCCTATAATATACCAGCAATCAAGTTTGTCTATGGTGATCTAAAACCAGTAAAATTAGTTAATGAATACGACTACATTTCCCTTTCCAGGGAAGCCAACAGAGTTTTGCAAATGGATGAAAACGAATACATAAAAGAGCATGAGGAAGAAAAAGTAAAAGAATTTCTAGATTTGCATTCTGACTGGATGAATGTGGCAAAAGAAACAAGAGAATTTCTGAAGGAATTTGTTAATAAGTAAAAAGAGAATAGAATTGCAATATCATTTAATTACTATCGGATAATTTTTATTTGAAATATAAAATATTTTAATTTATTGAAATAGAAATAATAAAAACTAGATAGTTGACAACTTTAAACGGGCCCGCCGGGATTTGAACCCGGGATCTTGGGTTCCGGAGACCCACGCTTTATCCTGGCTAAGCTACGGGCCCTTTAAGTTTATATCGTATTTCAGAATAATAATAATTTGTAGTGAAATGGCTAAGCAGATTACACTTTTTGACTTTACGTTGAAGAAAGAGGAGAAAGAGGCTAAGGAGCCTAGAAAAGAAGAAATTCCTCAGATCATTTCTAATGAAGAGAGAAAAAAGCCTAAAGATTGGATAAGAGAAGCTGAGGAGGGGAAAACTTACTTTCTATTGCAAGTTGATTATGACGGAAAAAAATCTAAGGCTGTTTGTAAACTTTACGATAAAGAGACTCAAAAAATTTACATTCTTTATGATAGTACTAATCATAAGCCTTATTTTCTGACGGATATTGAACCAGAAAAAGTAAACAAAATTTCCAAAATAGTTAGAGATCCTTCCTTTGATCACTTAGAAACAGTAACCAAGATTGACCCTTACACTGGAAATAAAATTAAATTGACAAAAATTGTTGTTAAAGATCCTTTAGCTGTTAGGCGAATGAGAAATGCGGTTCCAAAAGCTTATGAGGCCCACATAAAATACTTTAATAATTACATTTACGATCTAGGTCTTATCCCTGGTTTACCTTATGTTGTAAAGAAGGGAAAGTTAGAACAAGTTAACCCAGAATTAAAAGGAGAAGAAGTGGATGAAATAAAGAAAGCCTTTGCTGATTCAGATGAAATGACAAAAGAAGCTGTTAACGATTGGATTCCAATATTCGAGTCAGAGGTTCCAGATGTTAAGAGAGTAGCAATAGATATTGAAGTCTATACTCCAGTTAAGGGTAGAGTTCCAGATCCAGAAAAGGCAGAATTTCCAATTATAAGTATCTCGTTAGCAAGTAATGACGGATCAAAGAGAGTTTTAGTTCTAACAAGAGAGGATGTCAATTCTCAAATATCAAAACATGACGTAACAGTAGAAGTATTTAAGACAGAGAAAGAATTACTTCAGAGATTCTTTGAGATAATTGTTGATTATCCTTTAGTTCTTACATTTAATGGTGATGATTTTGATATTCCATATATATACTTTAGATCTTTGAAACTCAATTTTAAACCAGAAGATATTCCTTTTGATGTAGTAAACGATGAAGGTAAATACTTAGCCGGAATACATATAGATTTATATAAATTTTTCTTCAATAGAGCAGTAAGAAATTATGCATTTGAAGGTAAATATAGTGAATATAATCTAGATGCTGTAGCTACAGCTTTACTTGGAATGTCGAAAGTAAAACTTGATACTTTAATTAGTTTCTTAGATCTAGATAAATTAATCGAATATAATGCCAGAGACGCTGAAATTACATTAAAATTAACTACTTTTAATAATAACTTAGTATGGAAATTAATTATATTATTAGCTAGAATATCAAAGATGGGTTTGGAAGAGTTAACGAGAACTGAAGTTTCTACATGGATAAAGAATTTGTATTATTGGGAGCATAGGAGAAGAAACTGGTTGATCCCATTAAAGGAGGAAATTTTAGCTAGATCTAGTCAGATAAAGACTGCTGCTGTAATAAAAGGGAAAAGATATAAGGGTGCTGTAGTAATAGATCCTCCTGCTGGAATATTCTTTAATGTTGTTGTTCTAGATTTTGCTTCTCTGTATCCTTCAATTATAAGAAATTGGAACATAAGTTATGAGACAGTAGACGTTGAAAGCTGTAAAAATAAAGAGTATGTAAGGGATGAAACTGGCGAAGTTCTTCATTATATATGTAAAGATAAACCGGGAATAACAGCTGTGATTACTGGTTTACTAAGGGATTTCAGAGTAAAAGTGTATAAGAAAAAAGCAAAATCCCCTAATGTCTCTGAGGAGCAAAGATCAGTATACGATGTTGTTCAAAGAGCTATGAAAGTGTTTATAAATGCAACATATGGAGTATTTGGTGCTGAGAACTTCCCATTGTACGCTCCGGCTGTAGCTGAAAGTGTAACTGCACTAGGTAGATTTGTAATTACCACCACTGTTGGATATTGTAGATCCTTGGGATTACAAGTACTTTATGGAGATACTGACTCAATGTTTTTGTGGAATCCTTCTAAAGAAAAACTTGAAGATATAATAAAATTTGTAAAAAGCAAATTTGGGCTAGATCTAGAAGTAGACAAGGTATATAAATTCGTCGCATTTTCTGGTTTAAAGAAGAATTATTTAGGTGTCTATCCTGATGGTAAAACAGATATTAAAGGCATGCTAGCAAAGAAAAGAAATACACCAGAATTTATTAAGAAAGAATTTAATGAAATAAAGCAATTAGTTACTACAATAAATTCCCCAAATGATATTCCAAAAATTAAAGATGAATTAGAGGCTAAGATTAAGGATATCTATGAAAAATTAAGGCATAAGGGTTATAATCTTGACGAATTAGCATTTAGGGTCATGTTATCTAAACCTTTAGAAAGTTACACTAAAAACACTCCACAGCATGTGAAAGCTGCCTTACAGCTAAAGTCTTATGGAGTAATGGTTTTACCAAGAGATATCATAATGTTCGTCAAAGTAAAAAGTAAAGATGGAGTTAAACCAGTTCAGCTTGCAAAACTAAGTGAAATAGACGTAGACAAGTATGTAGAAGCTGTGAGAACAACTTTTGAACAGTTATTGAAAGCATTCGGAATAAATTGGAGTCAATTCAGTACTACATCTATTGACTCATTCTTTAATAAAAAGTAATTATTCTTCTTCTTCCTCTTCTTCAACTTCTTGAACTGGCGAAGTTACTTGTTTTGCATATTCTGTTATTTCTTTTTCGCTGTTTTCATCGATATAAGGAGAAACTACATATACTCTTTTATCTTTGAAATCTGACTCTACCCATTCATTATCGAAACTTATTACAAATACTGGAATTTCAGCAATAGCTTCTGTCTTAGTTCTTGATTTCAAAAAATTCTTTAAAGCTTCATAAGTTTGCGGTTTAAGTGGTAATGGAATGTGTACCTCATGCATGTCTTTCATGATTATAAAATCTGAAGCATTCTCATTCCACTCAGCTAGTGCTTCTGTAGCTGCTTTTCTTAAAACACTGCCCAAGTCTCCTTCAATAATGTCTTTCTTTGAAACGTTCCCATTCTCACTTTTTATAATTATTACCTTCACTTGTGTTCACCAATAACGTATAAATAGACTTGGTGAGTCATTCCTTTATCTTCAACTTTTATAACTTCTTTTGGAATCCATCCTCTCATTTCAAATTCATGAGACACTACTCTAGTTCCAGGCTTAAGTTCTTTCTCTAATTTTGGTTTAAGCATCTCATTAACATTAGTTAATAAGAACATTGTCACAATTGTAGCTTCTGAAAGGTCGACTTCGAAGAAGTTTCCTTTTATTACCAAAGCCTTATTTTCTACTCCATTATTCTTAATGTTCTCAAGTGCTTCTTTTATTCTTTCATCATTAATTTCTATTCCTACTGCTTTTTTAACGTTAAACTCTTTAGCAGCTGTTATTATTATTCTCCCATCACCACAACCTAAATCATAAACAATGTCCTCTGGTCCAGCCTTAGCAATTTCTAACATTTTTCTTACAACTTTTTCTGGTGTTGGTACATATGGTACATGAGGTATGTAGCTCACATTACTCACTAAACTAATTTATTGGGACAAGATATTTTTAATTTTTTCAAGTGCTTGTTTTTTGCCTTCCTCTGGATCTGGTTCTAATTTTTGTGGATTGAAAGGCATTTGAGTTAATATCGGCGTAATTTTTCCATCATCAGTCTCTAGGAACAGCTGAGGCAAAAAAGTTGTGCCAAATTCGTCTTTTTCTCCGTAATCAGCTAAAAACGCATAATCTTCCATTTTTATCTCTTTTTCTATATTAAGTTCTTTACTTAAATCTTCTATAACTTTCATAAATGGCTTATGAGATGGATGACTTTCGGATGTTACCAGAATCAGTTTTTTAGCCTTCATATTCCCATTAAAAGTAAAAGCAATGGTTTAAAACGGTGTTGGTTTTGCTTACAAGGATTAGAAAGCAATCTAAAAAGATATTAAAGCCAGTAGCTAAGGCATTTATAAAGCTTCATATATCCGCAAATGTTGCAACAATTATAGGCCTTATCTTGTCTTTCATATATTTAGCTATAATCATTTTATTGAAGGATGTCATTTTAGGGATTGTTTTGCTTGGATTATCTGCGTTTATGGATGCTGTTGACGGAGAAATAGCTAGGCTTAGTAATAAGGCAGGAGCTAAAGGCAGTTTTCTTGATAGTAGTCTTGATAGAATAGAAGATATAAATTATATTTCTAGTCTCTTTTCCTTAGGTTTTACGCCTATACTTGTAGGCTTTCTTATTGGTTCGTCTTTAGTTATTTCTTATTTAAGAGCAAAAGCAGAGTCTTTAGGCCTAAAAATGGAGGGAAGGGGAATAATAGAAAGGGGAGAGAGAATTATCTTCCTATTTGTGTTGCTAATACTTTATCTCTTTTCACAAACAATCTCCTTTTACTTTTTCTTAGTTTTTCTTATCCTCTCAATAGTTACCGTTATACAGAGGTTTATTGCAGTTTATTCCAATCTTCCATAATATAACTGTAACGGATTTATAACGTTACAGGAAGCCACACAATAACCGAGATCTTTCATTTTTTTACAAGAATAAACGATGTATTTCGTCTTCTTATCTCCCTTTAATCTTTTAATAGCATTTTCATCTTTAACTAGGTTTAATGCGCTTCTTTCATCTCCAATATCTATATAGTAAGTAGTAAGTATCTTTAGATCTTCCTCATTAAAGTTTCCTTTCTTTAAAAGTTCTGATATACATGGAGGAGTTTTCCGACCTCTCATTTCATCAGCGAATTTTTTAATTTGCTCTGGAAGTGTCACATCGGTAATGTTCATCATTTCATAAAGTCTGTCTTTAATTTGAAACACTAAAATTTTTACTATTTCTTCTTTGTTCAAGTACACTTTACCGCTTTTTAGTATATGGGTTGATAACGAGAAATTATTATCTTTTTTTCTAAGTTCTTTAGAATATTTTAGATAATTGAGGAAATCAACAGAAAAATTAAGATATTTAGTTAGTGTTTTTTTATTTTCTTTATATTTTAATTCTAATTTATCTTTTTCAATTTTAAGTCCAATTAACTTAGAAATTTCTAATAAAGTATCTTCGTCTTCGTCTAATAAATTTTTTTCTATTATTTCAGTCTCTTTATCTAAGAATTTTCTTTTTAAAATTTCACTATCTAAAGCAGCGACTAGAAATAATGTCGTGTAAAAAACTAATACGGAATCTTTTAGTTTATCATAAGGTTCTAGGTCTTGATCCTTTAAAATCTTATCGATTCTTTGTTTAGCTTGTTCTAGGTAATAATTTTCAGATGATAATAAATCATTAAGTGTAACTCCTCCAGCATATTTTTTTAATTCGTCTTCTAAAGGTTTCAAAAACGGATATTTTCTAAAGTCTAATATGGGCAATTCCATTAATAATTTGTAACAAAGTTTTTATAAGCTTATTACCTTTACGAAGGAATTAAGAGCAATATGAAGATATTTGTTGCTTCAGCTTGGCCTTATGTTAATGCAGTACCACACTTAGGAAATCTAATAGGCTCTATACTTTCTGCTGATGTATTTGCAAGATATGCTAGGTTAAAATATGGAAACGAAAACGTTGTTTTTGTAAGTGGTAGTGATGAACATGGTACTCCAATTGAGGTAGAAGCTAAAAAGAGAAAAGTTAATCCTAAAGAATTAACAGATCAGGCACACGAATATGATAGTAAGTTATTTTTAAAAACATGGGAGATCAGTTTTAATAATTACACAAGAACTGAATCTGAAATTCATAAAGAATTTGTTAGAGAATTTATGTTAAAACTTCAAAAGTATATTAAAGTTGAAGAGGATGAGATTCCTTATTGTGAGTATGATAAAATATACTTGCCAGATAGATTTATTAAAGGAACTTGCCCTTATTGTGGCTTTGAAGATGCTAGAGGCGATCAATGTGACAATTGTGGTAGATTGTTAACACCTAAAATGTTAATTAATCCTAAGTGTGTATTATGTGGAAGGCCACCTATATTTAAGAAAACTAAGCACTGGTTTTTCGATCTATCTGTCTTTAATGATAAAATAGAAGAATGGATTAAAAACTCGCCAACAATGCCAGATAATGTTAAAGCTGTTGCCTTAAGCTGGGTAAAAGAAGGATTAAAACCAAGGAGTATTACTAGAGATAATTCATGGGGTATTCCAGCTCCTTTTGAGGGGGCTGATGGTAAAACAATATATGTTTGGTTTGAAGCATTATTGGGTTATATTTCAGCTACAATAGAGTATTTTAAGAAAATAGGAAAAGAAGAAGAATGGAAAAAATTCTGGTTTGGTAATGAAGTAAAAAGTTATTACTTTATTGGGAAGGATAATATTCCGTTCCATGCAGTTATTCTTCCAGCAATGTTAATGGCATCTGGAGAAAATTATGTCTTACCTACAGTTATCGCTGCAACAGAATACTTACTTTACGAGGGCCAAAAATTCAGTAAAAGCAGAAAAATAGGTGTTTGGATTGATGAAGCACCAGAACTATTAGATGTAGAATACTGGAGATTTATCCTTATCAGATTAAGACCAGAAGAAAGAGATACTAATTTCACGTGGAGAGAAGCCCTAAGGATAGTAAACACAGAGTTAAACGATGATATTGGTAATTATGCTAACAGAGTATTAAGTATGGTAAAAAGGTACTTTAATACTGAAGTTCCTCCGTTAATTACGGAGAAAATTAAGGATGAAGATAAGAAAATGATAGAGGAAATTATGTCTTCTCCAAAAAGAATGGGTGAACTTTTTGAATTAGGAAAATTAAAAGCAGGGAGTGAGGAAATATTAAAACTAGCTAGAGAGGGGAATGCTTACTTGAATTCAAGAGCTCCATGGAATTTAATAAAAGTTGATAGAGAGGAAGCAGGGAATGTGCTTAATATTGCAGTAAATTCACTAAGAACAATTTCGATAATGCTCTATCCTATAATGCCTTTATATGCTGAAAAGTTGTATGAGATGTTAGGGTTATCCAATATAGAAAATGAAAGCTGGGATAGTGCTAGCGAAATGAAAATTAAAGGTGGTCATAAATTAGGAGAAATTAGTATATTGTTCAAAAAAGTAGAAATTACTCCAGAGGAAATAAATAAAAAACTTGATGAAATAAGAAAGAACTTAGAAAAAATAAGGCCTACCTTATTGCGTTAATTCTATGTAACTCATAACTGGTTCAAATTTTCTTCCTCTTCCTTCGTAGAATTTACTGAACATTTCGTAGAAGTGTAATCTCATATCTTGTATAAATACAATTAGTCCTTCTAATGCAATTGCTAGTAAGTTTCCTATAATAAGTATCACTATACCAGCAGGATTAATGAATACTGAAAGTAATGAAGTTGGATTTCCCGCTGCTAAATATGCCATGTAAGAAAATGCATAAAGGATATAGTAGTGAGCTATAGCAAATACTAATACACGTATGAATGATATTGTGTTTGAAAGTAATAATAATGCTGCTTCAAATCCTCCTTCTATAAACCCAAATACTATAGCTGAACCTATAGAGGCATGCTCATGTTTCTTTAATAAATATGCTTTAGCTGCCCAGTTATATATTAAACCAATTTCTACCCATACTACTAGGATATCAGCTAATATTTGCACATTTAGAGGTGCAGGTGAGCCAGAATGGAATAAGAAATAAGATATTCCTCCTAGTAATGTGGCTTCTTGTCCTTGATAGTTACTAATATTTGTAAAACCATATGTGAATACGATTAATGGAACTATGTAAATAATGAATAATGGTAATCTATCTAACAGCAGATATTCTTTATCCTTTTTCTTTATTGCGTTGATTACTCCTAGTAATGTACTAACAAATAACAATACTGAACCTAATAGTAACGACAAAAGTATAGTGTTAATTATTGCATTTGCACCAGTAGGAATTATGTCACTTATTTGTTGATAGACTGATTCAGGAATGGGCCAAATATAATATAAAGGTCCTACTGGAGCTGATGGATTGTTAAGCAGTTCTCGTAATCCTCCTACTGGTAAAGGACCGAAAAATTCCCTAGCTAAAAGACCAGTAACCATGGCTACAATACTAGAATAAACTAAGACTAGTGAAAGTTTTATAGTATTCTCACTACCTCTCTTCTTACCATAATTATAAAACCATATAGAGAAAAGTAGAAGTATTAATGCGTTCCCGAAATCAGGGAACATAAGACCAAAAAGGAATGGAAATGTTATTATTAAGAAAACTGTAGGAGAAATCTCCCAATATGATGGTGTTCCATAAAACTCAATAACTGATTCTAGTGGTGCAATTGATTTAGGGAGTTTCACATATGTCGGTGGTTCCTCTTCTTCACCATATCTCTTTGGATACTCGTATGTTAGAAAGGCAATATTATCTAAACTTTTTGACAGTTTTTTAAGGGATTTTTCTGGTACATATCCTTCAACTTGTACATAATAATCTGAGCTTCTAGCTTTAGATAGTATATTCATTGCATCTCTTATAGTTAGTAACTTTCCATAGATTTCCTTTATATTTTTCTCGTCTTCTTTAATTTTCTTAGATAGTTCTTCTCTTTTTTGCGTTAATATAACTAGAATCTCATCAATTCTCTGCTTTAAATTATTATAATAAATCTGTGGTGCAATTAGATCTGGCGTTTCAAATTTCCTTATTCCTAATTCTTTCATTAATTCATCTAATTTGCTGTTTTTCTTACCAATAAGTAGACAAGCATATTTATTATTTTCTAGAGGTTCAGAAACTACTAATATTTCTTTATTTTCAATTTCCTTTTTCTGATTTGAATCTAAAATAGCTAACGCTACTTCAAAAGTGGAAGAACTGTAAAGTATCTTCAAATCTATGCCAATATCTTTAAATGGTTCAACTTCCTTAATCTGTGAGTTTAAAGTATCGAGTTCCCCTCTTAATTTTCCTATCTCCTCTAAAAGATCCTTGTATTTATTTTCAATCGTAGAAGACTCTTCAAACACTAGATTTGATGCATCAAACCAGTCATTTATTTTCATTTTGCCTTGAGGTTCTATAATTAATCCTCCTAACTCCATAAGAATTTTCAGTTTATTAATATGTTCATTTACTTCTCCCAGATTTCTTCTTGCATCTTCAAACCTGATATTTGATATTGGCATTCTTGGCTCTTCTGGTTCAAACTCTTTAAATAATAAAATCTTTGTAATTAGTTCATTAATTTTTTGTTTAGGCGATAGTATCTCAACTCTTGCCATGGTCTCAGGAAGAATCACTGTGATTCATTATGTTAAATTACGCATAGGTTAAAAATATTTAATCTTAATTTAAAATGATAGTTCAAGATGGGGAAAGTATTAGTTATTGGAGATAAATACACAGTAGATCTTTTTAGATTAATAGGGGTAGAAAGTGTAATTCTTAATGATCCACTACAATTGGAAGATACAATACAAAAGCTAAAAAAGCGTGAAGATATAGATCTTATACTTATATCTAATGACTTGTACGCTCCAGTAAAAGAAAAAATAGATTCTTTATTACTTGAGCAGAAAAAACCACTTATAACAATTATTCCTTCACCATTTAGTGAATCTAAACCTATTGATGTAAAAGGTTTAATACTTAAAGCATTAGGATTTGGGTGATAAAGTTGGTTTCGTTTGAGGATTTATTGAATTATTCTTTAAATGAAGAAAAAAACAAAATATCGAATGAATTCAAGAAAATCTTAGATGAGATGAATCAAATAGTAGAGGAATCATATACAGAAGTTTTAAGAGAGTATACAGCTAAAATAGATAATTTAGTAAACAAAAGTAATGATAGGATTAGAGGCGAAATTGCGAAAATGGAGATAGAAAATAAAAGGATTATTAGCAGGGAAATGGATTATTGGATTGAGAATGTTAAAGAAAATGCTAAGAAAATGCTATATGAATTTGTGAAGACTGAACAGTATAGAAAAGGATTAGAATCAATAATATCTAGAGAAATATCAGAAGGTTCAGTTGTATATTGCTCTTCGGCTGACCAAAAAATTATCAGTGATATAACCAAAAAGAGAAAAATTAGTTGCAAAATTGTTATAGATGAAAAAATAGTGGGTGGTATTAAAATTTACTATCCAGATAAAAGTTTATTAAAAGATTTTACTCTTGAAACAATTTTAAACCAAGTTTTTGATGATATAAGGGATAAAGTAGCAGAAATTTTGTTTGGTGAGTAAAATGGTGTCAGAGGGTAGGGTTGTTAGAGTAAATGGTCCACTAGTTATAGCTGATGGAATGAGAGAAGCACAAATGTTTGAAGTTGTCTATGTTAGTGATTTAAGGTTAGTAGGAGAAATAACTAGAATTGAAGGTGATAGAGCATTTATTCAAGTTTATGAAAGCACTGATGGAGTCAAACCCGGAGATAAGGTATACAGATCTGGTGCACCACTATCAGTAGAATTAGGTCCGGGATTACTAGGAAGAATTTATGATGGTCTGCAAAGGCCTCTAGATGCTATTGCTAAAATAACTTCTTCTCCTTTTGTTGCCAGAGGCATTTCTGTGCCAGCATTAGATAGACAGAAGAAATGGCATTTTGTTCCTAAAGTTAAACCTGGAGATAAGGTAGGTCCTGGTGACGTTTTAGGTGTAGTTCAGGAAACAGATCTGATAGAGCATAGGATTTTAGTTCCACCTACGGTCCATGGAACTTTAAAGGAAATAGCAAGAGAAGGAGATTACACAGTTGAAGAGAATATTGCTACAGTTGATATGAATGGGGATGAAGTACCAGTAAAAATGTATCAAAAATGGCCTGTGAGAGTACCAAGACCCTATAAAGAAAAACTTGAACCAGTTGAACCATTACTAACTGGTATTAGGGTGTTAGATACTGTATTCCCTATAGCAAAAGGAGGAACAGCAGCTATTCCAGGTCCGTTTGGAAGTGGTAAAACAGTAACTTTGCAAAGCTTAGCAAAATGGTCAGCGGCTAGAGTAGTTATATATGTAGGTTGTGGAGAAAGAGGAAATGAAATGACAGACGAGTTACGAGCATTTCCAAAATTGAAAGATCCATGGACTGGAAAACCGTTACTATTAAGAACAATTTTAGTAGCAAATACAAGTAACATGCCAGTTGCTGCTAGGGAATCAAGCATTTATGTGGGTGTCACAATGGCTGAATATTTCAGAGATCAAGGGTATGATGTATTGCTAGTTGCCGACTCTACAAGCAGATGGGCTGAAGCCTTAAGAGACTTAGGAGGTAGAATGGAGGAAATGCCAGCTGAAGAAGGATTTCCGAGTTATCTTCCTTCAAGATTAGCTGAATATTATGAAAGGGCTGGAAGAGTTATAGCATTAGGTAATCCAGAGAGATATGGTTCAGTTACAATTGCTTCAGCTGTTTCTCCACCAGGTGGTGATTTTACAGAACCAGTTACTAGTAATACTTTAAGATTCGTGAGAGTTTTTTGGCCTTTAGATGTCTCTTTAGCTCAAGCTAGACATTACCCTGCAATAAATTGGATTCAAGGGTTCTCTGCTTACGTTGATCTAGTAGCTCAATGGTGGCATAAAAATGTTGATCCTAATTGGAAAGAAATGCGTGATACTATGATGAGAGTTCTCATTAGAGAGGATGAGTTAAGGCAAATAGTTAGATTAGTTGGTCCAGAGTCATTGGCAGAAAAGGATAAGTTGGTTTTAGAGACAGCTAAATTAATAAAAGATGCGTTCTTAAAACAAAACGCTTATGACGATATTGATGCATTCTCTTCCCCACAAAAACAAGTAAGAATTATGAGGTTGATTTATATATTCTATAATCAGTCTCAAGATCTAATAAGTAAAGGCTTACCACTGAAGAAAATTTTGGAAAAAGTGGGTCCAATAGAGCCAGAAATTATAAGGATTAAGTATACCATAAAAAATGATGAACTTAATAAGATTGACGAAATAGAGAATAAGTTAAAAGGAGCATTCGACTCATTATTAAAAGAGGTGAGTTAAATGAGCTTGCTCAATGTTAGGGAATATTCAAACATTTCAATGATTAAAGGTCCTTTAATTGCTGTACAAGGAGTTACTGATGCTTCCTATAACGAGTTAGTGGAAATAGAGATGCCAGATGGAAGTAAAAGAAGAGGTCTAGTTGTAGATTCTCAGCTTGGAGTTACATTTGTTCAAATATTTGAAGGAACAACTGGTATATCTCCTACTGGTTCAAAAGTTAGATTTCTAGGCAGAGGTCTAGAAGTAAAGATTTCTGAAGAAATGCTAGGAAGGATCTTTAATCCTTTAGGAGAACCGTTAGATAATGGACCACCAGTTATCAGTGGAGAAAAGAGAAACATCAATGGTGACCCAATAAATCCGGCTACTAGGGAATATCCTGAGGAATTTATACAAACTGGTATTTCTGCAATTGACGGGTTAAATTCTCTATTGAGAGGTCAAAAATTGCCAATATTTAGTGGAAGCGGACTTCCTGCAAATACTCTAGCAGCACAAATAGCTAAACAAGCTACAGTTAGAGGTGAAGAAAGTAACTTTGCTGTTGTTTTCGCTGCAATTGGTGTAAGATATGATGAAGCATTATTCTTTAGAAAATTCTTTGAGGAAACAGGAGCAATAAATAGAGTGGCTATGTTTGTAACATTAGCCAATGATCCTCCATCTTTAAAGATTTTAACACCTAGGACGGCTTTAACTTTAGCTGAGTATCTTGCTTTTGAAAAAGATATGCATGTATTGGCAATATTAATTGATATGACAAACTACTGTGAAGCTTTAAGAGAATTAAGTGCATCAAGAGAAGAAGTTCCAGGAAGAGGAGGATATCCAGGTTACATGTATACAGATTTGGCTACTATTTATGAAAGAGCTGGGAAAGTTATAGGTAAGAAAGGATCGATAACACAAATGCCAATTCTTACCATGCCTAATGATGATATGACTCATCCTATTCCAGATTTAACGGGATATATAACTGAAGGGCAAATAGTATTAGATAGATCACTATTCAATAAGGGTATTTATCCACCAATTAACGTTTTAATGAGCCTTTCAAGGCTTATGAAAGATGGTATTGGAGAGGGCAAAACTAGAGATGATCATAAAGACTTATCAAACCAATTGTTTGCCGCTTATGCTAGAGCACAAGATATAAGAGGTTTAGCTGCTATTATTGGTGAGGATAGTTTATCTGAGGTAGATAGAAAATATTTACTCTTTGCTGAAGCTTTTGAGAGAAGATTTGTTGCTCAAGGTGTTAATGAAAACAGAAGTATAGAAACAACTTTAGACATTGGTTGGGAGATTTTATCAATATTGCCTGAATCTGAACTTTCATTAATAAGGTCAGAATATATAAAGAAGTATCATCCTAACTATCGTGGTAAGAAATGAGCTCACGCAAAATTTTACCTACTAAACTCAATCTTATAAACTTAAGAAAGCAGATTAGGTTAACTAGAAATATTAAAAGACTATTAGAGAATAAAAGAGAAGTTCTCTTAATATATCTTAGAGAATATGCAGCAGAATATGAAAGATTATATGCTGAGGTTAGTCAAGTTCTAAAGGATACTTATACCACCTATTTAATGGGTGTAAGTGCTGAGGGAATTTCTACAATAGATACTTACGCTAATTCTATTCCTACATCTTTACAAGTTAAAAGTGATTTAAAAGTTCTTTTTGGTGTTAGAATACCTATAGTCAAATTGGATGAAAACTCTATTCAACCACAACCTTTTGGAGATGTTGAAGTTTCTCCATATATAATAAAATCCAGAGAACAAATAGCAGAAGCCTTTAAGAAAATTTTAGAGCTTGTTGAAATGGAGTCAGCAATAAGATCATTATCAGCTGAGTTAAGAAAGACTCAGAGATTAATTAACTCCATTGATTCTTATATTTTACCTTATTATACTTCTTCTGCTAAATATATTAAAGGAGTTTTAGATGATAGAACAAGAGAAGAGTTTGTTAGGCTTAAGATGATTAGAAAAGTACTACAAAGAAAGAGGGGAGAAGATGTCAGAGGCAGATAAATATAAAAATATTTTAAAAGCTAAACTTGATCAAAAGAAAAGTGAAATATTATCAAAAATAAATCAAGAATACGAAAAAACTCTTAAACAAAGGCTTGATGAGGTAGAGAAACTTAAAGGAAATATTTTAAAGGAAGTTCAGAAATAATATCACGGTGTCTTGATATGAAGAAAGTGTGGCTAGCACTTCTCTTATTGCCGGTTCTAGCTTCTACAGCTATTTTTTCGGCCCAAGCACCTGCTGATACAGCCCAAGGTTTTGAAGGACTTAATATAGGTGCCGGATTAGCAATAGGATTAGCAGCTATTGGTGCTGGTGTTGCCGTAGGTATGGCTGCTGCTGCTGGTATTGGTGTATTGACTGAAAGAAGAGATATGTTTGGTACTATATTAATTTTCGTAGCTATTGGTGAAGGAATAGCCGTATATGGTATATTATTTGCGGTATTAATGTTGTTCGGTAAGTTCTAAAAGGCAAAAATATTTTTTATCTTCTTCTTATTTTCCTTTTCCTAAATGAAGCTTTCAAGAGAAAAGTGGGAGAAGAACTTCAGTGAATGGTTAGATTGGGTACTAAAGGAAGCTGAAATTTATGATTATGGAAGATATCCGGTAAAGGGTATGGGAGTATGGATGCCATATGGATTTAAAATAAGGCAAAACATGCTAGAACTTATAAGAAAATTATTAGATTCTACTGGCCATGAGGAAGTTTTATTTCCTTTACTTATACCAGAAGATTTGCTAAAGAGAGAAAGTGAGCATATTAGAGGATTTGAAAATGAAGTATATTGGGTTACTAAGGGTGGCTCTGAAGATCTAGACGTAAAATTAGCTTTAAGACCTACTAGTGAAACCTCTATAACATTTATGGAAAGTTTATGGATAAAAAGTTATAAACAACTACCTAAAAAATACTATCAAGTTGTTAGTGTATTTAGATACGAAACTAAAGCCACAAGACCCTTAATTAGATTAAGAGAAGTCACTTCATTTAAGGAGGCTCATACTCTTCATGAAACCTATGAGGATGCTGCAAAACAAGTTGAAGAAGCAATAGGAATATATAAGAAATTCTTTGATGAATTAGGAATACCGTACATGTTATCTAAAAGGCCAGATTGGGACAAGTTCGCCGGTGCTGAATACACTATAGCGTTTGATACTATTATGCCAGATTCAAGAGTATTACAAATAGGTACTGTTCATCATCTAGGTCAGCATTTTACAAAAGCTTTTGATTTTAAAATACAACGGAAAGATGGAAGTTTAGACTATCCTCATCAAACTAGCTATGGTATCTCGGATAGGGTTGTTGCTGTTTTGATTGCAATTAATGGTGATGATCATGGTCCAATTATTCATCCTTCTATTGCTCCAATAAAAGTAGTAATTATACCTATTCCTGCAAAGGACGAGCAAATTGCACAAAAAGTTATTAATTATGCTAGAGAAATTGCTGAGTTATTAAAGAGCCATGATATTACAGTAATTATTGATGACGATATGGAGACAACTCCGGGTGAGAAGTTTTACATATGGGAATTGAAAGGGGTTCCATTAAGAATTGAAATAGGACCAAGGGAGATGAATAATAACACTGTATTTATAAAAAGAAGGGATACTTTAGAAGGAAAATCAGTACCTAAGGAAAAAGTAGTTGAAGAAGTTAGGAACTTATTAGACATCATGAAGAAGGATCTCAGAGAGAGAGCTTATCAATTTATGAGAGAGAGAATTAGGTATACTGAGGATCTGAATGAGGCAAAGAAGATATTAGATGAAAAAGCTGGTGTGGTTGAAGTTCCTTGGTGTGGAGAAAATAGTTGTGGGTTAAGACTCGAAGAAGTAACTAATGCTAGAGTGTTAGGTATACCATTAGATGAAAATAAAGATATTAGTAATAGCAAATGTATTGTATGTAAAAAACCAGCAATGTCAATGCTTAGGCTAGCAAAAACTTATTAATAATGTTAGAAAGGAATTTAATAGGGTGCTAATTTGCCAAAGAAAAGAGAAAACAGAGGAAGAAGAAAAGGAGATAAAGGTCATGTAGGTTACATTTATTGTGATCAATGCGGTGCGAGAGTACCTGAAGATAAGGCGATATGTGTAACTAAAATGTATAGTCCCGTTGATCCAGCTTTAGCTTCAGAGTTAGAAAAGAAAGGTGCAATAATTATGAGATATCCAGTTACTAAGTGTTATTGTATAAATTGTGCCGTATTCTTAGGTATAGTTAAGATCAGGCCAGAAGATGAAAGAAAACAAAAAGCAAAATTGTATTAGTTATCTTTTTTATAATATGATGTAATACTTCTTTGATTAGAATTTAACGCATTAAAGGCTAATATTTTATTCAAAGTTGATTTATATATAAATCATACAAAAAAGATAACAAACCTTTATATTTAGTTTGATCTATTCTTATCTGATGAGACTATACGAAATCTCGTTTTATGAGGTAGAACAATTCTTTTATAAGTTAGCTGAACTAAGAGACATAATCAAGGATCAAGGTTTACTGACATTTCTACCAGAAAAGCAAAGTTATGACATAATACAAGGTTCTGCTATGGTAAAGCATGCATTTCCAATATTTCAAAAGGGGGGTGTCGTTATGGATGTGACTAATGTAACTCAAGCTGAAATTGCTGAGGATGCTGGCGCTACTGCAGTGATGGTATTAGATAAACTACCTTATGATGTTAGGAAAAGTGGTGGAGTTGCAAGAATGGCAGACCCTAAGATTATTGAAGAAGTTATGAACTCAATAACAATTCCAGTAATGGCAAAGGTAAGAATAGGTCACTATTACGAAGCGAAAGTATTAGAAGCATTAGGAGTTGATATGATTGATGAAAGTGAAGTATTAACACCAGCGGATGAAGAACATCATATAAATAAATGGGAATTTAAAGTTCCTTTTGTTAATGGAGCCAGAAATTTGGGTGAAGCATTAAGAAGGATTACAGAAGGTGCATCTATGATAAGAACAAAGGGAGAAGCTGGTACTGGAAACGTAAGTGAAGCAGTAAAACACATGAAGATAATTAATAGTGAAATAAGATCTTTAATTTCAATGTCAGAAGAAGACAGAATGAAAAAAGCTAGAGAATATCAAGTTCCATATCAAATTGTGGAATTAACAGTCAAATTGGGCAGGCTTCCTGTAGTAAACTTTGCTGCTGGTGGAATTGCAACCCCAGCAGATGCTGCTTTGATGATGTGGTTAGGAGCTGACGGTATATTTGTTGGTTCTGGTATATTTAAGAGCCAAGACCCAGATGTAAGGGCTAAAGCAATAGTGTTAGCTACTGCAAATTGGGAAGACCCAGAAATAGTTTTAGAGGCTCAGAAAATGATAAGTGAAAGTAAAAGTATGATGGGAATTGATATAAAGTCCCTAAAACCAGAAGAATTATTACAAGTGAGAGGGCAATGAGAATAGGTATAATTGCTTATCAAGGAAGTTTTGAAGAACATGCACTACAAACCAAAAGAGCTCTTGATAATCTTAAGATTCAGGGTGAAATAGTAGCTGTGAAGAAGCCTAAAGATTTACAAGATGTCGATGGCATTATCATACCAGGCGGAGAAAGTACAACTATTGGAATTGTCGCACAAAAATTAGGGTTACTTGATGAACTTAAGGAGAAAATTAATTCTGGTTTGCCAACTTTAGGTACTTGTGCTGGAGCAATAATGTTAGCAAAAGATGTTTCGGACGCAAAAGTTGGTAAAAAATCTCAACCGTTAATAGGCTTAATGGATATCTCTGTTATAAGGAACTATTATGGTAGGCAAAGAGAAAGCTTTGAGGCAACTGTAGATTTGAGCGAAATAGGAGGAGGGAAAGCAAGAGTTGTTTTCATAAGAGCACCTGCAATTATAAAAACTTGGGGAGATACAAAAGCTATAACTAAACTTAATGATGTTATTACTATGGCAGTAGAGAATAACATGATTGCTACTACTTTTCATCCTGAATTATCATCTACTACGGCTGTCCATGAGTTCTTCCTTAAGATAGTAAAGAAATAGGTTTATTAGTTTTTATATTAGATTAATTTTTAAGGGTTCAAACTATTGCCTCCGAAAGATCTTTTGATAGATAAATCAGCCCTAATACATGGTGTATCTAAGTATTTAGAACGTAAGATTATATACGGAAATATTTTAATTCATAAACAGTTATTGAGTGAAATTGAAAAGGATGCAAGAGATGGTTTAGTTACAGCCGAAATAGCATTAGATGAGATTAAGAAGTTAAGAGACATTTCTGAAACCTTGCTGGTTAGTTTTGAGATCGTAGGAGAGCTAAGCAGTAAACAAGAAATAAATGATGAGTTGAGAGAATATTGTCTAAAAAGAGGATGCACGATAGTTACGGCTGATGAGATTCAGAAACAAATAGCAGAAAACTTAGGAATAGACGTATTTTATTTAAGTCCTTTAGAAAACCAACTTGAAATCGAAAAATACTTTGATGAAAACACGATGAGCGTGCATCTAAAAGAAGGAACAACTCCAAAAGCAAAGAAAGGTAAACCTGGTTATTGGCAATTTATTGAATTATCTCCAGAAGTGTCTTCAAGTTTTGAAATTAAAAAGATCGTTAGCGAGATATTAGCCTCGGTAAAATATGTAAAGGATTCATTTATAGAGATAGAAAGAAAAGGTTCTACTATTGTTCAACTAGGCAATTATAGAGTGGTAATAACTCATCCACCCTTAAGTGATGGTTGGGAAGTCACTATAACTAGGCCAGTTACTAGAAAGAAATTAGAAGATTACAATTTGCCAGATAAACTTATGAGCAGATTAAAGGAGCATGCTGAAGGGATATTAATTGCTGGTTCTCCAGGAATGGGGAAAACCACATTTGCTCAAGCTTTAGCAGAATTTTATAATAGGATGGGTAAGGTAGTGAAAACAATTGAGTCTCCTAGAGATATGCATTTACCTCCGGAAATAACACAATATTCAAAGAATTATGCTGAAGTGGGAGAACTTCATGATATATTGTTACTTAGTAGGCCAGATTATACAGTTTATGACGAAATGAGAAATGATGAAGACTTCAAATTGTATATTGATTTGCGTCTAGCTGGAATCGGAATGATTGGAGTTGTTCATGCTACTTCTCCTATAGATGCGATTCATAGGTTTATCAATAGAGTAGATATTGGTACAATTCCAAACATTTTAGATACTGTTATTTTTATTCATGCTGGCAACGTTGCGAAGGTTTATAGTCTAGATATGACCGTTAAAGTTCCTACTGGTTTAAGGGAAGCTGATTTAGCGAGGCCGGTTGTTGAAGTAAAAGATCTATTAGAAGATAAAGTTGAGTATGAAATCTATGTATTTGGAGAGCAAACAATGTTAGTCCCAGTAAGTAAAATAACCGGTGCAAAACAAAACTCGATGCAAAGCAGATTAGAAAGAGTTATATTAAATATTATACCTAATGCTTCTGTAACTTATGAGAACGGGGAATATGTAATAACTATACCTAAAGAAGAAATAGGGAAATTTAATAAGAAATTAGTTAGCAAATTAAAGAAATATGAAAAGAAGCACAATATAAGGATAAGAGTTAAGTTTGATACTTCATAAGAAAGAATCTAAAGTTTTGCTTATTTTACTTTCAACATAACGTACAAGATCATCTAAATCCATTCCTTTTTCTGCTATTTCTAAATCAATTGCATAATTTCCTCCTTCTGTCTGTCTTAGCATTTCAAACTTAACAAATCTGAGCATTTTTGATAATTTGATGCCAAGAAAAAGCTCTCCTCCACTTTTCTTTGCAAAATCCTTTATTCCTTCTGCTTGTTCTTTTTCAATATAAATTTTGGAACCATTTTTCCTACTTTTTACTTCTATTAGAATAATAACTCCAGCTTTTAATGCAACAATATCTGGTACGTGATCTTTTCTCTTTGAACCACTTGCTGGAGCTCTTATTACTGCAAAACCTTTATCTCTCAATCTAGAAACTATATATCTTTCAACTGATGAGCCTCTAGCTTTATTACTATTCACATGATATATATAAAAAATTAGGATTTAGGTTTTCCTCTAAGTGAAATCTCTCTAATTTGTCTACCAACTTGTTCCTCTAAACTATTTTCAACTTCTTTTAAGCCATTAACTAATGTAGGTGCACCTTTATTGTATTCTTCAATCCATTCTTCAGCAAACTTTCCGCTTCTTATCCTTTCCAAAACCTCTTTCATTCTCTTTTTAACATCCTCATTTATTACATATTTACCTGCAGTAAACCCACCATATTTTGCTGTTTCGGAAACAGCCTTTAGCATTCCAGTAAATCCTTTTTCATAAATTAAATCAACTATCATCTTCATTTCGTTTATAGTTTCATAATATGCTATTTCAGGTTGATAACCAGCTTCAACTAATACTTGGAATGCTGTTCTCATTAATTGTGTAATTCCTCCAACTAAATCAACTTGTTCTCCAAATAGATCTGTTTCAGTCTCTTCCTTAAATGTAGTCTCAATAACTCCAGCTCTAGTAGCTCCAAGAGCTTTAGCAATTGCTAGTGCTTTTTCAAAAGCTTTGCCAGAATAATTTTGATGTACTGCGACTAATGCAGGTACTCCTCCACCTTTTACAAAGTATTCTCTAACTATCGGTCCAGGACCTTTAGGAGCGATCATGTATACATCTACAGTTTTTGGTGGTTCAATTAGTCTATAATGTATATTAAATCCGTGAGCGAAAACGAGATCCATACTATCTCTTAAATATGGTTGGACCCTTTCCCTGTAAACGTACCTTTGTACCATATCTGGAACTAGAAAAATGACTATATCGGCATTTTTTACAGCATCTTCAGTATATAATGGCCTAAATCCGTCATTTTCTGCTACTTTCCATGAATTTCCTTCTCTTTCTAATCCTACTAAGACTTTAAGCCCAGAATCTCTTAGGTTTAATGCCCATGCCCTACCTTGACTTCCATAACCTAGTACAGCTATTGTTTTATCTTTTATTGGATCTAGACTTGCATCTTTATCAGTATACACTTTTGCCACTTATAACACCCCAACTAATTGTTGTTACTTTTGAAAAAACGGGTTTATAAACAACTATATCATACTCTTTAGCTTGCGAGGGTTCTCCTTCAATTATTGTTCCATTATTTCTTATAATATAAGTAACAATTTTGGCATCTTCTAGAATCTCTACTTTCTCTACATCTACTGTTTTACTTAAATTTTGTATAGCAATATCAAAATTATTTGTATAAGGAATCCCCATGTAAACTTCATATAATCCATCTTCAGATACTTTTCTAGCTTGGATCCAGTTTATATCCATCAGCAATTTTCTAAAAGCACCTACTATTCTTTCAAAGAATCCTGGATCTCTATAATATCCTACTACTCTAACTACCTTTTCTTGGGTCACGTACAATCACCTGTTTTAATCTTCCTCCTGGTGGTAAAGTTGGTAAAGCTAATTCTTCCTTGTCTACTGGTATTCTTATAACAGCTGGAATATTTTCCTTCATTGCAGTTTTTAGAGATTTTTCGATTTCTTCATAGGAAGTTGCATTAAAGCCTAATGCACCAAACGCTTCAGCTAGTTTAACGAAGTCTGGTGAAGGTCCGTAATCTACTCCAACTATTCTATTCCCGAAGAATAGGTCTTGTACTTGTCTAACTAGTCCTAACGTTCTATTATCAAATACTACTGAAATTATTGGGATATGTTCATCAACAGCTGTTGCCAGATTATTACCAGTCATAAGGAACGAACCATCACCATCTAAATCTACTACAACTTTATCTGGCTTAGCAAGTTTAGCTCCCATAGCAGCTGGCAAACCAAATCCCATAGTTCCCATTCCGGTTGAGGATAGGAATGTTCTAGGTTCTAATACTTCCCAGAAAACTTCAGCCCACATTTGATGTTGTCCTACACCAGTTGTTACAATAGCGTCTCTAGGAATAGTATTTCTTATAGTCTTTAATATCTTCCATGGCTTTAATTTATTTGGTTCATCATAGTAATAGAACTGAGAATAATATTCTTTATATTCTTTTACTCTCTTTATCCAAGCACTATGATCATTCTTTTTACCAACTTCGTATATTGCTTTCATTAATTCTCTTAATAGTATTTTAGCGTTACCAATTAGGTTAACATCAACTTTAATTGCTCTTTCTCCATCTGAGGGGTCTATATTAATCATTATGAATTTCTTTCTTGTTTCAATCATTTCATCATATGATGTAAATGTTCTGTCACTAAATCTTGCTCCTATTACTAACATCGCATCGGATTCTAAAGCTGCCATGGAGGCTTCTGCTCTACCATAGTATCCCATAGGTCCGAAATATAGTGGATGATCATGTGGTATTGCTGACTTACCTGGGAATGTTGATATAATTGGGACGTGTAGATATTCAGCTAATTCTAATACTTCTTGGGTTGCATTTGACCATACTACTCCTGTACCTACTAAAATTATTGGTCTTTCAGCGTTTACTAATATTTCAGCCGCTTTCTTTAGCTTTTGTCTATCAATTATTGTGGGAAGTTCTTTATAGCCTTTGACCATTGGTTTCTCGGGCCATTTAACTTCTTCTACTTTTTCATAGAATATATCTCTAGGAATATCAACTACTACTGGCCCAGGTCTTCCAGTTGTCGCTATATAGAACGCATTTTTTATCCATATAGGTATTTCTTCTAGTTTCTTTATCTCTACAACATATTTAGTTATATGTTCAAACACTCCCATTGCATCTGCTTCTTGGAATGCCATTTTTCCTATAGATCCTCTAGGCACTTGTCCAGTGATTGCAATAACTGGTGAGGAGTCCCAATATGCCGTAATTAATCCGGTTACTAAGTTAGTTGCTCCAGGCCCAGAGGTGGCTGTACATACTCCAGGCACACCAGATGCTCTAGCATAACCATCAGCTGCATGAGCTGCAGCTTGTTCATGTCTCATTAGTACATGTCTTAATTCTCCGTTTTGCAAATCTTCAAGGAACGCATCGTATAATTGCATATTCGATAATCTTGGTATACCAAAGATAACTTTTACTCCTTCTCTTTTTAGAGCATCAATAGTTATTCTAGCCCCAGTCGGCATTACGGCACCACCTCTTTAGAAGTAGTATTTGAATTTGTATTACCTTTTTCTTCAAAGTTATACTTATTTTTGGGAAAAGAATTAGACTTGGAGGGTACAGTCACCTATCATCTTTTTCACAGACTCTACATAAGAAGTTAAACTTTTTAAACATTACTATTTTTCTTTTCACAAAGTTAATTGAGGAATTTAAAAACTTTTTATTTTTTCAAGTATCTGTTTATGATGAAATATATCTGACCAGATCTCTACGCATTTCACGTTTCCTAAGTATAACCAAGTATTTCCAAAATGCACTCTTCTATCATCTATAAACATTATTTCATCTGGTTTTATTGATATTCCTTTTTCTCTTATTTTATTTATAATTTCTATTAGAAAAATAAACTTGAAAGGAAAATCTTTTGAAACGATTATATCAAAATACTCCTTTAATCCAAGTAACGAAAGGATCTCATCAGTTTTCTCTGGCAAATTCCATGTGGCTAAACCTAAGAGTAATCCCATGTCCTTAATGTTTTTTAATGTTTCTCTAACTTCCGGAAATAGAGTTAGTTTATTTCCTTCTGAATCTTCAATTGAATTTTCATTTATTAATTTATATGGTTTTTTAAAGATAGAAATATTATAGTGATCCCATAGAGTTTTATCAGCATCAAAGACTACTATTTTTATCATCAATCATAGATAAAGGAGGGACATAATAAATAATTTTGCCCTTATGGTAATCTCTTATAAACGCTTTTGCAGCCTCATCTATATTAGGCTCTTTAGTAGATTTATAAATCCATCCTCTTCTTAAGGCTAATTTTTCAAAGAACTCATAAGGTGTGTTGAATTCTATACCATATGTCTCCGAAATAGCATTAGGATTATATTTCCTTATCCTTTCAAAAAGCATTATTGCTGCTTTTACTGAATCTTCTAGTTTATCTACGTTTACTCCTCTAATGACTTTTTCAAGTTCATTTCCATCTGGTGGTATTATGCCAGGGGAATCCCAAGCATAAATTTTAGAATCAATTTTGAATTTCTGAATAGCTTTTGTATACCCATGTGCCATAGGTATTTTAGATGTTGAAGCTGAATGACTTCCTTTTAATGCGTTGATAATTGAAGATTTTCCAGTTTTTGGGTAGCCTACAAAAATTACTGTTCCTTCATTTCCTCTAAGTACTTCTTTTATCTTATCACGTAATATCTTAGTTCCTAAATGCATAGTTGCTGAAATGTAAACGGTTGGAAATCCTTCTCTTTCAAATATTTTTTTCCATCCTTCTAATATGTCTCTTGGAACTAAATCGGCTTTATTTAATACAATTAATACCTTTTTATTTCTGTTTAAAGCAAATTTTTCTATCATTTTTGATCTAGTTAAATCTGGTTCCCTTGCATCAATTACCTCAATTACTAAGTTCGATTTTATGATAAATCTGAGTACTTCCCTAATCATTCACTTTATTTTTTTAATAGCTGAATTATATATATGCCAATTGGAAGTATTGCGGTCTTTGACGAGGGTTCTTTCAAGGGTACGATTGAGTATGACACTATGGCAGAAGGAATAAAATTAACGTCAACAAGCAGAGAAATGGAATACAATTTTAGCATAGAACAACAACCTACAAAAGTATATGTAATTTTAAACATAGAGAGGAAAAAAGGATTGGAACCTAAATGGAGGTTATGGTTAAATGAATTTTCATTAACAAAAGAATTTAGACCAAATATAGAAGTTGACTCTGGAACGACTATAATATCGTCCATTATATATGATATAACCCCAATAGTAAGACAAGGAAAGAATATTTTTTCTATAATATACAAGGGATTAGAAAGTATTACTGTTGATAGTGTAGGTCACATAATATTTTACCCAGCAGAGGAATTTGAGACAAAATATGAATTATATGCGGGTGCTTTATTATTAAAACCTAAAGAAAAGTACGAATTCAGTTGTTCTGGCGAGTGTTATATTATAGCAAAAAATCCGAGTAAAGAGACAAAACTAGAAATAGGGAATAATGTAATAAATGGCGATAATGAAATAGTTGATTTAAAAATAGAAAAAGAAGGGAAGATTAATGTGTATTTTGATGCTATAGATAATTTTAAGAGTTTCGGTAGAATTTATTCCCTCTATTCTTTTAAGTATAAAGTTCCTAATATCAACATAGAAGTAGAAGGTTTACAAAGAGATGGTTACGTAGAGATAAAGTTAATTAACAAAAGTGAAGTTGGCCTTGATAAGATTTTAGCTAATTTGTTTCTTAACAGTTTATCTATTAATTTTAAGGTTTTTAATGATGTAAAAGTAGGACAAGTTATCGAGTATAAAGTACCAATCAGCAATCAAAAGGGGAACGTTTCGTTGAGAGTAGTAGGAGTAAAAGCCGGTTATAGGAAAATTTTCGATAAATCTTTTTCAAATGTGTAGAGAGCCAATTGCAAACAGTATTAGTGTGCCTAGAGCATATACCTTCATGTAAGCTCTAGCTTTTGATGCACTCTCTATTGTATGTTTTTGCAACAGAACTAAAATTATTATAATATCTAATATAAGAATTCCAATCAGATAAATTAAATTAAATCCAAAGAAATAAGGCAAAGGAGAGGTTATAAATAACGCTAATAAAATGGCCTTAGAAATATTCCAGGTTTTATCCACACCTATTCTTACAGCAAGAGTCTTTACACCATTAGCCATATCACCCTTCACATCTTCTATTCCTTTAATAAACTCTCTAGAAAGAGTAAAAAACAAAATATACAAAGTAGGAATTAAAGTTCTAACGAGCCAATTTCCTTCAAAATAAGCTAAACCTCCATAAAAAGCTGACAAAGCTGACGTTATTGCTACGATAAAGTTACCCAACAAGCCTTCCTTCTTTAAGTTTTTAGCATAATAGTAAAGAGCCATAATAGTTAGAAAAGCTACGATAACTGCATATATGTTAAGTAGGAGAGATAAGATTACGCCTAAAGCGAAAAACACGATAGTTAAACTCTTTGCTGTTGAAATTTTTACTCTTCCAGAAGGCAAGGGTCTATAAGGTTTATTTATTTTGTCAATGTTAACATCATAAACATCATTTATTACGTACCCGCCAGCTGCTATTATTGCAACAACTATCATTGCTATAAACATTTTTAATGGTAAAATTTTCCATTCAGATGCTACTACAAATCCCATAAATGCTGATATAGCAGAGCCTATAACGTTATGTATCCTAACAAGTTCAAAATAAGCTTTTACTGACATTCTCACATAATAATTTAAAAAGAAATTAAAAAGGTGATTTTATGGCATCACAAGAAGAGCTTGAAAAAGCAGAAAAGTACTTTAAGAATGTAATATCAGTAGGAGAGATTATAGCACTGAGAGAATTAAAGGCTTTAGGTATTAAAGATCCGGAAGAAGTTATAAGCAAGTTAATCGAGATGGGAATAATAGAGAAGGGAGAGGGATGTTATAACCTAGTACGAAAAAGAAGTGAATGAAAATCAAACTCTTCATTAATATTTATAGTTTTATCCTTTAATATTCTGAAAGCAATAGGTAAAATTATTCCCCACGATTTCTCTAATACAGTAGTTATAATATTTTGCTTATTAATTTCTCTTTTAAGTTTTTCAAATTTGATTTTATGTAAAGTTAAATCATTCTCATAAATTACTTTAGGTATCGTATCCAGCATTTCACCTATTGAAAATATTCCTCCTCCGGTAAACGTTTTAATTAACCCGAGAGAATCTCCAATACCAATTTTATAAACTGGTTTAGTTCTTGGTATAGCTCCACCATGAATCTCTAAAATTTTCTTGTCAATTTTAGGAATAAATGGCTTAGGATCAGTATAAGATAAAGCTCCTACTAGAGTTCCATAATCTAGTGGAACTATCCAACTAAATCCTGCTGGGTTTTTGATATCAAAAAATACATGAATTTTATCACAATTTATAGGTTCGGTTAAATACTCAATAGCCTTAACCCATTTAGCTTTTCCTTTCCATCCGGAAGCGTCTATCACTCTCCCTTCGTATTTTTCTACTCCTACTACCACTTTATTTTCTATAGCTTTTACATTAACACTCTTTTTTACATTAAGGTTTTCTCCAAGGTATTTTTCCAATTTAACTCTATTTAATCGTAATACATTAGTTTTAACTTCGAAAGAGAACTTAGAAAAATGAAAAACAATATACTTGAATTCGGAATCTACAAACTCCTTTGAAATTCCCAACTTTGAAAAAGTATTATGGCTTATTATGCCAGTGCATCTTTTCCCTAGTTCTCTTTTTCTATCAAAAACTAAAACACTCTCGTTTTTTAATTTCCATGCTGTTAATAATCCAGCTATTCCTCCTCCTATAATTAAAATTCTGATGATCTATCAGCCTCGTTTATAGTATACCTTTTAGCTTTTAATTCATTAACTATGTACATGAAGGCTTTATAAGGATCAGTATGAGCGCCACAAGAGTAAACATCAACAGTTGCAAAACTGTACTCTGGCCAAGTGTGAATCGTAATGTGGCTCTCTAACACTATAGCTACTACGCTGACTCCTTCTCCTATTTTCCATGATTTAATATCAAGCAAAGTCATATTGCCTATTTTTGCTGCCTCTCTTGCAATTTCTTCTAATTTTTCTCTGTCCTTTAAAATTTCGTTGTCGCATTCGTATAAGCTACCGTATACTTGCCTTCCGACAACCTTTGGTGTGCTCATAACCCCCATCATACCCCAACCCCCCACTCTATATGCGTGATATCTTCATTTTTAAATTTTAACCCCCTGTTTTCCCTTTCTATCTCAAGTAATTTTTTATTGATGTTTTGAAAATAGTATTGTAAACAGTGAGTTGCTTTGCCTATTAGAAGGCTTGTCTTAGATGTTTTAAAACCTATAAGAGGTACTTCAATAGTAGACTTAGCTGAGAAAATCTCAGCTCTAGAAGGGGTTGACGGAGTTAATATAAGTGTGACTGATATGGATGTAGAAACAATGGGGTTAATGATAGTTATTGAAGGAAGTAATTTAAACTTCGAGGAAATTAAGAAACTATTGGAAGAAGAGGGATGTGCAATTCACAGTATTGATGAGGTAGCAAGCGGAAACAAAATAGTGGAGGGTAGAAGAGAGTCATGATATGTGATGTTTGTAAAATTAGAGAAGCTGAAATTTATCAACCGCATTCTGGTAGAAAACTTTGCAGGAATTGCTTCATTGAAGATATTAGAAAAAGAGTTGAAAAAGAAGCAGATAAAATAGGTTTGAAAAATGCTAGCAAAATCCTCTTAGCAGTTTCTGGGGGGAAAGACAGTTTCGTGCTAGCAGATACTTTGGCTTCGTTTATTGATAGTAAAAGATTAGTAGCATATAACATTACTGAAGGAATTCATGGCTATAACAGAAAGGAACAGGTAGAACAGTTAAGGAAATTTTTAACAGAATTGGGAATTGATTTAATAGAAGATAGTTTCAAGGAAAGTGTAGGCTTTACATTAGATGAAATGGTTAAGTCGTCTAGGGAAAAAGGGCTAAATGTATCAGCCTGTACTTTTTGTGGTGGGTTTAGGAGAAAACTCATTAACAATGCTGGTAGATTAGTTAATGCAGATTATGTTGCTACTGGGCATAATCTCGACGACGAGGTACAAGCAATAGTTATAAATTTGATCAGAGGTGATTTACTAAGGCTAATTAGGTTTGGAGATAAACCACTAAAATTAAGCTCAAAATTTGTTCTTAGAGTAAAGCCATTAAGGAAAATATATGAATGGGAAACTACTATGTATGCTTATTACAAAGGGTATAACTTCCAAGAAGTTGAATGTCCTTACATTATTTCTAGGCCAACTTTAAGGGCTAAAGTTAGGGAACTACTCTACATACTTGAGGAAAATAAGCCTGGTGCATTGTTAAACATAATTGAGGAATTTGATAGAATTTCAGAAAATGTTAGAAAAGAATATTCTACTAAAGAGGAGTTGAAAGAACTACCGAGATGTAAAATATGTGGCGAGCCTACTAGTTATGGAAGAGAAATATGTAAAAATTGTGAACTTTTAATAAAGTCTGGTTTGCTTCACCAGAATTTATCAATATCATAAATTTTCTCATTAATGTTTTTTCTTTTATTTGCTACTAAAGCCATTGCAAACAAAAGTGAAGAAAGCCTATTAAGGTATACAATAATCATTCTGTTTATTTCTGGGAGTTCTTTAATGTATTTTACTGCATTTCTTTCAACTCTTCTAGCCACTGCTCTTGTTATATGTAATACTGAAGCTTCTTCAGAACCACCTGGTATTACAAAAAGTTTTACTGGCCCACTTTCTTTACGATAGGCAACAGTCCTTTCTTCTATCCATTTAACATAACTTTCATCAATCTTTCTTTTTGTTCCATTAGTTGAAAGATCTTCTCCTATTTGAAACAGTTCTATCTGAACTCTTTCCAAATCTTTTTTCATATCTTCCCACGGAATTTTAGATATAGCATATCCAATGAAAGAGTTTAATTCGTCAAGATCTCCAAGAAAATTAACTAATGGTGAATCTTTTCCGACTCTTTTATTTACTACATTAGTATTTCCATCATCTCCAGATTTTGTAAACACAACATAATTTAAATATTCGAGGATATAAAGGTGTTTTGGTGGTTAGGGATTTCAGCTAAGGAATTCGTTGACTTCTTAGTATCAATAGCTGAAAAATGGCAAAAAGAGTGGGAAAAAGCTAAAATCTTTGAAGCTAACCCAGATAAAAATAGAAAAAAATTCTTTACTACAGTAGCTTTTCCTTATCCTAATTCCCCTTTCCATTTAGGGCACGGAAGAACGTATGTGACATGTGATATTTATGCTAGATACATGAGAATGAAAGGGTATAATGTTCTTTTCCCTATGGGTTTTCATTATACTGGAACACCAATTATTGCTATGGCGGATGATGTTGCAAAAGGTGATAAAGAATTAATAGATATTTTCAAGAATATTTATGAAATACCAGATAATGTGATTTCTAAATTAGCTGATCCATTATTCATGGCAAACTACTTTAAGGATGAAATTAAAAAAGCAATGAAGGAGATAGGATTAAGTATTGATTGGAGAAGGGAATTTACCACAATAGACCCAGAATTTTCGTCATTTATTGTATGGCAATTCTCAAAATTACAAGAGAAAGGTTTCATAGTGAGAGACACTCATCCAGTTGGATGGTGTCCAGTTCATCATATTCCAGTAGGAATGCATGATACAAAAGGAGATATGGAACCAGAAATCGGAGAATTTGTTTTGATATACTTTACTACTGATCTTGGAATTTTACCAGCTGCCACATTAAGACCAGAAACCGTTTTTGGAGCTGTAGCTGTTTGGGTAAATCCAGATGTCACTTATTCCATTATTGAGATTGATGGAAAGAAAATGATAGTAAGTGAAAGATCAGCATTCAAATTAACATTTCAAATTGATAATATAAAAAATATTGGAAATATAAAGGGTTCGGAACTGACTAAATACAAAGCTATAAATCCAATAACTGGAAAAGAAATTCCTATATTACCGGCCGACTTCGTAGATCCTAATGTAGCTACTGGAGTTGTTATGAGTGTTCCAGCTCATGCCCCATTTGACTATTTCTATCTAAAGAAAATTAAGCAAGATATTCCTATAGTATCAGTTATTCAAGTTGAAGGCCAAGGTGACACTTTAGCTAGGGATTTCGTAGAGAAAAATAATCCAAAAAACAAGGATGATTTGCAAAAACTTACAGAACAAGTTTACAGAATAGAATATAATAGAGGAAAGATGAAAGATGTGAGTCAGCTAGTGAAACCGGATTATGTAGTGTTTTTTAAATCTTTCACAGGCTTATCTGTGCCAGAGGCTAGACAGAAAATTACAGAGTTCTTAATAAATAATGGCTTAGGAAGAAAAATATTTGAAATAATGAATAGGCCAGTTTATTGCAGATGTGGTAACGAGGTAGTTGTAAAAATTTTAAAAGATCAATGGTTCCTTGATTATGGAAACCCAGAGTGGAAAGCTTTAGCAAAGAAGTTAATTGCAAATATGAAGTTTATTCCACCGGAGGTAAGGAAAGATTTTGAGTTTGTAGCCGATTGGTTACAGAAAAGAGCTTGTGCAAGAACAAGAGGATTAGGTACTCCTTTACCATGGGATAAGAAGTGGATAATTGAGAGTTTAAGCGATTCCACAATTTACATGGCTTATTATACAATAGCTCATAAGATTAAACAATATCAACTAAGACCTTCTCAGTTAACCTATGATTTTTGGAACTATGTAATGCTTGGAATAGGTAACATTGACGAGATTTCTAGTAAAACTGGAATATCAAAAGAAATAATTAAAGAAATTAGAGACGAATTCCTATACTGGTATCCATTAGATATTAGACATAGCGGTAAAGATTTAATTCCTAATCATCTATCCTTCTTTATATTTAATCATGCTGCTATATTCCCAGAGGAGTTATGGCCAAAAGCTATTGCTGTTAATGGTTTCGTTCTTTACGAAGGAAAGAAAATGAGTAAATCGTTAAGAAACATAATACCTTTAAGAAAGGCTTTAAGAATTTATAGTCCAGACGTTGTCAGAATTACTTTAACTTCAACTGCTGATATGGGTTCTGATGTTAACTTTAGTGACTCTTATGCAAAATCTGTTGGTGAAATATTAAGGAAATATTATGAGTTCATTAAAGACTTACCAAAATATAATGGCGAAGGGACAGACTTTGCTGATAGATGGTTAAGAGCTCAAGTGAATAGAATGGTTTTAGAGTCAACTAAATATATGGACAATATTGATTTTAGAAGCACTGTAAATGACATACTATATAATTTCGATTCTTACTTAAAGGAATATATGGAAATGTGTAAAGCTGAAGGTAAAGAACCTAATGGTAAGTTGATGAGAGATATTATTGAAATTTGGATCAAACTATTAGCACCATTTGCTCCTCACTTTGCTGAAGAAATTTGGCATGAGCTTGGCCATAATACATATATTTCATTAGAAAAATGGCCTACTGCTGAGGAATCTTCAGAGGACTTATACTTTATTTTAATTCATGAATATCATAAAAGAATAATAGAAGATGCTAGTAAGATAATCAATTATTATTTTAAGAATACACCAAAAGTTGTTAAGATTTATGTTGCTGAAGAAGAGTTAATGAAAGTACTCAAAGATGCTGTACAAATTTTATCTTCTGGTGGTACCTTAAAACAACTTATGGAAAAAGAGAAACCCTCTGATAAGAGAATGGCTAATCTATATAAGAAAATCTATGAGCTAGCCGTAGAGTTAGACGATACAATGAAGAAGTTAATTTTAGGTTACGATGTAAATGAGTTAGAGGTCTTAAAACAAGGTGCTAAATACATTTCATACAAACTCAATGTACCAGTAGAGGTTCACAATATATCAGAATTAGATAGGAGTAAGTATAATAAAGAAGCATTACCTATGAAGCCTGCTATAATTGTTGAGTAACACTTTCCCTTCTTTTATTTGAATTATTCCTAAATCTTTTAGGAAATATATTTCTTTTCTTATATTATCTCTACTATTTCTTGTTTTATGAGATAATATATCAATTATTTCCTTTAGTGACAACTCTCCATACTCCTTAAGTAATTGTATTATTTCTTCGCTTAATCCTTTGATTTTTTCTTCTATTATTTTACCTTCTATTATTCTAAATAAATAAATTTTATCACTTATGTTCATCTTGTAAAGATTTTGATCTATTTTCTCGATCTCTATAACTGGTATTCCTAGGTTTAATCTTTTAATTGAAGTGACTATTAAGAAATTTGGAGGTATTTCTGATTCATCATCTGCTTCAAAAACAATATTTTCTGATTTTTCATTACATTTCATGGTAAAGTTAATGTCATAAGGATAAAATTCCCATTTAATTTTGTCAAAATTAAATATACATATATCTTTGCCTTTTTTAAAAAGGTAATCTGCAATGTTTAACACTAAGACCAACTTTGGAAGATAATAATAACTTTTTATTAATCGTTTCGCAGTTGTAAGCTCCTCAAACACTCATTATAATTTGACAGTAAAGTTTATTTACTTTTCCTCATCAAATAAGTAGGGTTTCTTATTGCACCAACCGCTGATGTCAAAAGCCTCATATATCCATGGTTAATTGAAGCAGAAGAGTATAGTTTTGATGATATAAATGAAGGTATAAGACTTCATTTAAATGAATCTCCTTATCCACCACCAGATTTTATAATTGAGGAAGTTAAGAAATATCTTCACTTAGGTAATAGATATCAACATCCTTCTTTAACTGAAAGACTAAGAGAATTAATGGCAGAATATAATAAAGTAGAGCCTAAGAACGTATATCCTACACCAGGTGGGGATGGGGCACTAAGGGCTATTTTTTATAATCTTGCACAAGTAGGAGATAAGGTTGTGTTGAATAATCCTTCGTATAGTATGTATAAAGTCTATACTTCAGTTAGAGGTTTAAAGGCTATAAAAGTGAATCTCAAAGAGGATGGAAACTGGTGGAAAATGGATTTTGATAAATTTTTGGAAGAAGCAAAAGATGCTAGGCTAGTAGTTATAGATGATCCTAACAACCCTACTGGATCACCAATGTTAAAAGCCGAAGAAGAAAAGATAAAGGCATTAGCTGAGACTGTTAAGGGGTTTGTCCTTATAGATGAAGCTTATTATGAATTTTCTGGTTATTCCGCAGTCAAACTTATTGAAAAATATCCTAACCTTATGATAGTTAGGACTTTAAGTAAGGCTTTCTCTTTAGCTTCCTTTAGAGTAGGATATTTAATTGCGAATGAAGAAATAGTAAAAAATCTTATGAAAGGTTCAACACCATTTGATATTTCTTTACCTGGATTAATTGCTGGAATAACTGCCTTAGAAAATCCCTCATATGTAAAGGATGTAGTAAAAGAAATTACTAAGAATCGTGAATATTTATTCAAAGGATTAACTAAACTAGGTCTTAAAGTTTATAATTCCCTTACGAATTTCCTATTTGTTAAAGATGAAAGGGAGTTATTGACTCCATTACTAAATAAAGGTATAGCAATTAGGAAGCCATTATCTGGATATTATAGAATAAGTGTTGGAACAAAGGAACAGATAGATACCCTATTAAACTATTTGGGTGAGATTATTGAAAATCGCAATTCCAAATAAAGGTAGACTAAAAGATCCAGTATTACAGTTTTTATACTCAGTTGGTGTAAAAGGCAACTTCTCAGATGATAGAGCACTAATCATTCCTACAAATTGGGAAGGAGTTCAATTAGTTATGGTGAGGACAGAAGATATCCCTAGCATTGTAGAATCTGGTGCTTCAGAAATCGGAATTACGGGACACGATTATGTTTTAGAATCAAATGCCGATGTTGAAGAATTAATCAAATTAGACTTTGGCAAATCTAAGATAGTTCTGGCAGTTCCAGTAAGCTGGAATATTGATAGAGTTGAAGAAATAAAACATGAAATTAGAATAGCTACAAAATATTATAACATTGCGAAACAATACCTAGAAAAGAAAAACCTCAAGGCTAAAATTGTGAAAATAAGCGGTGCTGCTGAAGTAATGCCATCGTTAGGTGCTGCCGATGCAATTATTGATGTGATGAGTACTGGAACAACGCTAAAGTTACATGGATTAAAACCTATTGATGTTATTCTCGAAAGCAGTGCAGTTGTAATAGCAAATAGAAACTGGGTTAAGAGTGAAGAGGCAGACAAAATTAATCTTCTGTTAACAATGATGAAAGGCGCACTAATGGCAAGAAACAAGAAAATGGTGTTTATGAACGTACCAGATGACAAACTAGATAAAGTGATTTCTTCCTTACCAGCTATGCTTTCTCCTACGCTTTCGAAATTAGCTAGAAGTGATGCATGGGAAGTTATAACTGTGGTAGATGAAGATTTATTACCAGAAGTTATTGCTAAAGTTAAGGCTAATGGAGCTATGGATATTGTTGTTGTTGATATTGAAAAAGTGGTGAAGTGATGATAAAAATTATTCCGAGTATAGATATTAGTGAAGGGAAGGCAGTAAAAAGAATTAAAGGAATAAGAGGAACTGGTTTGATATTGGGAAACCCTATCCAAATAGCTTACAAAATCTATGAAGAGGGATATAATTATTTACACGTTGTGGATTTAGATTCTGCTGAAGAATTAGGAAATAATGAGGAGATAATAAAAGAAATTTGTAATATAGGGTTTAGATGGGTCCAAGTTGGCGGTGGCATAAGAGACGTTAATAAAGCTGAAAGGCTAATTAGTTATGATTGCTCAGCTTTAGTAATTTCAACTCTTCCAGTTAAAAAACCAAAGGAATACAAAAATCTGGAGGAAAAGATTGGCAAAGATAAAATCTTACTTTCAGTTGATTACAATTCTTCTGGATATATTTTAATTAGAGGATGGAGAGAGAAATCTATTAGAGTAATTGATTTTATACTCTCTTTTGATGCATTAGGTTATATTTTCACTTACGTAGAGAATGAAGGTACTAGAAGAGGAATTGACCCTAATGTAAAAAATTATATTCTAAAAATCAATAATATCAAAGAGTATGCTGGGGGAATTGGTTCAATAGAGGATTTATATAAGTTAAAAGAGTATGGTTTTAACTATGCAATAATTGGTATGAGCTTTTATAAAGGTCCTCTAAGGGGAGTTAAATATGTCTACTAGAAGTGTGAGAAAAATAAGAGAAACCAAAGAAACTAAGGTTGAACTTCATCTTGATATAGATAAAAAAGGAGAGGTCAAAGTGTCAACTCCCGTTAATTTCTTTAATCACATGCTTTCAACACTTTTCTATTACATGAACTCCACTGCAATGCTATTGGCTGAGGACAAACAAGGATATGATGATCATCATATAGTAGAAGATGTTGCAATAACTTTGGGAGAGGCTTTTAAAGAAGTTTTAGGAGATAAGAAAGGGATTAGACGTTTCTCCCATCAAATAATTCCAATGGATGAAGCTTTAGTCTTAGTTGCTGTTGATATCTCCGGAAGAGGTGTAAGTAATATTGAATTAAACTTAAACAGAGAAGATATAGGAGGATTAGCTACTGAAAATATATTTCACTTCTTCCAGTCATTTTCATACAACTCTGGTGTAAATCTTCACATTCTTCAACTTAGAGGTTATAATACTCATCACATTATTGAAGCTTCTTTCAAAGGTTTAGGTTTTGCGTTATATGAGGCTACTAGAATAGTTTATGAAGAGACGTTTAGTTTGAAGGGATCTTTATGACTACAAAGAGAATTATAGCTTGTTTGGATGTAAAGAACGGAAGGGTAGTAAAGGGAGTCAATTTTCTTAATCTTAAGGATAAAGGAGATCCTGTAGAATTAGCCTCAAGATATGAAGACGAAGGGGCAGATGAAATAGTATTTTTAGATATCGCTGCAACAGTTGAGGGTAGAAGAACATTATTAGAAGTGATTAAAAATACAGCAAGCGTATTGTCAATACCCTTAACTGTTGGTGGTGGTATAAGGACAATAGATGATGTCTCAAGGATTTTAGGAAATGGTGCTGATAAAGTTAGCATAAATACTGCCGCGGTGGAAAACAAAAGAATAATTTCAGAAGCTTCAGAGCAGTTCGGTGCTCAAGCTGTAGTTGTTGCTATTGATGCTAAAAGAGTAAATAATGACTTCATTGTATTCACAAGATCTGGAACTTATAATACTGGACTAAATGCGATAAGTTGGGCTAAGGAAGTTGAACAGTTGGGTGCTGGAGAAATTCTATTAACTAGTATTGACAAAGATGGAACAAGGGAAGGATATGATATTGAATTAACAGAAAAAGTAAGCAAATCCGTTAATATACCAGTAATAGCAAGTGGCGGAGCTGGAAAGATGGAGCATTTTTATGAGGTTTTAAAAGTAGCAGATGCAGCTTTAGCTGCTGGAATTTTTCATGATGGTATAATTCGTATACCCGATTTAAAGAAATATTTGTTAAGTAAGGGTGTTGAGGTGAGAATATGATAAAGAGAGAATTACCCAAAGATAGACCTAATGATTTTTCAAAAATTATTCCAGACGTAGAAAAAATAATAAATTATGTTAAGACAAAAGGAGATGAAGCAATCTTTGAATTGGAAGAGAAATTTGACAAAGTTAAGCTTACTTCATTAAAATTAAACAATATAGAAGAATTAGCTTCTCAAGTTTCTGAAGATTTGAAAAAGTCCATAGATATAATTTATTCTCAAATTTATGAATTTAATAATACAATTAAACCTCCAAACATGATTGGAGGCAGTTTTAATGGTGTAGAATATGGGGTACTATGGAGAAGTATTGAAAAGGTTGGCATTTACGTACCTGGCGGAGATAAAGCTTATCCATCAACATTGTTAATGGCTGGTGTTCCAGCTATAGTTGCTGGAGTCAAAGAAATATACGTTTCATCTCCTCCTAATAAGATAAACCCAGTTATTGCTTATATTTCTCTTAAATTAAACGTAAAAGAGGTTTATACTATTGGTGGTGCACAAGCGATAGCTGCAATGGCGTATGGAACTCAAACAGTAAAAAAAGTTGATAAAATAGTTGGTCCAGGTAATATATACGTTCAAGCGGCAAAGTACTTAGTTAGTAGTGATGTTGGAATTGATGGAATTGAAGGTCCTACAGAACTAGTAATTATAGCAGATGAATCAGCAAATCCGAACAATATAATTCTAGATTTAAGAGCACAAGCAGAACATGGCAGATTAACATTCTTAGTTTTATTAACAACTTCAGATAAGTTAATTGAAATAGTAACAAGAGAACTTGATAAAGATGAAAATACTTACTTTGTATTGAAAGTTAATAGTATTGATGAAGCGATTGATATTGCTAATGAAGTTGCACCAGAGCATCTTTCACTTCAAGTTGAAAATGCTAATGAATATTTAATGAAAGTTAAAAATGCTGGTGCAATAACTTTAGGAAGTACTCCACCAGCATTAATTGATTATTCTGCTGGTCCAAATCATATTTTACCAACAAATTCATGGGCAAAAATAAGAGGTGGAGTATCTGTTTATGATTATTTAAAGATGATTATGTACGCTTCAGCTAAAACTCCAGATAAAAAAGTTATTGAAGCGTCTAAAATACTAGCTAAATATGAAGGTTTTAATTATCACGCAGATAGCATAGGTGTTAGGTATGAGTAGTGATGTTCTTGATACTTTATATTCAATAATTATGGATAGAATAAATACTAGAAAAGAAGGTAGTTATACTGTTAAATTATTAGAAAAAGGAAAACCGTATGTAGCTAGAAAAGTAGGGGAAGAAGCAACAGAAGTAATAGTAGCTTCCTTAAGTGAAGGGAGAGAAAGATTTATAAGCGAAGTTGCAGATTTGATTTATCATCTTTTTGTACTAATGGCTATAGAAGGAGTAAAACCAGAGGAAGTTTACGAAGAATTAAAGAGGAGGATGAAGTAATGAAAGCGACTGTCATAAATTATGGCGTGGGGAATTTATTTAGTATAAAAGCAGGATTAGAAAGAGAAGGATTCAATGTTATTATATCCTTCTTTCCTCAAGGAGATGAAGATGTAATAGTCTTACCTGGAGTAGGAGCATTCTCTGCAGTTGCTTCTTATTTAAACTCTTTGAAAGGCAAGTTTGAAGAGTTAAGAGAAAGAGGAACAAAGTTTCTTGGGGTATGTTTAGGTATGCAAGTCATGTTTGAGGAAGGCACAGAAGGAGGAATAAGTAAAGGATTAGGATGGTTTAAAGGAAAAGTTGATAGAATAAATGCAAATGTTAAACTACCTCATATAGGTTGGGATAAAATATATGTTAAAAATGACCCTTGTGGATTAACTGAAGGAATTGATGGAAAATATGTTTATTATGTTCATAGTTACGTTGCTTATACAGATAATTATATTGCCTACAGTGATTATGGCGTTAGATATCCAGCAATAGTTTGTAATGATTTCGCTGTAGGAACACAATTTCACCCAGAGAAAAGTAGTAATACTGGAAAAATATTTTTAAGGAATTTCTATCAGTGGGTTAAAAGATGAAAAAATTAAAAGAAGAAGAAGCGCAAAAAATCATAGAACAATTATGGTTTAGACATACTGATAATACTATTATAGCTGTACTTCAAGACTATATGACAAAAGATGTGTTAATGGTTGGACACATGAATAAAGAAGCTGTTTTTAGAACACTTACTTCTGGATATGTTCATTTTTGGTCTTTAAGTAGAAAAAAATTATGGTTAAAAGGAGAAACTAGTGGTCATTATCAGTTAGTTAAGGATTTTAAGATAGACTGTGACGGGGATGCAATGGTATTTTTAGTTGAATCTGTAGGACCAGTTTGTCACACTGGAAATAGAACATGTTTCTATAGGAGTTCTACTGATTTAATTAAATAGAGAGTTTAAAATGTATGAAGTAGTAATTAAATATGGTTAAAATGTCAACCCAGCAAAATATCAATAAGGAGGAATGGAAAAAGAAAATAATGGAAGCTCTAACTCAAGTTTATGATCCTGAGATTCCGGTAGATATAGTAAATTTGGGTTTAATTTATGAATTGAAAATTAGTGATGAAGGAGACGTATATGTTCGTATGGGGTTAACTGCACCTGGTTGCCCAGTTGTTGATGATTTAATTTATACTGTAGAACAAGTCATTAGAGAAACTGTGCCAGCCAAGTCTGTTGATGTGGATATTGATTTAGATACTCCGTGGAATCCGTTAAAAATGACACCAGAAGGAAGGGAAAAGTTCAAGCAACTTTATGGTTATGATATTGTGGAAATGTGGATTCAAACTTATGGGTTACCAGAAGAGCAGAGCCAACAAGATCAGAAGGCATAAATTCTTTTGCGTTTTTTGATTATTGTGTCTTGGAGTATATTAGACTTAATTAGAAATAATCCGGGAAAACTTAAAGAATATATGAAAAGAAGATATATTGATGTTTCTATAGTAGATAGAGCTGTTGAACTTGATAAAAAATGGAGACAAACTTTACAGGAAGTTGATAGAATAAGACATGAGCATAATGTTATCAGTTCTTCTATACCTAGAGCTAAACCAGAAGAGAGACAAGAATTAATAAAGAAGGCAAAAGAGTTATTAAAAATTCTCGAAGAAAAAGAGAAAGAACTTAATCAAATAGAAGAAGAAAGAGACAATTTATTGATGCAATTACCAAATATAGTTGATGATACTGCTCCTTTAGGGCCAGATGAAAATTATAGTGTTCCTATCAGATTTTGGGGGAAATTCAAAGTTTATGAAAAAGACGAACAAGAATTTCTTAATCAGCTTAAGGGCAATAAAGTAGATTATGAGATAATTCATTGGAAACCCGTTGGACACGCTGATATGTTAGAAAACGTTCTTAAATTAGGTGATACCAAAAAGGCTGCCGAAGTAGCTGGTGCAAGATTTTACTATTTATTTGATGACATAGTATGGCTAGATATTGCGTTACTTAATTATGCTATTGATGTAATGACGAGTAAAGGTTATACTTTAGTTTTGCCCCCTTACATGTTAAGAGGAGAGGTTATAAAGAGTGTAATTGATCTTGATACATTTAAAGACGCTATATATAAAATTGAAAATGAAGATTTATATTTAATCGCTACAGCAGAGCATCCTTTAGCTGCTATGTACTTTAAGGAAGAGATACCCAAAGAGAAACTTCCATTAAAATTTGTTGGAGTAAGTCCAGCATTTAGGAAAGAGGCTGGTGCAGCTAATAAGGATTTGAAAGGAATATTCAGAGTTCATCAATTTCATAAGGTAGAGCAATTTATATACTCTGCTCCGGAGGAAAGTTGGAAATTACATGAGGAACTTATTAAAAATGCAGAAGAAATATTTCAAGGTCTTGGTTTACCATATAGGGTTATAAACATAGCTACTGGTGATTTAGGAGCATGTGCTGCAAAGAAATACGATTTAGAAGTTTGGATGCCTGCTCAGGCTAAGTTTAGAGAAATGGTAAGTTGCAGTAATTGCTTAGATTGGCAAGCATATAGAATGAAAATACGTTATGTTGATAAGAATAATAAAAAAGGATATGTTCATACGCTAAATAGTACGGCAATAGCTAGCACAAGGACAATAACAGCTATATTAGAAAACAATCAAAAAGAAGATGGAGTGGTAGAAATACCTAAGATTTTAAGAAAATATTTAGAACCATTTAGCAAAGCTCCTAAAGATTATATTTATCCTAGAAAAATATGAAAATTATTTCTTTAAATATGACTCTAAATTAGCTTCTACTTTTTTCATCATTCTTTTAGCAACTCTAAGGAATATTTTTAAAGTCATTCTTACTGGATAGTATAACGGTCCTTTCATATAGAAATTATTTATGATATCTTCAGCCCAATATACGTCATGCCAAAATACTTTTCTATATAACTCAATGTGCGCCTCTGTTAATTTAATTCTAGTAAACCAATCTTTATTTTTGAAATATCCCATGGGAACGAAGAACATAGGAACTAAGATGCTTCTATAAGGTCTTAAATTATCAACCAACTCTATTGTTTTATAAACATCATCTTCTGTTTCTTCTGGTAAACCAACAATCATTGTACCAGCTGGTATTATTCTATTCTCATGCATTATTTTGAATGCTTGTTCAACAGTTTCTGGGTATTCATCCACTTTGTAAGGAGCTGATTTAGCTGGCATTATTTCTTTAGCTAATCTAACTGATCCAGTTTCAATACCAACTTCTACACCTAAATATCTTTGATTCTCATCTTCGTATACTATTTCCATTAGCTTTGAAATCAAACCATATTTCTCCTCCGAATACCTTATTGCAGCTAGACTTGCATGACTCCATGCTATAGTCTTATAGTATTTCTTTACCAATTTATGTAATTTTATTAAAGGTTCTGGTCTCGGGTAAATTCCAACTGCCCCATAAAATAGAACATCATCGCTATGAATCACTCCATGTCTAACTCCATTCTTAACATTAACCATTAACTCTTTTTCAATTTTCTCTAATGGATAGTATCTGGTTGGTCTAAGAGTTACTGAACAAAATCTACACGATCTAGCACATCCTCTCATTACTTCAATTAATCCGTTAACGCTAGCTCCTTTGATTTCTGGTATTTCGTCAACTGAAGGAGCTTCATCAGCTCCTATGTATACATATTTAGGCAATGGATCATTATCAATTATCATCTGAGCCAACTTAACTACAGCTTTTTCCCCTTCACCATCAATTAAAGCATCTACACCTACTTTTTCAATCATATCCTCTCTCCATAGCCATTGCCACACTGATGGTCCTCCAGCAATGATTTTCATTCCTCTTTCTTTTTCTTTCTTTATTTCTGGTCTATTTACTAACTGCATAAAACTCTTGTAATTCACAGGCTCTCTTCTAGTTATTCCCCACCAAGTAGATGATGGAGGACCAAAAGCAAAATAATCATGATGAGAGAACATTAAGGCTTTTGCATAAGGTAAATGTTTATTTAAATGGTCGGGATCTATGATTGCTGCTTTAAAACCAGCATCAATTAATGCTGCTTCTATTTTTCTCATTCCGTAAGGTGCTTGATGAGGTCTTCCTAATTCATCTGTTTTCATTTTAGGACAAGCTAACCATTTCCACACACTCTCTGGTATTCCAATAGCTGGTCCAGTACCTAAGAAGCCTAAAAACTCTTTTCCATGGTGATTAGTCATCAAACATCTGTCAGTTGTTAAAATAAAATCAAAATGTTCTTCCAAACAATCACCTCTCTTTATATGGTATATTTATATTTATAAAGACAATTTATAAACTCCTTAAAACATTTCTTAATAGCTTTCTAAGATTCTCGGGTAGATCCTCTCTTTTTTCAATAGTCTTAGCATTTGTTAAATCTTCATTCCATTCTTCTCCGTTTGGGAGCTTGGCGTTAGTTAAAATGTAAAAAGAGACTATCTTTTCACCTTTCTCATTCCTAGCCTCTTCTATAACTAATTTCTTGTTGTTTACGTTTACAACATACTTTGATTCAACGTTTGATATTTTCATCAGCTTATACTTAATGTAGTAAAACATTAAAGTTTTTACTCTATTTATATTCGATGCAAGTAGATAATTGTATATTTTGTAAAATTGTTAAAGGTGAAATAAAATCACAAAAAGTTTATGAAGATCAAGATATCGTAGCATTTTTAGACATAAATCCAGTTAATAAAGGTCATGTTTTAGTTATTCCTAAAGATCATTTCGAAAATATTTTTGATATTCCAAAGGATAAATTATCAAAAGTAATGGAGGTAGTTCAAAAAGTAGCGATTGCATTAAAAAAGATGGGTGCTGACGGAGTTAATATAGTATCTAACAATGGAAAAGCTGCTGAACAACATGTATTTCATTTACATATTCATGTTATACCAAGATATTATAATGATGGCAAAGAATTAGATTCTATGGAAAAGAGAACTAAATACGAAAATGATAAGGAGATGAATGAGTATGCAGAAAGGATCAGATTATTCCTCATCTGATTCTGATTCTTCACTCAACTCTTCTCTTAGTAATTCTAATCCTACTTCTTTGTAATATTCTTCTCTTTCTTGCTCTAGTTGTTCTTCTTCCAACTTTCTCTCTCCTTTATCACTTACCAATGAAGTAGTTAATACTCTACTATTCTTATCTTTTTGCTCTTTTACGCTATATTCTTTTTTAGCCTTAGCAGTAAGTTCCATCTCATAGCCACACTTTGTACACTTTAGGATCTCTTTACCATCCTTCTTTGTTGGTATCATTACGCCTCCACATTTTGGACAGAACTTCATAATTTCACCATATAAAAGAGTAAAGCCATAATACTATATTTAAGGCTTTTGGTAATGATTAACATTAAAAATCATATAACTCTGATTCTCGGATCCTCTTTGACTACGTTTAGCACTATGCTCGTATGAGTTCTTTCAACTTTAGGATTTTTCAAAAGATTTTTCAAAAAAGTATCTAAATCTTCAACACTTCTAAACTTAGCTACTATTGCAACATCATATTCTCCAACAATATCGTACACTGCAATTACATTATCATAATTTGATATTTCTTTTTCAAATTCAACTAAATGTTTTCCATCAACTTTTGCCATAATTATGCTAGTTAAAGAATAACCTAATTTAGTATAATCTAATAGTGTTATAAATCCTTTAATTACACCTTCTTGCATTAATCTTAAAAGTCTATTATGAAGTGTTGCAGGGGATACATTCATTTCTTCTGCTAATCTTCTCAAACTAACTCTAGAATCTCTTAAAAGTTCCATAAGTAGTCTCTTATCTACTGTATCTATCTCAACCCTTTTTTTATCAGACATAAACTTCATAATATGATTCTCAATCAGATTAAAAAATTTTCATCTTAAATAGGTATTTATCATGCAAACTTTAGTTGAGATATACCCTCTAGTATTAGTTGAACTCCAAAGGCCGCTATGATTATAGCTGTAAATCTTCCTGCTGCAACAGTACCAGTTTCTCCTAAGGCTTTAACAATTAAAGGACCACTTAATAGAGACAAGTATACTAAAAGGCTAACCACTAAACTACTAATTATTAAAATCAAAGGATTATAGGTTACTGATAAAGTGATAAGTGCTGTCATTGTTCCTGGACCTACTAAAAGTGGTGTGGCTATTGGTGTAATTATTGCTTCTTCAAGTTTTCTTACGAATCTTAATTGTTGAAATCCACCCATTGTATCTACTCCAAGATATACTAATAAAATGCCTCCAGCTATTTCAAGTGCTTGCGGCGAAATTCCTAGGAAATCGAGTAAAGGTCTTCCCAATATAGAAAAAATTATTAATAAAATAATTATTGCAATAGTTATTTTATTTACTATAAAGTTCCAACTTATTTTTTCTTCTTTTGCAGCTTCTTCATAAACAGCTAATAGGTATGGAAGTACTGAAAAAGGGTCAATTATAGCAAATAACTTTACTGTTATAACTAATATTGCTTCTAAGTTCATTCTAGTAGGCTTATAATCTCTTTAAGATTTTTAATTCTCTCATCTTTGTTTTCACTCATTGTTACAATAACTAGTTTACTTAATATCTTATATAATCTAGAGATTTCTTTCTTACAATCGTCATTACTCTTTTCCAGTTCTGTAACTCTTCCCTCTAGCCCTTGGAGTGACATATATAGTTCTGTAAGAATTTCTTCTTCATTATGTTCATGATGATGGTGATGTTCATGCTCTTCCTCTTCTACTTCTCTTTGAATTTCATTAAGATCTTCCTCATTTTTAGGTATCTTGTCTATCCTGAATTTCATTCTCATCTACCTCTGTATCCACATTTTTAACATTACTCATATCTGTATTCTGAATAATTAGTTTGTCTACACCCATTCTTAAATAATGCTTTACCACCACTGATATTTTACCAGCTGCCCTAGTTGCTATACATTCTGTTTCTACTGTGTCCCCATCAATAGTTTCTACTATAACTTTTGCCGTCTTTTTACTTTCATCGCAATATTCAACGTTAACTGATTTTATTTTTCCCATGAATAGAAGCGATTCTATATCTCTCCCTTTCATTACTATTCTTGTCATCTTTTCACTGCTAAACCTATTATATCTGAATATTTTAATCCTTTTTCATTTAAATATTCCTCTAATTCTTTTCTAATTCTTAATATACTATTATATCCTTCATCAATAATAACACTCCCTAAGCCAACAAGCTTAGCACCTACAGACATTAATTCTATTACATCTCTCCCATCAAAAACGCCACCCATTCCAATTATATCGACATTATATTCTCTATATATGTCATGAATTATTCTAACTGCTAAAGGATGTATACATTTTCCAGAAATTCCACCAGTACCATAATGTAATATCTTCTCGAAGTTTTCAGTGTCTATAATCATTCCTTTAATAGTATTAATTAGCGTTAATCCATCTGCTCCAGCTGATAACGCTTTTCCAGCTAGTTCTAATACGTTGTCCCAAGGACCTAATTTTACAAAGACTGGTTTATCAGTTACACCCTTTACATTTTTAACTATCTCGTGTACATAATTGGATAGACTTTCCCCGTAACCTTTTCTATTTGGACTACTTACGTTCAATTCTAAAATTATTCCTCTATCAACTTTCCTAGCAGATTCGACTATTTCATCTAGATTATTTCCACCTATACTAACAATTAATGGACAATTAATTTCTTCTAGTTTTTTTAATTCTTGAATTCCTGGATTACCTAGACCAATTGCGTTAAGATAGCATTTATCATGAAACTTCACAAGAGTTGGAGGATTATGTGGTGAAAGAGGATAAAGGGTTAATGTTTTTGTGGTTATTCCGGAAGGATTATATTTCTCGCATACTTCTTTAATTTTATTTAAAGGGACTATTCCAGATGCAATAATTAATGGATCTTTAAAATTAATATTTGCCAGTTTTATCAAAGGGATTCACACCTCTTATTGGTAATACGTTTTCTCCATCAAAAGCTGGTTTACCTTGTATAATAGTGAAATCAACTTTTACTTCAAGAGGATAATAATCAAGGGGAGTTTCAGTAACCTTAGAGAATTTAGTCTTATATTTCCATTGTTTTTTGCTTATAACAGTGAAATTAGCAACGTTACCAATTTTTATTTCACCGTAGGGTATATTAAGAATTTTTGCGGGATTTTTAGAAAGAAGATTTACGGCTCTTTCTAAGCTAATTAAATCTTTAAAAGCTAAAGAATAAATGAAAGGAGTTGTAAATGAAACTGCTGCTATACCGGGTGGGCATAATTCATATTCAAGGTTTTTCTCTTCTCTCGTGTGAGGGGCGTGGTCACTAACTATCGTATCCGCTTCATATAAAGCTCTCAATAGTTGTAATCTTATAATGTATTCCCTAATAGGCGGATTTACTTTACTCAAGCAATCTCTTTCGCCATTGACTAAAAGATGATGAGGTGTAATATCGGTTGTAAAACCTAATTCTTTAGCTAATTTTAAGGTTTCATAATTTGTTATATGTGTAATATGAACATTACCATAAACTAAATATAATGAAGCTACTTCCATCCAAAGTTCTCTTAATTTTCTAGGTACTCTTAAGGCTAAAGGTATTTCAGGGTGAAGGACCTTTAGTTTCTTACTTTTCATGAGCACTTCTTTAGTTTCTTCTTTCTCTAAATCTTCGGGGTAAATCTTGTATCCTGCTATAGGCAAAGAATCAACTTTTTCTATTTCTTTTGATACACCAGAATATATTCCGAAATCAGACCTAGAATAATTTTCAAATTCTCTAATTCTTTCTATCACTCTCTGATAAGTGTTAACTGGTGGAACCGTATTAGGCATATCTACTATAAGTCCTACGCCTCCATACACAGCTTCGCTAGTAGCTGTAGCAACAGTTTCTTTATATGAAAGTTGTGCACCCCTAACGTGAACATGCATATCTATTGAAGCCGGGAAAATTATCTGGTGGCTTTCAAACTGGATATCTGGCTTACATTCCTTCTTTATATTTTTAATAAATCTATCAATTTGTATGCAAACTTCTTCTATATTATTATTTACCCAAGCTTTGCCTCTGATCCACAAGATCACTCACCTTAATTAAGGGTCCATCTATACATACAAGTTTGCTTCCTATTTCGCAAACTCCACAAACTCCTAACATACAATTCATTTTAATCCATCTTACATAAACGTAAGCATCTTTAGGTAATGAATTAATAAAATTCTGAGGAACAGAGGCTATAATTAAATCGAATTTCTCAGTCTCATTCCCTATTTGAAATTCATTAGTTTCGCATTCAATGCACTTTACCTTAACTTTTATACCATTCCTTTTAGCTTCCCTAAGGATATAAAGAATATCAAAGAAGAGATCTTGATAAGCTATGCCTAGGACAGAAGAGACAGATAAATCAACGGGCCTTCCAATTGGTCCTTTTAAAAGAATCCTTTCTTTACCTTTTAGTGTATCATATATTTTTTCTGACAAGTGCAAGAATAATATTCCATTATAATAATCTGATATGCTGAGTGGGATTTCTCTCTTTCCAGAGTCTATTAGACTAACAAATTGCCCTGGTTTAGGTTTAATTGGAAAAAGTACGGCTACTTCATACATATTTTCTTTTAATTTTTTCTCATATAGAATTTTAGAGTAAATCAACTTTTACTACCTAAGATCTGCTTTAGAATTTCATTTTCATCTATTACAGTATCACAATAGACACATTTCATTTTTAATGGTTTTTCACTGATTTTTCTAAATTCAGAAACAGCTTCAATGTCATTATTAGTTATGCATGTTAAATTAGTGCATTTAAGCAATCCTTTTACTACTTCTGGTACTTTAAGCTTTTTCTTTTCTACTACTTCATAGTCTCTTATAATATTGATTGTTGCTGTTGGTGCTATTAAAGTAATTAGATTAGCTTCTTTTTCATCAACTTCTTTATTTTCAATTTTCACTATATCCTTCTTTCCCATTTTCTTACTTTCGACATTCATCACAAGGGCTATTCTATATCCTTCAGTGATCTTTAAAATCCTCAACACTGCTAACGCTCTACCAGCTGGAATATGATCTATTACTGTTCCATTTTTTATTTTACTTACTATTAATTCTCTTTTATTAACGGCCTCCATTTTACTCACCTATAACCTTATGAAAGATTGCCATTCTTATTGGAACAGCATAAGAAGCTTGTTCAAAATATTTAGCTTGAGGAGTTTTATCAACTTCTCTACTTATCTCATTCACTCTTGGTAACGCATGTAAAACTATTGAATCCTTTTTCATTTTCGATACCAAAGTAGAGTCAACAATGTAGCTTTCTTTCACTTTTTCATATTCACTTTCATCTGGAAATCTTTCTTTTTGAATTCTAGTTACATAAAGTACATCTACTTCTTCTATGACTTCATTATAGTCATTGACCTCTTTATATGGGTAGTTTAACTCCTCGAGTATTTCTTTTCTTGCTGAAAGTTGAGGAGGAGAGATTAAGTACACTAATTTAGGTTTAAATCTTGTTAATCCTCTTAAAAGGCTGTTAACTACTCTTGCATATCTTAAGTCCCCCATAATGCCAAAAGTTAAGTTGTCTATATCACCAAAGTTCTTATAAACTGTATATAAATCAATTACAGTTTGTGTTGGATGTTCATGTTTTCCATCTCCTGCATTTATTATTGGTTTTTCAGATACTTCTGAGGCAAATTTAGCTGCTCCATCAAACTTATGCCTTATAACTATAATATCCGCATAATTATTTAACATTCTTATTGTATCGGCTAAGTTTTCTCCTTTAGCGACTGAAATTCCTTCTTCTCCGGAAAATCCAATAACTGATGCTCCTAAGTTTATAGAAGCTTTATTGAAACTTAAGTATGTCCTTGTGCTAGGTTCAAAAAATGCTAACGCTACTGTCTTTTCTTTTAATATTTTAGGGGGCGAAATATTTCTAAACTTATCTGCTAGTTCAAAAATTTCTTCAAAATCACTCTTTGAAAAATCATATGAGGAAATTATATCTCTCACAAATGCCCTTCATTTATCTTCGTTCAATGATTATTTAAACTCTTTCTTTCATAAACTAATTAATGGATTTCGTTAAAGCTCTAATCGACAATAAGCTTCTATTAACTGGAAGCTTTGTACTGACATCAGGCAAAATAAGTCCTTATTATCTTGACTTAAGAAGACTTTCTAATTATTATGATGTTTTTTCAGACACAGTTAATAAAGCAATAGATAAGATAAAAAAGATAGAATTTGATATGGTAATAGGTATTGCAACTGGTGGAGTTCCTTTTGCTTCCTTTATTGCTTGCCGAATAGGAAAGCCCTTAGGATATATAAGGATGGAAAGGAAAGGATATGGGACCGATAAAATATTAGAAGCTGATGTAAAAGGTAAAAGGATAGTTTTAGTTGATGATGTAGCGACTACTGGAGGATCATTAAGTAAAGCAGTTGAAGCAATTACATCCGAAGGTGGAAGAGTAGTAGCAAGTTTAGTTATTGTAGATAGAGAAGAGGGGGCTGAAAAGAAATTAGCTGAACAAGGAGTTCAATTAATCTCTGTTTATAAAATTAGAGAAATTCTAGAGTATTTATTAAATTCCAACTTAATATCTGAAAATGATAAAAATAATATCAGAGAGTACTTGGTGAAAAATATTGGGTAACTTAATTTTAGCCTTAGATAAACAATTATCTCTATCAACTTTATCTGAGTTAAGCAAATACATATCTAAAATAAAGATAGGTTATCCGTTAATCCTTGAAAATCCCTCATATTTAGATAATATAACTAAGATTCAATGGGATGAAGTTATTTTTGATTTAAAATTAGCTGACATTGATAACACGATGATGCTTATTGCATCTAAATTGCTAAATTATGCTGACTCATTTATTGCTCATTCCTTTATAGGGGTAGAAGGAGCCTTAGACAATCTTTCCTCCTATCTTAAAAAGCATGAAAAATCATTATATTTAGTTTTATCTATGTCTCATAAAGGATGGAATGACGGTTTTTACTCATATCTAAAAGAGGTAGCGATAAAGGTTAATCCAGACGGATTTGTAGTAGGGGCTACTAAGCCAAACATGATAAGAACTGTTAGGAATGACTTTAAAGATAAAGTAATTATTTCACCTGGTGTTGGGGTACAAGGGGCTAACATTGGTGATGCTATCTGTAATGGTGCCGATTACGAGATAGTTGGCAGAAGTATATATGAAGCTAAAGATCCCGTAACTGAAGCAAAAAGAATCTTAGAAATCCAAGAGGGAAGAATACGTGAGTGTAAAGGATCAGAAAATTGATAAAAGCAAAGAGAGTGAGAAATTAGCTGAAATTGCTAAATTAATTTTTAAGGCTGAGGAAATACATGAAGAGTATGATGAAATAGCAACTACTGATTTAGAGAAATTATATACTGTCAATGGTATAAATGATACAGAAAAAGGTAAGGCAAAATACACGTACTTTCAATTGTATGATTATTTTGCTGAGTTGTATTCAAGATTTATTTTGTCTACAATGGCTAATTATTCAACGAGAACACAAGAATCAGAAATAGAATATATTAATATTTTATTAGAAGACGGTTCCTTTATTATCTTAGAGGGAGAAGAAGATAGAGTAGTCATCCCTCATCCGAAAGCTTTAGCATCAACTCACACTCATCCTAACATTTGCTTGTTTTCTCATAAAGATTTAGAGACAGCTGATCAACTATTTATAAAAGACTACATAGCTGTAGGCGTTTTAACTACTAAATGTTTACTTTTATTATATAGGAGAGGTGTCTATACTTTGGAAGATAGAGAAATCTTACTGAAGCTTGTTAAAAATATCAAAAAGAGTAAGACTGCAGAAGAAGTTATAAAATCTTATAACGAGACTAAATTTGCTCAGTTGAGTTTTCGTCTTGTTCAGTTTGCTTAGCTAAAAGATCTATTGTTGCTTCGGCTATATCAATTGAGTATCTTATCACTCTCCTTACCGAGTCTAAAACTATTAACATTGAACTAATTTTCTTGGAATCGTAATTAAAATTAATAACTTTTTCAGCTAAAGATCTATTTTTATATAATAACTCAAACTCTTTGTTAATAATCTGATGAGAGATATCCTTATCTTTTGCATTAAAAGCATTCATCGAACTTTTATAGAACTCAGCCACTTCGTATCCATGATCATGTAACTCTTTTTCATTAAGTTTTTCTATTATGGGTAATTGATCCACTATTCTTATACTATGGTCAGATACTCTCTCAATAGATTTTGCAACTGAATAAAGATTTACTAATTGTGTTAAATTGTATTTTTCATCTTCTATGATTTCAGGATATTCTACTGATAAGGATAATTGCCTAACTATATAGAAATAGAATCTATCTACATCATCATCTCTGCTCATTATTTCTTTTGATAAATCTAAGTTTCCATCATAAAGAGCCTTAAATGAATCTTTTAGCATATTATAAGAAATATTTGCCGCTCTCATTATCGATTTAGTGAGAGAAAGTTCTTTTTCACTTACAAGAAATTGAATAGTCAATGAGTTTGAATCTTCATCTATTATTTCTGCACCCAAAAGTCTATTTCTTATTGTCTCCTTTATCCTTTCTCTATCATCTGATGAAAATTTACTACATGATACTGTTAGAAGAGTGTAGCCAGCCATATAATATGCAATTATTTCTCTAATTACGAAGCTGATATCCGGTTTATCACAGTTTAATGCTATTCTTTTCTCTTTTCTTTCACTATCTTCACTTTTCTTAGGAACTAGTATTAGTCTAGCTTGTTTATCTTGGATTATTTCTACTTCGTCGCCAGGCCTAAGAAAATGTTCTTTTACCCATGTCTTTGGCAAAGATATAATGTATGTTGACCCTCCCGTAAGTTGTATTTTTCTCACTATAGGTTTTGACATAACTATATTCGCTATATATTTCTAAGTGGGAACTTTATATTTTTCTCTTAACTCCTCAGTGGCTACCTTTTCAGCTTCTTCAATTATTTTTCTTACTTCTTCACTCTCGTTTAATATAGGCTTTGCATCGGAAGTTACTATGGGTTTTAAATTAAGTAGAATGTCATCAATAAGTGGTCCAAACTCTATAGAGTTACCTAAATTCCCCTTTATACTCTCTAAAGCTTTAACAACTGGGTAAATATATTCTCTCAACGAATTTAACATCATAAGAGTTTCAAGTCTAATTTCTAAGATCTCTAGAATAATTTTGACCCTAAGTAGATTAATCATTAAATTTTTATTAATTTCTATTTCTTTGTAATATGCTTTTGATAAATAATTGAATCTACCAATATTATAAAGAGATAAATCTTCAAGGGTTTTAATTCTATTATCAATTCTAGCTAAGAACATATCTATACGATAAATAGTAAGCTTGATATCAGCAATAATCTCTGGTAATCCTTTCTTTTTCACATAAAAGCTCTTATTTTATAACATTTAAGAGTTTTTAGACTCTTCTAACATTAAACTATCTAACGCACTTTTATACATTTTAAAAAAGGTTGTTAATTTATAAGGCGCGCCATATCCTTCTCCATCCCTATATACAATTTGATTTTCCATTAAAACTTCTAAGTGATGTGTCACAGTTTTATAATCTAATCCTAATAAATTAGCTATTTGGTTTGCATTAAGTGGTTTCTCCTCTAAAAGTCTAATTATCTTAAGCCTCGTGGCTCCACCTCTAGAAGTTAAAAAGAGAAATTTGAAAAGTTTCTTAATTTGTCGTAATTCTTTGTCATTCACTATGTGTTTAAATTAAAGCCACACTTTTAATAAATTTCTCCAACTATAGCTCTTTGTACTGCTTCTATTATTATTTCAGATATTGTTGGATGCGAGAATTGGACCTTGTAAAGATCTTGGACTTTTAGTGATAACTCCATTGCTAAAGCAATAGTGTTTATCACTTCCGTAGCTCCTTCACCAACCATATTAGCTCCTAAGATTTTTCCATCTTCTCCTATTATAACTTTTAAGAATCCTTCAATTTCATTAACAGTCCATGCTCTAGGTATATCTTTCATATTTACTTTAATTTCTCTAGCATTTATATTAGCTTTCTTTAGTTCTTCTAAAGTACTTCCTACAACTCCAATTTCTAGATCAGCAAATATAGAGGATGGTATATATTTAGGCATCTCTGAGGTTTTTCCACCTATGTTGTCTCCAGCTACAATACCTTGTCTCCATGCCTTTGTTGCAGAAAGAGGGACTCCAGCTACATCTCCTACAGCATAAATTTTTGGATTACTTGTCCTAGCTCTATTATCTACTTTAATATAACCTCTTTGATCTGTTTCAACTTTAATGTTTTTTAAATCAATTCCATCTGTAACTGGCTTTCTTCCTATAGTTATTACCGCTAGATCACCAGAAATTTCTTCCGTTGAAGAAGGTGTTTGAGCCGTAAAAACTACTTTATCATCTGTCTTCACAATTTTAGACTTTGTATTTACATAAATTTTTACTCCTTTTTCTTCTAGTCTTTTCTTTACTTCATTAGCAATTTCTATATCTATACCTGGAACTGGAAGTAATCTAGGCATAAGTTCGATTATAGTAATATTCTTGTTTAATGCTCGAAATAAAGTAGCTAATTCTACTCCAGCTACTCCTCCACCAACTATTATTATGTTATCTGGTAAATTTGGCATATTCATTGCAGTCCATGGATCTACTACGTTTTTCCCATTTAATGGGAAATCGGGTAAAGATAAAGGTTCAGAACCAGTAGCAATGACTATGTTATCAGTAGTATAAGTCTTTCCACTAACTATTACTTCTCCTTCATTCTTTATTTCACCTTTACCTCTAATAATATCAACGTTATATTTCTTTAGAACTTGCAATAAATTATCTTTAATTCCATTAATTATTTGGTTCTTGAATTTATTCATCTCAGCATAATCAATTTTTGCTGTACTTGCTATCCATGATGATTTCATAATCTTATTTACTATTTTTGCCGAATCAATTAGTGTCTTTGAGGGGATACAAGCTCTATTTATACATTCTCCTCCTATCTCACTTTTTTCTATTATTGCTACTTTTTTTCCTAGTTCTGCACTTCTTATGGCTGTTGCTAAACCTCCTACTCCTCCACCTACAACAATCACATTATAATCCATTATTATCTCTTGTTTTTACTTATTAGATAAGATTTAAGCTTATTTAAAGTGTAAAGTAAATCCTTATGCAGATTATTCTTTTCTTTACTTTCACATAAGGACAAAAATTCTAATTCAGTGTACACTCTATACTTAAAATAAATATCCTCTAATGATATAGAAAGATTAATATAATCTTTAGCAAATTCTTTTCCTTTTTCACAATACTTATATATAAAGCTTAAAATTCCTAGATCAATTAATCTTTTTCTATCTTTTCCTACTAGTATAATTCTAACCCCTATAGGTATATTATTATCTAAATATTCTATGTTTATCTCATTTTCATTAATTTTTATTACAGCTTCCTCTTCTTTTAAGAACCTTTGTACAATATCATCCACAATATTTTAAAGTTTTGATGAACTAAAAAAGTAAGATGAATGAGTGGTACACTTATAAGCAAAAAGCTTGGGAAAGGATATTGAGAGACAAAGAGATTGGTTATCTTGATCCAGATATCTTTGATACTCTAGAAGTATTCTTTAAGAGAAAAGACACATTTACTCAGAGCAGTTGTAGTGGAAGAATAACTATTGTAGATGCAGAGATGCCATGGGAAAGGAAAAATTCTACTATAGTTTTCAAAAATCATTTAGGCATAAATGTAAACGATCTTCTAGAGACTATAATTAAGGGTAAAGTTCACAACTTATGGTTAATTGTTCAAGGACCTATATTTCATGTTTATACAAGAACAAATGAGGAGGCATGGGAAATATTAAAAATAGCGAGGCAAGTAGGATATAAACACAGTGGAATTTTAACTACTAACGAAAAGGGAATTTTAGTAGAACTCAGAACCGGAGTGAAAATGGTTCATTTGCTTAAAGAAAAATATGATGATAATGAGGCATACGAATTAGTCAATATTGCAAATAAGGTTTTACAAAAAGGTAAAGAGAAGCTTAGAAAGCTAAAAGAAAGCTTAGAAGATTCATTGAACCCCAATAATTCTATGCAATTGAGGCAAGACTCTGAAAGGAAGTCCGAGTTGCAATACAATATCAGTTAAGTCTCTTAAAGATTTAATATATTCTCTATTTCTACCGTCAGGTTGTAAAATCACCTTTCTAGGATTTATGTTATTCTCTTCAACAAATTTAACAACCTCCCCTAGATCTTTTATAGGATTGACAATAACAAACTTATAATATGTAGCCCAATCATCGTCCTTGAAGTTATACTTAAATTTATATCCAGAATTTGATAATTTTGGTGAAACTGAGAAAATGTCTACTAATTCTCTTAATTTTGCTGGTGGTTTTATCGTTCCACTAGTTTCAATTAATACCGTGTGGTTATAAGACTTTAAAGTCTCAACTAGAGGTAAAATATCTTGAAGTAAAGGTTCTCCTCCAGTAATTGTTGTGAAATGGATGTTTACGTTTATTTTACTTAAGATTTCCTCGATAGTTAATAATTTTCCCTCGTATTTATGCCAAGAGTATTTAGTATCACACCAAATGCATCTTAAATGGCATCCAGCAAGCCTAATGAAATTAGAAGGAGTACCTATTACCTCTCCTTCACCTTGTATTGATGTAAAAATTTCACTTATCCAATATTTGTTCATTTTGTATTAGGGTAATAACATAATTTAAAAGTGTATCTAAACCAATACCTTTCTCAGCACTTATTTCAAAGGCTTTTTCCTTTATTTGCCCTTTGATTTCTTCATATAATTTTTCATTTTTGTCATCTATTTTATTAAGTACAGGAATTACTTCTTTATTCAGTTGCTTTATTTCATTATATAAATCTAGTTGTTCTTTTGACGAATACAAAGAAGAATTAGAAACATCGAAAAGGAAAATGATTATTCCATTTAAGTTCTTTATAGCATTAATAGCCTTAAGTTCAATCTTATTTCTCTCACTCATTGGTCTGTCAAGTATACCGGGGGTATCAATAACTTGAATTTTTAGTAATCCAGTATCTATATGTCCGACGTGAATTTCTTTAGTAGTAAATGGGTATGAAGCCACTTCTGGCTTTGCTGATGATATCTTACTAACTATCGTGCTTTTCCCAACGTTAGGTGGTCCAGCAACTATAATAGTTGGAAGCGTAGGGTCTATAGATTTTAATTTCTTTAATTGTGTCGCTAAATCTATTACCCAATCAATGCATTGTTTTCTAGCCCTTAGAATTGAACTAACCCTTCCAATGCATTGTCTCATTAATCTGTTTGCTTCCTTTTCATCTGACGTTTTAATTAACTTCTTATATCTTTCAATTACTCTTAATGATAACATAACTCCCCTATTCATTGCCCCTAAGCATATTTTTACCTTATTAATATCTGCTAAAATTTCAATACTCTCTCTATAAAAAGGATGTAAATTTTCTATTCTAGGAAATTGTGAAATAAACTCTTGATATTTCTTGAGTTGTTCAGCATAAAATGAGATTCTTTTTATTTCCCTTTCTTTTACAGTACTCTCACCTATTTTAGGTATTCTATCTATAACTATCTTTATTAAGTTCTCTGTTTTCGGTGGTATTTTTATGTTTTCAAATGGATTTAACATACCTTAGTTCCTGCGGGTACTTCCCCATCTACTGTTAGAATTCTGGGCTTTATTCCTTTCTCTTCATCTTCTTTACATCCAGCAGCTAAAATCATTCCTTGGCTATCAAAGCCTCTTATTTTTCTAGGTTTTAGATTAGCTATAACTATTACTCTTTTTCCTATTAATTCCTCTGGTGTGTAATATTCTGCTATTCCAGAAATAATTTGTTTAGTCTCACTCCCAAGATCTATCATTAATTTTAGTAGCCTAGTTCCTTCAATTCTTTCAGCTGATTTTACAATTCCTACTCTTAAATCAAGTTTTGCGAAATCATCTATTGTAATTTCACTCATAGGGGTAAAGTTAAACAGCTAAATAATGAGTGTTCGTTTACTTAGTTAAGTAAAAATACTATGAAATAATGCACAAGTTTTTTATACCGCCTATGTAAAGTTGACATATGGAATTTTCAAAGCTTTCTGAAGGAAAGACAAAAGAGGTTTATGATTACGATAGTTCTCACGTCCTTCTAAGGTTTAAGGATTCTATTACGGCTGGCGATGGTGCAAAGAAAGATGAGCTTCCAACGAAAGGTATTCTTAATGCCCAGACATCTGCGCTTTTATTCAGACTTTTAGAGTCAAAAGGAATAGAAACTCATTACGTAGGAATGTTTGATGAAAGAACAATGATTGCTAAAAAACTAAAAATGATACCAGTTGAAGTGGTACTAAGAAACATAGCTACTGGAAGCATAGTGAAAAGATTACCTATCAAAGAAGGGGAAGTATTTGAACCACCGATAATTGAGTTCTTTCTAAAGGATGATGAGAGACATGATCCCATGTTAAATTATTACCACATGGAGCACTTGAAATTAATGAATAGAAAAGAGGCGCAACAAATAGAAGAAATTATGATGAAAGTAAATGACATACTTTATCCCTTCTTTAAGAGTAAGAGACTTATCCTTTATGACTTTAAATTAGAGTTTGGTAGGCTAAGTGATAAGCTAATAGTTGGAGATGAGATAACCTTAGATTCTATGAGAATTAGAGAAGAAGGAACAGGAAGAATTCTAGATAAAGACCTATATAGAAAAGGAGCTGACTTAGAAACAGTTAGGAAAGCTTACGAAGAATTCTTTAAAAGGATAAGTGAGTAACATGATATATTACGTTGAGCTTATAATAACTAATAAAGAAGGAGTAAGAGATCCAGAAGGAGAGACAATTCAGCGTTATGTAGTAAGTAGATTTAGTGACAAGATTACAGAGACAAGATCCGGAAAATATCTTCTCTTCAAAGTAGTTTCAAACAACAAAGATGAGGCCATAGAATTAGTAAAAAAATTGGCCGACGAATTGAGATTATATAATCCAATAGTACATAAAATAGAAGTAAAGGTGAATAGAATTGAAGACGGCAGTAATTAAATACCCTGGTACTACTTGTGAGATTGATGTGTATAAAGCGTTATTAGAAGCTGGAGTTAATGCTGAAATAGTTAGATATAAAGATTTTGATCCAGATAAATTTGACGCTGTAATCTTGCCAGGAGGTTTTAGTTTTGGGGATTATTTGAGGGCTGGAAGTATAGCTGCTAGTACTGAAACTATGAAAAAGGTTAAAGAAATGGCATTGGAAGGAAAAACTGTTATTGGAATATGTAATGGTTTCCAAATATTAGTAGAAAGCGGACTGTTAAAAGGGGCATTATTACCTAACTTAAGCTTACGTTTTATTAGTAAGTGGGTTTACTTAAAAGTTGTAAGGTTTGATACTCCATTAACTCGTGGTTTGAATAAAAATGTTATTAGAATGCCAATTGCTCATGCCGAAGGTAGGTTCTATATGGATGACATTGAAGAAGCAAAAAGACTAGCAGTATTATTATATTCAGATGAAAATGGAAATGTTGATGAGAAAGTTAATCCTAATGGTTCTATCCTTAACGTTGCATCAATTGCAAATGAGGAAGGAAATGTAATAGGCATGATGCCTCATCCAGAAAGAGCCTCATTTAAGTTAACTTCACCTTTTGGAGATACTGATGGACTTCTTCTTTTCAGGGGGTTAAAATGAAAATAACTCTTTCACCTTATGAGATGGAGCTTGTTAGAAAACAATTAGGTAGAGAACCAAATGAAGCTGAATGGCTTACCATAGATGCCTTATGGAGTGAACATTGCTCATATAAATCATCAAAAGTGTTTCTAAAGAGTTTTCCAAGTGAGGGAGAAAGGGTAGTAATGGGGATTGAAGATTGGCAAGATGCTGGAGCACTAGATATAGGTGATGGATGGGCAATAGTTCTAAAACTTGAAAGTCATAATCATCCTTCAGCTATTGATCCTTTTAATGGAGCAGCTACGGGTGTAGGAGGAATTATAAGGGATATTATAAGTAAAGGAGCTAGGCCTATTGCTTTACTTGACATGATAAGAGTAGGCCCTCTTAACAATTCAAGAAATAGGTGGCTCTTAAAGAACATAATAGCCGGAATAGGGTTTTACGGCAATAGTATTGGAGTACCAGTCGTTGGTGGCGAATTAGATTTTGATGAGTCCTATACAGATAATCCTTTAGTAGATGTTGCCGGTGTCGGAGTGGTTAGAAAAGATAAAATAATTCCTAGCGTCATTAAGGAACCTGGATTAAAGATTATAATAGTGGGTTTAACTGGTTTAGATGGACTTGGGGGAGCTTCTTTTGCCTCCAGAAAGCTTAGTGGGGAAGATGAAATAGGTGCTGTTCAAATAGCTGATCCATTTGCTGGTAAAATTGTGCTTGATGTTACTCTCGAGGTTGCTGATAAAGTTGAGGCAATTAAGGATTTAGGTGGTGGGGGATTAGTTGTTGGAATAACTGAGATGGCGAACGGTTTTGGCGCAATAGTAAATCTAGATAAGGTTCCATTAAGAGTTAAGGATTTAAGACCAGAGGAAATATTAGTATCTGAAACACAAGAAAGAATGCTCTTTGCGGTAAAAGATGAAAATGTTGAAAAGGTATGTAAAGCATTTGAGTATTATGAATATCCTTGTGCTGTAATAGGAGAGTTTACTAAAGAACCTTATATTAAGTTCCTCTATAACGGGAGAGAAGTAGTTTCACTACCCTCTGATTTACTATTGTCACCCCCAAGGTTTGTATGGGGGGCAAAGAAGGTCAGGGAAAAGAGATTGAATGAGACTAAACCAGAAGTTGGTTTAGAGGAAAGTGTTAAAGCTGTTGTGTCAAGAATTCTAAGTAAGGAGTGGGCGTATTCTCAGTTTGATTATGAAGTTGGAACTTCAACAGTTTTAAAGCCCGGAGAAGCTGATTCAGCATTAATTTCTCTTCCAAATGGTAAACTTCTTGCTATAAAAGGAGATGCTAACCCAGATTTATGTGCTGAAGATCCTTATGAGTGTGGAAAATCTATCGTTGCAGAAGCTTATCGTAATTTAGCATCAGTAGGGGCTATAGGAATAGGAGTTGTTGATCACTTACAATTTGGTGACCCGAGAAAACCTGATGTGTATTATTCATTTGTCGAAGCAATAAGGGGTATTGCTGAAGCTTCAAAGTTTTTCCAAACACCAATCGTAGGAGGAAAAGTTTCATTTTATAATGAAAATAAAGAGGGAAAACCAATAAAGCCAACCCCTCTTATAGTAATGGCTGGTTTAGTTAAAGATAAGTTTCTAAGAAATAGTGTGGTTGAGGATAGTTACATAGTTCAAGTAGGCTTTACTAGAGATGAAATGAGAGGTTCTCTCTTTACAAAGTTATTTGGAGTTTATGGTGATGTTCCAAAGACCAGGCTAAATGAAGATTATTTAGCCAGTCAATTGATTGTGGATGCTATTAATGATGAAAAAGTAATTTTTGCTAAGGATATTAATAAAGGTGGATTAATAGGGGCTATATTTTCCATCCTAGTTAAAGGAAAGGGAGTAGAGTTAACACTATCTTCTATTCCGTCTGACACGGATGATTGGGTTCCTAAGCTTTTCTCAGAAAATAGTGGAAGGTTTATTGTTTTAACAAATGACCCGGATTACTTAATGAGAAAAGCTAAGGGAATATACATTTCTGTAGTGGGAAAAGTTACAAAGAATTATGGAATTCTAGAGATCGATGATAAGAAGATAAATCTAGATAAAGAGATTGAGAATTACTATAATTACCTTAATGAGGTGATGTCATGAAAATAAAAGAACATTGCGGTATTGTAGGTGTTTATGCTGATAATTCAACTTTTATAACTTATGAGAGTTTAAAATTATTACAACATAGAGGGCAGGAATCAGCTGGTATTACTTATTTAAAAGACAATAGACTTGTTACAGTTAAAGGTTTAGGATTAGTAGAAGAGGCACTAGATTCAAGGCTTTTAGTTAATGCTAAATTATCGATTGGTCATGTAAGATACTCTACCACTGGTAAAGGTTCATTAGATGAGGCTCAGCCCTTAAGTAATGGTGATATAGCAATAGCGTTCAATGGTACAATAACAAACTATTACAAATTTGGTACAAACACAGATACGGAGTTTATTATGAAAGTGATTTCAGAGGCAAGCAATATTAAGGAAGGAATAAGGAGACTAGTTGATTTAGCGGACGGGGCTTATTCATTAGTTATAATGACTAAAAAAGGAGAGTTGGTCGGGTTTAGAGATCCTAAAGGTTTTAGACCTTTAGTTTTAGGCAAGATAAATGATGGATATATAATTGCTTCTGAGGATTCTGCAATAAGACAATTAGGAGGTAAGCCTTTAAGAGACGTAAAGCCTGGAGAGATGATTTACATTAAGGATGGTGTAATAGAAAGTGAAATAATCTCCAGAGATAAAGTAAGCTTTTGCTCTTTTGAGTATATCTATTTTGCTAGATCAGATTCTATAATAGATAATGTTCCAGTCTACAATGCTAGAGTTAGATTGGGAGAAATATTAGCTGAGAATCATGGGGTAGATGCTGATGTAGTTATTCCAGTTCCAGAGTCCTCAATTCCCATAGCTATAGGTTTTTCAAGGAAATCAAAGATTCCCCTAGAGTACGGTTTAGTAAGGACTTTAGTAGCTAAAAGATCATTTATAATGCCTACTCAAGATAAAAGGAATGCAATAATAGAAGAGAAGTTTGGAGTTGTAAGAAGCGTGATTGAAGGGAAAAGGGTTGTTATAATTGATGATTCAATAGTAAGGGGAAACACCATGAAAAAGATTGTTAAAATGGTTAAAGATAATGGAGCTAAAGAGGTTCACGTAAGAGTTGGTTCACCAAAGGTAAAGTACCCTTGTTATATGGGTATTGATTTCCCACTAACGAAGGAGCTAATTGCAAATGACAAAGATGAAAAACAAATTGCTGAATATATTGGTGCAGATTCAGTAGAATACTTAACAGTAGAAGAAATGGTTAAAGCTATAGGAAGGGAGGATTTATGTCATGCCTGTTTTTCTGGTATATATCCTCTTAAATTTTCATATGATTTTCGTCACCTAGAATCTGTGTTTAAAAAGGTGAGTTAAATGGCGGGAATAATTGGTGTTTATGCATTCGATAAGATTTGGAATGTAAGTAAATTTTTATATTATGGTCTAATAGGTTTACAAAATAGAGGCTATAGCTATTCTGGATTAGTTGTTTTGAAAGATAATTTTAAAGCTATTACGAATGAGGGGGCACCAGAAGATATCACTTTGCCTTCAGATATTGATGGATGGGCTGGAGTTGGGTATACTGGTAGTAAGATTAGTTATCCGATTATTACTGATTATGGTACGTTAGTTGTTGACGGCATAATTAAGGGAGACATACAAGAGATAGCAAAAGGATTATATAAAGAACCAGAAAAAACCTTAAGAGATATACAAGGAGTTTTTTCTTTAATATTTTTAAGTAAAGATGGTAGACTGATAGGTTACAGAGATTCATACGGGATTAAACCTCTAGAAATAGGAGGCTTTGGATTTGACTTAGCAATATTGTCCTCAGAAACTTCTGGGATAACAGTAATAGGTGGAGAATTCAGAAGGGAGATAAAGCCTGGTGAGGCGGTATTTATTGATACTTATCAAATTTCTTATACTCAAGTTGAGGAAAGTAAGCATAATTATTGTGCTATAGACTTAATATATCAATCGAGGATTGATGGGTTTGTATTCAACAGATACATATATGAAACTAGAGTTAAGATAGGAGAACAACTAGCTGAGGAGAAAAGAATTGATGCAGATGTCGTAATAGGAGTACCAGACACTGCCTTACCTTTTGCAATAGGCTATTCAAAAAGGACTGGAATTCCCTATGATTTAGGATTTACAAGAACAGGAAGTCCAATAAGAACTATGTTAGCCTCAGACGATTTCTTAAAAGTAATTGGAGTTCAGCTTAAGTTAAATCCAATTAAATCCGTGGTTAAAGGGAAAAGGGTAATATTAATTGATGACTCCATGGTTACCGGAAGAACATTAAAGAATACAGTATTTAGCCTTAGAAGCCTTGGGGCAAAAGAAGTTCATGTACTTATAGGAAGTCCAAAATTGATCTCAAGATGTCCTTATGGTATGGAAGTCCCAGAAGAAAAGGATTTAATAGCAGCTAACTTAACTGATGAAGAGATAGCAAAAGTAATTGGTGCTGATTCTATTTACTGGTTAAGTCTTGAAGGGTTGTATAAAGTTCTTGGTAAGAGTTTATGTGTAGGTTGTATGACTAAAAAGTATCCTAGGGTGATTTAAAATGAAAGTTCTATTAGTTGGGGATGGGGCAAGAGAAAACGCGTTAGCTGATGCGTTAGCTAGCTCTCCAAAAGGATATAAGGTCTATGCGATCTCTTCTTACATAAATCCGGGTATAAAAGAGGCAGTAGATAAAACTGGTGGAAAATATTTCAAAGGAGATATAAATTCTCCAATTTTTGTGAAAGAAATAATAAAGGAAGTTAATCCAGACTTTGGAGTAATTGGGCCAGAGGATCCTTTATTCCATGGAGTTGCTAATGCCTTTAGAGAAGAAGGTATTCCAGTTGTTGGACCAGATAAAGAGTGTGCAATGATAGAGAAATCGAAGGTTTGGATGAGGGAATTAATGTGGAAATATAATATCCCGGGTAGATTAAGGTTTAAAGCATTTGAAGATATACGAGATGCAATAAATTTTATCCTAGAGTATGGTGGATCAATTGCTGTTAAACCTTCTGAACAAATAGGAGGAAAGGGAGTAAAAGTAGTTGCAGATCTACAAGCTTACTTATCAAACGAAAAAAGGAATGCTATTACAAAAGGAATTGATGGAATTGCGAGTTATGTTAATGATAAAGTAAAGGTAATAATAGAGGAAAAGGTAGACGGTCCGGAATATACTCTTCATGTTCTAACTGACGGATATACTCAATTACCATTACCATTAGCTCAAGATTATAAGCACGCCTATGAGGATGGAATTGGTCCAGAGACCGGGGGTATGGGTTCTATATCTGGTCCAAATAATGGTCTTCCATTTATAAATGAGGAAGAGTATGAGAAATCCTTTGAAATTGTAAAGCTAACAGCTGAGGCAATAAAGAAAGAGGTGGAAAAGGATTATATAGGAATTTTATCTGGACAAATGATGCTTACCGGAGTGTGGGGTCCTACAATAATTGAGTATTATTCCAGATTAGGAGATCCAGAGGCTTCTGCTATAATTCCGAGGATACAAAGTGATTTCGGGGAAGTTTTAGAACTTTTAGCTACGAGAAGATTAAGTAAGGCTAAAATAGAAGTTAATCCAACGCCTTCAGTAGTAAGAGCCGTTGCACCATTAGGCTATCCACTAAATAAAACGATGGCTTCGAATCATGTTATTAACGTTGACATGCAAAAACTTAAAGAATTAGGTTGTAAAGTTTATTTTGGTTCAGTTTCTTTAGAAGGTATGCAATTAATTACTAAAGGTTCAAGAGCTCTAGAATTAGTTGTAATTGATAATTTTGATAAGGCTTCTGAGATTCTCGATAAATGTTTTAATTATGTTAGCTCGAATACTAAATTAATATTTAGACATGATATAGGAAGAACTATTCAAGATCAAGTCGAGAAAGCAGAGATTGTAAGATATACTTACAAATCGAGAGAGAGAAAAGGCATTCTAGGAGCCTCCGCGGATTGGTCACCAAATGGTGGTCTATGGTGAGTGAGTATAAAAAGGCTGGAATTGATTTAAATAAACTAAAGGATTATCATAATCTTGCTTCAAACATTTTTTCTAACTCTGGTGTTTTAAAAATTGGACATTATGCTGGGGCAATAAAAATTGGCGACAAGTATTTAGCCATACATGTTGATGGAGTAGGCACAAAGACTATTTTAGCGTTAAAAACGGGAATAATTGAACCTACTGGGATTGATTGTATTGCTATGAACGTTAATGATCTAGTTTGTGTTGGTGCAAAACCATTAGCTGGTGTTGATTATTTAGCATTAGAAAAGCCAATGGATGATGTAGTAGAAAAAGTGATGAAGGGTCTAAAGTTTGGAGCCGATGAAGCTCAAATAGAGATAGTTGGTGGTGAAACTGCCATAATGCCTGGAGTAATAACTGGATATGATCTTTCTTGCTCAGTTATAGGCATAGCTGAAAAATTGAAAACTGGTGAAGATGTGGAGCCTGGGGATGTTGTTTTAGGATTGAAAAGCAATGGCGTTCACTCTAACGGATATTCTCTAATACGGAAATTGATAGATGAAGGGAAGCTTTCGCTTAAAGATTGGGGAGAAGAACTAATGAAACCTACTAGAATATATTCGTCTTCTGTAATACCGATCTTAGATAAAATAAAAGCTTTAGCTCATATTACTGGTGGTTCATTTTCTAAGCTAAAAAGAATAACAAACTATAGGATTAATCTAAAAATGCCAGATCCACCCGAAATTTTTAAAGCAATTGAGAATTCTGGTGTACCTCATTTTGAAATGTATAAAGTTTTCAATATGGGTATAGGCATGATTATATTTGTTTCAAAGGATCTTAAAGATGATATAATTGAATTTTTGAGTAAAAAAGAGACTGTGTATGAACTAGGTTATGTGGAAAAAGGCGAAGGGATTAAAATAACGACGTATAAGAACGAAATTCTCTATATATAGCATTTAATGAAGTCCTTTTAAACTCTGGCGATAATATAGCCTTCTAGTGATTAAATATGAAACAAATGGATACAAAATCTTTGGTAAATTATATAGCATTAAAGATACTAGGTGGTAGCGACTATATATTAGATGCACTAGAAGAATATCTAGTCAAGGGAGAAGGGCCGGCCTCAGTTGCATATAAGTATCAGATATCAAAACATCAGCTTAGGGGTTATGCTCAAAGGATTATTGAGAAGAGTGGTAGCGAGGGCAGAGCAAGAAAAATTATTCCAATTATTAAACAAATTGCTAGTGATATTAAACCAATAATTAAGAAAAACGAAAAAGATCTTTATGTTTGTGAAATATGTAAAGTTACAGTTCCGAAAGAAGATACAGAAGAACATGTGAGAAAATACCATAAAGACATACTTACAGCTACTATGAAGACAATGCTTGAAAGACTAGAACAGTATAAGAAGGATAAACAAACCGTAATACTTACTTCAGTAAGTTAATGGATTTTTATTTTATCCTCGCATTTTTTAAAGTTGTTTAGTTTTCCTACATCAATTTTATACTTTTAAACAACATTTGGTATTACTATATTGAGAATATGAAAAAGGTTGTTAGTGTTAGGCTTAGGGAAGAAATTGTTGCAACTATTGATGAATATAGTAAAAAAATGAGTTTTCAAAATAGAACTGATTTTCTTAAAAAAGCTCTAGAATTTTATATGAAGAAAAGAATGAGCGAGGGCTAAAGGACTCCTTTAACATTCTATTTTTAGAGAAGACGTTTTTTTCATTATCCTCATAGTTTTTAAGTTATTCCATATATCAACAAAGCCGATATGAAAATAGTTCTTGCATACTCTGGTGGGTTAGACACAACGGTAGCAATAAGATGGCTAAAGGAAACCTTTAACGCTAACGTTATCACAGTTACTGTAGATGTAGGGCAAAAAGATAATTTTGAAGATATAGAAAAAAGAGCATATATTGCTGGTGCATTAAAACATTATACAATTGATGCAAAAAAGGAATTTGCTGAGAATTTCATTTCGTATGCAATTAAAATGAATGCATTATATGAAGATGTATATCCGTTGTCAACAGCATTAGCAAGACCATTAATAGCCCAAAAAGTAGTAGAAATAGCAAAGAAGGAGAACGCTGAGTACATAGCTCATGGTTCAACATCTAAGGGAAATGATCAAGTAAGATTTGACTTAGCTGTTAAAGCTCTATATCCAGAAGCAAAAATAATTGCGCCAGCAAGAATATGGAATATGACTAGAGAAAAAGAGATAGAATTTGCTAAAGAAAGAGGTATTCCGATAAAAACAGAAAGCAGTAAATATAGTATAGATGAAAACTTATGGGGAAGAAGCATTGAAGGAGACGATATATCAGATCCTTCAAAAGAAGTTCCTGAAGATGCTTTTGAGTGGACTAAAAAGAGAAATTCCGGTAAATTAACATTAAGCATAGAATTTAATCAAGGAATTCCTGTTTCAGTAAATAATGAAAAAGTAGACTTAGTTAAACTTATTCAATTATTGAATGATTTAGTTGGTTCGTATGGTTTTGGTAGGGTAGAACATTTAGAAAATAGAGTTGTTGGATTTAAATCGAGAGAAGTATATGAAGTTCCTGCAGCTTTAGTCTTGATAAATTCACATAAAGACTTAGAGAAGACTGTGTATTCCCCGTTAGAATTAAGGTTTAAGAAAATGATTGATGCGCAATGGTCAGATTTGGTTTATCAAGGCTTATGGTTTGAGCCATTGAGAGAGACGTTGCAATTAGCTGGAGATAATTTAAACAAATGGGTAAGTGGCGAAGTTAAAGTTGAGATTGAAGGAAATGGAATGAGAATACTAGGAAGAAGTTCAAAGTACTCTCCATTCTCAGAAAAAGTAGCAAGTTATAATAAGGGTTGGTATCCTACAGACGAAATGGCAAGAGGATTTATTGAAATTTATGGTATGCATTCATTGCTTACAAGACAGGTGAGAGAGTAGTGGTTCTTTACAGAAAATGGGGTTCAGAAAAAGATTACGTTTCAACTTATACTTCTTCTATTGAAAGTGACAAGGAAATACTAGAGGAAGTAAAACTTGTCATGAAAGCTCATGTTATTGAATTGTATCTTTCTGGTTATTTAAATAAAGAAATAGCAGGAAAAATAATTAGTGCAATTAATTCTTTTCATGAAATTAAAGAGGGATATGAGGATGTTCATGAAGCTTTAGAAGATTATATCATAAAAACTGTTGGAGAAGAAGGAGGGTGGGTAGGATTTGGAAGAAGTAGAAATGATCACGTTGCTACGGCATTAAGACTTAGAGTGAGAAAGTATTTGATTGATATTCTTTATAGTTTATTAGATTTAAGAAAAACTTGCATTGAAAAAAGCAAAGTAAGTAAGGAAATTCTTTTCCCAACTTATACTCATTTTCAGCCAGCACAACCTTCAACTTTAGCTCATTACTTACTTTATATAGAGGATGAATTGTATTCTATTTGGAATTATCTTTTCTCTTCTCTTTTAATGGTAAATAGATCTCCCTTAGGTAGTGGTGCTATTGTAGGTACAAATGCAAAGTTAGATAGAAAAAGAGAAGCAGAATTGCTAGGTTTTGATGACATTATATATAATACTATTTCTGCGACTTCCTCTAGACTTGATTTAATTCAATCGATTTCTAATTTATCCTTACTTATGCTGTTTTTAAGTAGAATTTCTGAAGATTTAATTTTACTCTCCTCCATGTTCATTAATTTAGTAAAAATTCCAGATTCACATGTTAGTACCAGTAGTTTAATGCCACAAAAGAGAAATGCCGTAACTTTAGAGGTTTTAAGAAGTAAGGCTGGGGAATGCTTTGGAGATCTATCTTCCCTTTACGTTATTTACAAAGGTTTACCGTCTGGTTATAATTTAGATTTACAAGAAATGAATAAGCATTATTGGAATTGCATAAAAATGGTAATTCCTTCACTAGAAGTAATAAATTCAATAATAAATGGTATTGAAGTCCAAGAGTTTAAAGTTGATGAAAAAATAACTGCTACAGATGTTGCTGAAGACTTGGCTATTACTGGAATACCGTACAGAAAAGCTTATATGGAAGTGGCTAACAAGATTAGAGCGGGCACTTTTATATCTGAAATTTCACCAAAAATTTCTATATATAAAAAAGCAGTTATAGGCTCACCTAATCCAGAATTATTAGCAGAAGAAATTAAAAATAAAGAAAACAGGCTAATAGAGGATGAGAATAAGCTTAAAAGTTATGAAGAAAAAATCTTGGGAAAATTAAATGAACTTAAGGTGATAGAAGATGATATATTGTAAGAGAGGTTACAAAGGTTACTTATACCTTGAGGACGGTACACTAATTGAAGGTTGTGGTTTTGGTGCTAGGACAATTAGGGCTGGAGAAGTGGTATTCACAACGTCAATGAATGGTTATCCAGAGAGCTTAACTGATCCTTCATATAGAGGGCAAATTTTAGTAATAACCCATCCATTAGTAGGAAACTATGGAGTACCAGAGAAACAAAGAGTAGAAGGAATATTAACTAACTTTGAATCTGAAGAAATTCAAGTGGAGGGACTAGTTGTTGCTGAAGAAACTGATCCATTTAAATGGAACTCATCTAAGAGCCTGCATGAATGGTTAGCTAGTGAAGGAATTCCTGGAATTTCTGATGTAGATACAAGAAGTATTGTAAAAAAAGTAAGAAGCCATGGAGTTATGATGGGAGTTATTGCTTCCGGATATGAGTTAGAAGATCCTAGAAAATATCTAGAGAAGAAATATGACGAAATAGATTTTACACAATTTACCTCACCTAAAGCTCCGATTGTACATTTAGGAAATAGCGGAGAAACGATAGTTTTAGTAGATTGTGGTATAAAGCATGGTATACTTTACCAGCTACACTTAAGAGGATTTACAATAGTTAGAGTACCTTGTAAGTTTACTGCTGACAAGATTATGGATTATTATCCAAAGGGGATCGTATTTGGTAATGGTCCAGGCAATCCTAATTTATTACAAGATGTCATAAAGAATTTCAAGGACTTAACTGAATATAAAATCCCTATACTTGGTATTTGTTTAGGTCATCAAGTTGCAACGTTAGCTTTAGGAGGTAAAGTAAAGAAGATGAAATTCGGGCATAGAGCTATAAACAAACCAGTGATAGATGTAACAACAAACAAGTGTTACATTACAACACATAATCACGGTTATGGAATACTTTCTAAGGAAGATTTACCTCAAAATACAAAGCTTTGGTTTTATAATCCAGATGATAGCACAATAGAGGGCTGGATGCACGAGAAATTACCTATAATTACCACTCAATTCCATCCAGAAGCAAGACCTGGACCTTGGGATGTTACTTGGGTATTCGATAAATTTAAGAAAATGGTGAGTCGAAATGCGTGAATCTGTAAAGAAAGTACTAGTTGTAGGTTCTGGTCCAATAAAAATAGCTGAGGCAGCTGAGTTTGACTATTCTGGAAGTCAGGCATTAAAGGCATTAAAAGAGGAAGGAATAGAAACAGTATTAGTAAACTCTAATGTAGCTACTGTACAAACTAGTAAAAAATTTGCTGATAGGTTATATATGATCCCCGTAACGTGGTGGGCCGTTGAAAAGGTTATAGAAAAAGAAAGACCGGATGGGATAATGGTAGGATTTGGAGGCCAGACAGCATTAAACGTTGGTGTAGACTTGTATAAGAGAGGTGTTCTTCAGAAGTATGGTGTAAAAGTCTTAGGAACTCCTATTGAAGGTATTGAAAGAGCTTTAAGTAGAGAAAAATTCAGGGAGACAATGATTAAAGTTGGTTTACCAGTTCCACCAAGTCTTTCTGCCAGAAGTGAAGAGGAAGCATTACAAAAAGCCAGACAAATAGGATATCCAGTAATGGTAAGAGTCAGCTTTAATTTAGGTGGTAGAGGTTCTATAGTTGCGTGGAATGAAGAAGAATTAAAAAGAGATATAGGTAGAGCTTTGAGCCAAAGTTATATTCATGAGGTTCTTATTGAAAAATATCTCCATCACTGGATCGAATTAGAATATGAGGTAATGAGGGATAGATACGGGAATTCTGCTGTAATTGCATGTATTGAAAACTTAGATCCAATGGGTGTTCATACTGGCGAATCTACAGTTATTTCACCTTGTCAGACTTTAGACAATAAGGAATTTCAGGATATGAGATTTATGTCAATGGATGTAGCGAAGTCAATAGATTTAATCGGTGAATGTAATGTACAATTTGCACTAGATCCTAAAGGTTACAATTACTACGTGATTGAAACAAATCCGAGAATGTCAAGATCTAGTGCCTTAGCAAGTAAGGCAACTGGTTATCCTTTAGCTTATGTCTCAGCAAAGTTGGCTTTAGGCTATAGTCTATATGAAGTATTAAATAAGGTGTCTGGATCAACTTGCGCTTGCTTTGAGCCTAGCTTAGATTATGTAGTAATAAAAATACCAAGGTGGGATTTAGCAAAGTTCGAAAACGTCGAAATAAGTCTAGCTTCAGAAATGAAGAGTGTAGGAGAAGTTATGAGCATTGGAAGATCATTCGAAGAAGCTATACAAAAGGCTATAAGAATGCTTGATATTGGTGAGCCTGGAATAGTTGGAGGAAAAATATACTTCTCTAGGATGACTAAAGAGGAAGCATTAAAACATCTTAAAGAGAGAAGACCATACTGGTTTCTCTATGCTGCTAAAGCGTTTAAAGAAGGTGCAAGTATAGATGAAGTTTACAATGTTACTGGAGTAAATAAGTTCTTCCTTAACAAGATAAAGAATTTAGTTGAGTTCTATGAAGGTTTGATTAAACAAAAAGAGATAGATAAAGATACATTACTAAAGGCTAAAAGACTTGGGTTTAGTGATTTACAAATAGCTAAAGCAGTTGGTAAGAAAGAAAATGAAATTAGGGAAATGAGAGAACAATTTGGAATAGAACCAAGAGTAAAACAAATAGACACTCTAGCTGGAGAATGGCCTGCAGTCACTAACTATCTTTATGTAACTTATAACGGGAGCGAAGATGATATAGAGTTTTCTAGTACTGGAAATAAATTACTTATAATAGGTGCTGGTGGATTTAGAATCGGAGTATCTGTTGAATTTGATTGGGGTGTCGTATCTTTACTTGACAGTTCCTTAAAGTACTTTAATGACGTTGCTATTCTTAACTATAATCCAGAAACTGTATCTACAGATTGGGATGTTGCCAGAAAATTATATTTTGATGAAATTTCTGTAGAGAGAGTATTAGATCTAATTAAAAAGGAAAAGTTTACTTATGTTGCGACATTTACTGGAGGTCAAATAGGTAACAATATATCTAAAAAACTAGAGGAAGAAGGAGTAAGATTATTAGGTACTTCTGGAAAAAGTGTTGATACAGCAGAAGATAGAGAGAAATTCTCTAAGTTACTCGATAAATTAGGTATAAAACAACCAGAGTGGATATCAGCTAGATCATTAGAGGAAGTAAAGGAGTTTGTTAATAGGGTCGGATATCCTGTTCTCATTAGACCAAGTTACGTATTGAGTGGAGCCGCAATGAAGATCGTGAATAATGACCTTGAGTTAATGGAATATCTAAAGAGAGCTACTGAGGTATCCCCAGAACATCCTGTAGTGATTTCAAAATATTTAAATGATGCAATAGAGGCTGAAATAGATGCGGCTGCGGATGGTAAAGGAGTTTATGGTGTAATATTAGAACATGTGGAAGAGGCTGGTGTACATAGTGGAGACGCTACTATGTCTATACCTTATAGAAAAATGTCAGTAGCTACAGTGGAAAAAATGAAAGAAAATGTTCACTCAATAGTTAGAGAATTAGAAATAAAAGGGCCATTTAACGTTCAATTCGTAGTTAAAAACAATGAGCCTTATATTATAGAACTAAATCTAAGAGCAAGCAGATCTATGCCATTTAGTAGCAAAGTAGTTGGTAAAAACATAATCTCGTTAGCCCTTGATGGAATATTAAACGGATTTAATACAGATGAATTTGTTGAGTTAAAATCTAAGGTATGGGGTGTAAAATCACCTCAATTCTCATGGGCACAATTAAAGGGGGCATACCCATTCCTAGGACCAGAGATGAGAAGTACTGGAGAAGCTGCATCATTAGGTATAGATTTTTATGATGCTTTGTTAAAGAGTTGGTTATCATCTAGTCCAAATAGATTACCAAACAAAGGCGGAATTGCCTTAGTTTATGGGAAAACAAACATAGACTATCTTAAAATAGCTGCAAAGAACTTAATGGAATATGGTTTAACAGTATATACTTTATCAGATGCAAGTATAGGAATTGAAGAGAAGAGTGTTAAAGAAACAATAGATCTAATCAGAGACAGAAAAGTTGAAATTCTAGTAACCGATGGTTATCTTAAACATATAGATTATGAGGTGAGGCGTATTGCCGTGGATTATAATATACCAATCATCTTAAACGGTAGATTAGGAGCTGAAGTTACAAGAGCTTTTTCTTATCCAAACATTACGTACTATGAAATAAGTGAGTATGGTGCTGGAATATGAGAGTAGCATTAATTGTTGATATTGTAAGGCAAGAGGAGAAATTAATAGCAAAAGCATTAGAAGAGAGCAAAATACAATACGATATAATAAACGTAGCCCAAGAACCATTACCATTTAACAAGGCATTAGGAAGATACGATGTAGCTATAATAAGACCAGTAAGTATGTATAGGGCTTTATATGCCTCAGCAGTGTTAGAAGCTGCTGGCGTTCATACAATAAACTCAAGTGATGTTATCAATGTATGTGGGGATAAGATCCTTACGTATTCTAAATTATATAGAGAAGGAATACCAATCCCAGACTCAATAATAGCGCTTTCTGCTGAAGCTGCTTTAAAAGCTTATGAGCAGAAAGGATTCCCACTTATTGACAAACCACCAATAGGAAGTTGGGGAAGATTAGTTTCTTTAGTTAGAGACATTTTTGAAGGAAAGACTATAATTGAGCACAGAGAACTAATGGGCAATTCAGCGTTAAAGGCACATATAGTACAAGAGTATATACAATATAAAGGGAGAGACATAAGATGTATAGCAATAGGTGAAGAATTAGTTGGATGCTACGCAAGGAATATACCACCAAATGAATGGAGAGCAAATGTGGCTTTAGGAGGAACTCCATCAAAAATAGAAATTGAAGATAAGTTAAGGGAGACTGTAGTAAAAGCTGTCAGTATCGTTCACGGAGAGTTCGTATCCATAGATATCCTAGAACACCCTACTAAAGGATATGTAGTAAATGAGCTGAATGATGTACCAGAATTTAAAGGATTTATGGTTGCTACTAATATAAACGTTGCTCAGAGGTTAGTGGATTATATAAAGGAAACTTATTCTAAATGAGCTAAGAATAGATCGTGATTTGTTTCCTCTAATAATCTTCTAAGATTGTCTATTTTTTGTCTCAAACCAGGTACCACGGCTTTTGGATATTCTAACGTCCATAGAAGTTCATATAGTTCCTCCATCATCTTATAAGTCTCTTCAGCTTCTCTTTTTTGGTCTTTTCTTAATAATTCTAACACTCTTCTTCTCATTTCACCTATTGCATCAGCTATGCCTAAAATGTAATAAATTTCTGGTATTCCTAAATCTTCAGCCGTCTTAAGTTTCTCATTAAAATACATTGAAAGAACTATTGTAGCTTCAGAAATCTCTTGAAATGCTGTTCCAACGTCACCGTAAAGCAACTCTGGGTATTCATCAATTATTTTTCTCAACTCATCAAGCCTTTGTAAAGCTAAATTGTATTTCTTTAATGCCTCTTCCTTGTTTAATCTATGTGAAAGAGATATTGTTTCACCAGAGTATCTTATAACTTCTCTAGCTATAAGCAATACTTTTTCCCTTTTATCAAATCTTTCTTGTAGCTTGGGAGATATTTTATCGATATAACTTTTTAATTCATCTGTGAGCATAAGTTAGAATTCGGTTTAAGTAATTAAAATTATGAGCCATAATTAGTAGGAAAGAAAAATACTTATACTGCTTATACTTTTTAAAAACTATGAGAGAGATAAAGACGGTTTCCGTAATAGGAGCTGGAGTTATAGGTGCTGGATGGAGTACACTATTAGCTTTAAAAGGGTACGAAAACTGGTTTTATACTGAAAAAAAAGAAACGTTAGATAAAGGATTAGCTAAAATTAAAGGCTATTTACAAGTTTTATATGATTATAAATTAGTAGATAAAGAGCCAGATTATTATTTACAAAAAGTTCATCCTACGACTAACCTCAATGAGGCTATAAACAATACGGACTTTGTACTTGAGGCCATAATTGAAGAATACGGCCCCAAAAAAGCATTATTTAGGCAGTTAGATGAAAAATTAGATAAAGACGTGGTACTAGCAAGTAGCACATCTGGATTATTAATGACTGAAATTCAAAAAGCTATGACTAGATATCCAGAAAGAGGTGTTATTGCTCACCCATGGAATCCTCCACATTTATTACCTTTAGTTGAGATAGTACCGGGAGAAAAAACTTCGCAAGAAACAATAAATGCTACAAAGGACTTTATGGAGAACAAACTTGAAAGAGTAGTTGTAGTACTAAAGAAAGAAATTCCAGGATTTATAGGAAATAGATTAGCCTTTGCATTATTTAGAGAAGCTGTTTATCTAGTTGATGAAGGAGTTGCAACAGTAGAAGATATAGATAAAGTAATGACTGCTGCAATTGGATTAAGATGGGCTTTCATGGGGCCATTCTTAACTTACCACTTAGGAGGAGGAGAAGGAGGACTTGAATATTTCTTTAGCAGAGGGTTTGGTTATGGTGCGAACGAATGGATGTATACTTTAGCAAAATATGATAAATTCCCATATACTGGAGTAGTAAAATCTGTACAACAAATGAAAGAGTATGAATTCTTAAAGAACAAGAGCTTCCAAGAATTATCTAGATGGAGAGACGAAAAATTGATTTCACTTATTAAGCTATTAAGAGGAAAGATTTGATTTTTATTCTTCTTCTTTAAATTCTAGTATTCCTAAATTCTCTAATAAACCAGAGTCTGTAACGTCAAATAGTATTGCTTCTTCTGTTTCAGAAGTGTTTACATGATAGTGTACTATGTTAGCCGGTACCACGAATACATCACCTTCTTCCCATTCTAGCTTTTTTCCCCCAACTACAGAGTAACCTTTTCCTTTTACTACTAAGTAAATAGATGCCATATTATGAGAATGAGGTTTTGTTGTGGCTTTAGGTGATAAATATTGGAAGCCAGGCATCATGGTTGGTGTAAGACCTCTAGATCTACCAGTGCTTGGGGAGTAGAGCATTACTTTAGCTACTCCCTTTTCTATTGGATTATCTTGAGCTAAAAGTTTGAGTAATTCCAAAATTTTATTAAACTTTATAACTTTAGGACTTATTTGAGGCGGTGGATTAGTATGTTCCATAAAGGCTACTATTTTAAGATCTTCAGTTTCATTTTCTATTTCAGAAATTATTTCTTTAGCTTTTTCCCTTATAATTTCAGATTGTTTATCGATTCGTTGGAGAGTTTTAGACATAAGTATAAATTGTATAAGTAGTTTAAAAAGATGATGGATATGATTAAATGTTACGTTATTATGGAAGGAAAGAAATGTGTTGAAATATGTGGAAGAGTCATTTGTGATGAAGAAACTGTAAAAAGTTATGGAGAAATGTGTGAAAAATGTGCAAGGGGAGATAAGAAATCGTGTGTGGAGCTTTATGAAAGATATGGTTGTTGGAGTATTACAGGCTGGTGGTTATGAGTATTGATAATAATGCGGACACGAGTCCAGCCATTACCATAAGTACAATTGTGAATATTTTCTCTCTTAACTCTCCTTCATAAAATATTCCTAAAACTGAAAGTGAACCAGCAGATAGTAAAATAGTTAAAGTAATATTTCTAAATAGAATGTAAATTAGAAGTGGAACTAAACCTATAAATGGAGAAAGCGTATGTGCAATTGTAGATAATATTACTCCTATCTTCATACTATAGTCATAAACTGTTCCTCTTAAAGATCTCATCATTTGTCTTTCTAGTTCCTTTAAATCTTCTTCTCTCTCTTTTAATTCTACGACTATTGTGTTCCACATCGACGAAAGAGAGACGCCAACTATTCCAGACAATGTTAGAGGAATTAGTTTAGGAATAGGAGTTTTTGCTATTGCAGATGAGACAATTATACTTAATGCTACTAATAATCCGTCAAAAGCTCCTAGAACTATATACCTTCGGAAAGAGGACTTATCGTCTCGTAAAATCATCTTAAAAGCTGTTAAAAGTTTTTGCGACACAGTAATACTTTAGATTGAACTTATATATTAGGTTTATGTAAAAAAAGCCAATGAATAAAACCATTTACTTGGGTTTGGCAATAATAGTCTTAATATTAACTGCAATTGGAGTTTATTCATTTAATTCATATAAAACTACAATAACAGTTAGTAATCTAGGAGGTTCAAGCATTAATGGGAAATATGAACTTATTGTGAAAATCTATGTAAATTATGGACCGTTTGGTGGTACTCATCCATTATCTTCTGCAGATGTTTGGCTCTACTTAAACGGTAAATATTATAATCAATCCTTGACTAATTCCCAAGGTGAAGTTATATTTTATGTTCCTCCAGGGAATTACACAGTATTTTTTACTGTGTTTCACATAACTAAAAATATAGTAGTGAACTCCAATACGGAGGTTGTCTTAAACTACGCATATCTAAAATCCTCGTGATGTAAACGGGAGTACAACTGATGAGTGATGAAGTGGTCCTCGACTGAAAAGTTTTTACTTTGTTTTCTAAGTATATAGTATGAGTGTAAAGATTGATGTAGTAAGGGTTGAGATACCAGAAGGTACTAATGTAATAATAGGTCAATCCCATTTCATAAAAACAGTTGAAGATTTATATGAAACTCTCGCTTCATCAAGCCCTCATTTAAAGTTTGGAATTGCTTTTTGTGAAGCTAGTGGAAAAAGGTTAATAAGATGGGACGGAAATGATGAGGAATTAATAAAAATAGCACAACAAACAGCCTTAAGAATAGGTGCTGGACATACTTTTGTAATTTATATAAAGAACGGATTTCCAATTAACGTTTTAAACAGAATAAAGAATGTGGAAGAAGTAGTAAGAATATTTGCAGCAACTGCAAATCCTCTTCAAGTTCTTGTAGCTGAGACTGATCAAGGTAGAGGAGTAATCGGAGTAGTTGATGGTTATACTCCTTTAGGGATTGAGACAGAAAGTGATATAAAAGAGAGGAAGGAGCTCCTCAGGAAGTTCGGATATAAAAGATAAAGCTTTCTCAAGCAATAAATCTGAAACTTCTTTTTCTCCTTTACAGTACTTTACCATTGAAGCTGAAAGTAAAATGAGAGCTTGAAGGTATTTTCTCTTTTTCTCATCTTTTTCTATTTTCCATTTTTCCTCTAACGTTTCATGAGACTCCCAAAATCTTGCGTTAAAAAACAAATTCTCAAATGAATCTTTTCCTCCTATAAATAATGGGTTTCCTAAAATCTCTGTGATTCTATCATTTTCGTAAGCATCAATTTCAACATATTTACAGATTCTAACATCAATTACGTTTATTTCTTCCTTCCTAAGTTTTTCCTTAATAGACACATCACAACAACCTTTAGGGTAAAAATAAATTACTCGTTTCACCCGTTAATTTTTAAAGGAATAAATAAAAGTCTTATCGAACGAAGTTGGCGTTTAAGAAATTTTATGAAGAAGGAAAAGAGGTAGATTATGAAATTGACAATCCAGTAAGCCTTGATGAAATATGGGAACCTCTGGATGAAATATTCAACTCATTAAAAGATGTTAATGTGGTAGATGTATATTATAAAGAGGTTGAAATTAATGAAAACACATCTTATCCTACCGTGATTGTTGATATTTATAATAATGATGGTTCAAATCCAGTATACTTAATTTATGTTAAAGAACTAGATGAATTCTCTTGGAAAGAATTAAAAAGCAAAATTGTCCAGAAATATAAAGATAAATTAAATGTTTGTGATGAAGATGAGATGTATGTTTCATTTTGTTCATAGTTTTTATTTTTGGAAAGTTAAAAGATACATATGGGAAAGGAGGCTGTCCTATATAAGATAGAAGGAAACAAAATTAGATGCGTAGCCTGTGCGAGGAGATGTTTAATTGGAGAAGGGCAAATTGGATTTTGTGGTGTTAGATCTGTTCGTAACGGAAAATTATACTTAGATGTTTATGGAAAAGTTGCCGCTGCACATGTCGATCCTATTGAGAAAAAACCATTAGTTCACTTTTATCCTGGGTCAAAAGTGTTTTCCTTCTCTACTTTTGGCTGTAATTGGATGTGTATGTATTGTCAAAACTTTGATATTAGTCAAAGAAGAAGAGCCGAGGGTACTAATGTAACACCAGAAGAGTTAGTTGAAATGGCTTTAGCTTATGATGCAGAGGGTATGACATATACTTATAATGAACCGGCAATAATTGCTGAATTTGCACACGATACTGGAGTCATAGCAAGAAAGAAGGGATTATTTAACACAATGGTTACTAATGGTTATTGGACCCCAGAATTAGTAGATTACGTAAAAGACTTCCTTGATGCAGCAACAGTTGATTTTAAGGGAAACGGAGAACCTAAATTTATGAAAAGATATACTGGAGCTTCTGGACCAGAACCAATAATAGAAACTATAAAGGGACTTAAAGAAAAGGGAATACATGTTGAAATCACAGATCTTATTGTACCTCAAATTGGTGACAACTTAGAGGCAGCAAAATCACTTTTAAGCAAAATCATGGATATTTTAGGTCCAGATGTACCAGTTCATTTCCTTAGGTTTCACCCTGATTATAAGCTTGATTATCTTCCATGGACACCTGTTGAAACCCTTGAAGCACATTATAAATTGGCTAAAGAAATGGGTTTCAGATATGTTTATATTGGTAATGTCCCAGGACATCCTTATGAAAACACTTATTGCCCTAATTGTGGAAGAATGGTAATTAGGAGAGAAGGTTTTAGAATTTTAGAGTGGCATTTAACTGAAGATATGAGATGTAAATATTGTGGATATAAGTTACCGATTGTAGGAAAACTATCAAAGCATGCATTTGAAGATAGGTTTGAAGAAGTATATTTATAAAAATCATTTACCTTTAAATTGGGCTTTTCTCTTTTCTAAGAAGGCATTAACTCCCTCTTTTTCATCTTCCGTACTGAACACAACTCCCCATCCTAGGCTTTCCATATTTAATCCAGCCAATATTGGTAAATCTATTCCTTGATTTACTAAAAGCTTAATTAAAGCTACGGAAACTGGTGGCTTTTCAGCAAGTTTCATTGCAAAGTTTCTGGTTTCTTGTTCTAAGTTAGCTAAAGGCACAACCTTATTAACTAACCCTATTCTTTCAGCCTCTTTTGCTGGAATCCTATCCCCAGTAAGCATCATTTCTAAAGCTTTTCCTTTCCCTACAAGCCTTACTAACCTTTGTGTTCCACCAAATCCCGGATAAATACCAAGATTTATTTCTGGTAAACCTAATTGAGCTTCTTCAGCAGCAATCCTTATATCGCATGCCATAGCTAACTCTAAACCTCCACCTAAAGCATAACCGTTTATCATAGCTATTGTAGGCTTATTTACGTTTTCAATATAGTCCATAAGTTCTCTTCCACTTTTAGCAAACTGCCATGCTGTATAGCCATTTAATTCTTTAAACTGAGATATGTCAGCACCAGCTGAAAATGCCTTGCCGTTTCCAGTTATAATTATTACTTTTACTTCTTGATCAGCTAAAAATTCATCAATACCTTGCCTAAGTTCCTTAATCATTTGCTGATTTATTGCGTTTAATCTATCTGGTCTATTTAAATAAATCCACCCTAGGGGGGCTTCTTTTTTAACAACAATTGTTTCCATAAGATCTACATAGAGATCAAGCTTAAAAATAATGAAGTTTAACTAAAACTCTTTGAAAAATGCTTTTAAGATCTTACTCAATAAAAATAATTATGAAAAAAGACTTAAGACCATTGTTATTCTCTTCTATTGCGATTGTTCCAATTGGAGGAAGTACAATTTCTTCTTATATTTTATCTGATTATTTAAGGGATTTCTTCGAGACTTTAAGATATCTTCCACTAATATGGGGACTGTCAACCTTATCATCCTTCTTAGTCGCTTATTATTATTTTAGACAATGGATGTTTGAAATTCTAGCCGTTGTAATAGTAGCCCCTATTTTAGTTTCTTTTATAAATAGTAAAAGATTTGAGAATATTAAAATAGATGTAAATGAATATTACATTGAAATAAAATTTGAAGTTCCTATGAAAAGATTATCCTTTGATAATCCATCAACCTTATTTGAATACGTTTTTGACAAAGCTCTTAAGAAGATCAAACCCCCATATTTATTTAAATTAAGGAGCTTAGATAATTGTGGGAATTTGAAAGTAGTTCCAAGGGAGAATTCAATTATATTAAGAAAACGATGTGGTGATACTGTTGTTGAAATAATTATATCAAATAATGATAAGGCTGATCTAAAAGTAACAATGACTTATTAAATTCATGTGTAACTGAAGATCAAATCTGTAGACAAAGCGCTTGAAACTCTCTGAAACAAAGAAAGGAAGTCTGAACCATTAAAATTATTTGGGCAATTTGGGTTTTTATTACGAATTGTATTTCATTAGCTTTATCAGTTTTATTTAAACATATGGTCAAATCTTATATGCTAAAAATTACTTATATGATAGAATTTTAAAAATTATTTAAACTTGAAGAAATATTTAACTTAGATTAGTTTTATTACAATTAATGTAATTAATATTATAGCTAAATAAGGAGAAGATAACTTAAACGATTCCCAAGCTTCCTCTGCAGTTGGATTTCTATATAGTTTAAACGAGGTATATAATAGCATTACAGATGCTAATAGAGCAACAATAGTGTAGATTAAACCAACATATAATCCAATTAATAGTGCAAATGGTATCATTAAAGCATTAGATACTGCAATAGCTTTAGCTGAAGTTTTTTCATCTTTTAGAACTGGTAACATTGGTATTTCAGCGTTTTTATAATCATCTCTAAATCTTAACGCTAAGGACCAGAAGTGACCCGGAGTCCACATGAATATTAAGAAACCTAATAGGAAAGATAAGAGTGTAAAAGTGTCACTACTTGCTGCAAAACCAGCCCACGCTGACGCGCTACCAGCAAAACCACCTATTACTATATTCCACCAAGTTCTAGGTTTTAGCCATATAGAATAGATGACCACATAGATAAATGAACCTAATGCTATAAATAATGCAGTTAATGGATTAGCTAAAAATCCTAATAAGGTCCCAGCAACGATAAATATTGCACCCACCATATAAGCTTCTCTTTTTCCAACTTCACCCTTAACAGTAGGCCTCCATGAGGTTCTCTTCATTTTACTATCTCTTTCAATCTCCAGTCCTCCGTTAATTATCATTCCTCCTCCAGCAGCTAAACTCCCACCAATTAGTACAGCTAGAAAGCTAATTATAATGCTTGTAATATTAACTACCTTAGGTAATCCTAATACAAACCCAGCAATAGCAGCTAAATCCAACAAACTAATAACTCTGGGTTTTGAAAGCTTAATGTAATCAACTAGTTTCCTTGAAATATTTATTGACATGAGTCTCACGTATATTTTTGTATTTTACGTACTTAAATATTTTCTTAAATAATTACTAGTAAAGAAAATTACAAGCAATTTCTCTTTAAAAGAATCAGATCAGATAAAGCTGCATATGCTGCATTTAAAGGTCCAGCTCCAGGTCCTCTAATCAGAATAGTCTGAATATCAGTAGTTATCTCTAAGGCATTTTCTACTCCGTCGACTGAGTACAAAGGATCCTCTGGATCAAGTATTTTAGGCTTAACCCAAACGTCGTTTTCGTCTCCATAAGCTATTAACTTTACTTTTCCTTGCTTAGGCAAATCCTTATTGATTCCCTCAAACTTTACATTATGAATGGTAACGTTCTTGTTTAACATGTAATTTGCTAAAATTGTAACTTTCGCTGCTGCATCAAAGCCATTAATATCTAAAGTTGGGTCTTCTTCTGCATAACCTCTTCTTTGAGCTTCTTTTAATGCTTCCTCAAAACTACTCCCTTTGCTCATAAGGGTTAATATAAAGTTCGTTGTCCCATTAAGTATTCCTCTAATTCTTTTAACCTCACTAGCTGGAAGTACTCTATAAAGATTTATTGATGGAGTACCACTCATTACTGTACCTTGAAAACCAATTTTTACACCTTTTGATTTAGCTAGGCTAAAGATTTCGTTATATGCCAAAGCTAATGGGGCTTTGTTAGTAGTTATTATGCTAACTCTGTCTTTGATTGCATCCTTATACAGAGAAAGAGAGGGTTCCCCATCTTTATAATTTGCTGAAGAAACATCTATTATAACGTCAGGCTTTACAATTTCATAAGCTTTAAACACGTCTCCCTGCATGTCGGCTGTAAATTCCTCCTTATCTTTTAGCATTATTCCTTTCCTTGTTACTATCCCAGCAATTTCTACGTCGTTTAGCTCAGTGACTTTGTTTTTCTTTTCGTGGAGTAATTTCCTAAATGATTTTCCCACATTTCCAAATCCAAAGAGTAATAGTTTCATGCTATATTCACCACACCATCCCATTTTCCATTTGCGTATTTTACGAGTAGCTCAGCAGTTAATTTAGCAGCTCTTATTACTAAATCTTTCTCTACTCCTGGAACACCAGCTGAAACTATGAGCACATTTTTCGTCTCTAACATAATGTTAGTTAATGTGGAGTCTCTATGTGGGTAAATGTGCATCACTTTTCCACTGTCATCAACCATAATAGGAATATTAGGATTAATTTTCTCTGGTTCCTTTTTCCCTATACCATAAAAAAATTCATTTCCTTTACTTAGAATAATCTTAGGATTTCCTATTATTTTATCCATGTCATATAAGCCAATCGGGACTAAAGTTTCTGTACTAACAATATTTCCAGCATCAACCACGTTATTTATTCTAGGTAATTTTCCATTTCTTGCTACTCTTCTTCTCAATGCCTCACCACTAGGTCTAGTTTTAGTTGGATCTATGCCAATTTTCCAATAAAAGTCTCTATATGCTCTTACTACTGGATTATCCTTAAGGGAGTCTGGATTTTCACTTCTATATTTTTCTTCTATCTTTTGTAATTCTTTTTCTATTTCGTTATTTTCTTTTTCTACTTTAACATTATGAACTTCGGTAAAACCAACAAATATTCCTAATTTCTTTGCATCTTCATATACTTTAACAATCATAGTTTATGTTTCTGGTGTGGAGACAATAAACCTTACTTTTTTAACCCCTTTGATTTGTGATAGCTTGCTAGTTAGTTCAACTAAATCCTTCTTTTTTCCTTTTACAGCGATAGCCTCAATGCATTGTTGACCAACATGAATATGTAAAACTGAAATTATTTTATCCTCATGTTCATGCTGAAACTTAGTTACTTCAGTTGCATCTTCATCATAAACCAGGTTAATTATACCATAAACGAAGCTATCACTATCTTCATTTTCATCGAGATAATTTCTTAGTGAAACTTGAAACACTTTACTTCTATCTACTACTTGTTTTTCTCTCAAATACCTCTCTAGTCTCTCATATAATTCTCTAGGTATAGAAATGCTAATCTTTTCGCTCATTTATATAAACTACTCATCAGAGTAAAATATATGGATTTATTAAAAAAGGCTGAAGAACTAGGAGCCACTTTTGCTGACCTTAGAGTAATGAAAATTAAAGAATTATCTCTAACCGTAACAGAAGATAGAGAAATTATTAACACTAATGGAGTTGATGAAGGTTTTTCTCTTAGAGTTCTTTATAGAAATAATTGGGGATATAAGTCTGGTACTAGAGAAATAAATGAAGAAGATTTACAGGATGCAATTAACGTAAGTTATGGAGATGAAAAGGTCAACATAGTTTATGTTCCTCCAAAAAAGGATAAAGTAGATATCAAGGTTAAATACGAATTTAATAAGTCTATCTCTGAAAAACTTAACGATTTAAAAAAACTCAGAGAAAGCGTTTTCTCGCTTTCAGATAGGATAAAAAGCGTTAATATTCGATATTATGAAACGCATTATGATAAAGAGTATTATAGCACGGAAGACAGAGACATTAAACAAAAATATGTTGTTAGTGGTTTTTCAATAGTTGTTGTTGCAAGAGAAAATGACATAACTGCATCCGCTTATGTATCTAAATCCACATTTCAAGGTTATCCATTAGAAGTTTTTGATATAAATGAAGTTTTGGAAACTTTAAAAAGAAGAATTGAAGGACAACTTAAAGGTAAAACACCGAAAGCTGATAAGTATACCGTAATTTTAGCCCCAGAAGTTGTAGGAGTTTTTGCTCACGAGGCTGTAGGTCATTTAGCTGAGGCTGATTTGGCAGTTAACGGAATACTTTATGAGTTAAGGGGAAAGAAGATAGCAAATGATTACGTAAATATTGTTGATTCCCCTTACTTAGACTTTCCTATGGCAATTGGACTTACAGTTTATGACGACGAGGGAATTGAAGGTAGGGAAGTTTACATTATTAAAGATGGAGTTGTAAATGAGTTTCTCACTGACAGGTTTTATTCGGCTTATTTAGGACAAAAGCCTACTGGTAATGCGAGAGCTGAAGACTTCAGAAACCCAGTAATAATAAGAATGAGAAACACTTACATAATGCCCGGTAACTTCTCTTATGAGGAAATGATAAATGATATTAAGCAAGGCATATTACTTGTCTCTCCTAGAGGAGGTCAAACAAGTCCAGATGGTACTTTTCAATTTGGAATACAAGAGGCATATACAATAGAAAACGGGGAAATAAAAGAGCCTCTGAGAAATGTAGGAATAGCTGGGTATACAATAGAAACATTAAGGGATATTTCAGCAGTATCAAAAGAGTTTAATGTCTCACCGGGTTATTGTGGTAAGGATGGGCAAAGTGTGCCAGTAGGCGTTGGGGGACCTTATGTGAAAGTAAATAATATGAAGGTAGGTGGTGTAGTTGACTGATATATATATGATTATTCAACGAGCTAAGAATCAAGGCTTTTCAGCTGAAATTTTCATGGCTGAATTAAAGGAAGTTCAGATTAAACGAGAAAAACAGTATACTAACATGTATATTTTTGATAAAGGTTATGGAATAAGAGTTATAAAAGACGGTAAACTTGGTTTTGCTTATGGTAATAAGCTTGATAATCTTTTAGATTTAGCAATAGAAAGCTTAAATGCGTCAAAAGAGGATAAGTTTAACGTAATTCCGTCTCCAGAGAAAGTAAGCATAAATAATCTTAGATTCTTCAGCATTAATGAAGGAGAAGAAAAAATCAAAGAGCTTCTAAGTTTTGGGTCCGAAATTAGAGAACATGTAAATGTTGTGACTGAGTACTATGAAGCTATGAACATTAAAGTAAAAGTAGTAAATACAGAAGGGATAGACGTAGAAGAAGAAAGAAGCTTGTTAAGCCTTAGTATTAGCTTTAATGTAAAGTCTGATAAAGGTATTAGCCCAGAAATTTATGAGTATTCTAGCAGTAGGACATTAAACTTAGAACTTGAAAAGTTAAGAAATAAAATCCTACAAACTAAAGAAATATATGAAAGGGATAGATTACAACTAGGCCAACCTTTAACTGAGGGGATTTTCACTCCAAAGGCCTTATCCGAGCTATTTGCCCCTCTATTCTCTCACGCGATTTCTCTGGAAAACTACATAAGAGGGAAAACTTCATTAAATGAAGGAGAAATATTAAATGAAAATCTAGAAATAATTGATAACCCTCTAATCACAACGGCTCCATATAGTAGGTCATTTGATGCTGAAGGATTACCGTCAAAAGTTAATTATCTAATAAAGGAAGGAAAAGTAATCCAGTTTTTATCAAATACTTATTGGAGCCTTAAAGGTAATAGGGAGAATACACATTCAGCTACGAGATCTTATGCTACTATTCCATATATTGCTCCTACCATCTTGGATATAAACGTTAAGACCAAATGTGAAAGTGATGGAATTATTATTGACCAAGTTCAAGGAGTTCATACAAGTAATTTTGATACCGGAGAGTTTTCAGTAGTTATCCCGGTAGCGTGGAATGAAAAAGAAGGCAAAGCTTATAGGGAATTGAACTTATCTGGAAATTTAAAGGAATTTATAAAAGGAATTGAAGGAAGTTGTGGAGAAAAGGAAATTTATGGTAATTTAAGGGTTTCACCAATAAAGGTAAAGGGCGTAAATATCTTATAAAAGATTTAAATTCTATCTATCAGTTAAGAAAAGTGATAAATATGTTTAAAAAAATCCTCGTAGCATATGATGGTTCTGATCACGCTGCAAGAGCGTTAGATATCGGAATAGACTTAGCAAAAAGATATGAGGCAAAGCTTGACATAGTAGAGGTTGTTGATACTGCAGCATTATTAGGTATGGGAGTTGCCCCTATACCCGGAGAAGTAATACAGCAAGTTTACAATAAGGCAAAGAGTGATATTGATAATGCAAAGTCAAAGGCTCAGACTCAGGGAGTGAAAGAAGTGGAAGGAGTTGTTCTTGAAGGAGATCCCGCTACAGCAATTCTTGAATATGCTGGTAAAAATGGTATAGATTTGATTGTCACTGGAAGCAGAGGTCTCTCAACATTTAAGAGATTAATCTTAGGAAGTGTATCAACTAAGTTAGTTCAAGAAGCAAAAGTCCCTGTTTTAGTAGTTAAGTAAATTTTTTCTTATTCTTCAATTACTCTTAATACATCTTCAATTTCAAATATTCCGCAGTCTGTTACTAGTCTTCCATAATAATCTATAAACATAGCTACGCATTCTTTCTCATAATCTTTCCCAATTAGTTTTACTTTTTTATCCTTAATCGAAAGATATCTGTTTGTCTCATCAATAACTTCTTTTTCGCTTTTCTTCTCATAGTTTTTAATTTCTTCTATTATTTTTTCTAACAGAACATCATTGTTTACTTCCCTTTTTAATTCTATAAAGAGGGAAGTTGCTTTAATCTCTGCCGGTAAATCCTTTACGTTCGTGTCTACGCCTATTCCAATAAAAACTGTTGTATTGTTTCCTTCGGTCATTCCTTCGATAAGAATCCCGGATATCTTTCTATCTTTATAAACTATATCATTTGGCCATCTTATTTGTACATCTAAAAATTCTGAGAGGACTTTTCTTACAGCTAATGCACTCTTAAGAGTTAAAAATGGTATTCTTTCTGCTTCATAATTTTTTATAACATAGGTGAACCATAATCCTCCTTTAGGTGAGTACCATTCTCTTCTATATCTTCCTCTAGCCTTAGTTTGTTCCTCAGCTAATATAATAAATTCCTTTTCATTGATCATAGAGTATATAGCTTCAGCTAGGTCTTGAGTTGATGTTACACTAGGAAACTTAAAGACTAACATACTTATACACGTCATTAATATCTTTAACAATTGAAAAGCCTGACGCTTTTCTTGCCCTGTTCATTATAGCAAATCCTATTCCTCTTTCTGGGAATCCAATCATAAGACCTAGGTCTACATTTAACTTATCTAACTCTCTAAAGGAGTCAAATAAATTCCTAGCAACCTCATATAAGTTCTCATCACTTCCTAATATTAAATGAGGCAATGAGTCATATTCCTTACTCATCTCTTTAGTTATCAATACCGCAACCTTATACTTTTTAGCAACTAAATTAACAACATTTTTAAATATACTTCTATTTTCAACTAATAACATCTTAGTATTAGGCGCATAATGCTTATACTTCATTCCAGGGGCTAAGGCTATTTCGGCTTCTCCTTTGCCTTGTGCATATTCTGGGACTATTATATCTCCAAATAATTTTTTTAGTTCTTCAAATGTAAAAGGCCCTGGTCTTAGTAAGACTGGCGGATCTACAGTAACATTAACTATTGTTGATTCAACTCCAAAAAATGTATGCCCACCATCAATAATAATATCTACTCTACCGTTAATATCGGCTATAACATCTTCTGCTTTTGTTGGACTTGGTCTTGTAGCAAGATTTGCACTGGGTGCAGCTATTGGAACACCGCTTTCTCTTATCAATTGTAAAGCTATAGGATGTGCAGGCATTCTAACTGCAACTGTGTCGAGACCGGCTGTTACTTCTTTAGGAACTTTATCAGTCTTTTTAAGAACAAATGTTAATGGCCCGGGCCAAACTGTTTGAGCTATTTCTAAGACTTTATCTGGGATATCTCTGGCTATATCATAAAGTTGTTCAAAATCTGCTATATGTACTATTAGTGGATTATCAACTGGTCTATTTTTTGCTTGAAAAATCTTTAAGCATGCATTTCCGTCATAAGCATTAGCTCCTAAACCATACACAGTTTCAGTTGGAAATGCAACAGTTCCTCCTTTCCTTATTACTTCTGCAGCTATTCTAATTTTGTCTATTTCTGGATTCAAAGGATCTATCTTTATTATCTGAGTCATAAAAAATGTTAATAACGTATTGACTTTTAAATTTAATATAGTGATGAGGAACTTCCGAGAAGTAGACTTATGATGCCTGAGGCGCTCTATACTGATTGAGACTGATTGGTGATTGGTGAGGTGATCTCTGAGTAATGATGAAGGGCTTAAAAGCCCTTCCTAAAATTTAAATCTCTATTGAAGTGTATTTACATTTTTTACCATCGTTACTCAATTTGTACAACTCTTATTAACAAAAGGATTTTAAGCAAGAGGAGAATTGTAATTAGGGATTGTAATGGGTAATGAGCTACTCTTGACTGGAAACTTACAAGAGGTCTCTAAAAAAGCTATTGAATGGTTAATTAATAGAAGACCAATAAAGAACCTAATAGATTGGGGCATTTCGTTCTCTTTGTGGCCTCCTCATTTGACGACAAGTTGTTGTGGAACAGAGTTTGGAGCTTTTGCAGCAGCTAGATTCGATTCAGAGAGGTTTGGAGTTCTGCCTTTCTCTTCAGCTAGACAAACTAACTTATTAGTGATTGAAGGTACTCTGACAAGGAAAATGGCTAGAGCAGCAAAAATAGTTTATGACCAAATGCCAGAACCAAAGTGGGTTATAGCAATGGGTGCTTGTTCTTTAGAGGGAGGGATCTTCTGGAATTCTTACAACACAGTGCTTCCTTCAGAAATAGGTATTCCAGTAGATATTTATGCACCTGGATGCCCAACAAGACCAGAAGCATTAGCTAGGGCAATAATAACATTACAAAAAAGAATAAGAGGAAATGGTCAAATGGTAAAGGCTAAGTCTGCATAATCTATATCTATTACTTTTCCTTTTACAGCTTTCTTATATTCTGGTTCTATTTTTGCTGGTAAGTCCTCTACATCAATTCCGTTCCATAACCTTAGAAATTCTTTTATACCTTCAACCAATTCTTTTCTATTTGTTCCTATCACTGGCACATCATGTAAAATTAAAATTTTATCAGGTTTTCCTTTTTTGAAACCAAGAAAACGAAGCTCAGTAGTAAGAAACTTTTCTAGTTTTTTAGCTCGTAATGATACTACTACTTCATCCTCATCAATAAGTGAAGTTAGTCCTCCATCGTCTTTAAACGAAACAGTGTACTTATATCCAGTGTAAATTTTTTTGCCATTTAATAGAAATAATTCTCTAAGTTTAATTCCATCTTCATTATAAGATATAAAAACTGGATAATCATCAGCTAGTGAAGATACAAATTTCTTAGTCAATATAACATATTTTACTTCTGGTTTTAGTATTGAAGATATATCAATTCCCTGGAGTTTCATGATTAAAAATATGTAATCAAACCTTATCTTTTTTTCATTTAATCAAACTTTAATTTGCTTAAAAGTCATGTGAACAATTTTTAATATAGAAAAAATAGCTGAATTTAATCCTTATTTTATGATTGTACTCGTAATTAGTATTTCTTTCTAATGAACATTTATGTAAAATATAATTATAAATATCTACGACAAATTAAAAAGTTTTCAACATACTAATTTTTATATAATACTAGAACTATAACACTTAAATTCTATTTCTAATATTTATAATCTAAATACGAAACATATATTATGGAGCTTGAGGAATTAACTTCAAAACTAATCCAATTTCCTACGGTAAATCCACCTGGAGAGAAATTATCTGAATGTGCTTCTTTCATAAAGGATTATTTCCTGTCATACGGCTATTCTGCAAATATAATAGAGTTTGAAAAAGGATGGCCTATCGTTATTGTAGAGAACAAAAAGAAGAGCGGAAATACAGTTATGTTAAATGGGCATTACGATGTCGTTCCTACTGGCGATAAAAACAAATGGAAATATGATCCTTTTTCAGGAAAAATACTTGAGGATAAAGTTTATGGTAGAGGAAGTACTGATATGAAAGGAGGATTAGCAGTATTTATGAAAGTTTTCGTTGATGTTGCAGATAAAATAGATTATGATTTAATTTTTGTGGCTGTTCCAGATGAAGAGAGTGGAGGGGAAAAAGGATCTAAATACTTAGCTGAAAGATACTCTCCTAACCTTGTATTAATCTCAGAACCATCTGGTTCAGATTCTATAAATATAGGCGAAAAAGGATTGCTTCAAGTAAAATTAGTAGCTAACGGTAAAGTGGCTCATGGCAGTCTTCCCTCTTTGGGAGATAATGCAATAATGAAAATTGTCAGAGATCTTATTCAACTTGAGAAAATAAAAGACATTGAGATAAAAATTCCGGAAAACTTACTTGAACCAATGATTTCAAGGATTCCCTCTGAAATAGTAAAGGATGATGTGTTAAGAATCTCATTTAACCCGGGTGTAATTAAAGGCGGTGTAAAAGTTAATGTGGTACCAGACTACGCTGAAGTTGAAGTAGACATGAGAATTCCACCGGGAATAACTTCAAGTGAAGCATTAAAGCTAGTGAAAAGTTTAATTAAGTACAGTTCTGTTATACCTATAGATATTTCAGAACCTAACTATACTTCACCAGATAATGAGTTTATTATTAAATTAGAGAATATTATAAAAGAAGAACTTAAAATATCTCCTAAAAAATATATAATTACTGGAGCAACTGATGGAAGATACTTTAGATATAAAGGAATACCAACTATTATTTATGGTCCAGGGGAATTAGGATTAGCGCATTCATATGATGAATTTATAACCTTTAAGGAACTGAGAAACTCTTACGCCGTAATAAAAAGATATCTTTTAACCCTCTTCTAGATATCTAAATATTAAAGAAGAAACATAAAGCAAAATCCCAGCTATAATAAAGTCTATACCATAACTTAAATAATGTGTAATATAGCCAGAAAGTAAGCTGCCTATAAATAGAGAGATACCCACTACTGTACTATAAACTCCTAGGTTTTTGCCTTGAGATCTTTCTCCAACTATTTTAAATATCAAAGTATTAGAAGCTGAGTAAAATATTGCAAATGCAATTCCTGCAGCTAAAGGGTAAAATATAATTCCAAGTAATAGAATACCGAAACCGTTAAACAGTAATGCGCCTATCCCAAGAACAATGTAGGATGTTCCTCTTAGTAATAGAGACTTATGAGCTAAATCAGTTTCATTCTTTTCACTTATTATCCTTTCAACAACTCTAAAACCAACTATTTGAAACACCATACCAATAGTTATAACTAAAAGTGCTTCAGATTTGTCTAATCCTTTAACATAAAGGCTTGCTGGATAAACTGTATTGAATATACCACTACTTATGTAAAAAATTATAATTGCTATGTAAAGTAAAGGAATATAATTTATAGGTTTTCTTAATAATCTACTTAATCTAAATAATTTGAAATTATGAGGATTTGGCAAATGTAAAAACATTAAAGGTAAATGTAATAGTCTTGTAAAGAATGACTCTCTATGATGAAGAATTGCTGTTCTTTCAAATGTTATTATCGGATTTGGTAATATTTTTACTGAGATAGCTGTAGTTATTCCCATTATTAAAGCTAGTATGAAGATTATTTGAAAAATCCTTAAATATATTACTAGAAATGTAGATAGTAATAATCCTATTAGAGTTCCTATTGAGGAAAATAAAGAAAACCTAGAAAATAAAGATCCCCATTCTTTCTTCTCAGCAGATTCCATCACTAAAAGGTTGAATGGGGTTGTTGAAGCTGTGCTAGTGAATATTAACAATGAATAACCTAATGCTATTAAAGATAAATTCCTAGAATAAGATAAGAGTAATAAAGATACTGTAGTTCCAGAAAAGCTAATTAGAATTTGTTTTTTTCTGCTCATTTTATCAGCTCTAAATCCCCAAAAAATAGAAGATGGTATAAGAATTAAATTTCCTAAGGAAATTACATAGGCTACATCTATAGCATTACCTCCTAAAGAAATTATTTGTAATGTTATTAATGTGGAGATTGGTCCTATAGTAGCGTTATATGGTAATGTTAAGTAAAGCCATTTAGTGTCTCTCTTTATCAATCTGAGTTTAAACAGTACCAGTTGCTTTTAAAATTTCTCTTAGTATTTTAATTAAGCTTCTAATGTTTATGTTTAACAATGTTAATTTGATTAAGGGCTATCTTTAGTAAGTTAAGGTTTTTTTATAAAACGAGAAAATACTTATGTGATAAGATGCTTATAGAACTAGCATTAAGAGGTAGAGGAGGCCAAGGAGTAGTTACTGCTGGGGAGTTAATGGTAAAGGCCATGGTTATTGAAGATAAATATGCCCAATCAATTCCATTTTATGGTGGTGAGAGAAGAGGAGCACCAGTTGTCTCCTTCTTAAGACTTTCAGATCAACCAATTCTCTTACATAGAGAAGTTTATAATTCAGATGGCGTAGCAGTATTTGACCCTTCTCTTATTCAAATTATGAATATAACTGAAGGAATAAAAGAGAATGGATTTCTTTTAATAAATACTCCAGAAGCTAAAAAATGGTGGAAAAACGAATATATTATTGATGCAACTTCAATTGCAAAAGAACTAGGTTTAGTAGTTGCTGGATGGGCTGTTGTTAACACTACAATGATAGGCGCATTAGCAAAAGTCTTAGGTCAACCCTCACTTTCATCTTTAGAGGAGGCAGTAAAGGAAGAGTTTCCAGGTAAATTAGGTGAATTGAATGCAGAAGCTGTTGAAAGGGGGTATAAGGAGGTGAAAAAGGTTGATTAAAGTACCAGAAGGAATTCCAATAGCTAGACCAAAAATAGGCTCAGCTGGAAAAACTGGTTTATGGAGAGTAGAAAGACCAGAAATACATTATGACAAATGTACGAAATGTAGGCTTTGTGTGCTATATTGCCCAGAAAATACTATTGATTTGCTTGAGAACCTTTATCCTCAAATAGATTATGATTATTGCAAGGGTTGTGGTGTTTGTGCTCAAGTTTGTCCTACAAAAGCAATTGAAATGGTAAAGGAGGTGAAATAAAATGGTTCAAGTTTTAAAAAGGAAATCATTAGCGTTAGTAGGAAATCATGCTGTAGCTTATGCAGTAAAGCAAGCTAAACCACAAGTTCTTGCAGTATTTCCAATAACTCCTCAAACTACTATGTTAGAGAAATTAGCAGAGTATATTCAAAAGGGTGAGTTGAAAGCTGAAATGATAAAAATAGAAAGTGAACATTCGGCAATGGCTTCTATTTATGGCGCTGCACTGGCTGGTGCAAGAGTATTTACAGCTACGGCATCTCAAGGGTTACTTTATATGGGCGAAATGATCTATTGGGCTGGAGGTCAAAGAGTACCAATAGTAGCAGCTGTAGCGACGAGAGCAATAGCAGAACCTTGGAGCATTTGGGATGATCACCAAGATTTTCTTAGCAAAAGAGATGCAATTTGGATACAAATGATGGCTGAAAATGTTCAAGAAGCATATGATCTTACTATTCAAGCCTTTAGAATTTCAGAAGATGAAAGAGTAATATTGCCAGTAATGATGGGTTTCGATGGTTTTATTTTGACTCATACCATGGAAAGAGTGGAAGTACTAGAAGATTATGAGGTAGATTCTTTCTTACCGCCTAGGCAATTTAATTTAATAGATTTCTCTGACCCAATAGGAATTGGCCCAATAGCTCAGCCAGATGAATACATGAGAATAAGATATGAAGCAATGAAATCCATGGAAAGAGCAAAAAGTGTAATTGAAGAAATAATGAGAGAATATGAGAGAATATCAGGTAAAAAGCAATATGGTCTAGTTGAATGTTATAGATGTGAAAATGCGAAATATGCTTTTGTAACAATGGGCGCATGGAGTGGAGACGCAAAAGTCGCTGTTGATAGGTTAAGAGATCAAGGAATTGAAGCTGGATTATTAAAGGTTAGAGTCTTTAGACCATTCCCGAAGGAGAAAATAGCTGAATATTTGAATTCAATGAAAGGTGTAATAGTGTTTGATAGGGCTGCATCGTTTGGTTCTGGTGGAATATTAGCTACTGAAGTAAAATCTGCACTTTATGGTTCTCAAACTCCAGTTTATAGTGTAATAGCCGGTTTAGGTGGAAAAGATGTTAGACCTTTACACTTCCAAAAGGTAATGGAAGATTTAGTTAATGGAAAATTGGAAGAAGAGAGGTGGATATTATGAGTTTAATCACTCAACCTAAGAGGATTCCTAAATTCTTTAGAGGAAATGCAGCGTGTCCAGGATGTCCTATACCTAGAGAATTAGACATATTGCTTGAAGAATTAGGAGAGAAGACAGTCCTAGTGGTTCCAGCATCATGCTCTACTGTAATATTGGGAGATACTAGTGGGATGCCAGCCACTGTTCCAGTAGTTCATAGTGCTTTTGCTGCACCAGCAGCTATAGCTTCTGGAATTGTCAGAGCTTTAAGAATGAGAGGAGAGAAAGATGCTATAGTTACAGTATGGGCTGGAGACGGTTCTACTGGAGATATAGGTTTTGCTGCATTAAGTGGTGCAGCCGAGAGAAATGAAGATATCTTTTACGTATGTTATGATAACGAAGCCTACATGAACACTGGAATTCAACGCTCAAGTCTAACTCCTAAGGGAGCTTGGACTACAACAACACCAGAAGGTAAGAGGGAATTTAAGAAACCATTACCATTCATTATGGCTGAACATAAAATACCTTATGTTGCAACAGCATCTATAGCTTATCCATTTGATTATCAAGCTAAGGTTAAAAAAGCTAAACAAATTCATGGATTCAGATATATTCATTTGCTGTCACCATGTCCTCCTGGATGGCGCTTTGATTCAAGCTTAACAGTAGAGATAGCTAAACTTGCTGTAGAGACTGGTGTTTGGCCATTATTTGAAATAGAAAACGGAGAGTTTAGACTAACTAGTGTAAGTAAAACACTAATTGATAAGAATAATAGAAAACCAGTAATTGAGTACTTGAAACTTCAAGGAAGATTTAGTAAACTAACTGAGGAAGAGATAAAGGAAATACAAGAGTCTATTGATGAAATGTGGGAAGAAATAAAAGCTATGGTTAAAAAATGAATTTCTTTTTTATACGTGCAGATAATAAGATGCTAATAAACCTAGCAAATGAGTTCCTATTGCAGCTGAAATTCCTAAAGTTAGCATTTCTAATCCTTTTTTAGTGGGATTAACTGAACTTAGTAATCCTATTAATGACCCTACGATAAATATTGCAATTCCAGAGACTAAATAGGAGGAAATTACTCCAAGTAATCCTCCAATACCTATTAAGTAGGGAATAACTGGAACTATTGCTCCAGTAATATAAGATAATGCTGTTACTCCAGCACTCTTTTTGGGACTTTCCTCTACTTTAGGTGCAATAATGTCTTCAGCAACGTCAACTAATTGCGGAGAAATATCTAACGCAATATTTTCTTTTATTCCTAATTCAGTGAGGATTCCAGCTAATCTTTTAGACACTTCTTTTCTATCAACTAATTTTTGAATTTCTATCTTTCTCCTTTTGTTTTCATTTATTTCTTTTTCAGACTTAGTAGACAAGTAAGCTCCAATAGCCATAGATAAAGTTCCAGAAGCTCCTATTATCAAACCGGAAATTGCAACTAAGAAAGGAACATTAAATGCACCAGAAAGTCCAGAAGTTGCAGCTAATACTTCAACTAAACCATCACTTATACCGTAAACGAAGTCACTTACGTCTTTAGATTTCACACTAGATATAATTTCCTCATGAACAGCTTCATCAACACTTAGTTCCCTCATTTTCTCCCTTTCTTCTTCACTTAATTCTGGACTCTTCGATAACTCATAGTATTTCTTTATATCACTTTCTTCTCCGCTCTCTAACAATTTTGTTGTTAATTCTAAACCAAAAAGTTTTCTAAAGAATACATAGAAGTTAATTTTAAGCTTATGATACCACTTTAGTTTTTCTAATTTCAGTCCTCTTTTTTCAGCAATTTCTTTCCAAACCTCAGAATGTTTTTTCTCCATATCAGAAAGCTTATAAAGATAAATTCTAGTTAATCTATCCTTTTCAGCATCAGCCAATTTCTTGTAAACTTCACTATCAAATAATTCTTCAAGATAGTTTTTGTTATAGTCCATATGTAATTTATATTCATTCTTATTTAAAAATCTTTCTAATATACCTTTCTTTAACCTATTTTTTGCAATCAATGGTAGAAAAATTTTTATTGTTTTAACCAAAATCTTTTATAAAATGGAATTTAATATCAGTGTTTTGGGGGACTTAGAGAATCCAATTGTTGAATTACCTGGAAGGAGAGCTAGAGCAGAAGAAATATATAAAGAAAGTCCATTATTTGCATTTTTAGTCTCAATACCCCACTGTGTTGCTGTTGCTTTCGAAAGTGTGGCAAAAAAGGAGGGAATAAAAGTAAAAAATTGTAAAGTAAGAGCTAGTTATGAATTGGATGAAAAACAGTTTATGTTAGGTTATCCAGTTATAAAAAAGATAAAAATTTACATTCATAATGAAGGTTGCACTGAAGAGGAATTAAATGAAATTATAACAAAAGTAAAGAGAGAATGTCCAATTTACTTGAGTTTTAGTGAAAAAATTGACATAATACCAAGCTAATCAAACACTATTCTAACATCTACAGCAAAGGCTCCTTTTTCATTCACAAATAACGGATTTATATCCATTTCTTTCACATTTAAGTCCACAATCATTCTTGAAACACTTATCAAAGTTCTTATTAATGAATTCTCATCATACCCTCTTTTTCTAGCAGTTAGCATATCATGTATCTTACTTTCTATTAGTAACTCTTGAGCTTCATCTTCATAAATCGGTGATAAACCATATGCAACATTTTTCAATACTTCTACATAAATTCCTCCACTTCCTACTAATACTACATGACCAAACACTGGATCTCTTAATCCACCAACATAAACTTCTAATCCATTAAGCTGTTCTTGTATCATCACTCTTTTAGTTATTTTTGATAGTTGATTGTATACGTCTTTTACTTGATCCTTCTCTACATTAACTATTACTCCTTTCATCTCTGTTTTGTGTACTGGTTCATCTGGTGAGATTTTCATTACAACTGGATAACCAATAGAGTCTGCCACTCTTTGAGCTTCTTCAACACTTTCAGCAATTCCCCATTTAGGAGTCCTTATGCCATAAATCTCCATTAGTTTCATTGCTTCATAGTCCTTAAGTGTTTTCTTTCCTTTAACTAATTCTACCGCACTTTCTATTGGTTGGATAGTTCTAATTTTCTTTCTCGGAATTGGTTTAGTAACTAAATAACGTATAGCTTTTACGGCATCTTCTGGGAAAGTATAAGCCGGTATTCCCGTTGTTTCAAGTATCTTTAATGCGTTGTCTTCATCAAGTCCCATTGTTACACCAATCATTCCTTTTCCCTTAAAGTTAGAAATAACTCTAGCAACATCAGTACAGCTTACCATGGGTAATGCTTGTACAATAACTAACTTAGTAGAATTTAATTCAGAAACGATTTTCAAAGCCGAGTAATATCTTTCCCTATTTGCGTCTCCAGTCAAGTCTAAGGGATTTCTAGGAACAGAAGTTGGAGGAAGAACTTTTCTTAATTCTTCTTTCATCCAGTCTGGTATTTCAACTAATTTAAGTTTATTCTTTTCTATTTCATCTGAGGTTAAAACGCCGTGTCCACCAGAATTAGTTACTACTAAAATTTCCTCAGTTACGGGTTCAGAATACATTAAAAGTTTAGCCAAGTTTAACAAATCATGCAAATTCTCTACTAATATTCCACCTACAGTTTTTACAGCAGCTTTGAAGACTTCAAAAGAACCAGCTAAACTTCCAGTATGGGTCTTAGCAGCTGCTGCACCATTACTTGTAGTTCCTCCTTTAAGAAAGACTACTGGCTTTCTTTTAGTAGCTTCTGGTAAAGTTTCTAGGAAAGCACTACCATCAGCTACTCCTTCAAGATAAACAAATATTGCTCTAGTTTCTGGGTCTTTCGAAAGATAATCAATGACCTCGTATTCCTTTATATCAGCTTGATTACCTAGACTAACCATGTAACTAATTCCAACTCTGTATTTTTGAGCCCAATTCAACATGTAAACTCCTAAACCACCACTTTGAACGACTAGTGCAATATTTCCTCTTTTAACATCAGTATAAGCGAAAGTTGCATTTAACTCTGGAGTAATTATTCCAAATGTGTTAGGTCCTAAAACCCTTATTCCTCCTTTTCTAGCAATACTTATTACTTCATCCTCTAGCTTAGCCTCTCCTACTTCTCTGAATCCAGCCGTGATAACTATAGATGCCTTAACTCCTTTTTCAACTGATTCTTCCATAACTTGAGGAACAGCTTCCCTTGGCACAGTAATTACTACTAAATCAACGGGATCTGGTATTTCTTTAACACTTTTATATGCTTTTATTCCTTCAACATCTTCTGCTTTAGTATTTACTGGAAATAGTTTTCCATGATAGGTGTAAAGTAAATTACGAAATACAACATTACCTACTTTCTCTTTATATCGCGAAGCACCAATTACTGCTATGCTCTTTGGTTTAAATAACGCATCAAGTTCCATAGTTTAAATTAGAGAAATTAAAATAAATTTTTTATGACAAGTGTTAAGATCAGAAATTAACGTTAGAAAAAAGTGTAAAATTATTTAAATCTAGTCGTAAATTGTAATACTCTAGTATTTCAAGTATATTTTAGACTCTCTTAGGTTTTGAATACACAGAGAATAGGCTTAAAACTTATAGGATTTAGTATCGTTTAGTGATCTTTAATTTAACTCAAAACATAAATATTGTTTGTAGAATTTAAAAATATATTATTCAGTATGCATCACTAATTAAAAATAAATTCTGGTAGTCATAAAGTATTCCATGCATAGTAAAAAAGGGTTATCTACAACTGTAATTGCAATAATTGTAGTTGTAATTATAATAATTGCGGCAGTAGCAGCATATTTAGTTACCTCTCATCACCCAACTCCAGTAACACCAAGTACGACAACAGCTCCAGTTACATTAACAGTTGTAACGTTCTCTGGGGAATCAGCAGAATTTATACAATATGAAGGTAAACTTTTCTCAGAATCTCATCCAGGCGTTACAGTTCAAGTTATTCAATATCCTTTCAGTGAATATATTGATAAGGAACTTTCAGCATTAGAATCTCGTTCTACTCAATATGATATTATAGGATTTACTTCTACCTCGGCACAAGAAGTTGCTCCCTATTTAGTTCCTCTTAATTTATCTGATTTTAATATTTCTGATTTAATAATGCCACAAGAAGATTTTGGCGGAATAATATACAATACTACTACTCACCAGAATGAGACTATAGGTATTGCATATGAAACAGCAATTTACCTTATTGCATATAAGACTTCAATATTCGATAATACGACATTGCAAGAGGAGTTTTACCAAGAATATCATATGAACTTTACTCCTACCACTTGGCAAAACTGGACTGTAGTGATTAATGTTGACCAATTTTTAACTTCTCACAATATAACAAAATATGGATTCTTAATTGACGATCATGAAGAGCACGGAATTATTGATGCCTTTCCAGCAATATTTGGATATTATTACTCTAGAGACAGTAGCTTAAATTATGGGCTTATTGGAGGTATACCGGGCTTTAACATAATGTTTGAGGGTAAAGTGTTACCTGGTTATAATTTCCCACTACCTTCATTCAATTCTACAGCTGGAGTAGAAGCTTTAGAAACATATAAAGAATTAGTTTCATATGAAATTCCTCCATCACAAGTTCAAGTATGCTATGGTAACATAGCAGATTATTACCCAGAGGCACCAGGTGCTTTCTTGTTTACCTCTCAATTATCTTCATTAAATTCAACTGAAGCACAAGATACAGCATTGGCTCCATTACCTTCTGGATATGCTGAAACTGGCACTGATTTCTTAGGGATAAGCAAGTATTCCTTACACAAACAATTAGCTTTAGAGTTTCTTGAATTCTTAGTTTCTCCACAAGCACAAGTTAATGCTTTCATATTATTTAGCAAATTCCCTATATCAAAGATGGCATATCAAATGCTTTTATCTAATACATCGATACCCTCATATGAAAGGCAATGGCTAACAGAAGTGTATAAAGCTGCCTTAAATGCGTGGGCGAATCCACCAAATATTCCACCAACATATGAGGAGTTAATACCTTCATTTAATACTCAAGTGTTTAGCTATTTAGAAGGTTCTACAAATAATCCTCAACAAGTACTAAGTACTGCAGCATCAAAATGGATGCAATACTTAGAATCATATTATGGGTAGATAAAATGAGTGTCGAATTAAAAAATGTGACTAAGAAGTATGGGAAAATTTATGCAATAAGAAACGTAAATCTTAAAATAAATAAGGGAGAGTTTTTTGTTCTTTTAGGCCCTTCTGGTTCTGGGAAAACAACCATTTTACGATCAATTGCTGGATTGGAAAAAATTGATGAAGGGAGAATTTTCATTGATAATGAAGATGTAACCCCTTTACCCCCTGGAAAAAGAAACGTAGCTATGGTTTTTCAAAATTTTGCTCTATATCCTAATAAGACAGTTTATGAAAACTTATCTCTTCCAATAGAGAACCTAAATAAAAGTGAAAGAGAGGAGAGAATAACTGAGGTTGCTAAAAGGTTAGGGATTAGTGATTTACTTAATAGATACCCTTCAGAGCTCTCTGGTGGACAACAGCAAAGAGTTGCGTTAGCTAGGGCTTTAGTTAAAAGGGCCAAAATATTCTTAATGGATGAACCTCTTTCAAATTTAGATGCTCCACAAAGAATTTCAGCTAGGAAACTAATTAAAGATATTCAAATTGAAGAGAGAATTACAACTATTTATGTGACTCATGATCAAACCGAGGCTATGGCAATTGCTGATAGAATAGGAATTATATTTAACGGAAGTTTGATTCAAGTTGGTACTCCAGAAGAAATATATGAAAATCCTGCAAATATTGATGTTGCTATGTTCTTTGGCAACCCACCGATGAGCATTATAGATGGAAAAGTTGTTGATGAAAAAGGTAAGATAGGAGTAAGAGCTGAAGATGTTTCCATTGGTGAAGGGAAATTAAAAGGAGTAGTAAGGGAAGTTGAATTCTGGGGTGATAGGTACTTAGTTTATATTTCAATTAATGGTCAAGAAATAAGAGCATTTTCTAAAATAAAATACAAAATTGGAGAAGAAGTAAATTTCTCATTTTCGAAATATAAGTTATTAGGGGAATAACATGAAATATTCAATTCCTTATTTGGCTTATATAATAGGATTTGGCTTAATTCCATTCTTTTACACTTTTATCTTTTTTGGAGTTCATATTTCTTCCGCATTCAAAAGCTTAACTTTAATTCCTCTTGATCAAGTTATTTATAATACCTTTTTCTTCTCCTTTTTTACAGCCCTTTTCTCGTCAATAATCGGATTAATCCTAGCTATAGCCGTTGATATCTTACCTAAGGGTAAAAGAATCATTTCGCTCTTGATCATGTTACCTTACACAATTCCTTTTACTTCTTCGGCCTTAATTTGGACTATAAGTCTTTATGGAAAGTATGGTTGGTTCACTTACTTTTTAGGTTTAAATTATGATCCTCTCTATTTTTCCTCAACGGCATTATATGCTGTAACTATGGTAAGTGTATGGACTTCAATTCCTTTGTCTTTCCTAATCATACTTTCCTCTTTAAGATCGGTACCTAATTATGTAAAAGAGTCTGCTCAGATTGACAATCTTACACTTTCACAGTATTATAGTAAGATAGCAATTCCCATGGTAGGAAAGGCTTTTTGGCTATCATTTCTTCTAGAGTTTATATTTGCATTAGGTAACTTTGATTTACCATATGTAATGACTCAAGGAGGACCAGGATTTTCCACTACCACACTTCCTTTATTAGTTTATTACGAGATTTTTCAATTAGGTAGTTTTTCAGGAGGCTCTATTATAGCTGCCTTATTGAGCGTTTTTGCCACTATACCGGCTATCTTAGTTCTACTTCTTATAAGAAGTAAAAGAAGTGGACTTAAAGCATTTAACTTGAAGATTCCAGATAAGATTTTCAAAACAATAATGTATTTAATTCTAGCTTTATTCCTTATTTTCTTAGATTTTCCAGTATATTGGATGTTTTTAGTAGCGTTTAGAAGTTCAGTTCTTAACTTTAAATATCCTCCAATATTGCTTCCAGAGTTTTTAACTGATAAATATTTCGTTCAAGCGTTCTATTCTGCAATTCCTTACTTAATATCAAGTGTAATAGTAGCTATATTAGCCTCAATTATAACGATATTTATTTCCTTACCAGCAGGTTATGAAGTATCTAGAGGAAAATTAAGATGGGTATTACCATTATCTATTTACCTTTATTCTTTACCTTCAACGTCTTTTATAATTCCTTTATTCCTTTTCTTCTCCTACACAAATTTGACAAACACTTGGTGGTCTTTAATCCTCTCTACTCCGATATTTACAGCAACGTTTGCTGTTTGGGTATTTTTTAACTACTTTTTAAGTTTCCCTAAAGCTTATGATGATGCAGCAGAGGTTTTTCAAATAAAAAGGAAATTAACTAGAATTATAATGCCACTCTCAAGAACCTCATTGTTTTCAATATTTCTCCTTTCATTTATATTTAATTGGCATTTACTCTTTTATCCATTAATACTTACAGAAACACCTTATAATTTCTCATTTCCCCCGCAAGGTGCAGAGACAGTGACAATCTTTGCCTTATTAGCTATAGGAGATGAATCAATAAATTGGGGTCTTTTAGCATCTTCAGCTTTAGTAGCAGCCTTACCAGTTATGATAGTAACGATTATTTCGTTAGACAGAGTGTTAAAAGGGGAGTATGGAGGTGGATTAAAGTTTATTTAATAATCACAATTAGCTAAAAAAGAACAAATATAAAAAAGATAAGTAAAAGAGAAGATATTGACGAAATACTTTATTAATGAAGTTTTTCCTAACTTAGGTATTATCCTTGTGTTACACCTTTCTGACGATATATGTTAGAATGTTTTTATATGCTAAATGAAGATGAATTTTTACCAAAACCGATTAAAACTATGTATGACTTTTTATTTACTTTGTTTTATTATCAAAAGGATGATTTTTTGGAGTACCATTTAGGGTGAGGAGAAAGACAGATCACTTCCTAAGTTTATTATACTCTTTAAAATAATAGTATAGGACTATACTAGGATTATCTAATTTCTTTAGGTTAAATTCTGATTATAAATTGGTTTGTAATATGTGAAAAGGAAGATAAAGTAAAACTACAAAAGATTAATTAAATTCCTAATTAACTCTTTATACTTTCTTATGATGGATTGATCTAAATTAGCTTCATGAAATCCTTCAACGTGTAGGATCCATGCAATTTTCCACCAGTCTTTAATTTTAACGTAAAAGAAGACAACTCTTCCACAGCGATAAATAAATACTCTGATTTCCAGTGATTCATTTGCTTAACTTTTCTGAGAATATTCAGATTATGTTTCATGGATAAAAGCTTTATTGCTTCTTCTGCTGCTTTGTAGTATTTTTGCTTGCTTGTATTAAGTCTCCTTTTTCAAGTAACTCATCAGCCTCTTTCAAGTATACGTCTGCAGAAGTTTCAATAAGCACATTTATTATTAAATTTTGTAGGTAAAAATATTTTCCTTAATGTTTAGGAAGGAATCAATCTCGTAATTAACTAGTTATTGTACTTATTAAATTAAGATTTTTATTTATTATAATATCTACTCGAAAGTATAATAGTGAAACTCATTTTGCGTCTTCAAAAACTTCATAATAATTGAGATAGCCTCTTCTTTGTATATTTCCAAATTAATACTTGGTGGTATCCAACCATTACATTCCATTTTAAGTATTTCATCTCTTATATCTCCCATCTTTTTTGCTAAATTCTTAATATCTTTATTTTCATATCCTAAAGATTCAATTAGATTTCTAGTAGTTCTTACCATCTTTCTTAGTTCATGAAAGTCGTTTATTCCATCAATTTTAGAGTATATTCTAAGAATTCTGTTAAATATTAGAAGTCTACTTCCAAATATTTTCGGGGGTAAATAGCATAAAGAGATTCTCTGAATTTTTTTAATTGCTTTTTTTGCTAAAATGTCTCTGTTCTCTTTTCTATTACAAATATCCATATCCCTAACTTTTCCTAAAATTGAAATAACTTCTTTAGCTAGAAACAAACACTCACTATTTTCATAAACCGGATATAATGATGAAAGTACATCATAATATTTCCTTAAACTTACTCTAGCATCATGTATACTATCTGGGTCAATATCTTTTATTTTTAGAGACTGTTTAAGTTGGGTATTTGCATATACTTCAGGGCGTAATAGCTTCAATTCTGCTCACTATTTCTTTATGAACCTCATTAAATTCTCTATCTGTATAAATTATATTATTTTTCTCAGATAGAGAAACTAATGCGCTCTGAAACTTGTCTATGTAATCTGCGTATGCCATAAATACGTCATCTTTTATACAAATATCTATTCCAGCACTCAAAGGATCTAAATAACCTCTTTTCTTAATTATTCTCTTCATTATCTCCTCTGGCCTTGATATTAGAGAGAAATACACAGTTGACTTAGGAAATATTGAAAGCACATCGTTCATCCATTCTCTTTCTAAACCTCTAGCCAAACCCCATGACATTAAAGTTAAAACATAACCATCAGCTAAGGCAATAAATCCGGCCTCCAATGATGGTTTAACATAATTTTCTATTTGGTCAGCTAAATCTGTAACGTAAGCTAAGAATAATGTTCTTCTCTCAAACACAATGTTTCTCTTTACTTGTGCAATTCTTTCTCCAATTAATTTTGACATTTGTAATCCAAATACAATTACACCATACCCTTCTTTTTCTAAGTACTTTTTGACAGCTTCTAAATGCATTGTCCTTCCAGATCCTTCTATTCCTTCAAATGCTATTATCAATTAATTCACCTACAATTTTTCTAATTTCCATTTGAACTTCTTTTGGTGACTTTACACCATCTATAATAATAAAGTTAGGTTCATCTTTTGCTATTTTGTCATAAACTTCCGTAATTAAACCTTGGTATCTAAGAAATCCTTCCTCTAGAGACAAATTTGGAAATATATCGGAACCAGCTTCTTGGGGTTTTATCTTCCTTTTCGATTTCTTTATCCTTTCTAATGCTACTTCAGGTGGAACTCTTATATAAAAAGTCACGTCCGGTTTAACTGCAAAAGAATAAAGCTTTTTTACCCAATTTATATCAACACCCCTAACACTATCCCTAGCATAAGCAGTATAAATATATCTATCTGAAATTACAACGAAGCCAGTTTTTAGCATGGGTAAAATGTATCTCTCATATCTATCTGTAAAGTCGGTAGCATGAATAAGGCTAAAAGTCAAAGGAGTGAGTAAGTCTTTCTTCTTAGCTTCCTTTATTATATCATGAATCCAATCTGATGAATTCCATTCTGTAAGATATACATCCCTTTTCATTTCAACCCAGTCTTTTAATAAGCTAGCTTGGCTAGACTTTCCTGAACCGTCTATACCTTCAAAGGCAATTAATACACCTTTCATATCTTTACACCATCAACATATTTGTCTACTAAATTTTTCACAATATTTCCTAAACTATTTATTTCCTTTTTATGAACATCTATTTGTTTTAAAAACTTTAACTGTTTCTTTTTAACTTTTCTATGAGCAGATTTACAAATTAAACTAATGAGATAAGCCTCTTCTAGTGTGAATCCCGGTAAGACAGCATTCTTCATAAACCTATAACAAGCCTCAAAAGGATTAAGATAACCGGCCTGTTTGAAAACTAGAGAAAGATAAGAGGCTGAGGCAACAAAATATGAAAGTTTTCCATCAAAGAAATTCATTGCATCTATCATTATTTCTTTTGGAGGTTCTAAAGCGTGATAATAAGCAATTGCATCTAACCAATCATCTCTGGTTAATGTAAAACCTTCAGTCGCCACTCCTTCTCTCATACCATAAGCTGAAACTATCAAAGTGTTAGCATTAAAGTATTTCATTAATTCGTTAACAATAATACTAGCTGTATGAATTGTTAAAGCTCTATCCTTACTTATCCCGGGTATGGAGGCTCTAGCGTCTATATCTAATGAAGGAAGTAATGATGAGTACTTTTCAATGCTTGATAAAGAGATTGAATAACCATGAATAGACTTTAAGGGATAAGAAGAAAGTTTAGAATCCATTTTTGCTAAAGCCCTTATATTTCCACCAGAACCAATGAGTGTTGAAAACTTCTTTACATTTACTGTGGATAAAGCATCATTAACAATTTTTCTAATCTCCTTAACGTCATTATGCAAAAGCTTTAAAGCCCCTATAGGTAATTGAAAGACTTTATTCACTTTCCTATTTTCAACTTCAATTAATTCTAAGGAACCACCACCTAATTCGAAAAGTATTGCGTCATTTATTGGTAAAGTATTTAACATACCAGTAGCTGAATATCTTCCTTCTTCTTCTCCAGAAATAATTTCAATCTTGTTATTTATAGCCTTTTCAAGCCTTTCAGCAACCTCTTTACCATTTGAAGCATAACGAAATGCACTAGTTGCAACTATTTTAACATCTTCAATTTTCTTATTCTCAAGAATCTTTCTATAAATCGAAAAGGCTCTTTCAGCCTCTTTAACCCTATCCTCCCTTATTTTTCCTCCTTCAGTTATTCCTTCGCCAATCCTTACAAAAAATTTTAAAGAAGAATGAATTCTAAAGGTGTGGTTAGGAAAAATTTGATAGATAACTAGTCTGAATGAATTATAACCAGCATCTATTACAGCCTTAAACATTTAAATCAACTTCAACACCTTTTGGGTTAAAAGCATTTTTAAAGTTCCTTTTCCTTCCTTCAAATCGTAATCTATAATAGCTAATCCTCCCTTTTTTAACTCTACACTTGCTCCAGTTAAGAGCTTAATTAAATTTGATAAATAAGGCTCATGACCAACTAGAAGAATAATTGTATCATCTTGGAATTCTTTAATTTTTTCAGCAAAAGATGACGGATCTTTATCTGGGATTAGATCATCGTAAGTCTCTATTTTAATGTCATCAACTTTTAATTTGTCTAAAATTGCTTCAGCAGATTGATAAGCCCTTACATAAGGACTTGAGATTACGTTATTTATTTTATAACCCATTTCGTCTAAAAAATTTGCAATTCTTTTCATTTGTTTGACTCCTTTCTTAACAAGTTTCCTATCTTTATCATCAATTCCTTCAATCTTAGGCTCAGCTTCCCCATGTCTAACTATTAAAAACGTTATCATAGGAGTAATTATATTTCTCTGGCTAAAAAGAATTTCTAAATAATCTATATAGAGATATATAGTATGTTTATTTAAAGGCTAATTATTAATCTAAAAAGAGTTGATGAGGAATATAATTGGTAGTTTTTTATCAACTTTGGCTGAGTGGTATTCATTTTTCCTCTTTTCACAGCTATCATTTGTAATTTTTCCCTTCTACATTTTTATTTTAGGATTTATCTTTAGATTTCTGGGAGGAATTATATTTGGATATTTAGGTGATAGAATAAATAGAAAAATCGCTTTAATTATTATAAATCTACTGATAAGTATTTTCTCGCTTCTCTTATTTTTCTTCTTAAATACTTTTACTCTTATCTCGTACAGAGTAATTCAAGGATTAACATTAGGTGGAGAATGGGGAGGAGCTTCAACAATTTTGTTAGAGGCTTATGCAAAAAGTAAAATGAGAGGTTTTATCCTTAGCTTAATTCAGTTAACTGTTCCTTTGGCAATTATCCTATCTTCAATCTCTATTTTAGTAGATTGGAAAATCTCACTGCTCGTAATTTCTGCAATTTCACTGATTTCAATACCGCTAATTAGTGAAAGTATGACAGTAAGTGAGAAAACTAACTTTCCCTTACTCGACGCAATAAAAGAGGATTGGGATGGGATACTGAAGGCTATAGGAATAAAGGTTAGTGAAAGTGCAATTTTTTATCTTTTTACATCTTATGTTTTTTACTTAGGCTATAAAGTAACTGGAATTGTAATAATAGCTACATCACTTCAACTCTTTCTCATTCCATTCTTTGGCTATTTAAGTGACATAATAGGAAGAAAGAGAGTAGAGTATATTGGTCTTTCCTTCCTCATTTTCTCTCTACCATTTTTCCCTAATTTTTTAGGAGAAGTATTTATGAGTATTTCAGATTCAGCACTTTATGCTCCTCAATCGTCAATATTTACTGAAATATTTAAGAAGAAATATAGGTATACGGCCTCAAGCATTTCATATCAATTAGCAAGTTTAATTGGTGGAACTATTCCCTCGATCCTTCTTTATTCTTTAAAAGCTAATCTCTTTCTTGTAATTTTACCTTTCCTTCTTGTAAGCTTTATTTCCCTTCTCATAATTTCAGAAACTAAAAGCATATATCCTCGTTAATACGCATACTAACCTAAACATTTAAGTTTTTTAGATATTAAATGAGCAAATACTGTTCTTCCACTAGTTGAAATTGGCTCTTTTATAGCGTTAAAAATACAATATTCTAGGAAAATTGGCCTTATAACTAAGGTATTCTATGGATATATTTCTTATCATCTATTATATTTGTGATATTATTTCAATCTTATATTATAAGGAAAAACTGCATAATGTCGTCAAATAGGTAAAAATTTAAGGTATCTATGATCTCTATCTAAAGATTGAAAGATAAAGATTTGTATACGAATAGTGTTAAAATGTCCAAAGAAGTTGTAGAAATAAGTTATATCTTAACTACGACTATATGCACGCTCTCAAGGTTTTAAACTGAAGTTTTTAGTTTTACTAAAAGTGACGAGAAATTTAGGCTTTATATTGATTCTTTTTTATCTTCCATGACTAGAGCATTTTATAGATAAATAAATTAACTATCTTTTTGTTATATATGCAAATACATTACTGAAATAGTGTAAGTTATTGTAAGAACTCCTAGAAATATTAGATCTTTTTTAGATCCATTCTTTCCTAAATCTTTAATTTCTTTCACTGATTTTAGCTTATCTCCAGGGTTAAAGAATCGGAAGCTTGGTTCTATTAATGATACTAAAGTTAAAGGGAATTTTATACTTAAAAAGAATAGAAGCAATAGTGAGATAAACCAACTTATCTGAGGCGCTTTTTTACTTAATTTTCTGAACGGTATTTTATATTCCACATAAAGTGCTCCGGTAAAGATATAAAGAAGCCAATATATTGATGGTAGTAGAAATAACAAATTATTGACAAATGTTGCCCAAACGATTGACAACGAAGCCTCAAATGCTGTACCAACCACCGTTCCCCACATTGTTGCTTTTAAGTAATAAAGAAGGAAAGTAAGAATTAATAACGATATAGGTATTAGCAAATAAATATTTAAGTTCATAAAAAGATAAGGCACAACTGCTGGAATAATTAATAATATGTCCTTATCTCTTATCTTTAAACTCATTGCTCTTGGTTGTAAATACTCCATTATAGGAAGCGTATAAGCTATAATAGGAATTAATATTATTGCTCTTAGCCAATTTATTTCAAATGGTACTAAAGAAACTATATAGGATAATACTCCTAAAAAATAGAGGGCATGATTTCTTATTTTACCTTTTGTATCTGACTTATTCATCTTACTCTCACCTTAATAATTTGCCTTAAAGTTAAGACAAAAAACGAAATTATACCAATCCCTTGAAGAGGGGCTGATAAAATAAAAAATGAAAGGGAAATTCCAAAATCATAAAGGATCCTCATAATTAAACCAAAGTTTAAGATGGCGAAAGGGATGTAGGAGGGTTTTGCTACAAGTCTTTTACCGAAAGCATTGATAAACATATCCATCAATACCACATCCACTCCAAATACTGTATTAAAGAGAAAACCAACTGCAATAGCATGAATACACACATCATAATTTCCTACAAAAATTGAAGCTAATAGTAAGTAAAGCCAAGCTGTGAAGAGGTGAATAATAGGATATTTTCTTCCTTTAAATTTGTAAAGACCCGAAGCATGAAATGATAAAATCCATGAAAGAATTAAGAATTCCCAGCCATGAGGGTAAAAGCTCATTCCCAAAATTAACAAGATAAAAGCTAGCACATTTTCCCAACTTCTTGAAACTCTCACTCCAGTTACTAAAGCAATATCTCTATTCATTACTGCAATAATCAAACTAGCTGGGTAAACTAAGTTTAAATAAGGTATTACATAACCTAATCCAATTTGAATTGCCAAAATTGCAGTAGAAATCATTATAGAGAAGAATAGTAGATAATTGTAAGTCATTGGTTTAAGTCCTATCTTAGAATACCCTAGGTATTCCTTTGAATACATAAGTAAAATAAACATAGAAATTAAGGCAAATAACAATCCTATACTTCTATTAAATATAAAGGATACTGAGCCAAGAATGGTAGTTACCAGAAATGCTAATATAATCCTATCGTCAGCTTGTTCACCTCTCCACTCAACGCTTAAAGCAACTAATATTTCATTTCCTATCAAAGCGCCAAAGAAACCGTAAATCATTATAAACCAATGCGCTGGGAATAAATTATAAGTAGGATTTAATGGAAATCCTTGCATACTCATAAATTCAAGAACTCCCGGAATACCCCCAAGGAAAAGTAAAACTATGCCAGAAAGCATTAACACAAATGGCAATTTCATATGCGATGTTTAGTTTGATAAAAATAAATTAGTAATACCTAAATTATTAGGGTTGGTTAAATTAAAGATATTCTTTGATATATGATTAGTCCCTTTAAAGTAAAATTTATTCAGTAGCATAAGAATAAATAATGAAGTAATTCTTAGCAAGTTTATAGTCATTTTTCATCGCCTCTTTTTCTCATAATAGATATAAAGATTCCCTGATCTTGATGGAAGTACTCTTCTTTAAAAGGAAAGTCCTTTCTCATATTCCTTACAATATCTAAATCAACTAGAATGAGATAGTGATCATCTTTTAGGACTCTGTTGATTTCTTCTATCTTCTCTTTTCTCTCCTTCTTAGGAACGTTATAAAAATAAAGTACTGTGTATATTAAGTCGATAGAGGAAGAACGGAAAGGTAATGGAAACAAGTTTTGCACTATATCAACCTTACCTTTGACCGGTTTTGTCCACTTCTCAATTTCTCCTTCTTTCCAATCATCTATTCCAATAATATCACCTTTCTTTAAATTTTCTTTAATTATTTTCGTAATTAAACAATTTCCACATCCTAACTCAACAACCTTCTTAGGAGAAAGAGAAAGAACAAATTTACTTACAAATTTACCATAGTAAAGTTCCTCATCTACTGTAATTCCCATCCTCTTGAAAGGTCTTATATTATATGCATTTATACTATCAAAAAGTGAAGACATACGTAAAAATAAATAAAATTAGATAATTTATTTTTATCACCTAAAACATTAGCAATGTCTTTTTAAATTAACTTATTATATTTCTTTCTCCTTTCATGATCCTTTAATAATTGTTCTAGAACAAAATATCTTTCTCTTTCACACCGTTTTTGGAAGGTCCCTTAGATTCGGATCAACTTTCTCTCCGCTTCTGAATATTTAATAATAATCTAATTCATCCAATCTTATAGGCACTTTGGTTATTTTTCTTTTTAGAACATCTTCTACTGCACTAGTTACTGCAGCCACAGCAACTCCAACTGGGATTTCTCCAATTCCCTTAACACCACCTGGAGTAATGGGGGAAGGAGTAGGTACTATATTAACTTCAATCTCTGGTAAATCAGCTGCTGTGGGTAAGCCGTAATCAGCTAAACTTGTAGTTAATAAGTTTGCATTATCGTCGTATACGTACGCTTCATATAACGCAATCGAAATTCCTATGGCAGTCCCTCCAATTATTTGCTCTTTAACTAGATCTTCATCTATCGGATTTCCCGGATCAATATAAACTACGTGCTTTATTGGTTTAATTCTTCCATCTTCAATTCTAACTACAGCTAAATCACATGCAAAAGGATAAGCATTATACCTATACTTCCCTTGTAATGTAAAAGTATAATCTACTTCCTCGCCTTCGAATTGAGTTATACTAAGTTTGCCATGTTCTCCTTCAAAATAGCCATTCTTATACTCGACTTTTCCTAGCAAGTTTTCCGCTTTTCTCTTAAGCTTAGCTTTAAGCTCCTCTACTGCCCCTGAAATTGCGCCATATGTAAATGCAGCCATTCTACTCCCTCCAGGTCCAAAGGAAGATGGTAAAATTGTATTGTCAACTATTTCATAAGTAACGTTTTCAATAGGAACTTCAAGTAGTTTTGACACTAATAACATAGCAGTATGTTCATTACCTTGTCCTTCAGGTCCAAAACCTAACGAAACGACAATTTTTCCATTCCTTATTGATAATTTAACCCTTTCACTACCTGAAGGCGTACTTGGGTCTGTCGATAACGCTAAACCTACACCAGTCCTTTCATCTCTCATAGAGAATATATCCTTTCTTGAGAGAGCAAGTTCTAGCAAACCTCTAGGGTTTCCGGAATCATAATAGGCGAAACCGGAATCATAAGGAAAAGAGTCTATAGCATTAATTCTCCTTATCTCAGCTCTATCAATCCCTAATTCATCAGCTACAGCATCCATAACTCTTTCTAATGCCCATGTATGAGGTGGTGTTCCTGCTCCTCTAAACGCTCCCGGCGGGTTCTTATTTGTTGCAACTAATGTAGCTGTATATCTTATTCCGGGTATTTTATATGGCCCAGTTAAATGCCCTAAAGGCTTAAAAGGTTGTCCATTTTCCTTTGAAGCACCAACGTCTTCCCAAATGTGGAAGTCAAGAAAGTTAACTTTTCCAGAAGTCTCATAATAAACATGAATCTTGAACTTCCTTTCTGGACCACTTGCATTAGATGCTTGTAAGTGTTCAGTCCTCGTCTCTATCCACTTTATTGGTACTTTGAATTTTAAAGACGCAAATCCTAAAACAGCTAAATATTTGCCTAAAGAGAATTTGGAACCAAAACTTCCTCCTTGTCTTGCATTCTTATGTATTACCCTTACACCTAAAGCTCTTTCAATTTCTGCAGAAACAGCATTTCCTGCTTGTAAATTTGAAATTATTTCTATAGCGTTTTCCTTAGGATAAATAATAGCACCAAAGGGTTCTATTGGATTTCCACTACTTTTTGACCAATATAAATCCAGCTCTAGATGCTTTCCTTGAGAAGAAATCTTACCAAATTCAAATGTTTGTTCTTTAACTATATTGGTTTTAAGCTCATCAAATACATAAACTTCGCCTTTAAGCGCTTTTTCTATGTTTGGAATAGGTTCTAATGGTTCATAATCTACTTGAACTAATTCCGCTAAGTCTGTTGCTTCGTATGGATCATTAGCTAAGACTAGTGCTACTGGTTGGCCTACATATAATGCCTTCTTTGTTGCAATTACTAAAGTTGATAAGCTGGCTCCTTCTCTATCTCCAGATTCAACTGCTTTAGCCATTATATCTTTTCCAGTTAATACTTGTGCTCCATGTTTAATAGCATCAGAAGCGTCAATATTTCTTATTAATGCATGTGGATAAGGACTTCTAACAAAAATCGCATATTTACCTTTAAAGGGATAGTCATCTATATAATTGCCTTTTCCTATAAGTAATTGTTCGACATCAAACCTTTTCATAGGTTATAATAAGAGGACAAGTATTAAACGTTATCATTAGCAGTTACAAATAGTTTTTAAAGTATAATGGTTTACGTAGTAAATACAACGTAATCTACAATTAGCTTTAAGAATGAATCCGTTACATTTTGATGACATGATTAACGATGTGGAGATGATATCAGATTTGCAAGATATATCTTAAAGAGAGAAAGTTTTCTGCTTATTATTCATAAATTTCGTGTTAAGTTAAAATTCATAAAAGTAGCTTCTGCGTAACCACTTAATGTAGTACCTACTATAAATATAAAATTTACATTAGATGTATAGTAGTTATTCTCCTCAGCAATTTTATATATTTCACTAAAGTTTATACTAATTTTTGTTGTATTTTCTAGGATAACATAAAGATTATTGTTGGGATGATAGCAAGCTGAGACATTGGAATAGCCTATCCATATCTGGTCTTTACCATTATTTATTTCAATACCATAAAAAACAACTGGATAACCATTCGAGACTATAGAGAAATTACTTATATTTGATGAAATTCTACTGATTTGAAATGTGTAAGTATAGTTATGTAAACCTAAATAAGTCAAATTTACACAAGGATTAATTAATTGAGATGCTGCCCATCCTTCTCTTGTTAAATTCTTCACTGCATACAAAGTTAAAATTCCCGGAGAATAAGTTGTATTGTTCAATTCTCGATAAATATACCAAGCATAACCTGCTTGATCGTTAGGCCCAAAATACCATCCATAAGGATAAGATTTTAAGTTAACAGTGTAACTTGCTAAAGCTAAATATGGATTCTGAAATGGATAGTAAGTGTCGTTATTAAAAATGGACTCATAATAAGCACGAATATTACCATAATAACCAACGATTACAAAAGGATTATTATAATTTAGTAAATCAACAAACGTCCTTGGATAGATACTTATAATGTTTAATCCAGGATGTAAAGATGCATTAGCTATCCATAATAGACCATTAGTCTGTATAGTATTTGTCGGTGGAGTAGGATAATAGGGTAGAATTCTAAAGCTTAGTGGCAAAGACCTAGGATCACCAGGTTGGGGATTATAATATATTTCAAGGGTTATTTCGGTAACGATATTGTTGAGCATTAAGGGGTCTGAAGCCTTTGCTGATACAATAACAACTGAGGAAGAATAAGGTCTAGTAAATAAAAAACCTGCAACGACCATACTTATTAAGATAACTGGAAGGAGTTTCTTAAGATCGAGTCTAACTTTATTCTCAGTTTCAACTTTTGAGGATTCCGGTAACATGATTAAAGCCAAATAAGGCCAGTAGATTAGATAACTCAATAATAGTCTATCGTAGAAAAAGAAAACTAAGACAGGATAGGCTGGAAAAGTATATTTTAGCCTATCATAGTATAAGATGTAAATGTAAATAAATGTAAGATAAACTATAGCTGGTAAAACGTAAAATGTTATTCTTCCTACATGGATAGCTCCGGTGAAATTTAATGCTGAGATTCCCAGACCTACACCTAATATAGGCTGTGTTGCTATACCAGATACACTATCAATCCATGTGATAGGAGAAGAGACAATAAATGGTAAGTTAATAAAAACAAAAGTTAGGCTTGCTATAAGCAAGTATCTAATCATTTGAAAGGAGGATTTATAAATATCCTTATAGAGAAAATAAAGATAAAAAGGTAAAATAATTAATGCAGTTTGCTTATAAGAAATAGCTAAACCCAAGAGTATTGAGGAAATGATAGGTTTCTCTTTATAAACATAGGACAAAGCAACTAAATCAGTCCAAACTATATCAGTGACTCCACCAATAGAATAGAACATCCAGTTAATGTTAATTAAGAGAGAAACAAGGGCTAAAATAATTGCTAGAATTGATGTATTTATTTTTTTAAAATAAAAGAAGATAATGATATATGACAACAAATTAAATACAATAAGGAGAAGATCTGGAGGTGCATTTAGAAGGGCAAACGGTACTTGAAGAAGGAAAGATAATGCGGGATATTGTAAGGTATCTACATAGCCGCCATATACAGTAGGAGTTATAAAGAAGGGCAAAACCTCATTTGGGAGAAGTTCGAATTTATAAGTATATGGATTAATACCGTGAATTACCAATTTAGCTGCAGAATAGTCTATGAATATTTCATCTGTCCCATATCTTGGGAAAGAATGATAATATCCAATAATAAAAGTAATAACAGAGGCTAGAGTTAAGGAAAATAAAACATATTCGTACTTTTCAGAGTATTTTCTAATAAAAAGAGAAATAAATAGTGATATAAATCCAAAGACTATAAGAAGCCAGGTCGAAATTTCTGTTGAAGGATTTATATATCCCCCAGACGACCAGACTTGATTAGCAAATATGAAGACTAATATTGAAAGTAAAAATCCTGACATCTTAAGCTGTAAAGATTTTTCCATATTTTGAAAGAATTTACAATATATATAAAAAACTAATCGTAAGTTTAGTCTTGTGGAGCTTCAAACATTTATTTGAGGTGATATGGTAATTTCATAAAGACTTTACCTCTTTTCAATATGATACAAGATATGTGAGTAAACTATATGAGTTTTAGCTCGTTCTTATGTTATTAAATAAAATAATCCAAAGCTTTCCGGAATACCTATATTCATCAATTTATCATTATATTACTCATTAATCTAACGCTATCCATTATGAAGGGTTTGGTCTCAACTAATTTAATTTAGTATTCAACCCGGGAATTTCATCAAAGTCTTAATTATTTTTCTCTTGCTAAATATGAATGAGTTATAGTATTAGAGACGAGAACACGTAATGTCTCCATATTCTTCATGGAAAACTCCATCTTGTATTTAGAAAAACTTAAATGTTTTAATTTTTCATCACTATTCTAGCATTTACCATACACATTTAGGATGAGATCTAGAAATATGTCGCACAAAGAGGATTTAAATATAACACTTTTATAGAAACTGTTTTAATGGTATATAAGTAACTAAACTATTTCTTACTTTTAGTGTTTTCGATAAAAATAATTAATCATATGATTTCATACAACATAATAACGTTACTAGAAGTAAAAATTCAGTGATTTTTATCATTAGTAGTTTATGGTTTGTTTTTGCTTAACTATTCATAATCTTATTATTAATTATTTTGGGAAGAGCAGTAGTAGTTTATGTATTTAGTGCAAGTCTACTTACGAGAAGTTTTGATGGGATCATGTAAAGTTACTCAAGGCTTTTCTCATTATGCTTAGAACTATAAAGTACGTATTTTGTGTTATTAATAGTCAAATTTGATAACGAAAAATTTGATAACTAATACATTATTATGTGCTTAATCGAAATACTAAAGATGATATATCATGGTTATAAATATGCATTTTTATGCGTTATATTAAAACAATTTATTAGTTATATTTTGATAAAGATGAGCAAATAGATACGTTAATAGGAGTTTATATTAACGTATATTAGAGTACGAGATCTTCGATAATTGATTATCAATATTTAGCTTTATAAGCATTAATTTTCCCTTTTCTAAAAGTCTTACGAGTACTCCACTTTCAACGTCGAAGAACATATTTACTTCCAAGTTTATAAAATCTTTTTTTCCTACAATAGAGAATTTATAACTTTTTATTGACCCAGCATCGCATACGGCATCAGTTATTCCAACGTCAAATCGTGTGACATTTAATGGAAAATTTTTGAATAAATTGTCAACATTAACTTGAGACATTCCCTTACTATTTATCACATCAATATATTTTTTCGGAATTATTGGAAAATTTGAACCAAAATTTTGCGATAGGTCATGCTCATAAACACCAGGTTCAATCTTCATTAATACAATTTTTTCTATATCTATTTCTGATACATCTCTTGCTAGCAATAAATTTTCATCTGTTGACACTTTATATGTTAGTTTGCTATTGTCAACATTAAGAATAGTATATAATACTTTTCCAGCATATTTTTTATGTAGGAATGATGCTAAAAATTCTATATTTATTTTATACTCTAGTACCAAACCAGGTCTTAGTTGCATCACCTAAATAATATATAATGTATATAATAAATCTTAATGAACAGTATCTTATTATTATAAATTGTTATTATGTTAAAATAATTTATATAAAAATGAATTATAGAAAAAAAATAAAAAACTTACTTTTTATCTTTATCCAGCTAGGGACTGAAGGAGGCTAACTAATAGGCTTAATACTGCTTGTAGTAGTTGTTCTAATAGCTGGAGTACTACTTGTAGAATACTTGATAAGGCGGATGTTGCGGCCATTTTTGGTCTGTATATTCTTTATGAATAATACGTATAAATATTTTATTGATAAGTAACTTGTTTACTAATTCAAAAAAGGAAAATATGAAGCTATAATACTTTATTCAGCAGATCGGCTTGACCGTTTAAAATCTATTTGACTAAAATACTCTATATAAATTTAACCTTGTAAACCCTTTATTTGGAACGATATTAGAATCTATTAATTTCTATTTAAAGCCTTAAGTTATATTTTTATTTTATATAAAAAAATTCTTATCTCCATAGATTATATCTTATTTTAATATATATAAAGTTTTACGTATTCATATATGTTTTATGATAGAGTTAAATAGATTTTCAATAAGTAAACAGACATTACAATCAAAAATATTTTTATACTTAAATATCTATATTAAAATAGACCAAATATGTTATTTGTAGAAAGTCTATTAGGACTAGATTCAGCATTAAATGGTCTAGTAAGTGCTCTAGTATCTCTTTTGCAGAATCTATTAGCTTTAGTAGTACAACTGCTACAAACCTTGTTAGGTGCCTTAGCTAGTCTCTAAAAAAAGATAATTTTTTTTATTTTATTTATTATTAAATTATATAGCAATATTTAGTTTTATTTTATATAATTTTAGTTATATAAAACCTTTTTTACCAAATATTTTAGGATAGATAATTGGAATCTAAGGAGTTTTCGATTATAGATGTTATATCAGTCAGAATGTAATACATTAAAATTAAAGATATAAGAAGTTCTATTTCTTTTAGTGTAACATTTATTTTCATTGTTTTCTACTTAATATAATTACATCTGTTAGAGATAATTGAAATATAGTCTTAACATGAAAATTACTTTATTTTACGATTTATTTTTTCGATATTGTTCAGTTGCAGTCATGAAAATCAACAAATAATAGATATAAATTGTAATCAACATTATTTTCTATGTATTATGCGATCCTCACAAATGAGTTTTTGTATATTTACGAGAACTGACTTTGCGTATATATAATTTCTTTATGTTTTTAATTATTTTTACATATTACATACTAATTTACATGACTGTATTCAAAGAGTCCTTTTTCTTTTCGTAATACTAGTTCCTTATAATATTCTAGATAAACATGATATTACAATACTTAATCCTTATTTATAAAGTAATGATTATCGAGATAAGAAATGCTCTCTATAAGCTTTTTTATTCATAGTTGCAATAAATTTTGTATCTCCATAGCGATACTACTTACATACTCTATTCATAAGAGGATAAATTTTATAAATGGCATTTGCAATTTTATATTTAATGAATAGAAGAACTACAAAAGAGAATAATGGCAATCTAAAAACTTATCACATAGTCTTCCCATATTATGTCTTTGAAAATTGGTTTGAACTCCTTTCTGAGGAGAACAAAGAACGTAAAAAGATATTAAAAGCTCCATTAGAGTTTGATTTCTTTCTTAAGTCATTAGCTGAATATTTTCCATATAGGCAAATTGAAGAAATTTTAAGAATTTTGGCTGAGTATAAAATAATTCCTTATGTTTTAGACTATACTACTATATGGAAAAGGTTACAAAATGTCAACAATAAGCAAGCAATGAATATGCCTAGAAAAAAATCTAATAAGTTACTTAAATTAACTTTAGTTTTAGATAAAGGTAAAAATAAGATTGTGTCTGTTCAAATAAATATAGAAGATAAAAATAATGTTGTATCTTTTACATATAGTGGTGCATAATATGAGAGAGAAAAATTATTTACAGAATATTATTATATTAGCCTTTCTTGGTTTTCTTGTAACTTCTACCTTTAGTATAGCTAACGTTTATTTTATACCCAATTATGTTGTTAAAGATTCTAATTATACATATAAAGTAATTATGTCTATAAGCGGTTTTGGGGGATTAATAAGTGAAACAAAAAGTGGTTTTGTAATATATAAAATAGACAATTATTCTTCAGATAATTTCACATTTACTGTAACATCATTTGGTAATCTGTTTACCTATCTAAAGGATGAGAACATAAATCCACAAAAAATTCTATTAGTTTATGTAAATAACGGAACATATACAATAAACTATAATGAATCATTAAAATTCCCTTCTATTAGTTTTTATTTGTTACAAAAAATAAGAGAAAACGAAACTATAATGGTTATTACTACTAATGCTGGATCCTTTTATGTTTATAAAATAAACCAAAGTTTATCCAAAAATGGTGAGCAAGGAATTGTTAATCTTTATGTGGATAATAGTTCTGGTTTATTAATAGAATTAAATGAGTATGCGTCAGACACATTAGGATCAGTAAATATTACTTTTGAGTTATATAACTTTACTCAAGTTTTAAATTCTTCTAATAAGAATAATACTTTATCTTCCACTTCTTTTAGCAAATCAAATTTTGCCAATAGCTCGCAATTAAATTTAAATAATTCTTTAACTTATGATAGTACTTCAAAAAATGATAATTATCTTATAGCAGTTGCAATAGTTGGTGTAATTATATTCAGCGTATTGCTTTTTCGTAATAGGTTTATTAAACGAAAGTTTTAAATAATTCTTAAATATAATTATATATATGAATAGGAATACTAGTTTAATAGTAATATTTTTGATTTTGTTAATAGCAGAAGTGAGTAGTCAATCTATAGTAAGTCTATCGTATTCACAACCATATTACTTAGTATATAACTCCCCGTTCTATTCACTAATTTATCAGTCCGAATATGTTGGACCACTGAACGGATCTCAAGTAATATACTTTGCAGTAGTACTTAATTTTACGAACTTTTCCAGTCTGATGCAAACTACAAATGAAATTTTAAATCATGTAATGGGATTTATGTCACCACAACAATTCAGAGAATATTATTATCCATCTACCTCATATATAAACTCAGTAATCTCGTATATGAAATCTTACGGAATTTCATTCATAGGACAGTACGGATTATTATTAATTTTTAAAGGTACAGTGAATGAAGTGGAGAATGCGTTTAATACTTATATTAATCTTTACTTCTATCCTACTGGAGAAATTTTTTGGTTTGGAGAACCAGGATTGCTGACATTCGTGCCATTTTATTTTTACGCAAATAATGTAACGCCATCATTGCCTTATAATATAGGTAAGCATATTATTGGAATAATTGGACTAAATAGTATAGACCCTACTATTTATCCCTCTCTTTACAATTCTAACTTTCAATTAGCTTCTAATCCATTAATATCAAATGTTACTGTAACTCCCTCTATAATAGCCCAATATTTTAATTTTACTAAAGTCTATGAAGAAAATAAGCTAGGTCAAGGTATGAGTATAGGAATTATAGGTGAACCCGAAAGTTATGTGAATTCTTCCGATATTTATCATTTTTGGAATAAATTTAGCATAGTACCTCGAGAAGGTAAGTTAAACGTTATAGTTTTTGGGAGTAACACTAGTGAAGGAGAAAGCGCTGAAAATGAAATGGATGCTGAATGGGCTGGAGTTTTAGCGCCTGATGCTAACATATATATTGTATTTAGCGACGGTTATGTAGGTGGGAATAAAATGATAGGGAATTTACTTAACTATTACTATGAATTCTATTATATGATTAATTACATTAATCCAGATGTTTTATCAGTTTCTGTTGAATTACCTGAATCATTTCTCGCTGCATATGATCCTGTAATGTTGTATGCCATTAATAATCTTCTTATTCAAGCAGCAGATCAAGGAATATCAGTTATTGCTGCAGCAGGTGATTGGGGTTACGAAAGTAATTTCCCTCCCATAGATTTTATGATTAATGTTCAAAACACTATATGGTTCCCTGCAAGCGACCCATTAGTAACCTCTGCTGGTGGTATATTTGTTAATGTTTCTTCTACTGGTAAGGTTCTAAATATAAGCGGATGGGATTATAGTACTGGTGGTTTTAGCGTAGTTTTTTATGGGCAGTCATACGAGATGAATTCCTTAATTCCTGGAACATTAACGCTTTTCAGAAAATACCCAGATATAGCGTTTGTTGCTGATGGAGGATATAATATCACAGAATATGGTTCTGGTTTACCAATGATTTATAATGGAAGTACTTATTACTGGTTCGGTACAAGTGGAGCGGCTCCTATGACAGCTGCAATGGTTGTATTATCGGGTCATAGACTTGGATCCTTAAACTATATCTTTTATTATATTTCGTACAGTGGTGAAATTGATATAAACGGTTATGAGATGCAAGGCTTACCACCATGGATACCAATTACTTCTGGTTACAATCCAATGCCTGCTACATACGGTTGGAACTATGTGACTGGAATAGGTACATATAATGCGTATGCTATGGTCTATGATCTAGATTTGATCTATAGTGTTGTGTATGGATAAAAGTTTTAATATATCCATTTTTTATATATACTTAATGTCAATTGAAGTTTCTAATCTCGTTAAGACTTTCGGAAAAGTTGTTGCGCTTGAAGATATATCTTTTAAGATTTCTTCTCCGGGTTGTTATGGAATTTTAGGTCCTAACGGGGCAGGTAAAACAACCCTTTTTAAGATTATGTCTACTTTAATTAAACCAACAAATGGTTCTGTGAGAATTAATGATTATGACGTATTTAAAGATAGGGAAAAAGCTTTAAAGAACACAGCATTTTTAGTAGGAACTCCAGAACCTTATGACTATCTTACAGTAAAAGAATTTATTGAATTTGCTGCTAAACTTAGAGGAAAAAAAGTTGATGTTAAGAGTTTAAAAGAAGAGTTAGATTTACCGGATTTAAGATCAAGATGTGGCGTTCTATCAAAGGGGCAAAAAAGAAGAGTGTATTTAGCTGCTCTTTTAGCACAAGATCCTCAAATTCTAGTTTTAGACGAGCCCACAGATGGGCTTGACCCAATAGAGATTTATGTTATAAAAAACATAATAAAAAAACTGAAGAAAGAGAAAATAGTAGTCTTTTCTTCGCATATTTTGTCTGAAGTCCAAGAATTATGTGACTATATAATAATTATAAAAAGAAGATTGCTATGGCAGGGCAGTAAAGAGAAACTTATGAGGATGTTTTCACCAAAAAGTTTGAGAATAGAATTTCTTTATCCAATATTTATAGAAGAAATTAAAAATTTAATAGGTGATATTTCTACTAATATAGAACAAGTAGAAGATAGTAATAGAACATTTATTGTTCATTATTCAGGTAATGATAATGATCGGCAAAAAATTCTAGAAAGATTAATAAAATTAGGAATACGAAGTTTCACAGATAACACATCTACATTAGAAGAAAGTTATATTAGATTATTAGAAAGATTTGATAAGGTGATAAATTATGATTAGTAAGTCAAGTAACTTATGGCTTATTATATCTTCAAATTTCAAATTTTATTATAGATCAAAAAGGTTTCAAATTCTATTACCATTATCATTAGCAATATCTTACATAAATGTAATTCTGGTGTTCTTACATATTGTTACTAAGCCATCTAGTCCTTATACTTTCATGGATGCTACATTATCTTATTATTTACCATTATTTATTGTAATAGCGGGATTATTTGGAGGAGATTTAATAAGTAAGGACTTTAGCAGAGAAGGTCTTTTTACGTTGTCACAACCTTTAAAAAGAGAGACAATATTTGTAGCTAGATTTATATCAGCACTAATAGCTTCAATTATAGCTGTTTTAATATTCTTAGCGGGGGTTATGTCATCTACACTTCTGTTATATTCACATCTAGTTGGCAATTGGCCTCTAATAATTGCCTTTTCAATATTTGGTATGGCATCATTACTAGCTTTTACTTCGTTATTTAGTACTTTAAGTAAGAATCCCTCAATATCAATAACTATATCTATATTTGTTCTTCTAATAATCTTTCCTCTAATAGAAGCTATTCTTACTGATATCCAGTATGAACCATGGTTCCTTATAATCTATGGTTTAACCGTAATATCCAACGTTGCAGAACCTACTTATCCTCCTCATATACTCAAGGAAGTAACAACAAATGGAATTCAACGTATCTATAACGTTACAATTCCGGAAAGTATAGAAATACTTCTCTCTTATTTTATTATAAGCATCTTACTTTCAATTATAGTTTATAGATCACGTCAACTATCTGAAATCTAATATTCTTTTATCTATATAAAGCTTATGTTGATACTGGTATATATTTATTAGAACTTTGGTTATAATATACCTAAAAATTGGTACCAATTTATTTGATTACTTTTTCTAAAATGAAATTATATCAAGATAGTACTAATAATCATATGAAATAGTCAACAAAATTTTTTATATTTATAAGTAGTAATAAATAGTATGGGAGTTATAATTAAATCTGGGTCTAGTTTAAAGAAAATAAGTATTTATACGCTTGTTGATGTAGCAGTATTTTTTATTACAGCTTATTTAGCTCCTTTAGTTAAATATAATTTAGCAGATATAGTAGTATTTGACATTTCATTCTTTCTTTTGATACTATTTGTAATACTACTTGTTCTCTCTATTAGAAAAGGAAGCATAATTGTTACAGATGAAGGGATTTATTTAAGATGGCTAAGGAAATATTACATACCATGGAGTGAAGTTAACAACATAGATCTTAAAAATACAAGGCTTTTTATATCACCTTTTACCAGAAAACTTGTAAAGGAATATGCGATACAAATTTATACAAATAATAAATTATTTGAGATAGAAGTTCCAAAAGCGAAAGAAGTATATGAGAAAATGACAGAGAAAATACAAAAAATACGTAAGAATAATATGAATGAAAATTGAAAAATTTCTTAATTCAAAATTTAATTCATTAACTCCTAAGTATTCATCTATTAATAATTTAGAGTATTAAGATTTCTATATTATAACGATGTATACTATTCAATTATAATAATAAAAATTATGCATCTAGTATAAATTTCATTAATTAAAAATAAATACTGTTAGTTATAAAGCATCTTATAAATAATAAAGAAATTTATATAATTATAAACTATACTGATTGCATTAAGGTATGATATCTATACAAAAGCATAGTAATGTCGAAAAGCATTAAAAATGATTTAGGTCACATAAGAATTAATTACTCTGGGACTAAGAACGACTAATTTGATAATCCTGCTTAATATGAGTGTTTTTATAAAAAATATCTATTATCTGTACTTCTGCCTTTAAATAAGTGATGCAATATCTAATCGATGACTCAAGTCTTAGGTTTTTATAGTGTGGGGAAGTAAGACTATTGCCTAGTAGAGAATGAGCAATCAACTGGTAATTTATGGTATCTATAGTTTTAATGATAGCTTCTTAATTTCAATGTGAGAATACAAATTATTTCTATGATTTTCCTATCTACTCTGACCTTTATCATATACAAATCTTCTCTTAAATTTTCGCATAGAGACGATTGAGATTTTTACTATATATGATACCATGACTAGCTTTATTATTTCATTTAATTAAACGAAGAGAGACTTTTTAAACGTTTATTATTAACAATATTATATGAAGTTTATTTATTTAGGAATTATCCTTATAATAATTGGAATTAGTCTTTTATCCTTAGTACTCTTAGCTAATTCAAAGTATGTTAAAATAAACAGTAAGGTTGAACTATATCCAAATTCTACTTATGAAGTTCCTTATATAGGTAATGCTGAAGTACTATTTAGTTATAATTTTACTTCTCCGGTAGAAGTTTTCGGTTACCCTTCTTCTGCAGTAAAAATTAATGATAGCTTAGATTATGTAATTTGCTTCTTTTCATCTTCGCCAGGAAATATAACAATAAAGAATAACAATGTTTTCCCTTCTATAGTTAATTACACTCTTTATGAGACTAGTGGTATAGGATTATATTCAGATTATTTAATCTCATTAGGCCCTATTATTATCACGTCTGGTATTGTTTTAATCATATATGAAAAAATAATAAGGAAAAGACCAAGATGAAGATTATATTAAGCTAGTTAGGTTTCTGTACAAGTTGGGTCTCATTGGATTTCGTTTACTATATATTATTCTTCTCATCCACCTTGTGGAAACCGTATATTTTAGTTTCTTTTATCACTACTATTTACTAATTTTCTATACACATGTAGTTTGATCTAAGAGCATTTCACGCTTTTATGGAAATTGTTTTCAACAGCCGATTTTGTTTTTATAAATTCTCTATATAAAGGATTAATTTTCCGTAAGAATGAGGATACAAAGCATTTCAAAACTTTTAGCTTATTTCATTTTTTGTTTTATGTAAATCTTTTTTAGTAAAAGATAAATCAAGATTCATATTTGCTAAGGTATCTAAGTCTATCAGATAATGAAGGATGAGTTCTGAAAAAGCTCTTATCCTCTATTGTATTTATTAATTGTTGTTTTATAAAATATAATTGGAAATCAGGAATATCTCTGAGTAAATAACTAGGGATTGTTCTGCCTAAATAACCTATTTTTATTAAAGCGTTTTCTAAATACACTGTTAGCCATCTGTTATTTTTAACTGCTGTAATGTCAGCCCTTTTTTCTAACCATCTGTGAAATAAAATAAAAATAGGGAAGACAAGAAAGAAAAGAACCATGCCTAAAATGAAGTTTATATTAAAGGCAAAGAGATATATAATATCGTATAGAATTAAGCCAATTACTTGAATTTCCATGTCATGATTTCTTATGTGAGATAATTCATGTGCTGTAACAGCTATTAATTCATTATCTTGTAAGGAAGTTAAAATAGATGAAGTATAGCCTATACCCTTGAAAAATATATTTCCAAACGCAAAAGCGTTAGTGTAATCAGTATACGTAATAAACACTTTAGGTTTTCTCATTCTGAATAGATTAGAAGTGTAGGAAACAATAGAATCTAATCTCAAATCGTAACTTCTTTTTAACTTAAAAGAAATAATCATAATATAAGGAGAAAGAAGATACCATATAAAGAAGACTAAGCTTATTTCTCCAATCTCTAAATAAAAATTTGAAGGAAAGAATGAAGAGACAACGAAAGAGAGAAGTAATAAAACAGCAAAAGAAAGAAAATAATATCTCCACCAATACTTCATAGGAAAATATTTGAGTAAAAGATAATATATATTATGAAACTAAAAATATGTTCTAATCCTCGCATCTTAATTGTCTCATGAATTTTATCTTCTATTTCAGACAAAATTAATAATTTTACTTTTCCATCATAATTAAGTAACTTGTTAAAGCATTTATTCTAGTATTCCAGTAGATCTCTTTTCACCAATTATTAATATTCTCTATCTCACCATTAATTACAGTATAAATTCCTTCAATCTCCATAAATATAAACATCCATACTTTAGTAGAATATATAACGTTTAGCTTCTTTCATATCATTAATTTGAGTTCCTCAATTCTGAGGTGAAAACATTAATTTTGAAGATAGGGTATAATGTTCTGAGGTAGGGTGTATAAACACTCTCTTTTTATAAGGAAGGATTTAATTTCTTCCTCGTCTACATGTTTCGCCATCTGGATTAACAGTAAAAATTACATTTGCAGTTGTTTTACTTTCTGGTCTTCAATATGTAAGTAACTTCATTTTTAAGGAAAGTTTAGTTAATTATATTTATAATCTTTAGAAAATAATAGCAAAAACGAAAAGTAGAAACCAAGATAAATAATTTATCTTGATATCTTTCGTTCTTCTTAACTTAGAAGAAAGCAAATATTTATTATCTGAAATACAATTCTCCATGATATGGGATTAAGATCTTATATGGTAGTGCCATTAAATTATTAAATGCCTCTAGTGCTTTCTCATAATCCCAACAGAAGAACTTAAGAGGAGGTTTTACTCCGTTTATATTTCTAATAGCATCCCCTGCAATTAAAATACCATCTCCAAATAATGCTATATGACCCTTTGTATGTCCGGGAACATGAATTACTTTGAATCCAGCTAATTCTTCTCCCCCTTTTAATTTGACATCAATAGTAGGTAATTCAATTTTCATATTTTCTATTCTATTAATTGTTTTTCTTATTTCTTCCTCTGGTATATTAAACTCTTTTTTTACTTCTTCTACGGGAATTTTTCCTCCAAGATTAAACTCCTCTAACTCATGAGCATATATTTTTGCTTTAGCTTCTCTCCTTATCTTTTCTGCATTACCGAAATGATCCGGATGAGCATGAGTAATTACAATATCTGAAATATCTGAAATTGAATATCCCCAAGATTTTAAGTATTTCTCTAAATTCTCAAAATTTTCCGGTAAGCTAGTGTCAACTAACATTAATCCTCCGCTAGGTCCATTTTCGATTAGCACAACATTATGATTTAAAATAGTGCCGAAAAAGTCTGGTTCAAGCAATTCTATTATTCTTATTTTATTGTTTATTTTTACCATCTTCTCTAAACCTCGGAATAAGTTCTATAGGTGGTCTTATCTTATCTCTAGGCAATTCTCCCTCAACTCTTATGGTTTTTTCTGCTATAATATCACAATATTTACAATCTTCACAACTTCTTTCCTCACATCTATTATATTTAAAATAACTTAACCAGTTAGGAGGAAATGCATTATTATCAACATATATTTTCATCAAAATTTCATATTGGGATGAGGAATTTATTTTCCTTAATGCGGAAGTAGTAGCTCTACCTTGAACATAACTTAAAATATCTAATAAGTTTCCCTCGTATTTTCTTTCTGAATAAGCTTTTACTACATTAACTAACCAGTCTGTCTTTTTATTTCTACCAGCTATCTTAAATCTGTCTATTCCTATTTCCTCGTAATAATGAAGATCTTCTGGTCTTATCCATCTCATTCTAATTATGTTAGCAAAATCATTTCTAACTTCTGTAGCGCAGAAAAGGACTGGAAATTCATACCAAATTCCTTTTATTCCATCTTTTGCTGAGGCATAAGAAGTCACTTGATCATGGGTTAACTTATATGGGCAACCCCATAAACAAGTGTTATTTGTGATTACTTCTATGTCAGCATTATATTTCTTAGCCAACTTTGCAGATTGTTCCAAAAGAGAGAAATTACGGTTAGTATCCTCATCCATAATAACAGTATTAACTCCCATCTTTAGGTATTCCTCAACTTTTCTTATGTGAGTAATTCTTGCAAATGAAGAAACTGAAACTTCAATATCAGGGTACTCTCTTTTTATGAAATATATTAAAAAAGGTAAGGCAACTATAAAGCCATCAACTCCGAAATTAACTAACTTATCTACTTCTTTTTTCAAATCTTCATGAAATTTTTCACTATACTCTTTTCCATATAAATTAGCTGTATTCATAGTGTAAAGAAATTTTATCTTATAAGAATGGAGTAGTTCAATATGGGACTTTAATCTTTCGTCATCAACTTTAGGTAAAATAAATGATGCTCTTCCATGTCCTGTCAAAGTTTCTGTCTGGCTTCCATACATATATTTTACTGGATATTGATGAATTTTCTCTACTAACTCATCGTCAAAATTTGTTGCAACTACGAGACGCATAAACTATACTCTCATGGTATAAATTTAAAACTTGTGTATTTATTTTGTTTACATTATTTTTGAAAGTTTATGTTGAACTAATTATCATAAGATAGTCATTAGTCCAATGATAATACTTGGAGAAATGAATAAATAGAATTCAAAAATAAAGTTTGAAAATAAAACTAGCATTTATGATAAATTGAGGTTTCTATTAATGTAATGCATTTAAATTATTCCATAAAGAAATAACGACATTCCTATAAATTCCGAAATATAAAGTACTTGCCAAAAACCTGAAGCTACCAGCATTCCACCAAATCCTAAAACTACAACACCTAAAATTACACTGGTTAGTTTTGTTTTGTTACCCTTAAATAATAGTGCCCTAGCTGCTAAAAATAAGATTAATCCAGTTGCTGGTATCGTTATAACAGATGAAGTTGCTGGAACTAAAGGGGGAAAATTCATTGGTATTCCATTTGATGAGATTCCAAATGGGGAAGATAAGATAATTCCTAAAATGAGAATTACTGTAGCAATAATAGAGTAATAGTAATAATATTTTAACCATCTCTCTGATAACTGTTGAGCTGAACCTAAAGATAAGAACAATACTAATTCAGCAACTAAGAAGGAGTATAACGCACTTGATACAGGATCATTATCTCCTATAGCAAATAAGACTTGAAGCAAAGAAGCAATGAGAAAAGATAAAAATCCTAAAAAATAGAATAACCACATCTTATTTTTCTTATAATTATAATTTCTCCAAGAGACGTAAATTAACATTAGAGCAATAACTAAAGTTATAATTGACCACGCTAAAGGCTGATAATATATAGTCATGTTACTCAAGATTCTTTCATTTCTGCAGTGGCTAAAATTCTTTTCTTTTCGCTTTCCGTAAAAATTTTAATGGTTTCACCAATAAGTCTAGTGTATTCTCCTTTCGAGTATCTTATTATATCATCGGCTAATCTAGGAACCCAGTTCAATATGTGTTTTAAGATAAAAGTATTAGCATTTTTCTCATCATGAATATATAATAGGAATGATACAAACTCCATTTCAGTTGATATATGATCTGGCATTTGTTTTTTAGGATTTATCCCATATTTCAAATACTCTTCTAGGACTCTTTGGGCTGATAATCCAAATACAGTCTTTTCAACATACCATGACTCGTAAGGAGGACATTTCACATGTTTAAAATCATTAATAAAGCATGAGGTAAACTCTGTAGCTATTTTATCGTAATTTTCTTTCTCTATCACTTCAAATATTTTTTGTAAATAAGGATAATAATCTCTATCTTCCAGACCTCCAACTAAAGCCTTAATTCTATCCATATATCTAGGTCCTAAAAACAAATATGTAAAGACTTTATAATCAACCCAACTCATTTATCCCACACCCTTTTTAGGCTTAAATTTTGCTTGAAAACCAAATCTCATCTGAAAAGCATATTCTGCTCTGTGTTTAGGACATCTTTCTAACCATTCATCATCAACAATAGCTCCTCTTTCTTCCATAATTTTTTTAACGTGATTTAAACTTCTTCTTGAACCTATCGGAGTTCCACAGACTCTACATCTAACTAGCTCATCTTTAAATATTATTTTCTCTTCATTAATAGCTTCCTTACTCTTGGAAACTTTAATCACCTTTTCTCCTTTTCCACAAGACTCTGGACAGACATTCATACAAATATTACATCCAATACAACTTGTAGGGTTAAACGTAATCCTTTCCTCCTCATTATCTCTTACAAGCTTAATTGCTGATGTAGGACACCATTTTACACAACTTTCACATAAGGTACAAGAATTATTATGTATACTAACGTCAAATTGAATATAAGGTAAGTTTTCTTTTTCCATAATTTTCTTTCTTGCTTCTGCTCTATTAAAATAATTTTCTGAAGAAATTTTCAGTTCTTTAACTTCTTTTTCTTCAATTTTCAAATTGGGTGAGATAAAATTTATTCCACCAATTTTATTATTATAATCTGTGATTAATTGAATAAAATTATTTAAATTACTTTGTAATTCACAACCTGGGCATTCAAACTGAACTTTTCCATTACTTCTTAGTAGAAGTATATCAACTTCAGAAAGCATAGCTAGGCAAGGTAACTTTACACCATTACTTTTCTCATTTCTATAACAAGTTATTTTTTTATCACCTTTAATCTTTGCCAATTCAAATATTGATTGTTGAGATATTGATGGAAATTGCAAAGCACTTACGGGACAAGAAGCAACACATAGTCCACAAGCTTTGCATTTATCATAATTTATGATTACTCCAGATTTCTTATCTACAGTTATTGCATTATAAGGACATGACTGCTCACATACATTACATGCTCTATAAAGCCATTTACAATAATCATTTATATAAATCGGTTTATCAACTTTCTTTTTTATTATTTTCACTTTTCCTAAAATTAAATCCCTTCTTGATACGCTTTCGCTTTTTTCTTCTTCTATTGCTAAATCGGCTGTCCAAGAGTTAGTTAAAATTACTTTATTATACTCAATTTCTTTTTCTCCCCAACTAGGATCTACAATCCTAACTAATAATGGATTTATTCCGGCCTCCTCTATAGCCTTCTTATAAGTCTCAATGTGATTTTCATCTACTTTACCAACTAAAATAACTGCTTTGGAGCCTTTAATTTTTTCTGCAATTTCGTGAGAAGACTCATTTTCAGAGATAAAAAAAATGTTAACTTGAAGCCTAACTAATGGATTAGGTTTAGTTAGATCAATTTCTTCAGTCATTTTTCTCACTTAAATATCCATACATGTTTCGGTTCTTCCTCTTCTTCTAATGGTAGCAATAGAACACCTAAAGTGTAAACTCCAAGTAATAACAGTACAGATCCTACAAACCACACTTCATCATAGAAGGGAATATGGAATGGTAATAAATTCCATAGGGGTCCGTGGTTAAAGATACTACGAAGTTCATATACCCAATTTGAATTAGCTGGTGATATTGGCGAAATTGTATAATACCAAGTTATTGATTGTGGAAGAATGTCAGCTAATGTTACTATAGAGAACATTCCTATAAGCGAAAATACTGCTGATGCTATGAGTGCTTTAGCACTACTTTTTGCATAGGCTATTCCGTAAAGTATTATTGGAATTACTATTCCAACAATTACTATTCCTACCCAGAACGGTATGCTATATACTCCATATAACAATATGTTAGCCCAAGGAGCAGTTTCCTGATTTGTTGCAGTTAACCACATCCACCATAACATTAGAAAGCCAATTGCTATAGTAGATAGTATCCCATCTCTTCCTAATATTTTATATATGTTTACTCCGTTGCTAGATGGATCTTGTACCTTAACTTCCCCTTTTACTTCAATTGGTTTATTAGATTTTAACTTTCCATAAATTGTACTTACGAGTGCTATCATTGCTATTCCTCCATAAAATGATAGAATAACAGTCAATATTGACATGAAAGGACCAAATTCATCTACCCAAGTTGATAGATATCCAAATACCGAACCTAAGTTAGCGTCTAGTACAACTTCAGCTACGATAGCGTAACCAATAATTAACGCATCAATTCCTAGGACAATTCTTAACATGCCCGGTATTTCTATTTTTAACTCACTTGATAACCAGCCTAAGAATCTACTAATAGGATCCCTCTTGTTTTGTTTCTTTATTTTTTCTCCTATTAATAGTAAAATTTCAGCTATAATTCCAATGCCTACCAATAGATATAATACACCGTTCCACGCAATTCTTGAAGTATCTCTAAAGCTTAAGTAAATATACATTGCTTCAGCCGGTTTATATGTTGAGGCAAAAACCATTATCCAACCCGGAATTAGTACAGCTAAGGCTAGCCACTCATTTCTCAATGAGAATTTATTAAATGGATTCTTATCTTTGTGATTCTTATTAAATAACTCATATAATGAGTTGTATGTACTAACACCAGTCCCTATTATTCCAAAGAAGATATAGCCAATAACTAATAATCCCCAAGGTATCGGCTCATCATTAGGTTCTGTGAATGTTACTTCACCATTAAACCATGCTGATGGATTAAAACTCATACCATAAAATAATATGCCTCCTCCTAGTAATATGAAAATTATAGTCCAAGCTAATAAGATCTTATTCATGAATTATCACCCGAATTACTTACATATCTTTCTAATTGCCTATTAAAGACATAAAATACCTTAGGTTGGACATTTAATTGCGGATTTAATACTACTGCTTGTCCAGTATTGACTAATATACTGACTTCACTATTAGGATCATCAAGACATCCAAACACTCTTGCTCCACCTGGACAAGTTCTAACACATGCTGGCGTATTTGTTCCATCTGGTGCTGTTCCATAGCAGAATGTACATTTATCTACGTGAGGAACCACATGAATTAAATTCTCTCCATAATACTGTTTAGCTTTTTGAATGTCTTCGTACGTATAGAAATATCTTGCTCCATACGGGCAAGCTTCAACACAGTATAAACAACCCATGCATTTATATTCATCAACTACTACAATTCCACCTTGTACAATCTGTGTAGCCCCAGTAGGACAAACATAATAGCATGGAGGGTTTTCACATTGCATACATAGTCTTGGGACAAATATCCTTTGAACATTAGGGTATTCTCCTATTTCTAGGTCTTCTACATGTGTTCTAAACAGTCCTTCCCAGAATGGTGTTTGATTCTCTAATGTGCATGCAGCAACACATGCATCACAACCTAAGCATTGATCTACTCTTACTACGAATCCCCAATGTTCACATTGTCTTGTATTACCAAATTTTTCATATGGATTTATAAGCTGATTTTTATTTAAAATTGTGGACATACTTTCACCCCCCAAAATTATAAAGAAGAAACATTACCTTGTGAAGCAAATGTGCTCCACTCATTTTGGGAAGCTGAATTATTTGGTTGTATATTAGCCATGTTTGAGGGTAAGGTATTTTCTGTATTAACTGATGCTAATTGCGTTGCTTGCTCTATTTCATCGGGTGTTGCTTTTCTTACATATACTGTGAATTGTTCTGATTGCCTAGATCCACTAAGTGGACTATAACTTGATGGCCATAATACAGATACTGGTTTATTTCCAAATTCTTGGATAGCTTTAATTGCTGTAGTAAGTGCAGGATTTCTTTGTCCAAATGCCTCTGGGACACCTATAGTATCTGGTCTTATCCAATTAGTTATATGGGCTTTTATTATAAGTTTAGGTATAGTTCCATCTGGATTTGGTAATTTCCATCTTTCTATAGCTATCCAATCTCCTTCTTGGATACCTAATTGCTGAGCCGTTTGTGGATGTATCCATGCCCTCATAAGTATGTCTTTATGGTAACTATCAGAGGCTATAGCCATTAAGAGAGGATTATCTGTACTTGATGTATAAGCGAATTGTGGTACCTTGTATTCAATATAGAACATTTCCGGTGGTGTAGGTTTAAATGCCGGATCATTATATGGTGGTGGAGGTTCTACATATACACCGGGTTGAACAGCATATCCGCCATTCCAATTTGGTGGAACTTCAGCTATTATAGGATCGAAAATTGGATCATAACCATAATTTTGAATTACATAATAGTATAGTACGGTTGAATAAATTTCTATTCTTCCAGTAGGTGTAGCCGCTGGTAAATCATATGGAATACGCTCATGATTTTGGAAGTATTCATCAACAGTTTTTATAATAAATACACCATTATTTCTTAGTATGCTGAATATTTGGTCTTTTGGTATATTATATTGTTTAGATAGATATGATACTAATGCTTCTCTCCAAGCATTAGCTGTGAAACTTCCCCAGGGCGGATATCCATTATTTTGTATAAGATATTGTTGATACTTTGGCATTTCTTCTTGAATAATTTGTTTAAATACTTCTCTATCTATATTATGTACGCTGGCCATCCAATTTACATAAGCATCTCCAGCTTCTTTGCCAAACATATAAGCAAACATGACAAACAAATCTAGTCCATTAGCAGTATTAGGCCATAATACCGGGATAGCTTGCCATCTTCCTCTATATGCAAGATCCATTGCCGGTCCATCAGTCCTAAATAGCTCATCTCTTTCTAAATATGAGACATCTGGTAAGATGACATCAGCATATAAACTGGCTTCAGTAGGTATAATATCTATCATTATATAGAATGTATTTTCTAATACTTGTTTATATTGATCCCACTTGAAATTGAACGGAGAACCCGCATAGCTCATGACCACCTTAGGTTTATAGGGCTGGTTATTCCACATTACTTGCCCCTGAACGGCTTCATAAGCTCCAGCATCAACAAAAAATGCAAAAGCCGCAGCAGGTTTCTTTCCTTGCTGTTTTAAAGTTTGATTGTATGCATACCATAATGATGGATATCCGTGTTGCCAAAAACTCGGATTATCATATGCACCTAATACTGCAAATATTGCTAACAAAGCTCCAGGCAAATCAAGTAAGGGTACTTTAGCTAAAATATCGAGCCTTTGCAGTAAAATTCCCGGTTTTGATTCACCAGATTGAATAGATTGGTTGTACGCATCGAGAACTTCTTTAATTCCTTCTCTGTATACAGCAGAATATACCCATCCTCCTCTTACATCAATGTTTCCTGTTAAAGCCATTATTATTGCTATAGCTTTTCTAAATTGAGGAGCCTGATCATTGAAGAATCCCTTTAATCCAGTAACTATTGTCATTGGTTTCATTGTGGCTATTCTGTATGCTAATTCTTGAAGTTGACTTAAAGGTACATCTGCTACTTGAGAAGCATATTCAAGAGTATAATTGCTAACTTTTTGAGCTAAAAACTGAAACACTGTTTGAACTTGAATCCCATTTACGCTTAATCCTTGTGGAGCATTTAAAGCTGGTCTTATTACATTTCCATTAATATCATACTTGTTTGAATTTGTAAATGGAGGTACTTTAACCACTTGTCCACTAATTTCATCATATACATAATAAGCCTTTACTGTTCCATCTTCGTAGTCTTCTTCCAATAATTTTACAACCCCATTTTCTTCGTAGGCTAAGAATGGAGCGTTAGTATAGTACCTTACAAATTCATCGTCATAATAACCGTTTTGAATAAGATAATTAATTATTGCCATAGCTACATAAATGTCTGAACCAGGTTTTATGGGTATCCACAAATTAGCCTTAGATGATGCCTCTCCCATTCTTGGGTCTACTGATATCACATAAGCGCCATTAGCAATACCTTCTCCAAATCTAATAGCTCTATTTACAAATATTCCTGCCGGAAATCCACTGGTTCCCCATGCAACAATTAATGAAGAATATGTCATGTCATCCATTAGATCTGTAGCATGTAGATCAAACCCACCTATAACAAATCCTATTGGTTGCTGTAGCGGAAATAGACAAGTCTGCATTGGTGTTCCATTAATTGTTGGCATTTGAAGACCTAGAGTAAATGGAATAAACATTGATTTGTAATTAGCACATGGAACACCTCCCCCAATTAGAATAAATTCATATGGCTGAACGTTTAACTCTTTGATTTTTTGCATAATATAATTAATAGCTTCCTCCCATGTAGCTTCTCTGAAGGACCAAGTTCCTTTAGGTCCAGTTCTTATTAGTGGTACTTTTAATCTATCAATATTATAAGTTCTAAAAATACCTGAACGCCCTCTAGCACATATTTTTCCTTTATTTAAAGGTGATAAAGGATTTCCATCGATTTCTATTGCTCTTATATAACCATTCTTATACTCTGTAGTAACTAATGTGTCACAAGTTGATGAACAGAAAGCACAGACATTTGGAATGTAAGAGTACTGCCACCCTGGTTGAAGCTCTTCATCATCTACTGGATCTGTCTGAGAAAACAATGCAAAATTATATTTTGATGCTAGATATGAAACTCCTGCGATTGCTGTCACTGCTGCTGAAGCTTTAAGAAAACCTCTTCTACTTAACTTCAAGTCATCCCTAAATTTCATTCTTATTCAAACTTTTAATAGAAACCGATAATATAAATTCTGATATTGAAAGTATATCGAAAACATAATTAACAGAGTTAAACTTTCATTGGACTTAAAATAATAGAGTCCAATGTATTTATTTCAGAAATCTTAAATTGTTCCAATGTTTAAAAAATCACATGGAAGGAATAAGAATTATAAAGATAGAGAGAACTATTCTTGATGATAACAAATTATTACTTATGTCAAAAGAGAATTTTGATAAAATTCTGAATGAAAAATACTTAAAAATATTAGTATCTGAGGATAAGAGAGGCTATAGTAAAAGCTATTATTATTTTATTTTAGATTTTTTGAAATCTTTAGGATTAATTAAGGATAACGCAATAGATTTCAATATTATAGTGCCCTTATTAATAACAGAAAAAGGACTATTCTTTCTGGATGAGTTAATGTATGTAGACAAAAAGAATAAGATATTAATTATAAAATCTAAATCAACTTTTGCTTGTTCTTATTGTCCACTGAAAGCTGAATGTGAATATGCCATAAGAAAAATTAGTAATCAGTTAGATATTACACCTAAAGGAGAAAACCAGTGTGAAAAATGGAATAGTATATTAAACCAAATAGTAAAGAGTAACTTGAAAAAAATAATCAAAAATCCTATTTTAGTCACTTAACCATCCATGTACGTATCCAAATAATTGATATAAAGGATTTATTCCTAATGGTAATGCTATAATAACCCAAATAGCAAACCCAATAAGTAATCCTAAAGATATTCTAACTAATCTTACATTACTTTTTCTAGTTAATAAATACACAAGTAATGCTCCAATAGGTCCTATGAAAAACATTATACCTAACCATCTTTCATTTCCTTTTTCCTTAATTAAGATATAAAATATAGCTATTATATAACCTATTCCAGCTAAGGCTCCTGAAGCAATCCAAAAGGGTGATAAATATTTTTTGTTAAATTTCATCAACAATAATTTCTTTGCACGAATTTAAAATTTTTTCGCTTAATTGATTTGTAATTTCTTTCAACTTTTCTCTTTGATTATGAGATTTATTCTTTAATTTAAAATCTTCTTTTACAAGATTTAAAAATCTTTCACATTCTACTCTATATGGACAGATAGAACATTTATTGAATATCATTCTATAGTCTACAATAAATAAAGTTTCGTTTTTACAATAGATAAAAGCAGGCTTAACAATAAGTTTACCATTATCTATGCTAAATGGTGAGATTAATTTAAATTTTATATAGTCACTTTCTATTATTCTTAATCCTTCCAAGAAATTTAATATATGATAATAATAACTTTTACTAATTCCAAATTTTTTATAATCTGAACTAAGTATAACATATATTATATTCTCAGTTATTAATTTATCAAATAAGTCTTCTTTTACCATTAGAAGTGAAGAATCTTCATCGTTTTTTCTTTCGCAATGAAACGATTTTACTAGGTGAGTTAACATATTCTCTTATTTTATACTTTGTACTTTAAAGTTTAAAACTTATTTTATACTTTCACCTTCTATTTAAATTGTGAGAACGTAAATTTAATATGATAAATATGATACTTTTGGTTGAAAAGTCTCACGTAACCTTATCTAAATCTTTTTATATTTACTAAATTATAATGGCAAATAGTGAAAGTATATGACTCTCGAAATATTTGATAGAACTTTAGCAGCATATACTATGGGAGTTCATGTGCTTTTCACATATTGGGCAATAGGTCTACCGTTATTTATAGTAGCGGCTGAGTATTTAGGTTATAGAAAAAATGATCCATACTACTTAGCAATAGCAAGAAGATGGAGTGTTGTAATGGCTGTCTTATTTGCTATAGGTTCAGCTGCAGGTGCTGCAATAGCTGTGGAATTCATTACAGTATGGTATAAGTGGATGTATATGGTTAATCAAATAGACATACTACCATTTGATATTGAAGTTCTTGCGTTCTTTAGTGAAGTAATATTCTTAGCTTTATACTTATATGGCTGGGATAAGATGAGTAGAGGAGCACATATGATAATGGGACTTCTAGTCTCCTTAGGTTCTACAGCTTCTGCAATACTTATAATTTTGGTTAACTCATGGATGAACACTCCAACTGGATTTAATATTCAAGCTTATGTTCAGTCTGGACAATTGACTAATGTAGACCCATTAGCTGCATCAGCACCACCTGCAGCAGTAGCAGAAGTTCCTATGGGAGTTGCCGGTGCATGGTTTGTTGCATTTGGTTCAATTTTAGGTTATTTTGCTTTCAGAAAATTAACATTAAAGAATATGACCAAAGATCAAATTGAATACTATAATAGAGGTTTCAAATTAGCCTCTTACTTATGGGCTGGTGATGCAATATTTTTAGCATGGGCTGGTGATAACGCTGGTAAAATATTGTATCATTATCAACCGCTAAAGCTAGCAACATTAGAAGGATTAATGCACACTTATACCTCTGGAGCTCCAATGGGAGTTGGACCAATCAAAATCCCTGGATTATTAAGCTTATTAGTCTCTTGGCCACCTAATCCTAATACTCCTGTTTTAGGATATTCAAGTTTCGTTCAATCAGTTTGGGATCCTATATGGTGGTTATCTCATGCAGCTTACGATGTTCACGCAACATTAGGAATTTTGGGTGCTATAGCAGCTTGGATATTAGCTTATAGTGTATGGAGACAACCAAAATGGCTAAGCTTCATAGGTTTAGATAAACCTTTAGAGACTAAATGGGTACAAGCAGCATCTTTCTTACTTGGTTGGTTACAATTAATAGCTTGGGAAAGTGGTTGGGTTGCTGCTGAAACAGGAAGACAACCATTTGTTATATGGGGACCTATGGTACAAACTTCTAGTGGACTATATACTATAGAAGCTGTAATGACAACAGCTTCAGCATACAATAATAGCCCCGATGTTCTACCAATAGGAATAGCAATAATGGCAATATTAGCAATAGCTGTTGGTGGTGCAATTTATATGTTAAAGAGACTATTTAGTGGTAGGGAAATTTCTGTAGATGTTGCTTCATCTCATACATTCCTAAGTTCTGGGACTTTCAGCATGGCAACATCTGATGTTTCATCTAGTGGCAAAATCACTCACCAAGATTCTAGTCAAGACAAAAAGGTGATTAAATGATTTTTTTATATATTTAAAAAAGAGGTGAGTTAAATGGATATGTATACCTTATTCTTCTTCATACCTTTAGTCTGGTTTACAACTATGTTTATGATAGAAGCAGGATCAGTAGTAATGATTCCCTTATGCCGTTATGAAAACTATAGGCAAGAGATGTTGTCAGTTACTGGAGCAATGTGGGCTATAATTGCTACTTCGTTAGTTTATCTTGTAGTCTCATTAGATACTATCTATGCACCAATCATGGTAGCTACTGGACAAGCCCTATATGGTTTATTGCTTTCGTTAATAATATTGTTAGCTTTACATCATTTCTTAATAGGAACTGCAGAAGGTGCTGGAAGTTTAGGAGAACATGATAGGGAGAAATTATATTTAACAATTGCAGTACCAATAGTATTACTTGTTGCACTATTTGGAGTTACATTATTTACTTCAGTATTTAGCGGGTATGGAATAGGGTTAAGTATACCTCTAACTACACTAGCCACAGTATTAGAGAAGAATGAACTAACAGCAGTTTTACATCAAAACCCATGGATTGGAGTATTCTATCCAAACTATGTTCAAATGTTCTTTAATCCCTTCAACTGGGTATTCTTTATAGGAGTAGTGTTTTACGTAGTTTATTTCACAGTAGCATTCTATGGAATCAGAGAGAGATTTTTAGTTGGCGCTTTAGCATTAACTTTAGCTCATGCATTATTCCTAGCATCAACCTACGTATGGTTGCCTACTGTATTTAACAGTGCAATAGGTAATGCTGGTTTCTGGTTATTCTTTATATTAACTTATGTTTGGCTATATTTAGCTACATTCAAAAACATACCATTTAGACAAATGTGGACTGTTTTACTAACATTTACTGGTGGGATGATGTTCGGTGCCTTTACAGGAGGATACATTCTTGTTGACACAACTGGCCCTACTTTAAAGGCTTTAGGTTTACCTGGTGTACCAGCTGTATTATTAGAGACAAATCCTGTTACTCTGGCTGCTGGTGCTGTAGTTTTAGGCATGGCTGGGATTTTAGTAATGGGTGGAGTTACTGCTGTATCTTATAAAATACTTTATAAAAGAGCTGTTTCTGCTCAAAAGCAAAAAGTAGTAGCCAAATAATCGGTTAAGACAGCTATAAAAGTAAATTTATTTTTTTAACTGAATCTTTAATGATAATTATAAATTCATTACAAATGAATTAAGGTTGAAGTCCGTAGATTTATTCACAAAATTTGATATATAATAAAAAATAAATTCCAAAAGATGATAAAGGTAAATTTTCCTGCTTTTTGAAGTATTTTAAAACTAAATTTAATGTTTCTAGTTTAGCATAAAGAGTAGTATAAGCTTTTCATAATAATTGCAATATCAGTTACATTTACTTAGTAATTTAGGAAATCATGATTTAACGTACTCGTTGTATTTTCACTGAAAAACACTATATCAATTTACTAAATCCAGAGGACTTATTTTCTTTGTACTTCACTTTAAAAAATTTATAAATAATAGTAATTGAAGAGAAATTTTATAGATTATAGTTAATTGCCTTTTCGTAGTAATTTATACTTAAGGAAAAAAATTAGGATTAAAATGCGTGAAACTGAGAATAATTATGTACTTCCAGTGCTTGTAGGGGCATTAGTATATAATGCTTTAATTTCTGAATAGAAATATTTATATTTGGATATATTAATAGTATATGTCATGAAAAATATTACTAGGATAGTTTTAAGGACATTGATTTCGATAACTGGTTTACTTTTAATATATTCTGGTTTTTCTTTAATATTTTCTAGTAGTATGGAAATAAAAGAGATGATGATGATAGCTAAAGTTAAACCTTTAATTCCGTTACCCTTTGTATTTATGGAACTAGCTTTTTTATATAATGGAATTTTAGAATTCTTAATAGGACTCTATCCTTTTATTGCTGAATATTTAAAGAAGAAAAATGTAATTACTATTATATTAAGGCTTTTATCGATTTTTTTCGCAATAGTTATGATAAATCCTATGATTCTTGAAATTCATTTTATCGTAGTAGGAAAAGTAAATTTCATGGCCCTAGCAACTGCACCCGGTTTGTTCTTCCCTGGTGGGTTATTTGTTCACGTTTTTATCGAACACTGGTTTGGCGGAATTTTAGGGTTTTCAATAGGAGTATATCCTAAGGTATTCTCTTCATTAAGCAAAGTAGTGAGAAAACTAAAAACTTGATAAGTCCATTATAAAATTAGTGTTTTATTATTTTTTACAAGTAAAAAAGTAATTTTTCAATGTGTTATGAAATGTGATAGTTAAGTTTATAACAGAAAAAGTAAATAATATATTTGTAATGATAGAAGTAGAATCGAAATTCAAAATTAATAAACCTATAGATGTTGTTGTCAAATATTTTTCAGAGCCCAAGAATATACTAAAGTTTGTCCCTTATTTTGATGAACTCTACCAAATCGATGAATCTACTTATAGATTTAAATTAAAGTGGTTAATGACTCTAAATTTAATTGCGAAAAAAGTATGTCGTAAAATGGAAAAAGGCTACGAGATTATTTATGAAATTAATAAAGAGAGTAAACCCCGCTTTCATTCTCAGTTGTATAATTTCATTGCACCTATAAATGAAGGAAGCGAGATTTTAATTAAATATATTTATGAAGGGCCATTTGAATCTTATGTAAAGCGTGAGGCTTCTATATTTATGAAGAAATTCGAAGAAAGGGCATTTGAAGAAATAAGCAGTTTTGAGAGAACCTTAACTAATATTCCTATAGAGATAACGGTTAATAAACCAACACTTAATGGTTATATCATCCTAAAAGAAGGTGTTATAAGTAAAAATGAAGAAATAAATATTCTTTTAGATTTTGCTGAAGTTGAGAGTATAAATGGAATTACTGAATTAATTCTAAGTGATAGTAAAAATATTGTAAAAATTAAATTCGAAAACGGAACAGTAAAAGAAACTTATGGTGATATAGATAAGCTAACAGGTAATATAAACTACATGATAAAAAAGAAGAAATAGCTTATGATAATAAAGCAAAATATACAAGTGGAACTAAAGTTAGCCATAGCAGTATAATTACAGCCTTTCCTATTTTCTTTTTATAGAAATTATAAAAAGTTCTTCTTATTCCTAGTGTACCGTGTGAATAGGCAAAGAATAATAATAGTAGTAGGCTGATCTTATAGTATATATTCTTTAATTCTAATGATATTGTTGACGAAGAAGTCCTAGTAACAAAAGACATTGTATTAGCAAATAGCATAAATAAATGAACTGATAGAAATACAGCTGCCAGTATGCCAAATACATAGAAAATTAATCTTATTTTACTCTCTTTCATTTATAAATCACCACGAATGAGACTATTGCTGATATCAATAGAAGTATCATTAAAATTATTTTATACACCTTGTGAGGCTTATAGTTTAACCATGTATTTTCTTGATGATTTTTAGGTATTAGGAATCCTGTTTCAATCAGTAAGATCCTAATTCCATTGACGATATGAAACGTTAGAATTATTCCAAAAATAGCAAGTAAGGGCATAAGAAAAGAATCATTAATTTCTAGCCCTTTTGATAGTTCATACACATATATTACATGAAATATTAAATAACCAAATATAATCCATCCAGTAATCATTTGTAATAATGCTAAATATCTCTCTATATTCCAATTAAATTCTAACCACTCTTTCACTTATATCACCATCGATTTTAATCTTTGTATAGCTAAGGAAGGATCAATATTTCTTGGACATACAACAGAACAACTGCCAGCAACTCTGCAGCTCCATATTCCGTCTAAATTATCTACTATTTCTAATCTTTTTTTAGTTTGAGTATCTCTAGGATCAGCTATAAATCTATAAGCTTTTGCTAATGCTGCTGGGCCTAAGAAGTTTCTATTCTCTTTAGTTACTGGACAAGCTGAGTAACATAGTCCGCACCATATGCATTGTGCAAAAGCCCAAAGCTCTTTCTGATCTTCTGGCTTCAATCTATGCTCAAAATTTCCTTTTAATACTTCTTCATGTGGTCTTAGTCTAGGATCAATTTTTTCCATTTTATCGTAAAAATCATCCATACTGACTACTAGATCTTTAAGTACCTTCATATCAAGTGGTTCTATTATTATTTCTCCGTCTTTATTTACTGTGTTCCATATATTAGTTTTGCAAGCTAAGCTAGGTTTCCCCTGAATTTTCATACCACAACTTCCGCAAACTCCCATATGGCAAGAAGCCCTAAAAGTGAGAGTTGGATCTAACTTTTGCTTAATATAAACTAATGCTTGGACCACAGTAGTATATTTATCAACTTCTATTTCATATTCTTGCCACCAACTCTTTCCATTAAGATATCTTTTTATACGAAACCTTACCTTTTTCAAATTGCTCATAATATTCTTATACTCAATATCTATCTTAAAAACATTATTGTAATAAATATGGTTAAAATGATTTTTGGAAAAATATGTTGAAATCTTAGAAATTAGTTACTCTTTTTAATACCTACAAATAAATATATCGAACCTAGGGCTTTTTCTTTAAAGATTTTTATATCAGTATAAGTTCCAAATATCCGTTTTAGTTCTTTATTAGATGGAACCTTTGTATATATATAATAAATATATTTGTAATGATTAGGATCACCATGAGCTAATATAACTAAGTATTGGAGTAAGCATTTTAGGTATATTTTCACTAAGTTGCTAAATAATATATTATTAGATCTTCCAATTGCTGTAATTCCAAGAGCTTTTTTTGTAACTCTGTAAATTTCTTTAATAGTTTGATTCATATCATCTGATGCATGTATCGCATAACTACTAATAACAGCATCAAAGGCATTTTCTCTAAAAGGTAAATTATTAAAAGATGCAATTATCTTATCTCCTTCTACAATGGAATTAGATAACATATTTTCAGCGTAGTCAAGTAATACAAAATTAGCATTCTTATAGAATATTTTTGCAATCTTTGATAATTCGCCTTTTCCACTTCCTATATCTAGTATAAATTTTGGTTCCTTGCAGTATTTTGATAGTTCTTTTATAAGTTGATAGCGCCATTTAGTATCTTGTGAAAAAGTTATTACTGAATTAACCTTATCATATGAGGTAACTAACTTATTATAAACATCTCTGAGTTCTTCATTAGTCCCTTTTTTCATACTTGCTTATATATTAAATTGCTATCTTTATGATTTATGCTGTAAATAATTTTTCACAGATTGTGATATATGCAAATTATATTTTAAATAGTACTATCTGTTTTGCAATGAAGACAATTCAATATGTTAATAGAGCAAAGGTCTTACTGAAGAGCTAAGAACATTAGTGCCGACTAAGTAGTCTTATATATTACTATATCGATATATTTTTTAGGAGTCATATTTTAGTTAGGTGAAGAATGTATGATCCCAGAATATTTGGTTTCATATGCTAAGGATCACGATGAAAAAATAAAAGACGTATATATAGGTACTACATGGACATGTGTACTTTCTAAGTACTGTGGTACTGCCTCTACGGATCCAGGTTCAAACCACGTCAGCGTGAGAGGATTCGGGCATTTACATGAGAAATACGTTTCAGAGTTGAGCGAATATTTACTTTCCTTTAATTTATTAGAATCTAGTGTGGGATTAGCAGCGATAAATTCAGTAATAACTCCAAGTTATAACAGTAATTATAATGGGTTAGACTTAGCTTTAGAGTTAGGAAAAAACAAAAGAATTGTAATGGTAGGATATTATGGGAATTATCCTAATTTAGAAGGTTTTAAGAAGATTGCAAAGGAGTTTATAATTTTAGAATTAAATCCATTTTTGATAGACGTGTCTAGAGGAATATTCCCTTCAACAGCAGCAGAACATTATATACCAAAGGCTGATATAGTAATAATAACTGGGATGACGATAATAAATAAATCAATTGATAGATTAATTGAATTAGCAAAAAAAGAAGGAGACGCAATTACGTTTATTGTAGGTCCTAGTACTCCAATGTTGAAAGATCTATTAGATTTTGGTATTGATGTGTTGGCTGGTTTAATGGTCGTTAATGAAAAAGGATTTATAAAAAAGATAACTCAAGGATGCGGAATAATTAGCCCAGAAAAACTAGAGCATGATGTGAAATATATTACGTTAAGTAGATTTATGTAGATAGTAGCATACCTTTTTTTCTAAGATTATCTAGAAATAAAGCATTTTCAATAACTTCTGTCTCATCAAAATCAATATCTTTAATTAACTCTTTTATTTTTGAGCAATCGTATTGCGTTCCTACGTACTTTAGTGCACATTTTAGGCTTGAAGGAATAAATTCAGTAGGGAGCTTCAGTTTTATAGTTTTTTCTCTTCCTAATCCCTTAGCCATTAATTCAAATAGCTTCTCTAATTCAATAAGTTTACATTCATGGGCGTACATATATAACCCTTTAGGTTTAGCCTCAGCTAGAGTTTTAACCAGAATAGCAATATGTTTAGCACTAATAGTAGAAAAAGAGATATTAAATGAAGGAATAATACCAAGTCTAGCTAACCAATACATTAATACAAAATGTACATGGGCTCCATATTTTCCATAAATAAAAGTTGGTCTTATAATTGCTAGAGGAAAATCATTTTCTTTTGCTTTTGCATAAACAATTTTCTCTCCTTCACATTTTGTTTCCTCGTATGGTAAATTAGGAGATACTCCTTCACAATGTTTTTCTTCTTCTTTAACATATCCTGTTAATCCAGTTGCAGAGGCTGCGCTAATATGTATTAACATAGGTTTAGCTTGCAATTCAGATATTATTTCTGATATTTTCTTTGGGATTTCCACGTGAGCAATCTTTAGTTCCCTTTCATTTTCTCCTATTACACCTATAGTATTAACTATTATATCAGAAGAGGCAATTAAATTCCTTAATTCGTCTATGTTATTTAAAGGATCTAGTCTAACTAATCTAGCCTTCAAAATTTCAGCGTAAATACTTTTAACCCTTTCAAGGTTTCTATATGTAACGGTAACTTCTTCACCTTGATTTGTTAAATACTCAGCAATATGAGTAGCCAGAAATCCCAAACCTAAAATTAAATATCTCATAATAGTTATTCTCACATTATATATTTATAATTATTATTATAGTAAACTCTCTGCAATCTATATCAAAAAGTACAAGGGTTTTATTATTTCAAATACGGAACGAAAAGTTTAAATAGTATCGATATCAAAATAGATATTGAGAAAAGATGTTTGGAAAATTAATGTGGATTGGCGGATACCAAATACTAGAAAGTCTTAAAAACGGTCCACTAAGAATATCAGAGCTTAAAAATAAAGTTCCCTTATATGGTAGTGCATTCGATATAGTGCTAAGTCAACTAATGATAATAGGATTAGTAAAGAAATATGAGAGAGACGGAGAAGAATATGTAGAATTAACTGACTTAGGAAAAAGCTATCCTTACGCTTATTATGGTCCAGCTTACCACCACGGTCCATGGCATCACCATGGTTATTGGTAATTAAGTAATTTATTTCTTTTTTTAAATTCTTTTTTAATATATAATTTTTTTATGAAGCTTGGAGCTAATGAAATAAAATAATACCATGCTAATTCTCTTTTGAATTTAATATTTTGATTATATTTTTTATTAAAGGAAAATATATTATAAAGCAAAATGTATCTTGATATTTCTTCCTCAATAATGTTCTCAAGATTTCCATTTAACATATCTTTTATAACTCTCATATCATCTAATACTTTTAAAAGCAAACGGGAAAAAGATTCTCTATATTCTTTTATATCGGATAGTTTACCAGAGCTTGTCTGTGAAGTATGAATCCTATAGTAGGTTAATCTTTCTGGATCTAAAATAATTTTTCCATTATAAGTAAAAGAAGAATAAAACAAAAATGAATCTATTAATACTTTAATCTTACTTAAATAACTTAGATTTCGCTCTAGGATTTTTCTATTTACACATATCGAACTAGAATTAAAATTTGCATTTAATTTTAAAACTTTTTTAACGTTTATTTTCGCCGAATCCTCAATTATTAGGGGATAGTTTATCTTACGCAATGTTGCATAAGGTGGAATTTTGAGATAATCTGCTTTTATTTCAATCTCTTTTCCTTTCTCATTTATAGGGAGCAAATTGTTATGATAATATGAGCATTCTGGGCTGCAAAGAGATAAAACTCTCTCTAGTTTATTTTCCTCGAATATATCATCATCATCTAAAAAGCAAACAATATTTCCTTTAGCTTCCTGGAATCCTGCGTAAATTTTTTCTCCAATTTCTTCTTTATCATTATAAATATTTATTACATCAGAAGAGTCTAGTTTGAAATTTGAAATTAGAATAATTTCAAATTTTTCTTTGTTTAGTGTCTGTCTGAACAAAGAATTTAATGCGTCATTAATAAATTTTTTTCTATTATGCGCTGTTACAATGACTGATATAAAACCCATGATTAAAATATTACAAATTATCTTATATCTCTTGCAGAGTCTTTTTCGTTAAGAATACAACGGGTTTATTATATTTACTTTTATTCGTCATTAAGCAAATATTTATGCTGAAATTATGATGAAAGACGCTATACAATTTTCCCTTTAAACGACTGTGTCTAACAATTTTATTATTACAATAAAAAGTTGAAAACTTGTATTCTCTATGTAAAACGTTAAACAGTAAAAATTAGATTATAAAAATAGAAAAAATTTAGCAATAATAGTTTATCTTAGCTTGTTTATTTAATAATTTTTAAAAAACAAAATTATAAGACACACTCTCTGAAATATGACTAAATTTATATATTTCTTAACATACATATTTTACTAGTGAGAGATTGAAAAAGTGGATAAGAATATTTTTATTCGCAGAAGGTACATTATTATTATATTCCTTTTTTGTAGGATATATGTTTCACTTCCCGTTTTTGATAAAGCTAAAAGCTCCACTAATGGGTATTACATTATTTGGAATAATGGGTCTTTTTATGTATATTATTGCATTCAAACCCGATCTAGTATACAATAAAATCATAAGAATAATTGGGTTCTTAGGTGCAATTCTTCTTTTAGTTCAAATTATTTATGCTAATATAGTTTTTAATCATACACTATTTAGTATATCAGACTTGTGGGGAGCTTCATTACTTTCTGGAGCTGGAATACCTGGTTTAGCATTTACTGGAGGACTTTTTATACATATTTACTTTGAACATTATGTTGCAAGCTTAATAGGATTTATTGTTGCAATAAAGCCTAAACTTATACATAAAATCAAACAGTTAGTGGGAGTTGAAAGTAAATGAGGAAAATTTACGTTCTAGGTCTTTCACCCTCACCAAATTTGTTAACTAAGGAAGCATTAGAGGTCTTGCAAAAAGCCCCCGTTGTTTTTACATATGCTAACGATTTTCCGTTCAATTTAGATGAATTACTAAAAGGTAAAAAAGTCGTAAAACTTACTCCAGCTTTTACTGATTCATCAAATAGAGACGAAATTATCCAAAGAAATATTGATCTCATAAACTCTTGTAAGGAAGAATGGGGTGTCTTCTTAGAAATAGGTGATTCAGCCGTCAGAAATCCCTTGTTCTATCACATTCTTGGTAACAAAAAAATTGTTGAAATAGAACTTATCCCTGGTGTATCTTCAGTTACTGCTGTTTTAGCCAGATTAGGGTTGAACGTAAGACATTTCTGTGTAGTTGGATCAGAAGAATTTGATTTAATTCAAAAATTAGTAAATATTTGTGACACTTTCGTAATACTTAATATTCAACCAAAGAACACTAAGGTTTTTGAGTTTCTTAAATCAAATGGATATGATATAACTTTTGTTAAAAACTGTTGTAACCCTGATGAAGAGATATCAAAGGAATATAAAGGCGACACATATTGGATAATCGCCGTGGCTATTTTAAGGAAGGAAAAATTATAATGTCCTTGATATCTTTTTAAGTAAGTTTTGAATTTTAATTCTATGTAAACAAGTCTATTCCCAGAAAACTTTATGTAATATAAACGTTCTAATTCATTTCCTAAAAGGTACAAAATTAGTAAAAAAAGACCGATAAAATATGATGAATTAAAAATTAAACTTAGCATAATATGATGAAATTTTTACATAGAAATTATCTTTGGAATAAGACAGTCTTCTTAATGATACTATATAAATATGGTCTATTTTATTCCTAAATTATGAAAAATTTTCTAGAAAAAATTTATTATATATCACGTATATTACTTTAGCTGTCAATCTTTATATATTGCTTCTTCAATATATTTCTTATGCGATATATTTCAACAAAAGAAGCTGTTGGCAAAAAATTGGGTTATGACACAACTTTAGTAACGCCCGATGGTGCAACTACTCTTTTACCTAGGGGACATATAATAACTCAAGAAGATATCCCTAAGTTATTGAATTCAGGAGTATATTACGTTTGGATAGACGAGGGTGAAAAGGAAGAGGACTTAATGTATGAATGGGAAATAACTCCTTATATAGCTTCTAAGATATGTGGCGATAATATTGAGATCGTTCAAGGTAAGCAAGGAATTACTATGTTATACTCTAAGCTTCCTGGAGTCCTTTCGCTTGATGTTGAAAGCATTATTAATTTTAATTTAAATCAAAAGGTTTATCTTATTACTAAGAACAAATTTGACGCTTTTGGAAGGAATGAACTAGTGGGTAGTGTAGAAGTAATTCCGTTTTCAATGCATAAGAATGATGTTGAAAGTATTATTCCCAGTAAAAAGTTAATAGATATAATTCCATTTAAATATAGAAAAGTTGGAGTTGTAATTACTGGGACTGAGATTTATGAGGGAAGGAAGAAGGATGCTTATTTACCAGTAATTCAAGATAAGGCTAAAAAATACGAGTGGGAGGTTATTAATAGTGAGATAGTTCCAGACGATGAGGAAATGATAAGCAAAGCAATATTGAGAGCAAGAGATAATGGGGCTGAAGGAATTATTGTTACAGGTGGTACATCAGTTGATCCCACTGATAGAACTTTCCTAGCAATAAAGAAAGTTGCAAAGATTATTGCATATGGAATACCAATGAAACCAACTACAATGAGTATTATTGCTTTAATGGGAAATATACCAGTTTTTGGCGTCTCTGCTGGGGGGATTTATTATAAGGATTATAATTCTATAGATAAGGTTTTCACAAGACTAATGGCTGGCATAATTCCTTCTCCTAGGGATATAGCTGAAATCGGGATTGGAGGAATTTCATGGAATTTCAACCCTAAAATGAAACTTCAAACAGTAGAAAATGAATAGACTATTAACATTTTATAATAAAAAGAATGTTATTTTATTTTATTTTTACTCGATATTTAGAAAATACTTTTTAATTTGTGATTTAATAAATTACATTTATGTTTAAGTATGTTTTTGGACCAGTTCCCTCCAGAAGATTAGGCAGATCATTAGGAGTAAATGTAGTACCCTTAAAGTATTGTAATTGGAATTGTGTTTATTGTCAACTTGGAAGAACAAATCATTTTATAAATACTGAAATAGATTTCTTTGATTATCAAGAAATAGAAGAAGAAATTAAACAAGCTGTAAAAACTTTCGACTATGATTATTTAACATTTATTGGAGATGGAGAACCAACTTTATATAAAAATTTAGATAAATTGTTGGAATTCAGCAAAGAAATTCAATCAAAAAAGATTTCTGTATTTACTAATGGTGGAAGACTAAAACTTCAACATGTAAGGAATTATATGAAATTAGCTGACGTAGTAAAGGTTAGCATAGATGCTGGTGATGAAAAAACATTTAGAATAGTTGATAGACCTCACTACACTATCACATTTAAAGATTTAATAGATGGAATTAAAAAGTTTAGAGAAGAATATACTGGAGAAATATGGGCCGAAGTAATGCTAGTCAAAAATATTAATGATAGTGATAATGAACTTAATAATATTGGCAAGGCATTAGAGTATATTTCTCCAGATAAGGTACATATAATGGTTCCGACAAGACCACCAGCAGAAAAATGGGTAATGTCTCCTAGTTCTGAAAGAATAATGAAGGCTGCAGAGATTATTTCAAATTATATTGATAAAAATAAAGTCTATATCATAGACTATATCGAAAGAGGAGAATTTTATGTTGATAAAGATGCACCATTAGAAGGAATAATAAATGTTTTAAAAATACAACCTTTAACAGAAGAGGAAGTTATTGAAATTAGCAAGAAGTACAATATCGATATTAACGTAATAAAAGAACATGCTAAGGAAGTAACCTTTAATGGGGTAAAATATTATGTGTATTGATTTAAGGAGAGGCTTTCCAGATCCTAAGATATTTCCCAGTGAAGAAATTAAAGAAATACTAAAGGAAATCGATTATAACATAATAAATACAGAAGGTAAAATAGATGGAATTGATGAAGCTATACATTATATGCTTAAGATAAGAGGAGTAGATTTTGAGTTTTACTTAGCTACTTCCGCTATGGAGGTTATAAATAATATCATAACTCATGCTAAATCTGTAGGTTGCGAAGAGCCTACTCATGACTCAATAATTCAAAATCAGAAAGTAATACCGCATGAAGGATTAGTTGCTGAAGGAAAAATAGAGTTAAATGAGGAGTATTTTTATTTTTCAATAGTAAATAATCCTACTGGTAAAGTAGCTAAGAGAAAAGAAATAGAAAAATTAATTGAAGAAGCGAAAGATAAGGGAACAAAAATTATACTTGACGATGTATATGGTTATTTTTCTGATTCTAACGCATTCATTGATGATAACGTAATTTACGTTAGTAGTTTCAGCAGAATATTAGGTAGTGGAATAAGAATAGCTTTTACAAATATGAAAACTAACTCAAAACCTTCTTCGCTTTCCCAATATCTAGTTAAAAGACTTTATGAAATGGGTACTCTTAAAAAAGTTATAGATATGGAGAAAGAAATATATTCGTCTAGGCTTAATGGAATATCTAAATATTTCGAAAAATATCTTTATAAAAAGCCAGAAGGAGGAGTATCCATCCTACTATCTTTACCTCCAGAGAAGTTTAATGCAAAGGTAATTGATGGATCTATATATTTTAGAAGAAAAATAAAAGGACTTACTAGATTAACAATAAGTAGATATGATATAAAGGACATCATTAAAATTGTAAAGGTATAAAATGGAAATACAATCTTAATATAAAATTTTTGGTTTATATTAATATTTGTGATATAACTTCTATGAAATATTGATTTTTATAAACTTATTATGAGTATGCCTATATTATCGTCATTAAGGTATAAGTTATTTCTAAACTTCTTTAAAGATTTTAATATTATTCGATATAAATCTTTAGAAAGAGATTATAGATACCTTTATTTTGTCTATTTGACGACATTATACAGTCTTGTGACGCTAAATAATTTTAGGTGAAAAATTCTAGTACGCTTCAAAAAAATTATAATAATATATGAAAAGAAAAGTTGAATGAAGGCTTTGAGGCTATTATTTAATTTCTACTTTGATATAACAAAATCTAGTTTTTCGAGTGAATATATGAAGTACTTTGTTTTTATTTCAATATTTAATAATATCTTATATAAATCTTGGTTTTTACGAATTATTCTAATTCATTTACTTATTGGAATTTTATTGTATTTATTTTTTATTAAACTTTGATAGGAAAAAGTTTAAATATTAGGGTTTCCCAAATTATACTTATGACTTTTTTATTTAATTGGTTAATTATTAATCTTTGGAATCCACAAGACGTGGATGTAATTAGTGCTTTAGTTATAGCATATTTACTGGGAATTTTGCATGGAGTTACACCAGATGAACATACATGGCCAATAACTTTCTCTTATTCTGTAGGTACTTTTAGTGCTAAAGGTGGTGCTAAAACTGGGCTAATTTTCTCGTCTGGTTTTACTCTACAAAGATCAATACTTTCTGAATTAGCATATTTAGCCTTAGCTGGAATTTTTATGACTACTACAGCATTTGGAGTAACGTATATTTTTGTTGGGTTAGCAATGACTTTGGCTGGAATTTACATAGCTAAAAAAGGAGGATATTTCCATTGGCATTATTTAGAGAAGAAATTAGGAGAAATTAGTGGTATACATGAGAAAGGTAGTGAATTACAAAAACTTGAGTTAGAACATAAGATAAACCCAGCTTATGTTAATGAGAAAGATATAACAAAACCAGTCCCAGTTAAGTTAGCTTTCATTCACGGTTTTATTGCAGGATTCGGATTTGGAGCATTTGCATTAATAGTTTATACTGTCCTAGCACCAGTTATGCCTAATGCTTATTTAGGCTGGTTACCCGGGGCATTATTTGGTTTAGGAACTTTAACTGCACAAGTAATGTTTGGTACATTATTCGGAACTTGGTTAAGTAGGATGAAAAACTTAACAATGGAAGGAATAGCTATTGTAGGTAAAACTATAACTAAGACTGTTCTTGAATATGGAGGGTTAGCATTTATAATTGGTGGTATTGCAATCCTATTGTACCCGCCATTATTAACTTATAACATTGTAACTCCAATATATGTGCATAATCTTCACACACTTGGTATTGGATTCTTTTTAGTCATATTGACTGTAGTAATTTTTGGAATATATGGTTATAAACAAGGTGTAAAATTAGCTATAAAGTTAGGATATACAACTAAACGTTAAAGCAAATTACGAACTCATTTTCTTTTAAGTTTTCACTTATGAATACAAATAAAGATTCCATAGGATCTTTATTCTTAAAGATTATATCAATATAATCCTTATTTTTAGAAGATAATATGAATACAAGGACTTTCGTATTTAGATACGACATTAATCTTATTGGGTTTACAGTTTCAAAATTTAGTTGAAGACACTTGTTGCAATCAAGCTTTTTTATAATATCATTAAGCCCTTGTTCACTAATGGTTGTAATCATGATCTCACTATATATAATTATTGCTTTTGTATAATATAAACATTAATCTTGAGTTTTCCATATGATTATGGATAAATTATTCTTAATGAATTTAAATAATTATAACTAGTTTTCCTTATATTTAATATAAGCTCCTAGTTTATGTCATTGTTCAGCTTTGATTAGTTTTTATATAGCTTAATGAAGGCAATTAGCACTATTTTATATCTCTTAATTTATAATAAATCAGTCTTGTAAAAATATAACTATAATTGGTAAGAATAGTATACCTTGTTAGTAGTAAAGTTTTTAAATTATAATGATAAAAGTATTAATGATGAGTATGAATAAGATTAATATTCCGTTAAGAGTGTTAGTTTTATTTTACGTTTTTGAAGGAGTGATAACTTCACTTCTTTTTCTATGGTTAATAAATACCTCAAATATTGTTGGCAATATTAATGTTAAGGCTAGTCATGTTACTGGTACTTTTTTTACTCTGGGTATTTTGGCTTATTTATTTGGATTGCGCCATGCCCTAGATGCTGATCACTTAGCTGCTATAGATAACTCTACTAGAAAATTGGTTCAAGAGAGCAAACCATCATATTTTACTGGACTATTCTTCTCTTTAGGTCATTCTACTGTTGTTATTTTGCTTTCTGTAGCTTTAATTATAGCTACTAGATATGTTGCATCTAATATCCCTACTCTAGAGAATTTGGGTAGTATTATTGGTACTCTCGTTAGCGGTGGTTTTCTTTATATTATAGGTTTATTAAATCTTTTAGTTCTTTTCGAAATTTACGATATATATAAGATGGCATCGAGGGAGAAAAACATTGATGAAAATAAACTTAATGATGTTTTATTAAAGAGGGGTTTTATGAATAGATACTTTAGAGGTTTGTTTAAAATTGTTAATAATCAATATTATATGTATCCTATTGGTTTTCTCTTTGGCTTAGGATTTGATACTGCATCAGAGACGGCATTGTTAGCCATTTCTGCGGCTGCTGCTGGAATATTTCTTAAAATTCCGATTTATAGTCTTTTAGTATTTCCATTTTTATTCACGGCTGGTATGAGTTTAATTGATACAACTGATGGTTTCTTTATGAATGGTGCTTATGGTTGGGCATTCTTAGGACATCCGATAAGGAAAGTTTGGTATAACTTAACTATGACATCAATATCAATAATTGTTGCATATGTGGTTGGCACATTTGAATTACTTGGCTTAGTCCAATCAGAGTTTAATCTATCCGGACCTTTCTGGGATTGGATAGCATTAATCAACGGTGATACATGGTGGGGGAATATAGGAATAATAATAGTAATAACGTTTGCAATAACTTGGATAATTTCATATACATTATATAAAATCAAAGTAGAGAAACAAATTATAAATAAGTGATATGCTACCGGTTATCAAAAATTTTTAAAATCATTGTAATAAATAAGTTTTTCAATATATATTTAAGTTTTCCTTTTGTCTATTTCTTTAATTATATTTTTTCGTAGTATATATAGTCTACTAGACTGATAAATTGTTAGTATTTTGTCTATTTCTTTTATTGCTTCCTCATATTTCCCTAATTCTAATAAATCAAGTATTTTAGCCTCAAAAATCCATTCATTAAATCTCTTTGAAAGCGCATCATTATAGACTTTTATTGCTTCCTCATATTTCCCTAACTCCTCTAATATGTTCCCCTCTAGGAAATAATAGGTTTCTGCATTTTGATAATCAATAATTCTTGCTTTTTGCAATGTTTTTATTGCTTCCTCTTCCCTTCTAAGTTTTACTAAACTTAACGCTTTCTTATAGTAAAAATCTGGTACATGAGGGTCTAATTTTATTGCTATTTCATATTCCTCTAACGCTTTTTCATACATTTCGTTATTAAAATAAATCTCTCCAAGCATGAAATGGGGCCAAGGATCCTTAGGATCCTTTGCCATTAACTCTTTCAGTTCTTTTATCCTTACCTCTCCTAGTGCTGAATCTATCCTCATAGATAAAATTACTACATTGGACTATTTAACCTTATTATTAACCGAGTTTAACATAATTCTCATAATATGTTTAATCTCAGACTTATAAACAAATCAATACAATATTAACTTAGTGGATTTGTTATGTCATTTAAGATATCTAGGAGAGACTTTCTAAAACTAGCAATGACAGCAACAATGCTATCCGCTCCAGAATGGGATAAAGCGATTTCCAAAGCAATGGACCTAGTAAAAAATGGTGATGTTAATATTGTATGGTTTGAAGCTCAGGCATGCGAAGGAAACACAACTGCTATAATACAAGCTACTGATCCTACAGTTACACAAGTTCTGTTCGGTGCAAGTCCATTAGTAGGTCCAGGAAGTGTAAAAGTATCTTTCTGGCCAGCTCTAATGCCTCAGCAAGGTGAACAAGCGGTCGATGTGCTTAATGATATAATTGCCGGAAAATATAATCCATATGTTTTAGTATTAGAGGGAAGTTTCCCAGATGAAAATACAGCACAACAATATAATCCTAACAACCCAGGGTATTGGGGCATGTTAGGTCCTAAAACGTTAAATGAATGGGTTGCAGAGCTATTACCTAATGCTGTAGCTGTACTGGCTGTAGGTAATTGTGCTTCTTATGGTGGCTTAATAGCAGATAAAGTATATCAACCTCCGCCTAAGTTTATAACTCCTAACTGGTCCCCGTCACCCACTGGAGCTATAGGATTTTTTGATGATCCATTAAGAGGCTATAAGGGGTTATTAAGTAGGTTCTATGAGGATAATTATCTTAATGCTAGGGAAGGAGCAGCTCCATTCTATACATTTGTGAAAAATCCAAATTCGTATTTGGATATAACACCTTCGCCCAGTGCCTCAGTAAAACCAGCTATAGCTGTTCCAGGTTGTCCAGCAAATGGAAACGGAATTATGAGGACATTAGCTAATTTAGTTTTATGGGCAGAAGGATTAGCACCTTTACCAGAATTAGATCAATATTGGAGACCTTTATACTTCTTCCAAAATACAGTTCATGAGCAATGTCCTAGAGCAGCTTGGTATGCTGCAGGTGAGTTTAGAACTCAACCTGGAGAACCCACTGCCGCATGCTTATTTGAAGTAGGCTGTAAAGGTCCAGTTTCTAATTGTCCATGGAATAAATATGGATGGGTAGGAGGTATAGGTGGTCCTACAAGGACTGGAGCTGTATGCATTGGCTGTACTATGCCAGGCTTCTCAGATCTGTATGAGCCATTTTATAAACCTTTGCAAGTTCCTATACCTTCTTCAACTTTAACTACAGCTGGATTAATTGGTGCTGGTATAGTAATTGGTGCTGCTGCAGCTTATGCTGAAAAGAGACTTGTAAAACCAAAAACTGAAGTTAAAAAGTGATACTTATGGTAGCATTTCCATATTATCCTATTGGTAATTCATTATACAATGTAGCATTAAGTCTCTTCATACCCACAATATTCTTTTTCTTTGCAGGTGCTACATATAGAATAGGAAGATATTTGATAACATATCATTCGCCATTAGATGTAAATCCTTCTATGCCGTTAAGAGGTAAGGTAAGTGGAGGAGAAAAAATAAAAGATTTAGTAAATACAGTAGCTAATTCAAGCAAAGTAGGCGCTAAAAGAAAGCCTATTACAACTATAGTAGGTTTATTAATGCATTTAACTTTAATATTAATTATTTTTCTATTAGCGCAACATATGATATTTTGGGCATACTATATTCCTCCTTATAGTGCTTTATTTCCACTTGCTATACCAGAGAGTGCTGAAGACGGATTATTAGCATTAACCATGCCAGGTCATCCAACAACTACAATGGCTTACACATTTGTTAATGATATATGGGGTCCTTTAACAGTAATTCTGAACGGTCAAATTCTCACTTATTTATTAATGGTGTTCTTAGCAATTTATTTAGCCCATAAATTCTATGCTTTAGCTGAAAGGTTAGTTATTAGAGCTGGTGATTGGTGGTTCTTCTTACTTTTGTTTATCGATGTAGTCCTAGGATTTTTAGCATCCTCTCATATACCCAATAATGTAACTTGGTATGATAACTTACTTGGTGCACATATATTAGTAGCTGAGATAATCATAGCAACATTACCATTTACAAGAGGTTTTCATATGTTTGAATTCTGGTTTGGAAAAGTAAGAGAATGGTACTTTATGACATTTAGGAGGGGGGCAAAGTAAAATGTCAACCACAATAACTCAACAAATAGATTTGGAAAAATTAAAACAAGCAATAGATGAAGTAGTATATACACAAATAGATTCTACGATACTTTATTATGTTCAATCCTGCGTAAACTGTAAAGCTTGTGAAGCTGGATGTCCATTTAGTGCAGATGGATTAGAATACTCTCCAGTAAATAAGGCTGAAATAACAAGGCAATTAGTTAGAGCAAGATTTACTGTTTGGGGAATGACTATAGGAAGAGTTATTGGTGGAGCTAAAAAGTACCTTAAATTGGATGAGGCACAAACATTAGCAGATTATGTATGGCACTGTACTGATTGTGGATCATGTATGTTTGTATGTCCAATGGCTATTGATAGTGGAGCTTTAATCGAACTAATGAAGCAGATATCATTTAAAGCTGGTATAATTCCAAAAGTTTATAAAGAATTAGAGGATTTAGAAGTGAGTGAAAAGTATTGGGATATAAAAGAAATTCAGGATATTTGGAATGGCTTAATAAACAAAATAGGAGAAACTATAGGTAAATCGGTTCAGTTAGATAAAAAGAATTCGGAAATATTACTCTATTCCAGTCTTTATGAAGCTTTAGTATATCCAGATGTTATCATAAAAACCGCTAAAATTCTAGATATGCTAGGAAAAGACTGGACTTTTATGTCAAAACCATTAGGGATTAGACCACCTATTGGGATAGTAATAGGAGATAGCGAGGGTAGTGTGGAAGTAATGAAAAGAATTTACGAATATTTTAAAGAAATAAATCCAAAATATGTAATAATGACCTCAGGAGGATATGATTATCCTACATTAAGATATAGAATGCATGAAATACTTAAAGTTAAGCCAAATTATGAGGTAGCTCATATAACTGAAGCATTAGCTAAGTGGTATGAGGAAGGAGAGTTTGAGATAGAACAGTTAGATGAAGTCATAACATGGCATGATCCTTGTCAGCTAAGTAAAAGAGGTGGAGTTATTGAGCCACCAAGAGTTTTACTAAAAGCTTTATCTAAGAAATTCAAAGAATTACCTAATCATGGAGTTAACACATTATGCTGTAGTGGTGGTGGCGGAAGTTGTAGTCTACCATCAACTATTGAAAATTTAGCAAAAATGATTGGTTACACATTAGATGAATCTGACAAGAAGTTTCTTGAAGATAGAGTAAAATCCCTGAAAAACGCTGGAAAGAAAAAAATAGAAGAAATAAACAAAATCAAGCCACAAAAAGTACTAACTGGATGTCCAGTTTGCAAAGAAAGTATTGGATTCTCAATAGATTATTATAAAGCAGATTCTAAGGTATACCATATTGTAGAAATATTAGCTGACAGAATAAAGGTGAAAGGTAAATGAATAATTTTTTAAATTCTTATTTCGCAAATAATATATGTATGAGATATAATTTTTATATGGTTAAAAAATGGGGTGAAATATTATGAGTAGTTCTCCTATAAAAATGGTTATAGATCCTATTACAAGAGTTGCAGGGCATCTAGGTTTAACAGCAACAGTGGATCCAAATACTAGACAAGTAATTAACAATGAAGCCTATACGTACGTTACAATGTTTAGAGGTTTCGAAGTATTTTTAAGAGGAAGACAACCACCAGATGCAATACATATAACATCGAGAAGCTGTGGGGTTTGTGGTGCTGCTCATGCAAATGGTTCAACAAGAGCTAACGATATGGCATTAGGTGCAGTACCTTATCCTCTTGGTGTGGTTTTAAGAAATATGGCATATGCTATGACTGATATAATTTATGATCACTCTATTATATTAAACGTATTAGAAGGCCCAGATTTTTCAGCACAAGTTTTTCAAAACTATTATCCATCATGCTGGCAAGCAGCACAACAAACTAAAGCTGAATACACTGATATTCATGGTTTCAATACAATAGCAGACATTATGACAGCTTTAAACCCATTTGCTGGTTCCTTATGGGTAGATGCGGTAAAAGCGCAAATATTAGCAAGAGAAGCTGGAGTATTAATTTATGGAAGACATTCCCATCCACCAATGCTAATACCGGGAGGAATTGGAACTGATTTATCGGTTGGAGAATCTCTATTTGTTCAGTACATGTATAGGTTAACTACACTAACTGCTTGGGTAAAAATGCTTATAGCTTCATGGATGGACTTAGCCAACTTCCTAATTGATAATTGTGACTATGAAAATCAAGGATTAACTTATGCTCAACCCACTTATATATCTGGATTTGGATGGGAAAGCCCAGAGTTATATAGTTCATTAGGAGAGAGTTACGAAGAAATATATGGTAATATTGACTCCTTGTCTAATACTGCAAGTGAAGGACCACAAACAGTATTCAGACCAACTATAGTAAGAAACGGGGAACTATTAAGCAAAAGCTTCATAGATTTAAATGTTGCCCAGTTAGAGTTTGTTAATTCCTCATTCTATCATAACTGGGCTAAAATTACATCCCCGTTTACTGAAACAGATCCAGCGGGTAATAAGTTAGCTTGGGGACTAACTGCTTCAGATGGCACACCCTTATATATGTACCATCCTTGGAATAAGACAACAATACCAAATCCCATGGCTCCTAACTTTTTAGAAAAATACAGCTGGGATGCTGAACCAAGATTAGTATGGAAAGATGGAACTATGTGGGCTTATGAGACAGGTCCTTGGGCTAGATTGCATGCTGTTGCTCATTTCCATCCAAATAGCCCAATTGTGAAAAATGGTAAGATATCAATAACATTACCAGCTATAAACGATATTCCCTCATGGCTACCTAGTGGAACAATGCAAGAATGGACTGTAGAATGGGAACCACCAGACAAGTCTACAACGCTAAGCAGAATTTTAGGAAGAGCAGTAGATTCTGCTGTGGCAATATTCGTAGCATGGGAGAACCTAGAATATGGTTTAGAATTATTTATGAAAAACCAAACTTCACCCAAGACATCAAGACCTTGGAAACAGCCCTCATTTAGCCTAGGTGTTGGACAATTCGAAGTACCAAGAGGTACAGTAAGACATTGGATGGTAGTTAGCAATTATACTATAGCTAATTACCAATATCATGCTCCTACAACAGCTAATGTATCGCCAAGAGATAATAATTGTAATGGTCCATGGTGTATAAACGGACAAGCAATAGGTCCATTTGAAATGTCAGTAATTAACACTAAGATTATGGAAGAAGTGCCACCCTCACAATGGGTTGGATATGATTTTGGAAGAGCTATAAGAAGTTTCGATCCATGTCTAGTATGTGCTGCACACTTTGAAATTAAAGGATTAAATAAGAAGATTGAACAACTAATAACACCGGTGTGCAATACATGATATTAAAGATAAAAAAGAACGATATACCCCCAAACTCTATGGTTGAAATGTATTTTCAGAATGGAAAACCATGGGAAAGGAAGCCAGTTTTGGTTGTAAACTATAAGGGAAAATTTTTTGCTTTAGAACCTTTTTGTACACATGACGGATTATCTTTAGAAGACGGGTTCATAACTGATGATGGTAAAATTGTTTGTCCTTGGCACGGCTCCGTATTTGATATTCAAACTGGAAAGGTAGTTGATGGTCCAGCGAAGAGGGATTTAAAAGTGTATAAAGTTATTGAAAAAGAAAAAGAGGTGGAAATTTATGAGTGAAATTTCAGCTTCTGGCTTCACTGGTGTATTTACATTAAAAGTTTACAATGATCCAGATCTATATGCATTTGCCGGGAGATTGGCAGGATTAGGATATTCTGTTGCCCAAATAAAATTAAGTGGAGGTACTGGTTATTTATATATTCCTTTAGATGGAAATGGATCTTTTGCTAAGAAAAATCTGATTGATGTTTATTATCAGCCTAAAACTTTTACAGTTGTAAGTGAAGATGTTTCAAATTTTGTTTTGGGAAGCGGTGAGCTAATTCGAGCTTTAAGGGAGAGTGGAGTCTCTAATATTGATTATGCTGAAATTAATATTACAGCCGTAAGAGTTATAAATGGTTTGTCTTTCTCTTTTAATACTTGGAATGTGAGGGGAATCACTTTATCTAGAGGTAGTGTTGATGATAAAAGATATGAACAAATAAGTGTAACAAGAATTAATGATCAACTTTCTCGTTATCTTATTTCATATTATCTAAGAAGTGACTATGAAGACATCTCTCCAGTATTTCATAATATTCCTCAAAAAATAAGTGAGATAGTAGATGAAATAGTAAATTTTTATAAAAAAACATTTATAGTCGAAAAAGAATTAGAGAAGTGATAAAGTATGGATTTGCCTAAAGAAATTGAATTATTGTTTAGAGAGAATTTACCTTTAGCTAAGAAAATTGCTAAAGAGATAGAAAGATTAACACCACTTGTTCTAAGAAAGACTGGTCTAGAGAAGATAAAAATAATGAACTTTTGTGGCTCTCATGAATGGACTACTACTCATTACGGTATAAGAGCAGTTCTACCCCCAGAAATTGAACTTATTCCTGGACCTGGATGTCCAGTATGTGTAACCCCAAGTAGTGATATAGAGAATTTAATAAATTTAGCAATGGAAGGGTATAGAATTTACGTTTTTGGAGACGGTTTTAAATTACCAACAGTTAATCATTATAAAACTGGACAGATAAGTTCTTTGTCTCATGCAAGAGCTTTAGGTGCAGATGTAAGAATAGTATATAGTTTTGCCGATGCAATAGAAGATGTGAAGAAAGATGGAAAGAAATCTATCTTTTTTGGAATGGGCTTCGAAACTACAGCACCAAGCTATGCAGTATTATTTGCTACTCAGAAAATACCTAAAAACTTAATGTTTTATTCTTCAATAAAGTTAACTGCACCGGCTGCTGAGTATGCTGTGCAAGTACACAAGGAGAAAAAAAGAGTTCCAGTATCTGGAGTAATTGGTCCTGGCCATGTTTCAACAATTATTGGGGCTATGAGTTGGGATTTCTTCCCAGAGAAATATGGTATTCCGGCAGTTGTGAGTGGTTTCGAACCTATTGACGTTTTAACGGGAGTTATGATTATTCTAAAGAATTTGTATACTGGTAACATTACCTTTACTGACCTAGAATACATAAGAGTAGCTAAAAGGGAAGGAAACTTATTTGCAAAAGCGAAAATAAATGATGTATTTGATGTAGTAGATGCAATATGGAGAGGTATTGGAACTATTCCGAAAAGTGGCCTTGATTTAAATGACAAGTTCAAAGAATATAATGCAAGGCTTTTAGTTAATGAAAAACCATGGGACTACGATTTACCACCTGGTTGTAGATGCAACGAAGTAACTTTAGGTTTAGCATATCCAACTGATTGTCCACTATTTATGAAAGCATGTACCCCGGCTAGACCCTGGGGACCATGTATGGTTAGCATGGAAGGTGCGTGTGCAGTTTGGGCAAGATTTGGTTCTAGCGAAAGAGTTTTGAGCATAGTCAAAGAGGTGAGATAAGATGTGTTGGGCTGTTCCTGCTAAGGTTGTTTCAATAGATTCTGATGTAATAGCAACAGTAGATTTAGGTCAGAATACCCTAAAGAAAGTAGCAATTGGTGTAGATAATCTAAAAGTTGGAGATTATGTAATGGTTCATGCTGGCGTTATTATAGCGAAATTGTCAAAAGAAGAAGTTATGGAGAATGTAAAATTTATTGAGGAGCAAATAAGGGAAGTCGCAGAGATGATAGGTGAAGATCCAAATGAGGCAATAAAAGATTTTGAGAAATCTGTGTATTCTATTTTAAGTGATGAAAAATGAGTCAGACAATATTAATTTCTCATGGAAATGGAGGAAAAGAGACTCAACAATTGCTTCAAAGGTTAATATTCTCAAAGTTACCTTCATCCTTAAAGAAAACAATTGATGGCGTTGGACTAGATTTTCCAGATGATGGGGCTGTAATAGGCAAATTAGTAATAGCTACTGATTCTCATACAGTATATCCATATTTCTTTCCAGGAGGAAGTATAGGGAAATTAGCAGTCAATGGTACAATAAACGATGTAGTCATGATGAATGCGAAGCCCATTGCAATGTTAGATTCAATAGTTGTTGCTGAAGGATTTCCTTTGAATGACTTAGAGAAAATAATAGATGATATGTTGTCAGTATTGAAAGAAAATAACATACCACTTGTTGGTGGGGATTTTAAAGTAGTTCCTTCTTCATCAATGAAAGACATAGTAATAAACACTGTAGGAATAGGAATTACTGAAAATCCACTTGTAGATAAAATCAGACCAGAAGACGAAATAATAGTTACTGGACCTATAGGCGTTCATGGTAGCTTAATTGCTGCACTACAATATGGAATACAAACAAATTTGCAAAGTGATACAAAACCTTTAATTAAACTCCTTGATGTATTTGATAAGTTTAAAGGTTATATTCATGCTGCTAGAGATCCTACAAGAGGTGGATTAGCTGCTACACTAAACGAATGGGTAGCTAACACTGAATATATGATAGTGATAGATGAAAATAAACTAAATATTCCAGAAGAGGTAAAGGCTATATCTGATGTTACTGGTTTAGATCCTTTAGTACTTGCAAATGAAGGAATAGCCGTACTTAGTGTCTCGCCACAAGTTAGTAAAGATGTCTTAAAAGAGCTAGATAGCTTAGGATTTACGCCAAGTATTATAGGGAAAGTAATATCTCCAGAAAATCCAAATAACAAAGCTTTAGTTGTTGTTAAAACAGTAATTGGAGGAGCAAAAATATTAGAAATGCCTACCGGAGATATAGTACCAAGAATTTGTTGATGATGATGAGAAATGAGTTCATTACTAGACATAGTCCTAGAAATATTAGCTTTACAGAAAGTTATTAAAGAAGAGATACAAAAGCCAATGAGAAGAGAATTGCTTTCAATCATTTATGAGATAAAGCCTATTCAAAACGAAATAAAACTAGATGACCTATTAAAGGAATATAATGCCAAAGATCTCGTTGATTTAGTTCAAAAAATAACCTTATCTATGAAGAGTGATAAAAATGGCAAAACATAAAGTTGTAATAGGTTTCATTCCTTTTTTTGCAACACCGGATGGGCAAGTAGTAGAGGCAGTTTATAATTTATGGAAAGACAAGGAATATGTCCTTGATTTAGAAACGGATCCTATTGATGCAGCCTACCAAGTGAAGAATTTAGAGCCAGAACACGTATTATTAGTAGGTAGCAGTAGATATGCTCCAGATGGTATATCAGAGAAGGAATTTGTGTTAGAAACTAACGACCCTTGGGAAATGTTAGAACTTATAAGACCTGGATTAGATGGGAGATATTACGTTGAAGATGTCGCTTACGGGATTTTAATATTTGGAGGATATAAGAAAGTCTATGCAATATATTATAAAGGAGACTATACACAAGAAATGATTGACAAATTGAACAAAAAGGTTGAGGAGAAAGTACAATGGCTATCAAAATTATAGGCATGGGAAATAGGCTTTATGGGGATGATGCAATAGGTTCGTTAGTTGCATCATGTATAGGAGGATTAGATGCTGAGGCTAACGGTTTTCAGGCCTTAGCATTTATTGAGAAAGGTGACATTGTGTTTTTTATTGACGCAATGATTATGGATGAAGAATTTAATTTGTTTAAAATTAATGTAGAAAAAGCCGAAGAAACTGAAATCTCAGATCCCCATAGATTGTCTCCTATTCAAGTTGTATCATTAGCAAAAAAAGCCGGTAATGTACCGAAAGAGGCATATATATTAGCAATAAAACCTGAAAGGATAGACTGGCCTGGTGTAAGTAATGAAGCAATAGAAAGAGTTAAGAAATTATTTCAGAAATATAATGATTTTTTAGCTAGTTATGGTATCATAATAAACATAGACGAATTATTGAAATGTGTTAAAGAAAAAAGTAATACTCCATGGATTTAAATTTTAGATCTCCTTATTTCACCAAACCTTTCTTTCCAGTTTTTCAAGATCTTTTCTGCAGTAATAGTTTGCTTACACTCATTACAATACTCTAATTCCTCAGTTGGAATATTTAACAATGAGGAAACTCTCATTATTTTCTTTTTATTATCAAACGGTTTGCCACATCTTCTACATCTTACCACTTCATCTTCCGCCACTACGTAAGAATAGTTCTCTTTTAAGCTTTTATATTCTTTATCTTTCATAACGAATATTGCTCCTTCTTCGCATAAATTTACGCATAAGTTGCATCCAATACATTTGGAAGGACTAAAATTAATAAAGATCTTTTCATCTTTCAGAGTGAAGCTAAAAGCTTTTGTTGGACATTTTCTTACACATACCCCACATAAAGTACATTCATCTGTTATTATTACTTTGTATCCATGGATATCGTAAGAACTTTCTCCTTCAATTTTTAAGGAAGATATTATCCTAGTGTAATCTATTCTTTTAACTCCAGATAAGTATGTATTGGGCTTATCTTTAATTTTTTCTTTAATTTCATTAAATAAAGATAGCGTATTTTCGGCAACTTTTCTATTTATACATTTTTCATTAGGGCAATATAATTCTACATCGAAAAACGATTCTAAAGCGTATAATTCCTCTGGTCCTAAAGCACCAATACATGGTACTATAAGGTCTGAATCATCACTACAGCAATATTTGTTTGGCTAAATAATACACCTCCGTAAGAGGCACTAAGAATTCCAAAAATTACTATTAATTAGTAAGTATCTAACTGAAAACATCTTTGACTTTACAACATACCATGAACCAATTTTGCTAAATATTTTTGAAATTCCACCTAACCATATATAAATTAGTATTAGAAGAACTAAAACTGATAAGAAGATAGTACCTAAGAACATCCAACTCTCCCATCTGCCATATTCTAAGCCATAAGTGATAATTTCCCAAGCTGTAGCTGGTTTACCAGCATCAAGTACAAGAAATACTAAGCCTAAAATTAAGGCTAATAGAGACGCTATTCAAATACCAACTTTAAATCTTGCAGTATCTTTTACACTTTCCATTCTTCCACCAGTTGCTGGTACAGCAATTCTTACATCATTCACAGCAGAAACAACCATTAGCATACTTCCAAGACCTATAAGAAAATACGCTAAAGCCACTTTTACTGCCCACACTGCTTGATGGTCTGGTGGCATATCTGGACCCCATGAAAACTGGATATTGGAAAGGTGGTGGAGGAGGTGTTAGACTCATACTTACACTCTCAAATAATATTCTTATTTTATATTAAAATAAGAATGTCTTTCCAAAAATATGAAAATACAAGGGTGTTATTTTAATTCTGTTAATTATTTTTACTTGTTTTTTATAATGGGTAATTTATAATTATAAAAACGTAAAAGAGTCTGTGTCAACAATAAATCTAAATAAATATTTCTGTGAGGAAATATTTTTCCGAAGAAGAATTATGTATACTTGATAAATTGGCATACTCCTCTTTATCTTTATATAAATTAAAGGATTGCGTAAAATTGCCTTTAACAACCTTATGGAGATACATCAACTTATTCATTGATAAAGGTTATATAATTCATGCAAAAAGAGGCTCTTATGTGTTAACTCCTTTAGGAGCATTAGTGTTGTATTTATCTGAGAATGATAAGTACACGAAATCAGCTCTATCATACTTTTCATCAATTTTTGGTGAGAATGCAAAGGATTTCATTGATACTCTAATAAAAATATCTCAGAAATACAAGATATGTATCTTAGAGGTGATTAGGGAGGATTTAACTAACTTTATGCCATATTTAGTTTACGAACTATTAACTGGTGAGAAATTACCAGCTATAGTTACTGAATTTATTATTAATAAGGCTAAAAACTTACCATTCATAAGTAGTGAAGGATGTAAAGTTCTAGTTATACAAACTGCTAACGGTAAAAGAATTCTTGTAGGAAGATGTAAAATTAAAGGAAGTGTAAGTAACGATTATTGCGAGCATATAGAGAAAATGTATAAGAAAATTAAATTGCCCCTATTACTTTTATATTTTTTTTTTAAAATTAAAATATTTTACTCAAACACTTACTTTTTGGCTTAATTTTCATAATGATAAACTTTATTTACTCGATGTGAGAGTTTTTATATTGATAAATATGGCTCAAACTACAGTAGAAGAGACTCAAAAATTCCTGCCAATACTAAGAATAACATTAGGATGGATGTTCTTCTCAGCTTTTGTAAGGAGAACAATAAAATGTGCCAGCAAAATTAAATCCTCATAGTTCAGCCTATGTTGGAGGAAAATTAATAACATTCTTACCTCACGCATGGGGACCAGTTAAAGGAGTATTAATAAGTGTATTGCAAAATCCCTCAATGCTATATGACTTTTTAGTAACTTTCACTGCTTTAGAAGCAATATTTGGGTTATTCATGATGTTAGGATTTTTAACTAGATTATCTGGTCTTGTATTAACTGGCTTAGCCTGGGGTATTGGAGCTGCTGGAGGTTGGCTAGGTTCTACATGTGTTGATGAATGGCAAATTGCTGCAGTTGAAGGGGCTGCAGCGTTTATGTTCTTATTTACTGGTAGTAGATACTTATCAATAGATCAATTCTTAGCTAAAAAGTGGAAAGGAATCAAGATTGGTAAATGGTATATTCCTCTATGGTGATGTAAAATGAATGGGAAATATGTTACTTTAATAGCTATATTAATGATGTTAGTTGCGACTGGTGTAACGTTTGGACTCTATCAAATAAACTATCAAGGATTTACTCACTTAACAAACTATTCTAAAACCCCAGCCTACTCATTAGCTGGAACAAGATTATATTCAAATGGGACATTATTCCTTCAAATTTCAAGGATTGCTGGACCAGATACTTATGGCGGATTTATTGTTTTAGTTCAAGTTTTATATCCAAACGGTACAGTATATTATCAATGGACTGGTCAACAATTAGCTAATATACCAACAAGTGATATAAAGAATGAATTCGATCTACCCGGGCATTTAGCTAGGCCAATTAAAATTGGAAATTACGGTGTAGGATTACTAATCCCATTAGGGCAAAATGCTACTGTAATATTACAAATTCCTCATCCAGTCCCTGCTGGAACCTATATAATTAGAGTTTGGGATGCTGATGGACAAGATTCTGCATATGGAATGAAATTCCAAATTCAAGTTCAAGTTATCTCATAATTTTTTAACTTTTAAATTATTATTTTATTTGTGTCAGTAAGAGCAACGGATGAGGAGTTAAGGCAAGTTTACGAGAATATACCAAAGTCATATGATAGAGCAAATAGGTTTATGTCTTTTAATCAAGACGTAAAGTGGAGAGCCGATTTAGTTAAGACCATCCTACATTATTGTGAAAAACCTAAGTTAGTTTTAGATGTAGCAGGAGGTAAAGGAGAGTTAACTTATGTATTTAAAAAGATATACAAGGGTAATTTCTTCCCAGTAATAAGCGATTATGCTATTAACATGTTAAAGTTAGCAATAGTTAAAGATGACAAAGTTTTAGCTTCTTTTGAGTTCTTGCCTTTTAGAGATAACGCATTTGATGTAGTAATGAGTAGTTTTGCTCTTCATGCCTCAGATAATATTGAATCTGTAATTAAAGAAATGAATAGGGTATCTAAAAGAGTTATAGGATTTATAGCAATGGGAAAGCCAGACAATAAACTAAAGAGAATTTATCTGAGTATTTATTTAAGATTTATAATGCCTTACATAGCAATATTTGCAAAAGGAAGACCAAAAGACTATAAATACATATATTATATTTATAAAAGACTGAATACAAATTCCTATTATAAAAACATATTCTTTAAACATTTAGATGTTAAAGTCTATGAAGAAAAAGCCTTAAACTTATTTTATTTTGTTGTTGGGTATAAAAAATGTGCAAGGAAAAACCAAAGAAACTATTTCGGAGAAAGATTATTAGAAAAGTAACAATAGGTACAAAATTATAACCTTTTATGCAGGCTAATCTCCATTATTAAATTATGACATATTCGACCTATGACATTAGTAAAGTATAATTAGAGTATGAGAAATCAACTAGTATCAATTAGAAAAATATAGGTATAAAGCCTATCATATTACTAGTTTTACATAAGATAGTGAAATACTCGAAATTGAAATATATATAGATTATTCTTTAGTTAGAGTGTACGAAATAGCGTGAATGTTTTAATAAAATTAATCTCTATTATTTTTATATATAAATAATAAATTCTAATCTTCTCTATTCTTGTATATAAATTAATATATTCTAAAAAATAAATATAGATTTTATTCTTTATAGCGATTTTGGTATTTTTCTTTTATGTCTTTTATTATTATTCGTTTTCATCGTTTTACGATCTATCAATATAGTTGAACTGTCAAAGTTAAGAGTAAAATATTTAAAGTTATGACATAGATTAACATATATGAAAGTTAAATTCAATAAGAAAAAAAGAAGTGATTATGAGATTATTTACGATATTCTTAATGCACTAAAAGACGGCCCTATACCAAAGACAAGATTAATTTATAGAGCTGGCCTGACATATTTAACAGCAACTAGATACATTCCTTACCTAGAAAAACAAAATTTAATTAAAAAAGAGGGAGATTTATATCATTTAACGGAAAAAGGTAAGGAAGTCAGATCACTTCTTGAAGTCTATAAAGCTAAGGCAAGTGAGATTAAAGAAATAGTTCAGAAATTGGAACAAGAATTAGGGCCAATGGATGAAGAAGAAAAATAGGTATAAAAAAGTATTTATTTTTCTTCGTTCTAAATCTCTATATGAATTTGTTTCCTTGGCTGATATTAATTATCTCCTCTAGTTATGCTTCTTCTCTTTGTGTAGTATCAAATAAAATGAAGAAAAGAGCTAAAACTTTAAGTACAAAGGTAAAAAAATTAATTGCTTTACAATTTATTGAAAAAAGTGTTGATCTATTATCTGAAAGTGAATTTGCCGAATTAATGGACGAAGTATCTATGCTTACAAACGTTGAGATACACGATAGTAATGGCCTGTTCTATGAGCTATATCAGAAGTTTCCTAAAATTGAAAAGGAACTGAAAGAATTAATGATTAGAATAAGTGTTGTAAACAAAATTGATTCTTTGACTAAAGAGCTAGAGAGAAAGTCTACTACTCTTAGAATTTCTAGTGGGATTTTGTTTTTCACAATTTTAGGTTTTACACTTTACATTACTTATTGCCCTTATCTTCAAATATTATCGTTAATGCAGTACTTAACTACTGGCTTTATGATAACTTTACCATTAATAATAGCTGACTCATTAAGAGCTTATTATGAAAGTGATAAAATCTTCAGATTGATTTACAATTAACAAGAGAACCTTTTTAATCCTTCTATTACTTGTATTATGCTTGGTCTCTTCCTGTAATCAGGATAAACTAAAGAAAGTAAATATCTCTGGAATTTTGTCAAGGAAGAATAATAAAGTTTTGTGTAAAAATTCACATATCTTTGATAAACTGTGTTAGAGTCATTTGAAAAGACAATCTCATCTGGATTAAATCCACTTCTTCCCCAAGTTAAAGCAAATAGAGAAGCACCTAATGAAAAGACATCCATAGCAGGCATAGCTGGATAAGCCATATATAATTCGGGAGGAGCGTATTCAGCAGTAAAGTGTGTTGGAGTTTGTCTAATTCTCTTAACTGATCCTAAATCACTTAACTTAACTTTTATATTACATATTTCTTCGGGCGAGTTAACATTCCTAGATAAAAGAAAGTTACTCGGTTTAATATCTAAGTGAACATAACCAGAGATATGTAAAGTCTTTAGTGCATAAGCAATATCTAATCCAATTTTTGCAACTATTCTTTCCCAGTTAGAGGAAAAATTAAATCCTTTAGAAAGTAATGACAATACACTTCCTCCTTCAACATATTCCATAACCAACGTTGGTGGTTTTGTTAAATAAACTAAAAGATCCCCTCTCATTATTTCTTTTATATCATAAAAGTCAACATTTATCCCATAAACTTTAACTAAATAATCAGATTTAGAGGAAATTTCTATGATATTCCAAGCTTCATTAAAAAATTCTTTAAAAAGATTAAAACTTGAAATAGTTGCTGTAAGCTGATTACTTATTTTAGGTACCTTTATTGCAAAAAGTTTACTATCTTTAATACCTTTAAGAACGTAAGAATTACCACCCTCTCCTATTATATCAATTATCTTATAGCCATTAATTTCTCTTCCAATCCAATCTGAAGGAAAAGATGGAATTATTATATCCTTATACTTTTCATAAACCCTCTGTAAATCCTTAGAAGAAAAAAGCTCTTTTAAGTAGTCACAAATTTTCATCCAATCAGATACGCACTCTGGTATTGGTAATAAAGAAGGGAAATTTATTGCCACATATGATGCTTCGGCAGGAGAATGTAATGTAATAATGTAAGAATCTTGGGTTTGAGAAATTGAATAAGTTTTGTTGGAAGTTGAGGTTGAAGGAAATAAAACTGTTGAAAGTATTGGAATGAGTTTTTGATTAAAGAAAATTACTTTTATAGGCGAAACTGTAATAGGAATTTTCCTATCAATTTTTACTTCAGACTTTTGTAACTTACTAAATATAATCATAACTTACCCTTTTAAGGGTTAAATATAGCCTGGGCATTTACTGTTAAGCTTGTCATTCCATTTGAAATTATTAGAGTTATTGGGTAAGTTGTAGATGGAATTAAAGAGATTACAGTATTCATATTAATTTTAACATTATTAACTCCCATATTAATAGGTATTGAAACGTTAGCAAAATAAGGAGTATTTTCAATTCTAACGCTAATAATATTTCCAGATATTTTAGAATCTAATGTTAACATTATTTCTCCATTACTTTTTATAACTCCTAAACCAATCTGATTAACCAAACTTGGATAAAATGTTGGTTGAGCAAAAACTGGATTAGGTTGTTGAATTGCAACAGGTTTATTTTCAGCTTTATTTAATCCAACAGCAATTATTATACAACCTATTATAGAGACTACCGGAATAAGGCTAAGTAAAGCACCTTGTCTTATAGTACTTTCTGAATAATAATCACTAATTTTATCTAAACCCCCTTTCATTAATGCAAATCCAACAATCCCAATAATTAATCCTACAAGCAAGCTTAGAGGGGATAAAATAAATGCGACAATAGAAACTATTGCACCTCCATCAGCATTTCCTTTAATTAAAGGAAAAGATTTGAAACCTTGATAGGCAAATATTCCCCCTATTATTCCTAAAACTAATCCTAAAATATCAGATAAGACTAAGTATATAATAGAGGTAAAAGAAGATACTCCTGCTAAAAACGATAAAGCAAAATTAACTGCAGAAATAAAGCTAACAAAGAATGCTATCTCTGCCATAGCGTAAAGAATGAAAGCATTTCTAAGCTTTCTTACTCCTTCTGCAGGTGATATCATAATCTAAACTCTAATTTGTGAAATATATATTTTTTCGAATAATATACTCTCTCTCATAATGTTATCATAAAGCTAAAAATTCTAGTTAATCGTTAAATAGGTGAGAAAAATCCTTTTTAAGGGCATTTTTCCATTTAATACGTTAATAACGATGTACTTTAAGTGATACTTTAATCAATTTTTTCTACTTAGAGTTGCAAAGAAGTCAGTTGCTAAATTAATTCATAATTTAGTTGTATTTATTTTTAATAAAACTTTAATATATATATTCTCATATTACCTTTCTTAAAGCTAAATATATTGTTTATTTACTCTTCCTTAAAATTACCTATTTTTCATTCTTGTCGTTATTTATGAGTACTAGTATCTAAAATCTTTTCATAAAATATGATTAAACAATTGAAAAATTAATATGAAAATACCTTGTCAAAAGCTTAAATTTTAGTTATCATAGTATATGATAAATGAAAATAAGAAAAGTCAATAAGGACGTTACTTATAACGAGTTTTTACACGATCCAATTTATACTAAACTTATCGATAATGTCGAACGACTAGGTAAAGATATTTTCGATATAAGTAAAAGAGTGAATTTACAAGCTTATTTTGAGGGTTTTACATTTTATACTTACTTAAAATATAGGGGAACACCAATAGATATTATTCCTAGACTCTTGTCCTTATCCTTTTTTAATAAAATCTCGGACTATCTTATTGCAAGAAATTATGTCTTAAATCGATTCATAAAAGAGGTTTATGAAGAGAAAAATTCCCCAATTCCGGATTGGATTATTAAAACTAATCCTTATTATAGACCAGAAATGATTGGTTTCACCCCTCCTAAAGGTATTTATACTCACGTTTATGGTGCAGATATTGTAAGGGTAAGTGGCAATCCCTACATATTAGAAGATAACTTAAGAATCCCTTCTGGAATATCTTACGCATATAAAGCCTTTGAGTACACTCAAAGATTTCTTTCAATCCTTTCTGAAGGTTATAAGATTCTTGATATTTACGGTCTTGAGTACTTGAATGAGATTTTACGTTACGTAAGTGGAACCAAGGATCCAGTAATAGTATTACTAACAGAAGGTACTTACAATTCAGCATATTTTGAACATAAATTCATTTCTGATAAGTTAGGGATAATTTTAGCTGAACCTAATGATATAAAAGTAAAAGATGGAGAAGTAGTTGTAGATACAGTTGATCAAGGAGAAGTACATGTAGATGTTATATATAGAAGGATTGAAGACTTAGATTATTTAACCCCTGGTTTAATGAAAGCTTATTTAAGAGGATGGGTCACTTTAGTCAATGCCCCTGGTACGGGAATAGCAGATGATAAGGCTAGTTTCGTTTGGGTTCCTTATTTAGCTGAAAGATATGGGATAAAAATGGAAGGAGTAATACAGCCACTTACTCTTTGTCTTTATGAGAAAGAGAATTTAGAAAAAGTGCTTAACTATCCAACTCGTTATGTTATAAAGAAGAGAGAAGGATATGGTGGAATAGGTTTAGCTATAGTTAAAGACGATAATATCAACGTCATAAAAGAAGTATTAAAAGAGTATGAAAATTTTATTGCTCAAGAAGTCTTAGACTTTGATACTGTAATATCAGTTATAGGGGATTCATTTTACGAAACTTATGCCGATTTACGTTTCTTTGTTTATTATGATAAAGTAGCTACAGCTATTCTAAGTAGAGTTGGAATTTTAGGAAGTAGAGTTACTAACAATTCTTCTGGAGGGATGGTGAAACCAGTATGGATTATAGAGTGAGTTACGTTAGCGTTTATGAATATGAAGCTGATGTAATACTAAATGAGAATACATTAAAGATAGTTCCATATGATGGTGACAATCAAATATTATTAAAGCATGAAGTTGGTACAATACCAAAAGGTTATATGACGTTTTATAGAGATATTTTTCATAATATAGTTTATAAAGTAAAAGTAACTGAACCGCATAGAAGATTAGAAATATTCTCTTATAGTGAAGTTAAAGTTGATAATAAAGTGATAAAGACTGATTATGAATTTCCTTATAACTATGGCTTTAATGAGTTCTTACTCCCAACAAAGTTAGTTGATCCAGAACCCTTTAATCAGATTGCTAAAGAAGTTACGAAAGGATTACGAACTTTAGGAGAAGTTATAGAGGCAATTGTAAAATTTGTAAGAGGTAAAATAAGTTATAAGCCTGGTGTTACAAACATAAATACTACAGCTTATGAAGCATTTAAGTTTGGTTACGGAGTTTGCCAAGACTATACTCACGTAACTTTAGCAATGTTAAGGGCTTTAGGAATACCTGCAAGATATGTAATGGGAGTAGTTAATGACAACCCAAGGGCTACACATGCATGGGTTGAAGTATTAACTCCAGATGGTACATTTCTCGATGTAGATCCTACTAGGAATAAGTTTTACAACTTAGGTTATATAAAGTTTGCAATAGGTAGGGATTTTTCAGATGTGAGCCCAGTAGTTGGTTCGTTCGTAAGTTCTGGGAGAGGTTGGTTAAAAGAGGTTAAAATTGAGGTGAAAATACGTGATTCCTAAAAGTATTGGATATAAAATATATTGGGCCGGTAGATATTTGGAAAGAATAGAAAACGTATGTAGGGCATCACTATTTGCCTTACATAATGGCAAATCATTAGACAGTTTAGCAAAGGAATATGGATTAGAAAATGAGAAAGACTTGATGAAATATATAAAAACTTCCTTTGAATATCTGAGAGAAGACATACGAGGTTTTGCAGATGAAAGAATATTAATTGAGGTTAACAGTTTAGGACTACAGATAAATTCAAATACCTCTGACCTAGAATCTTACTTTTCTAGGCTTCTTATAGTGATAAATTCAATAGGTTCAATGCTCGAAAACTACTTTATAAAAACTAAGGAAGAAATGAGGATAAGATCACAAGAGGAGAACGCACCAGAATTTTAAGGTTTGTCAAAAATAAGATGTTAAACTTAAGGTAAAAGGAAATTACATAATAGATGACTATTACTTTTATTATGGTATATTAGTTAGAAGTCCTTACATATGTAAGAATTAAACATTGATCTTACTAAAGCAATAGAAAGAGGTATATTAGTCTACACTGGGGAAGATATTTTAGCTAAGACAATTTTGTTATCGATAGAGAAGGAAAAATCTTACGACTATACAAAATCGTGTAGTTCCACAGTGGAAAAATAATGATAGACGAAAATCACAATTTCTTAGTTTCTTAAAAATAGGATGTTAATATTTCTGGAAATTCTTTTGAAGTTTTGATTTTACATAACGCAATTACTAGTAATAATGTTCACTTAAAAGATTGAATATAATTAGAAGCATAATTCTTCTAAATTATCTTTCAAATAGAAATAAATGACATAACTATCTATTACCGTCATCGTAATAAGAAATAATAAATTGCATTTTGTTGAGAAAAAATCAAACGACAAATAATAGATTACATTAAAATTACGAAAAATTTTACCTTAACCTCTTCGAAGTTTTCGAATTAAAATTTATATATAAGAGTAAAGAGACAACCAATAGTATGGTTGAGGTTTCACACATTTATGAATACAATGTTGAGGAAGATATTAGATCATTAGTCAACATTCTTGGGTTTGATAAAAGTATGGTTATTCCTTTAAAAATTATAAAAGATCCTAAGAAATTCTTTAATTTTATCCTCCCAAAAGATAAGCCTTTTGCATTAATCGTTCCAACAAATTATGAAATAGTTAAAATAGTTAATGAAATTAGATTTAACCTCACAAAATATATTCTAATATCTGAAAACTTAAAGGACATTGCAATTCTTCTAATAAAGAACTCAAAATAAGACAACTTTCATGAAAACTATCTACAGAAAAATTTTTTTATACTACTAGTTTACTAAAAAGAATTATGGACGATTGCAAAACATTACTCTTTGATAACCCACAAGAATTAATAAAAAGGCCAGACTGTTTCCTTTCTGAAGATCATTATTATAGGGCTAAGAGTTTTCTAACTCAAAATCATACTATAGTAATGGATTATGTATTAGTTCAACCATCTAAAGGTATGGTTTACATCTTTGGAATAGATGACACATCTGGCAAAATCTTCTCTAGGAGGGCAGAATTTGATATTTCAGTAATCTTTGCTTTAAATGAGAAACTTTGGTTAGAAGTTTTAAAAAAGGCAATGGGCTTTACTCATCACAGATGGGAAGTGAGAGAATTATCAGAAGATCAAGTGATAAGACTACAAGGAGATTTAGTAATGAAGGTAGAGAAAGTTTATGATTCATTAGAAGACTTAACAAATAGTATTATTTCTGAGTATCTTTCTGGAACTGAATACAGATCAAGGTTCAGAACTTTTGCAGACCCAGAAATTGAGGAGATGTTAGTTGAAGAATTCATTAGGGAGTATATTTCGCAAGATGAAGAATTAAAGAAAGTTATTAGATTAATTAACGTATATGAGGAGTTACAAGAATATAGGAACAATGAAATACTTTCTGAGATCAGAGATAAAATAAGAGAAATTTTAGGGTTAGCTACAAATAGAGTACCTAATGTAGATACAATATACAGGCAAAAGGTAAGGGAGAAGAAAGACAAATTCCTAGATTTCCTAGCAAAGAAAGAAGAAAAACTTAAGTTAAAGTATGGTCATGCGACTTCTCCTCATTTAGTTGAACTCTTAGGAATACTTCTGGATAGGTATGTAGTTATTTTAAGAGAACAAGATATAATAATAAGCCATGAAGAGCATGGACTAACTAGCTTTCATGTAAATAAACCAGCAATAGTTAGATTTGGTACATTAGATGATAGGTTTGCTAGAAGAGAAATAAGAATTAGCGATTCAGCGTATTTAGAGTTTTAACATGAAGTGTGGGCAAAAAGCCTTTAGGCAGAGATGAATGCTCACAAAACTTACAGATCAAAAACAGGCAAGATTGGAGGGTTCTTTGATTCTCTCTACTGTCCCTCAGATGTAACCACGAATCAATGAGGGAAACTCCACCCTAAAGCGGAGGAAGTCAGTACTATTTAACGATTAAGAAAAAAATAAGAACATTAAAACTTACTAGAGGAAGAACCCCTTTTTATCCTCAGCCTAATATAGTATTATATGATTTGGGTCTATTACGATTATGATATTGAATCCACACAAATGGAATTTCTTCATCTTAGTAAAGATGTGATCAAAAGTTTTATCCAAAAGAAGAATTTTCAAGTCTTAGATTATAATACCGTTACTAAAGCAATAGAAAAACCTGGTATATTGATTATGCTTCAAGATGTTATGCCTTACTCTTTATTTAATGTAGAATATGATACTTTGAGTTCACTGAATAATAATTTAGCTAGATTCATAAAGGAAGGAGGAATATTCGTGTGGTTAGGAGATGTACCTTTCTTTTATAGAGTAAGATGTTACGAAAGCGATGAAGAACCTATTGAGCTTGAAAATCTATTTAAAGAGAAAAACAGATGGTTACCACACTTTGATTTCTTTTCTACTCACTTAAAACCATCAAGAAAAGGCAAATTAATATGTTATAGGGACATTATATCAACTATTTATATAGAGAAAAATATGGAAGTAAAATATTTGCCTTACAGTGTAAATTATCTGAAGTTCTTCAACATTGGTAATATATGTTATCTTAATGAGAAGAAAGAGTCAGAACTAACTCTTCTTGGCAAAGCATTGAACTATAATGACACTAAAACTCATAGACCTTTAAAAGCAACTACTTCAGTAAATTCCTCTAACAGAAATAAAGCTTGATTATACTTTATGTAAAGGCCTCTATTACCCAGCATGGATTAAGAAAATAGGAAAAGGGTATTTTGTTAGACTTTTAGATCATCATATTGAAAATGAGGAAACTTTAGAAAACGTAATTGAAACAGTGATGAAAATTGGAAAGTACGAGGGACTTACTTGAAAAATACTCGTTAAAGAGGGAAGAAATAATAGAAAAAATAATGAGTTCACCAGAAGTGGAAAAGGAAATAAAAGAGATTGTACATATGATAAATGAGATTCTTTCAAGTAGTTTTCCTTCACTAGAGGAAAAGTTTTATTTCCTAAAAATAGGTTCGTTCTTTAGAAAATTATATGAAAACGAGACAGAAATAAATAAGTACTACACGATAAGATTAAAAGAAAAATGTATCGAGATTATTTGCAAAAATCTTCATGAGTGCGAAAAGAAGTGTAGCAAATTCTCAAAGAGTGTTAATGAATATAGAAGAAAGGTATGGGAGGATAGAACCATTGAGATATGTAAGAATTTCTTCTAAAAGAAAATTAAGGGACTAGACTGTGATGAGCTTTATAAACTACTTAGAGATTTGTATGATATTTTTTCTAAGATATTCCATACCTTCGAGAAATTTGAGATTAATAAACAACTAGAGACTGAAATATTAGATAATATCTTGTTCTTTATATATCTCGTTACTAACGCTTAAGATCATGTTCTTTAAGGAATTTCATTTCTTGTTGACATAGATAGGAAGTTTTAGATCATTTTACGTATTTAAGCATATTTAGTAACATATTCAAGGAAGTTTTATATCGTAAAAAATGTGCTTGTTTATTTAATAAATTTAGAAAAACAAAATTGCTAATGCATTAGGTAGTTTGAATTTTTATATGAAATGATATCTTTTAGTTGAAAAAACCAGTGATAAAAACTCTTTCTCCATTAAAGATCAGCAGTATTTTCACTTTTTATATAGATAACAAATCTCCTTTGTCTTATAGTATTTTAATGAAATCACAAGGTAAACAGTCATCTTTTCCGAAGATTGAATTACCTCATCTTTATCAGTATACTGATAAAGTTTTACGAAAGACTTTTTTAGTATACTGATAAAGTTTAGCTGTGAACTCATTAAAACAAATAATACTCGATCAAAAGGTTAGATTAGAGAAAAAATTTGAAAGAGAACGTATTATAGAGAGGGAAACACCAGACTTAAGGAAGTATGTATCTTCACCAAACGTTTTAGCAATATTAGGTGTTAGGAGAAGTGGGAAATCAACCCTTTCTCAACTTTTAGTTAGGGGTTCAAATTACGGTTATGTCAACTTTGATGATGAAAGGCTTTACAGCTTAAAGGCTGAAGATCTCAGCAAGGTTGAAAAGGCAATATATGAACTTTTTGGCGATGTAGACTATTTTCTCTTTGATGAAATACATAATATCCCGGGCTGGGAGTTATTTGTAAATAGACTAAGGGAAGAAGGGAAGAAAATTATTATTACCGGTAGTAATTCAAAAATGCTCTCTGGTGAATTATCAACTCATCTTACCGGGAGACATATTGATTACACTCTATTCCCTTTCTCTTTTTCAGAATATCTAAAATTCAAAGGAATAAAAATTGAAAGAGTAAATGATACCTTCACTTCTTTATCTGAAAGTGTTATAAAGAGAGAATTAGAGAACTACTTAAAGCTTGGTGGGTTTCCAGAAGTTCATAAGGTTTCTGAAGATATCATTCATTCAATTGTATCTGACATAATAACAAAGGACATAATCTTTAGGCTCAAAATTAAAAGGATAAGAACCTTTCACGATTTTGCCTTTTCATTACTTTCATATTACTCTAACGAAGTTTCTTTAAATAGATTTTCTAAAATGTTAAAACTAAGCATAAACACTGTTGAAGAATGGTTTAACGCAATGATTGAGGCTTATTTAATATTACCATGCGAAAGGTACTCTGAAAGTCCTAAAGCTAGGTTGGTCTCACCAAAGAAGATTTACCTTGTTGATCCTGGGATTGCATCTTTAGTTTTACTTGACAACTCAATAGGAAGAATAATGGAGAACACAGTAGCAATACATTTAGCTAGAAAGGGAGAAAAACTTCAATATTATAAAAGTGAAAAAGGGGAAATTGACTTTGTGACAAGGAATGAATTTATTCAAGTAACTTTTGCTGAAGGGAAAGATGATATTAATAAAAGAGAAGTTGAAGTCTTGAAAGATGTTAAGGGGAAGAAGAAAATCGTTGTAACATGGGATTATGAGGATAAAGTTGAAGATATACAATTTATCCCTCTTTGGAAATATTTACTTTCTGAATAAGGGATAAGCTTTAGCATAGAGAATGTTAGCATTGTGTTAGTTCTCTAATTTATGGTATTTGATCGACAGTTTAGAATAACCTAGCAATTAACTTATGAATTGGAATTTTATCTTTTAGATCAAACTATTTCCATTAATTACATCAGTGGTAATAGAATACGTTATTTCTCATCTTGTACATTTGGATTCGCACAGTTTTTATGAGCTGGATAATTTTCATTTTATATTAGATTCAGTAGTTAATTATGCGAGTTACTTTCGGATATTATGTAAACATAGGATGAAGGAACTATCAATGACCTCATGCTCATATACTGCAACTTAAAAAGCATAAAAAAGATATTATAATATGAATTGGGATTCATTAGTAAACGCGTTCTTAAAGGTTTACGGTGATAATTTAGTCTCTATTGTTCTCTTCGGATCTTACTCTAGAGGTGACCAAAGAAAAGATAGTGATATTGATTTGCTTGTTGTACTAAATAAAATAGAGAACAGGTACAACATAGTTACTAAGATCGTTGAAGTTGATAAAATACTTGAGGAAGGTTTTTATAAAGAATTAAGGGAAAAAGGTTACGAAGGGGTAGTAATGCCTATTTTTCTTGATGTTAAAGGAGCAACGAGATTTAGGCCATTATACCTAGATATTGTATTTGACGCAATAATATTATACGACAAGGACAATATAATGAAAGAAACATTCGAAAGAATAAGAAAAAGGTTGGAGGAATTGGGTGCAGTTAGGATTAAGGATGGAAGGAAAAGACATGTCGTTATATTGACTAAGATTAAGCCTGGGGAGGTTTTTGAACTTGAATAATATTAATTTAGCTGAAGGTTACTTGAGAGAAGCTAAGATTAGGTTAAAGTATGCTGAAGAAGCATTAAAAGTTGACAAGGACTATGCTTATTGCGTTAGATCTTCTCAAGAAGTTGTAGAGTTAAGTGTAAAAGCAATTCTTAGATTGTATGGTTTAGAAGTACCTAAGACTCATGACCCTGGCAGAGAACTTGTTAAAAATAAGGAGAAGTTTCCGGAATGGCTAAAAAATAACATCGGCGAGATTGAGTTCATCTCAAGATGGTTAAGTTTAGAGAGAATTCCATCATTTTACGGTGATGAAGAGACTGGAACACCGCCAAATGAGATTTATGATGAGGAATATTGTAAAAAAGCATTAGAATCAGCTAATTATGTTTATCAGATTGCTGAAAAAGCTTTAAATGAAACGAAAGAGAGATTTCATTCCTACCTAAAGTAAATTAAATTTGAGAGGAATTCTAGTGTGTTTTGTTTCATGAAGAAGTCTCTTAGGGTAATTCAGGTTTCCATTGCGAATTGAATTTGTCTCAATCAATTACAAATTAAGAAATAAGTGAAAAGTCTCTTAAAAATAAGAAAGATGTTTATATGTATTTCTACAGTATTGTCGCGTCAAACTTGAACCTTATTTAGATTACTTGTAAATACAGTTTAATTAGAATTTTTTTCAATTATGAAATTATCACAATTCGCAGTGGAGCCTTAAATTACCCAACAGCTAATACATGAGTAACTAAGAATTAAATTCGAAAGATCAAGAACTAACAGAGGAATTAAGACAAATTACTAAGAACAAAAACTTTACTTTACATTAACTGAAAGAGATTTTAATCCATTTCCAGTTAAGACTAAAACAGCATTATTCACCTTGTATTTTTGATATGCACTCCAAACAGTTGCTGAACTTGGCTCAACTAAAATACCATGTTTAGCTAAGTATTTCCAAGCTTCCTTTATTTCATCCTCACTTACAACTACGCAATCCCCAGTTTCTTTTAATACTGTAAGCATTTCTGGTAGAAGGAATGGTTTTGTTGAGACTAATGCATCCGCTATTGAAGTAACTTTTTCTGGTGGATTATATTTTAATCCCTTGAGAGAAGCACATACTGGCATAACTTGTTCTGTTTGTACAGATATAAGTTTTGGCATTCTTTCTATTTTCCCAGACTCTAATAAGTGTTTAAATCCTTCATAAACACCAAGAAGCAAAGTTCCTGCAGAAGTTGGTAAAAATACATACTCAACTTGCTTAAAATCTCTGTATATTTCATAAGCTAAGCTTCTAATACCATCACGGAATTGTGGTTGGAGAATGTGAGAGGCAAAATAATAACCAGAATTTTCAGCTTGCCTAGTTACATCTTCTCTACTTCCTTTTACCTTAACAACTTTCGCATTATAAGCTTCTATTTGCTTAAGCTTAGATGGGTTAGCATTTTCTGGGACAAAAACAGCAACTTCCATTCCAGCTAAAGCACCATAAGCTGCTATTGAAGCACCAGCATTGCCAGAAGAATCTTCAGCTATCCTTTTTATCCCTTGTTGATGTAAATAAGAAATTAAAGTTACTGAACCTCTATCCTTGTAAGAACCAGTAGGGTTTAAGAAATCAAGTTTAAGATACACATTTTGAAACTTAATTAATGGTGTATTTCCTTCACCAAGTGAAATCCATTCCTTAACATAAGGGAAATTTTCCCTAATTTTATCCTTATAATCAAAATCAATTACGTATTTAAATGGACCACCACATCTTTTGCATTTTATTTCAAATATGCTTTCTCTAGGTTTTCCACATCTTGTACAAATTTCCATGTTTTCCACGGAATTTTAAGATCTCGTTCCATATATATTGTTTAGGAAATTTACATGACCTTTTTCCACGTAATAGATTTCTATCAAAGCCTAGAAATTGTAGGACAAATTCATAATGTCGTCTTTTAGGTATAAATTCAAAGCGTAGGAATCTCTACATAAAGACAAGACTAAAATGTTTATATACACTAAACATTAAAAGTATGCAGAAAATAGAAATAATTTATACCTTTACGATTACACTATGGACATACTCCATGTAATGAAGAAAATGAACCAAATAAGTGAGGTTTAAACGCCAATATCGATGTTCTATGAAAAGTTAACTATTTTACTTCTATGGGTAGAAGTAACTTCTGGGGGTAGAAGTTGCTATTTGACCCAACACCAAAAGTAGATAGAAAAGATTTCTTTGATAGAGAGAAAGAAATTGAGAAATTAAAAAGATTAGAAACCCCCATAGTTCTAGTTCTTGGATTAAGAAGAACTGGTAAATCCTCACTCATTAAAATCGTTTTGAACGAATTAAAGGATTATCTTTCAATTTACGTTGACTTAAGAAAATATGAAGAGAAGAATACAATTACTTACAGGGATTTTCTCCTTGATCTACAAAATGAAATAAATAGACTTGGAAAGAAATACAACAAGTTAATAGACGCGTTAAAGAACATAAAAGGTGTTAAAATCCTGGGAAATGAAGTAAAGTTTAGTTGGAGTAAAGAAGAAAGGTTCTCCTTCTCCTCTTTACTTGACTCTCTTGAACAAACCGGAAAGAGTGTTATAGTTCTTGATGAAGCACAAGAGCTTGTAAAGATGAGAGGAGTTAATCTTTTACCATCTTTAGCTTATGCCTTTGATAATTTAAAAAACGTTAAAATAATTATAAGTGGTTCTGAAATGGGAATGGTATATGATTTTCTAAAAGTTGAAGATTCATCAAGCCCCTTGTATGGCAGAGCATTTTCAACTATTGAATTAAAACCCTTTGATAAAGAAACTGCTATTAAGTTCTTAAAAAAGGGATTTGAAGAACTTAACATAAGTTTTAACAAGGAAGAAGAGGTTTACGAAACAATTGGAGGAATTCCAGGTTGGTTAACATATTTCGGTTTTACTTACTATCAAACTAGGAATTATGAGGAAAGTGTGAGAAAAACACTTGAATATGCTAAAAAACTTATCTACAGAGAATTTGAGAATTTCCTTAAACCACGTTACATTGCTAAAGAAAGGTATTACACTGCTATGAGAACAATTAGTAACTGTGCTAGTTGGAGTGAAATAAAAAGATCATTAGAGGCTAAAGAAGGGATTGAGATTAGTGATTCTGAAATTTATAACTATCTAATTCAGTTACTTAAACATTCGTGGATAGTAAAAGAAGACGATAAATACTGTCCTTCAGAACCGTTAATAGGAAAAACTTTCAAAACGTGATTTACTAAATAAGAACTTCATTCAGTGGTATAAACACGGATAAGAAGTTGATATTGAAGTTATTCTTTTATGAAATTCTTATTTGCAACTCTAATCAAAATTTGTAATTTGATTACAATCTTTTTCATTGAAATGCGACGAGATTATAAGAACTAATTCTTCTTAAGAAAAATATTGTGAGACATTAAATGTTATTGCCTCTAACAGCTTACTGTGAATTTGTATAGTATAAATTCTAATATCATAGTTTTGCAAACTTATTAAGAGTTTCCTCAGCATCTCAACACCTATTCTTGGTAATAATACCCTTACCACTATTAATACTCGTCTAGAGCATGACAAGGTAAAGACAAGAAATTAAAAGGTTAGAATTTGCAATAATTGACGATTTGAATCCTATTTTCATGAAAGCTTTCTCTTTTTAGTCATACTGAGAATAGAAATAATAAATGGAAAATAAATGAACTTCCTAATTAAATAAAAAATTAACCCTGATATACTACTGTTGCATTAACTGGTATCATATTACCTCCAGCATTTATTGTTATGGTTATAACATATTGATTTCCTATTTGTAATTGACTAACATTACCAAAATATATTGTAATTTCATTATTACCTGGATTAATTGTAATTGGATTAATATAGCTAGATGTTAACTGAGGATTTTGCATAACAGCAGAAACTATAACACCAGATGTTGTTGTATACAAATATACTTTGGCGTAACCATCACTTTTAATAACGCCTTGACCAACCTGATAAAACTGTGGTTGTTGATATGTTGGTTGTGGATATTGAGTTTGTTGATATGTAGGCTGATACTGAGGCTGTTGAGGATAACCATAAGGTGCCATTGGGCTTACACCAGACGAAACCATATTTATTATTTTTCCTAAACCAATATATACTAATATATAACCAACGAAACTAATTAAACCCATTGGTATTGCAGCTAAAATTCCACCAATTTTCGTTAACCCTTCATTGTAAACATCACCAACCTTGTATAGTCCTACGCCTAAGAGGATCTCACCAATAAGTGTTAAAATTGCCGCAATTACTAAAATAAATATTCCTATAATTGCCAATGTTAAAATAGCTCCTATTAATGTTAGAATTAGGCCTACTAAATATAGTGTACCACCAGTACTTCCAATACCTACATCTCTTCCTAAACTTTGCAAAATAGAAAATCCACTTCTTAACCTTAAAACACCTAATATTCCTAGAACTGCACCTATAACAATCATTGCTATAAAAATTATTGTAACTCCAATTGCAGCACCAAGAGCACCAGCAACACCTCCAGCAGCACCACCAGACGCAGTACCAGCAGCACCTCCAGCAAATACACCTCCAATTAAGCTAGGTAAAAACAGAATAAACGCTATAGTTTCTAATAAAGGAGATATGATTATGAAAAATGCTCCACCTCTTAATTTTTTTAATCCATCTAGTTCTGCGTTTTGCATATTTATCTAGTTATCTTCACTTATTGTATTTAAAAATTTTTCTATTATTTTTCAAGATAATATTAGACGTAGTATATCAGTAGAAGGAAAAAAAGGATATCCAAATTTAAAATCATATAATTTTAGGTAAAAACATGAAATGCTTGTAAATCAAAATCAATTCCATCAAACTATAAAATTATATTAACAAAAATGTAAGATTCACGTATTATAAGGACTATCAATTGTATAGTTATTCTATATCAACAAAAATCCTTTTATAATACTTGTACAATATCATTATGGGATAATTTTGGCGAAAGAATTTTACATTAAAGTCTTCATTTAGAGATTAAGAAGATAGTATGAGTGCTTAGTTTTCAATTCATCTACTCTTATAAGGTCTATCACTTCTAAAATTTCGAAATAACATCTAAACACTTTCTTTTAATTAATCCAAGAAATATCTTAATAATTGACTAAAAATTATGGTTAAACGTTTACCAAATTATGGCATCTAATTTTATCTCTACCTTTAGAAGGTTGGGCAATTCGTCCATACTTCTAGAGCAAAAAGTGACTCATTTGCCTATCAAACCCCTATAAACCAACTTCTCATTTTCTCTAAGTCAACTAACTCAACATCCTCAATTTTTTTTTAGAGAAACTCTTTGTTATTAGGACATATTTTTTAGCTGGAATGTTAAGTCTCTTAACCTTTCCTTCTAACTCACTAAGCAATTTAGAAGGATCAACGTTATCACTCCACTTTACCTCTCCAGCAATTTTATCACCCACAATGTCAATCTCAACATCCTTATACCACACCCTTCTTGCTTTTTCTTTATACACGTCTTTCACATACTCTCTTCCAATTTCTTCAAATACAAATGGTAAATACTCCTTTTCGTACTTTTCAATCTCAAATTCATATATCCCCTCTTCGATAAAAGATAGGTTAGGGTAAATGAACTTGAACCAGAAATTTACAAACTTATCCTTGATAATGTATCTTCCTCTCTTCTTTTCGTTGTAGTCTGTCAATTAGTCTTATTCTTTTTAACTTCTTTAAATAAGAGCTTATATCTCCTTTAATCTTCACAAAATCCTTAATCTCACCAAGTGTATTCTTTCCCATAGAAATTGCTAGAAGTATTTCCTTATAAGTTCCAATCTCTGTAAATTCGTATCTTAAGAGAAACTCAACCTCATCTTTGATGAAAGTGTCTGGCCTCTTTAACTCCTCATTTATCCATGAATAAAATGGTGGTTTAACTTTGAGTAAGTAAAAAGGAACTCCTCCTGCAAAACCATAAATTCTAATTGCCTCCTCAAGATTAAGGTAAAGTCCCCTTAAGTGCTTAAATTTTAACTCTTTTAGTTCTAAAGAAGCAGTTCTTCTACCGTACAGGGGACTTTTATAAGATATAGCGTCTTCCATTAGTGAAATTGACGATCCAATTAGAATAATCTTAGTCTTAGTGTATTTCATTTCATCTGCAATTTTTTGAAAAGTTGAAAGAACAGTCTCATCTTCTTTAATCATGTAAGGGAATTCATCAATTATGATTACTTTATCCTTAAGGAAGTGAAATATTGACTCCCAATCTTCTTTAACGTAACTCTGGAAATTTCTTCTCTGCAACCTCCTTAAATTTTTGCAAATTATTCTTCTCCGTTGCTAAATAATGCACACTATCTTTTTCAAAATCCTTTATTGCCGTTGAAAACTGTTTTCGTTAAAGCGTGAAGTTTAAATACTTTGCATTCTATATATCTTCTAGATCCCCATCACAGATGTGGATGGTAAATTCCCGAATAGTGGTGGGGAGAAGGAAAAAACTTAAGATGTGCGGGTTTCCCTCGCTATAATGCGGGGTGGGGGGTTTCCCGCGAAAGGGACGGAGAAGAATGATTGAGCAACCATGACTTCGATGAAATCCAGGGGCCGAGAATTGAATACAAAATAAATGAAATTCAATGAGACCCAAACCCCTCTAAAACTAAAGCAGTTTTACCAATCCTTCTCCTACCGTATATTACGATTAGCTCAAAGGAAGGAGATAATAATCTCTCCCTTAAGCTTTTCAACTCTCTTTTCCTATCTATGAATATCATATTTCAGAATATGAATTTTATGGTAACAGTTGATCAAGTGACTTTATCCCTCGCCCTAAACGGTACTCCCTAAAATCACACCTTAAAAATAAATCGGGATAGATAAAAAGTCATACATAGTTTTAATCAATTAGATAAAGATCATCTTGTTGTATCTCGCCTAGTTAAAACAAAAAGAGAAGAAACCTGAAATTCCTTTTATTAACCTTGAAGAACAAAGAGTATAAAAAAGGTAAAACAAAGATAAACAAGTGTAAAACCAGCTCCTAGCAATGTGTCCTATAATTTCTATGCTTTGATATAAATTTATTGTTACGTGGAAAAAAGTCATGTAAATTTCCTATACAAAATCTTATTTAGATAGTATAAGTTAAAATGTATTTATTTCTAGGTAATATAAAGATGTTTTTAGGAAAAGTAGAGGATTTAATTATTTTGATAAAAACAAAATGGCTAGACATGCTCGAACCTAGGAGAAAAAGGCTTAAGAAAATAACCTGAGACAAGAGGGGAAGGCTTAGTTGATACCATAACTATTCATGCCTCCCCAAGCAATATCCCTTAATAAAGTATTGCTAAACTAATTTAAATTAGATTAAAAATATTGTTGAATACTCACGAATATTCTAGTGAAGGACTATCTAATTATTTATTATATAGAAATAAATTTGGACTCTAGTAATAACTCTTTTGCTCAAAAATCTTACATACTTCTAGCCACTGTAAGCGTGTTTTAAAGTATAAATGAGAAAATTAATTCTTATTCATATGTTAAATTATCATAAAATAATAGTTCAAAAATCTGATTTTAATCTTCTTAATGCAAATATTATGCTTAGCTTTTAGTATGTTATCTCAAGTAATATTGCCCAACGACCCTAACTTTAACCTTAACTAGTTTACCTTTAGCATAAATAATTAAGTACCCTTCGTAAACCATATTTGGATAATAGAAGACATATGGAAATAAAAATGAAATATTGTTTACACCAACTCTTATTGGGTACATTAATGGTACTAAAAGTCCAAATAGCCGAAATCCTATTACCATTCCATCAGTTTTACTATTAATAAGTAATTGAACTAAGCCATTATTTATAACGCCTAATTGAACTTGTTCAAACATTTTTTGAATTTCTTTGTATTTTCTCCAACTCCTATATGTCAATACTCCTACACTAGAAAATATACCTAATATTGCTAAGACAGAAATTAGAAATACGTTAATAGAAGTGACAAGAGTTTCATATAAAGGCTCTGTTACTGTTAAATGTTGTCCTATGTTTATCATGCATGTACCATTCAAATAGCCTGTTAGATAAAATGGCAATGAGACATCAATCTTAACTGTTGAAAAATCATTAACCCATGCAGAATTTGTAATAATACCATTAATTTTAACAAGGTAGGGAGACTTAACAACAACTAAATATTGCTTTATCGTTTCTGGATTAAATACATATGAAGAATTAACAATTATCACACTGTTTAAATTAGACACTACTTCATATCTAGTCTCATTATTTAAATAATAGTATTTGTTAAGGTCTATTGAGATAATAGTTCCATTCTTATACCAACCAGAATGAAAAACACTTTCATGGCCATTGATACTAGCATTTATTGCAAAGGGAAAAACTACGTTAATATAATAATGATAATTAATTTTACTTCCATTAATTACTATTCCTATTGGTCTGTCATTAGGAGTTACTGTTATAGTTTTTCCATTAACCTTTATTATTAAAGGATAGGAGATATAAGATACAAAAGATTTCGTTAATGTGTTATTTACGTAAATCGGATAAGTAGAAGTTATATTTACGAAAGTCAGAGCTGGTGAAGGAGGATTTATTGTAACTGTTTTAGGCGAAATTGAACCTATAGTAACTAATGCATACTTATTTACACTTTTGGTAACAAGATCACAAGCACTTTCACCAGTGTCATTACCGTAAGTATAAAGCTTGTGAAATGCTATCCAATTTCCATCATTATAATAGTACATTGCTAAATAAGAAGTCATAGAAGTAAAGTTAGCACATGCTCCGTTAGCAAATCCACCCCAAACTAGCTCACTATCCATTAATAAACCATTTTGAGGTGTTCGTGAATCATTAATTACTATATAAGCTGATTTGACTTAACTAATAGGAATGAAAACCTTATCAAAAGTTACAATACTTGATGGAGTTAAGTTACTTCCATTTTGAACTATGATATAATTGAAATAAACAGTTACACCAGAAGAATTATAACTTTCATTTATCATCATATAAAAAGCTAAAGGTAATGAATAATGCATGTGATAAAATGTATAAACATAGATACCATTAATTATTCCACCTTTTCCATAAACTTGAGTCATGTTAGCTGCAGGTAAGGTTGAATTCCAAACATTATCTGCAAAGAACAATTCACTACCGTTAAAAGATGCTACATTCTGCAACCAGAAATAATAAGTGTTTGTAGGTGTATTAGCTTCTAAAATTACGTTAAGTTGAAGAGAAGATCCGTTTGGTAAACAAGTAGAATAATTAACAGACAAAGCAGTTATATTTGCAAATCCTAAAACTGAAGAAGTGTATATAGGCCCTTGATGAGCAGAAATTCCTGCTGGTAATTGAGAAAATGTTATAATCGGTGATAAGAGAAGTATAAAAGATAATATTAACCATCGCATGATAAATGTTAATAGTCCAATAGCTTTAAAATTAATCTTTAGAGATTGTATTAAACAATTGTAATAAAATGAAAAATTCTCTCAATATAACATAATAGGAAAATATAAGAAATTGAGAAAAAGTCCTTTATTTTGTATTGTTACACACGCTCAGATTGAAAATCCAGTTAAGTAGAAAAATTAAGGTATTGGCAATCTCTTTGTAAAGATTGAAAGAGAATATTTAAGAAAGAACATAGAAAAATAAGTCTTAATATGAGCTAGAATACTCTTGATAACAAAAAACTAGCAATAAAGTTATGAAGATAGTAAATTTCAGCGAAGTTAATATTAGTAAAATCATAAGTAACTTTATGTTATATCGATTATGTTTAAGAATCAAATACCTAATCTTAAGTTAAATAAGGAGAGAAATTGATAAAGAAAAAGTTTTTAAATGGGAAAAAAGATTGTATCATATGGTTAAGTATTGTCCTAGATGTGGATATCCAAATCCCGATGAAGCTAATTTCTGCGGTAGATGTGGATATCAGTTTCCACCAATGAATCAACCTCCTACTATGCCCCAGGAACAGCCTTATCAACCACCTTATCCTCAACAGCCTTATTCATCACAGCCAACATATCCTCAGCAGCCTTTTCCGTATCAACCACCTTATCCTCAACAACCTTCAAAGAAAAAGTTTTCAACCAAAGCTATAATAGGCGTAGCTTTAGCAGTTGCTGTAGTTTTAGTAGTTTTCCTAGTAGTATTACCTATGCTTCAACCAAAATACACTTTAGCTGATGCTGCATCTGTCGCACATTCCTATTATGGAGGAAATTGGAATACTGATAGTTCTATGTCATATTCTGCCTCTTACGTAGGTCATGGTGAATATAAGGTAACTTTCGCAAACGGTACTACAACAACAATGAACATTTATCAACTTAATAACTGTTTCTCTACAGAGCTTTCAATACTCACGGGTGTTGCCCCCATTCAGTATACTGGAGGATTCTTCTATCCAGAATATTCAAATAGTCTCATACCATATCCTCCAACCAAAGTAGTTCTCGAGGTTATAAATGAGACCGGTACTAATGTGTCTATTATCCTATTTGGACTCTATTGGAATTACACTCCAAACTATGCATCTTTAGCATATAACATAACGACTGCATTCTTGACAAATTCAACATATCAAGAACAAATAAGTAGTATGTCTCAGTTATTCTCAAAATACGGAATATACTTCAATATGTATAACTCTGGTGGATATGATTATTTAGTGATGACAATTAATAACGTTACATTCATGCAACAAAATATTGATGCCTACACTGGATTAAATTGGACTGCCATGGGAGGTATGGCTGGTCTTTCACAAAATGATATTGCAGTAGTTATAACAATCAATCTAGCACCTACTCAATCTCAGCTTCACACTTTCCTATCGATGGTAATTAATAGTTTATAATTTTTTATATTTCTTGACTTGAATAGAAAACTTTAACTCATGTTTAGTTCTTAAAAATTGAAAATCATGAGTAGTTTATTAAACCATATTATTAATCCTTTAGGCTGAGGAAGCAGATACATAAATAGCCTAACATTTTTAAAACTCAATTGCTTATCTAACATGATGAGTGTAAATTTAGTTTTCGGATTAGGGTTCACATCAGAGTACATAATTAGGATAATAGCAAATAGAGGTATTAGCGATGTAAAAGAAGTATATCTTTTCTCTGTATGGAATGTTGATGAGTTTAGAAAAAGACAATCGGAAGAGACTATAAATACTGTAATGAAAGTCCTTTCAGCTGCGGGAGTAAAAGAAATTCGACCAAAGTATCTAAATATTGATACTACTTTCGACGATATAGTATTACAAATAGCTGAAGTAGTTAGAGGAGAAAACCTTGAATTCTATTTAATTGGAGGGATGAGAGTCCTTAACCTTGCATTATATTATTATGCGATGTTAGCCCAACAAGTTGGTAAAAAAGTAAAAATATTATCCTTCACAGAGGATATGGAAAAAAGATATGAATTACCAGCTAAAATTCCAAGGAAAATAGGAGAAAACCACGTGGAAATTTTAAGATTAATGAGTGATGAGAAAGATTGGGAAATTGAGAATATTTCAAAACAATTAGGAAAATCTTTGTCAACAATTTCTAAGCAAATAAGCGACTTAGAAGAAGAAAATTATATAGAATGTAAATTGAAAAAACCGAAAATATGCAGAATAACAAACTTAGGTAAAATAATAGTTGAATTAGCAAACTCGAGTTGATGGTTAGTCTAACGTTTTTAATCTAACCTTCTCACTAACTTTCGTCAAGGTCGGTACTTTCATAGAGTGAACAACTGTTTCCTCATTTAAACGACGCTAAAACTGAGTAAAATTAAGCACAATCATTTGACTTCTAACCTTATCAGAAGAATTTCTTGTCAAGAAGGGTCATTATCAACAACACTTGTATCCTCATTCTCTTTCACTAACTACTTCTTCTGAAGTAGGTAAGTTAAGATCCTTTGGTAATCCTTCTTTAAGCCACTTTTCTACTATTTCGCCTACTTTTTTCTTCATTTCTAACTTCTTTTTAGCCTCATTTAATCCAATCTCAATTATTATGTTAAAAGCTTCATTTATCGATGAGGTAATTCCTTCTTTTACCATTTCCTCAGCAATCTCAAATACCTCATCCTTTACTTTAATTCTAACAGTTTTCATGTAATACAATTGATTATCCTGTTATATAAGTATTATTTTCGTGACACTGTTGAATATCTTAAGATATGCTAGAAAAAATCACGTGAATAAAGTCAATCATCAAACAGAATAACTAATGAGGATAAGGGAGTGAATATAATGCTATCATAAACTTTGATCATTCAGGCTCTGTGAGTCAGTGTGTGTCCCCTAAGCAGAAATTAATATATTTACGCTCTATAGAGAGATTATAAGGAAGGAAGGATTTATTATAATTACTAGTTAGTTTTAAAAATATTCTAGAACTAGAAATAATTTATACCTTGATGACGTTACGAAATTAAACAACAATAGTTCATCTTTCAAATTGTTAAACCCCTCTATCTCTCAAAAAGTAATCTTTTTTAAAGTCTTTTTCCTACTTCTTTCTGTGTGTGATAGTTTCACACTACTTAAAGACTATGCTTACTTAGTCTACGTAGAAGGCAAAAAAAGATGCTACTAAAACTAACGTTAAGTTCAGAGACTTAGTTGATTGTAAAAATTATACTTCCACCGAACCATATGACTACTATCTTTACCCTCATCAAATACAAACATTAGAAGCTTTAGAAAAAGGAAAGAGTGTAATTCTCACAGCATCAACTGGGAGTGGAAAAACTGAAGTCTGGTTACTTTACTTTTTGAGGAACTCAACCAACAAGGTATTAGTAATTTACCCAACAAAAGCTTTAGCAAATGATCAGAGCCATAGGCTATACAAAATCCTTAACTGCTTAGGTTATGACGTTCACGCTAAGGAGGATAAAGGGATATATTACGGTGATCTCGTAAGATATGATGGTGATACAAGTAGTTATGATGAAGTTAAGAGAAGTCTTCCTAGAAGTAAAATAATTACTACAAATCCAGACATGTTAATCCTCCACCTTGATTACCTCACAACTCTACAACCAAAATTAATTGTAGTTGATGAACTAGACTTTTACGACATAGCTAAGGCAAATGCATTAATTGAAATACTACTAAACTCATTCCCTCACTCACAGTTCGTAATTATAAGCGGTACTTTATCAAACCCAGATGACTTAGCAAAAAGACTAAATAATGCTGAAATAGTCAAAGGAGAAGCATTTAAGCCAGAACACAGATACTTCATAATTGTAGGAAAGAAAGACGAAGTGTAAAAAGTTTATAAAAAACGAGAGTAAACTTCTAAAATATCAAATATACAGTTTTGACGACTTCATTGAGAAAATCTTTGACTTATATTATACTGCATCACTCAATATGGACAAAGAGCTAAGGACAGATATTTATGATGCCTTTCTAAAAGATGATGCATAAATTGAAGATTTACTTTCACTTTACAGAAAATGTGATAATGAGTTAACTATTACCTTCTTCCCGTCTATACTAGAGTGCGAAAAGTTTGGGAAAAATATGGGAATACCAACACACCACTCAAAAGTTGAAAAAAGACTAGAATTTTGTTAGAAAAGAGGCTAAGAGAAAGGATCGAAAATAACGTTTTCACTGTAAAGACCTTACTTCAAGGAATAGACATAGGTCATGCTAAAAGAATAATTCATGTAGACTTACCTTTCTTAGTTAAAGACTTTATTCAAAGGGAAGGGAGAGCTGGAAGAAGAGAAAACCTTGACTTTGTTGAAAGCATAATTATTCCAAGAGGTTTTGACCCCAGGCTAAGAAATGGTTTTGAAACATTAAAAGTTTGGTTAAGCATAGGTCCAGAAGTAATCATTTATAATCCCGATAGTCTTTACGTAAAGTTATGGGATGCAGTATTGAAATTGAGGGAAGGGAGAAATTTAGATAACGTAGAGAAAAACTTAGCTGTTTTAGTAAACCTTATTGACGAAAAAGGGGGAGTGAACTACCACAAACTAAATCACTTCAAGTTTTATGAGATAAACACGGAAAAGAACAGATTAGTAATAGAAAGAGGAGGAAAAATGGAAGAAGTTGATAGAATTAGCATGAAAGACTTAATTGAGTTTTATCAGCCCGGGTATATTGATTTGTCAAATAAGACAATCGTTAATAAAGTGGAATACAACCCAGAGAACAAATACTTCACAGTTATCGAAAAGCCAGTAGACGAAATAGAAAATGAGTGTATTAAAGATGGCATTGAGGAATATGAAAGCGTTCTAATGAGGTGGAGTAAAGAGACTGGAGAATATATCCCTCCAAACTTTGAACTTGATTTAGAGCTAGGAAGAGTTCTGTCAAAAGTCCTTGTTGATATTCAATTTAAAGGTGAAGGGTTTGTAAAATATAAAGAAGTCCCAAGAGAAGTACGTTGGTATATACTTTCAAGGAAAAGATTGCCAAGCGTAAAAGATGGTAAGCTTGAGTATGTTTATTATTTTAATAAGATAGACTTAAACTGCAAACCAACTCCTAAAAAAGGAGGTTATGAGGACATAACTTACGCTTATGAAGTTAAGAATGTTGACGCTGAGGCTGGGATGTCTTTTTTACTCACAGCTTTAAGGCTATTTTACGGAATTAGACCAGATCTAATAAACTACAGCTATTTTGGAGATATACTAAAAATATGGGAGACTTCGCCAGTTGGTTTATTAGAGAAGATTAGGGAAGGAGGGTTGGTAATTAACGGTAAAAAATTAGATTATGATACTTTTTCAGCATATCTAAACAACGTTAAAGTAGATGAAGCATTTAAAGTCATTTTCTACTCCTTATATCCCGTAGAAGATATTGACTTTGATAAGGCAAGACAAGATGCCTTAACATTAGCCTTTAAATTATTCAAAAGGGTTAAGATATTTAACAAGGTTTTACCATCTGCAGTTAGGAATATTGTATTGGATAAGTTAAGGATTAAGGATAAGGAATTTGTTGGAATAGTTTATCCATTCCTTGGTGGTGTTAATGTAATCACATTAACTAATCCCAAGGAGAAAGAGGTTTTAATGAAGGTATTGGAAGCTTCAGAATTCTCAGATGTTATCCTTACAACCTCATATTTCCCAGAACTAGCAAAACTAAGAATTAACGTAGTAAATGTAAAGGAAGAATTTAAGAAAAAGTTTAATGCTGAAGTTGATCCGTCTGACTTTTCAGAAGAAATTGTGAATCTTGAGCTGGAAATTTCATCGGAAGAAGAAGATGATGAAGAGAAAATAAAACAACTTTTCAAGTTAAGGGCTGAGATTATACAAGGCATGGCAAATTATCTCTATAGCTAATGTTAAAAAGAGAGTAAGGCAAGAAGTCTAAGATTCTGTTTCTCAGTCTGTTTAAAGTAATTCCAGGTAGCCTAGGACTGATTTTTATAAAGAAAGATAAGAGGATTTTCAAAAAAGAGGATAGACATATCTCAGTCACATGAATTTTATATTCTTATAATATTTTTCTTCTTCTAATCTCCTCATCTTCTCAAGTCTTTCAGTTATAATTTCAGCTAACAACTTATGTCCTTTAGAACTAATAACTTTAGCTCTCTCCTTCTCCTTCTTCTCAATAACCCTAATCATTATAATTACACCATATAAAGGTATAACCATAGTCTTAGATTTCTTATCCAATGAAGGTTTGTAAGTAGTGACGTATACATATATATCATTTATCTGAAAGATTAAGGCTGGAAAATCTTGATAAAGTTTTTCAGAGAGCGTAAGGTAGACCTTCTTCACGGGAACAATTAACTTCATACATTATCACCATAAAAAGAGAGGAGGGTTTTAATCTATTTCCCTCCTTTCAATTGTAGTTAGATCTACAACCCTTTCTCTAAGGGTTTCCTCTGAAGGTAGGAGGAACTGTTTCTTCTTATGAGTTAAAAATTGATATTGCATACTGTACAGTAACAATTTCTGGTATATAAATATTTTGTCTCGTATAAATAGCAAATGATGAAGTAGAATTTGGGGAAATTAAGTATTTTGAGTGTCAGTAATGTTATCATTAAGTTATTTCCATTCTTCCTCAGCTCAATTCTTTCAATCTCTATAAGAGACCATGAATACATTAATTTTATACCTAGTGACGAAACTGTAAGTGAGTCCGACTATCTACTGTTGCCTTTTTCTCGTTATTTTAAAAGATTTTTAACTTTTACCGCATGTTAGATAAAATCGCTATTTTCAAAAATTGACTATGAGAGTATGTTCATTACGTTGTCATTTTGCACTTTTTACATTGTATAAATCTTTTCCTTTATGAATTACCTAAAATGGATATACTTCCAATTATCCGAACAAAAAATTATAATCCATGATGAACATGCAGAATCTTTCATGATAAGTCTACAATTGTCGAATTTTTACACGCTCTGAAACTTTTTTACGCTATGTGAAAATTCTTTCGGAATGTGTAGGCTTAAGCGAAAAAATGGTATTTTCTAACTTACTCCAACCGTCTTAACAGGATTTTAAAACTTTATATTGAAGAAAAGTTTACATAAAGAATAAAGAAAGGGAATAGAATCTCTTCTTTATTTTTATGTAATACCCCATTATATTATTATAATATGCGGAAAAACTCCTCAAGAATAAAAACTGCTCTTAAAAGTTAGAAAAATGCGTCATCAAGAGAGTGAATGAGAAAGTCTTTAATTGAAACGCAAAAGTATTAAGAGAGTTTCGATTGTGGTCTGAAAAATAACATCAACATGGCATTAAATCAATTTCTTTCTAATCCTAGATTGTCTAACCACGTTTAATTAACTTGAAATAAATCGACCCCTTGTAACCACAAGTAGGTTCAAGCTATAATCAACCATGCAATGCTCCTTGTAAAAGCTTAGTATTAAAACATTAAGACAACTTCTCACTATAGGGGTAAGTATACTCTTTGCTAACAACATATGATCCTGACTTCATAATCATCAGTATAATTAACACCACCTCCAGGGAGTTAACTCAGCGAGTGCCTCTAACTCCAATCTAAGGAACACTAACATAACAATTCCAAACAAAGCGCGAATATAAGTACATTGTCCATCAAAACCTAACCTTGAAATTCTTCATAACGAAGATTAAATAGTGTTGAAAACCTTTTCTTCTCTTTTGATTAAATAATAGACTAGCCTAGGAAGTATACTTGAAATACTCCTCTGTTCATATGCATGCAAATCCTTATGATTGTTCGCTAAGCTTGCAAGTTTTAATCTCACAAAATGTTACAAGTTTTTCATTTGTATTTCTTTTTCCTCTGAGGATCCGTTTTGGATAAGTTATGTTTGAGATTTTCGTTTTTCTCTTCTCTTTTTATTCTTAACTTGTTATGGTTGGTAAGTTTAGTTTGTTAATTTGTACTCCTAAATTGTGATATGGTGTTTTTGGGCTTAATGTTTTTATATTGAATTGGGGTATCGTAAGCATTAACTTTGCAAGGTATTACATTCATGTTGTAACCCTAACACAAGTTTTTTATTAGGGTTTTAAATTTGAATGCACGTAAGAAACTGTTTTTAACGTTTTGAATTTTTAGCATATTACATGTTGATTTTCATGAGTGTAATTAAACACTCTCATGAAATGGATCCTAAGAATATTAAGGACAACAGCTCTAAGTCTATTTCTAAAACCACAATTTTTTGTTTCATTATTAACTAAAAAGTTTATGTATAAAAGAAAATTATCCTACACAAGTCGCATAAAATTGTATTGTTAAATTTCACTTCAGAACTAATGTTACTACACATCATTAGTTCTTTCAATTCCATAGTGGATTGGCCTCTTGTTCAGGTTCATGCTCTGGAACTGCGTATACTCACTTTCAATTCCATAGTGAATTAGCGCAATAGGTTCTTGGAGCAGTAACAACTTTACCGTACACTCTTTCAATTCCATAGTGGATTAGCCTCATATAACGCCTGTAAACGGGCTTGCTTTAAACAAAGACTTTCAATTCCATAGTGGATTAGCGGAATATTAAGTTATTTTCAGAATTTATAAAATAAAACACTTTCAATTCCATAGTGGATTAGCAATTGATGATTGATAATGTGTTATTCAATGAGGTTAGCAGCTTTCAATTCCATAGTGGATTAGCATATAGTATGCCTTAAGTCCAGCGACCATTGACGCTAAGGCCTTTCAATTCCATAGTGGATTAGCATAATTTTCCTGTTCGCTAGCTCTGGCAACGCCTTTAATATTATCTTTCAATTCCATAGTGGATTAGCTCTTTTGTTGTCGCAAGAGCTAGCTCTTACACTGAAAAAACCCTTTCAATTCCATAGTGGATTAGCCTGTCTTCATAAAGAGAAGTTTCGATGCATATACATTATTTTCTTTCAATTCCATAGTGGATTAGCTCTTAGCTTTAAGAGATCCTTCTCGACAAAATGTGAGAACTTTCAATTCCATAGTGGATTAGCAGTTAGCAATTACAGCACTGGAAGCTTATCATGCCCAGGCTTTCAATTCCATAGTGGATTAGCAGCGTAGAGGACGCAATAATTAGGCATGAGGAAGGACATTTGCTTTCAATTCCATAGTGGATTAGCAGAAGAAGGAAGAAGAACAGTCTTATACTATTATCATAAAGCTTTCAATTCCATAGTGGATTAGCCCCTTTATAAAGGTTCGGAAAACCTCGCCAGGGCGGGGAGCTTTCAATTCCATAGTGGATTAGCACGTACCAGGAATTTGCAAACTATAAGCCGATATTAAGACTCTTTCAATTCCATAGTGGATTAGCCGCTTTGTGACGTCCGTCATAAGAAACCCAATTAAAGATTACTTTCAATTCCATAGTGGATTAGCACAAACTAAAAGAGCTAGCATCGTTGCTAAGTATGTCTGAACACTTTCAATTCCATAGTGGATTAGCATGGTAGTTGAAACTTCTCTTTGAGAATGTCATATACTCCGCTTTCAATTCCATAGTGGATTAGCAATTTATCTTCATCAATTTGCTTGATTATCTTTCTGTTTATACTTTCAATTCCATAGTGGATTAGCTGAAGGTTTTTATACCTCATATCTATTCTAATTTTCTCTTTTCTTGTATTTAAGTCTTGTTGTTTACTATTCTCTTTTCTCTTTCTATTTTACTGAGAGATTAATTCTTTTTCCCGGGAAAAGCCGGGAAAATAACGAATTCTCTATAGAGGTAATTAATTTAGGTTAACATCCTACCTCCCAACCTAACAAGGAGAAAGGGAAACAATGATAAAACCCGGGAGAAAATTATCTATATTTTTCTTTAATTAAACGTACAAGTTGTTTTATTAATTTATGAAATAGCTAAAGAGGAAAAAGCGATCTTATAATCCTTATTATTTTTAATATATAATCATATACCTCTTTTTTACAGAGAAAATAAGTTTATTATGAGATTGCCTATCTCACAAATGCGTTTAACGATTTTTCTCCATATAAATGCAGGTTTGAGGAATTTACAGAGTTAATTGAAAATCAGTTATGCAATCAGCTAGTAACTTATAATTTCATGGGAATATCACTATCTCGTCTCATGTAATAAAATTCACCCTAACATTTCATGTAAGACACAAAAAAGTCTCACTTACTATTACTCTTCTTTTTTCAAATATTAAGAGACAAATTTCTCAAAATAAATATCATGCCATAATTTTTACAACTTAATTAAACTTAAAGTTTAGATTAACAACAGCCATTTTCTTATTTCTCTTTCTAATTACTTTACCTCTTAATTCAAATGGAGGTTGATCATCTGGAAATAAATATGTAACGAATACTGTTATGCCTGTAGGCAAAACTAAGGCTCTCTTAAATTCCCATAATACTTCCTTGAGAGTAATTTTGTCTCCTTCCTTTTCAAAATACATCTTATTATGTATTTTTAAGATAAGCCTCTTTGAGGCTTTATAACCAAATTTTAATAACATTAAGTAATCCCTATTCAACTCTATCCACCATAAAGTTGATAAAACAATTTCATTAGCAAAAACTGCTATTAAGTAAAGGAAGATAAAAAGACCGATAGAAATTATCCTAAATCTAGTCTCATAATCAGCTATAAGCATAGAGATGAAAAGGAAAAGATTATAATACCAAACTGCTTTAGCTACGATCAATATAATTAATAAGAACTTTGAAGATAAACTATAACGATATTTTAACATTTCAATCTCTTTCTTCGAAAGTTTACTATACAAAACATAAGGTAATTCAAAGGATATTTTTCCTCCCTCTATTTTCACTGTTTTAACTCTTTTCATCATTTTCCTTAGTTTATCTCCAAAAAGTGCTAGCAACATTGGAGTTAAGGCAAATAAAATTAGGAAAGGTATTCTGTATTCTACATTTTTAACCTCAAATAATAATACGTATGCAAGAAAGTATATGAAAAGGAAGAATAAAAAGAAAAGATAAAGAAGGGTGATTAGGAGGAAAAATATCTTGATAGAATCTTTTTCGATATATCTAATATTCAGCCAGAATAATATTGGTATTACAACGACAACTCCTAAAACTTCAAAGTATGACGAGAGAGGTATAACCATAAATTAATATAAGAGTAAACATTCATAAGATTATTTAATGGATAAAGTTGCAGAATTTCAATTAGAGGTTTACTCTCCTCACATGGGTGGTTTTAGTGGTAGTCCTTATAATGTAGATTTAGGAATAATTGAAAAGCCAAGACCAACAGAAATAAAAGCATTATGGAGATGGTGGTACAGAGTTTTACTAAGTGATTGTAAAAAAGATTACATAAAACTTGATGAGGAAGTTGGGAAAAGTTTAGGCAGTAATGACACTGCCTCATTATACATAGTGAGGACTAGTGATTTCGCAGAAAATATAGGGGAACTGTGTAATTCTGAATGCATTGATAATCTTGTTAATGCAATAATCAATACCGCAAACTCCTATCAGGGAGTAAAGAAGAAAAGGCTTAGCGACTTGTTAGAAATAAATGATTTCACTAAACTTGTTTTAGGCAATGTTAGTGAAAATTATAAGACAAAAATAAAAACTTTGATAGATAAAATCACCAAGGCTAAAAAGACTAGGATGTTTTTAGCATTGTTTCCAAAGAGAAATGAGGGGGAAAGTGATAGGATATATGAGGATCAAGGCAAATTAGATAATAAAGAAAAACTAAAGAACTATTTGAAAAGGCTTGTAAACGATTTAATCTTTTTTGACGAAAAGCTTACTTTTCGCCTTGAAATATATACTAGGAAGCATGTTGATAGTGAGCAAATAAAAAGAGACTTGTACCCATTACTTTTAGGTCTTGTCTTTGATAATCTTGGTGCTGGCAGTACAAGAGGTTTTGGGAGTGTACGAATAAAGGAAATAATATCTGATTATGTGGACAATGAAGTAAAAGAGAAGATAAAGTGTATCTTTTCTCCCAATTGTAATTCTCGTGAAGAAAATATTAAGAATTTGGTAGAAAGTAGGACAAACTATGGTTTCCCTTGTTACGATACTACCGATAAATGTTCAGTTCCCTCAATCTGCAAATTTGGTTTTAAACTTGTTCAGTGTAATGGAAATTGTTTAGGAAAGATTTGGAAAGCAGTTGTTGTAAATAATTGGGATAATTACGAGAAATGTAAAGATTTAAATCTGTGCAATAAAGTATTAGGATTACCAAGAGGTAGAAACAAAAAAAGGAGAAAATCGCTCATATCATTCAAGATAATCGATGATAGTAATGTTTTAATTCATTGGTTTTACACTAAGGATGCTTATGAGTGTTACAAAGTCAAATTCTGTATTGACACTCTAGTGAATGACTGTATCCCTTCAATTCTCACAAGCACAAGCATGTAACAGCGTTATATCCAATTACACTGTATCTTCCGTTTACTTCACATCTGTCCAGCAATTCCTTTTCTATCACACTTCCCTCAAGAATTGCCGTAACTAACTCTTTTCTTCTCTTAAAACGGATATCAAAGCCCATAGTTATCTTATCAATCTTCCCTATAACCATATGATCCTTTGATTCTTCCACACAATCCTCATTTATTACTAAAGGAGTTAGGACTGAATAATAACTTGCTTCTTTGTTTACACAATCAATGAGGTTTACATTTTCCCCCTCTTCAGCTACTGATATTTTCAAACTATCGTCTTTAAGAATACTAACCACTCTACCTTCTCCACCAAGTTGGGCTACTAACTTTTCCTCATCTATCCAATTCTTTATAATAACCCCAATCTTATACTTTGGAAAAACATATCTAGCTAAGTAAATGTAATGCTCTTTAGTCACTTTTTTCTCTCTATCCAAAGCAATTCCAAGCCTCTCTGATATACTTATATATTTTATAATGTTATTCGCCTTTATTGCTGAGAAAAGCTTTGCTTCCCATTTATCGTGTTCTCCTTTCTTTATTACGTCGATTAAATCGCATATCTCCTTCTTAGATTTAAATAGGGCAATATCTTCATCATACCTTAGTGGGTAAAGGAGTTGATATTTGTTTTCCTCTTTAATAACTGGTATTAATCCGTAAATCTTGTCTATCTTTCCTTGAAAGAGATCTATCAGAATATCTAACCAATTATTTCTCTGATTTGACTCATCATAGAAAAATGTCCCTAACATCCCTGCAACAGTAGATGGTCTTGGAATAAGTAAGGAAATAGCATAATTCCTTGTTCCAATGACAGTTGGGGAAAACTCACCTTTACCCCTTAACATTAAAGCCTCTACTGGATCAATGAGTAAAACAAAAACCAAATTTACCACCTCTTTAATATAATTAAGGCCTTTATTAACTCATCAATAACATAACTTGTTCTTCCATCGTCCCATACAACATTTGAAATGAGATAATTAAGATTTACTGTATCGAGAGGATTCTTAGCGTTTGAATGTCTTGAGAAGAGATAAGATAAATACTTTCTTATACTCTCTTCGTTACCATGGGAATATAAAGAATGAAGCAACTCTCTTCTCTCAATATAATCGTATAAGAACCTAGTGCTTAGCTCTCCCTCGTCAAGTAGTTTCTTCAATTTCTCAAGAACATCTATAATCTCACCAACTTCTTCAATTGGTCTTTGGAAAGAGTTAGGAATAACAGCTAAATCACCGTTAAAGTAAAAGAATGTTAGGTCCTTCAACCTTTTCTCGTTATTATAATTTATGTAAACTCTCTCTTTCAATTTTTCTACTAAATCATAAGAGAGTTGAATGACATATTGTAAAGGATCATCATAGCGAGAGAAGACAACTGAGTAAGTTCTACCAACAACAGCCATAGCTGGATAGTAAGCTTCTTTAATTTTGTAAAATCCGTTTCCAGCAACATGTATTCCACTATCATTCTCTGAATCAATGTCTTTCTTACGTCCAGCAAATGCTAACCTACTGTCTTTAAGAAAATCTATCACTTTATCAGCTGGAAACATCGCTAAAAGATCATCACCACCAGCATAAATTACAAAACCACCGAGCTCATTCACTAACTTTATTTCATAAAGCAAAGCCCTATTTAATGCGGATGAGATAGATATATGAAAAGCTGGAGTAAGTATAATTCTTTGTTTTTCTAATGATTCTTTGAAATACTTGATAGCTTCTATTGAGTCTTTAATCTTAAATGATCTGGATTTACCTATTAGGTTTCTTTTTGAGCGGAAGCGTAAGTTTCTAGCTAAATATTCTAAATCGCATTTTCCTACTTTTTCCACTAAAAATATTGCAGCTTCTACTAATCTCTCATTGTCAGCAGAAACTTGACTCACATAATAATCCTTTAAAAAGTCTATGACTTCTTTATTATCCATATTTCCTCCATAATAATCAGAGTCAATAATCCCGGCTAAGTAAGGTGTGAGTTTTCCCTCTAGAAGATCTCCTAAATAATCACTATCTGCCCTAACAAGTGCATAATAAGGTGATTTTGGAGTAAGCCCTAGCCTGGCAAATTCCTCTCTTCTCTCCTCACTGAACCATAACTCTTCTGGGTCTTGATCAAGATAGGCACAACCTTTATATTCATTGAATTTCCTCCACATTGATATTCTTTTTACTCTTTCAGATTCATCTAGATTCTTATCTTTAACGCAGTGTTTCTCATATAAATCAACTGATGCAATATGACTAGTTGAAGGAATAAAGACTGATATGTTGTGCTCTTTAATGAATTCGACAACTTCTTCTGGATCTTCATCAAGTAACAGTGTTCTTAGTACTCTTGGTTCAACACCTATTGCTCTTTTCACCAAACATACGGGACATAATCTTTCGCCTGGTGAAATAATTTTTTCTAAGTTTTCCAATTTATTTTTATTTTCAGTTAATCCCCATTCATGCATGAAGTTGCTTTTCTCTTGATCAGAACGCGGTACACTAATAACAGCTGGTAAAACACCACAAGATGTGCATGTTTCGTAATTAGAAGAATTTAACCTTAATTGTGACTCTGGAGTCACTTTGACTAGTTTAGATTTTTTAAATTCGTTTACCAGCTCACGATACATTTCGTCATAATAATTCCACCACTTTATCACATTTTTGCTATTAGTCTTTTTTTCTACAATCTTAACTCTTAATCTTAGGGGAGGAGTTGTAAGCATATCCTTGTGATTTTTGATGACATTACAGACTATATTCCAAAAAGGTTCATCTAATTTACATTCAGCCAATTTTTCTATCGTATCGACTAACTTTTTCCATCCTTCATTGAATCGAGCGTTAACTTCATTTTCAAACTTTTTCCTCTTCCTTATTCTTATAATTCTCTCATTCTCTATCTCGAAACTAGGCAAAACTAATGTAGCTCTACCAGGTACTATGGGATAAGGAGGAATACCTAATTTATCTTCAAGAAAGAGATCATCGTTGTTAAACACGTACTTTGTTATTAAATCCTTCACCCTGTTTATTACATTTTTCATTCCCTCATCTGTTGAATATGTCTTTCTAAGCTTTTCATAGACATAAAAAGCATAAAATTGGTTAAATCTTAGTGAAGGGAATATTACTGTATCGGGACCATAAGTATTAATAAAGTGAAGTAGAATATACCAAATTAAGGCAGAGACTAAATAACTAGATACCCATAAGTCCCTAACTTTTCTACCCTTTCCTATAAAATCTGCTACTCCAACAATGTCTAATCCCATCATAAACAATCTTCGTTTACTTCTTGGTTTACTTTTAGGTAACCAATTAATCATGGAAGCAGACGAGTATAGATGATCAAATATTTGATGAGTAGGCACTCTAGTATCAGATGGTCCAGTTGAATAATTAAGATCAATCCATAATAATTCATAAATTAAATATAAGACTTGATAAAATAGCATAAGGTTTTCGTAATCTTTGTTTATAATATACTTAAATAATAATGATAAAAAAGGCTGCTTTAGTTCATAAATAAAAGTGCATGCCTCATCCATTATATCTTTTTTCTTATCTCCTTTCTTTAGTTCTACGATAAATTTAGGATATATGATATTACGTAGCTTAACTTCCTTAACTGTATAGCTGGACTCATGAGCGATTGCTCCAAACATGTATCTATCAATGGACGATGATAGCCAATCAGCGTATTTAACTCCATAGGAACCAAAATTAATAGATAGATCAGAAAGAAATCTATTAAAAATAAATTCAGCTACTTCTTCATGGCTTATATAATCGCCTTTTACTCTGGAGTTATAGTTCAAGTCTTTTAAACTGAAGTTATAGCTTAAGATTTCAGCCTTATTTGGTGGATCATGGAATAAAGCTAAGATTTTACGAAGGACAAATTCATGTGGATCGTTATTATTAGGCATTATACACCATCTCCTTTAATTTAAAATATGAATATCCAACAGAAGTCTTAGCTCCTAAACCAGAGGCAATTATTAAGGGAATTCTCCTACAAACCATTGACCCCAAGTCATCTTCTCTATGATACATTAAAAACTTAAAAGTCACATTAGGTGGTACTGTTAAAAAGAATATTGGCCTAGGTTTAACCTCTAATTCATTTTTTGCTCCTTGATAATGTGGAGTCATTACATCTGGAATTAGTGTATAACTACCTACTGGATCAATTGGATAAGCATCAGTAAAACCTACCTTACTTATCCCTTTCTCTTCCCCACCAAATATCATTTCCTCTAATTCTGGATCATTAATCCCAGCTCTAACGACTCCCTTAATTTCTGACCCGGGAATAAAAGGTAAGTTCAAAACCCAGTCAAAGTAAATTCCAACCTCAGTTAACTCATAAAGGAACGAAGATGAAACCCCTGCTATAGTTCTACTTTTCGTGGTAATTTCTATTTCAGCAACCTTATAACCACTCTTCTTTAACGCTCCTTTAATCTCTCTAAACATATTTTCAATTTCCTTCCTCTTTTGCTCTGAAAGAGTAGAAAGTTTAGCTATACGAGTAAGAGTCAATTTCCTAATCTCATTTGCTGAAAGATCACTTCTTAGACAACCAGAGCTAATACAATTATAAGTAATACTGGAAAGTGTTGCAAATGAGTATAAGTTCATGACTACATTTTCATCTTTTTTCAAATTACCCAAAACGTAATCAACAACTTGAATAACGTCCAATTCAGTCACCACCAAATAATCCACTAGCTAACATCTTTATGCTTAATAAGTATTTTTTCATCATGAAAAATATTTTTTCCTCATTTTGTGCAATTATATCTAATAACTGCATGTTCCTACAACCATTAGCAGGATGTGGTCTGAAGAAAAGCAAAACGCTCTTTTCATCAACTAAGTTATTCTTAACAAGGAAATAGATAATGCCAAGTAAATAAATCATATATGAAGCTTTTTCCTTACCTATACTATTACTATTAACTTTAGAATTAATCTCACTTAGAATATCACGGAAATCAAGAGTATTTGAGAAGATCTCATTCTCTTCATCATAACTAAAGTCACTCTTTGAAATTATATACAGAAATACTGTTAAAAACCCAGATGAGAAAATCTCTTCTAATAAATTTCTAGCCCTACTCCTAAACCTCTCTTTTACATCGTTATCCTTAATACACTCATTTACTATTTCCACATATTCAATAGCTAACATATTTGGGTCGAGAGCCATATTAATTTCACCACCCCTTTCCCTATTGTTTCTTTTCCACCAACAATTAAATAATCAGCCTTAGTAAGGTATTTATTTGAAAAATCACAAGCTACCTTATCATTTTTCAAAAGTATTGCTGAAAAGAGTACAGTATTTATTGGAACATACTCCTCAGACCATAGACCTCCAGTAACTACAGTTTTAGTCTCTCTGTTAATCTTTATTCTTCTAACCCTCAATAAAGATCGCGAGATAACATTCATTGCAGTCAAATCATCTAACACAATTAATGGAGTAATTTGATTATCAGATAAGATTTGATAGAAAAAAGAATTTGGCTGTTCCGCTCTAAGATTATCAACCTCAATCTCATTAAGGAGAAGATGTGTTGGACAATTATTACCATAACAAGTATTTTCATTCACATCAAAATTGAGATCCACATCACTACAAATACTTCCAATTAAATCAAGGTAGCTCTTTATCTTTTTCATTGTGGAATAAGAGGTAACATAATACCAGATATTAGGAGAAGGGGTAGAGTCGAGAGATATTCCTCTTGCTGGAATTCCTAATAGAAGGGCATCTAAAATTGAAATCTTTGATGCTTCATCTCCACTTTCGTCATCACCAAATACTTTGTAGATCAAAAGTTTGTCATCCTCAAATTCTTTTAAAAAATAAGATTTCATAGCACCTTTCAGACTTGAGGCATAAATTGTGGGGAAACCTATTTCATCTTTTTGAAAGGGAAGATCTACCTCACTTTCTATATTGCCACCTGAACCTACATGAAGATTAGTTACAGCCTTAATAAAAAATGGATAAACTCTATTATATATCTTGTTCATTCAGATCACGTTTACGTTTGTTGATCTTGTAAAACAGTATACTTGAAGTTATCTTTGATTGCTTCTGCTATTACATCGTTACTGACATCATTAGTAATTCCGTAATAATTCTTAATAAAATTCACTAAAGCATTATCACGATTAATATTCGCTTTCTCCACCTTAGAGTAAGGTTTTAATTTAGTGTTAAACCTAGCGAAGATGTTCAAATTATTATCATTTATATTTATATTGTGTAAATCTAGATTAAGCAAGTATAATTTCTTTTTGATAGTATCTACATTATTAAGGTTAAGTGTCACTCGCGTTAAGGAGTTATGGTAAGTAGTAGGTTTCGCATATATTATAATTCCTTTCACAAAGTCACATGGGTCTGCAGTAAATACCAAGGTATTATCATTTATTGCATATCCCACCAAAACAAGTATATTTTTTATAACTACCTTTTTTCTACCTCCTTCATTATCTGAATAAATTTTTGTAATAGCTTTATCTGATAATTTTTCATTCTCGTTTTCATTCTCTAATTTTATTTCAAGTTTATAATTGTTATCTTCAATTTTAAGTTCAAGAGTAGTAGCATTAAAAGTATAATTAAAATTTGCTATTGGTATGAATATGTGCGTGTTTTGTGGATTGTTTTCTGCCATAGATTAATACTATCTTTATAAGGTTATAAAGATTTCTCTTATTATATAATCGCTCTAGCTGTCTTCTTTTAATGAATATTCAACTATTTCCAATCATCAAATTTTGATTTAACAGTTTTCATAAGTTAAGTAACTGAATAATCGTTTTTGCATAAAGCTAAAAAGTTCGAGTTTATTCCTATTGTCTATAATTTGAAAATAAAGATAAATAATTTTTAAGAAACTATAGATCATTGTGGGATTTCAGCGTATATGTTGCCAAACTATCTTATAATGTGAAAAACTTTTATCCAATTATCCACTAACTTTGTAAAATTCTTCTAATGCATTATTTACTCCATTTTTAATATATTCGGCCTCGTTCATTGACATTCTTTCTTCACAAATGTGGTGACAGTATGAAACTTGTCCAGGCTCCAACATAGCTAGATTTTTAACTAGTCTTTTATCATATTCGCCAAGCCATTGAAGATCTAACGGAAAGTCTAATGAGTAAAACCAATGGATAAGAACTATATTGCCAATGAGTTTAAATCCTATGTAAGATCTTCTACGATAATTCGGTAAATAACCTAGATTTCTTTGGGATCTAGGTAAACCTAAAACTTCAGTATGAAGATTTCCTCCCCAACATCTAATTTTTTCCTTATTGTCATAACAATTCGTGTCTGAGTACCGTATAAGTTTCTTCCATTCAGATTTTAAAACAGCTTTCCAAATCTTTTCAAGGCAATTTATACCTCTTCCTCTGCATTGAATAGCTTCATAACCAAAGCTTTGAAAAGAAGGGACTTTAGTTGGTTCAACAGTTTGCATATCTGGTAATGCAAAGTATTGTGAATATTTTTTGGAAATACACGATAGCAAGACGTTTATTCCCTTTTCTAAGTTTGCTTTTGAAGTAGCTGTAAATATGGTCTCAACAATATCTATTAACTCTTGGCTAATACAATTACTTTCAATCTCCTCAATTACTATGCTTCCAAATCCCCTTGACGAGTTAGCCCCTATTCCGTCAAATACCATGCCAACTATTAAAGGAATTAAGTCCTTTTCTTCGCACTTGTTTCTAGCGTAAACCTTTAGCTTAATCCTTATATTGTTATTATTCTCGTCAATATAAAATAACTGAGAAAGTAACCTTTTTACGTATCTCCTAAAGGCTTCTCTATTCTCTTCATTAAGAAGAGGGAAACAAAGTTTGCCATTATTAATTGTAATTATCTCGTCTGCTTCGTCCTCTCTGGTAAGGAGAATTAGACGCAATCTCGTATTTTCTGCTAATTTAATTTTACGGGAAAGATTTTCAACACTCTCCCAAAGAGGTTTAACATCTTCTCTCCTCATAAATTCATTTATCCGGTTTATAATTCTCCTATGTGAGATGATCCTACGATAGTCACCCTCTAGGAATGAAATCAGATTTATACTCCCACGTCTTGATCTAATTCTGAGTCTTTTAGCAGGTTGGTAAAGTTCTTCAGAAAACTTAACAAAGAAATTGACAACGTTGTTAACTTCTTGCATCAGAGAGTTCACGTTATTCGGTACTTCGAATTCCTCAACTCTTATAACGTAGTTAGATGCTTTTCCTTCATTGCCTAAAATTTCTCCAACTTCCTTATTTAGCTGAGTGTAATCTGCATTATTAGCAGAATCTTTTAACATTACTCTATACCACCATCTCCATAAATACTTAAACTCTGTAGGCCGAGGTGGTTCAGCAACTCCTAAGTCTAAGTTAATAGGGGTACCATCAAAACCACCATAAACTGGAAAGTAAATCCTCAGCGTAAATGTAGCAACTTCATCCATAGTTTAAGAATTGTCTATATAGTTAATAAATTTTTAACCTCATTTATAACAGAGGCTGAGAAAACATCTGTTATTATCATGGTTAGTATTTTAAAAATTCTTTTAAGTTTGAGGTTATAATGAAAGAGATTTGCTAATGTATATTATTTATGAAGGCAGAAGAGTAATCTAAGTCTGGTTAATAAAAAAGAGATTGATATAGCTTTAAAATATATTGAATTTTCGTAGTCTCTGTTTAACAAGATGATACTCGGCTATAGATTTTATAATTTTTCTAGAACATACGGAGATATAAAGGATGTTAATATGCTTTCAATTCCATAGTGGATTAGCAAACGTTAACACTCCATATCCATGGAGTAAAATTGGGTATATCTTTCAATTCCACAATGGATTAGCAAGTGAGGTGGTCTGAATGAGTACAACCTATAATTTCAACTTTAGCTTTCAATTCCACAATGGATTAACTGAAGGTTTTTATACCTCATATCTATTCTAATTTTCTCTTTTCTTGTATTTAAGTCTTGTTGTTTACTATTTCCTTTCCTTTTCTTTTTTAAACAAAATAGTTCTTTTTTCGGGAAAAGTCGGGAAATTTACGCTTTCTCTATAGAGGTAATTAATTTAGGTTAACACCCTACCTCCCCACCTAACAAGGAGAAAGGGAAACAATGACAAATCCAGGAAGAAGATTAAGATTGTACTTCTTTAATTAGACGAAAAAATAAATAATACCGATATATAGCTATGAAATCTTATTTCGTTACTCTGGGTTTTAACGAAACTTACTTTTTACGTTTACTTAATCAAACTTCTGCACAAAAAGAAGATAAGCTAATTATTGTTGTTCCTTCGCCAATTGCTGGAGGAACTAGAGATGCATTAGATAACTTAAGGGTGGAAGCTTTAAAGTTACATTATCCAGAGCCTACTATTTATGAAATTACTTTGTCTGATTTTTTCAACTTTCTCCCAGATCATTTACCAGAACCAATAATCACTGATTTGTCAATAGGGATGAGGATGACTAATTCTCCTTTTTAATAGATCTGAAGCTAAACTTTCTTTAGTAATTTAGAGCAATTAGTTTGAACAATGCTTATTATCCCTATTACGATATTATTATGTAATGCTTTTAGTTAAAGCTACGTTCAAGATAATACCAACTCATGATACAATCTCTCCAGTTCCTTCATCAAAGATAATGAAGTATCTTATTCTTTCTAACTTTATTTTTCCATCATTAGCCTCTTTAGTTAACTCACGTGATAAAAATAAGCCATTGTTTATTTCTTTTTTAGAGCTTAGTTCTAGAAAGATATTCAATAGTAACGATGATAAATCTTTAATTTTAAAATCTAAAACTCCTCTTTTAACTTCTGTTTCATTTAAGTTCTACGAGAAATTTCATGAAGAGATAAAGGAAGGGGAATATAAGACTCCATATGGAGACTTTTGGGTCTTTTTAGATAAGGTAGAGATGATTGATATAAGTAAAATTACTGAAATAGTTGAAAGGAACATTAATAAAAACATAAGGGTAACTATGTTGACTCCAACTTTACTCTCATCAAAAGTTTTGTTACCTCCTTCCTTAAGGGAAAAATACAAAATTAACGTTGGCTATAGTGTTCTACCGTCTGTAGGATTATTAGCTTCCTATGCTTATAGAACATATTATTCTTTACTAGGTAAAAGTAATTCCATAGAGAATGAATCAAAGGCATTTAAGTTAGGAGTATTAACTAATGCTCTTTCAAGAGTTGTAGGATATAATTTAAAGCCAATAACTGTTTTGGTGGGAAAGGATAATAAAGATAGATTAAGAAAAACCAGAGGGTCTATAGGCTGGATTGAGTTTGATATATTAGATGAGAAGTTGAAGAAAGCAGTTGCAAAATACTTATATGTATCATCATATTTAGGTATAGGCAAAAGTAGAGGAGTAGGTTTTGGAGAGATAAAAGTAGAATTTGTAGAAAGAGATAAAGTAAAGAAAAACTAACAGTTACTACGTGTGAAATAGAGGGAAAAAAATCGAATTTTCTATTTCTCCGTGTTCTGTCTCACTATTCGTATTTACAATATTTCCTAGATTAGAGAGTATTAACCTTTTTTTATCATGTTTATAACAATACTCCTCCTATCTGTAACGAAATTAAGAAATACTTTTTGTGTTAGTGTCAATTCTTTAGTGACGAGATTACTAAATTAATGTGTTCTAAATTGGTAGTATAGCCTTTTTCCAATGAAAATACAATGGAATGATTTCAATTATACGACCTAAATTCAAGGTTTATTATCTTTGTAGATAAGAAGTAAAGATTTGTTTAAATGAATAGTAGTAAAGCATCAGCCTTATCACATGTAAATTTGTTATCTCCCTCACATGCTACTAAGGCTGAAGCATAAGTTGCTACAAGTCTAGCCATCTCCGTGTTAAATTTACTCCACCTCCCACTGTTTAATGGAATTACAAAGGCATCACTAAGCTCTTTCATTTCACTCATTTCTATTTTCACATTTTTATTTATTACAATTTTAGCCTCAGTGTGATGGAAAAATTCAGAAGCCCTAACTATTTTTCCAAGATATTTCTTTAACGTTCCAGAAGCAAGTATTACCTCTGGGTTTTGTTTTAATGGAGTATCTTTAAAGCAGTGCTTCTCATAATCATACTCAAAGTTCCTTATCATTGTGAAGAAATCATCTTTTCCACCATTACACCATTTTCCTTCTATTCCCCCTGGTCTAAAGGCAAAGAGTTTGAAGTAATCTTCAGCTTGAATAAGTTGAGGCAAATTAACATTCATTTTTCCTAATGTCACATTTTCACTGTTTGCAATCTTCTTTAACGTTTCGTAAGATTTAATCATTACTTCTTCTCTAACATTAGCAAACTCTATGCTATCAAGTCCATCATCAATTCTTTTCTTATAAAGGTTGTTTATCAAATTAAGATACTTCTCTAAGTCTAGTTCATTCTCTTTTAACAATTTTCCAATGTTTCCAGCCTTAAGATAAATGTGGATTTCAGCTATTCCATTTCCATGTCTTCCAAATCTTCCAATCCTTTGTATTGCTGTTTCAGCATCATGTGCGTGAATAATTCCATAATCAAGGTCTGGTATATCTACACCAAAAGAGATTGCGTGATTTCCAACTAACACTTTTTCCTTTCTTATGTCTTCACTTTTCTTACACTTACCATAAGTTTTATCAAGTCCCCAAACTACTGAGGCCTCAATTTTCTCACATATTTCTGCTATGTAATAAACTCTATCAACAATTATTGATGTCTTTCTATCACTGTCTATCAAACTTTCAACGTTATTAACAATCTCCTCTTGTGGGTTTGTAGTTGTAAAGTGGAAAACAAGTTTTGTCTCTTTTCTAATTAAGTCTCCCTCATTGCTTGTAGTTGCAGTAATTGTCTTTTCACAAGGAAGATTTACTGGAGTGGCTGATGAGAAGACATACTTTGCCGGAAGATTATTTGCATTATAATCATCAATCATTTTAATTAAGAGTTTGAGGGAAGATCTGCTTAGCCCAGTGTATAAGTGATATTCGTCTATGAAAAAGTATCCGTTAAAGAACTTTGCAAATTGAGTAAATAAATCCCTTACCACATCTTTTGGAATCTCCGGTTTTACCCCTTTTATAACTGCTTCAATTACCGTGCTCATGCTGGGCATTTTTCCTAGATGAGAAATGTACATGTAAGGATATTCTGGTACTGTTAACATTATTAAATATTGTGTTGGATTGTAATTCGATAGAATTTCATATGCGTCATTTTTACTTTCGCTTGTAAGTATTACAACGTAAATATCACCTTCCTCTTCCCTAATTACTTGTCCATTAGATTTAGCTATAATTTTTCCGTTAAAAATCGTATAAGCGTTTTCTTTTTCTTCTTTAACGTTTAATCCCATCCTTTTCAAAGTTGAAATTATGGACTTTGCTTGATCCTTAACTAATTCTCTAGAAGGATAAATTCCAACAACTGGCCTTCTTAACTCCATTGCGTGTAAAAATAAAGCAAAGATTGAGAAAGTTTTTCCAGAGCCAGTTGGAGCTTGTAAGCATATCTTGTTGTTTTTTTCCAATGCTAAGTACAATTCTTCTTGGAATTTTCTTAACCTTATCCCGTTAATTTCCATATCTCCAAGAGGTAAATAAATTGGATTAATGTGATATTCTTGAGTTATGGTTGTCACGACTACTTACCTTGTTGTGTACATGCAAGTTTAACCATAGCTAATCCAGTTATTCAATAAAGTTTTCATTTGGTATTGGCAATTCAAGGTTTACAGTTTCTCCAGCAACTTTTCCTTTAACATTGTAACATTCCTTCAGTGTAGCCCAACCAATTATACCCTCCTCCATAGAGGAAGTTTCAAGTATTTTAGAGAAGTTTTCCACAGTGTAACCAAATTGCTGTGCATCTTTAACATTTACTGGTATTGAAGTTACGCATTCTTCTTTTTTCTCCCATCCAGTAACCTTTACTGGCTCAGCTTTAACTTTCATAATTCCCCATCTTTTCTTTCCAATTCTTATCCACTCTGGAATTTCAAAACCTTTTTCACTAACCATATAAGTAATAAATTCGCTTTCTGGCATAAATGCAGTATAACTTGTAATTCTAGGGAATACATTCTTTGTTGGCATTCTCGTTAAGAGACCATAGCTCCAGGATTCGGCTGATAGTAAGAAAGATGATGTTACAATCTTAGTTGGGAATGCTGGGTAAATGTAAAATCCTTTTCCTTGCTTTGCTTTTTCTAATACCTCACTTACAGAAGTATATTTTAACGGTAACTTACCTTTTCTATCAAGGTAATCAGCTTGATGAAGTGAGGGAAAAATAAAGTAAGCTTCAGCAGATTTTCCAAGAATTCCATAAATTAAGGGGTAATTGTGAATGTAAGGTAAAGGGGTAATGTAAGATCCCATAGCTGTACCTCCAGCTACCATAGGCCTAACTTCTGATGAAAAAATTAAAACACCTTCAATGGTTAACTTTACCTTGTATATCATTTCTCTCACTCATTTAATGTATGAATTCCTCTATTGATTTCTTGAAGTTTAATCCTTCTTTCCAAGCATTTTCAACTACGTTGTGCTTTACTTCCCCATTTTGATCAAATAATGCATCCCTAATTTTGTCAGCAAAGTTACTATTAGTTACTAATACTCCTTTCTTTATCTTATCAAGGTAAGAATTAATTTCGCTTATTACTTCATCAACGTTTTCTTTTCCTTTCACTTTTGTGAACATATCATAACTTGAGGATATTTCAAACGTTGTAAACATTATTGCTGGTATGTGTATTTTAATATTCCCTAAATGCGTAACCTTTCCACCGATTTTTGTAACAGCAATTAATGATGCTAGTTTTAGTAGAAAATCATTCACACCAACATCTTTCATAACAACTTTTCCTACAAATATTGTTCCTTCCTTTACTAAGGATAGTCTAAATAATGCTCCAGTTCTACCACCCTCTTCTCCTTCAATTAATGTAGTTTTAGTTATATCATCTACAGCGTTGAAAGTTCTAACTACAACGCTTCTTGACTCAGGTAATGTAGCAATTAACAAGTCACCCTCAATTCTGCTTTTTACATTATATTTTCCTCCTTCCCTTACAGCATAGCCAAATGTCATACAATCTGGGCATTCTCCACACTGTCCACCCATTCTTTCTTCTTCTTTCTTAACAGCTGCCGTTGGTCTTAATGTACAAGACCATTCATCGTCTTTTCCTCTTACTTTGTTTATTTCAGCCTTATGATGATCATAGTCATGGCGTAATAACTCAAGTTCTTTCCTCCTCCACGCTGATTGTAACTTATCATAAAGTATAATTGGATATTTCTCTTTTCCTATTGTAGCTAATGTTACGTCTTCTCCACCTTCATGTCTAATTAGCAGTTCGTTCTCAGCTCTTACAACTAAATACACATTTATTACTCTTCCTCTTGGGACTACGTTTGTTTTATCTACTTTTGATAGATCTGAAAAAAATTCTTTTACCTTTTCATATTCTATTCCGAAAATTTGTTTTATATATTCACTCATTTTCCTCACCTAGAGAGTTGAATAATAGATATAACCAATTTACTAAGGCTGTGGAGATTGATATAGCTAAAGACCTATCACTTCTTTCTTCTATATCATAAAGTAAAGAAAAAACATCCCTTAAATTGGAAAACATTATCCCAGCGTGCTTATCATCTAAAGTATACTTATTTTGTAAGGAGTTTAATGCTGTATTTGCAGCTATTGCTACCCTATCATCTTTATCTAATACTACAGAAGATGTCTTAAAGAACATGTCTATGCCATCTCTGAAGAAACCTACAATATCGTGTTTACTTACATCTTTCTTATCTTTTATTATTTCATCTAATGTTTTTGCCATTGAATAAAGGGATTTGGAAAAGGTTTCACCCATTTTACTCACCTTACCAAACACTTTGTTTAAAAAATATGAATAGGGGAGAAGTGAATTAAAAAAACTTGATTCCTCATTTATTGCAATACCAAGTGCAATAACTGATAAAGATGGATCAACCATTGTGAACTCGTCCATTTCATTAACCATCGACATTAAGTAGTTCTCTCTCTTGTTAACATCTTTAACTGCCTTCTTCAAGGCAAAATACTTAGCTCTAAAAGCTAAAGCTAATAATAACACTTTCTCATTTTCAAGTCCTTTTAACCAAGTGTAATTATATTCGGATGAAATCTCAATATGCCTTGAGGAAAGTGGGAAATCGTAAATGTTAGATGTTATGAAGACTGGAGAGGCTAAGAAAGAAATTGATATTGAAGGAACTGATGGTAAAATGTCGTTGAGTACTTCCTTTGTAAGCCTAGTATATCTTCCTGAAATTCCTAAATTATTAGCAGAAATTACTATTTTAGAACCTAAATAATCTGGGAGAACTGTTCTATCTCTCTCATTTAAACCTCCTCCAGCCTCTTCATAAATCTTTTTGAACACTTCATCCTTAATTACATCAGCAAACACAATCTTATCTTGACTTACTCTATACGTTAAAATTTTTAAAAGGTCAACTGCAATACCGGGATAGAAGGAAACTATAAGGTAAGGAGAGACAAAAGTTTCTTTCATCATACTAGCCTCATAATTGCAAACTGGACAAATTGTCCACAGTTTAGAAACTTTATCTATTTCCTCAAGCCCAGTCTCTCTTGGTATCCATATCTCTGTCTTACCTTTTAACTGAGTACTGTACTGCTTAAAACTTGTTACCTCTCCGTAAATTGGCATTCCACAAACTATACAATAATTCTTTGGTTTATCCTTTATCTCTGGTAAATCGTTAACAACGTCACCGTTAAATGACTTCTTGACGAAGGCCATTAAAGTCAAATCTCCTTTTGACTCTCCAGAGTACTTCTTTTCCAAAGCCTTAATTATTCCCTCTAGTACTTTTTCGGTATCCATGTCCTTCAAGTAATGCGGGAACTTCTCTTTTATTCCTAATTCGTCCTTAATGTAATCCTTGTTATCTGGGTTTTTACTAAATTTCTCTAAAAAGTATGTTATTACAGCATGAGGTAAATCATCCTTATACCTTTCAACTATTGTTTTGGCTACTTTCAATTTTCCTTCATTATCAAGTAAGGATACTACGTCTTCAAAATAATTACAACTCTTTGTTGGAAGAAAGGCATTTAATTGTTTAGGCTTTCCTTCCTTGTAAAGTATATCAAATTTACTTAGATTTAACTCTCTCCAGTCCTTTTCCTTTGTCTTTATACACTTTTCAATAGTATTTACAAATGGTTCTACATCTTCACTCCCGCCAATTAGCCTCTTTGAAAGAATCTTGTAAATTTCGCTAAGCTTAATTTTGTCACTTTCCTTCCTTGTTAGGTAAACTATTCCGTCGTGGTAAGAAATTAATGGTCTACCATTTAATTGATTTATTATATCTTCAGAAGCTAAAAGGGTGAAAAGTCTTGGTGAGGATTGTAAGTAAGAAAGTTTTAGACCATAAGAGTTTAACCCTTTTATAGCCTCCTTATAGTTCATTTTCTCTGCAAAATACATTACGTCATTTACACCATGAATTGTACTTATCATTAGCATGTCAGCAATTTTCACTGAAATCCACAAAGGGTAATCTTCATTAGCAGTTAAAGGTCCTTCAGCAAAGTTTGCTATAACATCAATAAATTTATCTGAGTTTGGTAATCCAGTCTTCTTTGCAATTTCCTTTGCCTTATTTTTAGCCTCTTCCGGTATTTTATATTCTCCTTACTTCTTTTTGGCTATATAATTTCATCCAGTCGTGGAAAAACCCTCCAAAGTATGCAAGGCTTTTGTAATTTATCCCATATTTTTTCTCAAGTATTTGAATTCCCTTATTGTCAACCTTGCTAATTTCATCAAGTATTGTCAAGGAAAGTGTGCCTACTGAAACTGAGTGGAAGATGAAGGATTGAGGAGATTTTTCCTTAGCCTCTTTTATTGCCTCTGAAAATCTAAGCAATTCAAAGGATTTTTTGACTAGCTGAATTAGCTCATCGTAATAATTTTCAGCCATTAATTCTCTATTCATATACAAAATTATAAACTTTATTCAGTCATTTACAGTATTAACACATAAATTTAAGGTCGTAATTCTTTCTCATAATTTGTTTTCTTACTTAGCTATTTTTACGTAAACGTGAAAAAATGAAAAGGGAAAATTTTGGTGTAAAAGTTTTTGTAGATTTTCTATTTTTCTTACTCTTCTTTTACATAATTTAAGAGGAATTTTTATTTTATTCTTGAGGAGTTTTTCTGCGTATTATAATAATATAATGATGTATTACATGAAAATAAAGTAGGATTTCAGCTTTCTTTCTTTATTCTTTATGTTAACTTTTCCTAAAAAGAAATTCAAAAAATACAATCGAGACGGTTTAAGTTAACTAGAAAATAACAATTTTTAATTGAACCCCTTACACATTAAATAAATTTCACTTAATGTGTGAAAACAGATATTCTACTTGAAGACATGCATAGAGAAATTAATATGCTCTCTCAAGGTTTTAGTGTGAAAAAAGAGTAAACTTATAATATTCCTCTGCATTTTTCTTTTTTTGTGTACACACTTCACAAGGTAAAGATTAAGGTTTCTGATTTTGTTACTGCCGATTATACTGGGAAATTTGTTAAAGCCTTGTTAATTAACGCTAACCCATCATTTCAAGAAGTCTTTGAAAACCCCTCTTACCCTACTCCAAAACCAATTAGAATAACACCACTTTTAAGGGGTGATGACACTTTTCCAACAGAAGCAATATATCCAAAATCATTCAAAAAACCTGAAGGGAAAATAAACATTGATATTCGTGGAGAATATTATTTCCTTGTTGGAATAAGGAGTGATTTAAACCAACAATTTATGTTAGCACTTTCTAAGCTTTTCACTGGCTTAACTTTCAAGTATGGAGAATTTGAGGTTAATGTTTCAGCAACTGGTTATGAGCAATTTCCAGTTGACTTTCCCAAATACTATGACTATCTAGTTGTCAAGTTCATTTCTCCCTCAGTATTCAATGATCCTTTCTCAAGAATAGCTGGATTAAAACGGAAAAGGTCAAAAGGTTTACTCCAATTCCACCCTTCATTTTCTCAGTTAACGTTTATGAGTTGTTAAGAGAGAAGTATAGGAAGACTATTGTAAAGCTTGGTTATGCATTTTATGAGTCCCACGATAATTTAGTAAACGTAAAGAGGATTTGGTATTATTATAACGGCAAATGGTTACCCGGAGTAATAGGTTATGCAAAGTTTATTAGGAAGAAGAAAGTGAGGGAAGAAGCTTTAGAGGATTTTGTAAAGATCTTTACACACGCGCAGATTATGGGTGTTGGTACTGGAAGAGCTGCTGGATTTGGCTATGCGATAATAGAGGTGAAAAAAGAGGATTCGACAAGAAAGGAAAAAAGTAATTAAATTTACGTTACACGAAAGTTAATAGAATGAAGTGTTAAATTTTTAGTTCAGCTTTGCAATTTTATCATTTAAGTATGTAGCTAAGGTTAAGATATCAATAATCATTAAATAAAGTTCTAGCTTAATTAATCTTTTCTTTTTAACAAGTAGTTTTATATTATTAGTTATTGCTAAAGCCACAATAACATCACAAAATCTAAGTAAAAAACAAGAAATGACATGAACTTGATAAAAACATATAACTTAATCTTCACGAGTAATTGAAGTCTTATCTCTTGTAAAGTGTTATTACAGTAAGTTTCTCGAAAAGTGACAAGATTAATAGACAGATACTATTTATTGAAGGAAAAATTTATATTTGCAATTCAATACTTATTTTATGTGTCTAAAGAAGATGTATGCTTAAAATATGCACAAGTACTAGCGCTAGCTAGTACTATTGTAGTTCAGCTAGAGCAATCTTATGATATTATTGATGAAATGAGTAGAGCTACTGATATAAATAAAGTCTTGGATGGTTTCAATAAGCTATCTCGTTTAGTAACTAAAGTTTATAATGATATAGCTGATATAGCTAGTAATGAGAACTTACAAAAAGATGATAAAATAAATAAAGCATTACATAGATTATTAGAATGGAATTCTAACTTATCATCATTCTATGAAAATTGTAGTAAAAATAAGGATTTTTTAACTTATGTGAAAATTTTCACTTCTTTATCCATAGCTCCAGATTACATATCAGATTATATTAAGGAAATATTAAATAGGTGAGAGGTGGTTTTCATGTACATAAGGATATCTGGTAGGTTTACATCACAAATAAGTGTTTTAACTGGATCTGAAAACTTAGGAAATTACAATACAGTGGCTTCTGCAAGAGTTGTCGTTAATATAGGGGGTGGTTATAAGCAATATGAGGTTCCAGTTCTTACAGGTAATGCTTTAAAACACTGGCATGCAGTTTACTTAGCTCAAGCATATGTATCATTAAATGGAAAGCTATTAAATGAAATTTGTGAAAGAGGAATTGGATTAAGAGGGTATAAGGTTGATACTAAATTATCAGATAACCTAAAGAATAAAGAAGCAGAAAACGAAGCTGAAGCTATTTTGGACGTATGTAATGATATCCACGGTTTCCTATTGACAACTAAGCAAATTAAAAGAGATAGCTTAGTAAAAGTTTCTTTTGCATCTCCTGTGTTTAATCCAGATATTTTAGAATATACAAGTCGTTTTGCTATCACTCATAATAGAGTTGACCCTCTGACTAGAGGTTCTAACCAAACCCAAATGATGGTATTTAAGCAAGAAGAGTCTTCAGGACCAGAGTTTGGATTTAATATTTCGATGAATATGAATTATGTTATGAAACCAATGTATACTGATGATGTTGAAGCTATTAAAGAATATTTAAAGAAAGAAAAGATAGATGAAGAAGAAGAGAGAAAGAGGAGAATTAAAGCTTCAATAATGGCTGTTTCTTATCTATTAACTGGTGTTGGATCAAAACAAGCTAGAAGTTTAGGTATATTGAAACCTTTAGAACTGATTGCAGCTATATCTACAAAGCCTCTTCCTAACTTAATTCATGGTAGCTATGAAGACTATGTAACTTCATCTATCAGCTTACTAAACTTATATGCTAAGACTTACAATGAAACTGTTTATATTCTATGTTATAATTCGAATTGCCAAGAACAAAAAAGTAAAGAAGAAGGAAAACAAGGAACATCAGGGAAATTAGTTATAACTAATGAAACTTCCATAGATAAATTCTTCGAAGAGTTGATAAATTATGCCATCGGTAGCAATAATAAGTAAAATAAAATTTCCGTTTTTCTCCTTAAAACATATTGAATCTTATCAAGTGGCTGTCTCATATCCTGTCATTTTTCCCTCAACGTTAGTCGGAGCTTTTGGATACGCTTTATCTTTACTAGGAGAATGTAAAGGAGATGAATGTAGTAAAGCTTATTCTAACTATATTCTTAAAGCAAGGGAGTTTGTAAACGAGAGTAGAAGAACAATAATCTCATCAAAGTTTCCTGTCATTTTGAAAAGATTTAGAACTTTAGAGCGGGAAGGCAATAATTATAACTTACCAGAAAAAATTGATGAGATTAGTAAATCCACTGATGCAATGGTAAGAGAGTACGTATTTACTCCAGAAAGAGATTTTGTATTCACAGTAAAGAATGACAAGGAAATAGATGTTGTAAAGAAAGCGTTAAGGCTTATCGATAGACTCGGCGACTCCGAGTCTTTAGTTTCTGTTATCGATGTAAGAGAAGAAGAATTAACTGAATGTACCTATAATAATGTAAACGTTATGGTAAAAGGAGAATTTAATTTTACTGAAAATACGTTGTTATTAGGGCTTGATGAGAATGGAAATAAAAGTCTCTTTGCAATTCCTTATAAAATAGTTGATTACTCTTTAGTTTACTCTCCTATTCAAGTTAAGAAAGGTAATGTCTTGTGTGGAAAAAGTGTGAGAATTCCTAAAGGAGGTGACTGGTAATTTCCATTACTAGTATAAAAGATGTAATAAGAACGTTTGTCACTGCATGGGCAAATTATAAAAATAAAAATATTAATATTGATGACTGTAGATTAAACAACCAAGCTTCAATAGCAGAAAAAATTTTTAGTAACAATGAGCCGAAACTTTTTATCCTTAAGGCTCCTACTGGATATGGAAAAAGTGAAATATTCTTTTCTATCTATTTCTATCAATTTATAAAAAACGATTATTTTGCTGGCAGAATGTATGTTGCTGAGCCTGTTCATGCATTACTAAATAACATGCTAGAAAGAGCAAAAGTATATAGAGATTCTCTAAAACTAGATGTAACAGTCGGTGAAGATCACGGTGAGGTAATTCGTCCCACGTTTTTATATACGGCTAACATAACTTTAACCACGATTGATGCACTAGCTTATGGTTTTTTGGCTAAAAGAGTGATGACTTGGACTAGCCGTAACGTAACTACTGGAAGATATACAATACCAGCTGGTTTATTGATGAATTCATTTCTTGTTATTGACGAGGCTCATCTAATCCAAGACCAAGTATTTTTAGGACCTAGAATCTTGTCTAAAATCATTTGTAGTTTAATTGAATCCGGTGGGATTGTTTTATTATCTTCTGCTACAATACCAACATCTTATTTGAATTTCTTTAATTGTGAGAAAGAGGAAATAAAGGTACCTAAAATAGATAAAAAAGTGATCATAGAAGGAAATATTAATATTTCAGAATTACCTAATAAAATTCAAGGAGGGTCCATAGTATTTTTAAACACAATTGAAAGAGCAAGAGAAGTCTATAAAAATCTAAAGAAAAGCCTAAACCATAACTATAAAGTTCTATTATTACATTCATTACTTAGATTAGAGGAAAAAAATAAAATTATAGATGAGCTTGATGAAGCTCAAAAGAACAAACAACTTGATAAATATATATTAGTTTCAACTCAATCCGCAGAAGTTGGAATAGACTATAGTTTTAATCAAATTTATACTGAAATCTCTCCATTAGATTCCCTTATTCAACGTTTTGGTAGAGTGAGAGAAGATAAAATTACTGCTTATTTATTAGACACTCCATCAGCTTATCCTTACCCAGAAATCCTAATTACAAAGACTAAAGATATATTACAGAAGGCTGGAAGTGATCTTGATATTGGTGATGTGGACAACATTGTGTCACTTCTTGATAATGTTTATGAGAATGAAGTTATAAATAATTTAGCACGTCAAGGAGACAGTCACTACATTTCTGCAGTTGAATATTTAAACAATTTACATCTTTTCTCTTATCCGCCAGATAACGATGTATATTTAAGACCTTCATTCTATGTAACTCTTTACGTTATAACTGATAAAAATGAGTTTGAGAAAATATTAAATGCAATCAAAGCTAAAGACTATCAGAAATTAAGTGATTTATTAGCAAACAAGTCGTTAAAAGTATCGATCTCACTCATTAATGATTATAATAGTAAAAGGTTAGATGAATTAATTAATCGGATTAAGGAATCTTGTCAAAAAACTGAAAGTAATATAACAGATGATATTTTAAAATGTGATAATGCTATAATAAAAAGAGGAGGTGAAATGATATTGTTTACTGCTAATGAACTTTATGATTCAGAATTAGGGTTACTTCCAGAACTAAAAGAAGAAAATAAAACTAAAAAAGGAGAAAAAAGAAGAAAGAAAAAACAGGGATAAAAATGACATGCTGTGCTTATTATGATAAAAATAATAATTGTGTTGAAACTTACTTACAGCACATTTACTGTATGAACTTAGTTTGGGATAAAATAAAGAAATATTACATGAAAAATTTAGCTAGAGTATTAGGGAAAAATGTCGATGTTGATAGGCTTATGAGAATAGCCTTTCTTGCTCATGATGCTGGTAAATTATTACAAGCTTATTTGAATAAAAGAGGAAGCTTTCAATATAGACATGAAATAGTTGGAGCATATGTAAATAAAGAATTAACAAAGGCAATTAACAATGATTATGTTTCTAATGTTATTGCAACAGCCGTTTTATTACACCATGAGGGAATAATATTAAGTGCTTATGCTGGGAAATATAATGAGAGAATAATACCACTTTCAACTATCAAAAAGGTAATTGAGATTTCAGACTTTACTTACATATGTAATGATTTAATGCAAGATCCATATTATGAAAAAGTAAAGAAATATTATACCGACGAAATAAACTTAATGGATAGCATAATGAGGAAAATTGATAAAAACAGAGTATACGATACTATTAAGGATATAATATCCTTTACAATAGTTGAAGGACTAAAATTTAGAAACAAAGTTGCCTCAGTGTTACACTTACTCTCTGTAGTAGATTCTGTAAGTGCAACATTAGATAGAGGAAATAATGAAGAGGATGCAGGTACACAAATATCCAGATTAGCTTTAAATGGAGCTGAACTAATTAAGGGGGTGAAATGCAAATGAATTGCATAATTACTCCAGGTCATGGAATAATAACTGATTCATTAATAATGCATGGAATTATAAAAGTTTATGGAAATAAAATTTCTAGAGTTATCAGAGTAGGAGAAAAGTTCGTAATATGTGGAGATTTTAATACACCTAATACATCATTTATTGAGTTAATGAAAGAGGAATTAGAACTTGCTATCAATAAAACAGATGACAAAACTGAAATTAATAAAGATATTGTATCTTCGTCTGAATACTTATCAAAAATTAGGGACGCAAACATAAATAAGTCTGTTTTACCAATTTGGTTCAACTCTTTCTTAGATTCAATAAATGTATTAGAAGAAAAAAAGGAGGATCTAAGCAAAATATATGATTTTAAACATAAAGAGGAAAACAAAGAAGGGAGAAAAAGTACGAAAAATAAGAGAAGAAGTACGAAAAATAAAACAGTCTATTTACCACTAGGATACATTTATGGTAAGTATTGGGTTAATAATAAGAAAGTTGAAGATGTATCTTATCAAGTTTGCAATCACTGCTTTGCATTTTCAAATATAGGTCTTCAATCTGGAGTTATTCTAATAAATACTATAGTGAAAAAGGAAAATACTACTGATGAAACCAAAACCTTTATATCATTAATTCCCGACAGTGAAATAAGTGGTACAGATGCACTACTTTTACAAAGGTTTACTGAGGGAAAAACAATAACAATTTATGATACTGAAATGACAATTCCAGCTTCATTATTATATTCATTAAGCATAGGAGAAACCTTATATTCGTTTAACACCAATATATCAGTATTAGTTTGGAGATTAAAATTATCTAACCAATTTCAGAGAGCGTTACAGCCGTTAATTTTAAACATAAATACTATTCTCGATAAGATAGCGTTAATAAAGGCTACTTATCCGTACTTTACTAAGTTATTAGAATATTTCATTAGTAATAAAGATGAGAGTAATAAAGATGGAATGGTAATAATGACTGAACTAGCTAGATACTTAATTTATAGTACAGAAGATGTATATAAGGTTATAAGGGACATTTCGATGTTTGTGAGTAAGAACAACCTTGATGTAGGATCAGTTAAAGATTTAGCTGAAGTCCTTTTAAGCTTTCAGTACAGTAAGGAATTTTACCGTGGTCAATAAACGTAATATAATACTAAAACTAATTTTTTCCTCTAATTCTTAGAATAATTGTAATCAACGGAAGTATAAGAAAAACAATTAATAGGTTTAGATTTATAATGCTAGTGAACTAGAAAATTAGCAAATATAGAAATAGAGAAGAAAAATGAAATAACATAGAATTTTCATAATATAAGTGACTCTTATATAGGTAGATTAGCTCACGCTATGACTGATACTTTCCTTATCATTTAACGTGTAATTTTCTTAGTTCCATAATGGCTTATTAACGGTTGATGGACATGGGACGATACCGGTGACTGCTAACTTTCAATTCCATAGAGGATTAACTTTACTTCGTAATGGGGATGTTTATATTTGCCATAGGATTCTTTCAATTCCATAAAGGATTAACTCGAGGAAGCCTGTAGTTATTCCAGTAGATACGATAGAAGCTTTCAATTCCATAAAGGATTAACTTCATCACAAGGGATGAGGTAAAAGAGAGAAGGTATTCTCACTTTCAATTCCATAAAGGATTAACCTAATTTCATACCACGAGCAACAGTGATGCCTTTAAAACCACTTTCAATTCCATAAAGGATTAACCCTAGTCGCACAAGAACCGTTAAGGCTAAACGACGAGGTTCTTTCAATTCCATAAAGGATTAACAATGCTAAAGCTAGTAAAATCTCGAATAATAATCTTCTCTTTCAATTCCATAAAGGATTAACCCCGAAAGGGAGGCGAATACCCCACGACGTTAGGGATGAACTTTCAATTCCATAAAGGATTAACAGAGACGCCAAAGACTGGTAAAGTTGTTGCTCTTGATTTCTTTCAATTCCATAAAGGATTAACAAAGCTGGAAGAAATCGCGCAGAGTTGATCGTGAAGGAGGCTTTCAATTCCATAAAGGATTAACGGGGAAATCTTGATTAAAAAAATAATTGGGCAAAATCCAGGCTTTCAATTCCATAAAGGATTAACTTGAAAAAAGAAAAGAAATTCAAATTGATTTTTATATCTTTACTTTCAATTCCATAAAGGATTAACTAGGAAAGCAAAAGCCAAGCAGCGCGCTGCCAGACCCACCCTTTCAATTCCATAAAGGATTAACTAATAATCTTTCCAGACGTTTTAGATGAAATTGAAAAACTCTTTCAATTCCATAAAGGATTAACACAATGCAATTGCCGTTCTATATGATAATACAGTAGGAATCTTTCAATTCCATAAAGGATTAACTTGTTGATGATACTGATGGTGAAATTGTTGTAGAAGTATTACTTTCAATTCCATAAAGGATTAACCGATGACGGATTCAGTGTCTCGTGCACGAGCGAAGCTGATGCTTTCAATTCCATAAAGGATTAACATATTGTACAAATGGAACACTATAGTAACTGTCTATATTCTTTCAATTCCATAAAGGATTAACTTTTGCCTACCATTAACTGACGAGAAATAGTTTATGGCAATCTTTCAATTCCATAAAGGATTAACTGAAGATTTTTAAACTGTTCCTTATTTATATTTACTCTTATTCTCCTATATAAGTTTTATGTTCTATTTTTCTTCTATATTTTTCTCTCAAAATTATTAATTCCCGTGTTTTTCCGGGAAATTTAGGTTTTCTCTAAAGAGGTAATTAATTTAGGCTAACGTCCTACCTGTCTTGTTATTAAGGTTTAACGTCTTTCTCTTACAAACACGGGAACAAAAATTCAAAAAACTGTATCTAATTATATTCTATAGCATCTATTATTATTTCTATCCAAAACTTATATACTTAACATACTGTTTCCATTACTATAACCTTATAAGCAAATTAAGGTAGACTAAACAAATCAATTTTATTTTCTATTTTTCTCACGTACATTTTCTCCTTACTCTTCACTCTTCTAACCCGACTTTTTCCGGGAAGGTAATATTTTCATTTCCTTTCGAATACTTTTACTTATCTCTCATTTCCTTATTTTATTAAGGAATTTTTTCTCCTTTCCCTTTCTCACGTTTATTAGATTTTATACAAAAAATACATTCATGAGATCTCAAATATTAAGACAATTGAGAAGGCTTCACTCTTATAGGGCCTCTGACCCTATAGAGGAGGAGCTAAGAGGGTGGAACTATACAACTCCACCAATAAAGCCTAGAAGATATTTCTCTCTTTCAATGGGTGATGTTGCCTATAGATATTGTGATACTAAAAGAGACGTATATCTCAGAAAAGTCTTAAAAGTATCCCCAGAGACTAACTCTTACCTTGCCTTAGGCTCATCTGTTCATGCTATATTATCATATTTATCTCAAGAAATAGTTAAACTATCGTCTTACAAAGCGTGGGAAATACTTGAGATTTTACTAAGAAAAGCTGAAAGAGTAACTAAAGATCTTTGCCCTAACTTTTACAAATATTGCTTAAATGTCTATAAAGCTTTTTTAGTTGACTTTATCTCAGACTTCTCTGACTCCACTGGATTTTTACCAATAATTTCAGAGTTTAAAGTTGATGGTTCTCCTTTAGGTCTCTCATCAAAACTTTCAATTGATGCAATTACTCAAATGTCTTTAGTTTTGGAAGCTAAAGTTGGTAACAGTCAAGATTTTCATAAATTAGCTTTAGCAGGTTATGCTTTAGCTCTAGAGAGTGCAGTTGAATTGCCTATTGATTTTGGTGCTTTGCTTTACATTAATGGAGTGAACAAAGAATCTCCAGAATTTAAAGTGGAGGTTTATTATATTTCTTCAGATTTAAGAAAGATGTTCTTAGACTATAGAGATGAGGTTATTGATTTAATTGCTGAAGGAAAAGATCCTGGAGTTTCATTAAATTGTTCTCAATCATGTCCCTTCCTCTCTTACTGTAAAAAAGTTAGTAAATGATTAAGAGTGAGTGAGATGAAGACCTTAATTATTTCTGATCACGGTTCATTTCTCACGGTAAAAAATAAGATATTTGTGTTAAAGAAAGACAAAAAGAAGATCGCTGAAATTTCTCCATCAGAGGTCGATGAGATCTTAATAACAGCCTCTATCTTAGTTTCTACTCAAGCTATTAGATTAGCTATATCTCACGGGATTGACATAATATTTCTTGACATTAGGGATTCTCCATGGGGAATAATTTTACCTTCTATCGCTACTCAAACTGTAAAAACGAGAAAGAGGCAATACGAGGCTGTTATAAATAATGAAACTAAATATGGAGAAGAGATAATTAGGAGTAAAATATACAATCAAGCAGTTCACTTAAAATACTGGGCTAGGAAAGGAATAAGAACTGACTATAATTCTTTACTAACTAAATATTATAATGAAGAACCAACAGCTGCTAGAGTCTATTGGGGAAACTTAGCTTTAATTCTTCCTAAAGACATAAATTTCCAAGGGAGAGACGTTGATTCAATTGACCAGTTTAACTTGGCATTAAATTACTCTTATGCAATCCTTTATAATAGAGTAATGAAATACCTCTTTATTGCTGGTCTAGATGTGTATCTTGGTTTTATTCATAAAGATAGATCGGGGAATGAGAGTTTAGTTTTTGATTTTTCAGAGATGTTTAAGCCCTATGTAGACTTTATTTTAGTGAGAGCCTTTAGGGAAGGGTTTAGACTGAAAGTAAAGGAGGGGTTAATAGATAGGGATAGCAGAAGTGAATTAGCTAAGATTATTGTTAAGGGTTTGGAAGAGAAAGTAAAGGAGGAAGATGATCATAATCCAAAGAGTGTAAATCAAGCTATTAGGGCTCATGCTGTTAAGTTCGCTTCATCTATTAGGGAGAAGAGGGATTATAAAGGGTTTAGATTGGTGATGTAGATGAAAAATTCTAGTATAATTAAAAGTGAAAATGAGCACTATCCTCTCTATAAAGAGAAGTCAATTCCATTTAAACTTATGAGATATCTTATATATTTATTACAAAATATTGTAAAGCCGAATAGAAATTTTTCTAAAGACTTAAAGATACAACAACACAGAAGTTTGAGAACTACAAAGAATATAAAAGGGTGAGAACATTATAGTTTTAGTTGTTTATGATGTCTCAGATGATGGAAAGAGGAATAAGTTAGCAAATGAGTTAAAAAAATACGGACTTGAGAGAATACAAAAGAGTGCTTTTGAAGGGAATTTAGACCCACAAAGGATTAAAAACCTGATAAGAGTGATTAAGGAAATTATAGATCCATCTACAGATATTGTTCATATAGTTCCTTTAGGTTTGAGAGATTGGGAAAACAGAATAGTAATTGGAAGAGAAGAAATAGTTAACCAATTAATAGTTTAGATGATTGAGATGAAAATAAAAGGGTGATAAAATGGTCAGTGTAACAGACTTAAAGGACTTCTTACTTTGTCCAGTTATTCCTTGGATAAGGAAAAAGCTTAATTGGAAAGAACCAGAGACTGACGGACTAAGGATAGGAAAGAAGATAAAAGAAAAAGAGATTGTGAGTTCATTTCCAAATCCAAAATACTTTCAAGTGTTTTTAAGGGATAAAAGCTCTGGTTTGCAAGGAATCGTAGATGTGTTAACTTCCGACTCTGTCGTAGAAATCAAAGCATTTCCTAGAAAGTATTTCAATCACTTTAGAGTTCAATTACTTTCCTACGCTTTCTTAGCAGATAAAAATGGTTTTAGAATAAAAAGAGCTATACTCTTTATGGGGAAGGAGATGAAATTGAATATAGAGGTTGAAAAAGAACACATTGAATATGTCGAAAAAATTACGGAAAAAATCAATGAAGTTTTAGATAACGACTCTCCACCAACAGCAAATCCTCCACCCCTCCTTTGTAAATCCTGCCAATATAGGAAAGTTTGTCCAATTGCAGCCATAACGTAATAAGAAAAGGGAGGATCAATAGGTTAGTGTAAATGAAACATTATAATATTAATCACTAAGGGTTTACCTTGTAGATCACAACGAAGTCTTAATAGGATGATGTATGGTTCTGAAGTTGATTAAATTCCATTTTCGATTAAAAAATCAGTTAAAATAAAGATCAATTTATTAAGCTTCTGTGCATGCCCTGCTAGGGATCTACTGTACAGATACAACAAGACTAATAAAATACTTAAGAAGTATACAAGACGATCAGCGGGATCTACTATATAAATGTAACTGTAGGGCAAAACAAAAAATCGGCCAAGTATATGCTTTATTCAAGATCCACAATGTGCTCAGTGACTCATGTTTTTGCATTATTAAACTTCTGTATATGTTCTACTTTAGATAAATATCTGTAATTTGCAATTCCATGGTCTAACTTTCGCACTTAGTATGCTCTACTTTAGATAAGTATTTTTTACTTTCATTATGAATAGTTAATGCGATCTTACCCAAGGGTGTAAGTTCAATTAACCTATCTTTACCTTTAATTACTATATATCCATATTTCTTAAAGTCTGAAAGTTTATTTAATACGGTTTTCTCGCTTTTTCCTAAATCAATAGCTAGATCTCTTGGTCTTATGCCATTATTTTTGTCTATAGAATATAACATTTTTATTTCCTCATTAGAAAGGTCTCTTGACAACGAATTAACTTCTTCGGAGTTGAAAGAAATGACTTTTGCACCTCCTCCCTCATCCCTAACATAAACAGTGTATTTTTTCCTACTAATTAAGATTGAAAGAAAAAGGAGAGTATTCAGCATTCTCATTCCAACCGATAGTTCAGTAATTATTGGCTCTGGAAGAGGTAATAGTAAGTCTATCAACTGAGAAAGTGTAGACGGAAAATCAGATAATGAAATTTCATGAACTTCAGGTGAAGGATAATTTAATCGAGAGGAATTTACTTTCAAATTTTCTATTGCAACCTTTACTCCTTCTAAGATGGGTGAAGGAACTACAATAACAAACCTATCCTCCTCCTTGGCTGAAGTTTCTGTTAACAACCTTAAGAGGTAAGTCTCTGAAAATCCTATGGTAACAAAGTAAGACTTTACCATGAATTAATATTGGTATTACCAGTATAAATTTTTTTATATCGAAAGATAAAGAATTTTAGTTTTTGTTCCCGTGTTTGTAAGAGAAAGACGTTAAACCTTAATAACAAGACAGGTAGGACGTTAGCCTAAATTAATTACCTCTTTAGAGAAAACCTAAATTTCCCGGAAAAACACGGGAATTAATAATTTTGAGAGAAAAATATAGAAGAAAAATAGAACATAAAACTTATATAGGAGAATAAGAGTAAATATAAATAAGGAACAGTTTAAAAATCTTCAGTTAATCCTTTATGGAATTGAAAGCACCTCACACACGTTTGCGAAGTATACGCTGGATTAACAGTTAATCCTTTATGGAATTGAAAGTATACTGGTGGAACCATAGGACCATATACAGAAAGCACAGTTAATCCTTTATGGAATTGAAAGTAATCTATTATATAATCCATAAATGATTTATGAAATATAGGTTAATCCTTTATGGAATTGAAAGCAGAAATATGCTTATCAGCAAATTGGCTAAGCTAAACTGGTTAATCCTTTATGGAATTGAAAGCTTTCTACTCTACAATCCTTTTTGCTACTATGCTTCAATGTTAATCCTTTATGGAATTGAAAGACAACGTATATACAATACTACTCATTGATTTTGCAAAAGCTCGTTAATCCTTTATGGAATTGAAAGTTCTTGTGAATTTTCCATCGATTTATTAGTTGTTTAAAATCTGATTGTTAATCCTTTATGGAATTGAAAGATTAAATTTGAAATGGTTCGTCTGATAAAGTGATTTTTTCAGTTAATCCTTTATGGAATTGAAAGCCTAACGCAATGCAAAAAGCACCTTTGGGCAACTTAAGACGTTAATCCTTTATGGAATTGAAAGCCAATAGCGAATTGAATTGGTAGTACATTAGGGCTAGGAATGTTAATCCTTTATGGAATTGAAAGGCTATCTTAAACGCTCTAAACCTATACAAAGCAACTGTATAGTTAATCCTTTATGGAATTGAAAGAATAGATTTTATCAAATATGAAATTTGTGCCAAAACACCAGTTAATCCTTTATGGAATTGAAAGACATTTATATTAAATAGTAGTAGATCCACTACTAGATTTAAGTTAATCCTTTATGGAATTGAAAGTTTTGATAATATTGAAGTAATTTAGCTGAGCCAGTCTGATGTTAATCCTTTATGGAATTGAAAGTTCCGAGTCTGTGGGAGTATTGGCGCTTTGGGGTAGTACGGTTAATCCTTTATGGAATTGAAAGACGTCCCATACCTTAGGATTATGCCACGCTTGTATCTTTAGTTAATCCTTTATGGAATTGAAAGAGAAATATAGCAAAAATATTTCTTGAAGCTGTTGACAAGGTGTTAATCCTTTATGGAATTGAAAGCAGTTTTTCATTCACAAGGTGCATTATCTTTGAAGCGTAGTGTTAATCCTTTATGGAATTGAAAGTAACATCATTTGGCAATTCTATGTATTCCTCTGTCGTCAAGTTAATCCTTTATGGAATTGAAAGCTCATTTTTGGTAAGTTAGGTTTATGGTAACATATTTTTAGTTAATCCTTTATGGAATTGAAAGTTAAAGATATTCTTCTCCATCTATTATGCCATTCCACGAAGTTAATCCTTTATGGAATTGAAAGAATCAACGTGCACATTCTTAACGAATTTGAGTATAAAAAATACTGTTAATCCTTTATGGAATTGAAAGTTCCTAAATTGGTTTTGTACAGCACCTAATGTAACTGGAGTTAATCCTTTATGGAATTGAAAGACACTTTCAGCAACAAGATTAGGTTTTGATGTTACACTGAGTTAATCCTTTATGGAATTGAAAGAATTCTTTTTAGGTGACTGTCCTAGTGGGGTTACACTTATGTTAATCCTTTATGGAATTGAAAGGTTGGTATTATCTCACTGCATAACTCATTTATTTCATCAGTTAATCCTTTATGGAATTGAAAGTTACCTCCTCAAGGCTTTCCTACGGCGTCATCGCAACTACGTTAATCCTTTATGGAATTGAAAGGTCACATTATCACCAACATCAAGTGCCTCAGCAACTGCACAGTGTTAATCCTTTATGGAATTGAAAGAAGTGGTCGATATTATCCATTCTCTAAATTCACGAAGGAGTTAATCCTTTATGGAATTGAAAGTTTTATTTACCAATGCGTGACTTTTGTTTTTTGCATAATAGGTTAATCCTTTATGGAATTGAAAGAACTAATGCAACAAAGCCCATTATTATCATCAATGGTCAAGTTAATCCTTTATGGAATTGAAAGGCAGAGCTCGGCCTGAGAGCGTGTAAGCATGCGCTGAATGTTAATCCTTTATGGAATTGAAAGGACATTGATACTGATATATTCGTTAATTGCCAGCCTATTTGTTAATCCTTTATGGAATTGAAAGAATGCTTTACCTATTGTCTTATTCATATAATCTTGTAGTGCCGGTTAATCCTTTATGGAATTGAAAGATTTTATTATCAGAATTTCAAAAATATTGCAAATAGATGAATGTTAATCCTTTATGGAATTGAAAGATAGAGAATTGAAACTTCCAGCGAACGTCTGCGATAATGATCCGCGTTAATCCTTTATGGAATTGAAAGATGTAAATTGGATCTGTATTATTTGGATCCGCAATTATAGTTAATCCTTTATGGAATTGAAAGGATAAAAAAGAACAAGACGTTTATGTAGAAATGGAGATTTACGTTAATCCTTTATGGAATTGAAAGTTCTTCAGCGAGCTCAGCAGATTTATCAGCATGCCCAATAGTTAATCCTTTATGGAATTGAAAGAAAATTTTCTTCGCGACTTCTATTATAGAAAATATCACAGTTAATCCTTTATGGAATTGAAAGGACAATTCGTACAATAATTTCTGTACATAGGCTAGTTTAGGTTAATCCTTTATGGAATTGAAAGGTAATTGCAACAACAAACAGATTTGAGGAGTTAGATAAAGGTTAATCCTTTATGGAATTGAAAGATAACGTTCATCATATATCATCCTTTTATCACTACTATTTATGTTAATCCTTTATGGAATTGAAAGGACAGGTTTAACAGAACGTTAACCAAAAAACGTGCGTTAGTTAATCCTTTATGGAATTGAAAGAACATATTATTTCGCGCGTCGTAAATCAGATTCGCAAACGACGTTAATCCTTTATGGAATTGAAAGGTAACAAAGTTAGATGATGCGTATGAGGTTGATACGTATTTTATGTTAATCCTTTATGGAATTGAAAGTATTCCAGCCCCAACTCTCATCAGAAGGTGATATTGATTGAGTTAATCCTTTATGGAATTGAAAGACTATACTTTTTGTGAACTCATATAAAAGCTTTCATGACAAGTTAATCCTTTATGGAATTGAAAGTTCATAACTCATGAGTTGTGAAGGTATTTTTTCTTTTTTTGTTAATCCTTTATGGAATTGAAAGAGCCCCTTCAACTTTTTCCAGTAGTATAGTTTTATTCCAGTTAATCCTTTATGGAATTGAAAGTCAGGACTAGTGCCGGGATCCCAGCACGGGAATTTGGGTTAATCCTTTATGGAATTGAAAGAATCTATCGCCAGGCTTGATGATAACAGGCTTTATGTTTAAGTTAATCCTTTATGGAATTGAAAGCTAATAACGGAAAAAGATCTAGTAGTAGAATTAGTATTTAGTTAATCCTTTATGGAATTGAAAGCTGTTTTTTATTTTTTGCTCATACGTCAGCACTCGTTATGTTAATCCTTTATGGAATTGAAAGACACGTTTGCCTTAAACAGTGATAAAGAGTTCAAAATGGAGTTAATCCTTTATGGAATTGAAAGAGAATTATTTACATGGTAAGAGGGAGACAGGGCAACCCGCTGTTAATCCTTTATGGAATTGAAAGAGACTGGGATAATACAGCGATTATATCGTTCGCATACTTGAGTTAATCCTTTATGGAATTGAAAGTAGTTCCATTGTTCTATATCCTTGTATTGATAATTGTACCAGCGTTAATCCTTTATGGAATTGAAAGAATAAGCATACTTTTTGCCAGGATATTCATCATAGAAGTAGTTAATCCTTTATGGAATTGAAAGGTTTACAATTTTTTACCCCCAGTGAAATTTTCATTTGTATCAAGTTAATCCTTTATGGAATTGAAAGATAAAACAAAATCGGACGTGGTAGATGGAACAGATTTATCAGTTAATCCTTTATGGAATTGAAAGGTTTGGCCTGGTGTTCAGTTTGTCTCTGGAGCCTTTAGCCGTTAATCCTTTATGGAATTGAAAGATGTGGCTTGATGATATTAGAGCATTTGCTTTATCCTTTAGTTAATCCTTTATGGAATTGAAAGAAAAATCCAGTTGTAGATGAATTCATGCCCTATTTAACTTGTTAATCCTTTATGGAATTGAAAGCTAATGGTGTTGGTTTGGTATCTTTCTTGGTCACAGAATGGGTTAATCCTTTATGGAATTGAAAGCATGAATGACCCGCCCCCCGCCGTAAAATGGCGAAGTTTGTGTTAATCCTTTATGGAATTGAAAGCATACGTCAAGTTTCTTTAAATCAAATCTACCTCTAGTTTGGTTAATCCTTTATGGAATTGAAAGTATATAAGCTTTACAAAGAGAATTTTGAAGAGAATTTTGGTTAATCCTTTATGGAATTGAAAGATTATATATTGAGGGTGAAAAGATGGCAAACCAAATTGTTGTTAATCCTTTATGGAATTGAAAGTTTAGAAAGCCAAAAGCAGCTGGGGGAGGAGCCAGCGGAGGTTAATCCTTTATGGAATTGAAAGATTTGTCTTCTGTAATTGGCTCTAGAATGGACTGTCATTGCATAAGTTAATCCTTTATGGAATTGAAAGTTGAACAAGATATAGACAATTCTAAATTTGTACACTGGAGGGTTAATCCTTTATGGAATTGAAAGTGATAGATCGCTCTTTGAGGACCAGTGACACCGTATGCTGTGTTAATCCTTTATGGAATTGAAAGTACTATCATTTCTTCTATTTCAGTGCTTGATGTAGAATATGTTAATCCTTTATGGAATTGAAAGAATTTAGGCATAAACTTCTATGATGCAATCAACAATAATTTCCGTTAATCCTTTATGGAATTGAAAGGACAATGTGACCTTGATGATACTGTTTGTGATGTTAACATGTTAATCCTTTATGGAATTGAAAGAGAAGCATAGCCTGGGGGCTTCTATCCACTCTTCCGCTAATGTTAATCCTTTATGGAATTGAAAGCATTTCTCTTACATCGTTAATTGATAATTCATCGTTTAGGTTAATCCTTTATGGAATTGAAAGTATTTTTTTATCACACTGTTGTGATTATTTAGTTATATGTTAATCCTTTATGGAATTGAAAGAAAAGTAGTATTCATCTCTTCTTTTGCCATATCTTCTTCAGGTTAATCCTTTATGGAATTGAAAGAAATTCTTTGCCTTAGCCCATAATTGTTGTATGTCTTGGAGTTAATCCTTTATGGAATTGAAAGGCTATAATCCCTGCAATAGCACCATCGTGATTACCTTTCCTAGTTAATCCTTTATGGAATTGAAAGTATCAGTCAGTCTTACTATCTTTCTTCTTCCATCCTCAAGTTAATCCTTTATGGAATTGAAAGTAATTTATCGCTTTTCCATTAACAAAAACGTTAAAGTTCGTTGTTAATCCTTTATGGAATTGAAAGGTAAGCTATTATGCCTCATTGTTTAACTATGCTTGGCAACCAAAGTTAATCCTTTATGGAATTGAAAGTATCTTTCGCAATATTCTACAATGTTATTGTATATCTTTTGTTAATCCTTTATGGAATTGAAAGCTACGTCATTATTTATCTTGTCGAAGAGAGTAGGCATATCTGTTAATCCTTTATGGAATTGAAAGTGCTAAATTGTAAGTCTATATTTGGATTCATGTTATAGTTAATCCTTTATGGAATTGAAAGGCTATTTTTGGTAATATTGTTCATCATGCTGTTGAAGACTTTGTTAATCCTTTATGGAATTGAAAGCTTGACGTAATCGAAAGAATCCTCAATGTACAAATGCATACGTTAATCCTTTATGGAATTGAAAGTCTCCGCTAGTCTTTTTATTCCATATGTACAAACTTGCCTTGTTAATCCTTTATGGAATTGAAAGCACTAACAACTGTTTCATTGATATGTTCTTTATAAAGAAGTTAATCCTTTATGGAATTGAAAGTATCTAGCCCTGGCAACTGGAGAGTACATTGCAGGTAGCGCGTTAATCCTTTATGGAATTGAAAGTAACAAACCCTCCAAGTCCCCTAGGCTGGATCACAGGTGGTTAATCCTTTATGGAATTGAAAGATATTCACAAACACGTAACAGTGTTATATCCAATTGGGCGGTAATCTTCTATGAAATTTTAAGATAAGTGACAAAATTCTTTGTATAACTAGAGCACAAATTGATAATCTTCTATGAAATTTTAAGAAATAATATTAACTGAATTTTACAACACAAGCTAACTAGGTGGCCTCCACATGAAACTATATGTAGCTGGAGGTGGATTAAATATGTCAAATATGTACACATTTCCTATCGATTTCATATTGTATTGAAATGGTGTTTTAGTCGAATTATCTACTTGAATCAAGCTAGGTTTCCAGGGTAATTCAAGCCTAAATTGTAAATAATATAACGGAGAGGAAATTAATATATTTTCAAAACTATAATCTATTCCATATCTCTCAATTATCTCTTTTACTGTTACACCGTAGTAATGTTTAATCCAACTGAAAAATTTTATTTTAGCAAATTGACCAGCTTGTAAAGGTGGGTTAAACGTAACGTCAAAGATCATCATATTATCTTTCTGATGTGCTTCACACTCGTAGTTAACATTACCTAAATTTAATGGGTCAATAATACTAATTTTTCTGCATTTTACAATTGTAGGCGGTAAGGGTTTGTAAAAATCTCTTATTGTTGCAAATAGTCTCTCTAATTTTGTAAATGGTGTAAATAGATATGTGTAGCTCCAGGTTTTATTCCCGGTTTCAGATTCTTTAATTACATACTTTGCTTGAGGTACATAACGATCTTTACCTAAGGAATAAGCTTTTCCCCTCACTAGTTTGTCTCCTTGAATTTCTACAGTGCCATTTTGAACAAACAAGTTGTTAACTACATCAAGGACGTTATTTCGAAATGTTTTCTTAAACTTATCATTAATTTCTGAAATTGGAATTTCTTCTTCCTTTGAAAGCCTATATATTATGTACGAAACAAGCTTAATGTGAGAAGATGTAAGAGGGTTCACAAGTTATGTTTTAAGCGAAGATATAAAAGCTTATATAGTTACAGTTTCTGTTGATTTTATTCTTTCAGTTAAGTACTTTGTTTTTACAAATTCGTTAGTTTAGCAAGCACTTGATGTTATTACCTAACATCTATAGTTAATTTTTTCCTTTTAAAGTTTAATGAAGAGAATGTAGTTTTCCTTATTTTAAATTGGAGAGAAAGCATCTAATTATAGTAAGGAAATTTCATGACGAAAATAATAGGAAGTCTTTGCAAAGGATTTCCAAATCGGATTTAGATATGGTACATGACTGTTTATAAGCATGTCAAATTATATGCGAAGTTTGTTTTAAAATTACCCTTTCAGTTTCTGCTTCGAACCCTATTTTCTAGTAATACTCATTATTCTGGAAATAAGTTTTAAATATTTATGTTAACTTTTTTTATCTATGGTAATGAAGAGAATTAGAGATCCTCTTTATGGACTTATTTCTATTGATGATGACCTTATTAAATCCCCTTACTTTCAGAGGTTAAGATATATAATTCAAAATGGAATGGCTTACATGGTTTTTCCTTCAATGAATCATACAAGATTTGAACATAGCATTGGAGCTTATCACTTATTGGTAAGAATGAAAGATAAAATAGATAAAGTTTTTGAGACGGAGAAAAACGATTTAAGTCTAGATTGGGAAACCTTGGAAAAATTAGTCTTATATCATGATATTGGTCATCTCCCTTTTTCACATACATTTGAAAAGGCCTTTGAAATACTAAAATATCTCGATAAATACCTCAACAATAATTCAAATAAGTATCAACAAATAAATTCGTTTATAAAGAAAGAAATAGGCATTACTAAAAGGTCCGAGAAAATTCATGACTATATAGGAATAGTAGTATTAAGATATATGAATGAGGATGAGGTTGCAGATTTAAAGAAGGAAGTATATGTAGATCCAAAGAGTAAAGATTCAAAATTAGCTAGGTTAATCATAAATTCTGACCTTGATGTCGATAGATTAGATTACCTACAAAGAGATGCCTACTTCGCTGGGGCAAAGTTTGGTTTAATTGACGTTGATAGACTTAGAGAGTTCGAAATCGAATACATCAGTGCTCTAGACGGATGTAAACCTGAAAGATATTTCTACGTATTTCAACCTAAAAGCATTGATGATTTAGAGCATTATTTCCTCGCAAGATTTCACATGTATAGTAGCGTTTATGAACATCCGGTAGTTTCAATCTATAATGGTATTATGGCTTACTTTATTGCTTATGCAATTTACAAAGATTTGATAGATTTTGAAAACATAACTAAACCTGAGAAGTTCTTATACTTTACTGATGATTCGGTTTTGCATTTACTAAAAAACAAGAAGGATGACCCAGAATTTAAGCATTTTTATGAGGCAATTATTGAAAGGAAAAAGTATAAGAAAGCTATCATATATTCTGATAAGATAGCAAAGAATTTTAGCAAAAACTTTAAGAACTATAAAGATAAAATATACAATTTCCTAATAAAGCATGGCGGAAAAGTAATTATAACAGATGAATATGTAAAGTCTGATATAAAAAATATCTTGATTCATGTAGGGGACGAATATAAACCAGCAAAAGATAGCTTAAAAGTACCTCACTCAAGGTACAAAATATGTGTAGGCGTATATAATGATGAAAATTTGATTAGAGAAGTTAAAGAGTACTTTGAAGACGAATTTAAAATTAAATTAGAATTCAGAAATACCTAGGCCTCTTAACAATTCTTTTTCCTCTTGAGTGAAAGTGACTTTATGGCCCATGTAATGAAGCCATAATTTCTTTGCTGTTTCTACTATGACATTCTCGTTATATTTTTTGATTACATCTAAGTATTTAGCACACTCATTTCCATCAATACGTGGATTTAAGTACTCAGTGAATTTTATGCCCTCTTCAGTGTATTCGAACATACTTATATCGTCACTCTCTTTTGAAACGAGAACGAATGAAAGTGATTGAATAGTTAAATCATTAAAATTAGGTAAATTGTGCTTAAAGCAATTAATATATCCGTTAGCCTGAAGTTTTTCAAGTGATATCATGATATAATAGTTATTTAAGTAGATATTATAAACAACTACTTTCATAATTCACTATACTGAGAGAGGTAACTGAAAGTAATTGAGGATTATCAAAACTAATGTCACATGAGCCAACAAATTTTTAGCTAGAGAATGTCCGACAATTTTATTATTGTAATAAAAAGTTGAAAAACTATGTTCTCTATCTGAAACTTAAAAGAAGAAAAATAAGATAGTAAAAAATAGAAAGATTAAGCCATAATATAGTACTCCTACCAATTCACTGAGTAAATTACTTAGGCTATTAGAGGCTATAGCATGTGTAACCTTTTCTTAGTGAGTCTAACGACATTACCAATTAATTAGATGACTTATGAAAAAGAAAGTTTATATGATTAAAATTAATCCGTTGCATTTCCAATGAAAAAGACATAGTTCATATTAATTCCTATTTAACAAATTTTGTAAAAAACAAGATTGTTAATCACACTCTACGCAAAAGTTTTAAGTTTTTCTCCCTAATTTCTATTCATAATGATATTCATTTTAAACTTTGAACTTACCCCTTCACACGATGCAATAATCCCTCCTTTCACTTCAAAGCTAAGCAGAACATTATTCCTTGAATTTTCTCCCTCCTATTCAAAATTAATTGAGAGTGAGGAAAGCTATAAACCAATAAGAATAACAGTGGTAAAAGATGAAGGAAAACCTCTTTACTCAACCGGAAAAAGAAAGATTACACTAACGGGAGGAAAGACTTACTCCTTTTCTGTAAGTACGATGAGAGAAGAAATAGTAAAGGAAGCAATAAAAGTTGACAGCGTTAAAAAAGAGCTATTTAACACAACTTTTGACGTTCAATTAAAAGACGTAAAGATAAAAGAGGATGTAGGGTTAGAAGATTCCCGCTTTTACAAAGTCTACTTCAGAACGCCAGCATTGATTCAACCTCCCCGTCCTAGAATTAAGAATAAGATGAATAGATACGTTTTATTCCCTTACGTACCATTATTTTTAGCCTCTCTTGTATCACATTGGAATAAAAACATGAGTGAGAAAATTGTTGGACTCACTGGAAGTAAGACTTTATACTATTTTAGAGAAGTTAATTACAGATTAAAACCAGTAACTGTCTATTACGGTAATATTCCAAACAGAGGATTTATTGGGTGGGTTATATATGAGTTAAGGGCTAAGAGAGGGAGCAAGATAAGGGAAAATGTGAAGAAATTATTAGATTACGGAAATTACTTTGGAGTTGGAAAAAGTAGAAATATTGGCTTTGGTGAAATTGAGGTTAAACTGTTGAGTGAGAATGATAAATAGTCTTTTGTGTCTTCATCAGTCATAGTTTAAGTGTGACAATCCCGAGAATGATAAATACACTGTGTGATTAGAAGCAAAAGATCTCAGTGAAACTGTAGTTGATGAATGATAAAATCTGTGCGTGAGCTTTTTATATATGCTAAAGATTAAGCAATTATTGGAAAATTATAGAAATAATTAATACCTCAACGACATTAAAGGCACACTCAGAGTCTGAAACATTCCATTTTTATAATTTAGTGTGTCTGTAAAAGATTTAAATACTTATTTTTACGATAGTATAGTTAAATGGAAAGTTGTAACAAAGGTCATGATAAGATTTTATATGATTATTTATCAGCTTATTTACAAAAAATTTCAAATCATTCAGCCTCCTACCTTCATGATATTTTTAAGGCTTTATTTGTAAAAGGTGACTCAGAGTCCGAAGATAAGTCTACTAGCTCTCTTGAGGAAATGTATAGGAATTACGATCGAATAGCTAGTATTGCAGAACAGAGTAAATGTTTTATCCCTAACAATGTAAAGATCATGAATATACTGAAAAATTTACCTTCTTATATTTTAAATCCGCTTAATTTATCTCCAATAATATATCTCTCTAAAAACCTTAATCTATTTAAGACAACATTTCAGCCTAAATTTAAGGATTTAAGTGAGATATATTTGAAGGATTATTTAGATTCTAAATATGGAAACAATACTTTTAATAATATTAAATACAACATATGTAGTAAACAAAAGTTAGATATTAAATCGTTTGAAGTTCTTGTAGATTCTATTAGGTTTTTTCCTCAGAGGAGTTGGATTTCAGGTAATGATATCTCTTTATTAGCTCATCTTAGAGGAGCCTTATTAGCAAGCCTTGAGGATATATACCTTGTTGAAATAAATAATCCATTTTATTCAAATTTTATTACTTTGAAAGACGCTGAAGGAGTTTACGCAATAACAAAAGTTTTCTTATATCATTTAAATAATTGCCTTTTCGAAAAAGTTGATCAAAACTTCAATGAGATATTAAAATCTATAGCTGATGTAGATAAATTGACTGAATATTCAAACGATTTGTATAATTCTCCTTTAATCGATTTCTTTACCCCCTTTGTTTTCTCTGCTGATCATGAGAAGATAAGATTTTTCGTTAAAAACAAAGATCACATAGAAGAGTGTATAAAAGAGGGAATCAATAAAACTTTAGATGAGGTGTTAGATAAATGGATTTCAAAAGATAAGCTAATAGAGGACAGTGTCTCTATTAACGTTAGAATAGTTGCACATGAACACATTGATGATAAAGACGAAAAATATGTCGAGAACGCTGAAATTCTGAATAACCTTTTAAGCGTTAATGAGAAAGGTGGAGAGTTAACTCATATGCAAATAACTTTTCAAGGTGCTGAAACAAGTAATGAATTATGTGAGGTTTGTAAAAGGAGGAAAGCTGTAAAATTAAATGATAAACTGAAGGAAATTCTAGGAAACGATGTAAAGTTATGTAATGTGTGTCTTGCTGTAAGATTATCCCCATTTCATGTAGGTAGGTCATCCTCACTTAAGAAGGGAGATGAGGAATGGAACCTAAATGATATTAAAAATAATGGATGGAATTATTTCTTTATAAGTAGTGGAAATAAAGGGAGGAGTATTGATGATATTACAGATGGTTCTGACGATGTTATTTTTATTGCAATGAAGCTTAACCTAAAAAATTATAAGGAAAGAATAGTAGAGTTAAACAAATATTATGACGAAATGAAAGACGAATTATATAACTTAGTAAAGGACGATATAAATAAATATTTGGGAATAGTAAAAGAAATACTCTTAAGTGAGAACATATCGAAAAATAAAGGCTTTGAAAGAGTTAAGAATATATACGAAAAATTGAAAGAAAAAATGAATTTTGACGAGTCGTTAAGTAAAAAATTCTTTGATACCTTAATTATGAGTAATAGAAAAGGTAGCAGAATAGATTTTTCAGTAGTTACTGACTTTATTATCCATGAATTTTTAGGTTCTGAAAATACTAATATTACTGAAATTAAGAAATTACCAGATATCATAAATATCATAAAAGAAGTATTAAGACAAAAGTCAAATGATCTAAATAACATAGGAAGCATAATTTTAAGTAAGATTAATACAATAAAAAATTTAAGAGAAAAGTTAAGAGAGCTGAAGGAAGTAATGAAAAGTGATTCTGTAGGTACTACTCAAGAATCTACTGTAAAAACCGATCTAGTGAGAGAGACTGAAAAAGTTCTCGTTGATATTCCTAAATCTCTTGATAGAGAATTTAGTATTAGATTGCATTTTTCCATATTGGGAGAAGAATTATTAGCTATGATGTATTATAAGAGAATTAAACAGTTAATATTAATAAATCCGTCCACATTCACACCGCTAGTTTTAACAGTGATAAGAAAAAGCGATTTGAGTAAATTTATAGAGATACTTAAAGAGTTAAATAATGTTTTAGGTGATGAAATATCTCCTATATCAAACTCTGTGCTAATATACTTAATTAAGGCAAAATCCTATACTCCTATCTCAATTATATTTTACATTCTAAATGAGGAAATAGATGAGAAAGGGAATTCAGATTCTATAGGAATCGTCCCAGTTATTGTTGGAAGAAATAATATCCCAATAGGTCCTCTTAATGTATTCAGCTTGAAAGAATTTTGTGAAGAATATGAAAAATTACCAGAAGACATAGAGAGCTTTTCAGAATTCTTTGAGACTTCAAGTGAAGATATTCCTTACCCTGAATTCAAAAATTATAAAAAATTTGTAAATGACAATATTTACAGTTATGTCCAAGAATATATTAAAAGAGAGAAAAAAGCTCCGTTCTCTATAAAATATAAGAGAGAGGATAAGTTACGAGCCTATATTGCTAGATTATTAATGTAAAAGTCAAGCAATTAATTAGAGCGTTACATCTCTAAGCAATGACAGACTACCCGAGGTAGTAATTTATTATACAAAAGGGATTTTTCGACAGAATATATCAAGGTCAAGGAATTTCTACCATAAGGACTTTCCGGGTATAACATAATCGTCCCACAATATAAATCAAGGAATTTCTTTCCCAGTGAAAGGGGGTAAAAGCAGAGCCTACAGAGTGATATAGATTAAGGAATTTCTTCTACTTCTACTGTTAGTCTGCCAAAACCTCGTGATTTAAATCTTCCTAGCCTAACTAAACCTTTATTAATCACCTCACACGCATTTTTTATTACTTCAACACACTCATCATCTTCACATAAAATTTCTACTTTAATTTCTGATTTAGAAGTCTCAACAGTTAAAGCCTTTCTATTTTCTTCACTCAATTGCCAACTAAATAAAAGGTTAGATATCTCTTCTAATTTACCTTCTAAAGACTCATTATTTGAATCTACAGTCACTTTAACTATTCTCATCTTACCCCTAACTTTAGTATTTCCGAAGGTTCTACATATTATGCATGGTATTCTAACTTTACGTTCTTGCATGCATTTTTTAGTCTGTTCAATTATACTACGAATGTTTTGGTCATAATTACTAGGATCTATAAGATCTGCACAAGTTAAAGTGAATGGTTTAATTCCATTTTTCATCATTAGAGTAGATGATATAAACTCACAAGACTCCGTAGAATAGGAGTAGACTGCAGCAGTCCTAAGAAATCCCTTTATAGTTGACGGTGGAATGAATTTATGCTTAGGATTTATTCCGAAATAAAATTCAACTTTCTTCTCTTCTGAGGATAAAGAAGAGGAAATAACATAAGGAGTAATTGGTTTGAATTTAAGGAGTAATCTCTTCAAGGATCATCGACCTTATTATTTTTATAATCTATAACTAACTTCAGTAGGCTTAGAGCTCTCTCTCCTAGTAAATTTTTATTAATAATGCAATTAGATAAACATAAAAGGTAAATTTGTTTTCCCTTATATTCAGCCCTAACTTTCTTACTTTTCATATAAACTACTTCGCCAGTAGCAGTCCTTACAACAAAATCCCCCAGTTCTTCACCTGGTATAGAGTTAAAAATGTCAAAAGATAAAGTACATTCTCCGTCAAAACCTGTATCAATCTTGAAATTCACATCTCTATTCTCAATTAATAAGGTAATATTTGTCATAATAATTCCATCACCCCTCTAGGTACTATTCTAACCTTCTTACCTTGTTTTTCTAACTCCTCTTTTGCCTTTTCAGCCTCATTTAAAGTATCATATTCCCCTAAAACTGCATTATTTTCATCTAGTAATTGTAACCTGAATTTTCCCTCTTCAACCACTTCTAAAGATGATAAAAGTAATGGTGGAAAAAGTTTTTCTAAAAGAGGAATCTTAAGGGTAGGTGGATTAGGTTCACTTATTTTAAGTCTTACATTCATTCTATGACCTAAGAAATTAATGCTTACTATATCATCGTATATATACAACTTGAAATTACCATAACCAGATGTTCCTCTTCCTCCTATCCAAACTTCCCCTCTTTCAGCCTTTTTCCTTAATATATATAAGGCTTCCTTAACTTTCTCCAGTTTACTATCATCTAACACTAACAAGAAGCCTAAGAACTTTACCCCGGCCGGTATTACCTCTTCTGTAAATAACTTATGTTCCTCAGCAGTACCCGTAACTCTATTTATCGCAACATGAGTAAGCCTTTCTAATAAAACGGGAAAAGGATCTATTGCAATAAGGTCTGTAAACTTCACATATCCTCTAATTCCAGATGTGCCAAAGACTTTACAAACCTCACATATGGGGTTTCTTCCAGTTATTCTCATCCAGATTGTTTTGTTACATTTCGTTGTTTGATCTTCTATTATGCTTATATTTTCACAACGATCGAAATCTGAAGTCGAATAACAAGCTTTTTCTGGATTATAGCCAGTAACGTCGAAATAAATTAACAATAGCTTTTTGAGAACCTCTTCAATCTTATTTTCCTTTACTATCTTCTTACAATTCTCACTATTTGAAAAATCAATATTAAGACTCGATGGTTTTTCACCTGACAGCATCCCAGCATAATAAAACTTAGAAATTTCATCACAAAGCTTGTACGCTAGAGAGTTTTCATTATCATGAAGGAACTTTTTGTATTTATCTTCCAGTTTATTTATTCTATCCTCTAATTTTTTCTTAAATTCTTCTCCTGCTATATTACCACTTCTTCTCAAATATCTTTCATAAGTAGATCTAAGTAAACCCTTAAATGAGGTTGCAGGAATAGCTGGAATGTAATAAATGTCGTTAGCTTGAAACGGTATTTTATAAGTTACTATATCAGCTGAGGAGTAATCAAAATAAACTCCACTTGAACCAATCCTAGTAATGGATAATGTCTCAAGAACTACTGGAATTACTTTCATAAGAGACACCAATAGATTTCCTTATCACATTCTCTAAATCAGATATAACACTTTTTATATTCACTTTATTGTTTTGATCTCTCTCACCTAGTTTTCTGAGAATTCTCTTGTATTCCTCTTCGTTGTCAATCTTTTCCAAATTGAATTGTAAACTTAAAATTAACCTATTAATATCATTTTGAGACACTGTATTACCAAACTGTTGAATCAAATCGTACTCTTTTAAAACTTGTATCAACTCCTTAATCCTCTCTATGTAATCCTCCTTTTTCTTGTCCATAAAATATAATAGGTAAGCATGTTTATAAATAATCAATGGCGAATGAGAGAAAAAATAAAGAGATAGCAGAGTCCCTTATTGAATATTATAACTACTTAAAACTATGTAATCTAACAAATACTAAAAAAGATCTGGAAGGACTAAGAGAATTATCAAAATATATTCCTAAGGAAAGATATAATCTGGAAAAGGTAGACGATCTTCTAAGATTAATTTTCCTACTATCAAATCCATTAAGATAGGATGATTGGAAATTTATTATGAAAGAGAAAATACCTCGAAAGCACAAAAAACGTAAAAATAGCATAGGATAACTTATTCTTGATTTATATAATAGTGAAAATTATAGAAAGATATACGAACTCGGACTATAAAAGGCTAGAGTGTATATCAATTGAATATTTTCGCTTTCTATATAATTTCGATTAAGAGAAGTATATGGACTTTCAAATATTCAACACACTAAATATCTAGCAAGTCTGATAAGACTTTGCTCCATTCTCACGTAATCAAACAGTTAGTGATCTTTGCTCATTCACTTCTGATTAATCCTGTTTCCACATTTACTAACTTGTTGTAGAATTGCATTAGCTAAGACTTTTACATTTCTTAAAATAATTAGCATATTCATTTATTAAGTAATTAGAATCAATTTCCTTTCCTCTGACTTCATTCTCTAGTTCTCTAAATACATCAAAAACCTTCTTACAGTACTCCTTTTTTTCTAATAAGCATATAACATTAATTCTATTATTCTCGTAATCGATAAAAACCCTTGATATCCAATTATAATCTTTCTTTCCACTGCCTAAAACTCTTCTTAAACTATCACTCTCTAATCTACACCTAATTAATGACTTTAAATACCATAAAGTCCTTACTACATCCTCCTTCTTTATGACAATGTTAAAACTTTTAGTTGAGTACTCATTTGGATTTATAGTATAATCTTCTCTCCTTATGTAAACTTCTCTCTTTCTAGATCTAGGCAAGGTGCAACAACCCCAGTACCACTTTTTAAATAAAATGAAATCACATCATCCTCAGGAAAATCTTTAACCCCTACTTGGTCATAATAACTACCTAATGAGAGTTTACTTGGTGAAAAGGAAACTAAATATAATTTATCATTTAAATGTAATTTACTAACCTCATATGGCTTAAATTTCTTATCATTCATGTCAAAGTAATATACTTGACTTGGTGGAGTCATATAATTCATATTTGCAAATCTTTGGATCTCTATCCTAACTTCCTTTGCTTCTCTCAACAAACTCATAACCCCATCATAATTCGTTAGAATATTATATACACACAAATTATTTATAGTCTTAGGCTCTATTTTTGCTACATCATCGATATAACTAAAAGTAAAATTATTTCCGAGAAATAGTAGATATTTGTTCAACTCAGCTATATCAACAGTATCATCTGCAATAATATAACCCTTGTAAATAGAGTAATTAAGACCCTTCTCAGCATATCTCTTTATAATGAAAGGTTCAGTTTCATTAATTACTCTGTTATTTTTAATTCTAGAATTAGTTATCTTAAACTTGTTGACGAGTTCAAAATTAGAAAACATAACGTTACCTTCAAGCTTTGTCTTATTTAGAAAAATACCATAAGCAATACTACCAGCTATTGTAGTAGAGGGTATAATCTCCTTATCGTACCAGCCATAAACTCTAAGAGTCGCTGAATAAAGATTCACAAGATAATAGAATTAATAGTTATTTATTATTTTTGTGTTTTCTCTACCATTAGCATACATTTACAAAGCCTTCTCCCTCACGTTATTTTTGTGTTTTCTCCAAAAAAGTGATTAAACAGTGGAAATATGTGTAGCGATAAAAAACAATCTCAAATTAGTTTTCTCCAAAAAAGTGATTAAACCACAAAGCAACAGTATTTTCTGACACGACTTTGTCTCCTAGCTCTACACAAACAACCACAAAGCAATAGTATTTTCTAACTTCCGTCCTTGATACTCCCAAAATCAATTTATGAAAAAATATTGCTAAGACTTTATTTTATGTTGGCAGTAAGGAATACAAATTTGTGGGAGAGTAGAATTGGGGATATAGTCATTTTCATAGTAAATGCAACGTCATCCATAATTAAGGTCGTATGATTGAAATTTATCCGTTGCATTCTCAATGAAAATGACTATAATACATGATAACCCTACCCTCCAACGAATTCACAGCGTTAGAGGCGATAGCATGTAATGTTGTTGAAGACTGTTCCACATAAGTGTTGAGTTCAATTTATCTCTGATCTTACCAAGATGTGGATTACAAATTCCTGAAGAGTGAGAGAAAAACATAAGATATAAGTTTTATAAGTGGTTTATCTCAAGGAAAGTAAGAACATTTTAATGATCTACCATGCCGAGACAAGCAGAGTAAGAAGGATGAATACGCACTTAAATCTGTGCTCAATAATGATGCAGAGTAAGAAGGATGAGCGGACTAATCCACGACTTCAGCAAGCTCCAAGAGTTAGATGAGAACCAACTTTTCAATCTTTTACCACAACACTTTGCTTTCTGGCTTATCTTCTGAGTCTCCTATTACTATTCTTTGTTTAAATTGATTTTCAGTTATTGGGACTATAAGAACAAAAAACCTCTCCCCTCCTTTTCTTTTTCTACTAATTAACTTAATTCCAGCCTCAACATCTTTCAACCTTGCTAAGTTCAACTCACTATACTGTATTCTATGCAATCCTTTCTTTTTTAAGAAATTTGCAACATCATTCATCTGTAATATCATAAAAAACAAGGTAAAGCATGAGATAAATTAGAAGAACAGTATAAAAATTTTCTGTAGTCGAAAGATGTAGAGACTGTGAGAGAGAAATTAGCGTTTCTGCTGTAATCTAAACAATATGGAAGCCAGCTATGTTCCTTTTCTTTCCCAAGCTGAATCAAAACGATATGAGAGCAGTTCGTACTGTTTATGCAATTTCCTTGAATACCATCCTTCAGAATGATGAGCAATTCGTAATCCTTAGTCAAATTAGGAAGTAGTGGTGATGGAAAACTACCTCAGCTTAAATCCCAATTATGCATATCTAATTTTCGCTTAACGTCTGTTTTTGCTGTAACTCCATGTAAAAAAGGGAAGAAAACACATTTAGTAACACAAGTAAAAGGATAAATTAATTAAAGAAAAAATAAAAGAAAATTCTATAGATTAATTATAATTAATTTGTAAACAACTATGAGAAACGATAAAAAGAGAAAATTAGATTATTCTATTATAGCCATCGTTCTAAATATTTTTTATTCTTACGACGTTGGCTTTTTTATGTTTAAGGTCGTACATATAAGTCCCTTTAAAAGATATTTGATCGTAATTTTGAACAGTGAGTAAAAAGTCAGGAGATATGATTAACATGTTTTATCGAAACATTACGAAAACATAACTATTAATTAAATCTTTACACTACGTCATTTTCCGATTTTATCGAGGGATTTAAAAGTGTGAAATTCCTAATCTCAATGTGACCGATACGAGATCAAAAAGAAAAATTGAACGTTTATAAATTCAATTTTTCTTTCAATTCTTGAAAGGAACAATGCGACCAAAAAACATCAAAAAAATTACTAGGAAAAAAGGTCGCAAGATAAGTTTACGGAGATAATGTAAACTTAAATACTAGAAAGGAGTAGAATAAGATAAGAAGTATAAAAACACATAAGATGAATCCCAAAAGGAATTGAAAGTTTGTTCTTCTGTTGCTGTGAAGGGTATTTTCCTACCCCTCGATGAATCCCAAAAGGAATTGAAAGTCGTTTTCGATAATCTGACCGTCATTGGTCTCTAAGTTAAGATGAATCCCAAAAGGAATTGAAAGTTTAGTAAGAGTTGTTCGCACACAATTAGATTTAAATAAAAGATGAATCCCAAAAGGAATTGAAAGGTTTTTGATGAAGCACCAAGGTACCACCTCTCATAGCCCGATGAATCCCAAAAGGAATTGAAAGCCAATTGTTGCACAACAACTGGGTATTTCTCCAACAAGTTGATGAATCCCAAAAGGAATTGAAAGTTAATATTTGTTCTTCTACCAGCTCAGCAAACTTATTCGATGAATCCCAAAAGGAATTGAAAGGTTTACAAACTTCAGCACTTGATAAAGAATATGTTAGAGTGATGAATCCCAAAAGGAATTGAAAGTTTAGAGGAATTCTAAAGGACAGCTTTACGGTATTTTTCCATGATGAATCCCAAAAGGAATTGAAAGTTGCTTCTCCCTTTATTGTTTATTCCCTTTAAGATATTTTGATGAATCCCAAAAGGAATTGAAAGCTATTATCTGAAAACTGGTGAAGCAAAGATCGGTCTTGGATGAATCCCAAAAGGAATTGAAAGCTCCATTCTCGTAAACTGTTAATTTTGTACATTCAAGCCGATGAATCCCAAAAGGAATTGAAAGTTGTATAGACTGCTGAAATTAGTGCATATCCTCCTTGGGATGAATCCCAAAAGGAATTGAAAGTGATAGATATTTATGAGTCCTGACATAGCTATCACTTGGGATGAATCCCAAAAGGAATTGAAAGGAAGAATTCAACCAATTCTTCCTTTTTTACGGTTTGGATGATGAATCCCAAAAGGAATTGAAAGGATAATAATGAAAATACTACAGTATGAGAAACAACTAAGGATGAATCCCAAAAGGAATTGAAAGATCCATATCCTTAATTACGACATATTTTATGTCTGAATTGATGAATCCCAAAAGGAATTGAAAGTGAACAACTATAGATAAACCTAGCGTTTCATTTATACAATTCGGATGAATCCCAAAAGGAATTGAAAGTCTTGTTTATACCACCACGGACATGCTGATCGAATGCCTTGATGAATCCCAAAAGGAATTGAAAGGACACAATTAATATAACAAATAATAAAAAAATAAAAAATAGATGAATCCCAAAAGGAATTGAAAGAGTTTATAGACTGTCGTAGGATTCTTAGTAATAGCCTCAAGATGAATCCCAAAAGGAATTGAAAGATCTCTATTGCTATTGTCTTCTCATAATCCAACGTTAGAGATGAATCCCAAAAGGAATTGAAAGTGTGAAAATTGCAGTTCCCATCCGAAAAGCTCCGTCTCTTGATGAATCCCAAAAGGAATTGAAAGTTGCAACTGTGGTCACGGCAGATCTAAAGAAAGAGAAAATAGATGAATCCCAAAAGGAATTGAAAGAAAAATACAAAAACACCACTAAGATGATTACTTATGAGCGATGAATCCCAAAAGGAATTGAAAGTTAATACTTCTACAGTAATCTCGCCGTCGACGCTATCAGATGAATCCCAAAAGGAATTGAAAGTTTATAAAAAGATAAATCAAATTTTTTCTTCTGTCATAATGATGAATCCCAAAAGGAATTGAAAGGTGATAATAAATGGTATATCTGGTTACTTAAATTCTGGAGATGAATCCCAAAAGGAATTGAAAGTTTCTGAAAAAGAAGATAGGCGGAGAAGTTATAGACTTTCGATGAATCCCAAAAGGAATTGAAAGAACAGGCATTCTTGCTCACCATTATCTGATACAGAATGTGATGAATCCCAAAAGGAATTGAAAGTTATAAAGGCTTTTCACACTCTCTAACGTATTTTGTCTTGGATGAATCCCAAAAGGAATTGAAAGTCACTAACTCCTCTGCCTCTCCTTCTACCTCTACGATATGATGAATCCCAAAAGGAATTGAAAGCTTTCACACCTAATGCCAGATACGTCATAATGTAATACGATGAATCCCAAAAGGAATTGAAAGCTAATTTCTTCTCTGCTCAGATTATAGAACTTTATAGTGATGAATCCCAAAAGGAATTGAAAGTAATCTACTGTAAGTAAATTTGTATAAATAGTATATTCTACTGATGAATCCCACAAGGAATTGAGAGTGGATAATGATATCGTTAAAGAATACGTAAATTCTCTGCCGACGACTCTTAAAATTTAAGCTGAAAAGACGTTGAATAACTATTCCTATTAATAGGAGTTTTAACTTAGCTTAGTATTACCTTTAATACTTATATAACTCTTTTTTGTATAAATACATGATATGTTCTTTACGTTTTCTGACATTTTACTTTTGTCAAAGAGGATTAAGAAAATGCCGAGGGCTATTGATGAGGAGTTGAGAGGTTGGAATTGGCATGAACCACCCCTTTATTCACCTTCTTTATCTCAAGTTTCGGTTTCTGAGTTAATTTATTGCTCGACTTTGAGAAGTTTGTATTTAAAATCTCGTGGTGTTAAGGGTGAGATTAATAAGAGTATTGTTCAAGGTTCTTTAATTCACAAGGTTTATGCTACGGCTATCGAAACTGTTAAGCGTTTGATTTATACTAAAGCTGATGATGGTAATACTTTGAGAACTTTAATGGCTGATGAGTTTTACTCTCTTCAAGTTTCTGAGGAGGAAGCTCCTTATGCTAAGGTTTTGTGGGATTATATCACAAATATTTACTCATCTGAGCTTGATAAAGTAAGGAGTAAGTTCTCTAATCTTCTTAGGGATGCAATTGTCTCTCAAGTAGTCCCTTTCTACGTGGAATTTCCTATAGATGGTTCTTTTTTAGGTTTAGGTAATTTGAGGGTTGATGCTTTTGTCCCTCATTTGCCTTTGATTGCTGAGATGAAGACTGGAAAATATAGATATACTCATGAGTTGGCTTTAGCTGGCTATGCTTTAGCTATTGAAAGTCAATACGAGATACCTATTGACTTTGGTTATCTTTGTTATGTTAACGTTTCTGAGAAAGATGTTAAGAATAACTGTAAGCTAATTCCAATTACAGATTCTTTAAGGAGTGAATTTCTAGATTTGAGAGATAAAGGACAAGAGGTTTTAGATAAAGGGATTGATCCTGGAATTGCTAAGGATTGTGAGAAAGACTGTATATTTTACAAGGTTTGTCACGGGTGATATTCACGATCTCTGGGATTACAATAAAGCACTTTGCTTATTGTCCTCAGATTGTTAGGCTTGAAAGTTTGGGTTTTAGTGAGAGGGTTACTGAAGCTATGAAGGAGGGGGAGGTTGTTGAAGAGGAAAAGGTAGTTAATTTTCTTTACGCTACTTTAAAGCCTTTGAATATAGTTAAAAAACCTATTTTCAAGTACAAGGATCTTGTTGGTTCGCCAGATTACTTGTTAACCTTTATAAATTATGTTGTTCCTTTAGATGTTAAAAGTGGAAGGAAAAGGAATGATCACATTCTTCAAATGAAGTATTATCTTTATTTATTAGACCTTAAAGGATTCAGGGTTAAGGAGGGACTTATTTATTATGTTTCTCTAAAAGAGATTTTAAGAGTGAGATATAGTTTTCACGATAGGAAATATATTGAAGATATTGTAAGAAAGATTAAGGATGCAATGAAGGGTAAAGTTAAGGTTGTTCAAGATGCTAGGAAATGTTATAATTGTGGGTTTTTCTCAGTTTGTAAACCGTTAATTAGAGGTAATATTGCTGTAATAAATTATGGCGTTACGTAAGTACTTCATTTAATTCCTCTTTACGCTAATTCTCTTAGTTTAACTCGTTGCATAACTACTCATTATTTCATCAACTACTAATTATCTCAATCCATGATCCGGTATTATTTTTTATTCCCAAATTAGATAGTAAATTCATGGTAAAGCTTGTTGCTACTTTAGGCAAATCACCTGGAGGAATAGCTGAAACTATTTTGAACCTTTCTTCTGGTAAGTACGTTTCCCCATTTGAACCTAAGGAGATTAAAATTGAAAAGTTAATCGTAATAAGAACTAAGGAAGTTGAAGATGCTTATTACACTCTTAAGGCTATTCTATTTTGCTGTTTAGATTTTACTAACGTTGAGGAGGTTGTTTTACCTTTTAATGACATTACTTCTCCTCAAGATTTCATTACTGTAAGAGAGACTGTTAGAAAAGCATTGAAGGCTGGTGATTTTTTTGATTTCACTGGAGGAAGAAAAGCGATAAGTTCTGCTGGAGTTTTATCTGCTAGAGATGTTGGAGCTCATCTAGTTACTTCTATAATAGATCAAGATGAGTATGTGAAGATGAATAAAAGGTTTGAAGAATTAAAAGATAGAGCTTTAAACGTTTATAATAAAGGCCAATGCCTTAGTTACTTCTGTGATTTAATTTCTTCAAGAGCTTTAACAGTAGTATTTTTCTAAAGAGTCAAGCTCATTTACTCAAATTGTGTTAACAATAAAATAACTCTCATTTTGGAACTTATTCTGGTGTGTTGCCGATCGAATTCTATCTTTTTCAATTCCTTTTGGGATTCATCAATATGTTTCAAAAACATATGGCAAAATAATAAGGGAAGTCTTTCAATTCCTTTTGGGATTCATCTGATGTGTTTTTATACTTCTTGTCTTATTTTTCTCCTTTCTAGTATTTAAGTTTACGTTTTCCTCGTTTTGATATCTTGCGACCATTTTTCCTAGTAATTAAATTGAGGTTTTTTGGTCGCATGGTTCCTTTCAAGAATTGAAAGTAAATTTTAATTTATAAACGTTCAATTTTACATAACGATCTGGGAATGGTCGCATTGAGAATAGTATTTTCACATTTTTAAACTTCATTTAAAGATTAAACTTCCCCTATCATAAACTACAAATTTTACGTACATTAACTCGTCTTGATACGATAAAAATCTTCTAACCGAACACGTAGTTAACTGTAACATTTTCATTTTTAGGTCACCGTTATCTTTTTAAAAAGACTTATAAACACGAATTTTTTGTAAAATTTTCACACCATGAAAATAAAAAGTTTACACCACGGATAAAAAACTAGATAAAATATTATTTTAAACCCTCTTATTTTATTTATTAATTAGAATCTTTACAACTATTTGATAGTAAAATTTTCACATAAATTCATTTCTTTAAAAACCATGTTTAATACTGTAATTATCTCGTCTTAACATCTATGTTATTCACAATTATTTTATTGTTGCACAACAAAACCTAAAAACTTAAACTCTCTAGAACTATTACGTAAAGAAAATAATTGTGTCAGACAAAGAAATTACCATGTTTTTCTCATATTACACTTAATAAAACGTAGGATGAAAAGGACAAATTTTATGGCATTTATTAGATGTTTATGAAATAGAAAGTACTATTTAAAAAACGCGAAGTCGAGAGTGTGTCTATACTGTTTTAGGTATAAATTCAAGGCATTAAACTCTATGTAGAGACAGATGAAAATGCTTCTATGTGCTGAGGACTAAAAGTATATACGAAGTCATAGAAATAATTTATACCTTCATGACGACACATTATTTGAATGTTTCAGCTACTACCAATATTCTACTCGCATTGGTGACCTAAGGAGAGTATAAGGTTTCAGCTACTACAAAAGATTAATTAAGTGAACTTGCATTAGGAGTTAACTGACGTTTCTATCTCATCTTCGTTAAGTGATTAGTGCACCGTACCATCAAGGTAATACCATTTTTTCTATGGATAAGAAGGTTGCGTTTGTTAGCCATTATGGTTGTTATTTGAAGGTTGAGAAGGGATTAATTACATGTAGGTTAAAGGATGAAGTTAAGTGGTCTGTTTCACCAGCTGAATTAGGTTCAATAATTATTCTTGCTAAATGCTCAATTTCTTCGGAAGTTGTTAAGTTAGCTAATGAGTATGGCATAGATCTAGTATTCTTCGATAGGCATGAACCTTATGCAAAGCTAATTCCAGCTAAGTATGGTGGTTCTTTTAGGTTATGGTTAAAGCAGTTGTCTGCATGGAAGAAAAGGAAGGAGTACTTTGCAAAAATGTTTGTTCACGGTAAATTACATAATCAATGGGTTACCTTACGTTATTACGAAAGAAAATACGGTTATGATTTAAATTCCTCTAAGCTTGATGAACTTTCAAGAGAGGTTTTGCTAGTAAATACTGGTGAGGAGGCTATGCAAAAGGAGGCTGAAGGAGCTAAGGTTTATTGGAAGGGTGTGAAATTCCTTTTACCTAAATCCTTAGGATTTAAAGGTAGAAGAAAGAGGAGTGTGGAGAATATTGATCCGTTTAACAGAGCTTTAAACATTGGCTATGGAATGCTAAAGAGGATTGTCTGGGGAGCTATAATTTCAGTAGGGTTAAACCCTTACATAGGTTTTCTTCACAAGTTTAGGAGTGGTAGGCTTTTGATTTAATGGAAGAGTTCAGATCACCCTACGTTGATAGAAAACTTATTGGTTACGTTAGGGATAATCCTAACACTACATTGGATACGAAAGAAGTCTATACACTTTTTGCTGACATGAGGGAAGATGAAATATATACACAAGCAAGGAGATTAGCCAATTCAATTCTTGAGGGAGAAGAATACAGACCTTATTTAGCTAAATGACTTTCAGCTAATTCAGTTATAAACCATCTAAAATCGTATACTTGCCCAAATTGAACTGCGTGTACAAGTTGTAAATCAACTAAAATACATTAAGTGATTAACTATTGAATTGACATACCCCCTTCATACACTGTTTACTTAAGCTTTGATGTTCACCTAACTGGAGAAATTGCCTTTAAAAGTAATGTGAAGAATAACGTAAATTCTTAAATCATCGTAGATGTAAAATCCCGAATATCGAGGGAATAGCAGTTTCCTCGTGTAAAGAGAGATTGAGTTCCTTGCAGAAGAATGATTAGATAATCATAAATTCAAGGGGTCAAGAGTGAACACATGAGGCTTAAGCTTGTATTAATGTAACTCTATATTTGTAGCATTTCCATTTAGCAAGCAATTTTTATTTAGTATAGTCTCTTAGAATTATTTTTTATAGAAAAAGAGAGTTTCTAAACTTTGTTGTGCAATAATAGAATTTTTTCTGGTAACATAGTTTTTATAACGAAGAAAATCTAGTTTTAAAATTCTTTTTTAAAGAAACAAAAATGTTTAATTATTTCACTTAAAGATTATGATCACAATTCTGGTTAAACAAATTATTATTCTAGTATTGTAAAAGGAAATTTGATAGCTTTTTCACGTGGTGTAAACTTTTTATTTTCACGGTTTGAAAATTTTACAAAAAATTCGTGTTTATAAGTCTTTTTAAAAAGATAACGGTGACCTAAAAATGAAAATGTTACAGTTAACTACGTGTTCGGTTAGAAGATTTTTATCGTATCAAGACGAGTTAATGTACGTAAAATTTGTAGTTTATGATAGGGGAAGTTTAATCTTTAAATGAAGTTTAAAAATGTGAAAATACTATTCTCAATGCGACCATTCCCAGATCGTTATGTAAAATTGAACGTTTATAAATTAAAATTTACTTTCAATTCTTGAAAGGAACCATGCGACCAAAAAACCTCAATTTAATTACTAGGAAAAATGGTCGCAAGATATCAAAACGAGGAAAACGTAAACTTAAATACTAGAAAGGAGAAAAATAAGACAAGAAGTATAAAAACACATCAGATGAATCCCAAAAGGAATTGAAAGTGGCATTGTTGATCTTATCATTCACAAGGACAATGATTGATGAATCCCAAAAGGAATTGAAAGGGTTCTTCTTTTTTAATAGTAACTTCTTCAGCTTTCTTGATGAATCCCAAAAGGAATTGAAAGTCATCGGTAAATCCTAATTTTTCTAGATAATCTAGAAATTGATGAATCCCAAAAGGAATTGAAAGAGTCGAGGACCGGTGGCCCGGCGAGACCCGGGCCATGGGGGATGAATCCCAAAAGGAATTGAAAGTATTTATCGTCTTTTCCTATAAATTTGGAATATCTGATGAATCCCAAAAGGAATTGAAAGTTTTCAACATATTACATTACTATTGCACCAAATCAAACTAGATGAATCCCAAAAGGAATTGAAAGAAAATATATATGCCGTGCTTTCCACCGTTACTTAACTTATGATGAATCCCAAAAGGAATTGAAAGATAGGCTTACATTCTAACTGTTCATATCTTATAAGGGCGATGAATCCCAAAAGGAATTGAAAGTTCTACGGTATATTGGAAATGCATAATAAGGTCTACGCAAGATGAATCCCAAAAGGAATTGAAAGCTTTTTTCTTCGCATAATTAGGGGCTTATCGGGTAATACCATATCGATGAATCCCAAAAGGAATTGAAAGCTTAATTTTACACCTACTTCCATCAAACCGCCCTTTCTGATGAATCCCAAAAGGAATTGAAAGTGAATCTTACTATCACGTAGAGATGGATGAAGAGACTCATGATGAATCCCAAAAGGAATTGAAAGTAATAGTTATGTTGTAACATAGGCTGAATAATTGGATCTACGATGAATCCCAAAAGGAATTGAAAGCTATTCTTCTTGCTTAAACGGATCACCATTGAAACGATAAGATGAATCCCAAAAGGAATTGAAAGCTTCTATACTGTGTTCCGTTGTTACTTCTTTCTTCATAAGATGAATCCCAAAAGGAATTGAAAGAGATTATCAGAAACTATTATACCCAAAGGTTGAGTAAAGATGAATCCCAAAAGGAATTGAAAGCATCAATAGAACTCAAGCCAGAATATTACGAACAACAACAAAGCGAGGATGAATCCCAAAAGGAATTGAAAGTTTGTCGGGGGTCCGGGGTAAGTCGTCATATTGTTGGGGATGAATCCCAAAAGGAATTGAAAGATAAAACCTGCTGCAGTTCCTATTCTTATTACTTTTCCATCAGATGAATCCCAAAAGGAATTGAAAGTTTTCATTTGGAGTAGTTGCTGGTACAATGGTAGTGGGAGATGAATCCCAAAAGGAATTGAAAGACATCTTCAAACCCCTGCACTTCTTCAATCTCATAGTCTGATGAATCCCAAAAGGAATTGAAAGGTAATAGTGATTTGTCATACATAATAAAACATGCGATTGAGATGAATCCCAAAAGGAATTGAAAGGCAATTGCGATGATTGGGTTAAAAACTTCCATATCAACTAGATGAATCCCAAAAGGAATTGAAAGATCTTCTGGTACAATTATCTTCTTAAGACGTATCATAGATGAATCCCAAAAGGAATTGAAAGATTATATCGTCAGTAACATAAAAATAATCAATACCATAGAGATGAATCCCAAAAGGAATTGAAAGTTTGATTAACAATATGCTCATACACTCTAGCTAGCTTTAGATGAATCCCAAAAGGAATTGAAAGCACTTTACGTAACGACACTTGATAAATACATAAGAACGTAGATGAATCCCAAAAGGAATTAAAAGGAAACAGTAGTTACAATAGATATCTGTGGTCAGATAGAGTCCGATGAATCCCAAAAGGAATTGAAAGAGATAATCGTATGCTGATTTACAATAATATGCAATTCCTACGATGAATCCCAAAAGGAATTGAAAGTAAGTGATTATGTAAGTACTTGTGTTAACTTTCTCTGGTGATGAATCCCAAAAGGAATTGAAAGGGCGACATTAATTTCATTAGTTCCTCTTTAGGTATTGATTGATGAATCCCAAAAGGAATTGAAAAGCATAAAAGTATATGTCGAACTTCCCATCAATGTAACCAAGATGAATCCAAAAAGAATTGAAAGCAATCTCTTCAGCAACAAAAGAAAAATTGAGAGAAAGAGAGATGAATCCAAAAAGAATTGAAAGACAATCTCTGTCATACTCCCACCATTCTCACATAATCGTCTGATGAATCCAAAAAGGAATTGAAAGTAGATACTCTCACGCAAACATAATTGTTCCCACTATATGATGAATCCAAAAAGGAATTGAAAGTGATAAGTAGCAACAATTATTATGCTTGCTTCATTTTCCTGATGAATCCAAAAAGGAATTGAAAGTAGAATATGAGACAACAATTGGTCTAGAAATTTAGAAAAGATGAATCCAAAAAGGAATTGAAAGATTTTGAGGTTGTTCCTGAAGAGTTTGTTGTTCTTCATTTAGATGAATCCAAAAAGGAATTGAAAGTCTTCGACGTGTATTTGGTACAGTTCCACGTCAAATACTTGATGAATCCAAAAAGGAATTGAAAGGTTGTAGTATATTCGTGATTATACCTACGAGATAGTTATATGATGAATCCAAAAAGGAATTGAAAGTAAGAAAGCTTCTAAAATAGCCGAAGCGGTAGCAGTGATGAATCCCAAAAGGAATTGAAAGGATATTGAAAAGTCAGATATTTCTGAAAGGTTAAATTCCGATGAATCCCAAAAGGAATTGAAAGTGAATGGGATCGCATTTTAGCATGGCTAAATGCCTTCACTTATCGGGGATGAATCCCAAAAGGAATTGAAAGATTATTTTATCATCAGATACTACAGCAAATATATGCGGGATGAATCCCAAAAGGAATTGAAAGATATTTTTCTTGAACTTACTACTAAAAATCTCCCAATCCGTAATATCTTACGATCAATTGAAAGAATTTTCTTTGATTCTTATTCGTTCTCTCAGGAGATGCATTCTAAAAGGATTTTTGATTTTATCACAAAATCGAGTGATTGTAAATCCAATAACGAAAGAATTTTGGTAATAAATACATTTGGAAATTAAAATTCAACTTATCCAATGTTTTAGAACTAAATACGATAACATCATTTTTAGTGAGTGTGTACTGCAATTTTATTAAAAAGTTGAAAAACTATATTCTCTCCATAGAACATAAAAGAGGAAAAACGAGGTTATAAAAATAGAAGAAATTAAGCTATAATAATTCCTCTTTTGTAAAAACAAAATTGTTGGACACACTCTTTCCACAAAAACTTAAAAGAAGGAGAAATAAGTTATAATAAGGTATTAGATTAACATATTAACCACACAATTTGCATATGTACTACGTCTTTGTCATTTTCTACTTTATTATATCCTTCAATAGTTGTATTAATTGTGCTGAAACGTTGGCTGTAGTATTTGCATATAATTCAATTATTATACTGCCTCTTATAGCGATAATAGTGTTGTTATAAAGCAGGTAGTTAAATCCGTATATATAGCCACTGCTAGCATTTGGTATATATGGTGGACTTATTGTATAACCTATAACTACAATCTCGTTAACAAATAACGTTATATTCCCGTATTTGGTATTAATACCCTTTAAGGTTTCAAAATAAATGTTTGTGAAATTAAATGGATCATTACTACTTTTACTTTTCACGTAAGCAGTCCCATTGGCAAATATAAATTTACAGTAAGTTGTAGTGATATAGTTAACAGTACTTGAAGTTATAATTATACAGCCAGAGGAGTTTGGTAACATTCAGCATTTTACTTATTTTCTACTCCTAATTTTACCTAGTGATCGGTATGATCATGATTCTTGTGGGTGAAATTTTGCTTGCCATTTTGTCAACTGTCCTCTATTCAGATGCCTTGCCAGAAAGGAAGAAGACATTCCCAACTCCCTTCATAGTTGAGGTAGTTGTAGCTTTTTATCTTAAAAGGATAATAGACGGGATAATGAAACAAGAAGAAATGATCAAGTCTATTAACCCTAATTTTTATCAAATAGGGGAAGGGGAAATGCATTGTAAATCTGGGAAGGCTGAGATAATGTTACGTGCATCAACACAAGGAAAAATTGTTTCTGCAATTATTGAAGTTACTGCATTAAAAATTGAGCCAGATGTATTACGTCAAGGTACTAATGAAATTAAATTACATTTTGACAAAGAAGAAGTTCGTTCACTTAAGGGTAATCAGATGTATATAATTGAGCTTCACTTAGAGTCCGGAAGTACTGTATATACGATAGTTGAGTGTATCCTATTATACTTCCAGCACCACATTAAGGATAGTGAGTTAGTTTCGCCTTGAAATTAAACCGTATTTCTCGCTTTATGTCTACTTCAATTAACTTGATAAAAAGCTTAGATTCGTGTTCCTTTTAAAATGATTCATGTATCTAATACGAAAGCCTTTCTGGATTTAGATAGTATCCAAGTTTTTTTTGTGACATCATTCTTGCAGATAATGTTAAGACTTGATTAATTTTCAAGAAGAAACATTCATACGAGCGAAGTTATAATACCATATATACGCAGTTGCCCATATTACAACTCTTTTATCTACGAATTATCTAGTTATCGATACTTTCGGTTAACTCTCCCTCTCTATTACTATTATCTCACTTAAGCTTTATTATAGTCGTTAATGAATAAGTTTATTATGATATCTTTTGAAGAATTTAGAGCGTCAGGATACATCAACTGTTTTAAGAAATACTTAAAAACTTGGGACGAGGTTTCTATTCAATCCCTATCGTATTTAATATCTTATCTATCTGACGATGAAATAAAGGACTTAAGCATGTTCAAATATTCTGATGACGGTGTTGTGTATGAAGGAAAACCAGAAAACGTAGATGGTAATCTATGTGTTAAATATCTTGATAAGGTTAAAGATCTTGATCCCAAGTTGATAAGAGAACTAAGCAAAAAATTATTTAATTACACATTAGGTGAAAAGGTAGATTTTTCACCGGAAGAAAGGGAAATAATGAAAAAACTATCACACTCTAAAAGTTAGTTGAATGTTAAATTTTTCTTGAAAATATTTTGAAATATCATTTGCAGTATCCTTATCTGCAACTCCTATGCATACTTTATATCTCGGAGCTTGTGCCTTTACAATATATAAGTTTTCATTTGCACTAACTGACACTCTATCATTTTCTTTAATGTAAATATCATCTAGTGATGTTTCTATCTTATTAGCGCCAAATACAAATTTTCCTTTATATTCTCCAACTTTAGAGTAAATTTCATTACCGTAGTCTTCAATGATACTGTTAAACATTAATGCATCTTGATCAAATAACTGAGCTTTAAGATACTTCTTTCTCTTAATAATTGCCTCATATATTCTTCTCATCCCAATATCATCCCTATACTTCAATTCTTTTATTTTATTTAACACAAAATCGTCAGTGAATTCTATGAATTTTTCATGTTCAGTTATATGGTCTACTGTTATTTCTCCTATATCGATAAGTTTTGCAATAGCATATCCCATTATTTGATTATATATTTCTACTACACAATGATTATATACACTACTATACATATGAAATCTTCCTAAAATAAAGTGTTCAATGTCATCAACTGCTTTCTTTGGAAATACATATGCCGGTTTCTGAACATCTAATTCCATCACCTCAATTAACCTATCAACGTTAATAATCCCAAATTTAGCTCCAGAGTAGTATGAGTCCCTTTGTAAATAATCTAATCTATCTGTATCTATAGTTTTAGAATTAATTAGTAGTTTAGCTATTTTGTCTTCATCAGTGACAATTCTCCCTGTATATACATTTATCATAAGTTGAGCTAAATCATTCTCGCCCATAAAATTTTGCAAAACGTATACTCCAACCATCTCATGAAACTTTAATTGTGGTTTACCTTCAAAATTTTTACTTAATTTGTCAAAGAACTCCTTATATTTTTCACTGTTAATGAATTTCAAAAGATTAATCCCATATTCAAATGTATGTGAAAAGGGTAAATGACCTATATCATGATAAAGAGCCAATTTAGATATCTTATTAAAGTCTACGTCACTCTTTATTTTATCTCTTAGTTTTTGAGTTAAATGGAAAGTGCCAAGACTATGCTCGAATCTAGTATGTCGCATTGAGGGATAAACCATGAAAGCCATACCGTTTTGTGTAATGTAACGTAATCGTTGAAAGCATTCACGTTCAATTAGCTTCTCGTCAACTTGAATAGTTCCATGAATAACATCTCTTATTGACTTCACAAGATATTGTTCACTATTAAAAAACTTATAAAAGTTTTTACAACTGCTAATTTAACTCAGTAGTTAAACGTCAAGAGACAAGAATAGTAAAGGTGTTAAAATAGAAAATAATTTGGACCACGTTCTGATGAAACTCGATTATTTACTTAAAATCATAAAGAAGCTGTTGAAATTTACGCCATTGGTATTCCTTTTTGTTTACAAATTATTAAACACGTAAGAGAACGTAAAAACAATTTATTAACGTGATACACCCTTTGTCTCTATATGGAGATTAGTAATGCCTTGAATTTAATACTTTCATGACGACACTATGAGTGTGTCCAACAATTTTGTTTGTGGTAATACTCTTAATGAGATAGAAGTATTTCTTGAGAAGTAACTAAGTAATGATAATATATACAATTCTTTAGTACAAGACAAGATCATACTGAGTCATTAGCAATTCTGATTTATCTTTGAGGTTGTATTCAAAAACTTATTAGTTAATCGGACATACACGGAGTTAAAGAAAGAGGTCTCATTGCTAAGATAGGACGCGCGTTTAGTAAGAAACTTCAGTATCAATGTAACCTTAGGCGGGCTAAAGGGAATTCTAAACTTACCGAGGAAAGGCTAACAAGAGCTTGTTTAAGCCAATAAGATAAGTAAGGTTTGGAGAGTGATGTCAAAAAGTCTGTTAAGGATCAGATGAGGAGCGAAGAGAGGATTAAGACTCAAAAGAAAAACAAGGATAACGAGATGAGACTTATACAGTCTCACACTATTCCAGTACAAATGGAAAAAGATATAAAGCTTTATAACTTTAAGTAGTTTCGACATGGCTTGGAATGTGTCTCATGAGGATTTACTTAGGAATTTCTTCGCTGAGGAACTAAAACAAGAAGGAATTGATTATAAGGACATTAAGAAGTTTACTTATAAGGATGACCAAGGATTATATGGTGAAAAAGGTACTAAACACGAGGTTTACATAGTAGCTAAGAATAATAAGGTTTATTTGATTGAGGTAAAATCTCATGGTGAGATATTGACTGGTTTAATTTGAGGTGTAATGTTATCTCAAAAGTATTAAACCTCAAAGATCCTATAAAAATGTTCTTAGCTATCATTGTTGATAAGGAAGCAATAAAGAGGGCAGAAGAATTAGGAATTAAGCTAATTTACGGCGAGGTTAGAACAGAAAAATGCGTGATTTTAATATCGAGAGTTCTTAACCCTTCAATTTAGACTTAACATCCTATAGAGAGTGTTGGAAAACTTGTTCTCTTAATGGGAAAGTAATTATGAAAAACATGCGACACATTTCATCTTACTGTTTGGCAAGTATTTCAAATTTTTACCCGTACAAACAGTCTTTTGTCCCTACACTGTTTCTCAACAACGTACTAGCCATTTTGTTTCCTAATCCACGTCTTTCCTACTCTTATCCATTCCTTTCTTCTTTCTCTGTATATTTCTAGCACATTATTCCAAAATTCTTCATCTTTTTCTAGCACTTTTCCTTCTTCAATTATTTGTAAAATGAATGGGTCTGAAGAGTTGAGTTTCTTTAGGAACACCCTTGTATTCATAAACACAGCGTTTACAATCAAACATGTTAACAACTTTAAGGTAAAGATTGTTATCAACTTTTTTAGGATCTACTGGTATGTTGTCATCTACATAAAGAACGTCGTAATCGCTACTTTCAGTGTAATCTCCTCTAGCCCTAGACCCAAAAAGAATTATTAACCTTTATCTTCTTGTTATAAAAAACAAGAATTATCACTACAATACTTTCAGCACCAGAGAGGCATGAAATAGTAATTACACTTTGCTTTCTGGTTTTTCTTCAGCATCCCAGTTTACTGGTTTTTGGAACAAAGATCTACCCCTTCTTTCTGTTAATTTCAGTCTTTACTTAACCTTGAGAGTTTAATTCTCCTATAAACTGTCCCTTAGGGAGCTAAAAATATCACTGTAAGCATAAGAAAGCATGTATAAACACAATACAGATTTACGTTTTATGTGAAGCGAGGAAAAGGTTCTCTATTCATTCTGAGATTTTAACTTAGACAAAAAAGTGAGAACCGCGATAAGGACTGTGTTAATGAAAATGATTATGTCTGATTATAAATCCAGGTTTAAGTTAGCTGAAAGAGAAAACAATTTTTATCCTCCTCCTACTTACTTTTTGCAAGTGTAATATGATGAGGAAAAGTGATATTATTACTGTTACTATATTAAAGATAATAACGTGAGAAAGAAAGATTTAAATACCGTTTCAAGAGATCAAAATAGTGGGGATGAAGGAGATGATGAAATCCCGGCTAAGCTGACATTGATGAATGGCGTGGCATCTGACCCAGATCCCCTTCATCCCCATTTATATATTTTCATCTTAGTCTAAATAAACTTTTTCTTCACGTTGACTATGTCAATGTGTGGTCATGAAGGTATAAATGGGTCCTATAACTTTCGTATACACTTATTGTTTAACATACGTTTTCGTCTTGTCTTTACGTCGAGATCAATAACGCCTTGAATTTATACCTAGAAGACTACTCTATTAGTGTGCCCAACGATTTTGTTGAGGGATAAGATAAACTATTGTTGCTATTTTATAATTCAATTTTCAAGATATAAGAGTGTGTCCAACAATTTTGTTTTTACAAAAATTATTTAATAAATATGGATTAGAGGAATTATTATAGTTTAATTTCTTCTATTTTTATAACCCAATTTTTTCTTCTTTTAAGCTTTATGAAGAGAACATAGTTTTTCAACTTTTTATCGCAATAATAAAATTGTTAGACACACTCAGATATAAAGTAGCTACACTATAACGGAAATAAATAGGAGCTTGTAGATAATAGTTGGAAAACAATTTCGTGACTTTGAATATTAACTTACATTACGTCATAAAAAGATGAAAATAACACACTCATTTAGACACTCTCAACACTTCTTCATAGTATCTCTTTCCCTCTTTTAAGAAGTCAAAAATGTCTATTAAGACAGTCTTCTCCTCTCTTTTAACCGGTATTAACACTGATAATTCAATTCCCTCTTGTCTAGCTGATTTTATTCTCTGAATAACTGCTTCTAGGTCTATCAAAACTGGCAGAGGTTCCATAACAGCATAGATCTTTCTCGTGATGCTAGAGTACTTCTCTTTTAATTCCCATAGTTCATCACTTGGTAATTTCCCAATACTTGTTTTGGCATCATAAATTACGTTAGTAGAACTTACGTAAATATCTGGTCTTAATCCTTACGAACTTCCTCCTCAACATGTATATTAGCTGGGTCTATTTTCTCGTTTTCAATTAAATGCCTAATAGTAACAGCTTTTAACATTCTGTGAAGACCACTTTCCTCACTGCCCGGGACATCTAGTTTGTTATAATTTCCTTTTACCCATTGTAAACTCTCATTTAACATATCCTCATATCTAATCCTAACATTTGCTAAACCATCATAGAAGCTTTCAGTTATCATAAAACCAGAAATTAGATAAGTTAAAGTTTTTATTTCTGGTAAAGTAAGACTTTTTTCAACAATAGCTTTACTCTCTTGTTTAGTCTGAAACAATAATAATTGTTGATGGTTTTTATCCTATACGAATCTTGTAATTTTCATACAAACATTTTGGAATAACTAGTATAGTAAACTCATCTCCTACAAAACTAGAAATACTAGCATTGAAAATGTTATCGAAATCTGTATCTTTTACATCACATAAGTCGTCGTTCAGCAATATTATTCCGCCTTTGCTTATAATATTAACTAGTTGAGTATAGTTTGCCTTAGAGATTAGAGTTGGATTAAATGAATATCCCTTCATTAATGAGAACCTAACTGCTATTGCTAAAAGAGATTCTTCAATACCACGTTGGTTTCTCAATATATTCTTTCCATTTGTTTTCGCTCAAAGAATCTTTACTTTGATAATTACATCTTGACTACATAATACGTTACTATATTATTTTTACTCTATAAATTTTAAAGGAAAACAAGAATGTTGTAATTTAGTTATAGGCTTTTCTCATAAGTAACGTGAGTTACATAACATATTGTTAAAATACAAAACATTATTTTATTAATTCCCCGTTTAAATCTTTAAGACGTTGTTATACGTGATAATTCTGCTTTAAACTGCATCTTATGTATTTACTAATCAGAATAACTTTTCATAGTATGTTATCAAGTTACTCTCCTTTTGAATATAGAAAATTACGAATTAAAGAATTCAATATGTGATCATATAATGATAGTTACGACTTTCTTTTTTACTAACACTGATTTGAAAGAACATAGCAAGTGAAAATAAGAAACAAAATATATGGTTATTCCTAAAAGGACTTACTCCAACAAGCAAAACCTATGTTCTAATAAAAGGAAATTAGCCTTCAAGAGCTTTATTCCATGTAATTTAGCATATTAATAACATTAGGAATGTTTATCGCTAATAAAAGAGTTTACTGATTAGAACAACGTTATGAGCAGTACTGCTAGGAATACATTAAGCTATTGAAGGCTAAATAGCCCCTATTTATCATTTTATTATATCTCTCCTTCTTTTTATAATACGATGAATGTTGATTTAAGGCAAATAGGGGTTGTAAGATCAGTTAATGAAAAGGGAGAAGGAATAGTAGAGGTCTTTTCAGAGTATGTTGAAGGCTTAGAAGGAATAGAGGATTTTTCTCACATAATTCTTATAGCCTGGTTGCATAGAGTGACTGAAGAGCAGAGAAAGACGTTGAAGGTTAAACCAATGAGAATTCAACATTTACCAGAAGTTGGAGTGTTTTGTACTCACTCTCCTCATAGACCAAATCCTATTGCACTAAGCATAGTAAGACTGGTCAAGAGAAAAGGCAATCTTTTGCACGTTCAAGATCTAGACCTCTTTGTAGAAACACCGATATTGGATATTAAACCAGTCTCTCTTTCATTTTGCCCTAAGGATATTAAGGTACCAGAATGGGACAAGGAGTTGCAAAAATACAAAAAATGAGTTACACTCTGAATTTTTACACTTTATTAAGACTAATAGTAAGTAATTAAGAATTTTTCATGAAATGTTTCCGTAAGTGAATCTTAGGACTGTTATGAGCGAGAGAATGTCTAACACAAATAAGATAAACTTTTTCTATTTTCAAATCTTTATTCACGTTATATGCTGAGAACATGTTTTCCAACTCTTAATTATCGGACGCAGTTATAAGTGACTCGAAATCCTTTTTAAAGTGTTTTTTACTAGCATTTATGTGGAAATAATAAAAGGTCATTACAAGATAATCATTGATAACGATTTTCTTGTAGTGAGAAAAAGGGAGAGTTATACAAATATTTCTTACAAGATACCAATATCAGATACAGTAAGGATTTTCGGAAGAAGTTTGGAAGAGTTATTGCAACTCAATGACTCAGACTTTGACCAGGTGATAGGAAAAATTATTTATGATCTTGAAGTTTACGAAGTTGAAATACTTGTTGGGAACTTGAAGATTGAAGCGTTTCCAAAAGAAGATAAATTTAGGATCATAAATCTTTCCACCTCTAAGTCAACTGAATTAACTCTGAGAGATGAAATTAAGGCAAGAGATAAAAATACATATCTTGCATTAGCAATTATGTGGATTATTGACCACGTAAAGGTTTCATTTCAAGAACTCTTTTAAAGGATTAAACTCAGCTTTTTTCCCTATTTCAGCTTTAGCATAAACGCTTTCTTCCTCATCAAGCTTTATATATCCAATCCCTCTACTTTTCCCTTGCCCTATGAAATAGCCAACGTCCCTAAGGAACAACAAGGTATTTTTCCAAAGTTCATGTTCTCCCCTAACAATTGCTTTTACTTCAACTTTGTCAGTATAAACAATTTCCTCATTGAAGAGTGATCTTTCAAGGCTAGTCTTTTTCTTCCTATCAATGCTAACGTGAGGCCTAGTATAAACTTTTGCATTTTTTATCACACTATCGGAAAAAGTAACTAAACCAGCTTTTGATTTTCCTTCACTATCCATAAAGCCGTACAGTTCCTCCATGCTCTTTGTATTACTGCTTATCATTTCGCTAACTCTTCTGAACATTCCTTTCCATGATGTTGCTGGTATAATAAATGCTTCCCCATAGCTTAAAGCATATAGTGTGTTTTCTCCCTCAACTTTTACTCCAATTCTAAAGCCATAGGGAGTTAAGAAATAAAGTCTAAATAGGTAAGTTGTCATTCTCTCACCCTGTTTAATAAGTCAAACAAATCTTCAATCTTCAAGATGAAGTTTAATCCAGCTGGCCTTAAATCAACATTTATTTTCTCTACGTATATTAAGCTACCTTCTTTAAGCGTTTCAAAAACTGGTTTTTGCCCAGCATGAGTATTTAATGTAAACCAACCTGAGTACAAGGAAGTATCACCTATTGCTTGCTTCTTTCCCGCTATAATCTCTTTTCCAAAAAGTGATGTTACACAAGGGGAAAGGCAATAAGATAATCCTTTACCATCTGGGATTTCAATTTCTTTAACTTTTTCAATTACGATCGCTTTGTTACCTCTACTTCTTCCTCTTCCAACTCTTATTTCTTTTACAGTGTCTACAACTTCGCTAGGCTTAGCTATTGCCCACATTTCCCCAAGCTTTTTATATTCATAAGCAAACAACATTCCTCGTTCAGATGTCCCTATATTCTCTCCTTTTGAGACTGCAACATGTTGTAATATTACAGCCTCAGATCTATATGCTGTGTATTTATGATAATTGTCTTCTTTCCCAAGGTAGGTTATTAAGGCCCCAATTTTTGGTTTTAATTCTGGGTCATCAAGTTCCATAATGTCAATCATTTCTTTCCCTTTGTCTAACTCTTCACTTTTCTCTTTCAAAATTCCACGCTTTTCAATGAACGTTGATGCTTTTCTCTTTTCTGCTGGTGAAAAGTAATGAGCTGGGGCAGTGTTTATTGGATAAGCTGGTGAAACGAAGAAAGATTCATCAATCTTCCCTGTTTGGTGATAATACTCTGCTAGAATAGCTCCTCTCAATGTTGTTGATGGGATATAGTCAGCGACAGAGAAATAATAATTCTTTACTTTTCTCATTTGTGTAGTTGTATAACCATTTACTTTTAGTCTTAACAAGGCGTATGAACTCACGCTCTCACCACATGTAATCTTTTAATGAGTTAAATATTTCCCTCATCTCGTTATCACAATTATTAACTTTTTGACAAATATCTTCCACCTTCAGATCTATCAGGGAATTTCTTCCTAACCTCCAAAGTCTTAATGCTGATAAGGAGTAAAGTAGTAGTTTTAACATATGATTGTCGTCGCAACGGAAGTCTATTTCTATTTCAATTTCATTTTCTGGAGGGATTGTTTCTTGTGAGAATAATGCCCCTTCTTTTGCTTTTTGCGTTTTATCTTCAATAGATACTCTGGTAAGCACGTATTTGGGCAATTTTTCAACATCTGTTACAACATTTATTGTAAAGCAACCAATATCCTTACTATCTGGATAACCAAAGAGTTTGCAAACGTCACATGGTTTTCCATTTGAATGCCGTTCCTTTATTTTATCTGGTCTAATTTCATAGCAAGACGAGTATTTGTTTTTCAAATCTGTCTCTTTTAAATAGAAGTTTATTGCAGTTCTCATTGCTCCTTTTATTGAAGATGGTGGGATAACTAAATCGCTAATTGAAATGTCAGCCTTTCCTTCACTACCTCCGCCTATTGTTAATGAAGTGTAATTTTTAATCCAAACTTTGAACTTCATGTTCCAACACCTAATCTAAACGTTTTTAACATGAAGAAGTAATCTAAAAGGGGTAATCTGTCTTTATAATACGCAGATGCTGAGGATAAACTATCATTTTCACCATATTTTCTAAGCAGGAATGTTAGGAATTCCTTCTCTTTTGGATCTTCAACTCTAAACCTATATCTCAAAATGTAAGCTAAAGTTGATAAAAACTCATTCTCTTGCAAAGCATATTGGACTATGTAATCAATGTAATGTAGTATTTCCCTAGTTTTCTTTTTGCCATCGTTCTTGTTATTGTATAGAGAAACTGGGAAAGAGAAGTCAATGTAACCAGTGATCTTTAGAATTTCCTCAACATCTTGTAATTTGTTTTTGACTAATAAGAAGTTTTTCTCTTCATCAATAATTCTCCTTATTGCACCATCTGTAGCTAATGAAGATTCAAAAGTTAAACAAGAGATTGAAGATAACGGATTTGTTTTCAAAGCCTTTGCATCAATTTTTGCCTCTTCCATTAGCTCATCAACTGCCCTTATAGCAAATTGTACTGGATGATCTGGTTTAGTAACTAAAACTCCGACTTTGAAAGTAAAGCCAGTGTTTTCCTCAGCCCTCTTAAACATCTTTACTGCAAATGGTAAAGCAATAACTGCTGGAGCTAACATTAATATATCATCACCACCAATGTAGAGTACTCCAGCTAATATGCGAGAGGCCAAGTCATAGTATGGGTTTTCAAGTTTATTCAAGTTATTACCTTGGTTCGCAAGTTCAACAATTGTATCATAAAATGCTTTTTTAACACCATAATCTAACCTAAAGCTTCTGTCAATGTAATCACTGAAAGTTATGCTATACTTAAATATTTCACCACCGTAATTTCCGTCAGCTTTTATAAATGCTACGTAAGTTGTGTCCTCAAGGTTTCTGTAACCGGCAATAAATTCCATAGCGTAATAAGTTTCATTCTCATAAAGCTTAGCTTTTTTCATAAAGTCTAGTGGTGTAATATCTATCTGACCAACTAGGTAAGTTGTGTTTGCCCTAGAGATAAATGCCCTTGATTTTGATAATTGTCTTACCTTATAACACCTATCACATAACTCATCTTCAACATCTATATGACTTGCTGGTCTAATCCCACAGCTCGTGCAAACTCTATGAAGACCAAGTGAGTAAACTTTTTCATTTAAATCAACTATATACCTTTCGCGTGTTTGCTTCATAATTTCTTCGGAAACTTCTTTAAAGTTCTTTATGTAATTTTCATATACAAACTCAACTACGTAAGACTTTAATGATATGTCAAATTCCTTTCCTAAATCTTTGACAGCATCTTTAATATCATTTGGTGATAACTCACTCCTAACTACAATGTAAGAATGACCACCATAACCGCTTAACAAAGCTTCAGCTGGTAATCTTGACTTATTGCCGGTCTTTTTGTAAAATTTCTGATCTAGTACAATGAAAGTTGCTACAGTTGTTAGGAAATCAACTAATAAGCTTGCAAATGCCATATCCCTAAGTTGTGGAAAGCTTGAGATGAATTTTTGTATTCCGGGAAAATCAGTGTAAACTAGGTAACCAAGAGGCTTTCCAAGAGTAGGTTTTTGTAAACTTACGTTTGTTTTTTCCACTTTGAAAATATCATAAGGTGGTGTATCGCTTGGCGGGACTAGAACGCTAAGTAGATACTTAAAAAGTAAGATTGAAAGTTTCTCATAACCATCTTTTCCTAATTTTTCTTCAAGGCATTTTATCCCATCTTTAGCAGTCATTTTATAACATTCCTTTACGCTGGGATTGTATTTGTCAAGACCTTGGAATACAAGGTTTGATAATCTGTCTGTTGCTGAAGCTAATCTATCGGCATCAGCTAAAATGTTATCAAAATGGTGTTGTTCAACTAAACGCTTAACGTTTTTCAAATCTTCTTTTACGCAGTTATCATCGGGAAGGTTTTTCAAAACTTCATCTAATATCTCAGCTGATTGTTTAACATGTTCAGTTGGGTCAAATAGTTTTCCAATATCGTGAAGTAATGCAGAAACTCTCAAGTAGTTTAAATCAACTGAGTAAGGCTGAGATAACCAAAGTACTATAGATGTTAATTCTAAATGAGAAGCTAGAGATGTTATGTTAAACCCTGGCCTTGTGTCTGCTGGAGTGTAAAGTAAAGCTTCATAAATGTCTCTTAAAGATGAAATGTATTGGGTTATGCGTGAGAGTGACTTCCTATTTTCCTCTAATTTTTCCATTAATTCATCAATTTGTTTAAAGCTGTAATCTTCACAATGCCTAGTTACTACGTAAGTGAAGAAGTATTCGTAAGCTGTCGATAAGTATTTTCCTCCAATTGCTGGAGCGTGAGATAATAACATTGGTGCTTTAAATATGAAAGATAGAAGATCAGCATAAACGTCAATTCCTTTGTATTTACAAATTTCACAAGATAATTCAGCAAAGACTGTAAGTAACTGAACTACTTTATCTTTGAGATTCTTCACGCTATTCTCATCAACAAACTTAACTTTTCCCTCTGGGATTAAGAGTTTACCCCTCATATTTCACCACCATTTTTAAATAAGTCTGATCTTTTCCTATGTGAATTCTTTCTGAATCTTCACCAACTTCAGTTACGTACAAATAGTTTCCGTTATCCTTACAATTTATTTCAACTGACAGATCATATTTGATACATAATTTAGTCATGGCTACCACTCCTCGTTAAAGTCTCTGAGTTTTCCTTTGTTTTTATTCATGAATGCTTCCAAATATTTTAACAATGAAGGGTCTTTAAGCATGAATTTAACTCTTCCAAAGCGTCTATCTGAGAACTTAAATCTACCAAGCAATTGTACTTTTCCTTCTGTCCCTTTTCTGAAACCGAAACCATATAGTATCATCCCTATTTCCTCTTGAGTTAGTGAATGGTAAACTACTTTTCCAATAAATTTACTTCCCCTCGTAACAACTTCGAACTCGCTCCCGTGGACGTTTACATAGGTTGTTTTTCCACTAGTCATTACAAAGTCTGAAAATGATACTCTACTACCTAAGCCCATGTTTCCTAAAAGATTACAAACTGGGCAAATGTTAGGGTACTCTCTCGGATCAAATTCATCTGAACGCCTATTTCTATCTGGTTTAAATATTCTAATGTAAGTTTGAGATGGTGGTGAATCGCTTCTTCTATCAACAATGTAACAACTTCCCGGTATTGAAAGTTCTAAACGTGATCTTACCATTCCTTTTATTGTTGATCCGGGTATTACAATTTTTCCATCAGAATACTTGTTCATTAAGTAAACTTTAGGAGAGAAATAATTGCTTAAATCTGGAATAACTCCTTTTAATGCTTTTTCTACTAAATCCTCAATGTTTTCCAATGATTTTACAAGATAATAATCGTACTTCCCACTACCTACAAATAAGTAATCTGATACTACAGTCATTTCAAGTTCAATAATTCCCTCTAATCCTTTAGCATTTCTAGGAGTATATCTACTTCTTTGGATAATCGAGCTTGACATGTTCAAACGCCTCTATATAAGGTTTCATCTTTTCAAAGAATGCATCTCCTTTTTCCTTGACTGAGTTTAAATTTACTTCAACATCTTCATCTCCAATCTTACTCTTCCCCGTGGAGGTAAAGCTTAGTTCTTTGAATTTCACAAATCCAAATCCCCTACTTTTATGCCCTCCTACTTGTACGTAACCATCATGTATCATTTTCATAATTGATACTAAATAACCTATTGCGTAATTTGGTAAATTATATCCAAGCAGTTTGAAATTAAATGTTGAGCCAGGCTCAACGAACTCAACAGTTACTAATGCATGACTAGCTACTGCTCCTTCAGTTCTGCTAATTGCAATCATTGTCCTTATGCCCAATGTAGCATTTATTGGAGTTGAGTCGAAGAATCTTAAATTACCTAAAACGCTCATTGTTCCGAAAAGTTTGCAATTTAAGCAAGTATAATCCCAGAACAACTCTACTGCTCTGTCAATGATGTTCTCCCTTAAGTATTTTTGGAATTCATCGTCTTTTCTTTTGATTTTTAAGCAATAATCTTGTCCAACTCCAGTACAAACTTCAATGTTTTTTCCTCTCAATATCCTTTCTCCAGTAGATCTGAAAATCCCTTTCCATGATGAGCCTGGAATTACTGGATTACCGTCTTTATCTTTTAATACTGTATCTCTAGCCAAGCTAGTTGGGCTTAAATCGTTTTTTCCAGCTCCTATTCTCAATGGAGAGACTGTCTCTATAACGCCTTCAAAGATAACTGTTCTAGTTAGTATGTCTTTTCTAATGAATGTGTAATCTTTCACCATGATTTTATCACCTCCATTAAATCATAAGTCTTTGTCTCTTTACCGGGTTTAATTAGAGTTGCATTAGCTTGAATAAGTCTAACATAACCATAACCAACACTTTTTCTACCACCTATAAATATTCCGTCTTTCAAACTCTTAAGTAAAAATCTCATAACCTCAACTGCTTTCTTTTTCCATTCTTCATTTTCAGAATTTATGAAATCAAGATTATATACAATCATGTTAAGTTTGAACTTAGCGTTAGGGTTAACGAAATCAAGGGTGTATAAATGACCAGGCTGTTGGCCACCAAATACTCTGTTAATTGTGACCATTGTCCTCTGTGAAATCGAGAAGTCATCTTCAACTATTGCATCCATTATGTAAACTCTTGCTGAAATGTCATGAAAGCCAAAGAGAATGCAAGGAATACAATATATTTCTTCTCCAGTTTTTTCGTCCTTCTTACAACTTGGACTTTCATGATCAGTTATATCGTGAACAACGTATTTTATTTTACCCTCACTTTGTTGACTTTTCATGTAAGCTTCAGCTAAGCTTCTTAATGCTCCCTTTAATGAAGAACCTGGAATAACTGGTTTATCTTCGATTGTTAAAATTGGGTTATCTGTTGTTGCAGTAAATAGTTGAGCTTTTCCAGAACCTATTCTTAAAGGAGTTTCGTTAGTTAACACTCCTTCAATTTTAATTATGCTGTTTATTTTATCAAGGTCATAGCAATCAGACATTAACTCACCTTGAAAGTATTTCAACTAGTTTCTTAAACTCTTTTACGTTATTTAGTTGAGCTCTTTTGTCTTGTAATTCCCTGGATGTTAAAGCTTCATAAATCCATTTAAAATAACCTAAAAATGTGACTGCCGTTTCATAATCTTTACCTCTTAATTTAGATAAAAGGAGACTGCCCGTTTCTTTATCAATTTCTCCTCTTCCCATTTGTCTAATTATGTAAGCTAAAAGTTCATTAATGTTCTTTCTTAATTGAAGGTAACTTAAGAGGTTTTCAACTGTGCTTTTATCAACTTCTGGCTTGTTTCCTCTTCCAGAGGGTCTTGAAGCAGAAATAGCTAATTCTGTTGCATCATCAAGCAGCTTTTCAATGCTGTTTGTCTGTTGAAGAGACATATGAGTAATTATTCAAAACATTTTTATAAGCTTTACTCTTTCTGGAAAACTAATGTTTTCAGCGAGGTGGTAAATAGATGGGTTAAGCAGTATTTCTACTTTAGGCAAGGAACTAAATGATAGGAAAGCTTAAATAGGGGATAAGAAGTGTGGTTAATAGGAATTGGAAGAAAATCCGTTTTATTATTGTACAACCGTTTTTAGTAATGTGCTCCAAAAATGAGTGTTTTTTCAATATTTACTTAATAAAGAGAGGCAAATTGAAATATTTTTTCTACATTAACAATTGATTCGTGTGCTTGTTGCCTTATTTTAAAAGGATTTTTATCAAAATTTTATTGCCGAAAATTTTAAATACTAGTAATAATATAATATTTTTAGGGGTTGGCTATGCTCCACATAACTAATATGGTATGTATATTAATTAAACGCTATTTTTTCCAGATATTTCAGTCAGCCGTACGTATAAGTAGTTGCTGAATGGGAAGGAGGGAGAGTCTCGATGATCTTCTTCCCAGATGTAGCTATAACTATGCAGGACACTATAGACGTTAATGCTGAAGTGCCGTTTCAATATATAAAGTTAGACAAAAGTGTTACTGAAAAATTTAGCGTAAGCAATATAGTAAATAGTGCACAAACAATAAGGACAGACATCAAGGTAGTTAGGACTTTGGAAGGATCTATAAGGAGAATTCTAGGATATGAGAAAGGTAAGAAAGTTTGTAAACAAGATATCTGCGGCACCCCAGATTTTATAAAGGACAATCTCCCTGGCGAGATTAAGAGTTTGATAAGGTTTAACCACGACATACTTGATGTTGCTAAAAGACAAGCAGCATTATATGCTTGGCTTTACAACGTTAGACATGCTTACATAGCTATAGGAATTTACAAAGAGATTGACGAGCTTTATGCTTTACTTAAGAAGATTCACTTATACAAGATCGAGGTAAGGTCAACAATAAGGTACGAGGATTTGAAGAGGATTTACAACTCCTTGAAGGTGGTAGCATGAGGATCAAGGTTAACAAGGTGTATTATTTATTATCAGATAAGTTAAAGAACCTTGATGACGCTGTAGCAATATTCCAGATTAGTAGTAGCTATGTCTACGTATCATCTTACCAATTTGCTGGGTCAAGAGAGATTGAGTTTGACAGGTTCCTTTCACTTATTAGATACTTATCAAGGAGACAAAAAGCTGAAGTAAAGGTAATTAGCGTTGGGATGAATAGGTTTATTGTAGATGTTGTCAGATTACTATTCAACACTGGAAGGAAGGACCCATGGAGAGAAATGAAGTTTATGTAATTGGTGAAGTTTTCTTAACTCCATTAACAAACGTAATAATCCCTCCTTTCAGTAGTAAAGTAGGAAGAACTATCTTAGGAGATCCAAAGGATGTTGTAGTTTCTCCATTAAAGAGGAATGGGAAATATTTGATAAAACACTCTTCTACTCCAACTTTTTTAGAGCTTGAGGCTGGAGAAGTTTATTCTTTTGAGGTAGGAGGAGAGGAAAAAAGTGTAATAAAGGAACTCAGTAAGCTTGAAGATAATTACTCCTTTTTTAATACTTATTGGAAGATTGTTGATGTTAAGTTGCAAAAAGTTGTAGTAAATAAGAGTAAGAAGATTAGGCTAGAGATTTTGACTCCAGCGTTAATTGTTAATCCTTATGTTAAGGCAAAGAGAAAAGTTTTTACAAATAAGTCATCTTTCGTGTTTTTTGTAAATCTACTTGACGTAACTGGTTTTTCAAGAAATGATGAAAGGACTCTATCGCTGTTAAAACATATTGATGAAGCGTTATGGGAGGAACCATCAATAATGAAATATGAAAAAGTGATTTATGACGGTAAAGAGATAATTGGTATGACTGGATTGTTAAATTATTCCATAGAAAAAGATAGCGAGATTGTTTACGAAATTTTGGAAAATGCTATAGCCAAGGGAATAGGATCTTCGAGGAGGATTGGTTTTGGTAGGGTGAAGATTACTGTGGAATAGTGTTGCTATAAGAGTGTTTGTCTCTCTGTTGTTTTTCACTTACTCATGAAAAATTTTAGCCTAATTTTTCACTGAAACTGAGGTTTTCCTTTTTCCTTTACATAATTTCAGAGTACTTCTTATTTTGTTCTTGATTAATTTTTCCGCATATTATAATAATATAATAGAGTATTTATGAAAATAAAGAAGTCCTACAAGTCCCTTTCTTTATTCTTAACATCAATTTTTCTTCGAGTAAACTGGAAAAATACAAGTAAAACGGTTTATGTTAGCTAGAAAACAAAGACTTTTCTCCCTTTTTTCTCCTTTTTCCTTCACAAAGTAAACAATTTTTTACGATACGTGAAAAATTAGATTGTGTAAAATTCAACTATTGCCGGTTTATCTATGTAAAATGTTGTTCCCCCATGTTCTTCATGAGAAATAGTTATCCATTGAGGTTGTAATATTATAACTCTTGGATTTTCTCTTGCTAGAAAATCCCCTCTTAAAAGTATTCCAGTAACTCTGATTGTGTGTGGTGTTGTATAATTACCCATCCTTATTACAAGTTTTTCAATCTTGTTAATCATGTACTCCTTGAATTTTTCTTTATTTCTGAAAGCAATTACTCTCCTTATGTTTTCAATATCAGAGAATGGTACCTTATACTCTTTTCTCAGTTTTTCTCTTATTTCCTTCATAATCCTTTTTATTTCCTCAACCTCTTCTGTTGGTCTTCCTTTTGCTAATTTTTCATAATATAATCTTCTGAATTCCATGTAAAGTGGAGTAAGTCTTTCAGCTGTCCTCATTTCTTTTCCTAATTCATCTCTTATGAATTCTTCCCATAACTGCTCGTTGTAGTCACTCGCTATGCTATCAATTAAATCGTCAGTGTCTTTAAACACTCTTATTACGCGTAGTGCTAAATCTCCTTGAAGCCTTATTCTCATTCCTTCCTTTATTTCCTTAACTTCCCAAGAGTGAAAGTTAAATCCTAAATAGTCTCTAACACCAAGGAAAAACATTCTATCTATATGAAAACCATGAGGCCAATCCCTTACAAATATTTTTCCAGAATCATCTACACCAAAAACAAATCTTGTTCCTACAAATACGTATTCGCCCTCTGCATGAATTGCTTTAGATGTTGAAATTGCTAGGAGAGCTCTGTAATAATGATCATCAGATAAAAAGCACTCCTTATGTTTTACTAATTCATCTAAGTTATATAGTAACTTTTTGCAGTCCATATCTACATTTTCGTATTACTCTTTATAAATTTGTCTGATAAAATTTAAATACCACTTGTAAGAAGGAAATTGTATGGATGATGTTGTTCCATATGCACTATATGAGTATTTGAGTAAGAATCACAATGTAAGCAAGGTGAAGATTAGAGAGGTTTATGAAAAATTCTACTTTGATAACGAAATAACAGCTTTTGATATGGGAATGTCAAGTTTGGCTACTCTTGATTATTTTCTTAAAAGGGATATAAGGAGGGATCTCAAAAGATATTATTTAATAAGCTTATTTCACACTGATATGATTACAAGATTTATTTTACCCGGAGATCTTTTTGCACATTATAATCCAGAGGATTTAATAAGGCTTGTTGAATGTAAGCCTTTGTTAAAGTTTTTGTCTATTCGCAAGAGACTTTCTCTGGGTGATTTAGCTAAGGATTTAAACAAGACCAAGTTGATTCGTATTAGCAGTGACGGTAGTAAAGAATTTACTTTAGCCCTTTATTTTGCACTTAGGCAGATAAACTCAAGAACTTATCTAAATTCAAGTTACATAGATTCTCCTTGCACTGCATATAAATACTTAGGATGTAATCTTTCAATATTTAGAGATAGGGGATTTGAATATTTACATAGAAGTAGATTTGAAAATATTTCTTTTGAAGATACTAAACATACACTGTACCTAAATGTAAATCCAAAGTTACAAATTGTTGCTTATAATGATAGCGGATTTAATAGGAAGTATGAATTGAGAAGGGAGGGAAAGTATCGCGTGATTAAGAGAATTTAGCGATTTTTCTAGGCAAATCCAAGGATGTTTAAAAATGTTTTTCTCAGAAAATGTTTATTACCCCTCTTATTTTTTCTCCTTTTTTGTCTCCTTGTATAAATACAAACTTTGTTTTTCACGTAAGAAAATGTTTAAATAATAGCATTGTGACTATCTATTATGCAAGTCCAAGTAGTTGAGAAGAAGTATACCATCCCTCCGGAGGAAAGCCTTAAGGAGAGAGTAGTAGATCTAACTACAATGGGGAGGAGAGCAATAGATTAAACCCCTCCCTTTTTTATGGTGATTGATATGAAGCTAACAATCCCTATGAAGAGAGTTTACTTAACACTCTCTGACAAACTTTACAAAGACTTTCCCGCATTGATCTTTCAAATTAATGACGTATACATTTACGTTACTACATATAAGCCGTCTCTGGATAAGAAATCTAAAACAATGGTTGTGCCTTTACATGATGCAATAATTACAATTAGGGTGATTGAGAGAAAGGAAAAGCAAAGGGCTAAGGTCGTTAGTTCTAAAGGGTATGAGTTATTAGCTGAAATTATAACAAACCGCCTTGAGAAAATGAGAAGTTTAGAAGAGAGGGAGTATTACAAAAATTTGAGGTTCATGTAGAAAATATATCTACCCCTAGCAAATCCTTTAATATATCTTTTTTACTCTCGTCATAAGAAACGTATATCATGTTACTCTCCTTCTTCAGTATAACAGCATCTTTAATTAATCCTGCATGAGCCATAAAGTTTCTTTCTAATTTATCTTCGCTTTCCTCTTCCACGGACTGAATTGAAGAATTCGCATTCTCTTTTCTCTCCTTCTTTTCATAGACTGAAAAATACGATGCTTCTTCTCCTTCCTTTAATTTTTTCTTTCCTAAATTATACACGTTATTTAGCTCACTATAAATTAGCGTTTTTTGTGCATCAATCTTAAATATCTCATCAGTTAAATGACTTAACTCTTTTGTGCTAACCCATTTCTTTGGTTTAACTTTACTACAAACGTAATCATAAATTATTTCTCCCCAAACGTTATCCTCACTTAAGTAACTCAAGTTTTTAACATCTGAAGAGATTAATAAAACGTTATTTTCTATCCTCACGCTTAACGTATAGTCTGGTATTTTATTTTCTTTACATAAATTGTAAAGGGGAAGTAAAGCGTTGTATTTCAGAGAGAGGACAGTGGCTCTCTTTTTCTTATCCAGGATTTTTGTTTCATCCACAGAATTATAATCAAAATATTGTTTAGAGTAAGAAAGTACTTCAGTATATGTGAAAACTCTGTTTACTGGATCTGTTGGAATGAAGTTTATTACTTTAAGCTTTAAAGACAAGAATGAGGTTAAGCGAGATAAAACGTATAGGGTTAAAGCACCAAGGTAGTTAACTCCATGAGTAATATCTAGGATAACCTCTTCTTTATCCTTCAATCTTTTGTAAAGCTCTAATGTTAAGATTCCTCTTATAAACTCAGTTGGTATGTAACGATCCTCTACTCTGCCATATTCATAATTTCCATATTTCCCAATTGCTGGCAAAACGATAACATCGGCTTGCAAATCTATGTTTTTCAGAATGCAATTTACGTATTCTTCAATCTTCTTTTTCCAACTTTCATAATCTGAGGGAAGAGAAGTTGGTAAGCACTTAACGACATTTGAGTTTTCATTTACTCTTGGTGTTAAAATTGAATCTAAAGTAATTACAATTAACTTGCTAACATCTTTATAGCAAACAGCACTAAGGAAACCTTTCTTTTCTTCTCCGCAAACATACTTTGCCTCTCTCCATCCAGTTGGATCTCCCCAAGTTGAAATGTAAATTGGCATAAGAAATAATTATAAGAGGAAAAATAAAATTTTATACATTGGAAAGGTAATTAGCTATGCCTTGTATAATCCCAGCTCTTAGCTTGAAGAGTTTTTCAATTTTCTCTTCCTCAACTTGTTCTTCCGAAGAAATTTCTAGCATTAAATTCACAATATCCTCTGAAAAATCAGCCGGATCAACTTCAGCATTGAACTTTTTCTTGAATTCTTCCTTTACATTTACTACGTTGACTCTTAGCTTTCCTAACTCTGGGAAATAAGAAGTAGTTAAGATTACATCTGACAATTCTAAGGCATCGTAAAGTAACATTATAACCTCTTTCTCCTTAGGATTCTTTAAAAACTCAACTTTAGTCCCACCAAGGAAGGGGTAAACTACTGCAACGTATTCATCATCTTTTATTCTCAGCCTGTCTAATATTACATTCCTAACCGCTGAAGAAACAACCTTGTCAAACACTTTTACTCTCTTAAATATTTTGAAAGCTAGGGTTAAGGCATCTTTTCTTGCTTTTTCAAAATCTATGCCTTCCATTGGATATAAGGAATAGAAAATTACTTTGAAAGTCTCATCAACGTTGACGTTGTTCAAATAGGAGGAGAAAGTGTCATAGTCCAACTTTTTGCCATTAATTACCATTCCTCCTTCCCTAATTTTCTCTAATAAACCAACTGGTGAAGTTTCCCAGACTTTCAGTAAGTCTCCGAAATAGCTGTAGTTAATGAGATCTGGTCTAATTCCGTAAAACAGTCTCAAACCGGTTAATAGAAAAGACATTCCAGCATCTACATCAACATTCTTAACTTCATATGCATAAGCATAAGTTACATCTTCATGACCTCCTCTTCTGGGAGTTGGATTGCAATTTAAGTCAACTTTGTCGGAGTAGTAAACGTACTCGAGCTTCCCATCTTTAACGCTCGGTAATCTTTTCCTTGAAAGTATATACCAACGAACTCTTACTGGTACTTCTCTGTATTTTACAAAACCTTCTCCTTTAAAGTGAATGTCAACAAGGACTTTAGGCAAGATTCTTCCAAGTTCAAGATCTAACTCAAAGTTAGGTGGTAAGTATTCACCAGTTTCTTTACTCCATTTAGTCAGTATTGCCTCATATTCATCCATACCGTCCTTAATGCACTCGTTCGTAACCTCATCTACTGGTCTTTCAACGACTGTAAAGTATCTGTCTCTTGGATTATACTCAACGTGATCAACAATTGTTTTATTTGATAAGTCAACGTAACCAGGTTGGTAAAATTCAATCAAATCCTTCATACTTATTCTATCAACTTCTTCTTTTCTTCCTCCGCTTTCAATTACTATTCTATTCCTCTCACTGTTTATCTCATAAAACTTGAAAAGACGTAAGCGAGGGTAATTTATTTCTCCCCTTTCGTTAATGAGGTTAACAAGTGAAGCTAAGTTTTTCTCAATTTCGTTCAACCTTTTTCCATCCCTCATTTTAAGCACAGCATTCCATAACTTTACGTAAAGGCTATCTGGGTTATAAATTACAACTTCTGGACCAATGCTTAACCAAACTTTCAAAGTTTCAAAACCGTTTCTTAACCTAGGGTCAAACCCTCCCGGAATGATTATGCTTTCAACGAAATCAATGTTTTCTCTTCTTCCTGCTCTTCCTTCTCTTTGTAAAAAGTCTTTAACTAAAAATGGTAAGCCAAGATGGATTATTCTCTTAGCATGTCCAATATCTATTCCTTGAAGTAGAGTTTTCACAGTGAAGACGTAATTTTCAACTCCCTCTCTTAACCTTTTTTCCAACAACAGTCTAGTTTTCTTGTCAACTTTTGAATGATGTGTAGGAATTCCTAGGTATTTGCCAAATTTTTCACATTCAAGGATTGATGGGAAGAAGGCAATTGATAACTCGTTATTACATGATTTGTAAATTGAAAGCAAATCTTCAATTTCTTCATCATCCTTTAGAAATGCGTCGTAAATGTCTGTTCTTAACTCCCTATCCATGAGGAGAGTAGCGTTATAATAAACATCAAAGATCTTTTGAACAAAATCATCAAAGCTGAAGATTTGATAAGCCCTCAGTTTGTTTAAGTGTTTATAATAAACGTTTTCTAGTTCTTTTCTTTTTCCAATAACTACAAAGTATCTATGTTCTGGTTTGAAAGCGTCACCTTTGATTACTTCAGCATTATTAAGCCTTTTAGCTAGATCATCAGGATTTGATAAAGTTCCACTTATGATTACAAATTGTGAGTGAGAGAATGAGTTTAGAAGGATTTCAATTAAGGCATTTGCCTTAGCCATGTCATAAAAGTCAAGTTCATCAACTACAATTAAGTTTGGTTGAAGTGTTGTTAAGTATTCAAGGTGAAGGATTAGCATGTCTGGATTTGTTGTAATGATTTTGCTTCTAGGAAGGCTTCTAATTACCTCGCTTTTATCACTTGTATCGCCATCATATCTTACAAGATCACCATAGTATATTCCTTTTTCTTCTTTAGCGTATACATTATATCCTAAACAAGAGAGGTTTTTGTAAAGCCTAAATGTTTGATCGTTTGCTAAAGCCTTTGTTGGGTAAATTGCTAGAACTCTTACTCCTTTTCTCAAAAAGTAAAGTAGCCAAGATTCTGTTTTTCCACTTCCAGTTGAAGCTGTCAATACTACGCTTTTTCCTTTTTCTAAGGCTTCAAGGGTTTGTAACTGATGAGGATAAAGGTAATAATCGCAGAAAGAGGAATTGCAATTTTTACAGTCAACGAGGTCTCTGAATTTTTTGTCTGTCTTAACTGCCTCTTTTTTTGGCTCACTGTAAACTAAATAAGCGTAATCCTTGAGTAATGTGAAACTATCGCACATAAAAGTATTTAAGAAAAGGAATTTAAAAAGTATTACTTTTTCAGAGACCAGAGGTTTTCATCACTTTTCAGAAGGATTTTTTCATCACTTTCTTCTCATTAACACCACAGCAACAGCTATAATTATTACTATTACGATGGCAATGGCTATTATTGGTGTTAAAGATGATGTTGGAGATGTAGTTGAGGAAGTGCTAGGTATGGTAGAAGTCGTTGTAGTTGATGAGCTGGATGTTGTGCTAGAAGTAGTTGTTGAAGTAGTAGTGCTAGTTGTAGTAGTTGTTGTTGTGCTACTTGTTGTAGTAGTTGTAGAGGTTGTTGGCGGTGTGGTTGTTGTAGTAATAACAGACACTACACTAGTTAGATACAACCCTGGGAAAGTGGCATAAGCTACATAGTAGTTGTTACTAACTTTTATTCCCAGATACTGTACAGTGAGAACAAATTGATTATATTCTGGCTTAACATAAGGTAACTTTGCAATAACATTCACGCTTTGGTTAAGGTAAAGTAAATACACACTGTCATTATAATATCCTATAAACAAAGGTTCAAATGGTGGTTGAAGTAAGAATGGGGGGAAGAATATTAATAAGCCTGCTGTAACGTCATATAATCCCCTAGTAATGTTGTAGGGTGTTATAAATGACTTTACTCCGCTGATAGTGTAAAATGTTAAATTAAATTGACTGTTTAGAGCTTTTTCTTGAATAATATAATTAGGGAAGGGGAAGAATGTACCAGTTAACGAGAATAAGGTTTTACCACTCATTGTTTCAAAATATGTTACTGAATTTTTCCCAACCATATCAAGAGGTTCATTATCAAGAGTAATTAATCCAGCTGGAGTACCGTTAACGGGGATTTTCATCACTGTGACAATTTTTGACGGAATTAATGACATGCTAACAACGTAAGTTTTACCATTACTTACATTATATACATAAAGCACGTTGTTAGCTACAGTAACAACATTTTCAACTTGGGAAACATTAACCAACGACTCTTCAAGGTTTGGCAAGTTTAACATCAGTGTGTACTCATAATATGATGTTGGGGTTACATAAATGAAAACGTATGGAAGAACTTGATTAGCAGAACTTCCTTGGGTCGATGCGTTTGTAATCAATACACCGTTTGGAGTGTAAATTACATTTGGAGTATATCCTTCTGGTTCAATTGGTAAAAGTAAAGTAAAGTTCTTGTTGTAGGTTGAAGTTTCCACTTGAATCTTTTCACCATAAAGAGTAATATAAATGCCTTCGTAGTAGATAAGAAATCCATTTAACTTTTCCTCTGTCACGCTTACTCCATTGTACTTAAAGAGTGTTATGTTACTACTGTTAGTATTTAGGTTAATGTAACCTATTTCAACGTTTAATTCACCGTTAGAAACAAATATGTATGATATAATTGCATAATTTTCTGGTGGAACTTGATAAGTCACGTTAAATATTTGTTGCAAATTTTGATTCACTAAAACATATGTGATCTTGCCAGATGAATTGTATGCATATAGCAAGTAAACTTGGCCGTTATAATATGCTAAAGCTGCTGGTAACGCAAAACTGCTTGTAATTTTTTGGACTGACACACTTCCTAGAGTGTTAGTTGGTATTAAAAACAAGAGGAATAAGAGGAGTAGTAAGACAGAATATTTTTCTTTCATATGAACTATTTGCAATCTTTCATAATATAAAATTAATGTAATAGTGCTAGGACTCGCTAACCTAAGTCTTCAATTAGTTCACGTAAAATTTAATTTTCACTAACTTTTTGTATTGGAAAAGAAATAGGAGTGGAAAGGTTAATTAAAGTTGTAAGTTTAATTTGAGTTGTTACAGTATGAAAACTGCTCGTAAAAGTTTTATTAATCATTCATTTTAAATATTCTTTGTTATGCGATTCACTGAATTTCATTCAGGCTTTTCGAGATCAAGCAATTATTACTTTGTCATTAATGGTAATAAACTAATTCCTTTAGTCAACTTTGCAAAATCTAAAAGTGGATATTATGATTATGTTACTTACGAAGTCGATTTAGATAATGTTCCCGGAGAAACCGTCGAGTTATCAGTTAGTAATAGAGGGCATATCACATTATCTAAGTTTAATTATCCTTTCTCGATATCGAATTCCGTTTTTGTTCCTCTCTCGATTTTAAATAATTTAGATTTTACCTATTTAGATAATGACGAAAAGAGATTTCTTCAGGGTGAATGGAGAGAATATTACTTACCAATGTTAAATTTTATAAGACAACTAAATGAAGCAGTGTTTCCCTCACTTTTGAATAATCAAATTAAATATGCAAACTATCCCTTATCATTCCTACTTTATTACAGTAAAAAAGCTAGAGAAAAATCGTTGGAAAATCTCACTAAACAAATTCATCAAGTTTGGTTAGCTACTTTCATTGCCTCTTATTATCACTATACCAGAAAAGCGTTAATTAGTTTTAACCCAGATTTTACCCAAAGTTCCTATTATGCTATAGCCACTGTTAATTGTCATTCAATAAAATGTGGTATTTGGTATGAATTTGACATGCAACCTCATACTATGTGTAGAGGAGTAAACTGGTGGGGTCATAAGTCTTCACAAGAACTTCAACAATTTCGTACAAGAGTTGAAGAAGTAAAATCTCAATATGGATTAAAAACAGCCCCCATAAGACCAGATATTGTTATTTTGTCTTATGCATCTAACTGTGATGAAATAATGCAGTATGGATTACATGTTGATACTATCATTGAACTCAAAAATTCCGATTTCTGTTTCTGGCAAAACTCAATATATCAACAAATAGTTCCTTATAAACAGATTTTCTCACCAAGGCAACTTATTGTAGCTTCGTTAAAACCAGTACCTAAATCAGTTAAAACAACATTGAGCAATCAAGGAATTACAATTATAGATGAAGTTCATCCGAATGGGGATGGATTAAAACAACTATTACAATTATTACCATAACTTCAGTCTTTACACAAACTACTGTTATAGATTAGAGAAGAATTCAAAGTTTAATGACTTTAGTAAGCGATGAGGGAAACTCATAATTTAACTAGCGCTCACAATTAGTTTTCTGATGTCTTCGTATATTGCTTGAAGTAGAACATAATACGATTATCTTTAACCAGAAAAATTTAAGATTTTTCCTTCAATTCTATTACTTATGTCGAGTGAGTTGTTAGATCGAGTTAAAAACTTGATAAGTATGCTTGATGCAAAGGAGGGAGTATATAAGTTAGTAGCTTATATAACTTTACTTTATCTTTATCATTCGAATTTAAACTACAATAACCGAATTAATTTCATAAGGTTGCTCTCTAATAATTCAGATGCAGCTAAACTAAATGAAAAGATAAACAAAGAACTAGAAAATATACGCCAATATTATAACAGTCTAAGTAATAATAATAAGATTACAGCTAAGCAAAACATAAACATGGAAATTGAAAAAGCAATAAAAAATAAAAGTGATTCACTTAAAGATATTCATTATAAATATATTTCAATAAAATCAGATATAAAATATTTACAAAATCTTGTAACTTTAATTAAATATGTGGATCCTGTGTTTGGGACTGTATTTGAAGCTTATGATAAAGATACACCATATATATTTTTTGATATAAATAACTTCGACAATCTCATAGATTTTTCTAAATCTTCAATACCTAGTTATAAATATAGTAACTTTAATGATCTAGTAAGCTGTTTAGAAAATAAAGGAATTGCAATGCAGATAGAAGAAGACAAGATATTAATCTTTCCCGTGGTAACTAAATTTTCGCAAGTAACAGTCGCTGTAACATCACTACAACAAATTAATTTCCAAAACGTTTATGGTTATACAATTGTTGGAAAAATAGGTGAAGGAGCGACTTCAATAGTTTATAAAGCTGAAAAAGGTGGAAAGTATTATGCAATTAAAATATTTAAACCAACAACGACAGGAGGTACAACAAGGTTAGCAACAAACTATTTCTCAAACGTAGCTACAGAAGCTAGTAACTTAATTACATTATCTGGTAAATCCCCCTATATTGTAAGGATTGAAGGAATCCATATGGATGTGAACTCAATTAAGGACTTAATTAACGGAAGGATCGATCTAAATAATCCACCAGCAATAATAATGGAATTTATGGAAGGAGGAAGTGTATGGGAACTAATGCAAAATACCAATATCACTTATTCCACTTGCTGGCCAGAAATCGTCAAAAAGATAGTAAAACAAGTAGCCTTAGCCTTAGATTATTTACACTCACAAGGATATGTGCATTTAGACGTTAAGCCCCAGAACATCTTTCTGTCAAAGGACCCGGGCAAGACTGGAGCAGATGTTATGAATAACGTTGATGGAATAGTTAAGTTGGGCGATTTAGGTTCAGCTGTAAAAATTGGAGGAAAAATTGATCAAGTCACTCCAGCTTACGCACCACCAGAACAAGTTGAAGCATCAATTTTAGGCAGTGGGGCTGATCCAAAGATGGATATATTTGCTTTAGGTATGTCAACTTACGTTTTATTAACCTTACGCAGTGATAATCCAGCTAGTAACTTTCTAGATAAGGCAATAGAATCATACAATAATGGTAACATCAGAGACGCTTTAGATTTAGTAAATCAAGCTAAACAAGCACTTTTATCATGGAAACCAACATTACCTCAAAATACGCCCTCTGAACTACAACAAGTTATATTGAATGCAATAAAAACGGATCCACAATCAAGGCCAACTGCAAAAGATATTATAAAAATGTTATAAATATCTCATTCAGAAAGGGAAAAATTTAATAAAATATGCACTTCTTTTATTATTATGTCAAACGGTTCATTAACACATTTAGATGATTTAATACAATTACTTTCATCAAGAAACGTTGAGGAGAAACTTGGGGCTTACATTGGATTACTTTACCTTTACCACACAGATTTTTCATCTTATCCTAAAATAGATTTTATCCAATTATTCCCAGCAAGTACAACAACATATTACGTAAACCACAGGGTAAACATTCAATTAATGGGGATTTACATGGACTACAAATTAAACATTATCTTAGGCTATGATATTAAGCCAGACATTAACGCGGTAATTGAACAAGAGATAAATAAGGTAAGCGATTTACTTAAGGACATTCATTACAACTTCATAAGGAGAAGAATAACAAGGAATGATGAAAGAATTATTTCACAACTTAGTAATTATGTTGACCCCACTTTTGGAACAGTTTTTGAATTATATTACCAACCTCTAACCTTTTACAATCCAAATTATGGTTATGTTGATTTTACTAAAATTTTCCCCTTTATGTCTCTAGCTCAGCTAATTAAATACATTATAAGCAAGGGAATTGGAATTCCATTAGAGCGTGAAAGCAGAATATTGATGTTTCCAGTAGTTAGCAAATTTTCTACTGCTAGTGCGACTTTTGGAATTATCACTGCTAGTTTCAGCATATCGTCCCCACAAACAGTTTACGGTTATAAAATCTTAGAAAAAATCGGTGAAGGAGCTACTTCAACAGTTTATAAGGCTGAGAAAAGAGGGAATGTTTACGCTATAAAAATCTTTAAACCCGTAACTTCTGGTGGAACTACAATGATGGCTAAAAGTTACTTTGACAATATAACTGCTGAGGCTGGCAATCTAATCATGCTATCTGAAGGCTCTCCTTACGTTATTAAAATTGAAGGAATTCACGTGGATAGAAGTTCAGTAAGGGATTTAATTAGTGGAAGACTTGATCCAAATAATCCACCAGCAATAATTATGGAGTTCATGGAAGGAGGGAGTGTTGAAACACTTATGTTGAATCCTAACATAACTTATTCCACTTACTGGCCGGGAATTGTTAAAAAGATAATAAGGCAAGTTGCAATGGCTTTAGCATATCTTCACTCAAAGGGTTATGTACATTTAGACGTTAAACCTCAAAACATTTTTCTGTCAAAGAACCCGGGGAAGACTGGAGGAGAAGTTTACACAAACATCGACGGAATAGTTAAGTTGGGTGATTTAGGCTCAGCCGTAAAAGTCGGTGGGAAAATTGATCAAGTTACTCCTTCTTATGCACCGCCAGAACAAGTTGAGGCTGTGATTCTTGGTAAGGGAGCAGATCCTAAAATGGATATTTTTGCTTTAGGAATGACAGCTTATGTAATGTTAACCCTACGTCGTGATAATCCAGCTGGAGATTATTTAGATAAGGCAATTGAGGCTATTAATCAAGGTAAGGTTGGAGAGGCATTGAATTTTCTAAATCAAGCTAAACAAACACTAGCAGTATGGAAACCCGTACTTCCTCAAAACACACCCCTTGATCTACAACAAGCTATTTTCAGAGCCTTAAATCCAGATCCTAAGCTAAGACCAACTGCACAAGAAATTGTTAATACATTACGATATCCATGACATAAAGAAAGATTGTGAGAAAGTAAATATAGCTTGTTATGACTCTGTCAAAATTTTCTTAGCTTTTTCATACATTTCTTTTACAGTTTTAACGTAACCCTCAATGTCTTTCAATTTTCCTTCATGAAAACCCCAAACGTGTAAATAATAAGCTGTTACCCAACCTTTATTTAACCAATCTCCAAGAGTTTTTGACAGTTCATATGCTACGTTACCAAGAGTGTAAGCATACCATTTTCCCTCTTGTTGATACTCAAGAGTGTTAAATTTCTCAGCTAAAGCTTTAACAATCTCCTCAGCAACTTTGTATGCCTTTTCTGAAGCTTGAACAGTATCACCTTTCTTCAAATACTCTTCACATTCATTCAAGTACTTATCAGCTAGCAAAAGTCTAATTTTAATGCTTTCTTTAGGGTCAAGTTTAGATAATGCTGAAATTATAAGATCTTCAACGTTTATACCTTTTTTCCTCGGCCTTTTTAATTAACTCTTCCATAATGGATTTTCATTTCCTATTCTTTTAAACTTAGCTAACAGTGAAGATAAATCAATTTGAACTTTAGTTTAACTATTCTTTAAAACAAAACGAGAGTTTATAAATTAAAAAGATTCAAATACACAGAGTATTACATTTTCTTAACGCACTTTACTAATTTTTTAGCAAAAAGAATTTTATGAAAAGACAGTTAAATTCTCATAGAGACTCTTCAAAACATGCTTTGTGAAGGAAATTCTTAACTCTCTTTACGTTTTGTCGTATACCCTAACTTTATAGCTAATTTTACACCTTGTTTATAACCATATATTCCAAAAATTACTACAGTCAATATGACTAAAAAGAATCCAATACCAAGTGTGTGAAGATTATGCACATATATTGGAGTTACAATGTTATAAGTTAATAATGGCGGGTACAATAGGATTGCAATACCACCAATTATAAATGCTAACCCTCCATATTCAAGAACAGTCTTAGTTATAGTTTTACCTACAATAGCTATTCCTTCCATTGTTAAGTTTTTCATCCTACTTAACCAAGTTCCGAATAATGTACCAAACATTACTTGTGCAGTTAAAGTTCCTAAACCAAATAATGCCCCGGGTAACCAGCCTAAATAAGCATTAGGCATAACTGGTGCTAGGACAGTATAAACTATTAATGCAAATGCTCCAAATCCGAATCCTGCAATAAAACCGTGAATGAAAGCTAATTTAACTGGTACTGGTTTTGTTATATCTTTCTCATTAACATAAGCTGGATTTATTTTATGTTCTAACTCAAGTTTTTGTAATTCACTACCTTTCTCATGTATACCACTAATTTCTCCTAATTTCTTCTCTAAATAATGCCAATGGAAATATCCTCCTTTTTTAGCTATGTAAATTCCAGCCAAAGTCATTGCTAACCCAACAAAAATATACGTTACTCCAAATGCTGTAGTAGTCATAAAAATTCCAGCTAAAGCTAAATATGCTAATTCAGAAAGTATTGATCTTTGTAAAGTAAAACCAGACGAGAAAATTAGCCCAGTTTTAGCACCACCTTTAGCACTAAAAGTACCTACTGAGTAGGAAAAAGTTATTGGCCATGTATGTTCATCTGGTGTAACTCCATGCAAAATTCCCAGTAGATATGCTATAACTAAAGCACTAATTACGTCTACATTTTGTGGATTCCAAAGATTAATAATTAACCAGATAATCACAAGTAATATTAGGGGAACCCTAATATTTAAGTTTTTCTTGCAGTATGTTTATCTATTATAACACGGCAAGACTCTGTCATCTCCTTGATACAAGGACTAAATGTATAAGATAAAAACCATGTACACCAATTTTTCGAGTTTTATTCCAACTAACTATTTATTTTTTCCACCTAATCACAAAGGTTTTCATTTCGGGATTTATAATCTTCAAAACTAAAACATTTTCATTTTGTATAAATTCATGTTTAGTTTTTATTTTGTCAAAATCTAAGAGGTTTTCAGAATAAACCGTAAGTTCGTTTGCTTCTGCCCAAGAAGGTTTCCATGGAAGTTCAACTTTAATTTTAAAATAGTATGTAGGATATGGCACAAACGAACCAACACCATCCTCCCTTTCATTAATAAATTCTTTATACCAAATATAATATCCCCATTTTACTATTTGCCCGGGTAAGAGGGATGGATTGAGAGAATAAGAGATTTTTAGGCTTCCTTTATTGTTAATTTTTTCGCAAGAAATGTTAGGAGTTCCCAGATCGAAAGGATCAAACACTTTTATTTTTCTACATCTAATACTATAGTAACCAGCCTCGGCTAAATAAACAGATTCCATTCCATTTAATTCCCTAACAGTTGAAATAGGAAAAGAGATGTAAGTATAACTTTTGCTTAAGTCATATTTAGGTGAGACTTTAGCTTCTACTTCATGAACTAAATAATAAGCCATTTTCCTTTCCTTTATCTTCTCATAAACAGTCCCTCTTCTAATCTTATCATTTTCAATCTTAACAGTACCATTAGGTTCCATAGCTTCTTTAATCAAGTTGATAATTTTTTGAAGAGATTTTCCTTTGAACTTTTCCTTTACTTCTTCAATGCTAATTTCCTCATTCTCGTATAACCTATATAAAATGTAAGCAATGATCTTCCAATCAGAAGTATTTGAGATTATATCCATATTTTGAATATTATGTGTAAGCATAAAAGCGTTACTATTAATGTTTAAATTGTTTTAAAGAATAAATGATAATGAATTTTTATACGTACAATTAAAAAATAATAATGATCCTACAAGTAAATACATAACTTTCTGTCATAATGTGATAATTGAAAAAGTGTATTCTAAATGAAAATAATACCTTGATATGATAGAAATGAAGCGTGAGAATTTTATTTTTAAAGTTCTTAACGCGTAGAGTTAAGTCACGTAAGTTAGTAGTTGAAGGAAAAATACAAGGTTAGTTCTTGCAAGTTCTGCTTTGGACGGTTCTCAAACCAGAGTTTACATCGTGAAGTGAATGCCATGGTTAGCAAGTATTGAAGATTTTTCTGAGGTAAACAATACTTCCTCAATGGTGATTTTAAAAGAACTTATTAAAGTATTTGGAGAATATTATAGTTGAGACAGTCTTTAAGGCAATTCACGTAAAGGCCAGATGGGGTTTTCAAGATAAAAATATCAAAGACGAGATTTCAAAACTAGATTAGGAGATAAAAAGATTTAATCTGACATGAGATATTAAGTTTGTGGAAGAGGTTATTAAAAAAGCAGAAGAAAAGGGTATAGATGTTATTGACGTTTTGTTGAGAGAGTTACAAAAGGAAGACCCCGAAGAAAGTTTGAAATTAAGAATTCACTTGGCTGATAAATTTTTATCAGAAGCAAAATCCTATTTAGAAAAGAATGACATTGTTCAAGCGAGTGAAAAGGGATATAATGCTGGAGAAGAAATAGTTAAGGCACTATCTGAAAAATACAAAACGAGGGAATACGAGCAGTATACGAAGGAAGGGAGATGGTATACATATTCCCTTTTCTCCTCAGCAATTAGTTTATCAAAAGTATTAGGTGATTGGGTTTTAGATGGATGGAGAAATGCTTATGATCTTCATGTTTGGGGATTTCATGAGGGAAAACTTGATGTTGAAAAGGTAAAATATCTATTAGGAAAAGTTGAGGAGTTTGTGAATAAAGTAAAGAGTGTGTTAAAAGTTGAAGGATTAAGTAAATGAACAATCTTTATCGTACAGCTGAAGATAAAAATTCAATATCTTATGATATTATTCAGTAAAGTAACAAGATTTTTGTGAGAAAGAAAGAAAATACATAATGTGTACGATTTGTTTTCTCATTTATCTATGGGCAAGAAGTTAAAAAAAAATCACTTCCTTCTTACAAAAACTACTGCTACTCCTATCAAAGCTACTACTATTACGATTATTCCGACAAAGGTTAAACTTATTGAAGTTTCTAGGCTTTCGTTTATTGGTTGGTTAACTGTAATGCTTCCACCCAGTGGTATATTCTCTGTACCTACGAAGCTTCCAGTTTCGTAAAATGGTAGGTTAACATTTAGCGTTATTGTAGTTCCAGCATCTACCCATTCGCTTGAGGTTGTAATTCCGTTTATTGTTACTGGGTAAGATGAGGATATAGTAACTAAGTATTGTTTGACGGTGACGATTTTGACAGTAGTTGGTGAGTTTACATTAAATGTTTGTGGAGTAATTGAGGTAATTACAAACCTTGTATTTGGAGACTGATAATATGTGATATTTTCCACTTTTATTGAAGTATTTGCATTATACCAACCAGAAGTTAAAGATTCGTTTTTGCCATTTATTAATGCATAAAGTGGAACTGAGGAAGAAACGTTGATAAAGTACTGAGGAACTGCTGTAATAGTTACTGTAATTGGATTATTAACTGTAAACGTTTGTAATGAAATTCCAGTTATTACAAATCTTTCATTTGACGTTTTATAATACGTTATGTTTTCCACTCTTACAGAGGTACCAGCGTTATACCATCCAGAGGTTAAACTTTTGTTCATTCCGTTAATTATTGCGTAAACTGGTATTGGTGAATTCACGTTGATAAAGTATTGATTAATTCCAGAAACATTTACTGTTAATGGGCTATTCACAGTAATTGTAGTTTGGGGATAAATTGAGGTTATTACAAATCTATGATTAGATGAGTAGTAGTAAGTGAGATTTTCAATTTGTATTTCTGTACCCTGTGGGTAATAGCCAGAAGTTAGAGTTGTGTTTTTGCCATTCACTAGCGCATAAACAGGTGCTAATGAGTTTACGTTGACTTTGTAATACCATGTATATGACGGAGTAATCTTGTATATAGTAGGTAAGTAATCGCTTGGATAAATTACATAACTACTTTGTGACGTAAGTAATGCAAAGGCCGAAGAATTAGCCGTATAGTTTGTAGTGAACTGAACTGTAATTGGTTCATTAATATACATTGCTATAGATTTATTTGTGATAAGAGTTCCATTTATGTAAAATGGTACTGGAGATGAGATTTCAACATATGTTAAACTTGGTGGAATGAAGTTAACAGGAAATGTGGCATTGTTGAAAGTACCAGTAGTAACAATGATTAAGCCATTATAATATATTACATGTAAATTATCAGCTCCCTCCGCCGTATCATAACCATAAGTTGACACATCTGGAACACTAACCCATTGACCGTTTTGTAAATAGTATAACGCTAATGCTGATTGCATTTCCTGGAAATATGTTTGTTCTCCATTAGCAAATCCTCCCCAGATTAATTCAAAATCATCATAAAGATAACCAAGTGGTCTGTAAGAGTTTACAACAAAACTAGCATTGATGACGTTACTCACTGGTATGAACACAGTATCATAAATTATAAGATGTGGAGGAATTTGCTTCACTCCATTAAGAAGACTGATATAGCCAACACTAACATACACTCCGTTACTTGTATAGCTCTCATTCATCCACAGATAGAATGAAAGTGGAAGTGAGTAGAAACTTAATGGAGTTGTATAAACATATATAGTATTATTGTATACGTATCCATGCCCGTAAGCTGTTAGAGTAGCGTTGTATGTTGTAATGTTGAACATGTTAATTCCAAACGCATACTGACTACTATTTGTAATAAAGCATGCAAAATTCTGTACCCAGAAGTAGTAAGTTTGTGTAGGAGTTTGTACTTGTAACACAGCATTTAGCTGTAAAGATACTCCGTAAGGCTGTTGTGTAAACGAACTGTTATAGGCTAGTAAGCTCTTAATGTATGCGAAACCTAGGAGAGCATTAGTTGAGATATTTGGATGATATACTCCAATTCCAGTTGGTATACCTGAAAAAGATATTGCTGAAATTATTACAGGAGATAATAAGAGTAATAGGATTAACCATTTCATAGGAAGAGGAGTCAAGATACTCTTTAAAAACCTTACTTTTCCTGTTAGTGTTGAAGTTTTAATTGAGTCTATTCTCTAAAACTAAACCTTATTCACGATAAATAGACGTCAGAGCAAAAACTTCATATTGATATTTTCGTAACTATATTCCCAGAATCTTTGTTAAAAACAAGCTCTTTGTTCTTAGAGTTAAACGTTAAAATGATTTATTTTCTAGACTGAAATGAAAATAGTTAGAAAAGTTTATAAATACTACACGATTTTTAGTTCAATCTCTATAATGAGACTCTACAGATTTAGTAAACTATCATTAGTTTCTTTAAATCGATAGAAGTATTATACCTTCGTAATATTTCTCAATAAAACTGTTTAACTTTTTTGCAAATAAAATGAGGCTTATTAAATTCGTAGATAAAAGAGAAATTAAAGTCTAGCTAAAGAGTAAGACTTGAGATAGTGTGATGCTATTTAGTGTAGTAACTAAGGTGCAAACTAAAGACGTTTTATAATCTCTTTATGAAGACAAAATGAAAGTCTATCATTCTAGCTAAAAGAAAAAAGGCTAACTTATAGGAGCAATCTATGTCTAACTAATGTCACTATACTTATCACAAATATCTCTTTATAATAATTATTGCCAGTATTGGTAAGAGTATTATACTAGCTAAGATAAATAATGGCTGTTGTTGAGAGTCTGATGAGATTCCTACTGTTACGTTATACGACTGTACAAGAAATCCGTATTGAGATAATGGAATTAATGTTAATCCTACTTCCCATTCTTTGACTGGTGAATAAAGCGAGATCTCGATTACTGAATTCATTGATATCGGTTTACTTGTAGATAGCTTAACTTTGATTTTGTTCATTCCAGGATATAAAGTTACAGGTGTTGCAATATGAGTATTACCATAATTAATTACTAAAACTAGGTAGAATGTGTTGTTGTTTTCATTGTTTATTTCAAGCTTAAGATTACCTCCATCTAATTTTGCTTCTTCTAATTTAATTAGGGAAAATTGATGTTTAATTATTGATACTATTGTTGAAGTATAGAGGAGAGCCTGTTCTTTAAACCATATTGGACCATTAGCAGGTGGTCCAGTTTGCCATGTCCAATCGCTACCTTCAGCAACATATAAGTAATTCCATAAAGTGTCTAGTAAATTAGTTGAGTTAGGAGTTTTGTCAAATGGTAAGTATACTACTGGAGAGATGTTTGCTCCTAATGCAATTGTATAAGCAATTAAGTATTCTCTAGCAACAGACAAGTTTTGCCATATCTCAATTTTTCCGGGATAACCATTATTCCAGTAATCTAGATTTAAATCCCACGAACTTACTGGTAAGTTAGTAATTACTGCAGTTGGTTTATGTGTTAATAGTGCTTGGCTTGCTGTTTGTGTTATAAGCCATTGGCCTTGATATTCTGATAGGGTTTTATATATTGCATAAAGGTCTTCGGGACCAGTAGTTGGGTTGAAAATAAGTGGATTTTCTCCATCTAAAGCTACTGTAACTATTCCTCCAGGATTATACATGTAAATTTCAGCCAATTGTTGTATTAATTCTCTTGCAGTTAACTGGGGGGATTGACTAAATAATAAGAAACCAAATTCATTTGATAATGTAGTGTTTCTAAATAATACGAGAATTGTTTGCCCTAAGTTATTTTCAACAATGAAAGGTTCGTCTGGATTTATTGTGCCCTTTACTAATGTTGCATAAGGTAAGAATGCTTGTTCATCAAGAATTGTGAATGATATATTGGATTCGTTATAAATTCCAACAAGTCCCATACAAAATGCCATTTCTGGAGTCCAAGTTCCATTAGCTTTAACTCCAAATACTTGGTAAGTCATGTTTTCTCCCATAAGTACTTGGGAAACAACATCACTCCAATATCCGTCACTTAATAAAAGAGGCTGTAATGGATGGTAAAATGGTACTGTTAATACTTCTACTTTTCCTTCTTCAACTAATTTCTTATATAGATTTAAAGTAAAGTTTACAGCCTCAACATCATGAGTAACGTTTAATCCAAAGTTTGATGTAAATGTGTAATTCTTTTCATGTAAAATAGTTTCCCATTGATAGAGTAAGACTGGTGTAAAGTCTATTGTTACACTCACATTAAACTCATTTATAAAGAGTGCTTGTAACTCGTAAGCTCCTACAAGGCTTCCATTCCAGACAAAATCTTGGCCAGTATGTAAAAATACCCATGGCTGTTCCCAAGTTCCGTTAGGTGCAATATAAAGTGGCTGATGCATATTCCACACAATTACTAAACTTAATGGTTTCTTACCAGTTACGTTTAAGATGTAAAGTGCTGGTAATGTAACTTCTCTTTGTAATGAACTATTTACATAAATAAAAAGAACTGGATAGTAAATTCCTTGAGGAATATTCTGTGTGTTTAACGTTAAGTTTACCTCATTATAACCAGGGGATAAGGTTTCTTGATAATTGTAGTTTACTCCTTGAATGGAAAGTGAGAAAGTTGAACTTACAGTTTGCCCATAAAGGTTATTTATAAGGATTGAAATGATTGCATTCTGCCCTTCTACATAAACATACTTGTTATAAGTTGCGTTAAGAAATATTATTGGCGAATATACATCTTGTATTGCAAAGTTTGTTCCAGATACGTTATGAATCCATTGATTTAAGGTTAAATCGTGATAAACCCATTGTACCCATTGTCCCGGTTTAAATGGTCCAATCATAATAGTATAGTTTCCCCAGAGAGGGTTATAGCTCATTAATTCATCTGTTATGTTACTCCATGGTAAACCGGTTTGTGGTCCAGTTGTTAAACCGTAATGAATGTCTATTTCGTCTGGAGCTCTACCAATCATTGTTATTAGTATACTTCCGTTTTGAAGTACTGTAGCATAAGTATACCCAACATTAGGTGGATTAACTTCTAAATTCCAATTCCAAAATGGATGATTTTGGTAATTTATCCATTGTCCAGTTGTATTATCATAAAATACCCAAGCGATCCACGTTCCATTCTTAAAAGGTCCTATAGTTGCTGAAAAATTTTCTCCGTTCCAGACCATTTCTTTATTAAAAATTTCAATCCATGCTTGTTGTGGTCCATTTTCTATACCATAATGCAATGTAATTGTATTATTTTCTGGTAATCCAGCTAAAAATATTGTTACTAAACCATTACTTGTTACTGTGAAATTAACGTTTATTTGAGATTGAGCTTTTAACAAAGGAAATGATAGCAATATTTGTAGAAGTAATAATATCATGACGAAATAGGAAATTTTTCTTATCATAACAGTTTCTATTTCTTATGGTATTAAAGTATTTTTCACTTTCACATCATATTTAAACAAGTCCCTTCTATGAGATTTAAAAATTTGCAATATTTTTAGCTGAATATAAAAACTTACTTTAAATTTTTGGAAAAGTAATGTTAAGTATTAGTTTAGATACTTTTTTTAAGAGAGAAATGTAAGGTTAATATATGATTTTACATTACGAAATGTTTCATTTTTGTATGCTTAAAAGTTTTTAAGAAGTAGATTACTCTCTTATTTTGTATACTTTAAATTTTTATATTTGAGGATTGACAAATAATGTAGAAAGGTGTTTTTAAAATGAACTCAAAAAATAAAAAAGAGAAAAGAGCTCTTTCTAAAATTGCTATTGGCATAATTGCTATCGTTATAATAATAGTTGCAATAGCCGCTGTATACTTTTTAACAAGCCATCCTTCAAAAACTACAGTAACAACAACTGTTCCTTCTACTATTACAACAACTACTACTTCAGTTCCACTAAACACTTCTAATCCACAAGATTTAATGGAATTAGTTGGATTAACCTCACCACCTTCAACACCAGTAACAATTACTGTATGGGATAGTTACAGTACTTCAGAAAATCAAGCTTTCAATCAAACTTTAGCTCAATTCGAAAAAGAATTCCCATGGATACATGTTGAGGTAACATATGGTGTTGGTGTAGGAACCTCACAGTTCGAAACTGCTGCTAAAGCTGATCAAGCTCCTATTGTTTATAGAGATACAAGTGATTCTGGTGGAGCATTATTTGCTTCTGGATTAGTTTTAAACTTATCTCAATATTTACCGCCAAGCATTACATCATTATATCTACCAACAGCAATCCATGATTGGGAGTTAAATGGTTCATTATATGGTTTACCAGATGATATAAACTATATAGTTATGTTTTACAACAAGAAGTTTGTTCCATATCCACCAAATACAACTCAACAATTAATACAAATTGCTGAACAAGTAAACTCTACTTATCACATTTGGGGAATAGCTTACGGTGCAAGTGATGAGTATGGTTATAGATTTGCAGCCTGGTTTGCTGGATATGATGGACAAATATTTACAACTATGAATGGTCAAGTTTATCCAGATCTAAATACTACTGCAATGGTTGAAGCTTTGCAATTCTGGTATAATTTAACTTATGTATATAAGGTGAATTATTTAGCCCCATCTACTGGTGCGGGAGGAGTTGAAGGGCAATTATTCATTGCAAATAAGACGGCGATAATATTTGATGGACCTTGGGATTTAGATGCGTATTTACAAGCTTTAGGACCTAACTTAGGAGCTGCACCATTACCAGTTGTTAGTCAAACTGGTTTAAGAGCAGAACCGTTCATTGGATCTACTGGTTGGTTAATTGCTTCTCCACAAGCTAGTGGTGCTTCACCTTTGCAAATTAAAGCTGCATTAATCTTCATTCTCTATGTTACCAATTATCAATCTGACTTGAGGTTATGGAATATTGCCCATGATATACCAGCAAATGCTCAAGCATACAATACAGCAATTGCTGAATTAAATGCTGGTGAATTAAAGCCTTCGTACTTAAACTCTATCATGAAAGGTATTTTAGAGCAAGCTAAATATGGTCAAAAGTTCCCCAATATTCCTCAAATGGCATATTATTGGAACTCATTCCATGAGTATGCTAGCGAGTTCTTTGCAGGCAAAATCTCTGCTCAACAAGCAGCACAAGGAATGGAGCAAGCATTTGTACAAGCTTTAGTTCAAAACGGGTTACTTAGTAGCATAAACTTACCTCCACCACCATTACCAACATTATCAACTTATGTTTTAATTTTAAGTGCTATTCTATCTCCACTTGTTATAGATAGGAGGTGGAAAATTTGAGAAAAGACAAGCTTTTTTCTTTCTTTTATATTTTACCAATTCTTGTTGTAACAGTTATTCTATTCGTGTTTCCTCTAGTTTATTCAGTTTACATTTCATTTACAAACTTAAGTTTATTTCACTTCTTCAAGTACAGTTTTATAGGCATTGAAAATTACATTCTCATCTTCAAATACGGATATTTTAACACTTTGCTAATTAACACACTAATCTGGACTTTGGGGAGCTTAATTACTATGATGGCTTTAGGATTCTTCTTAGCTTTAATACTTAATCAAAGAGACTTAAAGGGAAAGTCAATATTTTACGCAATATTAATTTTGCCATGGGCTTTTCCTGGATTTATCTCATTACTTATATGGCAAGGATTATGGGTTGACCCTTATGGAATGATGAATAGATTAATACTTCCCCTTTTACATTTGCCTCCAGTTAACTCTCTTACTTCAACAAAGGATGCTTGGATTGAATTAATAGTTACTAACGATTGGTTATCATTTCCTTATTTTATGACAGTATTTTATTCAGCTTTACAAAGCATTCCAAGAGAATTATATGAGATTGCTGAGCTTGATGGAGCTAGTACTTTTCAAAAATTCTTCAGAATAACTTTACCATCGCTTAAAAGAACTATTGCCTTTGTGTTTATAACTAGCTTTGTATTTACATGGAACAATTTCTATCCAATTTTCGTTTTAACTGGTGGAGGGCCGGGAATTTCTACTGAAACTTTCATAGTTTATGCTTATGAAGAGGCATTTGATTACAATAATTTTGCCTTAGCAGCAGCTTGGTCAAACATTTCAACACTTATAATCATCATTTTAGCTATAATTGTAATTAAGTATACTCATATTTTAGATAATATAGCTGGGTGAGAGAATGAACAAATACACTTTATTTAAAATTATTAGGCTCCTTATTTCTTACTTTATATTAATTATAATGGCAATTTTTTCAATTTTCCCTCTATATTATGTTTTCATGACTTCATTTAGCAATGCACCTAATTTAATTTCACTTTCAATTTCTGATCTATTTCCAAAGCATTTGCACTTGACAGCTTATAAAGAGTTACTTTCAGCAAATCTTTATGGTGGTAATTTCCCATTGTGGGTTAGGAATAGCTTAATTTTAGCTTCCTCAACAGCAATAATCTCGGTCTTCTTAGCCTTAATTACTGGTTATGCATTATCAAGACTTGATATTCCAGCAAAGAAGATCTTAGCAATCTTCATTTACATCGTGACATTCTTCCCTTACACAGCAACAGCAGTACCTTTATACTTACTTTTTGCAAAACTTCATTTACTTAATTATATAGGTTTAATTTTAGCTTACACACCGGGTACATCAATTTTCGCAGCATTTATAGCAAAACTTAGTATTGACTCAATTCCATCATCTTATGAGGAAATTGCTATGATTGATGGCTTATCACGTTTTGGTGCATTCTTAAGAATTGTAATGAGATTAGCTTTACCAGTTGTTGTATTAACAGCAATATTAGGGTTTTCTGGAGCTTATCTTGATTTTGCCTTAGCTTATGCTTTCTTATTACCAAATGTAAAGGAATGGACTGCAACTATTGGCTTATATTACTTAGCTGGTTTATTAAATCCAGCAAGTGCTCCAGCATATAACATTTTTGCAGCTGGGGCAGTTTTAATGGGAATTCCTTTAACAGCTTTATTTATAGTTTCACAAAAAATGATGACTAGAGCTTATAGTAATTTAGCTGGGGTGAAACAATGAGTTATGTTAAGCTCGAGGATGTTTGGAAATGGTATAAGAATAAAAACAAAGTGACAGAAGTATTAAAAGGAGTAAATCTAGATATAGAGAAAGGAGAGTTTGTAGTAATTCTTGGGCCGTCTGGAGAAGGAAAAACAACAATTTTGAAAATAATATCTGGATTATTAAAGCAAGATAAAGGGCATGTATATCTTAGAGGGAAAATTGTTGATGATGTTCCTCCTAAAGATAGAAACGTTGCCATGGTTCCTCAAAATTATGCATTATATCCATTTATGTCAGTCTTTGATAACATAGCTTTTCCGTTAAAAGTTTCACACACTCCTAAAGAGGAAATAAAGAAGAGAGTAGTTGAAGTTGCTAAAATGTTAAGAATTGACGATTTACTTGACAGAAAACCTTCACAATTAAGTGGTGGGCAAATGCAAAGAGTTGCTATTGCTAGGGCATTAGTTAAGGGGGCTGACATTATATTAATGGATGAGCCATTATCTAATTTAGATGCACAAGTAAGAGTTCTAGCTAGAGAAGAGTTAAAACAGTTACAAAGGGAACTAAAGTCAACAATTATTTACGTTACTCACGATCAAGTGGAGGCATTAAGCTTAGCATCAAAATTAGCAATACTTCATGATGGTATAATCCAAGCTTATGGTGATCCAAAGGAAATTTATAATAATCCAAATAACGCTTGGGTTGGTAAGTTTTTAGGCAATCCACCAATGAATGTTATAAAGGGAAGTGTTAATGGTGATAGTATAATCATTTACGATTATAGGATTCCTTTACCAGAAAGGTTTAAAGGAATAGTTAAGGACGGGCAAGATGTTTTAATTGGAATTAGACCAGAGGACTTATTCATATCTGATAAAGGAGTTTTAGAGGGAGAAGTTGCAATGGTTGAGGATTTAGGACCTTACACTATCCTTCATGTCAAGATAGGTGATGAAACCGTAAGAGTGTTTGAGAAATCGTTTATAAGGAAAGAGAGAAATGAAAAGGTTAAGTTAGATGTTAATGTGAATAAGATAGTATTGTTTGATCCTAAGAGTGAGAGAAACTTACTTTTACTTACGGGTATAGGGAATGGTAAAAAGTAGAAGTATAATAATCGTGGTTATCGCTATTCTTTTTCTTATTTTAGCAATTTCTTTCTTTCCTTCAACAAAGAAAAGTAGTATCGAGAAAACTACATTCACCTTTCCCAATTACTTTGTAGTTCATAATCTCGTAATATATGACTCACCTTCCTATTTGTTATTAAACAATTGGGTAAATGAATCAATTTGGATATCAACTGGAATACCAGAACCAAACGCATTGTTAAATAACTTACCAAATTTGCCACCAACAATAACAAACCTTTATGTTGGTCCTTATGGTTTATTAAACTTTACCTTAAGTGTTAACGCTAATACTTCTTTAGCTTATCTAAATTTAAATAACTGTATTATTCTGGAAACTAATAAAGGAAACATTACTATACTTGAACCTCCTTACACACCATATTTTCTAATCCTTTTCAGCTTAAACTCAACTACTGCAGTTACAATTAAACCAACTAGCATGAGAATTTCTTCTTCTCTTTTCGTCATTAATGAAACTTTGCCAATTTATATACTTACAAATGGTACATTTCCTTTAGGAAAAGGTAAGTGGTTTATTGAGGTTAGCGTGTTAGAAAAACCAAACAGTAGCATATTAGCTTTAATAAAACTTAACAAGATGGAAGTTACTAAGTGGTTAGATAAATCTAAATCAACGAATCTGCCGAGTAACCTTAAGAAGGAGTACTATTTATCCCTTTTGATTGTCAAAGATGATCAAAATCCTTATTTAGGAACATTTTCAGCCTCTCCATCTCCAATCTATTTATATTCATGGGTTAGGGATTCAGCATTTTCAGCCTTAGCTTTACAATATTCTGGCCATTATCATTCAGCATTAAAGTATTGGCTATGGCTAAGTAAGGCTGAAGAACTTTATCCAGGAGTTTTTTACACTAGGTATAATTTTTACAACGGTAATCCAGATACAACTTTTGGAATACCAGAACTTGATGGTATTGGATTATTTGAAATTGGTATTTACTCTTATTATAACTTAACTGGTAATGTATCTTTCTTGAGAAGTGTATTTCCAACATTAGAGAAAATTGTTGAATATCAAATAAAAGAGATAAACTCTTCTCCTTATCATCTTTTACCACAAGATTTAAGCGTTTGGGAAGATAGAGATGCTTATCACTTTTGGACTGAGGCATTTAACGATCTCGGTTTATATTATGCTGTGAAAATTTACAAAGCTCTTGGTTTTGAGAATTACACTGTAATTGAAAAGTACGAGGAAATGCTAAATCAAAGTATAATTAGTAACTTCTGGCAAGGAAGTTATTTTGCCTCAGCCTTAGGTACTTCAGTAATTTTTGAAAATGGGAAGAGTGAAACTGTCTTATCACCAGAACCCCCTTCAATAGATTCAGCAACATTATTACCCCTAGATTTAGGTTATTTACCGGTAACTTCAAACTATTCTTTAACAAATTTTGAAACCGTTAAATCAAAGCTTACTATAAATGGTGGTTTAGCAAGGTTTTATGGAGATGATTATCATTATGACGAATATTTGTATGACAGTACTGGACCAAACCCACCATGGATTATTACAACACTTTTTGAGGCATTATATTTTGAGAAACTAGGGAATTATAGTCAAGCATTAAACTTAATGAACTGGGCTTATCAACATTCTCAACACGGATTATTACCAGAGGCAGTTAACCCAGTGTCTCCATCATATCCATTACCAACAACTTCGCCCTTGACTTGGTCATCTGCAATGTTTATTATAGTAGCTTTAAATTATAACTAACTATTGTTCTTTATGAGATAATTGTAATTTTATGTTGTTCAATATTAGATAAGTTCAGTTAAAGTGCATCGGATTTCAAATAATTGAGCCATAGTGTTTAGCTTATTATTATGATAAGGCAATATTATATTAAGACGTAAATTTAAATTAGGCGTAAGTGAAGTTTATTATGCGAGATAAAATATGCATGAATCAAAAAGGGTATTTAAAGATATTTTAATTATTTTCCTTATATTTACATTTTTAATATATCCTATCTTAGGCTTAATTTTACTTGCTGGGGGCATTTTTATATTTAACTTTGGTGTATACTTTATTCTTCTTATATTATCAGAAATTATAGGCATTTTGATTATTTCTTCACTTAAAAAAAAAAGACGGAAAGTATACACACTAAACCCTATTCCATATTATACTCAACGAATATCATTCAAAAGAAAGCATTATAGACCACACAGACACAAAAGAAAGCATTATAGGTCACCAAAATATAGTAAACCTAAGAAACAATACTCTCCACCACCTCCTCCTAAATCGCCTTCTCCGTCAGTACCACCAATATCTAATTGGGATCCTAACGTATGGGTAGGTAATGAAATTCACGGATATAAAGTCGAATCAGTTATTGGAACAGGTGGAAATGGTTATGTCTTAAAGGTTTCTTTAGGTGGAACTTATTATGCAATGAAAGTTCTTTCAATAACTCCACCACAAAGCGGTACTGTAACAATGATTGCTACAAGCGGTTTTGATCAATTATTTAACGAAAGTGAGAATTTAAAGAGATTGTCTCAAAATCCAAACTTTGTAAGGATATATGGAATTTATGTTGATTCAAATATAATAAGACAAGCCCTTAAGGGCGATTCAATGGCTTATTTTAAGAATCCACCAGCAATAGTTATGGAATTTATGGAAGGGGGAAGTGTGGACAAATTATTAAATGATAGAAACATTGTATACTCAAATTATTGGCCACTAATTGTAAAGAAGATAATAAAGCAAGTAGCTTTTGCCTTAGATTATTTACATTCGCAAGGATATGTGCATTTGGACATTAAACCTCAAAACATTTTCCTTCTAAGAAATCCCGGTTATTCCGGTTATGAAGTTTATAATAACATTGATAAGATTGTTAAGCTTGGTGATTTAGGTTCAGCAGTAAGAATAGGAGGAAGAATAGAGCAAGCAACAACTGCTTATTGTCCTCCAGACCAAATAGAGGCAGTAATTTTTGGCAGAGGTGCTGATCCTAAAATGGATATATTTGCTTTAGGAATAACAGCATATGTTTTACTAACATTACGCCGTGATAACCCAGCTATAGTATATTTAGATCAAGCCTTTGATTCATTTGTTAATGGTAATATTAATGATGCGATTAGTTTCGTAAATCAAGCTAAGCAAGTATTAGCAACATGGAGGCCAATGTTACCTTCAAATACACCACCAGATTTACAACAAATAATTCTGAGATCAATAAATCCATATCCACAATATAGGCCTACAGCAAGGGAAATCGCATATGGGCTTTCTTAGATTGCATTGGAACATTAACAAGATCATAGAAATTTTATTCATCACGAACCAAAAGAGCTCAATTTTTGAATTAAAAATATTTATTCCCTTATCAGAATATTCTAACAATGTTATGGGAATGTAATGTTCGTAAAAGTTCGCAACTACTAAATTTCACACTTCTGCGGGTGGTTTGATGACTATATCCGCTAGACTAGAATTTAGTCATAAATATTCTTTTAATTCACCTATAAGGGGGACATTCAAATTAACAGTAGTTCCAGAAATGCTATCTGTAGCCTCAGGCTTTCATTACATAATTTTACTTGACACTTCTGGTTCAATGAGAGGAGAAAAAATCGAAACAGCAAAAAGAGGTGCAATTGAATTATTAAATAGAATACCTCAAGGAAACAAAGTTACGTTAATTACATTTTCTTCTTATGTAAATACTTTATTTGAGTTTGAGGAAAGAAAGGATTTAGTTATTGAAAATATACAAAGAATTTATGCTAAAGGATACACAGCATTTCATACAGCATTAACTACTGCAGTACAAATTGCTAAAAAGTATAATGTGCCGGGATATTTCATATTACTAACTGATGGACGCCCTACAGATAGAAAAGATATTCAAGCTTATGAAATGTTAGACTTTCCAAGAGAATTCAAAGTCATAGCTTATGGCATTGGCTATGATTATGAGGAAAGATTTTTGAAAATTATAGCTGATAAAACTGGCGGTATTTTCATTCACATTCAAGATCCTAAGGAGATTATAAATTCACTTCCTCAAGCAGCTGTAACTAAAATAGGGGCAAAGGATGTCGTAATAGACATTGATGCACCATCATCAATAAGGTTATTAAATTATCCCGGACCACCAGTAATATTAAATGCAATAGATAAAACAGTGACAATTTACGGTGAAACTACAATTCCAGCAAGATTTAACGGAAATGCATTAGTAGTAACGATTAGTTATGTAAATCCTTTAGATAACTTAAAAAAGAATATTACATTACAAGCTCAAGTTTATCCAGCAACTGATACCCAAATGTTTCTTAGTGGTATTAATAATGAGATTAATAATGAATATCAGTATTATGAGTTAATGAATAAACTTGCTGACCAAGTTAATTCAGAAAACTTAATAGAGGCTACAAAGACATTAAATCAAATGCAACAAATAGCACAACAAACAAAAAGGGTTGACTTAATTGAAACGACTAGGAAGTTACAACAAAGTATTGGATCAACTAGAAATGTAGAACAGACTAGGAAAACCATAATGAGTGAAGTTACGAAAAAGATGAGATCATAAATTGTAAAGCTCTTGTCTATGAAAACTACATTTCAATATCTTTATTCATCTCTTTAGCTATATTAATTAACTCTTTAGGACCAAGAGAGACATCAGCAATTTCTGGCGGTTTCTCCTTTAAGCTTATTAGACCAACTTTAGGTGCAACTTTACTTAATTTCTTCACAACCTCTTTAGCCTCTGAAGTTGTAATTTCACCCATCTTAACTTCAAATGCAATTATTGGTTTCCTCCTTCTCCTAATTATAATGTCAATATCCTCTTTTGGAGAATAAACAAATTCACCTTATATAGTATTTGCTCATCATTTCACCTATGGAAAATTGCACTTTCCAACCTATTGGTAAATCTTCAATCTCAACATCCCTTTCACTAAGCAAATACTTTGATTCCGCATAAAGGGAGAGAGATAAAACTGGAGATAAATGCTTGTAATAGTACTCTTTGCCAGTCGTTTTTAACTTTCATAATTAACCCCATTTTACTCAGCTTGTTTAACATAGATGAAACAGTTGCTTCACCCCCTCAACTTGTAGTATTCCAGCTAATTCAGAGCTTTTCCAAACTCCTTCAGCAACTTTTAGTAAAATTCTGTAGTACGTTTCCGTCAACTGCCTTTCCTCTTCTTTAAATACTTCTTCTATTAAACCTTTAGAAATCAGTATGAACTCTTTAACTCTAGATACAAAGTCATCATAAGAGTTTATAAAAGGAATAATCCATGGGTCTCTAAAGAGGACAGACAGTATTGGATCTTCTAATTGTGCCAGAACTGTATCGTAATTCATTATCCTTATCCCCTTAGGAGTAAAGAAACCTAAAAGGTGAGAATTTGAATCAAAGACTTTGTTTAGCACACCATAACTTGACCCGGCTAAAACAAGTATACTGTCCTTGGGCATAGTAGATAAGTCAGTATAATACTTCATTGGCAACCTCTGGAATTCATCAATTATAACAAAACTTCCTTTTCTAAGCTCTTCCCTTATGTCCTTTAGGATCTCTTCTATCTTCTTTCTTTCACCATTTTCTAATAGCCCTTCTTGTTCATCAGCAATTGTAACGTAATAATCGTACTTGAGACAGTTCTTCAAAAGCGTAGTTTTTCCAGTTTTTCTTCTTCCGTAAATTAAAGTCCAATAATTAATCATTTTCAGCTCTTTGCATTCTTTTCAGTACTAGTCTCACAAGACTAGTCCTATAAGACAAGAATATATAAATTTAACTATTCAGGAAAATCGTAATGAGGGAAGTTTAAGATAATAGAAGACTTAATAATTTCTCAAAGTTATGATTCTTAAGAGAGTTAATGAAGAAGTAATGTCTATTTAAGAATTAGGTCTCACATATTCTTCAATTTTCATCAATGTTTGAATTGCATTTTCCAAAGTTTCCTCATTATACACGTGATGATCTAATAATCTAACAAAGTAACCTTTTCCAATTTTCTTAACCCAAGAAGAGTAATAGAGTCCCTTACATAAAGTGTAATCAAGCTTAATTTCTGAAATGGGCAAGATAGACACACTCGCTTTTTAAAGGTCTTAAGGTTTTTCTATCTTTGTAGTTTAACGTCTCTCCGAGTAATGTCTGTTCAGCTTCCTTTTCTTCATTCAAATAGCACACATTTCCTATGTTGAAGAACTTCAGATAATTCACGTTGTAAGGAATGTATTTTACTTCCATGTTCTTCTCTACATAGATTGTTGATATTATGTCTCTGTAACATAACATTTCTCCTTTTCTTGTTGGTTTCAAGTGAGTAGAAAAGAAATCAAAGTGTGGTAGCCATTTGCTGTGTTTCTCCTTGAACAGTCCCTCTAGGACTTCTGGTTTATCATTATTTTCAATACACCTTACTCTATAAAAGAATGGTACATCACCTAGCCAAACAAATATTCCACCTTCTTTTATAAACCTTGCAAGGTTATTATCAAGAGAAGTCAAAGTGTCGTAATCGACATTAAAAAGTGTGTAAGGCATTACACCCTGAAGCATAATAAGTATTCCAGGTTTTTCTACAGCCTTATTCACACTGTGGTAATCAACAACTTGAACCTCTTGTTTTCCCTTACTCAAGCAGCTAAGGAAATTAATTTAACAATTGAATATGAAGTAGTTCCATTTACACCAACATTAAAACAAGATTTAATAACAGGAAACTATCAATTGATTACCTTTGGATGGGATGTTACTCCTATAGTACCGGGCTTTCTATATTTCATTGATGGACCTTTAGCACCATCTAATAGTGATGATGATTTCGTAAATACAACTATTAATCAATTATTAACAGAAGCTTATGTAACTCCCTCTACACTTAACCAATCTGAGATGTATACTAAACAAGCCATATATGATCTACAATATGCAGTACTAGAAATAATAGCTGGCTGGGGTAATAGTGTAGCTGGCGCTTATTTATCTGGGTATGCAAATTACATTCCAACTGTAAGTGCTGGAATTAGCTTAATGAATGTCCATGTAGCTAATTCTACTAAAGGTAAATTTACATGGGGTTTAGCTCCAGAATCGGCAGCACCAACTACTTATGATGTTTATTCTGCAGAAACTGCATGCGAATTTGATGGACTACAAGAAGTGTATGATACACCATTATCATCACCACCTTACAATCCATTACAATTGTTACCATGGGTAGTAGCAAACTGGACTATTATTGATCACTTAAACGAAACTATACCCGGTACTAATATCAAATTAGTTAACGGACAAGAGATAATAATGTATTTAGTTCACAATGATACTTTCCAAAATGGTTTACCACTAACAGCCTTAGCTATAAACTTCACAATATGGTACTTTGATATGGGTGGTTATTCAAGCAATCCGTTTAACGCTTCGAAAGATACAGTATATATAGGAACTTACTGTGGTAAACCGGTCATATTAAACTACACTGCTGAAACAAGTGCTCCATCATTTGAATGGTTTGATCATTTACCAAATTTAGTTTATTCATACGTACCTCCAAATAATCCATACGAAATAGAAATATTCTTCAATGATAGTAACTTATGGAACATATACTCATTAAGTGGAATCTACATAGTTCCACCAAACATATTTGAAAACATTCCACCACAATGGTTAGGAGAAGACATTTACTCAGTATCTCATAATGGTCAAGTAATTGGTTCTGGTCCATACTACTTATACTCATGGAACACAAGTACTGGATCAATATTCTTAAGAAATAATGGTTACTTCAGATTAGACCCATTAGTTAACTTCATTGCTAACATTACTCAAGGAAATACTTACACATTAACATTTAACATTACTCAAGTTTATGGAGCACCGGCATACATTAATGGAAAAGCAACAGTAACAACACCATTAGTACCAATTGATAACGCTACTGGTGTTGCTGAAATATGGATATATGGAGAAACACCAAAGCCAATAGAGACAATACCAATAACTCACGTTAGTGGAAATACTTATGAGGTAACAATTAATACAGCAAACTTAACTCCCGGAGATACTTACGTAGTGTTCATTAATGCAACATACACAGAACCAGTAATGTTAAACTTCAGTGCTAACAGCGTTGGTGGTGGAGTTAAATATGTACCAATGACTCACTACTTCTATGAGTACTATTCATTTAATGTAATATCAAAGACTGCTGTTGTAACAACTACAACTACGTCAACAACAGTCACAACAACCACTACAACTACAACTGCAGTTTCAACAATTACTCCAGTAACATCTGTAACACTACCAAGTGTACCAAGTGTTACAGTAACAACTACAACTGCAGTATATGAATCAGTTGGAATTGGAGCAGTATTTATAATAATAGCTATAGCAGTTTCATTCTTATTAGGTAGAAAGAAAGAATAAAGGTAATTTTTCTTCTTCCTTTCTTTTTTATTTTCCACTTATCATTTCAATAGCCTTATCTAATTGTAAATCTCTTTTTTCTCCCGGTGGAATATCAACCTCTATATCTGGTTCGACACCTTGATTTTCAATTTGTAATCCAATTTCATAGAAGTGAACAGCATGCTCTGGTTGGGTTACTACTGTTCTATCTGCTAAAGTGTGCCTTAGTGAAATTCCAATTACACCACCCCAAGTTCTTTTTCCAATAACAACTCCCAACTTGTATTTCTTAAATAGATAAGTAAAGATATCACCATCTGAACCAGCATATTCATTAACTACTTCAACTAATTTAGGTGGAGAAGACATATAAGGTTCTGGGATTGGTTTCCTATTTCTACTAACTACCTCTCCTTGCCTTTTTAAAAGTAGGCGGGAAAGAATTAAACCAGATATAAATCCACCCCTGTTAAATCTAGCATCAACTATTAAGCCTTCTTTATCAAACTCTGAAACGAAAAGCCTGTAAAATTCTGCAAAACCTTGAAACATCATATCTGGTATGTGAATATAACCAACCTTGTTATTAGTCTTTTCATGAACATATTCCCTATTCCTTTCTACCCAATCGCGGTAAAGTAAATACTTTTCATTCTTCAATAGACGCACATACACTCTCCTCTTTTTGCCATCTTTTGTTATTACATCAAGAGTTACGTTCTCTTTATTCATTAAATAATACTCTATTTGCCTATAAGTTATACTCTCTCCATCAATTGAAACTATACAATCTCCTTCCTCTAATTGAACTCCGGGATCACGTAAGGGACTTCTTTCGTTCTCATTTGTAGGATCTCCCTTATAAATCCTTGTAATTTTAAAACATCCATTCTCAAACTTTACTTCAGCTCCTAAACCGTAAGTGAATAATGGATCATCAGTTTCATAACTATAAACGTATTGGTAAGAGTGGGAAGTTTTAGCTTCACCTTGCATTTCGTTAATTAAATCTGCTAATTCAAATCTAGTGCTTATCCTATCCACTAGTGGTAAATACTTATTTATTACTTCATCCCAGTTATTAAGTCTTTTCTCATTCCAATAATTTTCCTTTATTAATTCCCAAGCTTCAGATAGCATTTGTTTCCATTCTTTTTCTGGGTCAACAAGAACTTTTACCCTAGATAGATCTACAACGCCACCTTTCTTGCCTTGTGCATTTAAATCTGGTTTAGTTGATACGTCAAATAACCTTACTCCATCTTTTAGCTGAACTAATATTTTGCTTTTATCTAATGAAAGTGAGAAAAATCTTACGTTTTCAAGATAAGTGTCTAAGCTTTCGTTATCAAGATCATAAACTAATAATTTACCCAACGTCTCGTCTTGAGATAAATTACCCTTCACTGGGAAAGTTAGTAAAAATACCTTGTTACCCTTTGCTCCTTCAATTTTTACATAAACATCTTCATCAACTGGGAATGGGATTACCCTATCTTGTATTCCCTCAATTTCAATTTCTTTCTTATCTTTAATTTCTTCAAGAGGTTGGTTAAATGGGGAATAAACGTTGGCTAATGTAACTAAATAAGGTTTAATTGCCTTCTGAAAACTCATGTTAAATATTACTTTATCTGCCGTAGGGTCTAAATGCCTAACTGACAGAAAATATAAGTATCTACCATCTGGATCGAAAGAGGGTGAAAAGTCATCGCCATAAGGTGAAGTTATTCTAATTATTTTACCACTCACATTTCCAAGTTTGATTGACCTAGTATAAGGACCTTCTGGGAATGAGTATGCAAACCATTCACTATTAGGATGCCAATCCATTTCAGTAATTATACCATATTCACTTTTATCAATAAGCTTTGCATTACCACTATCTAGCTCTACAAGCCATAATTCAAGTTTGTTATTTGAGACTAGAAGTTTTTTACCATCTGGTGAAATTTTCATGCTTTCAATTCTTCCTAAATTAACGTTGATTTTCTTTTCGCCATCAAGAGAGAGAATTAATAATTCCCTTTTGTCATTAGTTGCTATTACTTTTCCATCTGGAGTTACTTGGATAGAATAATATTTTACCCCTTGTTTTTCTCCCAATTGATATGCTGGACCTTCAAAAGGTTTCATTATGAATACTTTACCTCTACTAACAATTGCTAAATATTCATTGCCAATTTTACCATCTGTAATGTAATCAAATGTTGAAACAAAGTGAGGTTTTCTTTTCTTTCTATCAGTAAATATTGAAATGTCAAGTTTTCTTAACTCGTCTTTCTGAGGATTAAATAAATAAAGATCACCTTTATGTTGAAATACAATTAATTTTCCATCGCTAGATGCATTTCTACAATATTCTAAGAATGTGTGTTGTCTTAATTCACTCCCATCGAGGTTTACTGAGTATAAATTTGATTTTCCATCATTATCATAAAGGAAATAAACGCGGTTATTAATTATGATTGGCCAACTAATTATTCCGTTTAAAGATAAGAATTTCTTGAAAGTTTTACTATTATCAAAAGAAATCCAAAATTCTCCTTTTGTACCACCTTTATATCCTTTCCAAAATGGGAGATCTTGATAGCCTCTTGCCACAATAACGACGTTGTCTTTAATTGTTACGTTTGAAACTATTCCATAATCAAGCCTTTAATATTCCCCAGTTTCTACGTTTATTTTATAAGCGACTGTTGAAAAAGGCGTTTTATAATCAGTTATTGCTATAATTTCTTTATCTGAAATCCATTGAGAAACTCTTATTGAAAGGGTGTTAAAATAAGTAATTCTCCTTTCACCATTTTCGTCAATAAGAAAAAGATCTGAAACAGATTTCCCTTTATTTAACCAAATTCTGGTAAATACTATACTTCTCTTATCTGGACTTATTTTAGGCCATACTGAAACACCATTACCACTAGTTACTCTACTTGCAGTCCCTTTACTTATGTCGTAAATCCAAATGTCATCATCTGTAGTAAAAGCAATTAAATTTTCTTTAATATCTGGAAACATGTAATATCCTTTCATATATTAGGAAATTTGAGTTACATTATAAAAAATTATTGAAATGAATGTGCTTACTTACGTTAATTCATAAAAAATTCTATCAGAAGAGATGAGATAAAGGAAAATTGAAGTTGGAATTATTATCGTGTCATTTTTCTTTTCAAATTCATCTAATGAGAGAACGTAACTAGGTAAAGATGAGATTCTTTTTATATTTCTCTCCCATTTTACTTCAATTCCAATTTTACCTACTAGAAAATCAATTTCTTTACCACTCTTAAAGAAAGTATATGTTGCTTCACCATACTCTCTAGCTAAATGTTCTCCAACTACTCCCTCTATTAAGATTGGTATTTCGTGATTCTCAAGATCTCCACCTATGCTGTATCTTTTCATTACTCTAAATAAGAAAGGATCAAGAAAGTACACTTTTTTAAAAGATTTGAAGTTAATTTTCCCCGTATCAATTTCTTTCTTCCTAAAGATTCTAATAATGAAGAGTTTTTCCATTGTTTCTAGGTAATCCGAAACTGTGTTATGTGAAACTGAAATTTCTTTAGCTATTGTATTATCCGAAATTCTACTCCCAATACTTTCAACTATTTTTCTAACTATTTGCTTAAAAAGAAGTTCGTCCTTATTTGCCTTTAAAATTTCTGAAAGAATTGCATCTTTATAAATTTCGTAAAGGGAAATTGGATCGTTAACTAAATTAGTTGCAAAATAACCGCCTTTTTTAACATATTCAAGTAATGCCTTATTTAACTCAGATATGTAAGGGAGAAGTCTAACAGAGTATTCAAAAATTTTATCTCTTTCATAAACTTTGACAGTAGGCACTTCTAGTCTTTTATAGAAAATATTAAAATAATTTCGAAAGTTCAAAGGATAAAATATAACTTTTTGTATTGGTCTACCCGGTAAAGTTTCTTTGTAAAGATTTACTGAAGAGGAACCAGTGACATATACTAAGGAATTTTTAAAGTAACCGGCATTGAATAAGTGAAGTAAACCAATATTCCAGTCCTTGACAGACGTTATTTCATCAAGGAAAATATAACTTTCTTCCCCACTGTTTATCAACGTTCTATATTCATGAACAAGTTCTATTAACTCTTCCTTTTTTGAGAGAGCATCACACGAAAAGAAAAGTATTTTCTCTGGTTTAACCCCTTTCTCAAGAAAGTTTTTTATTGTAAGTTTAATGAAAGTTGTTTTCCCTACTTGTCTTGGACCTAAGATAAGGGAATTTTGAGAGAGAGAAGGGATGTAAATTTTACCCTTTTTTACATTTTCATCGTCATAAATTTTCTTGGAATCGATCCACCAAGGGTTTTGAAAGCTCATTTGAGAATATAGTGACACTGATAATTATCTGTCAACTTTTATTTAAATCTTGTCATATTGTTGACAAGTTTTCCGTAAATTTTGTCATTTAATTGACAAGTTTTCCATTATCTTCATAGAGATTATATTTCCTTCATAATGTAGTTTTCAATTGCTTTTCTCCAACTTACAAATAACAAGGCTAAGTTAGATATTACGATAAAGAGAATAACGTAAAGAGGGAAGAACATGAAAAATACTGTTATAAGTAACATGTAAATTGAAAGAACAAGTCCGAACAAGGAAGTTTTTCCAAGTGTTATTCTCTCCATTACAATTCCTTGTTTAGAAATAATTGGAGAGTACATCAATGTGTATGTAAGTGTTATAAAGAAAAGTGGAAGAGAAAGAATTAATAAAGTCTCTTCAATATTGCCTAATATCGATGATACGACAATTAAAGGAAAAGTTACAAGGTATAGGGGTATGAGTTTTGAAGCAATATAATATCTGATAAACGTTCTTTCATCCATAACAGTTATATAAATCCAGACTGCCTCACCGACCAAAGAAAACTGGGAATACACCATGATGTTAAAAAGGAGACTTACGTTAACTATTAACACTCCTATATTTATATTTTGAATCGTAAATATGGGAATTCCTCTAAGCAGATCTTCAAAGACGTAATAAATTACTGACAATATTGAGGAAAGGATCAAGTACCCTCTTAAGTTCACGGAAACTAATCCAGTATGACCAGCTATTCTTATATTTTTCTTTAACATTGACATAAAAATTGAAGATGAAAATGCAATTTCTTTTCTTCTTCCTCCTAAAACTAAAACATTTAGTTGTGTAGGAATTGTATAGTACTTAAAGTAAAATGGTATAGTAAGTATGGAGAAAGCAATATAAGTATAATAACCTATGAAGTCACCGTAAATTACAGATAATGGAGATAATGGGAACTTAAACAAAAAGGATAGGAACCATAACTCTATCACGAGAATTATTATCCACCTATATTTTGAAAATTTGTTCGTGATTACATTAAGTGTGGTAAAAGAAATTGCCAATGAGATAACAAAAGGTAATGAATACACACCCATAATAAAGATGAGAAAAATAAAAGTGGGTAATGAAAAAGTTAACAAATTGAGAATAATAGAAAAGATAAAGAAAGCTAATGCAAAATCTTTCTTATCTGCTGGTATTGTGAATAGAAAGTCAAAGTCGGATTTATCATATAATAGAGGACCAGCAGGATTACCTATACTACCTACTAGTTGTATAGTAAGTAAGAAAAAGAACATTAGAAGATATAAAGCTAGGAGTGAAACCGAAGTTTCTTTTAAATATCGAAATGAAAATGCAGTTATAACATACACAGCTATGATAAGGCTATTAGCTATTATGAGAGGGATACTAAATCTAGTTTTTAACTTTAGTTTCACAATTTTCCATATCATATTTGAGGTCCTTTTGTCAATATTCTTGCTACTATACTCTCTATTGGCTCATTCTCATTTCCCATTTTTCTTAACTCTTCTATTGTACCACTCCATATAACTCTACCGTGGTTAATTATGATAGCATTAGTAGCTAATCTAGTTGCAATCGACATTATGTGAGTTGAAACTAAAAGTGTTGAAGTTACGAAATTTTTTAAGATAGAGATCACAAGCTCTTGAGTAGGAATATCTAAGTAGTTTAAAGGTTCATCAAGTAAAATTATTTCCGGATTATGAAGTAAAGTCATTGCTATTGAAAGCTTTTGTAAATTTCCTCTTGAAAGCTTTCCAGCCTCAGTGTACATGTATTCTTTAAGATTTAAGAGATAAATCATTTCTAAAGCTCTTTGTCTTGGATTTGGTAAACCACGTAAAGAGGCAATATATTCAAGGTTTTCTAAAACTGTAAGAACACGATAAGGCATAGCATCTTCTGGTAAATAACCAAGAATCTTTTTTACCTCCTTTGATGTAGGACTCATTCCTTTAATTTTCACATTCCCAAGATCTGGGGTTAAGAGTCCAGCTAAGATCTTTAAGGTTGTTGATTTTCCTGCCCCATTTGGACCAATTAATGCATATTTCCCACCACAAGGAATTGAGAATGATAATCCATCTAATGCAGTAACGTTTCCAAATTTCTTAACTACATTTTCAAGTTCTATGCATTCCACATTTTAAAGTACCGGTTGAAGATAAAAAGATTTTTGAAACTAAGATATTTTCCTTTCCTTTTAAGTATGAAGAATGCTCTTCTTCTATTAAATTTTTTAAATTACGAAAAAGATACTTTGGGGGGCAAAGTAGTTTGGGGGGCAAAGTTATATTTTCAAAAAAGCCTAGGCAAAGTGTAGAAGAAATCTTTGATAGAGAGGAGGAAATAAAACAACTATCCTTTCTACTTGAAAGAAATGAATGGGTAATTCTTTTAGGACCTAGAATGAGTGGAAAGACAAGCTTAGCATTATCAGTTTCAAATACATTCTCCAATCGTAAGACAATTTACGTTGACCTTGTAAAAGTGAAAGGATTAAAAGATTTCATTAACAGACTTTATTCCTCTATTCCTAAAAATCTCGTCGATAAAGTAAGAGATTCATTAGAAAGTTTAGGTGTAAAAATCGGTGTAGCCTCACTTTCGTTTAGAATAAGAAGTACTACTGTTATTGAGGCAATTATAAAGTCAATTTGCTCAGATACAATCTTAATTTTGGATGAAGCTCAAGATTTAAAACAAGGGATAAACCATTTAATACCAGTTTTTCACAGACTTCTTAATTCATGTCCTTCGCTTTCAATTATTTTCACTGGATCAGCTATAGGTTTAATAAAAACTTTGCTTGAACAAAAAGGAGAAAAACCATTAGCTGGAAGGAGACCTACTGAAATTTTCTTAAAACCTTGGAGTGAGGAAATTGCTAGGGAATATCTTATTGAGGGACTTGATGAATGCAAAGTAAAATATAACGAGAAAGAAATTAATGAAGTTTTGCAAGAGTTAGGAACATTAGTAGGTTGGTTAAACATATATGGTGTAAATAGATGCATTAAACCCCATGAAGGGGGCACTAAGAGACAGTATAACTGAAGCAATAAGTATAGCAAAGGAAGAGATAAATAATGCAATAGAGAGAAAAAGCTGGAGAAAGAAGGCTTTGAAACTAATGGTTTATGGTGCTAATTGGAGTTTATTAGAAAGAGAAACTAAAGTTTCTAGTGAAACATTATCTTCTTTCTTAGATAAGCTTGAAAGACTACATATTGTCGAAAAGAAGGAGAAAGTTTACATCGTTACTGACCCAGTATATAGGAAAGCAATACTTAACTTATAATATCTCTTGTAAATTCTCCTTTACTGCCATCAATTAAATTGACATTAACGAGTTTGTTCTGTATAGTAGAAGTTACGAGGAATTTTAAGAAAAATTTAAAAATTTGATTGTAAAAAAGCTTAACATATGAAAACTCTCTTCGCTGTTGCAATATTATTTATAGTTATAATAGCAGTAGTATTATACTATGATCAAGGAAAACTTAATTTTTTGACTTACAATAAGACGACGTCAACTTTGACAACAACTACTGTTTCTGAAGCAAAGTCTCCTCCATCACCTATTTATCCTACCAACATGAAAGTAACGTTCATTAACATAACTTACAGCTACGGTTTAGCCTACTATAACAATATAGGAGTTTATACGATGACAATAAATGGTCAAGAAGTCACGGGAACTTCAAGAGCTGTACTTGCAGTATTTATTCAAATAACATATGAAGGAAATTCTCAACTAAATGTATCTCCTAGTAACTTCCATTTAGTTTGCTATTACGGTACTCCGGGTAATTATAATATCTCAACAATTAATGCCACGTTTAAGCTAATCAAAGGACTACCCGGCATTTATTTACATCAAGTCACATTAACTAAAGGTGAAAGCACGGAAGGTAATGTGGTTTTCCTCCCGTTTGTAAATGCAAATGCGTCATACATGTTAGAATATGTTAATAACGGAAATGTGTTATTTAGAATTCCTATAAAACCAAACGTATATCTTTACGTGTTTCAAGGGATTAAAATTAACAATGAACCAGGGAGGAACTTATTAGTAATTATACAGAGCGTTTCCCCACCAATATCTGCAAGCATAGAACCCGGTCTTAGTGTAATAAAAAATGGTACAATAATCAATATTACTTTTCAGATAGAGAATGTATGTACTAGATATGGTTATGAGTTATCATTTTATGGAGTATTTCCAGTATTTCCAACGAATATTAGTAATCCTCACTTACTCCTCCCACCAGACTCAGTGAAGTACTTAACATTAAGAATAAAAGTATTGCCCAACCTAGACTATTACGGACCGCTTATCATAAATTTAGCCTTCTCACCAGTAGGATATTAGTTAAGAACTCCACCTCTCAATAATATCCTTGTTATCAAGAACTAACATTAATCTTTGAAGATTTTGCAACGACCTTTCATGAGCTGATTTATCTGATGAAGATACTGCTTCCTTAGCAATTACTGGTAAGAAACCTAAGGCTTGAGCATGTCTAGCAGAAGTTTCTACTCCAATATCAGTAACGATTCCAGTAAAGACAATTGTAGTAATTCCAACGTTTCTTATAGTCATTTTCATAGTAAATGCAACGTCATCCATAAATAAGGTCGTATGATTGAAATTTATCCGTTGCATTCTCAATGAAAATGACTATAACATCAATTCAAAGTTTGTTCCAACAAAAATACTTGGTGTGTTTTTATTAAGTACAACATCTCCAGGCTGAGGATATACTTCTTTGACTATATCTCCGGGATTAAAAGATCTTCTAAAAGCTGGGTTTTGAAATCTCTCTGGTAAAGGAGTTAATATCTGCTGAAGTTATTGATTTAAGAACTCTAGTACCGTTAGATGAGGAAACCATTGTTAAGTCTGCTAAAAAACTGGGAGAGTTCTGATAGTTGATGAAGATTATATGAGCTATGGCATGACTGGTGAGATTGCTTTTCGAATTCAAGCTAAAGCATTAAAAGACCTTAAAGTTCCAATAGTTAGAGTTGCTAACCCTGATGTTCCAATACCTTTCTCTGAACCTCTCGAAAATACTGTTATACCAAGTGTTGATAGAATATACTCAGAGGCTAAGAGGTTAGTTCAAAGTAGTTAATTTTCTTTTTATCTTTTTTCTCAGTTTGAACTTTTGTTCATTCCAGCAAAGTTACTTCGTTTCCTTTAGATTCATATATGAAGTGTAAATTGCTGATGAAATAACTAACATATTAAACGCATTTAACACATTCTACGTCAAATCTATTTGAATTAATTTAACTAATGTTCATCATTATCTAAACTCTTTTCCCTTATTCTTTGAAAGCTTCTTGAATTATCCATGTTAGCTTATTTCAAGGCATTTAAAATGCAATCGTAAATTTCACTCACTTTCCTCACATTCTTAATATTGACTTTTTCATTAGGATTATGTGCTTCTTCTCCCGGACCAATATTTATTACTTGGGTCATAAAAAATACAGCATCATATCTAATTTGAGAAACTAACTTTGCTGGGTTTATTGAAATGGCTCTTTTTACACATTCTTCAGCAATTTTAACCAATTCTGATTTTTCATCAATCTTATACCCTGGCACATTAGATTTTATGCTAAATTCAAAGTCTATGTTAAGTTGTCTTCCAATGTCATTAATGAATTTTTTGACTTCTTCCTCAACCTCTTCCTCCTCTGGTGAAATTGATCTATAAAAACTGAAGGTAAATTCACCAGGAACAATGCCATCATTATCACTACTGTTTATAGTATAACCACCGAGGTTCAATGAGATTCTCTTATTTTTTCTCTTTATGTATCCCCCATAAACTTTTTCAATCTCTAATGCAAATTTAGAAGCTTTTAAAAATGCATTATCTCCTCCAATACTAGCATGAGCTTGTTTTCCTTTAACTTTTATAAAACCTCTAATTATTCCATAATGACCAATGAAGATGTTTGGAAAGCTTGGCTCTCCAATAATTACATACTTTGGTGAGACTTTTCTTTTCTCTATAAGGTATTTAGTACCTATTCCTCCGCTTTCCTCATCTGGTACTAATGATATTTCTACTGGTACCTTAGCTTTACTTAACGTTAAGTACATGCTTACAATTCCTCCTTTCATATCCGATGTCCCTCTTCCATAAGCATAATCATCAACAATTTTTAGTTTAAATGGATATGTTAACCATCCCTCCTCAGGTGGAACTACATCATAATGAGCATTGAAATGAACTAAAGGTTCTTTATCATTTTTAGCTAAGACAATATACCTTTTATATCCCTTATTTCTTGGATAATAAATATAATTTCTGTTAACATACTCATCATCAATTTCTATTATCTCTACTGTAAATCCTATTTCTTTCAGTAAGTCTCTTAAGTAGCTTGAAATTTCCGAGTAATTCTCCCCAGGGGGATTTACTGTTTTGAAAGATACAAGGTCAGAAAGTAATTTCTCTATCATTTTTCTCCCAATGGTTTTAAGTATTTCCTAACTTTATCACGTTCTTTTTACTTTAATTAAGTTTGATTTTCCTAATTTTTCCTCTAACTCCTTTAATTCTTCTTCATTATATACTTTTCCACCTTTTTCTACATACTTTATCATCTCTAAGCAAAATCTTGAAGCGTGTTCTAGCATGTTAATATTTAATACTCCTGTTACATACCCCGGGATTACTTGTTTTGATACTGTTGCAATTCCTATTACTGGTGAGTTTGTGTATAACCAGGGTGAAACCAAAGTACTTATGTGATAAACCTTAAAATCTATTGGTGTTAAATCCCCTGTTGTTAAAGGTATAAAATAAATTTCATGTCCAGTAATTCTATTGTAAATCTCAATTACATTATCGTCTAGCTTGAGAATATATCCATCTTTAATAACATGAGTTAATGCAAAGTCGTCATATTTTGCAATTATATTCCCTTTTGTAGAGTCTATTGATAAAATTAAGTCTGCTTTTGGATCTACCTCTTCCTTTAGTGCATCATTAAAATCTATTAAAGGTACCATGAAGTTAAAGGGCTTGTGAGAAATTAATTTAGCATTTAATGAAATGTTAGTAATTATTGAGATGTCTATATCAAATTCTATTCCTTTTTGCATTAAATTTACTAGTTCGAGAAGTGCAGTTAAGGAAACTATAGCTCCATCTGCATCAGATACTAATCCCTTGTTTTCTTTCATTTGTATTGCTCCCAATCTTCCTAAAATTTCTATTCTTTGTTTACCTCCCCCTTTATAGTAAGCTTTTACATAAGTAACTTCACCTATCTTTTTCTCTTCATATTCAATATCCTTTGGAATTTTTCTCTTTAGTAACTCCAAAGGGTTATTTGATTCTAATAAGTCAATTACATCAAGTAAAGTTTTCAAAATCATAATCTCAATTTCCCCGGATTTAATATATTGTGAGGATCTACAATGATTTTATACTTCTTCATTAACTCTAATCTAAACTCCTCGTCAACTCTATCATTAACTTCTATTGAATGTATTTCAAATGGTATTCCTTCCTTTAACATTATTGAATCAATAACATCAAAGTTCTGTTTTTCGGATATGAAAACAGTATAAATTATAATCTCATTTCTTAATGTCATTACATCGCCGTGTATTAAAACGTTTTTATCTAAAGCCTCCTTTACTTGTTTAACTACTCTATTGAAACTATCTAATGACAATAATCTAACTTCATAGAAGTATTCTTTGAAGTTTGTTAATTTACTCATAGTAACGTAAATTGCAGCAAACGCTAACTCATCAAGGAACCTTAAATTTACTTCTTCACCAAAGCTTAAAGTACTTGCTAATATAATATTCCATTTACCAATCTTATCTACTCTCCCTTTACTAACTAATGAGAAAGCCTCAGAATCTTCAATTGTGATTCTTCTGATTTTACTTCTGTAGTTGCTTAAATTTTTTAGTATTTTTATAACATCTTCTAGTTCTTTTACTCTAATTAGTTGATCTTTCCAGTCCTCATAGTCTACTGTAGCTATTTCTGCTTTGGATATTATTCCAGTTGTTCCAGCTGCTTGAGCTACAGCTAAAGTATCTTTTCCTTGTAGGTTAAAGTCTCCTTTTGGTCCAATGATCTTTATACTCTTTATACCATTATTATCGAAATGATAACCATATTGGAAAGAACCTATTCCCACATCTCCTCCAGCAATGTAACCACCTAAGGTTGAAATGTAAAAGCTACTTGGGTAAACTCTTAACTCTTTTCCTCTTTTACGTAAATAGTCTAAAGCTTTTTTAACCTTTACGCTAGGAGTTATAACAGTCCATTTATCATCATATTCTATTCTCTCTTCCATTTTATTTATATCTAGAATTATACTCTCTTTTATTGGTAATACTTGACCAATAGTTGATGTTCCAGCACCTCTAGCTACAACTGGGATTCTGTATTTATCACAAATTGATAAAGCGTTCTTGATGTCTTCCTCATCATTAACAAACAATACTCCCAATGCACTTTTACCCATTTTTGAAAGGATTGGAGAGACTAAATAAGGTGCCTTAGAGGCTTCATCGATAATTTTTCTATCAGTAGTGAATTTTTCTCCAAATTCTCTCTCAAATTCCTTTAATAAAACTTCCATATATAAAAATCAGTTTAAAACAATAAAAATATCACCTTTAACAATGTAAAAAGGGATTGAAGTGGTTTATAAGCTATAATCGCCAAACCTTTTCATTATTTCAGGTTTTCTTACCTTTAAAATATAATATATGACTATATGTAATCCAAGAACACCCCAAGCTAAGTAGACTGCAATGTTTAATGGGAATGCTGGAGCTGGATATGTACCAAAATAAATTACTAAAATGTAAGTTATTGCTGAAATTATAGGCACTATTATATGCTTTATAATATCAAACATTTTCACCTTTACTTTATGCATAACAAGGCCTATTGCTGCAAATAAATGACCGAATGCAACATAAAATGATCCAAAGGTTATTAGGAATATGCTAGCTTCTAAAGGTCCTAGAATATAACCAGAAATTAAACTTATTCCTCCAGTTATTATTCCAGTTAATATTATTGATTTCCCAGGAACACCATACTTATTTATATCAGAGAACATCCTTGGATATAATACGTTATCCCTTGCCATTCCGTAGATCATTCTGCTTCCACTCGTTGCAAATGCTATAGCAGAAGAATTGAACATAAATGCTACTAACACGATAAGGAGAATTACAACAATTGTTGGAAAGTATTTACTATAAATTACAATCATAGGATCTGGGAGTGATGCATAATTAAACATGTTAGACGGGCCATAGATAACTGTTTGAGCATAAGCGTTTAATATTAATCCTAATCCTAATAGTCCAAACTCTAAAAGTAATGCTCTTGGTAATGTTTTCTTTGGAGTTTTAGCTTCTTCAGCAACCCCAATAGGAGTTGTTGCTCCACCAAATGTTGTAATTCCAAATATCATGGCTGTTAATACTAATATCCAGTTGTTGTTTATCGGTTGTGCTGTAAATACTGAGAAAGTATTTTTACTTCCAGCTATTCCAATTAACACTATTGAAGTAATAATTAAGAATGCAATAGAAATTAAACCTATAGCTAAGTTTAACATACCTGTTGGTTTAACTCCTAACCACATTAATATTGTTATTTCAGCTGTCATTACAATAACTATGACAGCCCATAACCACGGCATTGTTGACTGTATTGAGGGAGAAATTAAATATAAGAAAGATGCTAATCCTAATAATCCAAAACCAGCAGTACCAGAAATAAGGTATTGATAAATATATCCGTAACCTACTGTAAAAGCAGCTAAACTACTCCCTAAACCTTTCTTAACTATAGCTATATAACTATAAGCAGAAGCAATATCTTTACTCCATTCGTAGATCACTACTAAGGTTGTTGCATAAATTAAATAAGATAAAATTGTAACTAATGGTAATGCGCCACCAGCTAATCCAGCTATTCCAACAAAATATAAAGTTGCTACTGCTATTGGTGCGTTTGCAGCTATTCCATAACTTGCTACTAGCCAAGTGTTTAATACTTCTCTTTTTAATTCTTTTTTTACAACTTCTTTTCTTTCATCCATATGATACTTTTTAAGATACTATTATATATTTTTGACAAAATTGAGTTTTAAGTAAACTAATATGAACAATCATTAAACATTGTTAATAGTAAAACTTATAAGGTTTAAAGTTTAGGTGTTTCGTTTTATGACAAGCAAGATTATATATTAAAATCTATTGAATTTAGGAGTTTGCTTATAGAATTTCTTATATGATATAGAAATGCTTGTTTTGATATTCCTAGACTTTCAGCAATATCTTTTGCTTTTACACTTCTAGGATAATTGAAGTATCCCATTAATAATGCAGTTTTAAGAATAAGTAATTCTTTCTCAGTTAAGTTATTTTTTACTATGCTATCTAATTTAATATTCCTAACTTTGACATTAGCTATACCAAAGTTTTCAGTTAAATCTTTAACTATTTGATTGTTTAGAGTTATTATATCCCAAACTTCTATTCCCTTATATACATAATTATCATAATCCAGTATATCATCCTCATAATTAAGGAGAAACCCAGATATTGAGGAGTGTTTATCCTCTAAAAATTTTATTAAATAGCCTCCGTTTAACTTCTTATATTTTAAAATTTTAATTACATTTTCTGATTTTCTCAATTCTTCAACTATATTATAAGGAGAGGCAATAATTACTTTTACTTCGTTTCCCTCATCTATAATCTTAACTGTTCTAATTCTGTTCTTAATTTTCTCAGTCCAACATCCCTTATGAGATATTGAAAACCTTACGTGGTATAGGTTCTTCATTCTTATAAAGATTATCTTAAATAGTATTTAAGGATTATTTTTATAAACTTAAACATATGAATAAATTTATTGGGAATAAATTAAATAGAATTCACTTTTCTTTAGGAAGAGAAAGTAAAAATTTTTCTTTTTTGTGATTGGATAACAGTAAATATTGAGCAAAAGTAACTTACAAAAATCTTTATAAATCAATAAATAGTGAATAGATAACATAATTCATAAATTGATTCGTTTTTACTTTGTGTTCATAGTGTAACTGAGGTATAAAATTATGGTTATGAGATCTCTACATGAAGATTAGATGAAAATGTTTATATATGCTAAACATTAAAAAATGAAAAGGTATAGAAATAACTTATGGTTTAATGACGACGTAAGGAGGAAATTCTTGAATAATTGTTAAATACTCTATCTAAGAAAGAAAGAGATAAGTTTTATCGTTGTGTAATATTATGGATCTTTTGATAAAAAAAGGACAAACCTCGCCTTTTTACGGCGGGGTAAACAGTGTTCTACAAGAAGAGTAATAAGAGATGGTAAGAACTTGATTTTTTAACTCTATGCGGAATGTATACAATGCGGTGTAAAAACTTAAATATATTCAGTAGTAATGTATACATGAATATGTCTACAGAAGTTTTGTCTATTAGGATTAAAAAAGAATTAAAAGAGAAGGCTGAAAAACTAGGAATAAATATTAGGGAGGTTGTTGAAAAAGCGTTAGAGGAGGAAATAAAGAGAAGGGAAGAGGAGAAAATAAGGGAAGTAGCAAAAGAAATCATAGAAAATATGAAAGATGTAACTGTTAATGAGTGGATTAAAATAGTAAGGGAGAATAGGAGTGAAAGATGAATATTTGCTTGATACATCAGCCTTATACCCATTATTATTTAAGATTTTAACTCATGAAGTTAACATAGATTTTATTTCTTCATCTCATATTCTTGATTTAACTATTTATGAGTTAGGTAATGCTATATGGAAGGATGCTAAGCTTTTGAAAAGGATAAAGGATCCACTTAGCGTTATGAGGAACTTCATGATTATTATTAGTAAAATGAAGACGGAAAAGGTTACTGACTATGTTGAAGTAATGTTGATTGCAATGGAAAGAGATTTAACTTTTTATGATAGTGCTTATGTTTATGTGGCTGAAAGTAAAGGTTATACTTTAATTACTTATGACTCCGAACTTCTAAATAAATGTAAAAACGCTAAAAGATTAGAAGACATTCTAAATAAACAATCATAAGACAAAGGTACCTGATGAAGTGTAAAAATAATCTCTGATTTTAAGTAAACATTTATAAGACTATATCTGTGTATTTAATAAAAGTTGAACTTAATATTTATCCTCCGCATGACGTTATTTTACCTCTGTTACGGGTTTGGGTCTCATTGAATTTCATATACTTTGTATTCAATTCTCGACCCTTGGAGTTCACCAAAGTCGCGGATTAACCCGTTCATCCTTCTCACTCCCATTAGGGGATAACCCTACTCACCTTACGAGGAAACTCCCACGTCCTAAAATTAAACTTATGCAGAAACCTCTTCATAATTCTGCAAAGAGAACTCTTATTTAAGGGTTTATACTTCTTTGCCTTAAAGAAAACTACTTTGCTTAACTCTCTTAACGTTAAGTTATAAATCCTTTAGTTAAAAATTTTGCATATTTATATAAATGTGTCCAATAATTCTATAAAAAGGGAAAGTTCCATTATCCTGATAGAATATTAAGCAAGAAAAATCAGGTTATAAAAATAGAAAAATAGTTTATCTTATGACCGTTTATTTTATAAATTTACAAAAAGCAAAATTGTGGGACACACTTATAGTGACATCTTTTAGGTATAATTTAAGGCATTATCAATCTCTAATTAAAGATTAAATGAAAATGATTATATATGCTAAACATTAAGAGTATATTGAAAAGGTATAGAAATAATTTATACCTTAATGACTACATAGTGAACATGTCCAATTTTCAGTATTATAAACCTTAAAAGAAATCATAAGTATGAAAAGTTTTATTATTTTTTATGTTTATTTTATGTTATGATATCAAAAGTGTTAACTTACGTGCTAGTAGCTCTTTTGATAATAGCAATAGCACTTTTTGTCTTCATCAGACTTTCTACTCCAATCGTTAACTCTTCTGTTGTTTTTACACTTCCCTTATCAACAGAAAATGTGTCCTCTGTATTAGGAGGAGATTGGACTATTAATAATAATTACACTTTAACATTTCAGCATTTAAAAAATGACAAATATGTTGTAATTTATTTAAATACCACAGGTTTTAACACTACTAATTATTCACTACCAACTATAGGATTTGATTCACAATATATTGCAATTTATCCATTATTGAGCACAATGATATCATTTGCTAACAACGGCACTCTAGAGACTCTCTTTAATAATCAAAGTGATGTATTAGCAATAGCTATTATGTACTTTAGCTCTTCTGCTTCTCTTTTTGCTAAACAACTATCCCTTTCGAATGTAACAGTTAATGGTACGTATGAGAGTTTTAATTATATATATTCTAACAACACTTATGAGCTCACTTCACAAAATCTTTATTATCAAATTGTTTATCCAGAAAGTGAAATTGTGTTAGTTCATGAAAATGAAGTTATTGTAATAATTACCTCTGGTTTTACGCTCTCTCCGCATCAATTACTACAGATTTTTTCTAAGTCCTCTTTCCAAAGAGAAATTATAAAAGTCAAAATATTATCTGAAAGTTAAGGTCTGAAATTAACTACCCCTTTTATGTGTAGCTCCTTTTTTCTATAGTATAATTTCATTATAAATTAGAATCATTTTATGATGCTTAATGAGATCTTTTAGCAATTATTTGACTGTAACATTTTTTGAAAGAGTCTATGAATAACAATTAACTCTATTTAATAAACAGTTTATCGTAGGAAAAAGATAGACTAAAAAGGAAAAATATATGCAATTTTCTTTCTTTTCACTTACTCTTTAACTACTATAGCTAAATTATCATAAAATCTATAGATTATTTAGAATATTTAGCATTTATTTCGTTGGTGGTTTCCAAACTAATGCATAAGCTCCCATTCGAGGATTAACTAACTCTAATGTAACCATATTATTTTCTATCTTTAAGTTATATGGAATAGTAATCGGATTTAAGAATATATTAACGGGAGAAGTTATGGATTCTTTAGCTTGAGCTAAACTGGGTTTCCATGGTAATTCAACGGTTATTTTAGCTAAATACGTTGGTGAAGCTATTGCAATTCCCTCACTACTGTAATCAACATTATACTTTTTCATAATTTCTTCAATAGTAGTACCGTAATACTCTTTATCCCAAGTGTAATAACTCCACGTAACTATTTGTCCTGGAATTAATGAAGGTTGAAAAGAAACGTCAATATTTACAATATTCCCTTGTTGTTGTTTTTTGCAATCGGCTGTCACTTTACCTAAGTTTAATGGATCATAAATTCTAACTTTATTACATCTTACTACGTCAGAAGATGTCTTTGAGTGATGTTTATGCATTATATGACTGATTTTATCTAAAGGTGTTAATGGTATTAATTCAGTTAAAGAACTGTAAGCCCTGTCTCCTCTTTCTGATACGTTAATTTTGATATCTCTTTTTAGAACAAAATAATTTTTGTTCTCGTTATAAATATACCCTTTTTTTATTTTATTTCCATCAATTTTTATTACACCATTTTCCTCGAGAACATGCTTAATTATATTATATTTTCCTTCATATTGTCTATTATCTGGAATGATGTCTGTGATATAGATCTCATCATAATTGTAAAGCTTGTTAAGTATTGATGCAATAAGTTGTTTTGTTAAAGGAGAGAGGTCTTCCATAATATAATTTCGAATTGAAAATTATAAATGTTTTCTGATTTCCTTAATTTGAAAACAAATTGCTTGAATCATTTAAAATCTGTTTTAACGTTCAAATTATGATGTCATAATTCGAGATAAAATGGTAATATTTACGTATGTTATTATTAGTCGAGTATATTGTTTAGTTCAACCATATAGTTGAAATATAAGAAACAGAAATAAGATAAAAGAAAACTTCTATTAAACGAAATTATATGTACCAAGATAAAACCATTTTTCTTAAAAATGATATATATAAGCAGAGGAATTGGTGAAAATGAAAACTATTTATATCGTAAAGTTAGATTATTGTTCTAGCAATATATATTAGAATAAAACTATTGAGTGAAATTACTTTACTTTAAATTACTCAATCTATCTTAGATCCGAACTTATTAATACCATTATTTAAATTTGTGAGATACTATTTTAATTGCTCTGTGGGATTTATGTAAACTGTTATAATTTATTACAAAATTAAAGAAAAATTCGAGCTGACGTTTATAGAGATTAAAAAAGATAAAGATCTTCACTATTAAAAAGATTTAACGTTAGTGAGTATAAAAGGTCTTTAGACCAATAACCATGTAAAGGTAATTATGAGTATAGACCAATAACTTAGAAAGACTTGCCGGAAACAGTAGTCTTTCAGTAAAAGTTAGATTTCACGGTATGTAGTATGTAGGTATTGTTATTGTAAAAGTTTGATTATTATATTGTATTATCATTATTGTTTGGTATATCACGTTATTTGGTGTTAATCCTTGTGGTAATGTGTTTAACGTGACCGTAATAATATTTTGACCAACGGTCAAATAATTTGGTGTTATGTTTACTGCCACTAAATTAGTCTTATCTACAACTACTCCAATTATCTTTGCATTCACGTTAGAGTCTAAGTATAAAGACATTGTACCATTACTCTTTATAACACCAGCATAATTAGGCCTTATTGTAGGAGGTTGCATCATAGGAAAAGCTGATTGTTGAGCAACTATAGGAGTAGACTTCTTACCCCCCTCTTTATGGTAAGAATACCACCCACAACAGCAAAAACACTTGCAATCACTACTATTAGCACTAAAAATATGAAATAATTATTAGAAGAACTAACTGAAGAAGTAGTCGAACTAGAAATTATAGGAGCAGAAGAAGTTGAAACTGTAGAGGAGCTAGGGAGATAAGTAACGGAATAAATGACACTAACAGAATTAGAATCTTCATTAACCACATAAACGTAACCGTTTATAGGATCGTATACTGCACTTACTGGATTTTCCCCTACAGTTATTGTGTACAATAATTGAGTATTATTTATTATATACACAACTCCATCTCCTAAAACATAAACGTAACCGTTAGCTTGATCGTAAACACCACACTTAGGTGCAAAAGCTTTAATTGAAGTTATAATGGAAGTACCAGAAACAACTACTACAGTATTATCTCCAGGGTCCATAAAGTATACGTAGCCATTCGAAGGATTGTAAGTAGCTGTTGTAAGTAAACCACCAGCATTTATTGTATATGGAGTAGGAGTACTAGAAACAACTGATATTGTTCCAGCTAAATAATTTGTTATGTACAAATACCCATTTGAGGGATCGTAAGTAACAGAGTAAGGTTCAACTTCAACCTTAATAGATCCAATAATTGATGTGCCTGAAATGATTGAAACTTGATTAGAAGGGATATTAAAAGTTGGATTACAAAAATCTGCTACAAATACATCTGTGTTAGCTGGATCATAAGTAGCGGAAATAGGGTTAAATCCTATTGGTATATTCGCTATAACAGAAGTATCAGAGATTACTATAATATTTTCACCACTATAGTCAACAAGATATATATAACCGTTAGCTGGGTCATAAATCGCATCAGTTATATAAATGTGATTATAAAATGGTGGACTTAAGGCTGAAGTAGGTGGAGTACCTAAAGATATTGTTGTGATAACGGTTGTATTAGAAATAACAGAGACAGAGAATGAGCTATTATCAACCACGTATATATAACCATTAGTGGGGTCATAAACTCCTAAAACTGGATTTGGCTCTACGGAGATATTAGCTATAACTGATGTGTTAGCTATAACTGAAACTGTATTAGATCTTGAATTTAATACATAAATATAGTTATTTTTTGGATCGTAAATTGCATATGCTGGCGAAGAACCTACTTTAATAGTTAAAGTTTTAAATTCAATATGAGTAAGAACAATAGATGCTTCAGATAGAATACCAAGTTTTGATAAATCTTTTGTAGAGTAAGATTTAGCATTATTATTTTGAGTACCCTCTATATGAGAAATTCCATAAACGTTGAAAGTTAAACTAAACAATAAAATAGTCAGCAAAAATAAGACGAGATTTAAACCTACTTTTCTAATAGACATCCTATTATATTCTCTTCCTTTTTATATTTAAAGATAACGATAAATTTCAAATACCCCTTTTATCTTTCATGTGCTTTCTGTATAAATCTTTATGAAAATTTTGACTATTAATCTATTTCCAGGCATATTTTAACTTTTCAAGAGTTAGAGATATTAATAGATTGTCTTTCTTTTTCCCTTAATAAAACAACAAACAAGATAAAAATTTTTAAATATAATTTGAGGTTTTAAAATATCGATTTTACTACTAATATCTAGTTAAGTAGTCTATACATAACTTACGAATTAAGCTCTATGTAAAAATCAAATTATAAACGTTAATGGTTGAGTCATGCTATTAGGGCTTATATAAAGTTCTTGCAAACAAAATATCATTTGTAATTGCTTAGAACGAAAGCTTTCTCGATAAAAATATCTCTTATCATTTGATTGCCTCCATTATGTCACAATTTTGGTACAAATTATTTCTATAACTTTCCTATATACTTTTAATATTTAGCATATATAGACATTAACATTTTATCTTTACATAGAGACCAAAAAGTCTTAAATTTGCACCTAAGTAGCCACATTATTAACGCGTTCTGTGAATGTACATTGTAATCTAGGGCTATCGCATAAATATTCTTATAGAATATTTATTGACATTATTTCCACAATTTACATTAATCTTGGTAATAGGCTATACTATTTATAGTTGTTAAATTGCCATTAGTAGATATATAAAGTGTTATTATATACTGATTACCTTTAATAAGATTTGGTAAATTTCCAAAATTAATCACTATATCATTATTTCCTGGATTTAGAAATACTGGATTTATATTATTTGATACCAAAGAGGTCCCCTGGATTTGTGCAGATGCTATTACAGCCGTTGTAGGGGAGTATAGAGTAAGTTGTGCATAACCATTACTTTTTATTACTCCTTGACCTATTTGAGAAAATTGATTTACGTATGTTTGCTGTAATTGCTGTCCATATGAAGGTTGCTGTATTAGTTGCACTGGGTTTTGCGCCATAATTGGAGTAGGATAATTAGTTAATGAAAGTTTATTAATTATTTTGCTTAACCCATAATATGCAAACATATAACCAATAAATGAAATAATAGGTATTGCAATTAATGTTCCACCAACTCTTGTTGTCCCCTCATTATATTCATCTCCTACCCTATAAGTACCAATGCCTAACAAAATTTCTCCTATGAGAATTAGAGTTGTTCCTAGTATAGCGGCTGAGTAGAAGATAATAATAATTGCAAGAGTTATGTTATTTTCTGTAGAAGAAATACTTGATGCATTAGGAGATGTGATGCTAGAAGTCGTAATTGAATTCATAACTAAAGTCCCTAATAATAAAACAACAATTGGAGTTAGAATTGTAACTATTAGACCAATTAGAAATAATGTTCCACCAAGTTTGCCCATGCCAACATCCTTACCTAAATCTTTTAACTTTCCATAACCGCTCCTTAGCATAACAATACCTAAAATTTCTAAGATTAGTGATACTAAAGGGAATATAATCACTGACATACCAATACCTCCAGTTGCAAATGATAAAGTAGATGGTAATCCCGAACTAGATGAGGCTGAAGAAATGCCAAGTAAAATAAATAAATAACTTAGAGAATACACAGCAATAATAACTAAAATTATCAAAATCTGAGATATGAGTGACAGTAATGCTCCATTTTTCAATTTCCTTAATCCTTCTAATTCTACGTTTTGTGAACTCATATCTATCGATATATACTAATTTTTCCCTATTAATAAGCTTTATTTAAACGCTAAAATATAAACAAAATTGAACAGAAAATGTAGATAAGAGAAAATATTAATTATATAATTTGTGCATTTTAATAAGGAAAACTTCATAATATTTTTACTCTTCTTAAATCGTCATATTCGTTCTTCTTATATTCTTAGTTAATCCAAATAAATCAATTAAGACGGTGATATTCTGTTGGCAAGAATTCGATATTTGAAAACATTTTTCCTTTTTCTGTAATTTAATTATATTGCAATATTTTATACATCATATTCTGTGCATTGGTAAATAAATTTAATCCAATGAATCAACGGAAAGAAATGGAATTTAATAGAGTTTAATTAAACTTAGAATAATGTAAGGATAGTGCTTAATGCTGAGAGAGATTTAGTAACTCTCTTTTAATACAAACATTAATACTAAAATAGAAGAAATAATGATAAGATAAATATTATCGGACTCTTTCACTTTAATTTTTCTGGTTTTAGTTAGAATTTTTTATTTGTATATATTTAAGGATTTGAAACTTCTCTAACTTCAAGCACTACCGTATCTCTTTAATCTTATTTGGCCATTTTATATCCTTAGTTGTACAATATTCCAAGAATCTTAATTTTACTGTAAACACATTGCCCTTATAGCTAATAATAATCTTAGCTAATTCTGAATTATACGTAAATATTAGATGTCTTTGTTTTTATAGATCTGTTTGGTTCAAATCTGCATTTATTTCTATAACGTTGTTGCCTACTGAAAGCCATCTTTAAAATACCTGGTAATATGTCTTCTTTTTTATGAATTCTTTCATTATCCAAAACTCCAGAGATATAAATTATGTTCATTTAATATTACTTATTAAAACATCTAACCAAGCGTCTTTTCTTTTTCCGATCCTTGCAAATGGAACTATAATCATCCTTTGGTATGATCTGACTTTGATACGTATCCTATTAAACCTCTATAATCATTTATTTTGAAGAAATATGTAACTGTTGAAAGTTGCATTTGGTGAAATTAGCTTATAATCGGATGACTTAGTAATCTCTCTAATATACTTGATTTTAACTTTACTGTCTCTATCATGCCATGTTAAATTATAATTAGCATCACGTGCACTTTCCTAATTGTTTTGTTCAACTCTAATCATTGCTTCCGTTGTTTATTAAATAAAAATTTATCGTTATAAATTATCTTTTCTCCCATGACATTATTTCTATCAAACTATGTTAATGAAACTACTGATTGAGCTACTAAGTTTTTCGATACGATAAATCTCAGCCAGAACCCTTTATTTTTATTCGATAAAGATAAAAAGAAATCCTTGTTATCCATATATAGAAGAAATAAATAACTATTTAAATCTTTATTTATGTTAGGAGACTTTTCAAAGAAAATATAGGATGTCTGTAATATAAACTTTCATTTTGTAAATGATATTGACGTTATTGTGAAAACAGATCCTTTAGGTTAATCTTTTGATTATACAACCGTTCTATAAATGAGAAGTAAACTTTTGTCCCAACAAAAAAGTTTACAGAGTATTAGCTATTTCTTGGGCTGTTGGTCTTAATTGTGGTTCTGGATTTAATGTTTTTATGATTACCTGCTGTAATTCTTGAGGCGTTGTTAGAGGTATGGTTGGTCTCCATGTTGACAGTATTTGCTTAGCTTGACGTACTAAAGTTAAAGCAACGCTAATATTACCATTAATATAAGCATCTAACACTTTATCTAAGTAATCTCCAGCTGGATTATCATGTTGTAAGGTAAGCATGACATAAGCTGTCATACCAAGAGCAAATATATCCATTTTAGGATCAGCTCCTTTTCCAGTTATTATTGCCTCAACATGTTCTGGTGGTGCATAAGAAGGAGTTACTTGCTCAATTTTTCCTCCAATTTTTACTGCTGAACCTAAATCACCTAGTTTAATTATTCCATCAATATTCCTATAAACTTCCTCTCCTAAATATCCGGGATTTCTCTTTAAGAATATGTTTTGAGGTTTAATATCTAAATGAACATAACCACTTGAGTGTAAATATGATAAGGCTACAGCTACTTGTTTTATTATTTTCTTTACGATAAGTGGCCAATACGTTGAATATGTAATATTTTGATTTGTTAGTAGTTTATCTGCGCTTCCTCCCTCCATAAATTCCATAACTATTGCTGGTGGGTTCTTAAAATAAGCCTCAGCATTCCCTTTAAGTGCTTCCATGATCATGTTAGAATCAACATAAATTCCGAAAATTGTTACAAAATTTGGATTTTGTGATAGTCTCTTCAAATTTTCACTCTCGTTAAATAATTGATCAAAACCGCTTTTTGCTTGTAAAGTTACAGTACCGCTTTTTGTTGGAGTTATTGAAAGAACTTTCATAGCGTATTTAGTACCACCTAAAGATACTTTTAGTACATAACCATTTCCACCAGTACCTATAACTGAATCAACCTTATATCCGTGAATTTCTCTACCTACCCATACGTTTGGATCCCAATTAGATAACGAGAGATTTATTGGTAATTGATTCTGTCCAATAGGAGGTTGAGTAGGTGTTGGATAAGTTCCTGGTTTGTTAAATTCTATTCTAAGTCTTTGTTTTTTACCATTTTTGTCAACAATCTCTTTTTCAGCAACAATATGGGTTCTTGGAATGTTTGGGTTAGTATAAATAGGATTATAGAATTTCATACATAGGGGGAAATCCAATAATACACTGTAGGCAGTTGTTGGCTGGTAATTTATTTCAATCACATTACCGGAGAGCTTTGTTTTAGCTGGTCTTGGAAAATAAACCATATTATCTACTATTTGAGGACAGAAAATAGCTAATGGAGATCCTTTTATCTCTAGCCTTGCTACGTCAGTATTAAAAGCAAGGGTCTTTGATTCTATTATTGCTATCCAATTTCTGACTGGTAAATTTCTAACCCTAATCTCAATTATTCTCTTTTTATTAGTTGCTAGTGAAATGCCTACAGCTAGAAACTCAAAAAATAAGAGAGGAATAAAGTAGCCCGTAAAGGTGAATATATTAATACCTCCGGATGCAGATATTAATCCTAAGAAAGGATATAGCAAAAATGTATATAATATGAAAGTTATTATAATTGCCTTTGCTACGCCCATGAATTAATAAGTGATAACTTGATATATAAATGTTGCTTTCTTATGAACGTTAAAAGATTTACGAACAAAAAGGAAGACTCCATTAATATTATGAGAAATCAAATGATTTGAAATCCTAATTATTTTTATTGTAACGTATCAGAGATAATTCTTTTTATAAGAAGTATTATATGGAATCTCCAAATATAGATCTATTATATTAATAGCCCATAATTTATAATTTTATATGTTTTTATATTATTACTTAGAAATTATTTATTAATAAGTAAGATTTTGCTGTGGTAAGATGTATAATTTAAAAGGAATAAATGATTTTAAAGGAACAGCATAGATGCTAATTCCAATAAGTTTTAAGCAGGGAGTGTTCAATTGCATTCATGAAAATCAACAAATAATAAGATATAAATTGTAATCAACATTATTTTCTGTATGAGTTATACGATCCACATTAAATGAGTTCTTATACATTTACGGGAACTAACGTTGCGCATATATAATTTCTTTACGTTTTTAATTTTTGCATACTACATATTACATGACTGCATTCGAACAGTCCCTTTAAGCCTATTCTCTAAATCTTCAAACTTTAAAACTTCTCAGAAATACTAGAGCTTTTCATAGTAGTTGTAATATCTTTTGTAAGTGTGAGAGTAAATATAACAGATTCGTGTCTTCTTAACGAAAAACTGTATATGACATATTCTCATGAAAGATTTATATATTATTAGAAATGATATTAAAATGGATATGATTGGGAAACTAAGATTAATATCCATATTTATTTTAACATTACTTTTGATAGATTACGGACTTCAAATGCCATCTTTTGCTATCCTCTCAAATTATTCTATTCCTAGTGTAATGAATACTAATCCGACTACAATGTTTCATCCAGTTAAAATTCCGTTTAAATTTACTTTAACTATTGCAAATATTTTAGTTAATGCACAATCCTCTCAGCAAAGTGTTACGTTTAACATTGTAAATAATCAATATATTTCAGGAAGCTATACTACTACTATTTCAGTATCACCAACTACTCTAACTCCCAATTCTACAAATAGTGTATCAGTATCAATATCTGGGAATAAATTACCTATAACTATTAATATACCACCAATTAACATAGGGGGCACACAAGTTTACTCTGGTGGGCAGTTTCAGTTGACTATTAACGCTCTAGGTACTTTTACGTGTGCTATTCCCGGATTGACTATTAACGCCTTTGTCTTCAGTGGAGGAGGATATATAAGTGTTATTGGAGAAATTGTAGGTTATGTTAATGTTAGTGGTGATGGCACTACATCTACTCAAAAGCTATGTTGGACTTCTCCTGGAGCTCAAAAGATAACAATAGAAACATCTAATGTAAAAAGCGGTAATGTTGTATTAGATATATATGATTTATCCTATGTTTTATCAATTTGTGTTTTCGTAAAGGCAAGCTCAGCTCTTGGCGGTAGTACTCAAATCACTGTAATTCCTCAAACTCAAGTAGGGAGTTTCAAAGGAGACCCAAGTTCAGTTCAATTCGATCTTAGTGTGTCATCAAGCATATTTCCAGAATTATCTTTGCCAATTCTCCTGCCCTTAGTCTCAGTACCCTTACTAGTAGGCGGAGTAGTTGCATATAGAAGGAAAAGAAAAGGTGGTAATAAGAGTCGGCCTAAGGTATCTAGTACGCCACAATATACTTACTCTCAGCCCTCAATTAAGTACGTTTATGCTGGTGCAATAAGAAGGACCGGGGCTATTAAGCTTGTGTTAAATTCGACTGTAAAAGCTAGAATTGTCTCTATCTATGTGGAAGGGACGAATTACATCGCAAATAATATTACTCCTAGCGAAATACAACCTGGTAACAATGTTATTAGGGGATTCCTCAATCAAACGCCTTATAGTTTTAAGCAAGGTACAATATACAATATTATAATGCATTATGAAGTTAATGGAAACTTATACGTTTTAAAAATACCTTCTTATTATATTCCATGATCTTGTGATGAAGTCCCATTGGCTTGTTGGTTCTCTTTCTTTTTTGCCATTCTTGTCTCACTTAATTTTATTTCTTCAAGTTTTTTAGCGTCTATTTTGTCGCTTTTCTTTCCTCTTTAGTTTTGATATTGTTAGTGGGTTTACTATTCTTATCTCGTAGTCCTTGTTTAGTGCTCTTATTACTTTTCTTGTGTATATTCCTGAGTCTTCTAGTATTATTTTTGATCCACTTGGTAGTATTTTTCTTATTTCTTCGTATCCTTTTTCATCGTTTGTTAGCTTGTATAGTTTGCCTTGGTAGCTTAAGTACAAGGTTTTCTTTCCTATGTCTATTCCTGCTATTAATCCCTCCATTTTCCCAACCTCATTCGGGCTTTTGCCCAACTTCCGGTACGGATGGAGGGAGGCCAGGCTAGCAACCGAGCTTGAGGCTCAGCTAGGGAGCCGGCCTCGTTCATCGGGTTTGAGTTATACAAACCCGACTAATATGTTTTATATGAGCTAGGGATAATACTCGACTTAAGTTCCTATCCGCACTCAGAGTTAATAGACATATTGATAAGAAACATTAAACGTTACGTGATATGTAGATACATAATGAGTTTTTATATTTATGGCGCTAGCCAGTCCGCTAAACTTCTCACTTTTCATATTATTCTTAGTAGCTCCTCTATCGCCGGAAGCGCTGTCAGTAATGTGAGAACTACAAGAACCACTGTCAAGACGATACTTATGATAGTGAGATCATGTAATCTTCTGTGTGCCTCATATTCCCCGAACATCCTTATCCTCTCAATCATCCTCTCATACATTCTATTCACGCCAGAGGTCTCCTTGAAAGTCTCAAATAATTGGTTGTAGGCATCGTTCTGAAGTATGTCAATATTGAAGAAATCGGAGAAATCCTTTGCGCCATCAGCCATTATTTCATGGAGATGCTCAAAAGCGAGGGATCCCCTCAACCACATGGAGAAGAAACCCACTCTCTCGTACTGCATTAGATATCTATCAATTCTTTTGTTCATTAATATCATGGTTTGTGACAGAATAGACAAGACTGCAGTGATGAAAATGCCCCAGCTTACGTCCCAGTTTAACTGCCACTTGTACAGATCTATCCTGTCCTCATCTACCCTTACATTTCTCTCGGGCTCCAGGTTAACTATCCAGTCGTCATAAAGAATAGTTTGATTAATTATATCTACCCTTGTAGAGCTACATAGCTCCATGATGGAATCTTTTATCCTCATGGCTAGCTCTACGCGTTCTGAATATATGTCTAAATAATCATGAAAGATGTATGCCAGCAGAAGTGACAGATCCGAATCAGGCCTTAAGATATACCTCCCATCACTGAATTCCACTGATTTCGAAACTAGTAACCGATCATCCTTGGCCACGAGGCCTAAGGAATAATGAAAGAGACTGTTTCTGAGGTCAAAGATAGAGTGAAAGAATCTACTGGCGAATAGGGCAGGATGTCTACTATTTTTTAATTTTCCACGTTTTAATAATCTTTTCCTCATGGGCCGTGCCACAAAATACCAGGCTAAGAAGATCATGAAGAATTGTAGGCCGGTAAGAGTAAGCTTATCTCCTTGATCATTAGCATTTTGATCATTAGCATTCTGGTTTGATGTACTTATTTTCTCTTCAATAAGAAATTCCTTTCCCCCTGAGTGTTTAACAATATTTTTGTCCTTAACTCCAAGATATTTCGAAAAGAATGATTCAATGTCTATATAAAATCCAGCCTCCGGATCAGTGATATGATGCAATAATTTCTCAAATAATTTCCTATTTTCCTTGCCCTCTTTTTGACTTTCACCGTCTGGCCTAAAGCTAAAAACTCCCACAAGGGCAGCTACATTATTTAACTTTCGTTTCATAATTTTCTGAGTATTTTCAACATTATTTTTATCTTCATCATAACCATGTTCTAATGTAATAACAAGAAACAATCTAAATTCCAATTTATCTTCCGGATAGCTTTCAAGTATATCCCCTAAATTATCTTGATTTGAGGAATCAGGAACTTTTTCCATTTTGTACTTATCGGAATGATTATCTTTCTTTAAAATGTAATGGAAAGGCTTCTTCTCATTATCCTTCAGAACATATATGGGTAAATTCCCATGATATAACTCAATAATTACTACATCATTTGATCTCTCAGAGAATAATGTCAATCTGGTTTTACTCAGAAATATAAGCAAAGGGTCTGCATCATTAGCAGACAAGTTTTGATTACTAACAATCGCAAAATCGTTTAATATAGCTTCCTCTTCAAAAACTTTGGGCATAGAAATGTTTTCCTCAAGATCTTTCAGATCAAAGTCATTATTACCTTTCTCTTTTTTTATGGATTCTAAATCTACAACTTCGCTGAATATTTGTTTTACATTTTTAATGCTAATTTCAGAGTTCTTCTTCATAGTAATAGTTTGTTTTAGGGATTCCATCAATTTATCAAGTGTAACGTTCTCTAGTTTCTCAATCTCTTTTAAGCTTATCGCACTTGTCCCTAGCATATCAAAACCCAGAGAAACGACAAGTGTGGCTTTCTCAATAAATCCTATTATGTTATTAATTTTCCTTTGCATATAATCCTTGTTACTGGTATCACTATCAATATTCTCTACCATGATTTAATATGTGTAGTATAACTTTTTAAAAGTTTGGTTTTACATAATTTCCTATATTACGCAAAAATTATTTTTACTAAGTCAAAGTGAGGAGCGTGAGAAATGGCATTAATTTAGTATGTAGACAAAGGACTACATGCTATTGTCTCTAAAAATTAAATTAACTCACATTAAGAGATAAACTACTCACATCCAGTAATGTAATAAGGCTAATGTAAATAATGCGAATTCAATTAAACAGTGCTTATTCAGAGCATATCGCCTTTTTCATCAGAGACAATAACGAATTAATTTGGAGCATATGATCTCCCTCGAGTGAGTCAATTATAATATTATTAGTTATTTCTACAACTTAATGTTTAGCGTATATAATCGTTCATCCAATCTTTGTATAGAGATTAGTGATGCATTGAATATGTATCTAGACATTATGGACACACTCCTCACTAAGCAAAGTTTTTATATAAGGTATTTTTAAGTGTATATAATGATGATTATGAGAAGAAACAAGATATTGCTATCTCTATTACTAATTACCATAGAGCTTTTAGCGTTGAGCATTCTAGTAGTTAATTCAACTACTTCTTCTACATATACTATTTCGTTCGTTGAATATGGATTACCCTTAGGCTCTACTTGGTCTGTAACTTTGAACGGACAAACAAAAGTAGCATATGCTAATGAAAATATAACCTTTTATGAGCCAAATGGAAATTATCAGTATATAGTGAATAGTTCTTTGTTATATTACAATGCGTCAATTTCGAAAGGTAATATCACAGTTAATAACGAAGACGTTAGCCAAACTATTTTCTTTACACTCTCTACCAATCATGTATTTGGATACATACCAGTTATCCCGCGTACTACTGGATTAGCTTATGATCCACAAAACAAATTATTATATGTGCCAATACACAATTACCAAAGTTATTTCTATTATGTTTATATAATTAATACTTCAGTAAATCAAGTTATAAATGGTATTAATTTGAATAATTTTTTTCCATATAGTATCATATATGATCCGCAGAATAATCTGCTCTACTTAACAGGTTTTTATTCTCAATCTTCATATATGTACGGTTTAGGTCTTGAAGTTATTAATCCCTCAACAAATAAAATAATTTGTTCTGGTATTCTTCAACCATATAATAATAATATATATTGTGCTTATGATGCTATAATTCCTCTTTACGATCCTAATAATAATTTAATTTACATAGCAGATCCTGCTACTGCTAGTATACTTGCTATTGCACCTCAGTTAAATAATTCATTAGTTGCAAATATATCTATTTCTCCGGGTAATGTATACTCATTTCATTCTTCTTATTCGGCACTTACATACGACCCCGATAATAATTTAATATATGTAGCAGATTACGTATTACAAGCTCTAACAGTCATAAATCCGTTGACAGAAAAAGTGATAGCAAACATACCTCTTCCTTACACACCATATGGTGTTACTGTAGATACGAAAGACAATCTAATATATGTGGCTGGCTCCAACGGCATACTAATTGTTAATGGGATAACAAATGAGATACAAGGGAATATTAATATAAATTATTTTGATCCAAGTTATATAATGTATGATTCTATTAATAATTTAATATATGCTGATGGTAATGGTTTATATATAATTAACGCCAGTAACAATAATATAACTAATATATGTTATTCAGAAGGTGGTTGGATTGATATGGTTTATGATCAAAATAATCATATAATGTATTTTGTCTCTGCTGGAGGTAGTGCTGTTGGGATGTTCTATCCCCCAAACATAAACTATAATGTAACATTTGAGGAAACTGGTTTGCCTAATGGAACTCACTGGTCGGTAACTCTAAATACCATGAAGGAGGCATCCTCTTCAAGCAATATAACATTTAATGTGCCTAATGGAACTTATTTATATACAATTAATGTCCAGAATAGTGGATACAATATTATAACTCCGAAAGTAGGAACAATAATAGTTAATGGTAACAACGTAATTATAGACGTTAAGTTTGTTCCTAACATAACCACGTATCCAATTACTTTTGAGGCAGTAGGTTTACCAAAAGGATTACCATGGTCTGTCACACTTTCCGGAACTTCCACTAACGGACAGTTCGTAAATATTACTCAGACATCTGATGAAAATACGATTAAATTTAATCTGACTTCTGGAACATACTTTTATGTTATTAGACTACCTTCTGGCTATCATACTAATCAACTAAACGGGTCAATTACAGTCACAAATAGTCCACAAGTAATAAAAATATCAGTCATGCCCACTGAGACTACATCTACTCAAACACAGACTACCACTACTATACAAACCTCTTCAACAAGTGTGTCCACTACTACCTCTACTACCTCTTCTTCCCCGATATCTTCTAATATTGCGTTGAGTTCCTCTTCATTATCTAGTCAATCTTTGCTTACTACTCCAATCTTGATTTTAGCTATTGTAAGTTTGTTTGCTGTTGTTAGTGGTGTTCTTGTTTTTAGGAAGGGAAGAAATAATTCATCCTCTCATAGTGGAATGATGGCTACTCAGCCTGTTATTAGGCCGATTTATAGTGGAGTTATTAGGAGTAATGGGATTCTTAAACTTTATTTAGATTCTAATATTGTTGCTCGCATAATTAGTGTTAGTGTGGCTGGAACAAATCTGATAGGAACAAATGTTAGTCCTAATACCTTAAATATCGGTCAAAATACTATCTTGGTTACTTTGAATACTGTCCCTCAAGGGTTAGTACCAAACAGTGCAATTTATCAAACAGTTTTAACAATTGAGTATAATAAACAAACGTTTACAATATCAATACCAACGTACTATATACCATAATAATCACATACTTCTTTTTCTCGTATTTTTCTTACTTACTCAGAAATAATCAGTCTAACAAATAATATTTTAGTCGAATACTTTTTCATAATGAGAAACTTGAATTACTAAAAAGATAATGTTAAATTTAATATAGTGTAGTTTTTGAAGCAAAAAATTAAGGTACCAAGATCTTTATATGAAGATTAAATGAAAAGGGAGTGTTGGAATGCAGTCATGAAAATTAGTATGTAATACGTAAAAAATTAAAAACGTCAAAAAATTATATAAGCAAAAAGTTTTAACGTAAAAATCAACAGAAAAACACTTGTGCTAGGGTTGCCGTCAAATTAATGGGTAACCAGTTATGAACACAGCAACCCTAGCACAACTAATACTTCTCATACTTCAATATAAAAACATTAAGCCCAAAAAACACAACTTGAAGAACATATCACAAGCACTAGCAAATTACATACTAGGAACACCAATAAACAAACTAACCCTACCAAAATCAACAACCTACTACTACATAAACAAACTAAAAATACCCAAGAGAAGAAAACAAAAAACAAGAGAAGAAACAATAACTTGCCCAAAATGCAAATCACAAAACATAATAAAAAAACGGTTCATCAAGAGGAAAAAAGAAATATAAATGCAAAACATGCAACACAACATTCTACGAAGCAAAATACCATAGGTTAAGTAAAGACGAAAAGAGAAGAATAATACAAGAATATGTTAACAATATGAGTATGAGAAGTATCTCACGTGTTTCCAATAGAGACGTTTCTACTGTTTATCACGTGATTAGGAAAATTGGTCTTAATGCTTATCTTGCTCTCCTTGATCTTCAAGGTTTGATAAAGAATTATAGTGTTAGGGAGAAGATTTTTGATGAGCAGTGGACTTTTTATCGTGTTAGGCGTGGTTCTAAGAGGTGTGATTTGTGGAATTGGACTTGTTTGGCTGATGGTGTTCCTTACTCTTCTGTTCATGATAAGAGGAATTATGATGGCTTGAGCTCGTTGTTGATAGTTTTACCAAGAGGTGGTGTTAATTATTCTGATGATTATCAAGTGTATCAAGTTCTTGATAATCATCAAGTTGGTAAGCAGTATACTTATCGTATTGAGAGTTTTCATTCTATGGTGAGGAGTTGTCTTGCTCGTTTTAATCGTTTTACTAAGGCTGTTAATAGGAGTATTAGTATGGTTGAGTATAGTTTGAGTTTGCTTATTGTTATGAGGGGTAAGGTGTTTTCTAAGGTCCCTACTCCTTTTAATCAAGTTTGGTTGGAAAATGTAAAGAAGATTAGAGAGAGTTTAATTTAGCTCGTATTACATACTAATTTTCATGACTGCACTCCAACACTCCCAATGAAAAGATTTACATATGGTAAATGTCAAATTAATAGGAAAAGTTATAAAAATAATTTAATACTATACAGAGGACATTATGAGTATGTTCTCGAAATATTTAAACTTCACACTTTATGTTTTTGAAATTAATGTTTTCACATTGAAAGTATAATTAAGGTATTAGTTTCGCTAGGCATGCCGTATTAATAACTGTTTCATTATTAATATGACGGCAACTCTAGTACAAGCGTTTTTCAGTCAATTTTTCACGTTGAAACTTTATTACGTATTACATAACTAATTTTCATGACTGCCACCAACACACCCCTATTGGTTCAATTGCTAACTTACCCTTGGTATGACATAGTGTTCTACACCTAAAAGTATTACTAAAAATGACAGATTGATTTTGATCATCTAGTACAGATTAACTAATTACAATTTACAATGGAAACATTGGCTGTACATTACGAATCTGTTAGTTTAGTATTTTTTCTTGAAAATATTTCTATTCCATTATTTTAATTTACTTAAAATTTCTCATAATTCTACTATAAAATTATTCATTAAAGATATACTAAAATTGGGATCAATAAGATTATGTCTAGGATATTTCAAATTGAAACTACATCATTTGTATTAAACATTCTCATATTATTACTATCATATTGTCATGTTCACTAATAAGTTTGTATCTTAAAGAAATTAAAAATCGATAGATAAGTAGTCAAGAAAGATTTATATCAACAAATACAAAGTTAAAGGCTAGGTTTTATTTGATAATAAATAATTCTAAAAATTAGTTCTTAAGATAACATGAGGCAGAGTATGATGTGTTTGTGCTCTTGATAGATAACTTCTTTCGATAATAAAGATTTATATATCTCTAAAACAAATAAAAAAACTAGTAATAACAAAGTTAAATTCTAAGGAGGTGTTAAAAAATCGGTATAGTTGATCTGCCTAACGGACAATCAATGCAAGTACCAGATAATATGAGTATCAAGGATGTCACTAAACAAGTTCCTGGTATAGATTTAAATAATACCATAGCTTATAGCGTAAGAGATAAGATACCTGTTTCACCAGACGAACCTATAGGTAATAGAGAAATTAAACTTATAAATCAAAGTGAAGTTAGTTTTTTTAACAATTCTCGTGAATATTATAGAAAATATGGTTGGATGAAATTGGCTAGAGATTTTGTTGCAGCGCCTTTTAAAGGAAGATATGGCGCATATTTACTGGCTATGATTTCTGTAGGGGATGCTGCTAGATGGTTATGTGAAAGTAGAAGCAATTTGATTACAAATAACGTTTGTGTTCTTTTGGGAACTTTGAAAAATCCGCAAGAAGTAAGAGACCTTATTGTAGAACATGAACAAAGTTGTGTATCCTTTTCTACTCCTCCACAAGAATTTATAAACACTTTAAATAATGTATTCAGAATTAAATTGTATCCAAGCTTATGTATTGTACAATTTAAAACACCTTTAGAGTACGTTGATGACGTAAGTTTGATCTTAAATGTAACTAAAACACTAGCAAATAGAATGAAAATTAGCTTTTGGGGAGCATAATGGTAACTCTAAAATTTCCTCACAAAATTTTCACGGAATTCGCTATCCGATATTACTCTTTTTAAGTATTCTTTAATATTTTAGCTTAAAGGCTCAAAGTCTTTCTTCTCAAGAACCTCACTAGCGTGTTTAAGAGTATTTAATGCTCCTCAGCCTTGTTTAAATCAATCCAAGCTAGATAACCTTCAATTAAAGATGAATAGATATCTTGGGCTGATACTAACCATAAGTCCTCATCTGAACTCTTAACCTCATTAGCTTACTCTTCAGCCCCTTCAACAAACCCTTTGCCATACTCTGGGAGATTTGCATAAATGCTTGCTAAAAGGCTTTCAAAACTGGATCTAATTCCTTTCCTTTTCCAATACTAATATAGTCTTTTTCATTGAAAATGCAACGACTATGAACTCTACCCAACAAAAAGATAGAACTCATCACATAAAAAATCAGACAACAACTAAGTTATAAGTGATATCATTTGAGAACAAATAATATCTGTAAAATAATATAAAATCTTCCACACTCATCACTACACCACCACGTGCAAGCACGTCACTAAACTTCTCCCTCCAATACCTCGTGTAATTACCCTTGGAAACCAACTCATTAAACATCTTAACCAACAAACCACTTGGAAAAGTATAATAAGAATTAACACAACGCTTCAAATCCTTCCACACAAACTCAATAAGATTCAAACCAGAATAAGGAGGAAGAAAAACCAAAGTAATCCCCAACTCCTCAGCAGCATCTAAAACTACTCTTATGAAAACTAGCATTATCAAGAACAACAACAACCTTACCAGAATTCTCAGCCCTAAGCCTCCTCAACAACAACACTAGACTCAACCTCCATAGCTAGAGGAGTGCCAACACTCAAAGGAATACAACCAATAACATTAACCTTATTACTAGGATACTCTTGCAAAACAAAAGTATAACCAAACCTCCTAACCTTAGAAGGATCATGATAAAAACCACTCTCGTCAAGGAAGAAAATCTTAGCCCCTTGAAGATCAACCCTTGATAAATTGTCGATTAAGATCTGGGCTGGGTTTAATGGTCTTTTTTCATTGTACTTGTAGGGTTTTGCATAGGGTAGTTTTAATCTCTCTCTAGTTATTCTCCATGTTGTTGTGTAGCTTATTGGGACTTTGTTTTTTAGTTCTGTGTAGACTTCTTTTAGTGTTTTTCCTTCTAGTTGTTTTACGTCTATTTTGTTTGTGTTTATTTTTGGTTGTTTTCCTCTTCTTTTTTTGTAGTATATTGCTTGTATGCCTCTTCTTTGGTAGTCTTTTATCCATCTGTATGTTGTGCTTCTGTTTACTTTGAGTGTTTTGCTATTTGGTTGTATGTTTTTCCGTTGAGGTATTCTAGTATTCCTAGTGCTTTTTTGTTGTTTAGTTGTGGTGGTTGTTTTTCTAGTGCTTTACGGATGTATTTTTCGTCTTGTTCATGTCTGATGCCGTCCATTACCAGCAACCTCATGATAGTTTTTCCTTTTTGATTGAGTTATATTGTTAATTAACTAATTAATGTTATTAATGAAAATTAGTTGGTGATTTCCGTTGCATTTTCAATGAAAATATAACCAAATACAAATTCTAATGCAGAAACAGAAGGAAATACAACTCTTCATAACACGTTAAACTTTAACCTTGTTGGTATTCTTATATCAGTTATTGTTATAATAGTGATAATATTAATCATAAGCTGGATTAAGAAAAGATAATTTTTCTTAAAAACAAATTATTATAAGTTATATATAGGGTACAACTCTCCTAAAAAGTGTAGTTTAAAGTTATCTTCAGATTATTGAAAAACACGGATCAAGACTGCAGACGAATAGTCTCGTAAAAGGTAGATAATATAAAAAGTTCAAACATTATATTTCAATGATTGAAACTTCTATTTATGATATATAATATAACGTTAAAAGAATCTGGTTAAATAATCATTGGTAAGTCTGATTTTAGCTTTTTTGAAACAACTTAAACTCATTTCCTTTATTTTTATAATCATTGAGGCAGCACACAAAAGTTGAGTTGATAAAATTGAGCTTCTATTATTATTTACGTCTAATTTGCTGTGTAAGATATAAATTATCTTTGAATCTTCAAAAACAGCTAGAAGTTATTATTTATATTACAATACTCCGTTTAATTTTTGCTTATATATAATCTTAAGTATATTTAAAAGTGTGGATTTAGCCAAGTTAAGTTCTTTAATCAATAGGTTAAGTAAAACTTCTCTTTCTGTAAATGAAGTTGATAAATCTTTCCTTCAATTCCTTATATCGTTTAAATTAGTAAAAATTGAAGATGATAAAATAGTTTTAGATAAAAACTTCTTTTTACATGATTTCGTAATTCTATATACGGAAAATAAAGTCACTATTTCAGATAAAAATTATACTCGATCGCATTCATATATATTAGTTTCAACAAAGGAAGGATTAACTAATTTTTTCTTTACATATGATTTAACCCCAATCAAAGTTTTTCGTTTTCATAAATCAACAAGGGGTTTGCTCACGGACTCTATAATAGAGATAGAACCTAAAATTATAGAGAGGAAACCTAATTTAATTAAATTTTCCTTTCAACTTGATCCGCCAACCTCTATAGGGGAAATAATAAAGACTGGATACTATGTTTATTCAGAAATAAAAAGGGATGAAAAGATAGAGTTTTTCTATATTCCTTACCCTTCCTTTAATGTCAAAATACAGATTATTGATAAGGATAAAGTAAAGAATGCTAGTGTGAATAAAGTCATATTGTTTTTGGCTAAAGAGCCTGTATTACTTCCATTGCGTGAGAATTACTCTTTAGATATAAAGGGAAATGTAATAGACGTAAATTTGTCAAATGTAGAGACTGGAATAATCGGAATAAGGTGGGTAAAAAGTGATTAGGAAAAGAGACTTGTTGTCCTTAATAGAATATTTCAAAAGAGTTGAGGAAGGAAAAGAAAAATTAGATGAGAAATTTTCATTATCAAATTATTATCACATTACGAACATAGTAAAGGCTAATCTAACAGAAAAAGGAAACTTAAGGATAACTTGTTACTTAGAGTTTATTCCAATTAAAAGTGGTATTAAAGAGACATTAATGGGATATACACACTTTGAGGTTAACAATTTGCCTATAGCTAAACTAATTTATCTAAAGAGAGAGAATGTATTAACTAATGAGAAATTAAATACTTATTTTGAAATAGAGAAAAAGAGTGATCATGAAATTATCTTAAAAGCAAAATATGAACCTTCATTAAGAGTAGGAGAAAGAGTAAAGTGGAAATATTCAGTTTTATTTAAGAATTATCCTATAATGAATGAAGATTCTTATACTATACAGGTTGGCAGTCCTACTCGTTATATAAAACTTCTGATATATTTACCTAGAATAATAAAAAATGCTGAAGTATATAAAACAATAGCAGGATTTAAAGCAACTACTGGAAAATCACCACTTTTAACAGAGAAACACACTTTCTTGATTTCAAACAATATGATTAAACTTGAACTATGGGATGTGCATCATTCAGCTTATAAAGTTGAATGGAAATTAGAAGAATGACTACTTATAAACAGTATTTTAGGGAATGCAGTAATGAAAATCAGCAGATAATACTATATAAATTATTATCAATATTATCCTATAGATTTTATATGATCATTATTGAATGAATTCTCGCATATTTATGAGCACTAACCTAGCGTTAATATAATTTTTACATTTTTAATTTTTTGCGTATTACATACTAATTTATATAACTGCAATTCAACAGTCTCTTTATTTTATATAATATTTACTTTTATATTCTATGTAATAATTTTTCTAGTGAGAATTACTATTAGTGAAACTCTTAATCCGACAATATTAAGAGGAATTAAGAAATAATCTTTACAAAGAAATTACCTAAGAAAATACATTTTTAAAATGTGGATTAAACATTAAATCGACCCTTTTTTCCCTTATTTGATTTAATGTTAATATAGTACATGTTTTTTGCAAACGGTATAATTCAACTTACTAATAAATTTGTTTAACTTTAGACCGTAAGCATAAACAAATTTATATTTTCTGATAATTTTACTTATAAGATATTATTTCATATAATTATTTTTCAAAGGATAGCTTTTCTTACGTTAAATATTCTACGATATGTAAACATACCAAGCTCATAAGTACTTAACGATAAATGAGAATCGAGGAAATAATGGAACAAAAAGTATATAAATAGAGAATTATATATATTATCTTGATGCGTGTAGAATTTAACAAAAGAAAGAGAACCAAGTATGATATAATGTTTGACATTTTGTATGCACTTTCCGATGGACCGTTATCAAAAACTAGGCTCATTTACAAGGCTAATCTTACTTACGTTATAGCAGAAAAATACATACCATACCTTGAAAAGAAAAATGCAATTAAAAAGGAAGGAAGAGAATACGTTATAACACCTATAGGTAGAGAACTACTTGAGAAACTAAAAATTTATAGAGAGAAAGCTGACGAAATAAGACAATTACTCGTTAAAATAAAGCAGAAATTGAACACAAGTAATACTACAAGAAATAAAAGTAAACAGATAGCCTAATTTTTTTGTCTAATTTTCTGCAACTTTTGTTATTTTTTCCGATCTATAGAATTCTACGAGTGATTCTATTATGTAAAATATTAAACCTACAAATATTCCAATAACGATGTAAGAATAATATAAAGAAACAGGATATATATAGTTAAATTCAAAAAACACAAAAGGAAGAGCAAGAATTACAAGGATTATTCCAACTATCTTTAACAATCTAGATCTAGAATATAAACTGTTTGCTATCGCATCTATTTTACTGATAATGTTAAGATAATAAATTAATTGATTTAATTCTTTTCTCATTTTTTCAGCTTTTTCTCCTACTTCTTTACTAAGTTCTTCAACTAAACTTTCTTCGCTTATATTTTTTAAATTAGGTAAGAGAGATATTTCATCCATTAAGTCAGAGAATTCACTTTCAGTAAGAAAATTAACGCTTCGCTCTAAGAAGTTTATGGTAAGCTTTTTCCTCACAGTATCTCTCAATTGAGACGATTGGGTTTTCATCATATTTGATATAATGAATAAACCTAAAGCGTATACAAGACTTATGATTAACGGGAAGAGTAGTATTAAATGCATAATATAAATTAAGTTTTGAACAAAAAAACCTTATCTTAAACCTCCAAGAGGTAAATTACACCATCATCTTCTATCCACAATTTATTTTCATTGAGCATTATTGGCTTAGATAATATTGCAGAAATTTTTAATAGTTCGTTTAAGTCTTTAACTCTTACAATCTTTGCGTTATTGAACTCGGCTTTCTCTACATGAACTACTATTTTCTTATACTTGTTAAGTTTCTTCATAATTAAGTCTTTCATAGAGAGTTTTTTACTTTCTGTAAATAATAGCATAAAGGCAAGTAATATGGCTGGAACTATTACGTATGATAATCCAATAAGTGAGTAATTTGCATCTACAACTTCATAAATAGGATAGTAATATGTGTTGTTATATATTGAGGTTGTTATGTACCCATTATTATCATTTATCACAATGTAGGGGTACAACGTAATATTTCCCATTTTTGCTTTTATGTCAATATATATTACTGGCGTTACTGGTTCTAATTTATACGTCAACGTTAAATTCTCTGCTAAATCATATATTTGAGTTAGGTTAAGTGGAATTAAAGAGTTCAGTTTCCCTCTCGATAAAGTAAAATTAAGGTTAGAAATCTGTAATATCAAAGAATAATTTCCCTCAGTTAGATTAGGATAAAATCCTAGATTAACGTATAACATGTATAAATCTGATAGTGGATAACTCGTGAGAGATATTAGCTTACCATATAATGGCTTTACTATTTCTTTAGCTATATAATTTTTAACTAATTTTACTGAAATTACATCACCATTTACAGTTGTAACGTTTATTAAAGCTGAATTATTTATCGTAATGCTGATAATTGGATAAACTGAAACTCCTATTTCATTATTAATTACATTACTTAAGTTTATTAAATAAGTTAAGTTTAAGGGTATTAAACCAGAATGTGAAAAGTTACTGTAAACTAACTTATTATAATACGGTGTCACGAGGTAAACGTTATATTGAATTCCTGAGATATTTGTCTTTATAAATAGTTCTTTTGTTATTTTAAGAAAATAATAAGGTTGATTGTATACTACTGTTGAATTATATAAAGCATTTTTGTAAAGAGTTGCAAAGGTAGATATGCCTATATATGAAATTATATGAGTTTTTGTAATATTACCAATAGTTACGTTTTCTCCATAAGGATAAAAGTATAAGATGCCTTTAGTAAAACATGTGACTTCTGCTGCTAATTCATCTCCTACAAAGATCTTATGAGGTAGAGATGATTGGTAACTAGCATAATTAACGTAAGAAGCACCTATAATAGCTAGAATTAGGATTATTATGATAAGTCTTCTTAATGTATTATTTAATTTATATTTTTTCACGGATAATCACCGTGAGGAATGTATATGATCTCTTTAAAATTATTTGTCTCTATCTCTATTGTATTCAAATTAGGAATATAATGGAAAAAAACTGATTCTCCTGGGTAAAGAATTACAGATTGATTACCATATATTACTATAATAGTAAAATTATAGGGATTATAAACTTCTATTGTGCTCTCATTTATTAAATAAGCAATACGAGGATCTATTATGGCCTTCATCTGTATTCTTTGAGTTACTATTAGAGTTAAGGATTCAACGTAAGATAAAGAGTATAAGAAAGATAAAATGACAATAGTAAGTAGTAGAATTAAAGAGATTGACTTTTTCCCTAGTATAAATACCATGGTAATCTATTTTGTCTTTAAATATAAAAATACTACTGGAAATTTACATCAAAAAATATATTCAATGTACTGAAAAGTGATATTATTTACAATGGCATTTAATGTTAAATTTGTGAGAAAGTAACATTAAATGTAATTCAATTTCATAACAAAAATTATCGAATATAAGGAAATATTTAAATAAAGGAAACTCAAAGAATGTAATCAGAGATAAGCCATGCAGAAATCCACAAAAGCCCTCCTATTCGGTGTTACTGTTGGAATATTGCTAATATCTATGGTAGCATCACTAACATTCTACTACACCGCAACAAGAGATATAGCATTCACAATAGTAGCAGATAATATGGCAAACGTAGCACTAGTAGCAAATGATTCAGCATTAGGAAGTTATGCTAATGTACCATTTGTATCATATAATGGCAGTGGAGACTTAGAAATAAATGGTTTGAACGTGGCATTAAATGCTAATGAAACATTGAAGGATGTATTCTATATAACGAATAATCTAAATCAATCAATAACTGTTACAGTAACTGTTAAAGAACCAACAGCTGGTGAAGTTTATGTTCAAGAATCTACTGGTGCATTCTCTACATCTGCAACATTTACTCTAGCACCTGGCGCCTCACAAGCAATAACAATAGAAATATTAACATATGGGGTTAGCGCGGGAGTTTCTCCTGAGACAGCCTACATAACTATTCAAGCAGTATATTCTCCTCCACCGCCATCCGGTGGTAGCTGAGGAAGCTAAAATAGATTAAGTTGAAAATTTTAAGGTAAAATTTTTTATTTATTTTTCCTCATTAGGTGAAGAAGATGAATTTGTTTAAAGTTATTGGATTTGTGTTTCTTTCTTTAATAGTTTTTCAGTAATTTTCTCTCTTGTCTCACAATTAATATTTCATTTACCTTATGGTTGGAATATTGAAGCAACAAACTCAATGTATCCCTTATTAAAACCTGGTGATCTAGTTTTTATAATGCCTCTAATAGGAGAACCGCATGTTGGGGAAATTGTAGCATATAAGCCACCATTTTTAAACATTTATATTGTTCATGAAATTATTAATGTTACACCGCAAGGATATATTACAAAAGGGATAAACAACCAAGAGCCTGATCCTTGGATTGTAAAAAGAAGTTGGATTAAAGGCTTTGTTCCAGAAATATTTGGTCAACCAATTGTAATTCCAGATTTAGGTTATGTTATAAGTTATATAAGGGGTACTAACGGGTATATTTATGGTATTATATTTCTCTCAATAATTTACGTTATAAGTGAAATTTTAGATAGAAATAATATCGTAATGAGGAATAGGAAAAGAAGAGTAGAGATTCCGTCTTCACATATTGCAATGACCTTTTTTGTACTCTCATTCTTCACATTTATAATTTTCTTTATTCCACATGCTATATATGGAACAATTGTTTGGAATTCTGTGCTTGGTGCCCCTTCAGTTCCCGTAGTATTATCACCAAATTTAGGTGCTGTTCCACCGAATACATATATTCCAGTAATTTATAACGTCCACGTTTCTGAACATATAATTCCCTTAGTGGTTCTATATACAAGAAATCCTTATTTGTCTCCACCGAATATTTACGTATTGAGTAATTCGACTAAAGTTACATTTTTACTTAATACATCTTCAAAAGGATTGCACTCTATTACCTTTGGCTTGGCATTTATACCAGAATTTCTTCCGCCTGTAGTATTAGAATATTTATTTCAAATTAACTCCCTCCTCCCATTCATTGTTGAAGGAATAGAAGTGAGCAGTGTAATAAGCTTAATTGTGTATCTCGTAACAAAGTTCGTGGAAAATAATATAATATAAGACATAATTGACAGTATCTAACGAACTAGATAAACACTACTAAGTATTAACATGCAAGGATGGATTATTTATATTGAGTGTGTCCAACAATTTTGTTTTTACAAATAAAAAGAGATAAGATAAACTAATGTTGCTAGATTCTTTCTATTTTATAATCAAATTTTCCTTGTTTCATGTTCTAGAGAGAACATTGTTTTCCAAACTTTTTATTGAAATAATAAAATTGTTGGACACACTCTTTATATTAGCCAAAAATTTTATAAATCGTATAGAGTTATTATAGTGATGCCAATAAGGTATAAATTATTTCTATAGCTTCTTTGAAATATTTTACACTATTTGCATATAAATCTTTAGATAGAGATCATAAATGCTTGAAAGTTTTGCCATTTCATGGCATTTTGAGAGTTCTCTAATTTTTATATACGTAAAAGGAACTAAATAATTGTTACTTAATACATTATGTATAGGAAACATTTTCATATAATGAAATGGATTATTTGTTAAGTTGCTATTAGGACTTTTCTTCAAAATATTAATCTTTAATATAGTAACGTCAAGTAAATGAATTATACAAAAAAGAAGTCATAGAGAGAACTAGATTAAATAATCTTATTTCGTCTTAGCATTTTACAGAAATATATATTATTGTGATAACGTTTTATATAATCTGACGTAAAATTTATTTCTTCTTTTGCGAAGTTAACTTTATTCATTCCTAGTAAAGATGATAATATTATTCTGCAAAGAGATTTTCGTCTATATTATTTTTATAATAGAAGGTGTATACTATCATTTCCGTTTCTTCCATGATCTAAGATAAGATTAAATTTCTTATTAGAAATAATTGTACAATATATTTTCCATAGAACATGAAAAAATTCTTTTTTAAAAAAGTCTACTTTCGATGTGATTTGAAAATAGCATGGCATTATCTTTTTCATTCAACTAATGAATAATCTACATTTATTTTTCATAATACGTTCTATTATGTGGGATTGTCTATTTCTCTTTAAACTATCTATATAAGTGTTTTGCTATATTAATGTTATACAAAGATAAAAATTTTTTAGATAGCATGTAAAAAGGAAATTGATTGCAACTAAAATGTGCTTATTTTTAGAAAAATACTTATATATAGAGTGATGAGTAACTGGTAATATGCGAATAGTACAAAACAAAAGAAAAAGAACAGATTTAGATATTATATACGAGATTTTAAATGCTCTTAAGAATGGTCCTTTACCTAAAACTAAGCTTATTTATAAGGCCAATCTGGCATATGTTATTTCACAAAAATACATACCGTACCTTGAGGAGGTAGGAGCAATAAAAAAGGACAATGATCTTTATTATATTACTTCTAAAGGAATGGAGATTCATCAGTTATTAGGAATATATAGGAGCAAAGTAAAGGAAATTAAACAAATCTTAGATAGTTTAAAGGAGAAAATAGATGATAAAAATGGTTGATGAAACAGAAATTCAGGATTTTCATGATATTATTAAGTTATTTAAATTTTCTCATGAAATGATAATACCAATTAAAATTATTAAAGATAAAAGAAAGTTTTTTTGATTTTGCTCTTCCAAAAGGATGTATGTTTTGTATAGTTAAGCCGTTAAATTATGAATTAGAAAATATAGTTAAAGAAATTAGAAAGGATACTCCCTTTTTCGTATTCGTATCTGAAAAACTAGTAGATAAGGTAATAGTATTTTGGTAGAGATAAGTTCTATAAATTAAAAACTTAAGATAGAAAGATATTAATAATTACAATTATAAATAATAAAGTAAAATATAATTCTTCATAAATAATAAAGAGTTATATAATTGTAAAATAAATAAATAATTATATTAAAAAGATATTTAGTTATAGTCTCTGTAACTCTAATATTTCTAGTAGTATCTCTAATGTTTTATGAAAATACTCATAGATCTTTAAATGAAACAGAGGAATTACGATTATTTCCTACAGACTCAACTCATTTTTCTATTATTGGTTCCTATTTAAGTGATAGTGAATATCCAATGGTAGAGCTTCAAGGTGATAAGACTAGCTTATATGCCTTTCCTTTTTTATGGAATATTAAGTATGCTTTAGGAAATGTTAACTTAAGTTTTAATCCCTATTTACATGTGGTAGTTAATTTGAGTAAAATATAAAAGATAACTCTCTCAATACCCGTAAATGGTTATCCAGGTTTAATATACGGGCAGGAGTATTAGTTTCCATTCTCTAGTAAAACAGAAGTTTCTCCGATTTTTACCTTTACCACAAATAGTATCTAGTTTACCAAACTTCTATTCGATTTTAAATTTCTCGGTCTTTTGTTATTCTGGTACGATAGACAACTTTTCTTATGATATTTGGTTATCTCAAAATCCTAATATCACTTACCTTCAATATGGAGATTTTGAAGTCATGATTTGGATGTATTGGAATGAGAATCTATCACCATACTTTATTTATGCTGGGAGTATGACTTTTCCAACACTTATAAATAACACTGTGAAAAATTTAACTTGGAGTATTTACGTTTTACTAGAACCGGATCTTCTACTAGTTGGACTGGAATTTACATTCTCTCTCCAGAAAAATTAGAAGGAGAAATTGGAGTGCCAATAGATTATATATTAAAAAATATTTCAACTTATGCAAAAAAGTTGGAGTTGACATTTACAATCCTTCTATTTACTATCTCGATGCGATACAAGTAGGTATGGAATTTAATAATAATAATGAAAATGGAACTAATTATTTAGGTTATACTCTATATAATTGGGTAATTCAAGTCAATTCACTTCAATTTTTTATTTTTAGATTTTATTGAAGGAACAAATATTAGTCCTATGAATATTACTAGAAATAAAATTAGTATTGATGGTATACCTAGAATTGGGTATGTTAAATAATCACTAATTTTACTTAGATATAATGTAATTGTTGGCTTTTTAATGAAATTAAAGTTTACATTAATATTTTCTGTATGTGTAAAGTTTTCTGAATAATATTCTATTTTTATCCCAATAGTTTTATTAGAAGATGAATAAACATTAAAGGGGATAGTAATACTCTCGTTAGGAAGCAGTTGAGGTATAGAGGTTATATATGGAATAACATAAGCACCGTTTGGATTAACTATTATATAAACGTTACTTATTTGTGTATTACCCTCATTAGCAATCGTAAGTAATAATAAAGCTGATGCACTAGAAAGAGAAGTAGATATATTAGCAAATGAATACGAAACTGCCAGTTTAGTTGCTAAAACTGGTATTATTTTAACTTTTACTGGGAAAAAGATTCTTTCAGAGTTTATATATAAAGAAACGTTAGCATAAGTTATTAACTTTGTGAAGTTAAGCAGAACGTATTTTCCAGAATTAATAGAATTTATTTCAATTTTTCCAAATTGAGTTGAAATAGTTACATTTTTTACAGCTTCATTCAATAAATTAGTTATATTTAAAGTATTATTATACAAGGTTAGTTCTATTGGAGGTGAAGTTAGTGGAAAATACCATTTTCCTAGACTAATGTTTTGAATTCCTAATGGAGAAAGGAAATAACCATATATATTTAATGTAATTGAGGAATTTGTATATAGTCCTAAAATAAGTGATGTTGAGGAATTTGGTGGTAAGTAATTGATAAAATAACTTTTTTCATTTCCGTTGTAATTAACAACTAATGTAAAGTTATTTAAGGAAAATTTTTCATTATTTATAAGTGTTATGTTAAAGTCAACAAATCCTGAATAGATAAAGTTAAAGGTTAAAGGTAATACTTTCGTGTATAATAAATTTGTTTCATTTACTATTTTTGTTATTAAAAAATATTTAGTGTTATATAAGCCATATATCGTTAAATAAGATACGTTAATTGGTATATTTACAAGATCCTCGCCGAAAGGAATGAACGTTTTTACACTTATAATTCTAGAAGAATTCAGATTAGAAAAATATATAGAGTTAAGAAAATAGGGAGAAGTTATTTTTAAATTGTAAACACTACTATTACTGGATATTAAAAGTGTAAGATTATTATATCCTCCTCTCAAAGAGTCATTAAGGACTGCAAGTTGAACATTAGGAATTCCATAATACTGTAATGAGAAGTTTGAATAATATGTAATCTCGTTTCCTTCTATTGTGATGAAAGTTAAAGATACTGGAAATAAAATTCTATTTGGCAAGCTTTGGTTAAGAATCTTTACGCTAAGTTGAAAGTTAATCTGGTATACATAAGTTATAGGTGATAAGGCTATTATGTTTTGTATCTCATTTCCATAACTAGTATTGACTATTCCTTTTGGCAAAAAAACTTTGAAAATAAGAGTATATGCATGTATTTGGCTGAAATTGTAATATAGTACCAAATTTACTCCTATTTGCGTTGTGTTAAAAAGTGAAGGGACGCTTTTCCAATTAGCTGAGATTAAATAAGCTATTGGTGGAGTGCTCTGAGAAGTAATTATCATGGGAAATAATCCCATTATTATTAGAAATAATACAATAACGCTTGTTTTTTTCATAGTTCTTACTTATTTTATGCAGTCTTATAAGCTTAATGTTAGATTTTATATCATTAAATACTCATTAAAAAATATTAAAAAAATCAGATATCTTAATTTTTTCCTTCTGTCTCTTTTTAAGAATCTGTAATATTAAATTCAATGAGTATAAATAATTTAAGTGCTATTAAGACTTATCTAATCTAAATTTAAATTGCTATTAAGACTTATTCTAATCTAAATTTAATAGTCTGCATATTAGCTGAATTTCGATGATATTCGAATTACTGAATCTAATATACTCAATACTATACGGTGTTTTCATATATTTCCCAGTAAACTTTATCGTTTTCTTTATTATACCTTCATTGCTAAGAAGATATAAAGCTAGTAAATATAAGCCGTACACTTCTGGGTTGACAAGGAAAGACGTTAAAGTTAGCGTAATAATACCAGAATATAATGAGGATTTGGATATTTTTGAGAAATGTGTTAAATCAGTATACAAAAATAAACCAGACGAGATAATAATTGTTCATGATGATGGAAGGAAAGAAGTTGCTGAAATAGGTAAGAAATATGGCGCAAAGGTATTTAGTGTAAATAAAAGATTAGGAAAGAGAAGAGCATTAATTTTAGGTTGGTTAAATGCTATAGGAGATATTATTGTTCAAGTAGACAGCGATACTATAATGGAAAACAATACGTTAGAAGAAATCATAAAACCTTTTAGTGATCCGAAAGTCGCTGGAGTTCAAGGGCATCCAATTCTATTTAGAACTGGAGGAAGATTACCATACTTATATGGACAAATAATTGAGCTTTCAAGGGATGTAGTATCTAAAGCCTTAAACGGTTCTCTACCAGTGATAGATGGGAAGATTGCGGCCTATAGAAGATCATTCTTAATAGAAGCAATCAACTTTTTTGATAAAGAAAAATATGGAAAACGTACTATCACAATAGCTGATGATAAAGCTTTAACTTATTATGCCAATTTTATGGGTTATAAAACTGTTTATCAGTCAACAGCAATAGCAAAATCTGCAGCTCAACCAACAATAAGTGCCTTTATAAATCAGCAATTAAGATGGGCAAGGAGTGGTTATCTATATCTAGTGAAAGAAATTAGGAGTGGTTTATTCTTTATGATGGGTTCATTCTATAGGTTTCACATACTTACATATTTGTTAGCTCCTTTTTCATTTTTATTTGCGTTAACACAAGCTGTTCTAGTTCCAGCAAACCCTACACTATGGTCATGGGGGTACCTAATAGATTATGGAATAAACATTCCAATAATTTTATATTCTTTATTAATATTCATTGTTGGTATTAACATTAATATGAGGTTAAGCCTATCATTGTTAGGAATAAAATTTAAGGAAATTGGAACGTTAGACTATACAGCAATAGGGGTTTTTGGATTATTTGTCATTTTCCCAATGTTTTTATATGCTGCAATAACTCATTTTAAAGCAAGTGAATGGAGACAAGTAATTGGTGGTGGATAAAATGGAAAAAGAAAAAAGTAAATTCAATTATTGTCCAAAATGTGGATACAAGTTAACGGATCATTTTAACTTTTGTCCTAACTGTGGTTATAGTTTATATACTATTAGAGAAGAAGAGAAAGAGTATTATATTACCGACTATTTATTATCATTTCTTGATTATTTAAATCAGCAAATAGTTGATGCAAAGAAAAATGCAATTATACAAAATTTATTAGTTGATTATTATCTTGAGATTGAGAATGAAATAAGGTTACTATTTGTCCTAGATAAGAGACTTTTAGATAACTTAGATAAAGTAATTGATGTAATCGTGTATTTATTAAGAGAAAAGAAGAAAAGTGTGAGTATAGTATTAATATCAAAGGAAAAAGAGATCTCAGAAATAGAAAATGAATTAAAATATATAATGGATAAATTATCATTAGTATTGGATAAGGTAGATATCGAATTATATGTCTATAAAGGGTATGTGAGACAAGAGCCATTAGACTGACAACGTTAAAAATTTTTTATATATGATCGTCTTTTAATTAAATATTATTCACTAGTATAAATTTTGATATAATTAAATTTATAAAAAATAGCAAAAACTAAGAACTTACTTGATTTAAAGAGATACTGAAAAGTTTTTGATAATTATATACAATAAAATAATCTCTTTTTAACATGTTCAATTTAAGTGCAAAAGAACAGGTAAAGATTGTTATGACTTTAAGTTTTGAGTGCATTTTTGAACTTCTGAAGGACTAATATTTGAAAAGAGTTTATTTAATTAATAATAACATTTTTTAAGTATTCCATTCTAGTTTTAATTATCTTATTTTCTGTAAGTTTTATTTATGTACAGAGTTATTTCTTAGAATTGAAAAGAGTTTATTTTTATGTGAGTAAATATTGAAAACTTTTCAAGCACCTTAAATTCAGCAGTTCTGTGGTGCTAGTTGCACAGCCTTTTTCTTGCGGCAATTCAAAAATAATCATATCAGTACTCCTCATAAACATCAATAAACCTCTTGTACCAATTTTCATATTCCTCTTTTGTCACTATGTGAATTTCAAAAGGTTCCCTAACACCTATAGCATCGTGAAGCTTTTGAGAAACTCTAGCCCTATCTATTTCATCTCTAACCTTAGTTATTACTAAAACATCAACATCACTATCAATCCTAAAATTTCCTCTAGCAACAGAGCCAAAAAGGATAACCCTACATTCTGGGTCAATCTCTTTTACACAGATGTCTTTTATCTTTTTCACATATTCTCTTGCATGGAGTAAGTAATACTTTCTCTTTTCCCACTCACGTGCTAGATATAAGTCCCAATTCATTCATTATCACCTTTATTAACTCGTATAGCTCTTTAACTGTATTTTCAGAGTATGATGTGGGATAAATACCTACTCGAAATATAAGCTTCTACTAATAAGTCTAAATGAATGGAGTATTTATTCATCATGTCTGTCTTATTTCCAGTCAAGTTAATAACTCTAGCTAACAATTCTTTTACATCGTGAATTTTTGGAAAACTCCCGGTGAGATTAAAAAGAACATATTTAAGGGAAAGTTGTAGAGCTTGCTCTAGATGAAATACGGCTAAATTTAGTATTTTAATATCATTCTCAGCTTCTTCTATAAAATCTAATGCATTTCTCCTTAGATGTTCCGTCATCGACTAAATTAGGAAAGAGTTAATTTAAATTTTAAGTAAAAAGCATAGAAGTTAGTTATTGAAGGATTTAAATAAATTAAATTAAATAAATAAAAATCAGAAATTAAATTTCCCTTTATTGATTCTTTTTCTGTAAATTATTAAAATAATTAGCAAGAAATATAAGTGCTCCTATGGTTAGTAATGAACCAGCAGCTATATCAATTATTGCAGCTGTTACAGAGACATATACAGATGCTTTAAAAGCGGCTGACATACCACTCATTGAAGGTATTCCTCCAGATACTCCCTCAACTCCTAATACTAGTACGCCTAAGGAGAATATAAGAAATGCTAAGTATAAGAATACGTTAATATATTTAGTTAAATTACTGTAAAATAGAATTATTACTACACTTAGCATAGTCATCATAAACGCAATAGCTAAGAGAGCAAGGTCAGAATTAAAGAATGATGCTGAGAATAAGAATAAAATTGCAGGTATTGGAGATGATGATTGCCCAAATAAAGAAGCTAGACCTTGTAGTAAACCTACAAGACCTGCATAATAACTAGCTACACCGTATATAATAAAGAAACTAACTATACCTAATACTATTGCAAATAGTTTCCTTCCTAAATTTATGTTCTTAGCAAAAAAGGCAGCTAAGAACACGAAGATACTAGAAATTATTAAAAGTACGCCACCAGCTGTACTTGCTGATTGACCAAATTCAACTCCAGTATATATATATCCAATTCCCATCATTAGAAAGTAAATAAATATAAAGATTCCACCAAGAAACATCCATCTCATGATGTTTTTAGTAAATCCTATTAGCAATGCTATTACACCAAGTAAAAATAACATAGCAGATCCTATAGCAGATAATATTATTGAACCAACGATTTTTCCAGGTTCACCAGAAGTATAAAATGAAACTTCAGACAGTATTCCTCCAATACCTAAAAGAAAATATACTATTCCGTAAAGAATTGTTCCCCATCTAGCTAGCATTTGCCCATAGTCAGAAGCGGTCTTTGGTTGCTGATAATAAGGATACGAATAAGGAGCAGGTTGTTGAGCATATTGTATAGGTTGTGGAGGAGTTAATGGTTGTTGTATAGGTTGTGGAGGTTGAATTTGTTGTGTTCCTTGTAATGGATAACCACATCTCTGACAAAATACTGCATCATCTGGATTTGGACTTCCACATCTTGGACAATACTTTACCATATAAATAGTTTATATTAAGTTATATTTTAAGTTTTGTGATCTATCTATAAAATATTACCTACTACAAAAAATAAAAATTGGTATTGTTCCTTAACCTCATTTATGTGTTATTTTAAATTCGAAAACAATTGAGTAGCAATCATCTCACTTGGATTTATTATCTCAATCTCCCTTATCTTCTTTAATGTCATTATCCTTTTTTCAGCGTCTTTATCATGAACAACAGCAATAATTTTACTCTTTGTTGTTTCAGAAAGAATTAGTAATACATAGACCATATCGCTTACATTCTTCATATCAACAATAATTAGCTTAGCTCTTTCTGGGTGAAACTTCATAAGTTCGTCTTCTGATATTACGTTAATTGCGTATACCTTAAATCCTTCTTGTTTAAATTTTTCCTCTTCAACTTTGTCAGAAACTAAAAGGATGTATTTTTCTTTCTTTTCTTTTAAAAGTAAGGCTAAATTATAGTTTACTGGACCAGATCCAATTAATAAAATGTGAGATTTAGTAAATTCTTCCTCAACTTTCTGTATCTTTTCAGTTAAAGACATTATATTATTAGTAGCAAAGTCACTTGAAATACTGCTTAATGCAGTAAGAAAAGCTCCCATTCCCATAATAATTAAAATAATGTCAAATATTTTAGCTATTGGAGTTATTGGAACAATATCACCATAACCAACAGTTGAAAGAGTTACTATAGTGAAATATATTGCATTAATCAAATTCATTGGTTGGTTAAAATTATGTCCAGTAGTTCCTAAAATATAGTTTCCTATAACTCCTATAGTTACGACTGAGAGTAAAACTAACAGGGATGCAATAGATCTAGTTGATAGGAACATATTTTATTTTCTCAATTAGAGTTTATAAATTGTATTAAGGTTATGCGTCTCATCAAGAAAAGGCTAATAATTTCTACAACTTTACTGTATATTTGCTCTCGTTTTCCATCAAATTGTTTTTTATAATACGTATAGAAATTTATTATTAGAGCGTGTTCATGGGGTTTGGGTCTCGTTGAATTTTATATATTTTGAATTTATTCTCCTACTAATTCACGGCGTAAATTTAGTTAGAGGCAATAACGTGTAATGGTTTGCCCTTAAATTTCATCTAATTCTTGGTTATTTAATTGTTCTCCTCCATTTCTTTCGCGGGAATCACCAACGGAAATCCCGCATCTTAAGTTTCTTTCTCTATCATTTAGAAATTTATTATTAACATCTACGGTAGGAGACTAAAAAAGTGTTTAAATTTCACACTTTTAGGGAATGTTTTCTATGGTTTATCTTCTTTTTTAGTCAGTTTCGTCATTTTATGTGTTATGTCTAGTAGAAAAATTTTTATATTAGTAAATATTATAGTAATTCATGGAAAGAGTTAAAGTAACAAGAAATTACCAAGTAACAATTCCAGCTTCTATAAGAGAGAAGATTAACATAAAAGAGGGGGATATATTAGAGGTTACTGTATCTGGAAATGAAATCATAATGAGGAAAGTTGAGTCTAAAAGACCTAGAATTAAGTTAAATAGAGAACTGACTATAGAAGATATTGAGAAAGATATCGAGGAAGGAATGAATGAAAGCAGTAGTTGATACAAATGTGCTTATTTTTGATTACGTAGAAGATTCAGAATTCCATAAGGATGCTGAAAAGCTTTTAGATTCTTTAGAAAAATGGATGATCCCTACATTAGTTATTCATGAGTTTGTGTGGTTTTTAAAGAAAAATAAACTTGATAATCATATCGATGATGTTCTTTCTTATATTAAAAACGAAAAAGCTGAAATATTAGATGATAACATCCATATATTAAGGAAAGGTATTGATATAATCTTATCCGAAAAACTCTCTTTATCCCATTATAATGACGTAGTTATACTATCCCATGCAATAGTGAACAATTTAGCCTTAGCAAGCTTTGATAGAGATTTAATAAAAATAGCTAAAAAGTATAGTGTAAAAACTATCTCATAATAGAAAATAGTCTTCATTTCTATTATATTTGATAAAAAAGTAACAAACTTCTTCTTTTAAAATAAACTGCATCTTTTCTACGTTTAGGTAATAAACATTATTAACTTTAACTATTACACAGTGTTAATGAGAATTTTAGCTGTTGTAGACTTTGGTCTTAATGAGAATACTGGAGGTTATCAAAGAAATTATGAGATTATGAAGAGAATTGTTAAAAAGGCTGATGTTGATATTATTCCCTCAATAAGAAACGTTAAACTAATTTCTTGGCGTAGAGAGTTGATAAAACTTCTTAAGGAGTTAAATTCAACTCCACTTTATGTAATTGATCTATTAAAGGAAACTTCAACAGTAGAAGATTTTGTCTCTGGATTAAAGAAGGAAAAATATGATGTAGCAATGGTTTACAGTAACTCCTCAGAAAACATTGAATTGGCAAGAAAGTTGACAACAGCACCAATAGGTGTACAGTTACAATTAGAACCATTCTATCGTGATTATTCAATCTTATTTAGAATAATGTTCAGAGGAGTTACAGGGAGGGCTGTAATTAATTTTAAGAGAGCAATGGAAGAATCTGAAAAAGAGAAAGAAAAGTGGATTAAATTAATCAAGAATAATTCTCTTCATTTTATAACTTCCGTTAGTAAAACTCCCCTTATTAATTCTGGTTTAGATAAGCTACTTCCCACTTTCGTAACGAAACCTGGGAATTCTTTTAACCGTGAAATTTTGAGTTTTAGAAGTGAAGAAAAAGACGATGATTATGCAGTTTATTACACTAGACTAATGCCAGAGAAAGGATTATTTGAAGTTCCAATAATTTGGAAGAAATTAAATAAGGATATAAAGTTGTACGTCATGGGGAATTTTGTTTATGAAGAAGATAAAGAAGATTTTGAAGATTTTGTTAAAAGACTTAATGTTAATATAGAATATTTGGGTTTTAAACAAGGAGAAGAACTTTATAGAATTGTTAGCAAAGCTTCATTTACCCTTTACCCTTCTCACTATGATAGTTTCTCTTTAGTTATTCTTGAATCTTTAGCATTAGGTACGCCAGTTTTTGCTTATAACACACCAGCAATAAAAGAAATTTATGGTGGTGTAAAAGGAGTTCATTTAGCTAAAGAAGATGATATTAACGGATTAGTTACACTTATAGAGAAAAGAGAGAAAGGTGAAATAGCTCCAATTCCAGAATTTTACTCTTCATGGGATAGAGTTGTTGATGCTGAACTGGAAGATATAAAAAGAGGTATGATAAGTAAAAGTTAATGAGGGTTTTAGTTGTTGCACCTCATCCGGATGATGAAACCTTATGTTGTGGTGGAAGTATTATACAGTATTTGCCAAACGTAAAGGTTGTTATTGTTACTGATGGTAGGTATGGTGCACCTACAGAGGAATTAAGAGGAAGTGAGGAGTTAGTTAGAATTAGGAAAGAAGAAGCTTTAAGAGCTTTAGGAATTTTAGGTGTTAATGATGTTATGTTTTTGAATTTTGAAGATAGTAAAGTTAAAGAGAAGGAGAAGGAAGTTAAAGAGGCTTTGTCAGTAGTTTTAAATCAGTATAAACCAGATCTTGTATTTTCACCAATTCCAATAGATGCTCATCCAGATCATTCAGCATTAGGTAAAATTATGCTTGAACTTTATCCTTCTTCATATTTTTACCTTATTTGGGTCTCCAATTTATCACTCTCAGGTTGGGATGAGATAAAAATTAACGTTAGTAAATATAAGGAAAGAAAAATTAGGGCTTTAGAAGAGTATAAGAGTCAATTAGGTGGGTTTTCAAAGGATTTTTTAGCTAGGTTTACTGGGGATTATGAAGTATTTTATAAAAGAGTAAATATCTAACAAGAGATAATCAGATTAACGGTGATCATATACGATTGCTATTTAACTACTTTATCTAATTTCCTTTATAAAGAGAATATACCTTCTTTTTTAAACTTCTATCTAGCTCAGAGTCACTATCTAAACTATTATAAATTGAAGATTTAAAGATATTACTTTATTGTCCTCCGATAGGAAAGCTATTTCTCTTTAAAGAGAGCTAGGGCGCAATAACCAAAGCCCACTTTCTCAACTATTCTTTTTCCTGGGAACTATTTAGAAAGTGAATATTTGCAATCCACGGCTAAACTCTAATAAGTCTGATAAGTTTTTTATCTATTCTTATATTGTTGACAACCTAAAATAGCTCAAAACTTCTCGGAGTGGCTACTATATTCTCCTTTTTATCTTTTTATTACTAGATGATTGAATTGCTTAAACTTCACCTCGTGTTATTTCCTCCGGATCTGGTTTTCTACTTATTAATCTACCACCATCTATAACGATCTCAGTACCAGTAATGAATGTATTATAATCTGAGGCTAAGAATGCTAATAAGTAAGCAACTTCTATTGGTCTACCCATTCTTCCTAATAATGTTGCTGCCCTCTTATCTAAATCTTCTGGCACTTCATCACTCTTAGTATAAATTGGACCTGGTACAACAGTAATAACTTGAATACCATACTTACCTAAATCTACTGCTAAACTCCTAGACATAGAAATTAATCCTCCTTTAACTGTAGCATAAGCTAAACTTTCTCTTAAGGGGGATTTAGATTGAATTGCCGAAATGTTAATTATCTTACCCTTAATGCCTTTTTGAATCATTATCTCAGAGGCCATCTTTGACAAAAGCATTGGTGAAGTTAATTCTAATTCAATCATCTTATCCCATTCATCTAAAGTTATATTGAAGATAGAATATCTGGAATTAACTGAAGCATTATTTATTAAAACATGAATAATACCAATTTCTTTCTTATACCACTCAATAAAATTCAAAACTTCACTTCTTTTAGTTAAGTCAACTTTAACAATCTTTACACCAGAAATACTAATTTCTCTTCTCCCTATACCAATAACGTTAGCTCCTAAATCTCTGAAAAGCTTAGCAGTGACATAACCGATTCCGTGAGTAGCACCAGTAATTAAAATCGTTTTACCATCTAATAACTTCTCCATGTTCCCTTCACCACCCATAAGGGTTCTTCAGAATAGGAATATAACTCCTTTTCTACTTTCAATTCCTCTATAAGCTTCTCGTTTATATCAACACCAATTCCAGGCTTTTCCGGAATTATTGCTTCGCCATTTTCAACTGGAGTTGAATTTTTTATCAAATCAATTTTCCATGAAGGAAACCATTCGTAAAATGATTCTTGAATTAAAAAATTAGGTATTGACGCATCAAGCTGTAAAGTTACAGCATTCAATATAAGTCCTTGAGCATTATGAAATGCCATTAGAACGTCAAATGCTTCAGACATTCCAACAACTTTTCTAGCCTCAGTGACACCACCAATTCTGGAAAGATCTATTTGAAGGCAATTAACTAATTTGTCTTTCAGAAATTGTAAGGCTTGAGTTTTAGTAATTATCCTCTCTCCTAAAGCAACTTTAAGTTTTACATTCTCTCTATATTTTCTCAAACCTTCAATATCATCTGGGTGTACTGGCTCTTCCATGAAAAGAGGGTTATACTTTTCTAACCTTTTAGCAATCATAATTGCACTATCAACATTAAATCTTCCGTGGTGCTCAATTAAAATATCAACATCATCACCAACTGCTTCTCTTACAGCCTTAACTCTTTCCTCAGCTTCTTTTAATCCCTTTTTATCTATTATATCAAAATATGGTCCAAAAGGATCGAATTTTAATGCTTTATAACCTTTTCTAACTACATCTTTGGCTTTCTCAACAAACTCCTCTGGAGTAACACAGTTTTGATACCAGCCATTTGCATAAAGCGGAATTCTATCTCTATATTTCCCACCTAAAAGTTTATAAATTGGAACTTCAAACTCTTTGCCTATAATGTCCCATGATGCAATATCAAAAGCACTAAAAGCTGTAGTTGACTCGAGAGAAATTGCCATGTTAAAGTCTTGTTTATACCATTCCATTCTATTCTTTTCAAGATCAAAAACATCTCTACCTTTCATCACTTTATCTATCTTATTTATGAAACTCAACACAGCTTCAGCCCTTAAAGCTGATACAGTTTCACCATAACCCACTTTTCCATCAGTTGTAGTTACCCTAACTAAAACCATTAATGATGCCCATTTTGCTGAAATTATTTCTTTACCAAGAAGAAATGCTTCTACTGAAGAAATTTTTGTCATGATTAAAGTTAAGTATTAAAACTTTTAAGGATATACTTGTTCTCCTCCAACATAAGTTTTAATTACATTTAAGTTTTCATCAAGAATAGCCAAATCAGCTCTTTTACCTTTTTCAATAACACCTCTGTCATTTAATCCTATTGCTCTTGCTGGATTATAAGAAACTAAAAGAGATGAATCTTTTATTCCTATTAGTCTAACTAAGTTCTTAAACGCTTTATCCATTGTTAAAGTACTGCCAGCTAATTTCCCTTCTTTAGTTAAAGCTATACCTTTATGAACTGAAATCTTAATTTTACCAAGAGTATATTCCCCATCTGATAAGCCAGTAGCAATAATTGAATCAGTAACAGCAACAATTCTGTTAACCCCAACAACTTGTAAAACAAATTTCACAACCTCTTCATTAACGTGAATAAAATCTGGTATTATTTCCACAAACGGAGAAAAGTTTATGCTAGCTAATACTACTCCAGGGTCTCTATGATGGAAACCTCTCATTGCGTTAAATAAATGGGTAGTTCTATTTGCTCCTAAAGAGAACGCTTTTGTAGAAGTAATATAATCAGCATCTGTATGACCAATTGAAGGATAAACCCCTAAAGAGAGAAGAAAAGGAATAAAATCTAGGTCCTTTTCTGGGGCAATAGTTATCGTTTTTACTTTATTTCCGCTTTCTTTTATACACGCCAAAACCTCTTCCTTATCCGGTTGTCTAATATACCTTATATCTTGTGCACCGGGGTGTTTTTCACTTATGTAAGGTCCTTCAAGATGTATGCCTATAATTTCATCTACCTCTTTAATCCCTTTACATGCCTCAATCAAATTATCTTTAGACATTGTAACGGTTGTTGGCAAAAATGTGGTCACACCGTGTCTTAGCAATTCCTTCCTCATTCCTATTGCGTTTTTAGCAAACTTTTCACTATCGTCCCAAGAAGTGTAATCATATCCTTTAATTCCATGAGTATGTATATCTATAAATCCAGGCAGTAGATACATATTATCTAAGTTCTCTCCTTGTAATCTTTCTTCCTTAACTTCCACTATTTTTCCTTTATCAATAATTACACTTCCAGTGAAAATCTTGTACGGTGTTACAATTTTAGCGTTTGAAAGTATTAACACAAAGGCTTATTACTCTTCGAGAGATATAAAAAATATGGGAGGTATTTTTGGATTTGTATGTAAGGAACCACGTGATGTTTCTATCATTAACGTTGGCTTGAAAAGGCTAATTTATAGGGGTTATGACAGTGCTGGATTAGTTTATTTAAAAGATTCATCTTTGCAAATACTAAAAGTTCTAGGTAATATAACTAAAAATGAAATAAAAGTTAATGAAAGAAGTAACGTTGCTTTAGGTCATACTAGGTATGCAAGTAGAGGTTGGCCAACAATTGAAAACACTCATCCAATTGTTGATTGTAAAGGAGAGATTGCAGTAGTTATGGATGGTATTATTGACGATTATGAAGTCATAAGAGATAAGCTAATTAAAGAAGGACATAAATTTGTTTCAACTACTGATACTGAAGTCATTTCCCATCTTTTGGAGGGGAATTATTTAAAGAATGCCCTTGATATATTGAAAAATGTTGGTGGGATTTACTCTTTTGCTTTTATGGTTAAAGGAGAAAATAAAATATTTGCTGTAAATCACGGCCAACCTCTTTATATAGGCTTTAACTCTTGCTATTTCCTTTCAAGCGATTTGCCATCTCTTAATGGTTTTTCTGAAAACGCTATTATTGTACCAGAAAACTCATTTGTAATAATTTCCCAAGATAATGTAAAGATATTAGATTCTCAAGGAAGAGAAATTAAGGGAGAGATTAAGAGAGTGAAGTATAAGGAAGAAATTGCTGAGAAAGGAGGCTTTACTCACTTTATGCTTAAGGAGATTTATGATATTCCAACAGCTTTAGTTAACTCTGTTGAGTCTTTGCTAGAAAAGTACTTAACTTTAGCCTCAATGATAGTTTTTGGTGCAAAGAAAGTATTCATAATTGGCAATGGCACAAGTCTACATGCTGGACTAATTTCCTCTTATTATTTTTCTGACATAGGGTTAAACGTTAATGTTGTAAGCGCTGCAGAATTCCCATATTATGGTTTAGAGAGCATAACTACTGGATCAGTCATTATTGCGATTAGTCAAAGCGGTGAGACATCAGATGTAATAAGGAGTGTTAAGCTTGCTAAGATGAGAGGTGCTGTAATTGTAGGTATTACGAACTCTGTAGGTTCAAGGTTAGCTTTAGAGTCAAACGTTTATTTACCAATTACAGCTGGCCCAGAAATGGCTGTACCAGCAACAAAGACTTTTACTTCAACTATTACTGTACTTAAGGTTCTTTCCCTATATACAGCTTATCAAATGGGTAAAGTTAGTAAAAAGGAAATTGAAGAATTTAAGAGTGAGATAAAGACTTTATCTAAAAGTATTGCTGAAAAACTGCCTAAATTAGAGAAAGATGCTGAAAGTGTAGCTTCCCTCTTAGATAAGGAAAGCTTATATGTGTCAAGTAGTGGTATAAATTATCCTATTGCTTTAGAAGGGGCTTTGAAATTCAAGGAAGCTTCTATGACTCATGCTGAAGGAGTACAACTTGGAGAATTATTGCATGGTCCTATTGTTTTAGCCAACAAAGGTTATCCCATAATTTTGATTAAGCCAGCTGAAGATTACGCTGAGGACTTATATAATAAAGTAATTAGGTTAGTGAAAGATAGGGGAATTAAGTTAATTACTGTCTCTCCTGGAGGAGATTTAGATAGTGTAAAAACTTCAAGAGATTTGTCACCAATATCTAACGTTATTCCTTTACAACTATTAGCTTATAAATTGGGCGTAAAGAAGGAGTTACCAATAGATACACCTCCAGGTTTAGTGAAGGCTGTTATCATTTAGTTCTTGTATAAATTTTTTAAATTTTACTAGGACGGTATAAACAAGTTTTATTCTAATTTAAACGTGACTTCATTACTGTTTCTTAGAATCTCTAAATTAATATCGTCAATTTCTCCTATTAAAGTAAATGGCGCTACTCCTAAATCCTTTGTAAATATCCAAACTTCGTTATTGAATAATGTTACACTGTTTTTAAATATTTTAGTATAAGACTTTGGAATTTCACTTTGAACTTTCTCTTTTGGTATGCAAACTATAGCATAGTCTTTAGACTTTTCTACTATAAAAGTTGATTGTAATAAGCTTTTTGCCCTTTCATCGTATAACTTTATTTTTATTTTATTTGACTTAAATGCTTCTGAAACTTCAATTAACCACTTTTCCTCTGGTATAGGATCTCCTATCAAAACTCTATCAACATACCTTGATAGAAAGGAAGTGGAAGTGAAGGGATCGGAAAACCTTAGCATTTCTAGAGTTGTCCTCAAGTTAAATTTAGGATTTGAAATAAATGCACCTATTTCAATTCCCCTATCTTTGAAAACCTTTGTTTTCTCCTCGAAGATCTTTAATGAAATCCCACTGTAAAGTACGGGATAATAATTGTGGGTAGCTTTTACCCTCTCTAAGTTAACCTGGGAAAGAATATAATCAATCTCTTTTTCAGAAATTTCGAAAGGGTTTAATTCGACAATCTTTTGCTTTGCCATTTCTACTATTTGTTCTTTTGTAAAGCCATAATCCGCTCTTACTCCCTTAAATTTTAGTTTAGAAATTTCTTGAGGTGATATTCCTAAAGTTGAAAGTATTTCTGGGTTTATATCAACGAAAGTGTAATAGTCCTCACTCTCTTTTAAGAACTCTTGAGCTATTGTATAAGATTCTATAATCGAAGTTTTCCAGTGGGTTCCTGGTCCAATACCAAAGAATATTTCTGAGAAACCATAATTTTTAGCAATTCTGATAATTTTTAGTTGCTCATCTTTTATTTCCTTCCAACCTGGAAAGACTGAAAAACCTATTTTCTTTTTCATTTCACTCTTGAATATCCAAATAAGATTAAAGATATTACTATGAAGATACCAGCGACAACTTCACCAATAGGGAGAATTTCAGTATTGTAGATCTCAACTGTAAAATCTACTTTTGAGGGATACACACCGTTTATTAGAATTATTTCGTTTATCCCTTCATCATTTGCCTTAATGTTAAATGTTCCAGTGATGTTTTGAGATTTAACTAATACAATTTCCTTTACTAACTCTATCTTTACAGAAGAATTTGTATGTCCAGTGATATAGATTTCACCACTCATTTTTGGTATAGGTATTGTTTTTCCAGATAAATCAGTTAATGTGAAAGAGTAAGAGTTTGTATAAGCGGGGATTGAGGAGAAGTATAAGGCAAATGAAATTGCCAGTATTCCTAAAATAAGAAAAATAAACGCAATAAGTAAAAGTCTCATAATTAATAGTTATAGCAAGCGACTTTATGATTATCTATTTCTTTCA